>NZ_FNQM01000030.1 GCF_900107585.1 Rubrimonas cliftonensis | reverse complement strand
CCCGTTTCGGTCGGTCTCGGGGTGTGGGCGAGTCATGCAGGAACGGTCATTCCCGACCACGGGCCGGGGGATGCGGCGACCGCCGGGCCTGCGCCAAAGCCGACGGTCACGGGATGTGTGACGACTCGCGCAGGTGCGGTCATTCGCGACGTCGGGCCGGGGAAGCCGGCGACCGCCCGGCAGTGCGCCTTTACGGCCGGTCGCGGGCTGTGGATGATCCACGCAGGAACGGTCATTCGAGGCGTTGGGCCGAGGAAGGCGGCCACCGCTTGTCCGTGCGCCGTGCATGCCGCACGACCTGCTTGAGTTACGGTCGGGCGCTGGCCGCGGGCCCGACGGAGCTGCGCTGCGCAACGGGCATCCCACGACGATCTATCGTTCGGCGCGACGCAGAAGCGCGCCGGCCAAGACGAATGCCGTTGACGCGCGTCGTGCTGCGGTGCCTTTTGAGGGCTGTGACCGGTTCCGGTGGGCGACTGCCGGAGGAAAGAGGGAACGCAGTGCGGTGCGACGCGCCAAAGCTGCGGCTGCCCCCGCAACTGTGAGCGGTGAGCCGGGCTGACGCCACTGGAGCAATCTGGGAAGGCGGGCCCACCAAGGCGACGACCCGTGAGCCAGGAGACCTGCCGGCGCAGGACGTGTCAGCAATGCCGCCGGTGGGGCGGCGAGGAGAAGTCATGCATATCGAGCCGGGCGTCGTCGATGGCGCCAAGATGTACCTGTCCTACGCGACCGCCGCCGGCAGCGCGGGGATCGCCCTGAAGCTGGCGGCGGACGACCTGAAGTCCCACAGCCTGCCGTCCTTCGTCGCGCGCGCAGTGCTCGCGACGGTGGGAACGTTCATCTGCTTTGAGATTCTGCCCCATTTCGCCGTCGGCGTCAGCGAGGTGCATCTGATCCTCGGCACGACGCTGCTGCTGATCCTTGGCGCGGGCCCGGCGGCGGTCGGTCTGGCGGCCGGGCTGCTGGTCCAGGGGCTGTTCTTCGCGCCTTCCGACCTGCCGATGTTCACTGTGAACGTGACGACGCTGCTGTTCCCGCTGTTTCTTGTCCACGCGCTCGCCCGGCGGATCATCCCGGCGCACCAGCCCTACGTCGATCTGGGCTATGCGGAGGTGCTGAAGCTCTCCTTCGCCTTTCAGGGCGGGATCGTCGCTTGGGTGGCGTTCTGGGCGCTCTACGGTCAGGGGGCCAGCGTGTTGGGCGACGTTGCAAGCTTCGGCGCGGCATACATGCTGGTGGTGATCGTCGAGCCGCTGGCGGACCTCGCCGCGCTGGCGGGCGCCAAGGCGCTGCGCGGGCTGCAGGGTCGCGGGATCGTCGTCAACCGGCTGCACAACCCCGCCTGATCGAAGGGGCTTCTGCGGCCAGCGCCGCGGAAGCCTCGGCTGCGCGCCCTGCGGTCATCCCTCGAGCGCATGCGCAAGCCGCCGCCATTCGACCTCGCCCCCCGGAAGACCCAAGCGGACGAAATTTGTAGACCACGGAAAGCGTCGCGACCAGACGCGGGCGCGCCCCAGTCGTTGCTGCGCCGCAGCGGCGTCGCCGACATCGTATAGACGGAACAACGACGTCCCGCCGACGCTCCGCCAGCCGACTTGCGCCACGAGGCGGTCGAGGCGGTCGGCGTCCGCAGCAAGACGGGCGTGCGTCGCTCCGACCCAAGCATCGTCTCCGAGTGCGGCGGCTCCGATCGCCAGCGCTGGCCCTGACACGGGCCAAGGACCATCCAGAGCTTGAAGGCGCGCGACGTCGTCACAGGCGCCAATCGCGAAGCCGAGCCGCAGGCCTGCGAGGCCGTAGAATTTGCCGAAGGACCGCAGGATCAGAAGTCCGTCCCGACCGGCTTGGGCGCAAAGCGACACATCCGGATCAATGTCGGCGAAGCTTTCATCCACGACGAGAAGGCCGACTGTCCCAGCGATATCGAGGAGCGCGCCAGGTTCGCTTCGGCGACCATCAGGATTGTTGGGGTTCACGACGATTGCGGTGTCGGCGCCGCGGAGCGCGTCCAGCGTGGTCACCTCCTCGACCCGCCATTGCTCAGCGGCGAATGCGGACGCGTGCTCGTTGTAGGTTGGCGATAGCACAGCCGCGCGACCGGGGCGGCGCAAGCGGGGCAGATGCTGGATGGCGGCCTGTGCGCCGGCGACGGGCAGGATCGCGGCGTCTGCGGCGACACGATAGGCCCGCCGGGCGGCGTTGGAGCAAGCGTCGCGCGCGGCGGCGCTCGGCAGGTCGCGCCAGACCTCTGCCGACAACGAGGGAATGGGCCACGATACCCGATTGATCCCGGTCGAAAGGTCGATCCATTCGGAGCGGTCGCCCCCGAACCGCGATATCGCGACGCCAAGATCGCCTCCGTGGTCGAGACTGCGTCCGTCATGCATGGGAGACATCCAATCGCATAGAAAGCCTCAATCTGAGCCGCACAATCCTACTCCGAGCTTGGCCGATCTGGCGCAAAAGACTATCCGACGAAGCCGCCCGCTGACTGTCGTGGCGCCGACCAGAGCCGGACGATCGCTCATGGGCGAGGCGTCCGAAAGCAGATAACGCTGACGCCGCCGAGTGCGCGCAGCGCCCGTGCGCCCGCAGAAGGATCGCCATCGCCCGGGGCATAGAGAAGCGCACGCGCCGGACCAGTGTGTCCGATTGCGACGCCGAGCGCCCCCGTCCTCGTCGCTGCATCGAGGATCGGACCGAGCGGCGCGCCACCGCGATGCGCTGCGTTGCGCCGCGCGGATTCTGTTGCAATCTCCGCCAGCGTCCGACGGTCGCCGCGGACTGCGGCTGAAGTCCATGCAGTCACAAGATCTGCAACATTCGCGAAGTTCGAGTCTGTGCTGTCAGTCCGCTCGGGTACGCCGAGCAAGGTCCCCGCGACGTCGAACGCGGGCGGCGCGATCGTCGAACCGACGATCCTGCCCTCTCGCGACGCCCAGATGGCCGCGGCGGGCCTGTCGAGCATCAACGGATCGGTCGCGCCCTCTATTCCGGCGCAGAGAAGTCCGAGATCGGCAGCCGGTGGCGGCGGCCTCCCGAGCGCTGCGGCGACCGCGTGCGCGGTCGCCACGAGCGCCGCAGTCGAGGACCCCATGCCGCCGCCCGGCTTCATGGTCCACGAAAGGCGCAGCCGGCCCCCCAATGATCCGGTCAGCGCCCGCATGAGCATCGCCGCCCGGCGCCTTGAAAGCGGCGAACCCGGACCGGGCGCATAGGCGAATGCTCTCTCGAACCGCCAAGTCGCTCGGGCCGCAAGCGCGGGGCAGGGCAGCGTGACCAGAACGACGGGCCCGCTCGCGCCTTGGCGGCCTTGAAGGAACTCGCCGAAATGCCCCGCCACGGTCGCCGTCGCGCTTCTGAGAAGCGGCCCAGGACCGAGGCCGTCTGCGAGCGCGCGATGGGCTGCGTCGGCCTTTCCCGGCGCGGCGCGCGCGTAAGCGCCGCTGGTCGCGCCGCTCACGCTCCGCGCCTGAGCAGATACGTGTCCATGATCCAGCCGTGACGCAGCCGCGCGGCCGCCCGCGCGCTCGCAATGCGCGGCGCCGCTTCGGCGATTGGGCCGGCGTCGAGGATCTGCTCGGTCATGCCGAGATAGGCCCCCCACCAGATGTGAAGGCCCTGGTCGGGGAGCGCGGCGAAGGCGCCGTCGCCATCCAGCATGACCGCCACCGTCTCCGCGTTCGCTGGCCACCCCTCCGTCCGGAGGCGCCGTCCGGTGGTGACGAGAACCGATCCCGCCACCGAGTTGAAGGGGATCGCATGCGCGGCCGTCAGCGCCTGCAGCGCGGTGATCCCGGGAATGACGCGCAGCCGGGGCACCGGATCAAGTCGTGCGGCGATGCGCAACGTGCTATCATAAAGCCCCGGATCGCCCCAGACCATCAGCGCCACGGCGCCCTGAGGCTTCGCGACGCGGAGCGCTTCCGCCCATACTGCCGCGATCGCGTCGTGCCATCGCTCGACGCGCTCCTCATAAGGCAGGATTTCGTTCCTGTTCGGCATGTCGAAGGGCGCGATCCGGGCGGAAGAGCCGATCGACCGCAACAGGGCGACACGCAGTTCGGCGAGCGCAGCCTTGTCGGAGCCTTTTCGGGGCAGGAGGACGACGTCGGCTCTGGTCAGAGCGTCGCGTCCATCGTCCGTGAGATGTCCCGGGGCGCCGGTTCCAATGCCGACCAGAACGAGCTCACGCATCGCCGCCCTCGGCCAGCGGCCCCATCAGGATCAGCGCGGGCGCCGAGCCGGGGTAGGCCGCCAGTTCCGCAGCGAGTGTCTCGACCGTCATGCGCTGCAGACGCTGCTCTGGCGCGCTGACGGCCTCGGCGAGGATCGCCGGCGTGTTCGGCGGCAAGCCGCGGACAATCAGGGCGGCGGCCAGCGCCGGGAAGGTGTGGCGCCCCATGAACACCACTGTGCAGGCGCGCGGGTCGGCGAGCGCGTCGAGGTCGATGTCCTCGGGCAGTCGGCCCGCAGCGTCGTGGCCGGTGACGAACTGCACCCGCCGCGCCGTCATGCGCCGCGTCAGCGGAATGCCGCAGGCGGCGGCGGCGGCGCAGGCGGACGGCACACCGGGCACGATCTCGAAGGGCACGCCCGCGGCGCGCACGGCGACCAACTCCTCCTCCAGCCGCCCGAAGAGGCCCCCATCGCCCGATTTCAGCCGCACGATCCGCCCGCCCGCGGCGGCGTAGTCCACCAGCAGCCGACTCACGTGGTCCTGCCTCGGCGAGGGTCGCCCGGCGCGCTTCCCAACGCCGACCAGATCGGCGCCGCGGCGCGCGTGCGCGAGGATCGGCCCGGCCGAGAGGTCGTCGAACAGCACCGCGTCGGCGCGGCGCAGCCGGTCGACGGCCTTCAGCGTCAGTAACTCCGGGTCGCCCGGCCCGGCGCCGACAAAGCTGACGAAGCCGGCCCCGCTCACGGCGTCTCGCCGTCGATCAGGTGGAAGAACGTGCCGCTGACATGGCCGCGGCGCGAGCCGGTCTCGGGCGTCGGCGCGCCGTCGGCGTCGGCGACCGCGGCGAGCGGCGCGTCGGGCTGCTCGACGGTCGTGGAGTAGTGAAACTCGTGGCCGCGTAGCGCGGCGCCCGGAGCGAAACCCGGCATCGGCGCCGCGAGCACCGCGCGACGATACCCCAGGTGCAGCTTTCGCGTCGCGTAGGAGGTGACGAGGCCGAGCAGGCCGGTCATCGCGTGCGCCGCGCCGTCCTTGTCGATGAGCGCGGCGCCGAGCGCCATGTAGCCGCCGCACTCGCCATGGACGGGCCGGGTCGTCGCGTGCGCACGCAGGCCCTGCGCGAAGCGCGCGGCGGCGGCGAGCCTGCCAGCGTGCAGCTCAGGGTATCCGCCCGGCAGCCAGACCAGATCCGCCGCGGGGTCCGGCGGCTCGTCCGCAAGCGGCGAGAAGGGGATGATCTCGGCGCCCGCGGCGCGCCAGCCCTCCAGCAGATGCGGATAGGCGAAGGAGAACGCCGCGTCCCGCGCCAGCGCGATGCGCTGGGCCGGCGGCGGCGGCAGCCGGCCGGGGCGGGGCGGGGCGGCGCCGCCTGCCGCAGCGCGCAGGGCCGCAAGGTCGACGTGGGCGCGCAGGAACGCCGCATAGCCTGCGATCGCGGCGTCGAGGTCGGGATGCTCCACCGCCTGGATCAGGCCGAGGTGGCGCTCCGGCAGGGTCAGATCGCCGCGACGGGGCAGCGCGCCCAGCACCGTCAGTCCCGCGCGCTCCATGCCCAGCCGCGTCAGCCGCTCGTGCCGCGGGCTCGCCACCCGGTTCAGGATCACCCCAGCGAAGGGCAGCTCCGGCGCGTAGGCGGCGAAGCCGAGGGCGGTTGCGGCCGCCGATTGCGCCTGACCGGAGACGTCGAGCACAAGCACGACCGGCCAGCCGAACCGCGCCGCAGTCTCAGCGCTGGATCCGAAGCCCGCGCGTCCGCGCGTCGCGACGCCGTCGTAGAGGCCCATCGACCCCTCGGCGACGCACAGGTCGGCGCCCGCAGCCCGCGCGGCTATTGCGCCGAGCAGCGCGTCGTCCATCGCCCAGCCGTCGAGGTTGAAGGAGGCGCGCCCGCTCGCGGCCTGATGAAAGGCCGGGTCGATGTAGTCCGGCCCTGATTTGAAGGGCTGGACCGCCATCCCGTCCTCCGCGAAGGCGCGCAACAGGCCGAGCGTCACCGTGGTCTTGCCGGTCCCCGATGCGGGGGCGGAGACCATGAGGCCGGGGGGCGGGCGCTCAGTCATCGCCGTGTCGCCAGTCCGCCCAGACGCTGTCGTCCGTCTTCGGGCGATAGCGCCGGTCGTAGTCGGCGGCGTAGAGGCGGCTTTCCGCAAAATCCTCCGCCCCGAGGGCCCGGCCGACAAGGATCAGCGCGGTGCGGGAGATGGCCGGATCGACGGCCGCGGCGAGGCCGCCGAGCGGGGCGCGGATCACGCACTCGTCGGGCCAGCTTGCGCGGAACACCACGGCCGCCGGGCAATCGGCTCCGTAGAAGGGAGTCAGGTCTGCGACCACCTCCGCCAACCGGGCGACGGACAGGTGCAGCGCTAGCGTCGCGCCGGTGGCGGCGAAAGCGGCGAGGCCCTCCCCGTCCGGCATGGGCGAGGCGCGGCCGGGCGTGCGCGTCAACACCACCGACTGCGCTATGCCAGGCAGGGTCAGCTCCGCTCCTAGCGCGGCGGCGGCGGCGGCGAAGGCCGGAACGCCAGGCGTGACAGTGTAGGGCACGCCCATGGCGCGCAGGCGGCGGAGCTGTTCGCCCATTGCTGACCAAACCGACAGGTCGCCCGAGTGCAGCCGCGCGACGTCGTGGCCGGCGGCCTGCGCCGCCGTGATCTCCGCCATGATCGCGTCGAGGTCGAGGGGCGCGGTGTTGACGATCCGCGCGCCGGGTGGGCAGTGGGCCAGAACGGCCTCCGGCACCAGAGAGCCCGCGTAGAGGCACACCGGGCAGGCGGCGATCAGGTCACGCCCGCGCAGCGTCAGCAGGTCGGGCGCGCCGGGCCCGGCCCCGATGAAATGGACCGTCATCACCTCTCCACCTCCGACTCCGGCGCGAGGGAGGGCTCGCAGCAGGCCAGAGCGCAGGCGGCCAGCCGGTCGGCTGACAGCGCGCGCGGCCCGAGCAGCCGCGCGCCGGGCCCCGCCGCGGCGAGCGCCGCGGCCTCGGCGAGGCTGCCGGTTCCCCGCGCCGCCAGCGCCGCAGCCGAGCGTGTCGCCGTCTCCTGCGCCGCCAGCGCGGCGGCGTCCACCTCCTCCACCGCGACGCCGAGCGCGGCGGCGAGCGCCGCGGCGCGGTCGGCGGCGGCGGCGAAGCGGTCCACCAATCGGCCCTGCGCTGCGCGCGCCAGCGCGTCGGCGAGGCTGGCGGCGGTCGCTGCCGCGCGAAAGCCGAAGCCCGCCACGATCACAGCGTCGCGCTCCACTGCGTCAGTGGCCGCGCCGACGTCCAGCCCAGACCGCACCCCAGCGGCGCGGCCTCCGCCAGCGCCACGCGCAGCAGCGCGCCGCCGCGTCGGGCATGGGCTGCCAGCAGCAGCGCCTCGGTCTCCAGCGTCACGGCATTGACGACGAGGCGCGTTCGCGGCGCCAGCCGCGCCTCCAGCGCCGCCAGCAACGCCGCAGACAGGCCGCCGCCGACGAACACCGCGTCTGGCCGCGGCAGGCCGTCAAGCGCCTCCGGCGCCGCGCCCTCCACGACCTCCAGGCGGTCGACGCCCAGCCGGGCGGCGTTGGCGCGGATGCGGGCGGCGCGGTCGGGACGGCGCTCGACGCTCACGGCCTCGGCGGCAGGGTGGCTCAGCAGCCACTCGATCGCGACTGAACCGGAGCCGCCGCCGATGTCCCAAAGCCGCTCGCCGGGCCGGGGGGCGAGGGCGGACAGGGTTAGCGCGCGCACGGGGCGTTTGGTGATCTGGCCGTCGCTGTCGAACCAGCTGTCGGCAAGGCCGCTGGCGCAGGGCAGCACCAAGCCGTCGCCCGCCGCCTCCAGCGCAGCGGCGACCGGGTGGGCGAAGGGGCCGGGGGCGGGGGCGTCGGCGCGCATGGTCGTCACCCGTTCGCGCGGGCCGCCAAGCGCCTCCAGCGCATGGAGCCGTGTCGCGCCGAAGCCCTCGCCCGTCAGCCAGTCGGCCAGCGCCGCCATCGCCGCGCCGTCGCGCAGCAGGATGAGGACGCGGGCGCCAGGCGCGAGATACGGACGCAGGCGCGCCAGCGGCGCGGCGTGCAAGCCAAGGCAGACGATGCGCTCCAGCGGCCAGCCGAGCCGCGCGGCGGCCAGCGAGAACGTCGAGGGGTAAGGCAGGGCGGTCCACTCGCCCGGCGCCAGCGCCCGCGCGATTGCCCCGCCGGCGCCGAACCAGAACGGGTCGCCGGAGGCCAGCGCGACCGCGCGCCGGCCGCGGAGGCCCTGCAGCAGCGGCAGTCCGTCGGCAAAGGGCGCGGGCCACGCCACCGTCTCGGCTGCGAGCGGCCCTATCAGAGCAAGGTGACGCGGAGGGCCGATCACGACCTCCGCTGCGGCGAGCGCGGCGCGACTTGCCGGGCACAGCCCCTCCGCGCCATGTTCGCCAAGGCCGACGATCGTCAGCCACGGCCCCTGCCCGACCGGAGCGTCAGCCATGCGACCCAGGCTCCTGATCCTCGGCGGCACGACGGAGGCGACCACGCTGGCGCAGGCCGTCGCCGCGGCGGGCCTTGACGGCGTGGTGTCGCTTGCAGGCCGGGTGGCCCGGCCGGCGCGCCAGCCGTTGCCGGTGCGCGTCGGCGGCTTCGGCGGCGTGGAAGGGCTTGCGGGCCATCTGCGCGACGGTGGCTTCACCCACCTCGTCGACGCCACGCACCCCTTCGCCGCCCGCATGAGCGCCAACGCCGTCGCCGCCAGCGTCGCGTCCGGCGTTCCGCTCGCCGCGCTGGTCCGCCCGCCCTGGGCGCCGGAGCCGGGCGACTGCTGGACCCGCGTCCCGGATATCGCCGCCGCCGCGGCCGCGCTGGTCGGCGCGCCGCGGCGCGTCATGCTGGCCATCGGCCGGATGCATCTTGCGGTTTTCGCCGCACAGCCGCAGCACTTCTACCTTCTCCGGCTGGTCGATGCGCCCGAGACGCCGCCGCCCTTCCCCGACTGCGCCGCGATCATAGACCGGGGCCCCTTCACTGAAGCGGGCGACCGCGCGCTGATGCGGGCGCACCGCATCGACCTCGTGGTGTCGAAGAACGCGGGCGGCGGCGGCGCGCGCGCCAAGATCGACGCGGCGCGCGCGCTCGGCCTGCCGGTGGTGATGATCGACCGGCCGGCGCCGCCGCCGCGCCGCGAGTTTCAAACGCCGGGGCAGGTGCTGGACTGGGTCGCTCATGCCGGCGCCCATCTTGGCGTGTAGACGAAGGGCGCGCCTGCGCGCGAAACGACGCGGGTCAGGCTCGATCCGACGAGCACCACCGTGCGCATGTCGGCCATCCCGGACCGCGCCTCGCCCAGCGTCGTCACCGTCAGCGCCTCCTCAGGTGTCGAGACGGCGCGGGCGAAGATCACCACGCGCCCGGAGCCGCATGCCTCGCGCAGCAGGTCGAGGGCGCGTGCGAAGCCGTCGGGCCGGGCGAGCGAGCGCGGATTGTAGAGCGCCATGGCGAAATCGCCCGTAGCCGCCGCCCGCAGCCGCCGCTCCACCGTCTCCCACGGTTTGAGGTTGTCGCTAAGGTTGATCGCGCAGAAGTCGTGGCCGAGCGGCGCGCCCGCCCGCGCCGCCGCCGCCAGCATCGCCGTCACTCCCGGCGCCACCCGCACGTCGAGCCCGCGCCAGGCGGGCGGCCCGGCCTCCAGCGCCTCGAACACCGCCGACGCCATGGCGAAGACGCCCGGATCGCCGGAGCTGACCACCGCGACGCGCCGCCCCTGCGTCGCCATCGACAGGGCGTGGGCGGCGCGGTCCAGCTCCTCGCGGTTGTCGCTGGCGTGGATCGCGAGGCCGGCGCGCGGCGCGAGCCGCGCCAGATAGGGACCGTAGCCCACCGCGTCGGTGGCCGCGTCCAGCAGCGCCTGCGCCTGCGGCGTCACCAGCGCGGCGTCGCCGGGGCCGAGGCCCACTACCGCCAGCCATCCCGCGCTCACGGCCGCCGCCCCCGCCCGTGCACGATGACGATGGAGAAGTAGGGCGCCGCGCGCTCCGCGGCCGCGGCCAGCGGCGCGACGGTCTGGCCCGGCATCGCCGCGTTCTCGACGAGCCAGGCGCGCTCCAGCATCCCCGCGGCGGCTATCGCGCGGCGCACCTTGGGCAGGTTGCGGCCGACCTTCATCACCACCAGCGCGTCGGCGCCCTGCATCCGCGCGACGAGTGTCGGCTCGGGCAGCGTTCCGGTCAGCACGGTCAGCACATCGTCGCCCCAGGTCACAGGCTCGTCGGTCGCCGTCCATGCAGCCGACATGCCGGTGACGCCGGGCACGATCTCCACCGCCGCGTGGCCGCGGATCCGGGCGTGCAGGTGCATGAAGGAGCCGTAGAAAAATGGATCGCCCTCGCAGAGCGTCACCACGTCCTCGCCCTCCCCGACCAGCGCCAGCAGCCGCGCCGCGCACTCGGCGTAGAACGGCGCCAGCGCCGCAGCGTAGGCCGGATCGTCCAGCGGGATCTCGGTGGTGACGGGATACTCCATCGCGTGCTCGACCGCGTCGGAACAGAGCATCCCCTCGACAATCCGGCGCGCCTGTCCGGGCCGCCCGGCCTTGCGAAAATAGGCGACATGGCGGGCGCTGCGCACCAGCCGGTCGGCGCGCACGGTCATCAGCTCGGGATCGCCGGGACCGACGCCGACGCCGTACACCCGGCCTTGGGCGGCGGGACCGTTCATTCCTGCGGGCTCGCCAGCGCGTTGACCGCGGCGACGGTGACGGCGCTGCCGCCGAGCCGCCCCTCGACGATCAGGCAGGGGACGGGCGCAGCCTCCCACAGCGCCTGCTTGGACTCCGCCGCGCCGACGAAGCCGACCGGGCATCCGATGATCGCGGCGGGGCGGGGACAGTCGGTGTCCTCCAGCATCTCCAGCAGGTGGAACAGCGCCGTCGGCGCGTTGCCGATGGCTACGACCGCGCCGGCGAGATGGGGCCGCCACAGCTCCAGCGCGGCCGCGGAGCGCGTCGTGCGCAGGCGCGCGGCGAGCGCCGGGGTCTCGGGCGCCTGCAGGGTGCACAGCACTGGGTTCTCTGCGGGCAGGCGGGCGCGGGTCACGCCTTCGCTGACCATCCGCGCGTCGCACAGCACCGGGGCGCCGCCCTCCAGCGTCGCGCGGGCGGCGGCGGCGAAGCCGGGGCTCATGCGGATATGCGCCGCCAGCCCGACCATACCGGCGGCGTGGATCATGCGCACCACCACCCGTTCCTCCTCCGTGGCGAAGCGGGCGAGGTCGGCCTCAGCGCGGATGATGGCGAAGGAGCGGCGGTAAATCGCGGCGCCGTCAGTCTCGTAGGCGTAGGGCATCTGTCAGCCTTGAATGCGGCGGCGGGCGTCGTCTGGCGTCAGGTCTAGGGCAGCGGGCGCGTCGCGCGCCGCGCCGCCCGCGACAAGGTCGAAGCGGCCGCCGCGCGCAACCAGCGTCCACGGCGCGGGGCCGGGCCGCGCGCATCCCTTGGCGCAGCCGGAGACGTGCAGATGCGAACCCGGCCGGACATACGGCGCGAGCGCGCGGGCCGCGCCTCGCGTCGCGCCGCCCGCTTCGGCGCAGTCGGGCGCGCCGACGCAGGCGGTCACGCGCAACAGTGGGTCGTCCGGGTCGAGGATCAGGCCCGCGACGTCGCCAAGCAGCGCGCCGCTCGCCACCCGCGGCAGGAAGAGCATCCGGAACGGGGTTACGCGCAGCGCGTCGTCCGCGGCGCGCGCGACACGCTCCAGCGCATCGGCCGACATCTCGCCTAAGGCGGCGGCGACGCAGAGCCCACCTGCCCGCGGCCCCGGCCGGGGCGGCGGCGCCGCGGGATCGGGCGTCGCCGCGCCCACCAGCGCCGCCGGTGGGAGCGCGCCTGTGGCGAGCAGGGCGCGCATCCGGCCGCGGCCGTCCGGGCCGACGCCACCTGCGGCGAGGAACCAGCGCGCCAGCGCCAGCGCCAGCGCGACGGCCTCCGCCGCATCCGTCACGATGCGCCCGGTCGGCGCGCCGTCCGGGCGCACGACCATGGCCGGCCCTGAGCCCTCGACGCGCACGTCGCCGCTCACGCCTGTCAGTGCGCGGGCGCCCGGCGCGGCGTCCACAACGAAGCCGAACTTGCCGGGCAAACCTGCGAAAGCAGGGTCGGCGAGCCCCTCGGCGAGACCCGCGGCCACGGCCTCCAGATCGCGCGCGTCATCGCGGAACGGCGTCAGCACGACATTGCGCCGCGCTTCAGTCGCCGGATCGGCGTCGAGCAGGCCAAGCGCGTCGAGCCCCGCCAGCAGCGCCTCCAGCGCCCCGGGCCGCACGCCGCGAAGCTGGAGGTTTGCGCGCGCCGTCAGTTCGATCCGGCCGGAGCCCCAGCGTGCCGCCAGCGCCGCGAAACCCGCCGCAGTCTCTGGCGACAACGCCCCCAGCGGCGGCCTGACGCGCACGATCAGGCCGTCGGCGGCGGTCATCGGCCGATGTGCGCCCGGGCACCAGCCCTTCACCGCGCCGCTCATCCGGCGCCCTCCAGCGCCGCGACGATCGCGTTGCGCCGGGTTCGCCACAGCCCCGCGGCGCGCAGGGCGGCGAAGCGCGCCCGCATCGCCGCCAGCGCCTGCGGGTTGGCCGCGGCGAGGAATGCCTCGGTCGGCGCGTCGCCCAGCGTCGCGTCCCAGTAGAGGTCGAACAGATGGCCGGGCACCACGTCCGCAAGCCGCGCGAAGGCGGCGAGGTTCTCCAGCGTCGCCGCAATTTCCGCCGCGCCGCGGAAGCCGTGCCGACGCATGCCCGCGATCCAGGCCGGGTTGGCGGCGCGGGCGCGCACGACGCGGGCGATCTCCTCGGTCAGCGCCCGCGCCCGCGGCCGGTCCGGGTTGGTCGCGTCGAGGTGATAGAGCGCCGCCGACCCGCCAGCCGCCGCCTGCGCGGCGGCAAAGCCCGCTTCGTGGGCGGCGTAGTCCTCGGCCAGCAGCAGGTCGGTCTCGGGCAGGTCCTGGACATGGGCGAAGGCGTCGGCCCCGGCGACGCGGGAGCGAAGACCCTCGGGGTCCGCTGCGGCGCGGGAGCCGTCCAGCGCCCAGGCCGACGCGGCCAGCCACGCCTCGCCCGCCGCGCGCCGCGCGACTGCCTCGTCTCCCGCGAGCAGGGCGCCGAGGCCCGCGCCATAGGTTCCCGGCGCCGGGCCGTAGACGCGCGCGCCCGGCGCGGCGACATAGGGGTTCCAGTCAGGCGCCTCGTCGCGCGCGGCCAGCGCCCGGACCGCTTGCGCGAACAGCGCCGTCAGGCCGGGAAAGACGTCGCGGAAAAGCCCCGAGACCCGCAGCGTTACGTCGAGCCGGGGGCGGTCGAGTTCGGCGATGGGCAGGATCTCCACGCCGCCGACCCGCTCGGATCCCTCGTCCCAGACCGGTCGCGCGCCGATCAGGCGCAGCGCCATGGCGAACTCCTCGCCCGCCGTGCGCATTGTGGCGGAGCCCCAGAGGTCCAGCACCAGCCCGCGCGGCCAGTCGCCATGGTCCTGCAGGTGGCGGCGCACCAGCTCGTCGGCGAGGCGCACGCCCTGCGCGAAGGCGTTGCGGCTCGGCGTCGCCCGCGGGTCGACGGCGTAGAGGTTGCGCCCGGTCGGCAGCACGTCGCGCCGTCCCCGCCACGGCGAACCGGAGGGACCCGGCGCGATCCGCCGACCGTCCAGCGCGTCGAGCAGCGCGCGGCGCTCGGCCCCGGCGCAGTCGGCGACGTCGGCCGCCATGTCGTCTGTGGCGTCGTCTCCGGCGTCGGCGCGCGGCGCGCGGCCCCAGACGTGCAGTCCGTCGCCGAACTGGCTGTCCTTGACGTCGCAGACGAAGCGGTCGATTCGCGTCACGGCCTCAGCTGGGCAAGCGCCGGGGGCGAGGCCGAGGTCGTCCTCCACCCCCGCCGCGCGCGCCTCCGCGCGAATGTCGCCGATCAGGCGCTCGCGGCGGCGCGGGTCGAGCCCGTCGGCGTTGGAGAATTCGTCGAGCAACGCCTCAAGCCGCGTCAGCCGCGCGCTCGCCCCGGCGCGGACAAGCGGCGGCGGGACATGGCCGAGCGTGACGGCGCCGATCCGGCGCTTGGCCTGCGCCGCCTCGCCGGGGTCGTTGACGATGAAGGGATAGATCACCGGCAGCGCCCCTGTCAGCGCGTCGGGCCAGCAGTCGCGCGACAGCGCGCAGGCCTTGCCCGGCAGCCACTCCAGCGTCCCGTGCGCGCCGACGTGCACCAGCGCATCGACCTGCGACCGCAGCCACAGATAGAAAGCGACATAGGCGTGACGCGGCGTGCGGACGAGGTCGTGATACTGGGCGTCCCGGTCGGCGGGCCGCCCGCGCTCGGGCTGGAGCGCGACCACCACCGCGCCCCGGCGCAGCGCCGCGAACGCCATCGCGCCGTCGACCGCGGCCGGGTCGTCCTTGGGCGCGCCCCAGGCGGCGTTCAGATCGTCGCGCAGGGCGGCGGGCAGGCGCGCCAGCGCGGCGCGGTAGTCCGCCAGCGGCCAGCGCAGGGACGCGGCGGCCAGATCCTGCGCCGTTAGCCCAGGCCGCGTGTCCCATCCCCCCGCGGCGAGGTCGGCGAGGATGGCGTCGGCCGACGCGATCGCGTCGAGCCCCACCGCATGGGCGAGATTCCACGCGCGCCCGGGATAGGTCGAGAGCACGAGCGCCGCGCGTCGCCGCGCCCGCGGGGCCGCCGCAAGCCGCGCCCAGCCCGCGATCCGGTCGGCGGCGGCGCCCACGCGCTCGGCGTCCGGCGCGTGGGCGCGGCGGGAGAACTGGAGGTCTGGATCGGGCGGTTCGGGGTCGCGGAACGAGACCACCCCGGCGAACACCCGTCCGTCCACCTCCGGGAGCGCGATGTGCATGGCGAGATCGGCCGGCGACAGGCCGCGCGCGTCGCGCGCCCAGTCCTGTCGCGGGCAGGTCGCGAGCGCGGTCTGGAACACCGGAACTCCGGCGGCGTCGAGCGGCGAGGTGCCGTCCTCGCCGCGCGCCGAGAACGACGTCGCGTTGACGACGACCGCGGGCCGCAGCGCCGCCACCCGGCGCGCAAGCCAGCGCGCCGCCGCCTCGGCCTTCAGCGACGGCGCGAACAGGGCGAAGCTGCGGAAGCCACGCGCCTCCAGCGCCGCGCACAGCGCCTCGACCGGCGCGAGGTCGGCGGCGACGAGGAAGGAGCGATAGAAGACCACCAGCGCCAGCGGGCGTTCGGCGTCGACAGCGAGCGCGGGCAGGACGGCGCAGGTCAACCCGGCGCTGGGGGTCCAGCCGCCGACCTCCGGCGCCGCCTTGGCGCCTGCGACCGGCGCGGCGTAGAGCCCGGCGGCCAGCGCCAGTTGCGCCAGCGCCGCCTGCGCCGCCACCGCGCCGCCTGCGTCGCAGAGCGCGGCGAGGCGGCGCAGCGTCGACACCGGAGCCGTGGAGGCGGCGTCGAGCGCCGGGTCTGGTCGCCCGTCGCCGGGCAGAACCGCCAGCGCGATCCCCTTCTCGCGCGCCAGCGCCGAGATCTGTTGCAGACCGTAGGGCCAGTAGGGCGCGCCGCCGATGATCCGGATCAGGATCCCCCGCGCGCCGCTCAGGGTGGTCTCGACATAGGCGTCGACCGAGAGCGGGTGCTTCAGCGCCGCGATGTTGGCGAGCCTGAGCGACGGCAGCCGCCCTTCCGCTCCGCCGCCCCGCCGCCACCCGGCGGCGAAGGCGCCAAGGTCGCTGTCGGACAGCGACAGCGCCACGAGATCGGCCGGGCTCTGGCCCAGGTCGGTCGGGGTCTCGGTCTCGTCGAGCCCCCGGCTCTCGCGGAAAACGACGTGCATGGGCTCAGCCGACGGCCTGCGGCTCGGGGGCCAGAATGGCGCGGATCGCGGCTTCGTCGACGTCGTCGTGCTCGGCGATGACGACGAGACGGCCAAGACGCGCCGCGCCTGGACCCCACGGCCTGTCGTACTGCCAGCGCACCCGCGCGCCGACCGCCTGCACCAGCAGCCGCATCGGCTTGCCCTCCACCGCCGCATAACCCTTGATGCGCAGAACGTTGCGCTCGCGCGCCAGCCGTTCGACGCGGGCGACGAGTTCGGCCGGATCGGCGACTTCGGGCAGATCGACGACGACGCTCTCGAAATCCTCGTGGTCGTGTTCGGCCTCGCCGTCGTGGTGCGAGGGGCGCGCCACGAGGTCGTCCTCCGCCGCCGCGCCAAGACCGAGGATGACGCGCGGGTCCACGACACCTTCGGCGGCCTCGATCACCGGCAACGGGCGCGGCGCCTCCGCGGCGATGACCGCGCGGGCCTTCGCCACGCCCTCCGGCCCGGCGAGGTCGGGTTTGGTCAGCACCACGATGTCGGCGCAGGCGATCTGGTCCTCGAACACCTCCGACAGCGGCGTCTCGTGGTCGAGGCTGTCGTCAGCCAGCCGTTGGGCCTCCACCGCCGCGGGGCTCGGCGCGAAACGGCCTGCGGCCACGGCCTCCGCGTCCGCCAGCGCGATCACGCCGTCCACGGTGACGCGCGAGCGGATCGGCGGCCAGTCGAAAGCCTTCAGCAGCGGCTTCGGCAGGGCGAGGCCGGACGTCTCGATCAGAATGTGGTCCGGGCGCGGGTCCAGCGCCATCAGCGCCTCGATGGTGGGGATGAAGTCGTCGGCGACGGTGCAGCAGATGCAGCCGTTGGCGAGCTCCACGATATTGTCTTCCGGACAGTCGGGCAGCGCGCAACCCTTCAGGATCTCGCCGTCGACGCCGACGTCGCCGAACTCGTTGACCACCACGGCGAGGCGTCTCCCGCCCGAGTTGCGCAGAAGATGGGAGATCAGCGTCGTCTTGCCCGAACCGAGAAAGCCGGTGACGACGGTGACGGGGATCTTGGCGAGATCGCTCATTCGGGCTTCTCCAGAACCGGGGTCGGCGGGGGGACGCGGGCGACGCAGTTGCGGCGGAAATGCTCGGGCCGCTCCCGCCACGGGACCAGCCCGTCGGGCGCGGCGGCGTAGCGCGCGGCGCCGTCGAGCACGGTCGCGACATGCTCGACCTCGTGCAGCGCGCCATAGACGTAGGTCCAGCGCCCGGGGCCGCGCAGCGCCACGGTGCAGCCCGCGCGGCAGTTCGACAGGCACTCCACCGGCACGACGCGCGGGCCATCCGGACCGGCGGCCTCGGCCAGCGCGGCGAACAGCGTCGCGCCCTCGCGCGTGTCGGCGGGCGGCTCGACGCCCGCGCGCCGACAGGTCATGCAGACCAGAAGTTCGATGTCGGCGGCGCCGCGTCCTGTCGTCATGTGCATCCCGCAAGCGGGACGGGGGCCGAGCGGCGGCAGACTCGCATCTGACGTCACCGGAACACCCCGTCCGGTCAGATATCCTGCGTCGGCAGGTTTCCCGGCTTGCGGATTCCGGAGCGCTTGCCTCGCTCCTGCGGTCGCCCGGCCTTCCCGGCTTTCACCAGTGACCACAGGGCGACCTCTCCGGTCACGGTCGCGGGGGCGGCTGCGCTCAGCGGTGTGCCTGCGCATTCCCTTTTAACCCGTGTCGCCACGGGCACCGACGTGCTAGCCATGCGGCCCGCCACCCCTGCTGTCAAGCGCGCCGGAGCCCGACCATGGACGACATCGCCGCCCGCCATACCAAGAAGATGCGCCGCATCAAGGCGGCTCGCGATGAAATGATGAAGACCAAGACCGAGGAGCGGGGCCTCATCATCGTTCATACTGGTGCAGGCAAGGGTAAATCCTCCTCCGGTTTCGGCATGATCATGCGATGTATCGCGCATGGAATGCCCTGCGCCGTCGTGCAGTTCATCAAGGGCAACTGGGAGACGGGGGAAAAGACCTTCTTGCGCGAAGGTTTTGCAGAGGAGTGCAGGTTCTTCGTCTCCGGCGAAGGCTTCACCTGGGAGACGCAGGACCGCGACCGCGACATCGCCGCCGCCCGCAACGGCTGGCGCATCGCGCAGGAGCAGATCCTGGACCCCACCATCCGCTTCGTGCTGCTCGACGAGATCAACATCGCGCTGCGCTACGAGTACCTCGACCTCGCCGAGGTGGTGACCTTCCTGCGCGACAGGAAGCCGCCAATGACCCATGTGTGTCTCACGGGTCGCAACGCCAAACCCGAACTGATCGAGGCCGCGGACCTCGTGACCGAGATGACGCTGGTCAAGCACCCGTTCCGCGAAGGCGTGGTGGCGCAGAAAGGCGTGGAGTTCTGAGCGCGATGGGCCGCGCGCTGATGATCCAGGGGACCGGCAGCAACGTCGGCAAATCGATGATCGTCGCGGGCCTCTGCCGCGCCGCCCGTCGGCGCGGCCTGTCGGTGGCGCCGTTCAAGCCGCAGAACATGTCCAACAACGCCGCCGTGACAGCGGACGGCGGTGAAATCGGCCGGGCGCAGGCGCTGCAGGCGCTGGCCTGCGGCCTGCCGCCCCACACCGACATGAACCCGGTGCTGCTCAAGCCCGAGACCGACGTCGGCGCACAGGTGATTGTTCAGGGCCGCCGCCTAGCGAAGGCGCAGGCGCGCGACTACGCCGCGCTGAAGCCCGCCCTGATGCCGCCCGTTCTCGAAAGCTTCGGGCGCCTTCGCGCCGCCCATGACCTCGTTATCGCTGAGGGCGCCGGCTCGCCCGCCGAGATCAACCTGCGCCCGCGCGACATCGCCAACATGGGCTTCGCGCGCGCTACGGACACGCCGGTCGTCCTCGTCGGCGACATCGACCGCGGCGGAGTGATCGCGCAGATCGTCGGAACGCAGGCGGTGCTCGACCACGACGACGCGGCCATGATCCGCGGCTTCATCATCAACCGCTTCCGAGGCGATCCCACGCTGTTTGACGACGGCTACGCCATGATCGCCGCGCGCACCGGCTGGCGCGGCTTTGGTGTCGCGCCGTGGTTCGCGGAGGCATGGCGGCTTCCTGCGGAGGACGCGCTCGACGTCGCCGCACCGCGTCGCGAGGCAGGCCTGCATGTCGTCTGCCTGCAATTGTCGCGCATCGCCAACTTCGACGACCTCGATCCGCTGGCGCAGGAGCCGGGGGTGCGCTTGACCATGTTGGCGCCGGGGCGGGCCGTTCCCGGCGACGCGGCGCTCGTGGTGATCCCGGGCTCCAAATCCACCCGCGGCGACCTCGCCTTCCTGCGCGCGCAGGGCTGGGACGTTGACCTCGCCGCGCATGTGCGCCGCAGCGGGCGGGTGCTGGGTTTGTGCGGCGGCTACCAGATGCTCGGCCGCAGCGTGGCCGACCCCGAGGGGATCGAGGGACCGCGCGGGCAGGACGCGGGGCTGGGCCTGCTGGACGTCGCGACGGCGATGACGCTGGACAAGCGCCTGACGGAGACCGCCGCCGTCCACGTCGCCACGGGAGCGGCGTTCCGCGGCTACGAAATTCACATCGGTCGGACCGATGGACCGGACTGCGCGCGCCCCTTCGCCACCGTCGACGGTGCGCCAGAGGGCGCGACCAGCGCCTGCGGACGCGTGGCGGGCAGCTATCTGCACGGCATGTTCCGCGACGACGGTTTTCGCGCGGCGTTCCTCGGGGGCTTCGGCGTCGCCGCGTCCACGGGCTACGACGCTGGCGTGGAGGCGACGCTCGACGCGCTGGCCGACCATCTGGAGCGCCACCTCGACGTCGACGGCCTGCTCGCCGCGGCGGGTTGAGCGTCAGGCGAGCGCGGCGATGACCAGCGCGAGCAGCGCCAGCGCCATCATGCGCCGGTAGAGCGCGAGGCCGCGGCGGATCGCCAGCGCGTCCGGGTCCGGCGCGCCCGCGTTCACCCACGGCTCGTCCGCGACCCGGTCGCCGTAGACCCGCGGCCCTGAGACGCGCACGCCGAGCCCCGCCGCCATCGCCGCCTCTGGCCAACCCGCGTTCGGCGAGCGGTGTCTGGGCGCGTCGCGCAGCATGGTCGCGACCGCCGTCCGCGGCCGCGCCGAGACCAGCGCGAGGGCCAGCCCCGTCAGTCGCGCGGGGATAAGGTTTACGAGGTCATCGAGCCGCGCGGCGGCCTTGCCAAAAGCCTCGTGGTCGGGGGTGCGATGCCCGATCATCGAGTCGAGCGTATTGATCGCCTTGTAGGCGGCGACGCCCGGCAGCCCGCCGACGACCGCCCAGAACAGCGGCGCCGTCACCCCGTCGGAAGCGTTCTCGGCCAGGCTCTCAAGCGCCGCGCGCGAGACGCCTGCGGCGTCCAGCCGCTCCGGATCGCGCCCGACGATCATCGCCACCGCGCGCCGCGCCCCGGCGAGGTCGCCCGCGGCCAGCGGCGTCGCCACCGCCGCGACATGGTCGTGCAGCGACCGCACGGCGAGCCACGGCCAGCAGAGCGCCGCCGCGAGGGCGAGCCCGACGGGTCCGGGCGGTAGCACCGCCTCGATCAGCGCCATCGGCAGGGCCGCCGCCGCGACGACCACCGCAGTAGCAACGCCCCCTGCGAAAAGGCGGCGGCCGCGCCCGCCCCGGTTGAAGCCCCGGTCGAGCCGCGCGATCAGCGCGCCGATCCACGTCACCGGGTGGCCAATCCGCCGGAACAGCGGGTCGGGCCAGCCGAGCGCCGCGTCAATCAGAATGGCGAGCGCGGCCATCGCCGCGGCGCTCACCGTCCGCGCTCCGGCACCCTGGGCGGGCGGGCCGTTTGTCGGGCGACGTCCATTTCGGCGGCCATCCGTTGCTCTCCCGTCGTGCCCGCCGCGCCCTTCGTGTTCGAACGACCACGCGCTCCCACAAAGAAGCCCAGGATCGCCTTCCGAGAGTATCGCAATGACTTGACCCCCGGCTCTTATCCGACGGCGACTGGAACCGCTTGGGTGGGTGAACCGAACACAAATTCGTGGACAAGCTATCTCAAACCACGGTTGCGGGAATGCACGATGCGGATCGCTGACCCCAACGCTGCGCGCCGGGCCGTCACCCGTCCGCGGAGCCTACTGCGCTCTGTTTCGGCGATAACTCGGCGGCGGCGCGCTCGAACCACGCGATCACGCGAAGCCGATGCGCATCGCCCCATGTCGCGACAAAGCGGTTGGTCGGCCAGTCCTCGGCCTTGTGCAGCTCCGCGATGCGCTCAAGGCAGAACGCGTGTGTGAGCGGAATGCCGCAATCGACCGTGATGCACGCCTTCCAGTCCTCGTAGGTGTCAAGTCGCTTCACCATGGTGTGCCTTTAAATCTGCGCCGACGGACTCTGACGCCGATGGGCGCCATGGGCGATCGGTCCTTCAATACTGATGCGGGGCCCGGCGTCATGCCATTTGACGTATTCCGCCGGTGGGCGCCCCGCGCGACCCTCACCCTGCGCCACCACGCGTGCCGGCGACAGGGGCACCATGACCGCCATCGTCCGGTCGATGCAGCACCAGTCACGCAGCGACACCGTCGATGTTGGAGTCGTACGGGATGAATTCTGGCGCACGCCGCCTGAGCAGCGCCGCTGCGTCCTCGAGCCCGGCGCCGGCGACGATCATCACCAGCCGGGTGCTTTTCACGCCCTCTGGCCAGCCGTCGAGATGGCGCGGTGACCCGACGACATGGCCGACCACATGAAGGACCCGCGGCCTGGACCGCTGGCCAGAGGGCATGAACGCCCGTTCATCGCCGCGCGCGACCAGCGCGCCGTCCACGCCCGCCTCGCCGAACTCGTTGATGACGACAGCCGTTCGCTGGAAACCGGGCTCGGTGAGCAGACGGTTCAGGAGCGTCGTTTTGCCGGCGCCCGGAAATCGCGTCACGATCGTGACGGGAATACGCGCCATCACACCGGCCCTCTCGTTTCGTCCATCATCGTTATCGCGCCGTCGCGGTGCAACGGGAAGCCGTACGCCCAGCCGGCAAGTCTGTCCGGCGCCGATCGCCTGATAAGCGGATCATTTGCTAGCAGAGCGACCGATGTGAGGCCAGCCGCGTTCATCCGATCAAGAAGCCGATCACTCTCAATGCCCGCGATGTCGATGTCGCCCGAGCGCGTGACAAGCCGACGCCCGCCGTGCGGAGGCGTCAAAAGCGCATCGACACCAGGCGGAACGTCGTGGCGCAGTGCGGCCAACACGACGATCTCCGGCGACCCGAAACGAACACGGTGGAAAAATCCCGACATCATTCGCCTCGCCGCCTCGGCGAGGACCCCGACCGTCACCTCCACGCCGCCAGCCCTCAGTCTGGCGAAGCCGCCTCCGTTCACCCTGGGGTCCGGATCCCGCACTGCGCACACCACCCGAGACACGCCAGCCGTCACGATGGCGTCGGCGCAGGGCGGTGTTTCACCCCAATGGCAACATGGCTCCAACGTCACGTAGAGCGTGGCGCCGCCGGCGTCGGCTCCTGCCCTGTCCAGCGCCACGCGCTCCGCATGGGGTCGGCCGCCCGGATGCGTTGCGGCTTCGGCGACGCGGGTTCCGTCCTTGACGATCACGCAGCCGACCGGAGGGTTCGGCCACACATGCCCGCGCATGCGCTCGGCCAGGCTCAACGCCCGCCGCATCCAGAGACGATCAGAGCCGGGTCGGGTTGGGGGCATCGCCGTAGACTTCGTCGGGGTCAAACGTTTTCCGATCTTCGGTGAACGCCAGCGGTTGATCGGCGTCGCGCCCGAACGGTACGGCGCGATAGAAGCACGATCGATAGCCGACATGACAGGACGCGCCTGAGCCGGCCACATCCACCCGCAGCCACAGCGCGTCCTGGTCGTCATCGATCCGGGCTTCGACCACCCTCTGCACCAGACCTGATGTGGCGCCCTTGCGCCAGAGCGCCTGTCGCGTGCGACTGAAGTAGTGGGCCTCGCCCGTCTCCAGCGTCAGAGCAAGCGCCGCCGCATCCATCCAGCCGAGCATGAGCACCTCGCCCGTGCCTGCGTCGCTCGTGACACAGGGCATGAGGCCATCCGGGCCGAACCTCGGGGCCAGCTCTGCGCCTTCCTCCACCTGCTGCACCGATCGTCGCGGCTGAAATCTCGCAGTGGCCATCGGCGATCCCTTGATTGCACCAACTTTATAACATAAAAAACCATTCACCACGCGGTCGGCATTGTAAAGGGGTTGGCATGACGATGGCGACGGAGGACAGCCGTGTTCCGGTGACGTTGCTGACCGGGTTTCTGGGTGCTGGCAAAACCACTCTCCTGAACCACCTGCTGCGTGACCCTGCGGCGGGTCGGGTCGCCGTCATCATGAACGAGTTCGGCGATATCGGACTCGATCACGATCTTGTTCGGGAGGCGACCGAGGAGATCGTCCTCATGCAGTCCGGCTGTCTTTGCTGCACCTTTCGCGGCGACATATCGAAGACGTTGCGGTCGCTGATGGCGCGACGCATGTGGGGCGACCTGGCCTTTGACCGCGTCGTCATCGAAACCACGGGGATCGCGGACCCCGGGCCGATCCTTCACACTCTCGTCGTTGATGAGTTTGTTGCGTCATCGTTCCGCGTGGACGGGGTTGTGACCCTTGCCGACGCCGCGACAGGGCGACGCACGCTCGAAAAGCAGGCGGAGGCGGTTCAGCAGATCGCGATGGCGGACCTGATCGTCGTCACGAAGTCCGATCTGGTGACGACGGAGGAGCGCGCGCGCTTCCAGGCCCACCTCGACACGATCAACACGAGGGCGCGGCGTGTTCAGGCTGACTATGGTCGCGTGCCGGCAGGCGCCTTGTTCGGCCTGTCCGCGCTGCGCCCGGGCGCGACGCCTGACGAAGTCGATACGTGGCTTGACGCCAGGCAACCTGAGCAGTCTTCCCTGATTGGACTTGCTGGCGGCGCGCGACAGGACGACATGCCGTCCCCGTTGCTGATGTCCGGGGGCGCGCCGCAGGCGCGTCACAACCAGCGGATCGGTTCGGCGTCGATCGAGGTGCGCGACCCGATCCAGCCGGGTGTCTTCGATTTCACGCTCGAGATGCTCATGACGTTCGCCGGTCCCGATATCCTGCGGATGAAGGGGATCGTGCATGTCGAGGGGTTTGCATGTCCCTTCGTCCTTCATGGCGTTCAGCACATCGTCGATGCGCCGGTGCTTCTCGAAGGGTGGTCGGGCAAGGACACAACGAGCCGGATTGTCGTGATCGCGCGCGACATCGAGAAGAACGACGTCAAGGCCTGTCTTGAGACGCTGCGCATGCGGATCGACACCGTGAAAGCGGGCGACAGCGACAAGCCGGTCGGCGTCCTTGAGATGCCTTTCTGAGCCATGCTGCGCCTGTTCAATTCCATGGGCCGCAGGGTCGAGCGATTTGTCCCGCACGATCCGCACCATGTGCGGATGTATGTCTGCGGGCCGACCGTCTATTCGTTCGCACATATCGGCAATGCCCGGCCGGCTGTCGTGTTCGACGTCCTGGCGCGCGTGTGTCGCGCGCATTTCCCCAGGGTCACGTACGCCCGCAATATCACGGATGTGGACGACAAGATCATCGTCGCAGCAACCGCCGAAGGCGTCACCTGCAGCGAAATCGCCGCGCGTTTCACCAATGCATACCACGCGGACCTGACGGCTCTCGGCGTCGAAGCCCCGGATATCGAGCCGCGCGCGACGGATCACATCGCGCAGATGATCGCGATGATCGAGGATCTGATCGCGCAGGGACGCGCCTACCGGATCAAGGGCCACGTCCTTTTCCACATCCCCGGCTTTCCGGCCTATGGTCGTCTGTCAGGCGCGAACCCGGACGAGATGCTCGCGGGCGCGCGTGTCGAGGTCGCACCCTGGAAACGCGATCCCCTCGACTTCGTCCTCTGGAAACCGGCGCAAGTCATCGAGCCCGGTTGGGAAAGCCCGTGGGGGTATGGCCGCCCGGGTTGGCACATCGAATGCTCCGCGATGATCCGGGCCCATCTGGGTGAGCGGATCGACATCCATGGCGGCGGGATCGACCTGCGCTTTCCCCACCACGAAAACGAGATCGCGCAAGGCACTGACGCGCGCTTCTGGGTGCACAACGGTCACGTCACAATTTCAGGCGCCAAGATGTCCAAGTCGCTGGGCAATGTGCTGCGCGTCCGCGATCTTCTTGCCGACACTCCTGGCGAGGCCATCCGCTACGCGCTCCTTGCCGCGCATTACCGCCAGCCGCTGGACTGGACACCGGACACGCCGCGTGCGGCCAGAGCCGCGCTCGACCGCCTCTATGGCGCCCTGCGCGATCTGACGCCGACCGATCCGCTGGCCAGCGATATGGCGCCGGTGCAGGCGGCCTTGGATGACGATCTGAACACGCCCGCCGCGTTGTCAGCCCTGCACGCGCTTGCCGGGCGCCTCAATGCGTCGTCCGACCCCGGACGGCGGGCGGCGCTTGCAGCGGCCCTATGGCGGGGCGGAGCGTGGCTTGGCCTTCTGCAGCAGGATGCGGCTGCCTGGATGCGCGCGGGCGCGGATGACCCGTCCCGTATCGACACGCTGGTCGCCGAACGGGCGCAGGCGCGGGCGCAACGTGCCTGGACCCGCGCAGACGCGCTGCGCGACGATCTCGCAGCCCTTGGGGTCGAGGTTGAAGACGCCGGCGATCAGAGCCGATGGCGGATGCGCGCATGAGGGGCGTCGCCATCTGGCTGCTTGTGCTTCCGATCCGGGGCTATCGGCTATTTCTGTCGCCGTGGCTCGGCCATTGGTGCCGCTTCCAGCCAAGCTGCTCTCTCTACGCGATCGAGGCGCTTCGAACCCACGGGCCGCTGGGTGGCCTCTGGCTCATCCTTCGCCGCCTCGCGCGGTGCAATCCCTTCGGCGGATGCGGCCACGACCCGGTCCCCGACGTGGCGAAACGAAAGGCGTCCGAGTGATCCATGTCCGCCTTCCCGACGGCGCCGTGCGTGCGCTGTCGCCATCCAGCACCGCGGCCGATCTGGCGGCCGCCATTGGCCCGAGTGTGGCCAAGCGCACGGTCGCCGCGCGCGTTGATGGGCGGTTGAGCGATCTGTCCGCCGCATTGCCCGATGGCGCGGCGGTCGATCTGATCGCACGCGACGACCCGACCGCGCTGCACTTGATCCGCCACGACCTCGCCCACGTTCTGGCCGAAGCGGTGCAGATGCTGTGGCCGCAGACGCGGACCGCCATCGGCCCCGCCATCGAGCACGGGTTCTATTACGATTTCGAGCGCGAGACGCCGTTCACGCCTGATGACCTGCCCGCCATCGAGGCGACGATGCGCGAGATCATCGCCGCGCGCACGCCATTCACTCGCGAGCAGTGGAGCCGGGAGGCGGCCCAGGCGCATTTCTCAAACGCCGGTGAGACGTACAAACTTGCGCTGCTGGACGCGATCCCTGAGGGCGATCCGGTCACCGTCTACCGTCAGGGCGACTGGCTGGACCTGTGCCGCGGTCCGCACATGCGTCACACCGGAGACGTCGGGCTGGCCTTCACGCTGACGCGCGTCGCAGGCGCCTATTGGCGGGGCGACGCGAAGAACCCGATGCTAAGCCGTATCTATGGCGTGGCCTTCGCCGACAGGGCGGCCCTGGAGGCCCATCTGGCCATGGCGGCCGAGGCGGCGAAGCGCGACCACCGGCGGCTGGGCCGCGAGATGGATCTTTTTCATTTCGAGGAGATCGCGCCGGGCGCGGTCTTCTGGCGCCCGCGCGGTTGGCGATTGTTCCAGACACTGATCGGGTACATGCGCGACCGTCAGGAGGCGGCGGGTTATGCCGAGGTGAACTCACCCGACATCATGGACCGCGCACTGTGGGAAACCTCGGGTCACTGGCAGAACTATCGCGCCAACATGTTTCTCACGAGAACCGAAGACGATCGCGACTTCGCGCTGAAACCGATGAACTGCCCCGGTCACATGCTGATCTATGGGCAGGGTGCGAAGAGCTACCGCGATCTGCCGCTGAAGCTCTCGGAGTTCGGCAAGGTCCATCGTTACGAGCCCTCCGGCGCGTTGCACGGGCTGTTGAGGGTCCGCAGCTTCACGCAGGACGACGCCCACATCTACTGCACGCCAGAGCAGCTGACCGACGAGTGCCTGAAGGTCAACGACCTCGTGCTGTCGATCTATCGGGACTTCGGCTTCGAAGACGTCGCGATCAAGCTGTCGACACGCCCCGAGAACCGGATCGGATCGGAGGAGACCTGGGACCGATCGGAAGGGGCGTTGCGCGACGCGCTCGACGCCGCCGGGCGCACCTACACCGTGTTCGACGGCGAAGGCGCTTTCTATGGCCCCAAGCTGGAATATGTCCTGCGCGACGCCATCGGGCGCGACTGGCAATGCGGCACGCTGCAGGTCGATTTCAATCTGCCCGAACGGTTCGGAACGACCTATGTCGCGCCCTCCGGCGACACATTGCCTCCGGTCATGCTGCATCGCGCGCTGTTCGGCTCGCTCGAGCGGTTCACCGGCATCCTGATCGAGCATCACGCAGGCCACCTGCCGCTCTGGCTTGCGCCGGTGCAAGCCGTGGTCGCCACCGTCACCGAGGCCGCCGACCTCTGGGCGGCGGAGGTCGCCGCGGCTCTGCGCGCATCTGGGCTCAGGGTGGAGACGGACCTGCGCAACGAAAAGATCAGCTACAAGGTCCGGGAGCACGCGCTGAAGAAGGTCCCCGTCCAGATCGCTCTTGGGGCCCGTGAGGCCGGGGAGCGGACGGTCACGGTCCGACGGCGCGGAACCGACGCGACGCAGACGCTCGATCTCGCCGACGCGGTCGCGCGCCTCGCGCACGACGCGCGGCCCCCGCGTGGTCACGTCCAGTGAGCAAGCGGGGCGAACGGATGCAGTCGGAGGTGCTGGCCGCCTTGCGCCGCCGCCACGCACCCATGACGGCGTACGATGTGCTCAGGGACCTGCGCGCTGCGCACCCGAAGATCGCGCCGCCGACTGTCTACAATGCTTTGGCGGCGCTGACCAAACAGGGTCGGGCCCATCGGGTCGAATCGCTCAAGGCGTATATCGCCTGCCAATGCGATGGCCACCAGAGCGCGTCCATCCTGTCGATCTGCGAGGATTGCGGCATGGTCGAAGAGCGCCTGGCGCCGGATGTGCTGACGACGCTCTCGGGCATTCTCGGAGAGAGCGGTTTCGCACCCCAGCGTCACGTGATCGAGGTTCACGGCATCTGCGCCACCTGCGGCGCCGGGCAGACCCCGTGACTTGGCACAAGAGGAGCTTAGCGGCTGCCGATCGGTTTGGTGAAGGCACGCTTGCGCAGCTGAAGCGACTCATGACTGTATATTATAACGTACCTCTCCGCCGGGGACCGTCTTCCGTGCTGAGGCGGCTTGATCGTACCTGTCCTTATGGGCGCCCATACGGACAGTTGCGTTTCTCGGCTTGAGGTTGTGGAGGTCGGCCG
>NZ_FNQM01000033.1 GCF_900107585.1 Rubrimonas cliftonensis | reverse complement strand
CGCTACAGCGTTTCGTGTCGATGCATTCCGGCGTCCGCAACGGTTTCGTCCCCATCGCCCGCCGCCGTCGCTCCGCCCAAGCCACCCGCTGCCATCGCCTCGAAGCATTCGGCGCCTGGCGTGAAGCAGCAGGGACCGAAACCTGATTGGCCCAAGTCGCGCCTCTCTGCGTCCACCCGCCGTTAACGTGACAACACCGGCGAGAGCCTGCTGCGGCTGGCGCGCGCTTGGCTCGGCGCGCCGCTCGGCGTCGATATCCCGCCCCGGACCCGCGACCCGCAGGGGTTCTATCTCGCCGGCAACAACATGGCGCTGTCGCCGATGGCGCTGCTGCGCTTCGGGGAGATGGCGCGGCTCGGCGGCGTCTGGCGCGGCGCGCGGGTTCTGAGCGCCTCATGGCTCGAAGCGTCCTGGACGCCGCGGACGCGCTCGCCTTTCTCTGGCCACGACTACGGCTATGGCTGGTTCCTGGCCGAAGCCCATGGCGCGCGCGTCGCCTACGCCCGCGGCTATGGCGGGCAGATGCTCTATGTCGCGCCGGCGCTGGGACTGACGGTCGTCGTGACGTCGGATCCGACGCGGCCCGCCCGCAGCGGCGGCCATGTCGGAGACCTCAACGCGCTGTTCTCGGACATCGCCGCCGCCGCGCCGGCGGCCTGAAGGACGCGCAGACCGGAAGGCCGGCCCCGTTCGACTGCGCCGCCGACCATCGCCTGCGAAATCTCGCCGGCGAGCCCCCCCCACGCCGGGCATGCTCGGGGCGCCGGCGCTTCTCAGGCGGCCAGCGCGCCGGGGCCGGGGGTCGCGCCGGGGGGGCACTTGCCGAGGATGATCATGCCGAGCACCTCGTCCTTGGTCATGTCGCCGACGCGGCCCGAGCCCACCAGCTTGCCGTTCTTCATCACCGCCACGCGGTCGGCGAGGTCGAACACGTCGTGGATGTCGTGGCTGATGAGGAAGATGCCGATGCCTTCCTGCTTCAGCTGCAGCGTCAGTTCCGCCACCTGCGCCGTCTCCTGGGGCCCCAGCGCCGCGGTCGGCTCGTCCATGATCAGGATGCGCGCGTTGAAGTGGATCGCGCGGGCGATGGCGACCGACTGGCGCTGGCCGCCGGAAAGCGCCTTCACCGGCTCCTTGAAGCGGGTGAAGTTGGGGTTGAGCCGGCCCATCACCTCGCGGCAGGCGGCCTCCATCGCGGCGTCGTCCAGCGTGCCCCAGCGCGTCGTCAGCTCGCGGCCGAGAAACAGGTTGGCGGCGGCGTCGACGTTGTCGGCCAGCGCCAGCGACTGGTAGATCGTCTCGATGCCGTATTTCTTGGCGTCGCGCGGGTTCTCGATCTCGGCGGGCTGGCCGTTGACGAGGATTTCGCCCGAGTCGCGCGGGTAGGCGCCGGAGAGGATCTTGATCAGCGTCGACTTGCCGGCGCCGTTGTGGCCGAGCAGCGCCACGACCTCGCCGGCGCGCAGGTCCACGCTCACGCCGTCCACCGCCTTGACGCCGCCGAAGGCGATGGAGATGTCGCGCATCTCCACCAGCGGGGTCGCGTTCGCGTCGGTCATGCCTTCCTCCCCCGATACATCGTGTCGACCCAGACCGCGACGACCAGCACCAGCCCCACGACGATGTTCTGCAGCGGCGTGTCGAGGCCCATCAGCACCATGCCCGACTGCAGCGACTGCATCACCACCGCGCCGATCATGGCGCCGGCGATGGTGCCGGCGCCGCCGGCCAGCGAGGTGCCGCCGATCACCGCCGCGGCGATGACATAGAGCTCGTCGAGCTGGCCCTGCGCGTTGGTGGCCGCGTTCAGCCGCGCGGTGGAGATCGCCGCGCCGAGGGCGACCAGCCCCCCCATCAGCATGAAGACCTTCATCTTCACCCAGGCCACGTCCACGCCGGCGAGCTCCGCCGCCTCGGGGTTGCCGCCGATGGCGAAGACGTAGCGGCCGAAGCGGGTGCGGGTGGCGAGGAAGGTCATGCCGACGCCGACCGCGAGCGCGACCAGCACCGGGATGGCGAGGCCATGGGCGAAGCCGCCCTCGGGCACGACGGTCCCGTTCGCCTCGGCCCAGCGCTCGGCGACGCGGCTCGGCCACGGATAGGTGTTGAACACCGCCACCGCCGCCAGCACCGCGCCGCAGCCGAGCAGGCCGAGCACGCCCTCCGCCCAGAGCGGGCGCAGCGGGAAGCCGAAGCTGCGCCGCCTGAGCCGCCCGAACCACAGGCCCGCGAGGATGGCGGCGCAGGCGGCCAGCGCGATCGCCCAGCTCGCCGCGGCGCCGATCGAGCCCTGCACGCCGCCGCCGATCAGCGCGAAGGTTCCGTCCATCGGCGCGACCGTGCGCCCGGACGTCACCCACCACGCGCCGCCGCGCCAGGCCAGCAGCCCGCCCAGCGTCACGATGAAGGCGGGCACGCCCAGATAGGCGATCACCCAGCCGTGCAGCGCGCCGATGGCGACGCCGACGCCGACGCCGAAGGCCAGCGCGACGATCCATGTCAGCGGGTGGTCGTAGCCCCAGATCGTGGGCAGCCACTCCGCCTGCATCACGCCCATGGTCATGCCGATGAAGCCGAGCATCGAGCCCACCGAGAGGTCGATGTTGCGGGTGACGATCACCAGAACCATGCCCGTCGCCATCACCGCGATGGAGGCGGACTGCACGGAGAGGTTCCACAGGTTGCGCGGCGTCAGGAACGTGCCGCCCGAGGCGAGGTGGAACCCGATCCAGATGACGGCGAGCGCGCCGAGCATCCCGAGCATCCGGGTGTCGATCTCGGTGGCGCGCAGGAATCCGTTGACGGTCAGCGGCGAAGCGGCGCGCTGGCGCGATGCGGCGTCGGCCATGGTCGGGCCTCCGGCATGAGGGGCGTGCGACGCGGGCAGGCCGCCGCGCAGGGCGGCGGCGGCGCGCGCCGGCGAGAGGTCGGAGCGCGGACAGGCCGCGCTCCGGGCGACGGAGGTCAGTCGCAGGCGGCCGCGGCGCCGGCCGGGACGCCCTGGCAGACGACGTCCTTCGTCACCCAGCCGGCGTCGATCACCACGTCGAGGTTCTCGCGGGTGATCGGCACCGGCGCGAGGAAGAACGAGGTCATCGCGACGCCCTTCGGCCCGCCGTCGAAGCTGACGGCGCCGGGGATGTCGGCCATCGCGGTCCCTTCCGCCATCAGCGCCGCGATCTCGGCGGCCTTGGCGCCCAGTTCGCGCGAGTCCTTCCAGACGCTGACGGTCTGCTGACCCAGCGCGATGCGGTTGAGCGCGGCGTGGTCGCCGTCCTGCCCCGACACCGGCACCGAGCCGGCCATGCCCTGCGAGGCCAGCGCGGCGATGGCGCCGCCGGCGGTGCCGTCGTTGGAGGCCACGACCGCGTCCACGTTGTTGTCGTTGGCGGTCAGGAACTGCTCCATGTTCCGCTGCGCGTTGGCCGGCAGCCAGCCGTCGGTGTAGGCCTCGCCCACCACCTTGACGTCGCCGCTGTCGATGGCGCCCTGCAGCACCTCGAGCTGGCCGGAATGCAGGAAGTCGGCGTTCGGGTCGGCGGCGGAGCCCTTGATGAAGACATAGGCGCCGGTGGGCTGGGCTTCGAACACGGCGCGGGCCTGCATCCGCCCGACCTCCTTGTTGTCGAAGGTGATGTAGAAGGCGTCGGGGTTCTCGATCAGCCGGTCGTAGCCGACGACGGGGATGCCCTCGTTCGCCGCCCGCTGCACGGCGGGGCCGATGGCGTCGCTGTCCTGCGCGAGGATGATCAGCGCATCGGCGCCCTGCGCGATCAGGCTCTCGACGTCGGTGAGCTGCTTGGCGGCGGAGGACTGCGCGTCGGCGGAGATGTACTCGTGGCCCATCTCGGCGAGCTTGGCGACGATCGCCGCCTCGTCGGTCTTCCAGCGCTCCTCCTGGAAGTTCGACCAGCTCACGCCGATCACCAGCGCCGAGGCCTGGCCGGCGGCCAGCGCCGCCGTCATCGCGCACGCCGCGGCGCCCGCCCAAAGATTGCGTGTCATGTCGTCTCCTCCCCTGCGCCCGTTCGGGGCGCGACATTGGCGGCGCATGTGGCGCACCGGACGGCGAGCCCATTTATTTTGGGCCTCGAAGAAAATGAGTGACACCGGCGCGAGCCTCCGTCAACATGTTTTCACAACCAACGCGCCCGGTTTGCGTAAGGAACCGCGAGGGCGCGCAGCGAAGCATGGGAGGCTGCGTGAGGCGAGGCGGCGGCAGGGCGGCGCGGAGCGATGACGTGCGCCTGCGCAACCGCGCGGCGCTGATCGCGGCGCTGCGCGAGGACGGGCCGCGCTCGCGCACCGCGCTGGCGGCGGCCACGGGCCTGAGCGCGGCGACCGTCTCCGCCATCGGCGGCGCGCTGCTCGAGGAGGGCCTGCTCGCGCCGGTGGCGGCCGAGGCGCAGGGCGGCCGGGGCCGGCCGCAGGCGCCGCTGGGGCTGAACCCGGCGCGCGCCACCGCCGCCGCGATCGTCGTGTCGAACCGGGCGGTGGACACGGTGATCGTCGACTACTCCGGCTCCGAGATTGGCCGCAGTTGGCGGGGCGCCCTGCCGCGCGACGCAGGGCCGGCCGCGCTCTCCGCCGCGCTCGCCGCAGAGATCGACGCCGCGCGCGCCGGCGCCCGGCGCGACGGCGCGCCGCCGATCGCGGCGCTGACCATCGCCTGGCAGGGCGTCGCCGACGCCGAGGCGCGGCGCGTCGTCTGGTCCCCGATCGTCGACGCCCGCGGCGTGGACTTCGCCGGCCCGCTCGCGGCGCGCTGCGGCGGCCGCGTCGCCGTGATGAACGACGCGGCAATGGTCGCCGAGGCGTTTCTGCGCCGCGGGGCGAAGCGGTCCGGCGCTCCGACCGATCTGGCGCTGCTGCTCGTCGGCCCAGGCGTCGGGATGGGGCTGGTGCTCGACGGCGCGGCGGCGGCGGGCCGCGCGAGCTCGGGGATGGAGTTCGGCCACATGACCCATGTTCCCGGCGGCGCGCCCTGCGCCTGCGGGCGGCTGGGCTGCGTCGAGGCCTACGCCGCCGACTACGCGATCCTGCGCGGCGCAGGGCGCGACGAGCGCGACGACCCGCTTGCGGTGGCGCAGGCCGCGCGCGACGGCGACCCTGCGGCGCGCGCGGCCTTCGCGGCGGCGGGCGAGGCGCTGGGCTACGGGCTGGGGCGGCTCTTCGCGCTGCTCGGGCCGCTGCCGGTCGCGCTCGCGGGCTCCGGCGCGGCGGCGGCGGACCTGCTGCGCCCGGCCATGGTGGCGGCGCTGGAGCAGGCGCTGGCGCCCGAGCTCTCCGGCCCGCTGGAGCTGAGCGTCGCCGGCGACGCGACGGCGCTGGCGCTGGAGGGGGCGGCGGCCCATGCGCTGCGCCGACTCGACGCCGCGCTCGCCGCCGGCGCGGAGATCGCCGGCGCGCCCTGGCGCGAGGCGGTCGCATGAGAACCCTTCCCGCCCCGCTCGCGCTCGCACTGGTCCTTGCGCTGGGCGCCGCCGCCGCCGCGGCGCTGGAGCCGTGGGAGGAGGGGACGGTCGGCCGCCCCATGCCCTTCGCCGAGGCGCGCGCGATGCCGCCCGAGGCGCTGGCGGCGCGGGGCGCGGCGCTCTTCGCCGCCCGCTTCACCGAGGCCGAGGGCGCCGGGCGCCCGCTCGCCACCCAGGCCGACACGCCGACGCGCCGGCGCCGCCCCGCCGCGCAGGCGTTTCAGCGCCTCTCCGGCCCCGACGCGAACAGCTGCGCCGGCTGCCACAATCAGCCGCAGGTCGGCGGCGCGGGGGATTTCGCCGCCAACGCCTTCACGGCGGAAGGCGCGCGCAACGCCGAGTTCGACGTGCTCGACCCGCAGTTCTCCTCCGAACGCGGCACGACGCATCTGTTCGGCGCCGGCCTGATCGAACTTCTGGCGCGGGAGATGACCGCGCAGCTGCGGACCGCGCGCGACGCCGCGCTGGCGCGGGCCCGCGCGACCGGGGCGCCGGTCGTCGCGCGGCTTTCCGCCAAGGGCGTCGCCTTCGGTCGGCTCGTCGCCCATCCCGACGGATCGATCGACGCGGCGGGGGTGGAGGGTGTGGACGCCGACCTCGTGATCCGCCCCTTCGGCCAGAAGGGCGTCGTCGGCACGCTGCGGCGCTTCACGGTGACGGCGCTCAACGCCCATCACGGGATGCAGGCGGCCGAGCGCTTCGGCGCGCGCTGGACCGGCTCCGATGATTTCGACGGCGACGGCGCAGCCGACGAGCTGCTGGCCGGCGACGTCTCGGCGCTGGTGGCGTTCCAGGCGACGCTGCCGCCGCCGTCGCCCGAGCCGCCCGAGCATCCGGAATGGCGCGCGCGCGCCGCCCGCGGCGAGGCGGGCTTCGCGGCGATGGGCTGCGCGGCGTGCCATGTCCCGGCCCTGCCGCTGGAGAGCCTGCGCTTCACCGACCCCGGACCGTATGAGGGCGCCGGCACGCTGCGGGCGGGCGACGTCGCCGCGCCCGTCACGCTCGACCTCGCCGCGCTGGCATGGGTGGCGCGGCTGCCGCGAGACGCCGAGGGCCGCGCGCTCGTGCCCCTGTGGGGAGACCTCAGGCGCCACATGATGGTGGACGCGCAGGTGTCGGGCTTCGGCGGCGAGCTGCTCTCGCAGGGCTTCGTCGGCCGCGACGTCTTCATCACCGCCGAGCTCTGGGGCGTCGGCGACACCGCGCCCTACGGCCATCGCGGCGACATGACGACGCTGGACGCCGCGATCCGCGCCCATGGCGGCGACGCTCGGTCGGCGCGGGACGCCTATGTTGACGCCGGCGACGCCGCGCGGGCCGACGTCGTCGCCTTCCTCAAGGCGCTCAAGGTCGCGCCGTGAGACGCGCCGTCCCGGCGTTGGCGGCGGCGGCCCTCACGCTGGCGTCGGCCGCGGCGGCGCAGGCAGACGCGCCGCGCTTTGTCGAGGAAGCCGCGGCGGCCGGCGTCGCCCAGGTCCATGACGGGCCGTGGGAGCACTTCGTCGGCGGCGGCGTGGCAGTCTTCGACTGCGACGGCGACCGACGGCCGGACCTCTTCATCGCCGGCGGCGCCAATCCCGCGCAGCTCTTCGTCAACCGCGCCGCGGCGGGCGGGCCGCTTCGGTTCGAGGCGCGCGGCACGGGCCTGCCCGAGCGCCTCATGCGCGGCGTCGTCGGCGCCTACCCGATCGACATCGACAGCGACGGCTGGCGCGATCTCGTCGTGCTGCGGGTGGGGCCGGACGCGATCCTGAAGGGCGGGCCGGACTGCGCCTTCACCGATGCGACGCGCGCCTTCGGGCTGGACGGCGGTCGGGCCTGGACGACCGCCTTCGCCGCCGCATGGGAGGCGGGGGCGACGCATCCGACCCTCGCTTTCGGCGGCTATGTCGACCGCGCCGCCCCCGGCGCGCCGTGGCGGGCCTGCCATGACGGGCTGCTGTTCCGGCCCGAGACGGAGGCGGAGGGCGAAGCGGACGCAGGCGCCCCGCGCTACGGCCCGCCGCAGGCGCTGACGCCGGGATACTGCGCGCTCTCGATGCTGTTCACCGACTGGGCGGGCGACGGCGCGCTGTCGCTGCGCGTCAGCAACGACCGGCAGTATCACATCGACGGCGCCGAGCAGCTCTGGCGCGTCGAGCCCGGCCGCCCGGCCCGCGCCTACTCCGTCGCGGAGGGCTGGCGGCGGCTGTCGGTCTGGGGCATGGGGATCGCCGAGGCCGACCTCGACGGCGACGGTCGACCGGAATACGCGCTGACCTCCATGGGCGACACCAGGATCCAGAAGCTGACCGGCGACGGCTTCGGCCCGGAATACGAGGACGTCGCCTGGGACATGGGCGCCACCGCGCACCGGCCCTACGCCGGCGGCGACACGCGCCCCTCCACCGGCTGGCACGCCCAGTTCGAGGACGTCGACAACGACGGCCGGCTCGACCTCTTCATCGCCAAGGGCAACGTCGAGGCGATGCCGGACTTCGCCGCCTACGACCCCGACAACCTGCTGATGGGCGGCTTCGACGGCCGCTTCACCGAGGCCGGCGCGGCGGCGGGCCTCGCGCTGCCGACGCGCGGGCGCGGCGCGGCGGTGGTCGACATGAACATGGACGGGATGCTCGACGTCGTGGTGATCAACCGGGGCGGGCCGGCGGGCCTGTTTCGCAACCTGGGCACGCCGCGGACCGAGGACGCGGGCTTCGCGCCGCTCGGCAACTGGCTAAAGATCGCGCTGCGCCAGCCGGGCGCGAACCGCGACGCGGTGGGCGCGCTGGTGCAGGCGCGCATCGGCGACGACGTCGTGACGCGCCGCGTGCAGGTGGGCGGCGGTCATGCCTCGGGCCGTCTGGGATGGGTGCATCTGGGGCTGGGGACGGCGCCGCGCGCCGAGCTGCGCGTGCGCTGGCCGGACGGCGCATGGTCCCATGCCTGGCGTCTGACCGCCAACGGCCATGCCCTGATCGAGCGGGGCGCCGAGTCGGCGCGGCAGTGGCTGCCGCCGACCGAGTGAGCGCCGCGACCCCTCTCCCCGCGGGCGATCCGCTGCCGGTCGACGCGGCGCTGCCCGCGCTGCGCGCCGCCCTGCGCGAGGGCGCCGGCGCCGTGCTGCAGGCCCCGCCGGGCGCCGGCAAGACCACGCGGGTTCCGCTGGCGCTGCTCGGCGAGCCCTGGGCCGCGGGGCGCATCGTGATGCTGGAGCCGCGCCGCCTCGCGGCGCGCGGCGCGGCGGCGCGCATGGCCGAGACGCTGGGCGAGGCGGTGGGCGAGACCGTCGGCTTCCGCATCCGCGGCGAGACGCGCGTCGGGCGCCACACCCGCGTCGAGGTCGTCACCGAGGGCGTGCTGACGCGGATGCTGCAGGCCGACCCTGCGCTCGACGGCGTCTCGGCGGTGATCTTCGACGAGATCCACGAGCGCTCGCTGAACGCCGATCTCGGTCTGGCGCTCTGCCTGGAGACGCAGGGCGCCCTGCGACCCGAGCTGCGGCTGCTGGCGATGTCTGCGACCTTGGACGCCGCGCCTGTGGCGGCGACCATGGGCGGCGCGCCGATCCTGACCGCCGAGGGCCGCGCCTTCGACGTCGAGACGCTCTGGGCGGAGGCGCCGCTCGGGGCGCGTCGGCTGGAGGAGGCTGTCTCCGAGGCCGCGCGCACGGCGCTGGCCGAGCATCCGGGCGACCTGCTCGTGTTCCTGCCGGGCGTGGGCGAGATCATGCGGACGGCGGCGCGTCTGGAGGGGCTGGCCGGCGTCGACGTCCTGCCGCTGCACGGCGACCTCGCCTTCGCCCGGCAGCAGGCCGCGCTGGCGCCGGCCGCGCCGGGTCGGCGCAAGGCGGTGCTGGCGACGGCGGTGGCGGAGACATCGCTGACCGTGGCGGGCGTGCGGATCGTGCTTGACGCGGGCCTCGCGCGGCGGGCGCGCTTCGACCCCGGCTCGGGGATGGCGCGCCTCGTGACCGAGAAGGCCAGCCGCGCGGAGGCCGATCAGCGCCGCGGCCGCGCGGGCCGCACCGCCCCCGGCGTCTGCCTGCGGCTGTGGACGAAGGGCGAGCATGGCGCGCGGCCCGGCTTCGCGCCGCCGGAGATCATGGCCGCCGATCTCGCGCCGCTGGCGCTGGAGATCGCCGCCTGGGGCGCGCCCGGCCCGGAGGCGCTGGCGCTGATCGACCAGCCCCCGGCCGGCGCCTACGCCGAGGCGCGGGCGCTGCTGGCGGCCCTCGGCGCGCTCGACGGCGCCGGGCGCGTCACGGCGCATGGCAGGGCGATGGCGGCGCTGCCGACGCATCCGCGGCTCGCCCACATGGCGCTGTCGGCGCCGCCGGAGAACGCGGCGGCCGCCCGGGCGCTGGCCGGGCTGCTGTCCGAGCGCGACCCGCTGCGCCGGCCCGGAGCGCCGGCCCGCGCCGACATGGCGCTGCGGCTGGAGGCCTTCGCCGACCCGAAGGGCTTTGCGGCGCGGCGAGGGGTCGAGCCGGACGCGGGCGCGCTGGCCCGGGCGCGCGAGACGGCGCGGCGGCTTGGCGGGCGCGGCGGAGCAGGAGCCGTGTCGGGTGCGAGGGCGGGCGCCGGCCGCATCGACATGGCGGCTGCCGGGCGCCTGCTCGCGCTCGCCTATCCCGACCGCATCGCGCGCCGTCGCCCGGGCGACGCCCCGCGTTACCTGCTCTCGGGCGGCAAGGGCGCCGCGCTGGACCCCGGCGACGCGCTGGCGGGCGCGGCGCATCTCGTGGTCGCCGACACCGACGGCGACCCTCGCGAGGCGCGTATCCGACTTGCCGCGACGCTCTCGGACGCCGAGATCGGGGCGCTGGCCGAGGCCGGCGGCGAGAGCCTTCGGGTCATCGCATGGGACCGTCGCGCCCGCGCCGTCGTCGCGCGCACCGAGCGCCGGCTGGGCGCGCTGACGCTGGAGACGCGCCCGCTGGAGGACGCCGCCGCCGAGGAGATCGCCGCCGCCATGGCCGAGGGCGTGCGCCTGCTCGGCCTAGACGCGCTGCCCTGGTCCGGCGCGGCGGCGGGCCTGCGCGACCGGGTGCGCTGGGCGGCCGCGCAGGCGCCGGGCGACTGGCCCGACTGGACCGAGGCCGCCTTGCTGGAAGGGCTGGAGGGCTGGCTGGGGTCGTGGCTCGCCGGCTGCCGGAGCGCCGCCGACCTCGCCGCCCTGCCGCTCGCCGACGCGCTGCGAGAGGTTCTGGGGCGCGAAGCGCTGGCGCGGCTCGACCGAACGGCGCCGGCGGCGATCGACACGCCGGCCGGCGCGCGGGCCGCCATCGACTACGGCCGCGCCCAGCCGACGGCGTCGGTCAGGGTCCAGGCGCTCTACGGGTTCGACCGGCACCCCGCGCCCGGCGTTACGCTCGAACTGCTGTCGCCCGCCGGCAGGCCGATCGCGACCACCGCCGACCTGCCGGGCTTCTGGCGCGGGGCGTGGGCGGACGCGCGGCGCGACATGCGCGGCCGCTACCCCCGCCACGACTGGCCGGAGGCGCCCCAAACAGCCGCCGCCACCCTGCGCGCCAAGCCGCGCAAGTAGGGCGGCGGCGGCTCCCTGCGCCGCCGCCCATGCCCGAGGCTTCAGCCGTCGGCGCGGATGCGCTCGTTCTTGGGGTCATGGGGGCTGTCGGCGACGACCTCCGCGTCCCACAGCCCGCCCATGATGCGGACCTTCAGGCGCGCGCCCGGCTCGGCCATCGCGGGCGGCACGTAGCCGAGGCCGATGCGCCGGCCCGCGGCGACCGACCAGCCGCCGGAGGTCAGCCGACCGACGACGCGGTCGCCGCTCCACAGCGCCTCGCGGCCCCAGGGGTCGGCCGCGCCGCCCTCCTCGTCGCCTTCGGGGCCGTCCATGAGGATGGTCACGCATTTCGCGCGCAGGCCCTTGGCGAGCATCGCGTCCTTTCCGCGAAACGCCTTCGTCAGGTCCACGAAGCGGTCGAGGCCGGACTCCAGCGGCGTCGCGTCCCGCCCGATGTCCGCGCCCCAGGCGCGATAACTCTTTTCCTGCCGCAGCCAGTTCTGGGCGCGGGCGCCGACGAGCGTCAGCCCGACCCTGTCGCCCTGCTCGATCAGCCGGTCAAATAGGTGGTTCTGCATCTCGACGGGGTGGTGAAGCTCCCAGCCCAGTTCGCCGGTGTAGGCGACCCGCAGCGCCAGCGTGGGCACCATGCCGAGGTCGATCTCGCGCGCCGAGAGCCACGGGAAGCCCTTGTTGGAGAGCGCGAAGGCCGGGTCTGCGTCCACCACGAGCGGGCGCAGCAGTTCGCGCGACTTCGGCCCGGCGACGGCGAAGACGCCCCACTGGGTGGTGACGTCGGTCAGCGTCATCGGCCCGAACTCGGGCGTTTTCCTCGCGACCTGCTTGGCCAGTTCGTCATGGTCGTAGGCCTGCGCGGCGCCGGCGCTCACCAGATAGAAGCTGTCCTCGGCGTGGCGCACGATGGTGTATTCGCTGCGCACCGTGCCGGCCTCGGTCAGCGCATAGGTCAGCGAGATGCGGCCGACCTTCGGCAGCCGGTTGCAGGTGAACCAGTCGAGGAAGGCCGCCGCGCCGGGGCCGGTCAGCGTGTGCTTGGCGAAGGCGGTGGCGTCGATCAGCCCGACGCCCTCGCGGATCGCGGTCGCCTCGGCCTTCGCATGGCTCCACCAGCCGCCGCGGCGGAAGCTGCGGCTCGCATGGTCGTCGAAGCCGGGGCCGGCGAAGTAGATTGGCCGCTCCCAGCCGTTCACCTGGCCGAACTGCGCGCCGTGCGCCTTCATCCGGTCGTAGCAGGGCGCGGTGCGCAGGGGGCGCGCGGCGGGGCGCTCCTCGTCGGGGTGATGCAGCACGAAGACGTGGGAGTAGGTCTCCTCGTTCTTCTTCGTGGCGTATTCGCGGTTCAGCATCCGGCCGAATCGGCGCGGGTCGAGGGAGGCCATGTCGATCTCGGCCTCGCCCTCGGTGATCATCTGGGCGAGGTAATGGCCCGTGCCGCCGGCGGCGGTGATGCCGAAGCTGAAGCCTTCGGCGAACCAGAAGCCGTCCACGCCGGGCGCGGGGCCGACCAGCGGGTTGCCGTCGGGCGTGTAGCAGATCGGGCCGTTGAAGTCGTCCTTCAGGCCGCAGACCTCCGAGGACGGGATACGGTGCAGCATCGAGGCGTATTCCTCCTCGATGCGCTCCAGGTCGAGCGGCAGCAGGTCGGCGCGGAAGCCCTGCGGCACGCCGAACTTCGCCCAGGCCGGCGCGCCTTCCTCGTAGGGGCCGAGGATCCACCCGCCGCGCTCCTCGCGGACATACCACTTCGCGTCGGCGTCGCGCAGCACCGGGTGCTCGGGGTTGGTCGAGCGCCACTGCACCAGCGCCGAGTCCGGCTCGGTGACGATGTACTGGTGCTCGACGGGAATTGCGGGCAGCCTGCAGCCGATCATCGCCGCGGTGCGCTGGGCGTGGTTGCCGGACGCCGTCACCACGATGTCGGAGACGATCTCGAAGCCCTCGCCCTCGACGAGGTTGCCGCCCTTCTCGCCCATCAGCGCGCCCTTGACGATCCAATGGCCGTTGCGGCGCTCGAAGCCGTTGACCTGGGCGCGGCGAACGATCTCGACGCCGCGCTGGCGGGCGCCCTTGGCCATGGCCTGCGTCATGTCGGCGGGGTTGATGTAGCCGTCGGTGGGGTGGAAGATCGCGCCCCGCAAGTCGTCGGTCCGCAGCAGCGGCCAGCGCTCGCCCACCTCCTTCGGCGTCATCCACTCGAAGGGAACGCCGACGCTCTCGGCGGTGGAGGCGTAGAGGCGATACTCGTCAATGCGCTCGCGGGTCTGGGCCATGCGCAGGTTGCCGACCACGCTGAAGCCGGGGTTCAGGCCGGTCTCGGCCTCCAGCGTCTTGTAGAACTTCACCGAGTAGTCGTGGATATGGCTGACCGCATAGGACATGTTGAACAGCGGCAGCAGGCCCGCCGCGTGCCATGTCGAGCCCGCGGTCAGTTCGTCGCGCTCCAGCAGCACGATGTCGGTCCAGCCCGCCTTCGCGAGGTGATAGGCGATGGAGCATCCCACCGCGCCGCCGCCCACAATCACCGCACGCGCTTGCGTTTTCATCTCTCGCCGATCCTCGCTGGAGCCTGGGCGCAAGCTATAGGGGCGCGCCTCGGGGTCGCGCAGCGCGGCGAGCGACATGCGCCGTTCGCTTTGCGACTTTCTGATCGAGGCGCGTGACATTAATCTGTCGTTAAGCATGATCCTCCTTGAATGTCGTTGAGAGCGGCGCGTCGGAAAGCGCCGCCCGACTGGGGATGAAACATGGCTGAGTGGATATGGGTGGCGGTCGCCGCGTGGATCTGCATGAATTTCATGATTCTGGGGTGCACCATGCTGACCGCGAAGCGCCGAGCGGCGCTCGACGGCGGCGAGGCGGCGGACCCCCTGCCCAAGAACGCCGGGCCGCGCGGCGGAGGCGCCTGAGACTGCGCGACGCGACGGGGCGGCTTTCCCCGGAAGGCTCTAGAAACTTCGCCAGATCGACAGCCTGAAGCGATCCCCGAGGGTGATGTCGCGGCCGGCGACCTCGTGCTCCGTGCCCACAACCAGGGTCAGCTCGGGCGTTATGCGGTAGCCGGCGGACGGCGCGATCTTCAGAACGTCGTAGTCGGAGCCGAACGGATCCTCGTTGCCGAGGCTCCGCGTGACGAACGCCTGAACGAAGGTCAGCCAGCGCTCCGTCGGCCGGACGCCCACGGTGAGGTCGAGGCGGAACTCGTCGCTGTTGATCCCGCTGCGCAAGCGCACGCCCGCCTCGGCGTTCGCCCAGCCGTCGCCGAACGGACTGGAGAAGCCGCGCCCGTAGAGCAGCCGGAAATCGGTCTCGATCTCGTCGTCGTCGCGCTGGGGCGCGACGTCGTTCACGACGTCGTTCAGCGGCGCGCCGACGCTCAGCTGCGCCGCGAACGGGTCGCCGTGCGGCCCCACCGCAAGGCGGACGCGCGCCAGCGCGACGGCGCCGGTGTCGCCGGGCTGGTCGCCCGCCGCACCGATCGGCTGGCTGGCCTCGATCACCGCGCCCAGGGTCAGCCAGTCGAGCGCGCCGTACTCGATGTAGGAGGTCAGGCCGAGCTCCTCGTAGCCGCCGCCGCGCAGGGCGTAGTAGCTTGAGCCGACGCTGGAGAAGCCCGCTCCCGCCGGCTGGGTCCAGGCGCCCGCCGTCGCCGCGCCGCCGACGCAGGCGGCGATGGCGCCGGTCAGACCTCCAAGACGCAGCATCGCCCGGCCCCTTCGCAATTTCCTAGCTGGGAAGGTCAATGCGGTGCGCTGGCCGGCGGGGCAAGCGTCATCTGCGCCGCCGGCCAGCGCGCCTCAGCCGGTCGCGGCGGCGGGCCTGCGCGAGGCCGAGCCGGCCCCCTGGAACATCGCGCGGATGTCGACGGAGGACCGTTCGCCGAGATCGTCGAAATGCGCGTCCAGCCACTGCGAGGCGGTGTCGCGGCCGATGTCGAAGAGATGCCGCAGGAAGGGCCATTCCGCGTTCAGCTTGGACGACGCGTCGAGCCGGCGCATCCGCTTGCGCGAGGTGATGATGTGCATCCGCATCAGCTTGTACTCGGCCGGGTCGAGCTTTCCGGCCTCCAGCAGCCGCGTCACAAAGTCGATGGCGCGCAACTCGTGCAGCAGGGCGCTGTTGAAGGTGATCTCGTTCATCCGGTTCTGGATGTCCTGCGCCGTGCGGGGCGCGCCCTCCCGAAAGACCGGGTTGATCTGGACGATGACGATGTCGTTCGACGGGCTGCCGTCGAAGAACGGGTAGAGCGGCGGATTGCCCATGAAGCCGCCGTCCCAGTAGGGCGAGCCGTCGATCTCCACCGCGTGATAGAGCGTTGGCAGGCAGGCCGAGGCCATCACAACGTCGAGGGTGATCTCGTCGCGGCGAAAGACGCGCGCGCGCCCCGTCTCGACATTGGTCGCGCCGAGAAACACCCCCATGTCGAGGCAGGCGCGCACCTTGTCGAAGTCCACCATGCCGCCGACGAGGTCGCGCAGCGGGTTGATGTCGAACGGATTGACGTCATAGGGCGAGGCCAGCCGCGAGAAGGCGTCGAAGAACAGGTAGCTCAGCGACGTCTTGAGCGACCAGTCGCCCGTCGCCCGCGCCACCGGCGAGCGGCGGATGGGGCTGGTGCGGCCGGCGCGGCTGACAGCCTCCCAGAACTCCGCGAGGCGGCGGCGCGCGCCGTCCGCGCCGTCCTCGTACATGCCCTGCGCCGCGACCACCGCGTTCATCGCGCCGGCGGAGGTGCCGCTCAGCGCGTCGATCCAGATGCGGTCGTCCTCGAACAGCCGGTCCAGCACGCCCCAGGTGAAGGCGCCATGAGCCCCCCCGCCCTGGAGCGCGAGATTGACCGACTTGACGTGCCTGCCGCTGCGCCGCGAGGCGCGCGGCGGCAGGGGGCGGGTCGGGCCCGCGTCGGGCGCGGCGTCGTCAGCCATGGGCGGCCCCCTCCCGGCGGGCGGGGCTCACTGGGCCGTCCAGCCGCCGTCGACGGGCAGGGCGGCGCCGGTGATCTGCTTCGCGGCGTCCGAACACAGGAACACCGCCAGCGCGCCGATCTGCTGGACGGTCGCGAACTCCTTGGTGGGCTGGGCGGCGAGCAGCACGTCGCGCTTGACCTGCTCCTCGGTCATGCCGCGCGCCTTGGCGGTGTCGGGGATCTGCTTCTCCACCAGCGGCGTCAGGACATAGCCGGGGCAGATGCTGTTGCAGGTGACGCCGTGCTCGGCGCCTTCCAGCGCGATGGACTTGGTGAAGCCGACGACGCCGTGCTTGGCCGCCACATAGGCGGACTTGTAGGGCGAGGCGACGAGGCCGTGCGCCGAGGCGATGTTGATCACGCGGCCCCACTTGCGCTCCTTCATCCCGGCGAACACCAGCCGGGTGAGATGGAACACCGAGAACAGGTTGATGCGCATCAGCAGCTCGAACCTGTCGAGCGGGAAGTCCTCCACCGGAGAGACCACCTGGATGCCCGCGTTCGGCACGATCACGTCGATTCGCCCGAAGGCGGCGCGCGCCTCGTCGACCATCGCCTCGATCGCCTCGGGCCTGGACATGTCGGCGCCGCTGTAGCGTACGTCGACGCCCGTCTCCGAGGCGAGTCCGCTGCGGATCGATTCGATCTCGTCAGCGTCGCCGAAGCCGTTCAGCATGACGTTCATGCCCGACCCCGCTAGCGCCTTCGCCACGCCGAGCCCGATGCCGCTGGTCGAGCCGGTGATGATTGCAGCCTTGTCGTCGCCCATCGCGCGCGGTTCCTTCTGGATGCGCGAGGCGCCTGCACGGCTCCTCGCAGTGCGGCGCAGCATAGAGGGAACCGGCCGGCGGGCACAGGCCGGCGAGGCGCCGCGGCGCGCGATCGCGCGTCGCAGGCGCGCGACTTCCGCCCGGCATCGACATGCGATGGCGCGCCCGTGGGAGCGTGCGCTCGGCGATTGTCGCGCGCGCGCGCCAGCCCTATCCTTGCGCGGCGGGGCGATGTCGGAGGGGGCATGACGGCGGGGGATGATACGGCGGCTCTTGGCGCGGCCGGCGTCGTCTTCTCGTCCCTCAAGGGCGAAGCCGGCGCTGCGCTGCTCGCGCGCGGAGCGCGAAAGCGCTTCCCGGCGGGCGCGTCCATCTACCATCGCGGCGACGCGGGCGGCTCGATGCTCATCATCGAGCGCGGCGTCGCCGAGATCAGCGTGACATCGATGGCCGGGCGCAAGTCCGTGCTGGCTCACGCCGCGGCGGGCGAGATTCTCGGCGAAATCGCACTGCTCGACGGCGGCGCGCGCAGCGCCGACGTCATGGCGCTGACCGAGGTGGAGGGCGTGTCGCTGACGCGCTCGGTGGTGATGACCTTCCTCACCGAACATCCCGAGGCGATGGCGGCGATGATCGCCCAGCTCGCCGCGCGGGCGCGCAACGCGTCCGAGATGTTCGAGACCGCCGCGATGACCGACGCCGGCGCCCGGCTCGCCGTGGCGCTGCTGCGGCTGGCGGGCCGCTGGGGCGACGACCGCCCCGCGCCCGGCGGACGCCCGCTGACCCAGGGCGAGCTCGGCGAATACGCCGGTCTCTCGCGCGAGAACGTCAACCGCCGGCTGAGGGCCTGGAGCCGGCTGGGCGTCGTCAGCCTCACCGACGGCCATGTGTCGATCCTGGACCCCGAATCGCTGCGCGACATCGCGGAGTGCGGCGACGCCGGGAGCTGAGCGGCGAGAACGCTTCTTCCAGCGCGGCGGTGACGCAGCGTCAGCCGCGCGATAACGCACGCTGACGGGGCTTTGACGCAAGGTCAGTTAACAAGACGTCACCGGCGGTCGCGACGCGCGACCGTCAGGCGACAATGACCCTGGGAGAAGCACGATGATGATGGAGACCCTCGTCGCCGAGAGGCGCGACGACAGAACCGCGGCCGTCAGTGAAGGCGCCATTTCCGCAGTGGGCGCGCAGAGCCTGAGCCCGCGGGAGCGTGAGATCGCGTCGCTGACCTGCCGCGGCCTGTCGAACAAGGAGATCGGGCGCCGGCTCGACATCAGCCACCACACGGTGTCGACCCACATGCGCCGGATCTTCGACAAGCTGGGCGTCAATCGACGGGCCTGCCTCGCGCGCATCGCGGCCGAAGCGGGCCTCTGAGCAGCCGCGCACGGTCCGCGCGCCTGCGCGGACCGCAAAACGCCAGAGCGCCCGCGCTGTGCGCGAGCACCCCATTTCCGCCGACGAGAAGCCTTCTGGCGCTGTGCGCGCGCCGGGCCTCAGCCCTGGCGCGCCTTGAACTTCCGCTGCGTCTTGTTGATGACGTAGACGCGACCCTTGCGGCGCACCACGCGACAGTCCTTGTGACGCGACTTCAGCGACTTCAGCGAGTTGCGAACCTTCATCTTCTCACTCCCGCCAAAGCGGCCCCGACGCCTGCTCCAGCCCTGCTAAATTATCGGCGAGGCTGGGAATGAACCAGCGACCCCTACGATGTCAACGCCCGGCCCGCCACTCCGCCGGGGCCGAAGAACGCCAGAGCACCCGAAGCTCAGGATCCCCGGAAACCGCCATCGACGATGACGACGCCGCCAGCGAAAACCGACCGGAGCGCGCACTTAGCACCGGCGCGAAAGCGTTTCAAGCGAGTCGCCGGACTGGCGGGCCGAGCTGCGCCGGCGCCCGGCTTCGCGGACCGTGGGATGTCGTTCTCGACCGGATACGTCGAGAGGCGACGCGACGGGTGGCGGCAGGTCGAGACGGCCAACGGCAGCGCCTTGCGGACCCGCCGCAGCGGCGCCCCCCGCCCGCCCCGGACCGCGGCCGTCAGCCTGCGCCGCCGGGCTGGCTTCAGAGTGTCCGGACGGATGACGTCCCGCAGCGTCTCGCGGTCGAGCCCGGGGTCGGCGCCCGGCTTCCGGAGCCTGTCGCGTTCGCCGGTCGAGCCTTCCGGCTGCGGGCGCCCCTGGCCGCATTGCTAGGCCCCCCGCGTCGCGCGGGCCCTGAGGCCCCCGATCACCACGTCCGCGCTCATGCCGATCGCCGCGACGCACAGCCCCAGCACCAGCCCCTTGCCGACATCGCTCGCGGACAGCGCGCGCTGCATCTCCTGGCCGAGATCCTGCGTGCCGATGAACGCGGCGATGATCACCATGAACAGCGCGAACATCACCGCCTGATTGAGGCCCACCAGCATCGTCGGCGCCGCCAGCGGAACCTCGACCGCCCAGAGCCTGCGCCAGCGCGTCGCGCCGGCCATGTCGGCCGCCTCCAGCAGCGCCGGCGGCGCGCCGCGAAGCCCCTCGACCGTGTAGCGCAACATCGGCACGGCCGCGAGAATGGAGACCGCCGCTATCGCGGCCACGTCGGTCACGCCGAACAGCATGATCACCGGGATGAGGTAGATGAAGCTCGGGAAGGTCTGGACCGTGTCGCACAGCGCCAGCGCCGCGTTCGCCCGGCGCGGCCCGCGCGCGGCCAACACCGCAAGCGGGAGGCTCACGCAGGCGGCGACGACCAGCGCGAAGCTCACCATGTAGAGCGTGATCATCGACCGATCCCACCACCCCGACAGCGCGATGAACGCGCCGTAGGCCAGCAGCGTCAGCCCGGCGCGCGCCCCGCCGAGCCGCCATCCGACGCCGGCCATGAGCGCGAGCGCCGCCGAGGTCGGCACGGCGAGGAATGCGTCCCGCATGGGGGTCAGGACAACCCCGGTCAGAAAGCCGCGCAGGGCGAAGGTGTAGGGGTCGAGCGCCGCGACGAGGCGATCAACGCCAGCGTCGAGCGGGTCGGCGAGGCTCAACGCGTCGCGCCGCCCCACCTCCGCCATGATCGGAAATGCGCTGGCGAGCGCCCAGGCGAGGCTCGCGAGCGCCGCCCACGCCAGCCACGCGCGGTTGCGCGCGGCCCAGCCGCGCGTCGCCTCGGCATGAGCCGGGCGCCGGCCGGCCCAGGCGCGCGTCAGCCGGTCGAGCAGAACAGCCAGCAGCACGATCGTCACGCCGATCTCGATGGACTGGCCGATCCGCAGCGCCTGCAGCAGTTGCAGCAGGCGCTGCCCGAGCCCCGGCATGCCGATGAAGCTGGCCAGCACAACCATCGCCAGCGACTGCATCGCCACCTGATTGACGCCGAGCAGCAGCGCGTCGCGCGCCGTGGGCAGGCGCACCCGGCGCAGGAGCTGCCATTCGGTGGCGCCGGCCATGCGGCCCGCTTCGACGATCTCCACCGGCACCGCCTTCAATCCAAGCAGCGTCATGCGGACCATGGGCGGGGTGGCGAAGATGATGGTCGCCACGGCGCCCGCCTTCGGGCCGACGCCGACGAAAACCACCACGGGGATCATGTAGGCGAAGTGCGGCAGCGACTGCGCGACGTTGAGCAGCGGCGTCAGCGCCGCCTCGACCGACCGCCGCCGCCATGCCGCGACCCCCAGCGCGAGCCCCAGCGCCACCGCCGCCGGCGCCGCCGTCAGCACCACCGAGAGCGTCTCCATCGCCAGCTTCCACTGCCCGAGACCGGCGATCCAGACGAAGGTGAAGCCGCCGAGCAGCGCGAGCCGCCATCCGCCCAGCGCATGGCCGAGGCAGGCGACGGACACGGCGACGACCGACCATGGCAGGGGGTCGAGCCCCGGCCAGCGGCGCTTGCCGTAGAGCACGTTCGCGAGCGCGTCGATCACCGTCTCCAGGCCGTTCGCCGCGGCGCGGGTCAGGGTCATCAAGCCCAGATCGTCGCGCAGGACGGCGAAGGCGGCGTTCAGCCAGTCGGCGAGCGGCGGCGGCGTCGCCTCCGGAGGGCGCACGAGCCAAGCGGGAAGCCATGGCGCCAGCGCCGTCAGCGCGACGCCAAGCGCGATCAGCGCGGCCCCGATGAAGCCGGGACGCGCGCCGGCGACGCGCCGGCGCGAAGCCGGCCGGCCCGCGGCGCCGGCTTGCGCGTCGTCGATCGCGAGGGGCACGCGGCGTCGCCGAGCAGGATGCCGAGCGCGCGGCGGCGGCTCATGACGCCGATCAGGGCGCCCCCGGCGACGACGGGAATGCGCTCGCGACCGTCCTCGACCAGCATGCGCCCGAGCTGCCGCACGGTGGCGTCGGCGTCCGCCGCCGGACCCGGCGCATCCGCGTCGACAGCGTCCAGCGGCTCGGCGAGGGCGGCCGCGCGCACCACGCCGGCGCGGTCGATCTCGGCGGTGAACCGCGCCACGTAATCGGTGGCCGGCGCCAGAACGATGCGGTCGGGCGCGTCGATCTGCTCGATGCGCCCGTCCTTCATGATGGCGATGCGGTCGGCGAGCCGCAGCGCCTCGGTGAAGTCATGGGTGACGAAAACGATGGTCCGCCCGCGCATCGCCTTCAGCCGCAGAAACTCGTCCTGCATCTCGCGCCGTATCAGCGGGTCGAGCGCAGAGAAGGGCTCGTCCAGAAACCAGATCTCGGGTTCGATCGCGAGCGAGCGCGCGATGCCCACGCGCTGCTGCTGGCCGCCGCTCATCTCGCGCGGATAGAAGTCCTCCCGCCCCTCCAGCCCCACCAGCGCCAGCAGGTCGCGCGCGCGCGCGGTGCGCGCGCGCCGCCCCATTCCGCGCATCTCCAGGGGAAACGCCACGTTCTCCAGCGCGGTGCGATGGGGCAGGAGCGCGAAGCTCTGGAACACCATGCCCATCGTCTCGCGCCGCATCGCCACAAGCTGCGACGGCGACAGCGCGCCGATGTCCCGCCCGGCCACCCGCACGACCCCGGCCTCCACCTCCGTGAGCCGCGCCATGCATCGTAGCAGGGTCGATTTGCCGGAGCCCGAAAGCCCCATCACGACAAGCATCTCGCCTCGGGCGGCGGTGAGCGACACGCCGCACACCGCCGGAGTGAAGCCCGCCGCTCTGGCGTCTTCGGGCGAGGGGTCGGCGCGGCCGGCGAGCCAGCTTCGCCCACCGGCCCCGTAGAGCTTCCAGACGTCCGCGCAGGCGATTGCGGCGTCGACCATGTTCCGGCCGCCGAAGGGCTTCAGCCCTCGCCGGCGAGCCAGGGGGCCCAGACGTTCTCGTTGGCGTCGATCCACTCCATGGCGGCCTCCTCGGGGTCGAGCCCGTCGACGTCGACCATCTTCGCGAGTTCGGCGATCTGCGGGTTGGTGAAGTTCACCCGGCCGAGCATGGCGTAGGCGCGGGGCCACTTCTCCTGCATCCCGTCCCACGCCGCGATCTTGAGGTAGCCGTCCGCGGGATTGCCGCAATCGTAGGTCATGTCCGGGTTGGGCCCCACGGCGGGATCGGTCTTGCAGCCCTCGGCGTAGGAGGGGAACTCGACGAACTCGCCGGGCCACACGGCCTCGACGAAGTTGGGCGTCCAGTTGAACAGCACGATGGGCTGGTTGCGCTTCTCCGCCGCCTCCAGTTCGGCCCAGAGCGCCGCCGCCGAGCCGGCGTTGACCACCACGAAGTTCAGTCCGAGCGCGTCCACCCGCTCCTGATCATGCTTCAGCCAGTCCACCGGCCCGCCAAGGAAGCGGCCCTTCTCTCCCGTCTCCGGCGTGGCGAACAGCGCGGCGCACTCGTTGAGCGCCTTCCAGTCGGGCAGGCCGGGGCAAGCCGCCTTGGTCCATTCCGGATACCACCAGTCCTCGCGCGTCACCGCGTCGTGGGCCGCCACCTCGTGGATGCCTCCCTTGGCGCGCGCCGCTTCGAATGCGGGGCCGAACGCGCCTTCCCAGACTTCGACCTCGAGCGTGGCGTCGCCGAGGCGAACCGCCTCGTAAACGGCCTGGCTGTCGGTGGAGACGAACTCGACGTTCGCTCCCAGCCGCTCCATGAGCTGACCGACGACATGGCTCATGACGATCTGGCTCGACCAGTTGTGCGTCGGGATCACGATGGGATCGGGGCTGTCCGCGGCCAGGCTGAGGGTGGGGGCGGCGCAAAGCGCCGTCGTGGCGATCATGCGAGTGAGCATCGAATTCATGGGGCGACTCCGTGGCAAGGGTTTGAGGATCTCCAGTGTTGGGCTCGACACGCAACTCACGGACTGACTGCGAAACTCTGAGGCCTGGCAAAGCCACCCGCAAGAAAATAATTTTACTGCTGAGAAAATACTCAATTGCACTGGCGATGGGCGCAGCGTCGTTGACAGGAGCGAAGAGCGGAAGCCCGCACCGGGAGCAACGTGTCGCTGGCCCCCCGAAACCGGCGATTGCGTGGCGAATGCCGGGCTTGATAAGCCGCCAGCCCGAATTCCGGGGCAATCCGTTTCCACTCGCCTGGGCGGTGACGCCGCACGAAATCTCGACGCGGAATTGCTCCCACTTGATGAAGCGTGCAAAGCCTTGTAGCCGTAATCACCGCCAACGAGAGGTTCGAAATGATAGATGTCGATCTGAGCGCCCTGTCGCTCGCCGATTTGAAGAAGCTTGAGACGGATGTTGCGAAATATATCGCTACTTTCGAGGAGAGGCAGAAAGCCGAGGCGCGCGCCGCGGCCGAGGCGATCGCAAAAAAGTTCGGTTTCGCGCTCTCTGATCTGATCCAGGGCAACGCGCCGAAGAAAAAGCCGACCCCCGAGGCGAAATATCGTCACCCGGAGCGCCCCGCCGTCACCTGGAGCGGCCGCGGTCGCAAGCCGGGCTGGATCTCGGAGGGTCTGGCCGCCGGGAAGACACTCGAGGACTTCGCCATTTGAGGCCGATCGGCAATGGCGGGAAGCGAGTGTGGATGCTCCCTGTTTGACAAGAATGATCTTCGGGCTTTTGGCGGGGGTTTCGATCGGAAGCGAGTCAGGACTCCGAGCGCAGCCTTCGATTACGCCACGGGCGAGGTCATGCTGTTCGGAAAGCCGGGTTCACATCGGTTCAGCGCGCGGCAAGCGCGCTAGCGCCGGCTCCGAACGCCCCCGCCTTTGACTTCGAAGCCCGTGTCGCCCGGTCCTCGTCGACCGCTCGCCCCGGCCCTGCGGCGATGCCGCGCCTTGGTTCGGTCAGGCTCGGGTCGCGCCATTCGATAATCCTCCCGCTTCGTCGACGCCGCCCAGATCATCCGCGCCAGCCAGCGGCCAGCGCGCCGCCGCGCTCGGGCCCACAGGCTTCAACATCGCGGCCTGTGGGCATCGCAGATCACCGGAGTTCGACACTTCCGGCCCCGATTTTCGGGCACCCGGACCGTTAGCCTCTGGGTAATCAATAACTTAGCCTTTGCCCGGGGGTGATTGCAGCGAAGTTGTGTTGTGGCACGTCATCGGTATTTCACGATGGAAAGCAGTTTTCTGCCGTGATATCGTTGCGGCATGTACACGAAGATCACCCGGTCGGGCGGACGACGCTATCTGCAGCTGGTCGAGGGCTATCGTGATGATGCGGGAAAGGTTCGCCACCGCGTGATCGCGAACCTGGGGCGGATCGAGGATCTCACGCCCGAGAAGCTGGATCCCCTGATCAGTGGGCTCAACCGCGTCCTGGGCCGGGCGGAGAACACCGCCTCGCACCTCACCCACGAACCCGCGCAAAGCTACGGCGACGTCTTTGCGCTGCACGAGCTGTGGAAGGATCTCGGCTTCGACCGGGCGCTGAGCCGCGCGCTGCGCTCGGG
>NZ_FNQM01000084.1 GCF_900107585.1 Rubrimonas cliftonensis | reverse complement strand
CTGCTGATCGAGAGCACCGGGATCAGCGAACCCCTGCCGGTGGCCGCCACTTTCGAGTTCCGCGACGAGAACGGCGTCAGCCTCGGCGACGTCGCGCGGCTTGATGCGATGGTCACGGTGGTGGACGCCGCCAGCCTGCTGAAGGACTACGTCAGCCGCGACTTCCTGCGCGACCGCGGCGAGAGCCTCGGCGGCGACGACGCCCGCACGCTGGTCGACCTGCTGGTGGACCAGATCGAGTTCGCTGATGTCGTGGTGCTGAACAAGGTGACGGCCGCGACCGCGGCGCAGGTGGACGCGGCGCGCAAGATCATCCGCGCCCTGAACCCCGACGCCAGGCTGGTCGAGACGGACTGGGGGCGCGTGTCGGGGCGGCACATCTTCGATACCGGCCTCTTCGACTTCGAGAAGGCGCACGAGCATCCGCTCTGGGCGAAGGAGCTTTACGGCTTCGCGGACCACGCGCCCGAGACCGAGGAATACGGGATCACCTCCTTCGTCTATCGCGCGCGCCGGCCGTTCCACCCCGAGCGCCTCCGCGCCTTCCTGCAGAAGACGCTGCCCGGCGTGATCCGCGCCAAGGGCCATTTCTGGCTCGCGACCCGCCCCGACTGGGTCGGCGAGTTCAGCCTTGCCGGCGCCATGGCGCAGACCCGCCCGCTCGGGCGCTGGTGGGCGGCGACGCCGCCGGAGCGCTGGCCCGGCGACGCCGAGTATCAGGCGCGCATGCACCGCAACTGGGACCCGGTCTTCGCCGACCGGCGGCAGGAGCTGGTGTTCATCGGGAACGCCGACGCCATGTCGGTCTCCGCCATCACCGCGATGCTCGACGCCTGCCTGATCGAGGCGGGAGCCTTCACCCCTGCGCTCTGGGCGCATCTGGCCGATCCGTTCCCCACCTGGGGCGCGGACGCGGCGGCGGCGTGAGGGGGCCGCGATGAACGCGCCCCTGACCCAGGCGGGCCGCATCCCGCTCGCCTTCGGCGTGGCCGAGGGCCGCGACCCCGCGATCCTCGCCGCAATCCGCGAGCCCGGCGTCGCCGCGGCGATCTGGCGCCGGCCCCGCGACCCGGGCTTCGCCGCCTGGATCGACGCCTTGCCGCCCGAGCGCCTGCCGCGGCTGAGCACGCTGACCACGCCCGAGCTTGTCGAGCGCGTCGTCCACGCCGCCTGCGACAGCGCCGGCACGCCCGCGGGTCTCCACCGGGACCGGTTGGCGAGCGACGCAGCGGCGCTGGCGCTGATCCTGTCGCGCGTCGCCGCCCAGCCGCTGATCGAGCTCAGGCTGGAGCCGGTCTCCACCGACAAGTGCTCCAGGTTCCACGTCGACAGCGTGCGTTGCAGGCTGCTGACCACTTACCGCGGCGCAGGCACGCAGTATGGCGCCGCGACGCCAGGCGGCGGCAACCAGCCCGCCGAGATCCGGGGCCTCGCCGCCGCCGACGCGATGCTGCTGCGCGGCGCGCTCTGGCCGGGCGCGGAGTTCACCGGTGTCCTGCACCGATCGCCCCCCATCAGTGGTGCGGGCGAGACCCGGCTGCTGCTCGTCATCGACCCTGTGGACGACGTCCACGGCCATTGCTGACCCACCTCACGAGGGATGCCGAACATGAAGACCCGCGCCGCCGTCGCCTGGGAACCCAACCGTCCGCTGGAGATCGAGGAGATCGACCTCGAAGGCCCGAAGGACGGCGAGGTGCTGGTGCGCATCGTCACCACCAGCCTCTGCCACACCGACGTCTT
>NZ_FNQM01000011.1 GCF_900107585.1 Rubrimonas cliftonensis | reverse complement strand
CGCTACAGCGTTTCGTGTCGATGCATTCCGGCGTCCGCAACGGTTTCGTCCCCATCGCCCGCCGCCGTCGCTCCGCCCAAGCCACCCGCTGCCATTGCCTCGAAGCATTCGGCGCCTGGCGTGAAGCAGCAGGGATCGAAACCTGATTGGCCCAAGTCGCGCCTCTCTGCGTCCACCCGCCGTTAACGTGACAACACCGGCGCTGGAGCGTCGCCGTCGTCAGCCTCGTCAGGACGAAGGCGAGCCGCGCGGGCGACCGCGAGACCAGCTTGCAGAGGAGCCTGCCAGAGGAGCCTGCCAGAGGAGCCTGCCAGAGGAGCCTGAGCGTCCCGAGCCAGGGATCGGCGCCTGGGGGGAAGCCCGTTCCGTCTCAGAACAGAACGACCGACCGGACATCGGGCGCCGCGGCGCGATGAACGGCGCGAGCGCGAGAAAGCCCGTCCCGCACAGGAGCGTCGCAAGCCGCCGGAACAGGATGCCGGAAGCGGTCGCCGCGGCGGTTGCGGGAGCGGCTACGAAGGAGCGGTCATGGGCCGGCCTCCAGAAGGGTCAGGCCGGGCGCGCGCGTTCCCATGAACGGCTGCGCGGCGGGAGGGGGGAGCGGGACGGCGCGCCAGCCTTGCGGCGGTGGGCCCGCTTCGCCCAGCGTCGCCCAGAGGACGGCGCCGCCCGCGTCGGGCGTCGGCGGCGGCGCAAGATCCCAGCCGTGTCGGGGCGGACCGTCTCTCGGCGCGGCGGCGACGGCCGGTCCCGCCTCGCGCAGGCCGTGGGTAAGCGCGGCGAGCAGGGCGCGGTTGTCCGCCAGCACCAGCGTCGCGCCCGCGGCCGCCGCCCGGGCGCCGACCTCGTCGGCGTAGGCCTGCTGGCCGAGCACGCGGGCGAAGGCGGGCAGGCCGCGCGGACCGGGTATCGCGTAGGGCGCCGCCGCGGCCAGCGGCAGGGCGAGCGAGACTGCGCAGGCCAGTCCGAAGGAGGTCGCCATTGCGCCGCGACCCCAGCGCGCAAGCTCCGCCGCAGCCATCGGCGTCGCGGCGACGAAGGCCGCGGCGGCCCAGTTGGCGTTGGCCCCGGCCCGCAGCGCCTGCAGCGCCACGATCAGCAGGATCGGCGCGGAGAACCAGAACAGCGGGCCCCGCGGCGACCGCCACGCGGCGACGAGCCAGGCCGCGAACAGCAGCGGCCCCATCACGCCGAACTGCGCGCCGACGAAGGCCGCGAGCGCGCCGGGACGCAGCCCCTCCGAGGCGCCGGCGTTGGACGCGGTGTGGCTCAGCGTCACGGCGTCATGGGCGAGGTTCCACAGCAGGTTCGGCGCCAGCGCCGCCGCCGCCGCCGCCAGCGCCAGCGCCGCGTCTCGCGGCCGTGGCCGGCCCCCGGGGTCGGCCAACGCCCAGAGCACGGCGCAGGGGATGGCGTAGAGCGCGGCGTACTTCCCCAGCGCCGCCAGCCCCAGCGCCGCGCCCGCAGCCAGCGCCGTCGCCGCCGAGGGCCGCGCGACCGTGCGCAGCCACAGCAGCAGCGCCAGCGCGAGCGCCGGCAGCATCGCGGCGTCCGTGGCGATCACCTGCGCCCCGAACGCCACGCCGGGCATTGTCAGCCAGGCGAGCCCCGCCAGCAGCCCGGTCCGCGCGTCGAGCGCCTGCGCCCCGAGCGCCCCGACCGCCACCGCGGCCAGCGACTGCAGCACGGGCGCCGCGGCGCGCACATGGAAGGGATCGGCGGCGCCGCCGAGCTCGGTCGCCGCGCGGATGATCCAGGCGACCAGCGGCGGCTTGGAGAAGTAGCCGCCCGCAATCTCGCGACTCCAGGTCCAGTACTGCGCCTCGTCAACGAACAGGTCGGTTCCGTTCGCCGCCAGCAGCGCCAGCCGCAGCGCCGCCGCGGCCGCCGCGACGACCGCCAGCAGCGCAAGCGGCGACAGCGCCGCCTCAACCCGCGCGAACGCTGCGCTTCTCGGCATTGATCAGCCAGATGTTGCGGGCGTAGATCGCGAAACCCATCGACTGGCCCAGGATGAACACCGGATCGCCGCGGTGGATCGCGTAGGCCAGCAGGACCGCCGCCCCGGCGATCGACAGCCACCAGAACACGACCGGGACCACAGACCGGCCGGCGCGCTCGGAGGCCGCCCACTGCAGCAGGAAGCGGGCGCTGAAGATCAGCTGCCCGCCGAGCCCGATCATCACCCACAGGAATTCGGTCAGGGTGTCCACGCCGAGCAGGGCGTAGAGCTGGGGCGCTATGTCAGCCATTGGCGGTTCCGGTCAGGCTGGTGGTCGCGGCAGGCGCGTCCTCGGGGCGCGCGCGATCTGCGCGGGGGAGATCGACGAGCGCGCGGCGCGCGGGGGCGGAGCGGCGGCGGCGACGCAGCAGCCACCAGACGCCGAAGAGGTCCAGCGCGCCGACCAGGGCGCGGTCGATCTGGCCGTATTTCGACTTGCCTGCGCCGCGGGGGCGATGCCCGACCCCGACATGGCGCACCTCCCAGCCGTCGGCCAGAAACAGCGCGGGCAGGAACCTGTGCATGTGGTCGAAGACCGGCAGGTCGAGGAAGGTCGCGCGCGGGAAGGCCTTGAGCCCGCAGCCGGTGTCGGGCGAGCCGTCGCGCAGCAGCGCGCGGCGCAGAAGGTTCGCAGCGCGGGAGGCCAGCCGCCTCACCGCCCCGTCGCGCCGCCGCGCCCGCACGCCGCAGACAAGGCCGAGGTCGGCGGGGCGGTCCGCGGCGAGGAAGGGCGCGAGCAGCCTCGGGATCTCCGCCGGCGGGTTCTGGCCGTCGCCGTCGAGCGTGGCGATCAGCGGCGCCTCCGCCGCGCGCACGCCGCTGACCAGCGCGGCGGATTGGCCGAAGCTGCCCGGGTGCCGCACCACGCGCAGCCAGGGGTTGGCCGCCTGCGCCTGCGCCAGCATCTCCTGGGTCGCGTCGGTCGAGCCGTCGTCGACCAGCACCGCCTCGAACGGCCCGATCGGGGCGCAGGCGACGCGGATCTCCTCGACCAGGGCGGCGACCGCCCCGGCCTCGTCACGCATCGGCGCGACGACGGCGAACAAGGGCGCGGTGGAGCGCATGGAGGGTCTCCTGCGGAAGGGGGCGGGCGCGCCGAAGCGCGGCGGCGGCGAGGACGAAGGCGGCGTGCAGGCCTGCCCGGGCCTCTGACGGGGCGGCGGCCATTGCGACGGGCAGCCCGCGGGCGGTGAAGATGCGCGCAAGGTCGTGGGCGCGGCGGTGGCGGAGCGCGGCGCCGGCGACGACGTCGGTCAGGCGGTGCGCGCCGCCCGCGGCGGGGCTCGTCGCGCCCCGGTCCGTGACGGCGACCAAGGCCGGCCGCCAGCGCGGCGCGATCAGCAGAGCAGCCGTCCGCGCGAACACCGTCACGGCGTGGCAGGAGGGCGGGCTGTCGAGCCTGAAGTCGAAGGCGAGCGGCTCGGGGTGATTGTCCCTGATGCTGTCGGCGAACTCGGGCCGCGCCCGGCCGACGGCGCGCATGAGCGGCGCCGCGACCGTCCCGAGTCCCGCCACGCGGGCCGGCGTGCGCAACGCCCGCCGCGGGGCTGGCGCGACCGCGTGCGCGCCTCCCGACGCGGCCTCATGCGCCGGCCCGAGCCTCAGCCCGAGTCCCAGTCCCATCCAGAGCCCCGACCCGTGCGCCGCGGCTCGCCCGGGCGCGGCGCGATGGGCGGCCCGATGTGCTGCGACGAGGGCGGTGACGAGGCAGGCGGCGATCATCCAGCCGCTGTTCCCGATCCCGGTCGCTGCGCGCCGGAACCAGACCAGCGCCGGGTCCGCCGCGTGGAGATGGGCCGGTGGTGGCGGGTCCAGCAAGGCGAACGCGAACAGTCCTGCCGAGCACAGTCCCGCGGAGCACAGTCCCGCGGAGCACAGTCCCGCCGAGCACAGGGCCGCCAGCGCCACGGCCCGGCGGTCCGTCTCCGTCGCGCGGCGCGCCTCAGCCGTCACAGGGCGCGTCCTCCCGGCCGTCGTAGAGGGTCAGCGCCACTTGCCGCCCGTTGGAGTAGTTGAAGCCCGACACCGCCGCCCGCGCCGTCGCCTCCGGATGGACCGCGAGGAAGGCGGCCGCCTCGCGCGCGCCGATCCAGGCGAGGCCCGCCCGCCCCTCCGACACGGCCGCCGCGGCGCCGCCGCCGTCGGTCAAGAGCGTGGCCGTGCCGAGGTGGAAGACCGCGCTCGGCTCCCGGTAGGTGGTCAGCGCCACCGGCCGCGCGTCGCCGCAGCGCCAGCGCGCGGTCGCCTCGGCCATGGCGGGCGCCGGGAAGGCCATGGTCAGCGCCGGCAGGGCGAACTGCAGCACCGCCGCCGCTCCAAGCAGCGCCGCGCCGCCCGCCGCCGGCGCGAAGGCCGCGAGCCGCCAGCCCGCCAGCGCCCGCGCCGCCGCCACCGCCGCGACCGCCGCAGCCGCGCCGAGGATCAGCCCTCCGGTCGATGGCGCCCCGGTCAGAATCAATGGCCCCAGCGTCGCCGCCCCCGCCAGCGCCGCAGCCGGGACCGCCCAGAGCGAAACCATCACGGCGCGCGCGCGCGGGCCGGGATCTGGCAGCCCGCGCAGCGCCGCCGCGGCCAGCAGCAGCGCCAGCGCGGGATAGGCGGGCAGGACGTAGTGGGGCAGCTTGGTCGGCGTCAGCTCGAACACGATCCAGGTCGCCGCGGCCCAGCCGATCAGCAGCGCCGTCGCGGGCTCCGCCCGAGCGCGCCAGACCGCCGGCGCGGCGACCGGCAGCAGCACCGCCCACGGCCAGAAGGCGACCAGCGCGACCAGCGTGTGATAGCCGGGAGGAGCGCCGTGGCTCTCCTGCCCCGCGACGGCCTTGGCCAGCAGATCGCGGCCGACGCTGTCGGACCAGAAGCCGCCGTCGGAGATGAGGGTGATCGCGATCAGCCAGGGCGCCGCGACCGCCAGCGCCAGCGGCAGGCCCCAGAGCGGCCGCACCCTGCGCAGCGGCGCCCAGGACCGCGCCGCGATCGCCGCGCCGGCCAGCCCGCCCGCAACCGGGATGAGGATGATCGGCCCCTTGATCATGAGCCCCGCCCCCACGGCGAGCCAGAGCAGCGCCGCCCAGCGTCGCGGATCGCCCCGCCCGAGATGGATGCGCGCGAGCGCCCCGAGCGCGGCGACGCAGGTCATCAGCAGCAGGGCGTCGGTCTTGGCCAGCCGCGCCTCCGCCGCCAGCAGGATCGTCGCCGCCAATCCCGCGCCCGCCAGCAGCGCCGCCTGCCGTCCCACCAGCGCCGAGCCCGCCCAGACCGTCAGCGCGACCGCCCCCGCCGCGGCGAGCCAGGACGGCGCGCGGTAGGCGCCGATGGGCGCGTCGGCCCCGCCGGCCACCGAGGCTGCGGCCGCCTGCGCCCAGTAGGCCAGCGCAGGCTTGTTGTGGCGCGCGCTCTCCTGGAAGCGGATGTCCACGAAGTCGCCGCTCTCCAGCATCTGCCTGCTCGCCTGGGCGAAGCGCGCCTCGTCGCGGTCGGTGACAGGCAGCGCGTGCTGGCCGGGGAGAAACGCCAGCAGCGCCAACAGGAAGGCCGCCAGCGCAAGGCGTCCTGACGACGTCGAATCCGAAAACAGGCGCGCGACGATCGTCTCGCGCCCGAACCGGCGTTTCTGAACGGCGTCAAGCATTTGCAGGCTACTCTTGTACTTAAGGCGTCACAAGATGCAGCGGTGCTAAAACAAAAACATGACAGGTTCAAGGAAAAACGCCCAATATTGTGTCAATTCAGCGACCTTTCGGACGTCGCGGTCGGAGCCGCCTCTCCGGCGCCCGGCTTCGGCCGTTCGCGGAACGCGCGCCGCAGGGGCGTCAACGCAGGCCGAACGACTCGAGACGCCGAACAGATCCCATGACGCGCGAAGACGCATGCTCGAGGCGGCGGCGCCCCGCCCTCGTTCTCGCGGCGATCCGGCTGACCGGCTGTGCGACGGGCGCTTCCGGGATCGGGGGTCTCAGGGCATGTCCGCCCGTCGTGGAGCACAGCCCGGAGTTCACGGCGCGGGCGGCCGGGTAGCCGGCTCCGCCGCCGGAGGGCTCGGCCTTTGTCGGGGTGCTTGGCCGACGACGAAGAGATGCGCAATCAGGCGCGCCGGCGCGAAACGATGTTCCGACGGCTGTTTCGAACGGCAACCGGGGCGAGTCCACGATCCTGAACAATGCTTCCGCAACTCTGCTCTGGCGCGTCCCTCTGGCGCGTCCCTCTGGCGCGTCGCCGCGCGCGAAGGCCGGACGACTGCGGGAAAGGTCGGTGCACGGGTGGGGGCGGCGTGGACGATCGAAGGGATCGCAGGGAGCGCAAAACCCGGCGCACGGTGACGCCCTATGCCTCTACGGGCGTCGCGTCCGCAGGATTCTCGACCGGCTCAGGGCCCTTTCGCGCGGCGGGGGGCGGGAGGGCGCTCGAAGGGCCGGCGCTCGAGGGTCGGGCTGGCGAGGCCGGCGGTGTCGATCTCGCGCATCCGCTCGGGCGGAAGCCAGGGCGCGGCGTGAGGCGGGGAAACGCCCGCGCGACGTCAAGTCAACGGCGTGCGCGGCGCCGCTGTCGGCCCCGCGCCACGCGCCGCCCGGCGGTGACGCCGCGTTCGCCCATCACCGCGCCGTCGCCACCACCAACAGCGTGTTGTCGGGGCCGCCGGACATCACGGGTGTGCCGAACATCGAGGCGTTGAGGATCACCCCGCCAGGCGCCGCCTGCCGTAGTCGATCGGCGCGCCGATGCGGCCCGCAGCGCCGCGCCCTCCGCCCAGGTCGGCCGCTCGAAGTCGGCGCGCGTCGCGGGCGCGGCCGTGCGGTCGGATGCGAGACGCCCGACCGGCAGGGCCGTGCGCTGCGCCATGCCGCGCTTTCCTTGCCGACCCGGCGCTCACCGACCCGGAACGCCGGGTTCGCCCAGATCCCACCAGAGGCCGGCCATCATGCCCAGGCCCTCGCGCAGGATCGGCTTCAGCGCATGCTCGTCGGGCGCGTGCTGCGAGCAGCCGGCGTAGGAGTGCGGAACCCAGATGGTCGGCATCCCCAGCACATGCGCGAACTCCTCGTTGGGAAGGGAGCCGCCCAGATTGGGCAGCAGCGCGGGCCGCCGCCCCGTGGTGCGCGCGACCGAGGCCGCCGCCCATTGCGCCCAGGGGTCGTCGGGGTCGAGCCGGGTGGCGGTGAAGTGGTTGCGCTCGGTCTCGCGCACCTCGACCATGTCGAAGCCGTGCGCGTCGAACCAGCGGCGCAGCGCCGGCGCAACGTCGTCGCGGTCTGTCCCCACCACGAAGCGCAGCTGCACGCGGGCCGAGGCGCGGGGCTGGATGGCGTTCACCGGGCGCTCGGGCTCGCCGCAGACATAGGCCAGAACGCAGAACGAGTTCCAGCCGAAAACCTTCTCCGCCGCGGTCAGCCCCGGCTCGCCCCAGCCGGCGTCGATGGCCGGTCCTTCGGCGGGGGCCTCGATCTCAAGGTCCGCCAGCGCGGCGCGCACCGAGTTGCTCAGGCTGTCGGGCCGCCATTCCGGAATGCGGATGGCGCCGTTTGCGTCGGTGACGCAGGCCAGCGCATGGGCGAGGATCAGGCCGGGATCGGCCAGCAGCCCGCCCCAGTTGCCGGAATGATGCGCGCCCTCGCGCAGGTCGACGCTCAGATCCATCGTGACGCCGCCGCGCGCGCCGAAGAACAGCGTCGGCCGGTCGGCGCCGAGCCGCGGCCCGTCCGACGCGATCAGCACGTCGGCCGTCAGCGCCTCCCGCTCGGCCCTGAACAGCGCGCCGAGGCCGGGCGAGCCCGTCTCCTCGCCGGTCTCGATCACGACGCGGATGTTGAAGCCGAGCCGCCCCCGCGCCGCCAGCACCGCCTCCAGCGCCGTCAGGTTGACGAGGTGCTGGCCCTTGTTGTCGGCGGTCCCGCGCCCGTAGAGGCGGTCTCCCTCCTCCGTCAGAACCCAGGGCGAGAGGCCCTCCCGCCACCGGTCCTCCTGCGCCATCACCGTGTCGCCGTGGCCGTAGGTGAGGACGGTTGGCAGGTCGTCGCCCTCGCGTCGCTCGGCGATGAGAAAGGGGCCGGCGCCCTCGATCGGGTTCGCGACGATGCGGCACGCGAAGCCGAGAGCCTCCAGCCGCGGCCGCATTGCCTCCTCCAGATAGCGCGCCAGCGCGGGCGCGCCGCGCGGGTGCTGGCTTTCGGTGGGGATCGCGACGAGGCGGGCGAGCTCGGCGACGAAGTCGCCGCTGTCTAGCGTCGACTGCGCGGCGGAGATGGCGTCCGATCGGGTCATGGGCGTGTCCGGGAACTGGCGTGGCGCAGGCGGTTGAGACTGGCTCAGCGCCGGCGCCGGGGCAACCGCGACCCTGGGCGGCGCGCGGGGCGCCGCGCCGCGGCGCAGACCCCGTGGGCGGGACCGGCGGATGCCGTCGGAGCCGTTCCGTATATTCCTGAATTATCGTGTAATAACCTGTGGTTCGCTTTCATTTCCGCAGTCCAGATCGGCGTTGAAGCGCCATGCATGCCAACATCGGCTTTTGAATTTCGAAGAGATAGGCTAGGTTGATCCTCTCATCACGGCGACGTCATCCGAATTGACGGTCTCCGAGCAGGTTTCGGCGTTCCTGAGCCGACAATATTTGCGCGCGGGTGCAGTCCGCGGGCGCAAGTCAGCGCGTGTCGTCCGACCGGCGCTGGAAAGGAAAGACATGCCGATCAAGCCGCCCGTCACCGAGCTTCCGATCAACGTTGCGCAGCAGGGTTTCTACGAGGGTTTCACCAAGGACGTGACCATCACGGGCAAGCTCGCGGTGGGCGCGCTTATCTTCTGGGCCATCGCGTTTCCGGCCCATGCGGCGTCAGTGCTCCAGGCGGTCAACGGCATGATCCTTGCGACGTTCAGCTACTGGTACGTCTACGCCATGGCCTTCTTCATGCTGCTGTGTTTCGGCCTCGCACTTGCGCCGGTTTCGGGCAAGCTGCGGCTCGGGCTCGACGACGACAGGCCCGAGTTCTCCAACTTCTCGTGGTTCTCGATGATGTTCGGGGCCGGCATCGGCATCGGCATGCTGACCTTCGCGACGGCCGAGCCGATGTATCATTTCGCCAGCAATCCGGCGACGATCATGGGGCTGACAGAGGGCGGCGCGGCGAACAACGTGCGCGACGCCTATATCTGGTCCTTCACGCACTGGGGCTTCGCGGCCTGGGCCGCCTACGCCGTCGTGGGGCTGTCGCTGGCCTATTTCTGCTACCGCCGCAGCCTGCCGCTCACGATCCGCAGCGCGCTGACGCCGCTGTTCGGCAAGATGCTCTCCGGCCCCCTCGGCCATGTCGTCGACGTCGTGGCGGTGGTCGCGACCGTGCTGGGCGTCGCGCAGACGCTCGGCTTCGGCGTGGAGCAGTTCATCGCCGGGCTCGCGCGCATCGGCGTCGGCGACTGGCTCTACGCGACCGGTCCGGACGGCGAGACGTCGTCTTCGACGCTGGCGATCATCCTCGCGCTGGTGGTGATCATGGGGGCCTCGACGCTCTCGGCGCTCTCCGGCGTCGGCAAGGGCATCAAGTGGCTCTCCAACCTCAACATGGGGCTCAGCTTCTTCCTGCTGGCCTTCTTCCTGATCTTCGGGTCGACCTTTTTCGGCCTCACCGCGCTGTTCGTGGGCATGTTCGACTACGTCCTCTCGATCCCGGGCACGCTGTTCACGGTGTGGACGCGCGACGGCGCCGAGGTCGGCGACGCGCTGGCGAACTGGCAGGGCGGCTGGACGATCTTCTACTGGGCCTGGTGGATCGCGTTCGCGCCCTTCGTCGGCCTTTTTCTCGCGCGCATCTCGAAGGGGCGGACAGTGCGCGAGTATGTCCTTGGCGCCATGATCATCCCTTCGGTGATGTGCTTCGTGTGGTTCGCGCTCGTCGGCGGCACCGCGATCGACCTCGAGCTCAGCGGTGTGGCGGGCGGGGCGATCTCGGGCGCCGACCAGTCCGACCAGCTCTTCGCGATGCTCGCGGTGATGCTGGACGACGGGCTGGCGCTGCTCATGTCGATCATCGTGGTGGTGCTGCTGCTGACCTACCTCGTGACCTCCGCCGACAGCGCGGTGCTGATCATCAACACGATCAACGCCGCCGGCGACGAGGGCCCCAAGGCGCGGATGCACATCCTGTTCTGGGGTGCGGCGCTGGCGCTGGTGGTCGGCGGGCTGATCCTCGCCGGCGGGCTCGGCGCGATCCGCACGGCGATGGTGATCGGGGCGCTGCCGTTCAGCTTCGTCATGGTGCTGATGGGCCTTGCGCTGATCAAGGCGATCTACCGCGACAGCCTGCGTCTCAGGCACGGTCTGCCGACGACGCATGCGGCCGTCGTGGCGGCGGAGTAGCCGCCGCGCTTCCCGGAGTCGGGCTCAGCCCTCCTCCGAGAAGCGGCTTGCGAGCCAGTCGGTGAAGGCCAGCGCGGCCGGCTTGCGGGCGCGCACAAGGGGCGTGACGGCGCAGAAGGCCTCGGGCGGCGCCGCCTCCGCCGCCCCCAGCCGCACGAGGCGGCCGTCCTCCAGCAGCTGCCCGAGCAGCATGCCCCAGCCGAGCGCCACGCCCTGCCCGTCCACCGCCGCATAGACCGCGTCGGTGTAGGTGCTGAAGCGCAGCGCGCCGTCCTCCGAGAGTCGCCCGACGCCGGCGAGGGCGCTCCAGCGCCGCCAGCTCAGCCAGCTCGCGTCGGGCCCCTCGGCGCCGATCAGCGGCAGGTCGCCGAGCCGCGCGCCGGCGATCTGCGCGGCGAAGCCGGGCGAGCACACCGGAAACACCGCGTCGGCGCGCATCGCCTGCACCTCGCCGTCTGGGAAGGGCGGCTCGCTGTAGCGGATCAGCACGTCGACGCCGCCGGCGCGCAGGTCCATCTTGGCGTCCTGGCTCAGCACGCGGATCTTCACGCCGGGGTGCTCGGCGCGGAAGGTCGAGAGCCGCGGCAGCAGCCAGAAATGCGAGAACGCGACCGTGGCGGCGACCGTCAGCGCCTCGGTCAGCTCGGGGCGGCGGATCACCTCGATCGCGTCGGCGATGCGCTCGAAGCCGTGGGCGACCGCCGCCGCCAGCACCGCGCCGGAGGGCGTGAGGTCGACCCGCCGGTGGCCGCGCACGAAAAGCTCCACCCGCAGCTCCTCCTCCAGCAGCCGGATCTGGCGCGACACGGCGGCCTGGGTGACGCCGAGTTCGCGCGCCGCCAGCGTGAAGCCGCCCAGCCGCGCGGCGGCCTCGAAGGTCGCGAGCTGGCCCAGCGAGGGCAGAAGTCGCCGAAACGACACATTGGCCTCCGGAAACGACACGCATAACCATGGGTCATGCTACACGGCATATTTTATGGGATTGCGAAGCCCCTTGCATCAGCGGATTTATGGCGTGGCGAGCGCCGCAGCGGCCCTCGCCAGACTCAGGATGCACGCCATGCTCGACGCCAGCGCCCCGCTCGCCTCATCGATTTCCGATCTTCTCCGGCTCCGCACGCCCAACCACACCCTGCCGGCGCCGCTCTACACCGGGCAGGCGGCGTTCGACGCCGACATGCAGGCGATCTTCCACGGCGAATGGATCTGCGTGGGCGTCAGCGGCGACGCGCCCGAGGAGGGCGACGTCTATGTGGTGGACGTCGGCCGGACGTCGGTGGCGATCGTGCGCGACGACGACATGGGTCTGCGCGCCTTCCACAACGTCTGCCGCCACCGCGGGGCGCGGCTGCTGCCGGCGGGCCGCTCCACCGTCGGCAAGCTGGTCTGCCCCTACCACCAGTGGACCTACGAGCTGACCGGCGAGCTGATCGACGCGCCGCACATGGGCTCGGCCTTCGACCGCGCGACCCACAACCTCAAGCCGGTGCACCTGCGCGCCATCGAGGGGCTGCTCTTCATCTGCCTCGCCGACGCGGCGCCGGCCGACATCGAGGAGATCGCGGCGATCCTGGGGCCGCGGCTCGCGCCCTACGGCCTCGCCGACGCCAAGGTGGCGCACGAGACCGAGCTGGTGGAGCTGGGCAACTGGAAGCTCACCATGGAGAACAACCGCGAGTGCTATCACTGCGCGGGCAACCACCCCGAACTCTCCGCCACTTTCGTCTCCGCCGATTTCGGCTATGATCCGCAGGCGCTGAGCGCGGAGGATCTCGCCGCGGCCGAGGCCCACAACGCCCGCTTCTGCGCCACGACCGAGGCCTGGGAGGCCGAGGGCTGGCCCTCGCGCATGGTCGATCGCACCCGCGGCTTCGCGACCATGCTGCGCACCCAGCGGCTGATCATGGGCTCCGGCGGCGAAAGCCAAACGCCGGACGGCAAGATCGCCTGCACGAAGCTGATGGGGAGCATGGACCGGCTCGACCTCGGCGACACCCATGCCTGGATGTCGAACATGTGGAGCCACTTCATGGCCGACCACGGCCTGCTGTTTCTCGTGTTCCCGCTCTCGCCCGACCGGACGCTGGTGCGCACCAAGTGGCTGGTGAACAGGGACGCCCGCGAAGGCCTCGACTACCAGCTCGACCGGCTGACCGCCGTGTGGATCGCCACCAACGCGCAGGACGCCCATCTGGTCGCGCTCGCCCATCAGGGCGCGCTGGACGCGGGCTATGTTCCCGGCCCCTATTCGACCTTCACCGAGACGACGCTTGACGACTACATCACCTGGTATGTCGAGCGGATGCAGGCCCACGGCTGGTGAGCGTCGTCGCCTTCAACCTCGCCGAGGTCGAACCCTGGGTCGGCGAGGACTGGGGCAGGCTGATCTGCCGCGCGGCCTGGGACGAGACGCCCGACGTCCGCAGCTTCCTGCTGGCGCCCGAGAAGCCCGGTCGCATCCCCTTCGCGCCAGGCCAGTTCATGACCTTCCGCGCCGAGATCGACGGCGCGCAGGCGCAGCGCAGCTACACGATCTCCAGCTCGGCGGCGGTCGAGCGCTCGGTGACGATCACGGTCAAGCGCAAGCCGGGCGGCGTCTTCTCGGGCTGGCTGCACCGCACGCTCGAGCCCGGCGGCGCCATCGACGCCATGGGGCCGGCGGGCGGCTTCGGGCTCGACCGGCCGGGTGAGAAGTGGCTGATGGTCTCGGCAGGGTCGGGCGTGACGCCGATGGCCTCCTCGCTGCGCACCTGCGGCGATCTCGGGCTTGATGTCGACGTCGTCCACGTCCACTGCGCGCGCACGCTGGCGGACGTCATCTACGCCGAGGAGTGGCCGTGGCTGCCGCGCCGCCTGCCGCGCATGCGCACGGAGGTCGTCCCCTCGGACGGCGGGCGCGGGCGGCTGGACGCGGAGAAACTCGCGTCGCTCGTCCCGGACATGGCCGAGCGACGCGTGCTGTGCTGCGGACCGGAAGGCTTCATGGCCGACGTGAGGGCGTGGTGCCTCGCGGCAGGAGTGGCCGAGGAGGCCTTTGCGCAGGAGAGTTTCGACTTCTCCGAACCCGAGCCCGCGCTGGTCGCGGAGAGCGCGCCGACGCGGCGCGTGACGTTCGCGAAGTCGGGCTGGAGCTTCGAGGTGGCGGAGGGGCGCACGATTCTGGCGGCGGCGCGGCTGGCGGGCGCGCCGATGCCGGCCTCCTGCGCCAAGGGCATGTGCGGGACGTGCAAGACGCCCAAGCTCTCGGGCGAGGTGGCGATGACCCATCAGGGCGGCATCCGCCAGCGCGAGATCGACCGCGGGCTGATCCTGCCCTGCTGCGCCTACGCGCTGACCGACGTGACGCTCGACCGCTGAGGCTGCGGGGCAGGCCGACCGACGCCCTCACCCCGGCCCTCTCCCGCAGGCGGGAGAGGGGGCGACATCCCCGCGGCCGGCGCGACGAAGACCAGAGGCGCCGTCCGCGCCGCTCGCGCCCCATCTCCCGCCTGCGGGAGAGGGCCGGGGTGAGGGAGGGGGCGCGAGGAACGGGAGAGAGACCATGCTCGACGCGCGCCCCAAGGCCGACCCGCTGCTCCAGCCCTACGCGCTTAAGCATCTGACCCTGCGCAACCGGCTGATCTCGACCGCGCATGAGCCCGCCTACACCGAGGGCGGGCTGCCGAAGGACCGCTACCGCCTCTACCATGTGGAGAAGGCGAAGGGCGGCATCGGCATGACCATGATCGGCGGCTCGGCCTGCGTGGCGCCCGACAGTCCGCAGGCCTTCGGCAACATCGAGCTGTGGCGCGACGAATGCGTGGACTGGCTCGCGCGGCTCGCGGAGGACGTCCACGCCCACGGCGCGGCGGTGATGATCCAGATCACCCATCTCGGTCGGCGCGGGACCTGGGCCAAGGGCGAATGGCTGCCGCTGCTGGCGCCCTCGCACATCCGCGAGCCCGCGCACCGCGCCTTTCCAAAGGCGATGGAGGACTGGGACGTGGAGCGCGTCGTGACCGCCTACGCCGACGCGGCGGAGAAGGTGCAGGCCGCCGGGCTCGATGGCTTCGAGCTGGAATGCTACGGCCACCTGATCGACCAGTTCTGGTCGCCGCTCACCAACCGTCGCGACGACGCCCTCGGCGGCGACCTCGACGGCCGCATGGCGTTCGGAAACCGCGTGATCGAGGCGATCCGCAAGCGCGTCGGCCCCGATTTCATCGTCGGCGCCCGCATGGTGTGCGACGAGCAGCAAGACGGTGGGATCGACAGGCGCGAAGGGCTGGAGATCGCGCGTCGTCTGGCGGCCTCCGGCGCCATCGACTTCATCAACGTCATCCGCGGCCATATCGACACCGAGGAGGGCCTCAGCCGCGTCATCCCCGGCATGGGCGAGCGCTCCGGCCCGCATCTCGACTTCGCGGGCGAGGTGCGCGAGGCGGCGCGGATCACCACCATGCACGCCAGCCGCATTCAGGACGTTGCGACCGCGCGCCACGCCGTCGAGGCCGGCAAGCTCGACCTCGTGGGCATGACGCGCGCCCACATGGCCGACCCGCACATCGTGCGGAAGATCATGGCGGGGCTGGAGGCCGAGATCAGGCCCTGCGTCGGCATGGGCTACTGCATCGACAGCATCTACCAGGGCGAGGCGGTGTGCATCCACAACCCCGCGACCGGCCGCGAGGCGACGATGCCCCATGTCATCTCGCGCTCGGAGGGGCCGCGGCGCAAGGTCGTGGTGGTCGGCGCCGGACCCGGCGGGCTGGAGGCGGCGCGGGTCGCGGCGGCGCGCGGCCACTCGGTCACGCTGTTAGAGGCCGCCGACGAGCCGGGCGGGCAGGTTCGGCTGACGGCGGCGCTGAAGCGGCGACGCGAAATCCTCGGGATCATCGACTGGCGCGTGGCGGAATGCGCGCGGCGCGGCGTGGACATGCGGCTGAACGCCTGGGCCGAGGCGGAGGACGTCCTGGCGGAAGGCCCGGACGTCGCGATCATCGCGACCGGCGGTCTGCCCTGCACCGGTTTCCTGAGCGAGGGCGAAGAACTCGCCACGACCTCGTGGGACATCCTCTCCGGCGCCGCCAAGCCCGCGCGCGAGGTGCTGGTGTTCGACGACAACGGCGCCCATGCCGGCCTGACCGTGGCGGAGTTCCTCGCCGAGGCCGGGTCGCGGGTGGAGATCGTCACGCCTGAGCGCACCCTCGGTCCCGATGTCGGCGGCACCTCGTTCCCGCCCTATTTCCGCGCCTTCTCGCGCCATGGCGTGCGCGCGACGCTGAACCTGCGGCTGCGCGGGGTGCGGCGCGAGGGCAACCGCCTGCGCGCGCTGCTCTGGGACGAGTATGGCGAGGCGACGGTGGAGCGGGAGGTCGATCAGGTCGTCGTGGAGCACGGCGCGACCCCGCTCGATGACCTCTACTTCGCGCTGAAGGACGGCTCGTCCAACCGCGGCGCGGTGGCGATGGAGGCTTTCCGCGAAGGCCGGGCGCAGCCGCTGGCGGAGGGCTTCGCGCTCTTCCGGATCGGCGACGCGGTCGCCAGCCGCAACATCCACGCCGCGGTTTACGACGCGTTGCGCCTGACAAACGCTCTCTGATGGCGCACTCTTGCGGCGGGGCGCGCGTTTCAGCCCCGCGCTTTCAGGAACTGGCCGCCGATGAGCCGGGATGACGAGGGTCTGGATGTTGCGCGCGCGTTCGCCCCGGCGTTCCTGGCCCAGGGCCGGATGCCGCCCTTCGTGCGCTGGTCCCCCGCCGATCTCGAACTCGCCCATCCGGTCCTCGCGCGCTTCGCCGGCAACCTGCGCGACGCGGCCGACGCGCAAGGCAGGCTGTGGCGCCGATCCATCGACGTGAAGACGTTCTCCGGCGTGCGCGACTGGCTCATGCTGCTGGAGCGCGACGACCCCGCCAGCGACCTGCGATACCGCCACTACGGGCCCGGCATCGCCGACCATTTCGGGCGGGACATGACCGGCCAGACCGTCAGGATGTTCGGCGGCCACATCTCGGATTTCTTCGAGGCGCTCTACGCCGAGGCGGGGCGCCGGCGCGAGATCGTGCTCAGCGTGCACGAACCGCCAGCGGGGGTGTTCGTGTCGCGCTGGCGGCGGCTGCTCGCGCCGCTGCTCGACGAGGACGGGACGGTTAACGCCTTCGCCGGGGTGAACATCCCGGAAAACGACCTGCGCGCAGGGCTCGACATCGTGCCGGACCCGGTTCTGGTGGCCGACGGCGCCCAGAGGCTGCACTACATGAACCGCTCCGCCCGCGATCTCTTCGGTCTCGCGCGGTTTGAGACGCCGCGGCTCACGATTCTGGAGGCGACCGGCGTGGAGCTGGACCTTGCCGCCACGCCGGAGGAGATGGTGGGCCGCAACGCCGTGACGGACAGCGTCCACTTCACCTTCAACGGCGCGATCGCGCAGCGCTGCATGGTCACGACCAGCGGAGTCGCGTTGCGCGGCCGGTGCTACTATGTCGTCATGGTGCGCCTGCTCGACGCATGACGCGGCGCCGGACCTCTCGAACCGGGAGCCGTGGCGCTGCTTGCCGCACCGCCGGACCGGGGCTATAGGCGGGCGCGACGCGCCATCGTTGCGCCCGTTTCCGCGAGAGGTTCGACCATGGCCAAGATTAACGGCAACGAAATCCGCCCCGGCAACATTCTGGAGCATGACGGCGGTCTCTGGATCGCGGTCAAGACCGATCATGTGAAGCCCGGCAAGGGCGGCGCCTTCGCGCAGGTCGAGCTCAAGAACATCCGTGACGGCCGCAAGCTGAACGAGCGGTTCCGCTCCGCCGACAAGGTCGAGCGCGTGCGCCTTGAGCAGAAGGACCAGCAGTTCCTGTATCAGCAGGAGGACATGCTGGTGTTCATGGACGCGGAGACGTTCGAGCAGATCGAGCTGCCGGCCGACATCCTCGGCGACCGGCGGCCTTTCCTGCAGGACGGGATGACCGTCACGATCGAGTATCACGAGGCCGAGGCGCTCAGCGCGGCCCTGCCGGAGAAGGTGATCTGCGAGATCGCCGAGACGGAGCCGGTCGTGAAGGGCCAGACGGCGGCCAACAGCTTCAAGCCCGCGACCCTCGACAACGGCGTGCGCGTGATGGTGCCGCCCTTCGTCGGCGCAGGCGAGCGCATCGTGGTCAACACCGAGACCTTCGAATACGTCGAGCGCGCCTGAAGCGGTCGGGACGCGCTCCGGCGCCGCCAGCCGCGCCGGCGACATGCAAGGCCGCGTTCCGAGCCCGCCGCCGTGCGGACCTGCGGCGCCCCCTGCGCGCATCTCCGCCGTCGCATCGTCCATTCGTCGGATGCGGCGCGCCGCGTCGTGGATGAGCGGAGCTCCGCGCAATCGCGGACGCCGCGTGTCCCTGCGCCCGTCCCGAAGCACGCCGCGCTTGATGGGCGCCGCGGCGCCGGGTAGAGGAGCCGCAGGCCGGTGTAGCTCAGTTGGTAGAGCAGCGCTCTTGTAAAGCGAAGGCCGGGGGTTCGAGTCCCTCCACCGGCGCCGTCGCCCTCACTTGCCCATGGAGAGCACGCGCGCGTTCAGCGCCTCGGATCTGTGGCCGAGGTTCCACGCGCGCAGATACGCCTCGTCCGCCTCGGGTCGCCTGCCCAGCCGGTCGAGGATGGCGCCCCGCTCGAGTTCGGGCTGCGGCCATTCCGGCCGCAGGGCGACCACGCGCGCGAGTTCCTGCAGCGCGGCCTCCGGCTCCCGGTCTGCGAGCAGACGCGCGCGATAGAGCCGCGCCGCGGCGTCGTCGGGGTCTTCGCGGGTCAGCGCGCCGAGCACGGCCGACGCCTCGACCTCCCGCCCGAGCACGCCGAGGGCCAGCGCGCGGTTGTAGCGCAGGGCCCGGTCCGACGGTCGCCGCGAGAGCGCGCGATCGAAGTCCTCAAGCGCGCCGCCCGGGTTTCCGGCGCGCAGCCGGAACGCGCCGCGCCCGGCACGCATGTCGGGGTCGGACGGCGCGGCGTCCACGGCGCGGTTCCAGTCCACCGCAGCCTCGCCGATGCGCCCCAGCGCGGCGTTGGCGTCCGCGCGGCCGGCGTGGCCGAGCGCCGCGCCCGGCGACAGGCTCAGCGCGCCGTCATAGGCGGCCAGGGCGCCTTCGGCGTCGCCGAGCTCCAGCAGCGCCGCGCCGAGATTGAGCGCCGCCGCCGCCCGCTGCGAGCGCGTGATGTCCTCCGCCGCCATGGCGCGGGAGCAGGTCCGCACGAGCTCCGCGGCGCTGACGCCGCGCTGGCCGCAGACCGACAGGAAGGTCGCGCCCTGGGCGAGCGCGCCGCTCCCGCCGGCAAGGAGAAAAGCGGATGCGAAGGCCGCGCGCGCCGCCGCTGCGGCCCAGCGTCGAAGCGCCGTCGGCGGAGTGTTGCTGAGAGTTTCGACCATGCGGGGAGTATGGGCGCCGCGCGGCGGATCACAAGGCGTCGCCCCTGCGCGCGCCCGACGCCCTGTCGCCGCGCGCCGCGCCCTCGGGCTTGACCGCGGCCGTCAATCCGGCCGAGCGTCTGCTTCGCCATCGAGGAGAACGTGGACCATGCCAGCCGCTCCCGTTAAAGCGCAGGGCGCCGCCGACGCGGCGCTCGCGGCGAACCTGCGCGGCGCGGGCTGGATGCTGCTATCGGTGCTCGGGGCCACCGGGATGACGGTGTTCGTGCGTCAGCTGACGCCGGAGCTGCACACCTCCATGATCGCCTTCCTGCGCTCGGTGGTGGGGCTGCTGTTCCTCGCCCCCCTGCTGCTGCGGAGCAAGGCGGATGCGCGGCCGCGCATTCCCTCGCCGTTCTCGCTGAAGCGGCCCGGCCTGCACCTGATCCGGGGGCTGCTCATCGCGGTCGCCATCAATCTGGGCTTCTACGCGATCTGGACGCTGCCGCTGGCGATGGCGACGATCCTCTTCTTCCTGGCGCCGGTCTTCTCGACGATGCTGGCGCCGGCGATGGTGGGTGAGCATGTCGGCCTGCGGCGCTGGGTTGCGGTCGGCGTCGGCTTTCTCGGCGCGCTGGTGGTGCTGCGGCCGGGCTTCGCGGCGTTCGAGATCGGCGCCGCCGCCGCCGTCGCGTCGTCGCTCTGCTTCGCGCTGGCGCTGCTGATCGGCAAGATCGCCGCGCGGGCCGACGGCGCCAACGCCGTGTTTGCGACGTCCGGCATTCTCAGCGCGGTGATGACCCTGCCGCTGGCCCTGCCGTTCTGGGAGCTGCCCTCCGCGGGCTGGGTCTGGTTCACGCTGGCGCTGCTGGCGGCGGCCTCCTCGCTGCGGGGCTACGCCGACATCCGCGCGCTGGCGGCGGCCGAGGCGAGCTTCGTCGCGCCGGTCAGCTACCTCCGTCTGCCAGCCGCGGCCCTGGCGGGATGGGCGCTCTTCGGCGAAACCGTGGACGGCTGGACATGGGCGGGCGCGACCATCGTCGTCGGCGCCGCGCTCTTCATCGCGCTGCGCGAGCGCGCGCTCGGCAGGGCGTCGCGCCGCGCCGCCGCCGCGGGACCGCCGGCTCTGGGCGGCTGAGCCGAGACGGGCCGCCCGAGGACCATGCCGCGAACCATGCGGAGAAACATGCGTGCGCCGCCGCGGCTGCGCATGAATGTTCCGGGCGCGCCGCGATCGGCGCAGCAAGCTTTTTTTCTGATTGCGCCGCCAAACCTTCACTTGATCGATGCGGGCGGAATCGGTATCTCCGCCAGTACAGGGTCGCCGATCCCAACCCCGCTCATGGGGGGGCGCTAAGGGACCGCTGGGATCGTCTACTGGTAGGGGAGGCCGCCATGGATACGGCGCACCTCTTCCGACTGGGGATGGACCTGGAGACAGGCGCCACCCATGAGGGAGAAAACACGATCGAGGATCGTGGTGCAGACATTGTTGTTCGCGACGTTTTCGACGCGGACCGCGAGGATCACTTCATCCGTCGGGATGGCAGGACGTTTGCGGGCACGCATCTCATCATCGAGGTGGTGCGCGGAACCGGCTTGGACGACGAGATGCGAATCCAGCAGGCGTTCCGCGACTGCGTGACCGCCTGCGGCGCGACGCTGCTGCACATCCACACCCACAAGTTCTCGCCGCAGGGCGTGAGCGGCGTGGCGGTGCTGGCCGAGAGCCACATCAGCGTCCACACTTGGCCGGAGATCGGTTACGGTGCGTTCGACGTGTTCATGTGCGGCGACGCCCAGCCCTGGAAGGCCGTCGACATCCTGCGCGACGCGTTCTCGGCCGAGGATGTGCGGGTCAACGAACTGCTGCGCGGAGATGGCCTCGTCGAGTGACGGGGCGGCGAGGCGCCTGCGGGCGCCGCCACGCCTCTGAGATTTGCGCCCCGTCGGCCTGCGCCGGCGGGGCGTTTTCGTCGGATCAACCTTTTCGCCCTCCGGCGCGTTTCGGCTTCGCGTCCGCCCAGACGCAAGGGGCCGCGCGCCGGCCTCCCTGCGTCCGCGCGAACGCCGGCCGGCCGCGTCAATCTCGGGACGGCGCCCTTGCATGCGCAGCCGGGTTCGAGATTGTGGTCACAAAGGGGGCGTCCATGGAAGAAGCCGGTCTGATCGAGAAGCTGGTCCTGATCGCCGCGCTCGCGGTCGCGGCGCAGTGGTTGGCGTGGCGCGTGAAGGCGCCGGGCATCGTGTTCCTGGCCGCCGCCGGCCTGATCGCGGGGCCGGGGCTGGGGCTGGTCGATCCGGAGCAGGATTTCGGCGACCTGATGCAGCCGATGATCAGCCTTGCGGTGGCGATCATCCTGTTCGAGGGCGGTCTGCACCTGCGTCTCTCCGATCTGCGCGAGGTCGGGCCTGGCGTCTGGCGGCTCGTCTTCATCGGGGCCCCGCTTTCCTGGGCGGGGGCGGCGCTGGCCGGCGTCTACATCATGGAGCTCTCATGGCCCACGGCGCTGCTGTTCGGCGGCATCCTCGTCGTCACCGGCCCCACCGTCATCATGCCGCTGCTGCGGCAGGCGCGGCTTCACCATGAGCCCGCCGCCCTGCTGAAATGGGAGGGCATCGTCAACGACCCCGTCGGCGCGATGCTGGCGGTGATCGTCTTCGAGATCGCGACGCTGGCGGCGGTGGGCGCGCCGGGCCTGCTCGGCGAAGGCGTGATCGGGGACGGCCGGCTGGGCGAGGAGGGGCTGGCCGTGCGCGAGGTGCTGCTGACGCTCGGCGCGGTCGCCGCGTCGGCCGCGCTCGGCCACCTGCTGGGGCGCGGCATCAGCAAGGCGATCCACCTCGGGCTGACGCCGGAGTTCATCAAGGGGCCGCTGGTGCTGGCCGCGGCGCTTGTGGCGTTCCTGCTGGCCAATCTGATGCAGAAGGAGGCCGGGCTCGTCGCCGTCACCGTCCTGGGGGTGACGCTCGCCAACACCGGGCTGGCGGAGATCGACCAGGTGAGGCGGCTGAAGGAATACGTCACGGTCCTGCTCGTATCGGGCCTCTTCGTGGTCCTGAGCGCTACCCTCGACCCCGCCGCGCTGCTGGCGCTGGGCTGGCCGGCCGTCGGCTTTCTCGCCGTGCTGATGTTCGTCGTCCGCCCGGTGAGCGTGTTCGTCGCCACGATCGGCGCGGGGCTGGGCTGGCGGGTGCGCCTGCTGGCGGCCTGGGTGGCGCCGCGCGGCATCGTCGCCGTCGCCGTCTCGGGGCTCTTCGGCGGGCTGATGGTTCAGGCCGGCTACGAGGACGCCGAGGCGCTCACGCCGCTCGCCTTCGCCGTCGTCTTCGCCACCGTCATCGCGCACGGCTTCACGCTGCGCCCGCTGGCGCAGTGGCTGGGGCTGGCGAGCGGGCCTGAGCATGGCGTGCTGATCGTCGGGGCCGGGCCCTGGTCGTCCGCGCTCGCCGCGGCGCTGGCGCAGGCCGGCGCGCCGGTGCTCATGGCGGACCACAACCCCTATCGCCTGCGCGCCGGGCGCCGCACGAAGGGCGTCAGCGTCTACGCCGGCGAGATCCTGTCGGAGCTGGCCGGCGAGCGGGTGGACCTCGGCGCCTATCAGCGCCTGCTCGCGCTGAGCGACGACGACGCCTACAACGCGCTGGTCTGCTCGCAGTTCGGGCCGGAGCTCGGGGCGCGCAACACCGTCCAGCTCGCCAGCCACCGCACCGCCGACGGGGAGGGCCTGCGCCCCGCCGCGCGCGGCCGGGTGCTGATGGGCGACGGCTGGGACAGCGAGGCGCTCGCCGCGCGCCTGCGCGCCGGATGGCGCCTCGCCCTGCTCGAGCCCGGCGAGCGCGCCGGCGTCCCCGAGGCGTCTGGCGAGGACGCACCGGTTGTCGTGGCGAAGGTCTCCTCCTCCGGCGCCGTCTCCTTCGCGCTTGGGGACACGCCGCTCAAGCTCTTGGAGAAGGACCGCGCGATCATGTTCATGAAGAAAACGGCGTTGGAGAAGGCCGCGTGACCGCGGAGACGCCGCGGGCGCGGCTGAGCAGGCTGCCGGGCGATCCCGTCCCGCTGATCGGGCACAACCAGGGGCCGCCGCTCGACCCGGGGCGCAGCTGGCGCGCCCATTGCTGGCGGACGGCGCGCGCCGCGCTGGTCCCGCGCCTGCCGATCGAGGTTATCCGGCGGCGCGTGCTGCGGGCGCAGGAGCTGGGGCTCGCCTATCCCGCCTACGCCTCGATCCTGCTCGGCTCGGGGCGCGACGTCGTGGCCTTCCTGTTCACCGCCGAGGCGCTGGCCCTGCGGCTGACGCGGACCGTCGCCCTGCCGGCGGACCGGGTCGAGAAGCTGCGCGGGCTCGCGCGCTGCGACCGCCTGCTGCTGACCGGCCCCGACCATGATCCCGCCGCCATGGCCGGCGCGCTGGCCGCGGCGCATGGCGTGGCGTTTCGCGGCGCCGGCCGCGGCCCGGCGGAGACGGCGTCGCAGGCGGAGGGCCGCCGCGCCCTGCGCGCGGTGCTGGACCCGCTGCGCCTGCCGGGCGATGCGGTGGTCGTGGTCGGCGCGCGCGCCTGCGAGCGCGACTGGGCCGAAGCCGCGCGGATGGCCGCGTTCCTCTCGGCTCAGGCCTATTTCGAGCAGCCGGCGGCGGCTGCGCGATGAGCGGAACCGTCGCCCCGACGGTCGCGCCCTGGCGCGTGGAGAGCCCCGAGGCGCTGGCGCTCATCGCCCAGAGCGAGGCGGAGCTGGCCGCCATCTACCCGGCGGAGGTGCGCTTCGCGTTCTCCCCGCAGGAGCTTGTCGCGGCGAAGGTCCGCTTCGTGGTGGCGTGGCTCGACGGCGCCCCCGCCGGCTGCGGCGGCGTGGCGCCGCTGGAGGGCTATGGCGAACTCAAGCGCATCTTCACGACGCGCGCGGCGCGCGGGCGCGGGGTCGGCCGCGCCGTGGTCACGGCGCTGGAGGCCGAGGCCCTGTCGCTCGGCCTGCCGCTGGCGCGTCTGGAGACGGGCCATCTCAGCCCAGAGGCGATCAGCCTCTACACCGCGCTCGGCTATGCGCTGCGCGGCCCGTTCGGCGACTATGCCGAGAACGGCTCGAGCGTCTTCATGGAGAAGCGGCTGGCGCCCTGAACGGGCGCCGCCCCTTCAGCCCTCGCCCTGCACGACAAATTCGATCCGCCGGTTGAGCGCGCGGTTGCGCGGCGTGTCGTTGGGGTAGGCCGGCCGCGCCTCGCCGTAGCCGCGCGCGCTGACGCGGGTCGCGGGGACGCCGTTCTGCGCGAGATACTCGGCGACGGCGGACGCGCGGGCCTCGGAGAGCCGCTGGTTGAGGTCTGGCGCGCCGATGGAGTCTGTATGCCCGCCGACCTCGATGGCGAGGTCGGGGCAGCGCCGGACGATGTCGAGGATCGCGGCGAGAAACGGCGCGCTCTCGCCCGTGAGCCGCGCGCTTCCGGAGGAGAAGGTGATCGAGCCGGTGCGCGACAGGATCTCGAAACGCCCCTCGCATTCCTCCCGAGAGAACACGCCCGAAGTCTCCAGCGCCGCGCGGGCCGGCGCCGCGACCTGCTGGGGGGCGGGCTGGGCCCCAGTCTGGGCCGCCGGCTGGGCGGCGCGCTGCACGAGGGGCTGGCTCGCGGGCTGCGCCGAGGCGACGCCGGGCGCGGGCTGCGCCGGGGCGCTGCGGGTGAACAGGAAGTCGAAGCTCACCGAGCCGGCCGGCACGATCGTCACCTTCGCCGCGTCCTGCAGCTTCAGCACGCCTTCGGTGAGCCCGAAGTCCGCGGCGGCGACCGGGATCGGCCCGGCGGAGGCGACCGACACCGTCTCGGCGTCGAGATAGGTCACGACGATCTCCGACTGCATCGGCTTCGTGACGCCGTGCAGGTCGAGCGTGTAGTCGGCCGTCACGGTCATCCGCCGCCGCTGCGGCAGCCCCTCCAGCGCGGCCGGATCGACCGCCATGCGGATCGTCGCGGTCGGGAACCTGAAGGTCTCGAAGAACAGGAAGCGCATACGCACGTTCCGCAGGTCGATCTTCGTGTCGACGCTGTCCAGCGCGATCTCGACCACGGCCTCGCCGCGTTCGTCGATCCCGCCGCTCAGCGACGCGAAGCTGCTCTGCTCGATCGTGGTGTTGTTCTTGATGGACTGGAATGTGAGGCTGGACGCCTCCGGCGACAGCCGCCATCCGCCGGCGAACGGGTTGGCCTGCGCCGCAAGCGCCGAAAACGCGACCGCAACTGCGGCGCCGAGCATGGCGGCGCGATGAAACCTCGACATGACATCCTCCCGGTTCCGGCGACTGAACGCGTCAATGAACGGTCTCACGCCTGCATGGCCGGCGCAATGACGCAAGCCGCCGCGCTTGATCATCGTCTGGTTAGCTGTTTCGATAATAGATGGCGCGGGTCGCGCTTTAGAGGACGGTTCGATGTTCTTGCGTAAAATGCCGGGCATCTTCGCGGCGCTGGCGCTTCTGGCGCTCGCGACGGCGGCGAAGGCCGAGGAGCGCATCGCGCTCGTCGTCGGCAACGGGGACTATGCTTCGGTGTCGCCGCTGCCGAACCCGACCGCCGATGCGCGGCTGATCGCCGGGGCGCTGGAGGCCGCCGGCTTCGACGTGACGCTGGCGCTGGATCTCGACCAGAACGCCATGAAGCGCGCGATCGCCGAGTTCGGCCGCTCGCTGCGCGCGGTCGGGCCGGACGGCGTGAGCCTGTTCTACTATGCCGGCCACGGCGTGCAGGCCTCCGGCGCGAACTACCTGATCCCCGTGGACGCCGCGATCACGGACGCCGCCGACCTCGACCTCGCGGCGGTCGAGGCGTCATGGGTTATCCGCCAGATGGCGTCGGCGCGCAGCCGCACGGCCATCGCGATCTTCGACGCCTGCCGCGACAACCCCTTCGCCCGGATCGGCCTGCGCGAGCCGGGGCTGGCGCGGATGGACGCGCCGGCGGGCAGCTTCATCGCCTACGCCACCGCGCCCGGCGACGCGGCCTTCGACGGCGACGGCGCCAACAGCCCCTTCAGCGCCGCGCTGGCCCGCGAGGCGCTGAACCCCGGCGCGCCGCTCGAGGAGGTGTTCCGGCAGGTTCGCGTCGACGTCATCAACGCGACCGGCGGGCGGCAGACGCCGTGGACCAGCTCCTCGCTCATCGACGACTTCCGCTTCGTCGGTGCGCCCGAGGCGGACCCGGTCGACCCGGCGGAAAAGATGCTCTTCGAGAGCGCCCGCAAGAGCGGCGACATCGTCGAGCTGGCGCTGTTCCTGCGAGCCTATCCCGACAGCGCCTTCGCCGAGGAGGCGCGCGGCCTGATCGTCGCCTCCACGTCGGGTGTCGCGCCGCCGGCTCCGCAGGTCGCGCCGCCGCAGCCTGCGCCCGTCCCCGCGGCGCCTGCGCTAGCGCCCGCGTCCGCCGCGCCGTTCCTCGCGCCGGACGAGGAGACGCTGATCGCGGTCGCGCAGGCCAGCGGCGCGCTGGCCGACTACCGCGCCTATCTCGACGCCTATCCCGAAGGCGTCTTCGCCGCGCTCGCCGCCGCCGAGATCGCCGCGCTGAGCGCCGCGCCGCCGTCGAACCTCGACCCCGAGCGCCCCTCTGCGGACGCGCTCGCCGCGCTCGCGCCGCCGGCGCCCGCGCCGCCGCCGCCAGCCGCGCAGCAGGGCGCCGGCCTCTCGTTCACGACGCCGCTGCCGTCCGCCTACGGCGACGTGGCGGGGCGCAGCTTCGCGGAGCTCATCGAGGGCAGGCCTGAGCATCCGCCCTTCGAGGGCCTGCCGGCGGAGGTCTGGCAGGGCAACCGCTGCAAGGACTGCCACGCGTGGACGCAACCGGCGCTCTGCGACCAGGGCGCCTTCTACGCCAAGGGCGAGGGCGACGAACGGGTGGCGCAGCAGGTTCATCCGCTCGGCACGGGCTTCGCGCGCGCGTTGCGGGACTGGTCGCTGGCGGGGTGCCCCTGAGCTTGCCCTGGCGAGGCGACCCGAGAGAGGCGCCCCGGGACGCCGCCATCTCCGGGACGCCGCCGTTCTGTCGGCCCCGCCGCGGCGCAGGCCGCCTCCCGCGCCGCCCCCCGCCTTGCGCCGCCGCCTCGCTCCACTATAAGCCCCGCGTGCCCCACCACCCATGGCGGACCGCCGGCCCAGCGTCGGCGGCGCCCAGACGCGAGCGCCCTGCCCATGCCGAAGCGGACCGACATCTCCTCGATCCTCATCATCGGCGCCGGGCCCATCGTCATCGGACAGGCCTGCGAGTTCGACTATTCTGGCGCCCAGGCCTGCAAGGCGCTGCGCGAGGAGGGTTTTCGCGTCATCCTCGTCAACTCCAACCCCGCCACCATCATGACCGACCCGGGGCTGGCCGACGCGACCTACATCGAGCCGATCACCCCCGAGATCGTCGCCCGCATCATCGAGCTGGAGCGGCCCGACGCGCTGCTGCCCACCATGGGCGGCCAGACCGCGCTCAACACCGCCATGGCGCTCGACGACATGGGCGTGCTGGCGAAGTTCGGCGTGAAGATGATCGGCGCGGCGCGCGCCGCCATCGAGATGGCCGAGGACCGCAAGCTGTTCCGCGAGGCGATGGACCGCATCGGGCTGGAGAACCCGCGCGCCACCATCGTCGCCGCGCCGAGGAAGGGCGCGAGATATGACATCGCCGCCGGGATGGCCGAGGCGATGGCGGCGATCGAGGAAGTCGGCCTGCCGGCGATCATCCGCCCCGCCTACACGCTCGGCGGCACCGGCGGCGGCGTCGCCTACAACCGCGAGGACTACGAGGCGATCTGCCGGAGCGGGCTGGAGGCGAGCCCTGTCGGCCAGATCCTCGTGGACGAGAGCCTGCTGGGCTGGAAGGAGTTCGAGATGGAGGTGGTCCGCGACAAGGCGGACAACTGCATCATCGTCTGCTCCATCGAGAACGTCGACGCGATGGGCGTGCACACCGGCGACTCGATCACCGTGGCTCCCGCCCTGACGCTGACCGACAAGGAGTACCAGCGCATGCGCGACGCCTCGCTCGCGGTGCTGCGCGAGATCGGGGTGGAGACCGGCGGCTCCAACGTGCAGTTCGCGCTCGACCCCGCCACGGGCCGCATGGTCGTGATCGAGATGAACCCGCGCGTCTCGCGCTCCTCCGCGCTGGCGTCGAAGGCGACGGGCTTTCCCATCGCCAAGATCGCGGCGAAGCTGGCGGTGGGCTACACGCTGGACGAGTTCGACAACGACATCACCGGCGTCACGCCGGCGAGCTTCGAGCCCTCCATCGACTATGTCGTGACCAAGATCCCGCGCTTCGCCTTCGAGAAATTCCCCGGCAGCAAGCCCGAGCTGACCACGGCGATGAAGTCGGTCGGCGAGGCGATGGCCATCGGCCGCAACGTCCACGAGAGCATGCAGAAGGCGCTGTGCTCGCTGGAGACGGGGCTGAGCGGCTTCGACGAGATCGCCATTCCCGGGCTGGACGACGCGGCGGACGCCGAGGAGCGCCGCGCCGCGCTGATCGCCGCGCTGAGCCGCGCCACGCCGGACCGCCTGCGCGTCGCGGCGCAGGCGCTGCGCGAGGGGCTGAGCGAGGCCGACGTGGCGCAGGCCACCGCCTACGACCCGTGGTTCGTGGCGCGCCTGGGCGAGATCGTCGCCACGGAGGCGCGGGTGCGCGCCGCGGGGCTCCCGGCGGACGCCGCGGGGATGCGCGCCCTGAAGATGCTGGGCTTCTCCGACGCCCGGCTCGCGACGCTGACGGGCCGGCCGGAAGCCGCCGTGCGCGCCATCCGCCACGGGCTCGGCGTCGTCGCGGTCTTCAAGCGCATCGACACCTGCGCGGCGGAGTTCGAGGCGCAGACGCCCTACATGTATTCGTCCTACGAGGCCGACGCCGGCGGCTACGCCGAATGCGAGGCGCGGCCGACGGCGCGCGACAAGGTGGTGATCCTCGGCGGCGGGCCCAACCGCATCGGGCAGGGGATCGAGTTCGACTACTGCTGCTGCCACGCGGCTTACGCGCTGACGGATGCGGGCTTCGAGACCATCATGGTCAACTGCAACCCGGAGACCGTCTCGACCGACTACGACACCTCGGACCGGCTCTATTTCGAGCCGCTGACCGAGGAGCATGTGCTGGAGATCCTGCGCGTCGAGCAGTCGAACGGCACGCTCAGGGGCGTCATCGTGCAGTTCGGCGGGCAGACGCCGCTGAAGCTGGCGCGCGCGCTGGAGGCGGCGGACATCCCGATCCTTGGCACCTCGCCCGACGCCATCGACCTCGCCGAGGACCGCGAGCGGTTTCAGGGCCTCATCCAGAAGCTCGGGCTGCGGCAGCCGAGGAACGGCGTCGCGCGCTCCGGCGAGCAGGCGCTGAAGGTCGCCGCGGAGCTCGGCTATCCGCTGGTGATCCGCCCATCCTATGTGCTGGGCGGGCGCGCGATGGAGATCGTGCGCGACCAGCCGCAGCTGGAGCGCTACATTCGCGAGGCCGTGGTGGTGTCGGGCACGAGCCCGGTGCTGCTCGACAGCTATCTCGCGGGCGCGGTGGAGGTGGACGTCGACGCGCTCTGCGACGGCGACATGGTGCATGTCTGCGGCGTGATGGAGCACATCGAGGAGGCCGGCGTGCATTCCGGCGACAGCGCCTGCGTGCTGCCGCCGCACACGCTTTCCGCGGACACCGTCGCAGAGATCAAGCGCCAGACCGCCGAGATGGCGAAGGCCCTGGGCGTGGTCGGCCTGATGAACGTGCAGTTCGCGGTGCAGAACGGCGAGATCTTCGTGCTGGAGGTCAATCCGCGCGCCTCGCGCACCGTGCCCTTCGTCGCCAAGACGGTCGGCGCGCCCATCGCCGGGATCGCGGCGCGGATCATGGCGGGCGCGAAGCTCTCCGAATTTGCGCTGCCGCCGGCGGAGACGCCCCATGTGGCGGTGAAGGAGGCGGTGCTGCCCTTCGCCCGCTTCCCCGGCGTCGACACGCTGCTGGGCCCGGAGATGCGCTCCACGGGCGAGGTGATGGGCATCGACCACAGCTTTGCGCGCGCGTTTCTCAAGAGTCAGATGGGCGCCGGCGTCGACCTTCCCGAGGGCGGCAAGGCGTTCGTCTCGGTGCGCGACGCCGACAAGGACGCGATTCTCGACGCGGCGCGCCGGCTGCACGGGCTGGGCTTCACGCTCGTCGCCACCGAGGGCACGCGCGATTTTCTCGCGCAGAACGGCGTGCCCGCCGAGCGGGTCAACAAGGTGTATGAGGGCCGTCCCAACATCGTTGACGCCATGAAGAACGGGGAGATCGCGCTGGTCCTGAACACCACCGAGGGCGCGCAGTCGATCAAGGACAGCTTCGGCATCCGCTCCGCCGCGCTGACGATGAAGACGCCCTACTACACCACCGCCGCCGGGGCCCTGGCGGCGGCGCGCGCCATCGAGAACCGGCGCGACGGCGCCATCGAGGTCGCGCCCCTGCAGAGTTTCGCGCCGAAGCTCTGAGGCTCAGCGCAGCCCGTTCTCGAGTTCGGTGGTGTCCACGCCGAGCGCCTCCAGCCCTTCCTCCAGATAGTCGCCCAGAAGAGGCTGGCCCAGCAGATAGGCGCTGGTGGAGCCGCTGCGCGCGGCCCGCGCCTGATCGACCAGCGCAGGAAAGTCGCCGGCGTCGCCGTCGCCGCGTCCCAGCCAGAAGATCGCCACCAGTTCGGCCGACTGGGTGTCGGTGAGGTCGTCGATCCAGCTCGTGAGCTCCGTGGCCGTGGGGTCGTCGGCGCGGTCCTGCAGCACGGCCATCGGGTCGTCGCTGGCGGCGCCGCCGCTGTCGTCGCCTTCCTTCACGTCGAATTCGCGGGCCTTGAGGATGATCCAGGCGACCGTGTCGAGCGGGACGGAAAGCATGGCCGTGATCCTTCTGCGCCGTGCGGCGTCAAGCGCACGCCGCGACCATGATCCTGCGCCGCCGCCGCGTCCTTGATCAAGCGCAAGCGCCGCATGGCCCGAAGGCGGCATGCGGCGCGGCAGTCGCGTCAGGGTCCGCCGGGCGACGAGGCGCCGCGGCGGCGTCCGCTCATGCGGCGGTCTTGCGGCGCGAGGCCGCGAAGAGGCCGCCGAGACCGGCGAGCAGCATCCACGCCGCGGCGGGAAGCGGAACCGGCGCCGGCAGGTCGCCGCCGAAGAGGTTGGCGTCGTTGTAGGGGCGGATCTCGGCGTTCTGCGTCATGTTGAAGCTGACGAACGTCCCGTTCACGCCGCCGCCGTTCAGCGTGACGTTGGCGAAGGGGGCGAGGAACGAGGCGTTGAACGACCTGTTGAAGGTGACGGTCTCCGCCTCGAAGAAGTTGAAGAGGAGGTTCGGCTCGTTGTTGTTGCCGTTGGCGCCGACGGTGATGTTCTTGCCGGCGATGTTGACGATGGTCGTCTGGCCCGCGAAATCGTTCACGCCGAGGAAGGTGCCGTTCGAGACGAGCGCGGAGGTCGTGTTGACGATCGCGATGGTCTCGGAGCCGCTGGTGACGCGGAGCTGGTTCTGGTCGGAGGTGCTGGCGAAGGCGCCGGCGGTGTCGGCGAGCAGCGACAGGTCGAGCGACAGGCTCTGGAACAGCGCGATCATCTCGGCGACCGGCACCGAGGGCGTCACGCCGGTGTTCGTGGCGACGGAGCCGGCGCCTTGGGCGTTCAGGGTTCCGTTGTTGGCGCCGCCGACCGAGATCGCGCCGGGCTGGGCGGTCTGCACGAACCCGTTGTTGTCGCCGCCGACGGTCACGGCGTTGTCGCCCGTCGCGCCGTTGGCGTTGATCTGCCCGTTGTTGTCGCCAGCGATCACGGTCGCGCCGTTGTTGACGTTCGGGGCGCCCCCGTTGGAGCCGCCGACGATCAGCGCGCCGGTGACGCCGCCGACCGTCGCATCGCCAAGGTTGTCGGAGTTGACAGGGGCGGCGCCGCTGTAGTTCCCGCCGACATAGACCGTTCCCTCGGTCTCCGTGCCGGCCTGCAGGTCATTCAGGACGATGTTGTTGATGGACTTCAGAAGGCTCAACGCGTCGAGCGAAGCGGCTCCGGCCGCTCCACCTGACAGGGCCAAGACGCCAGCGACAAACAGAAAACGCATTCTAGTCAACTCCAATCCAGAGGAAGGCCTGCTCCCCGATGCGCCGGGCGCCCTCCAAGATCAAGCAACTTCTTGATATTAACGATAAGTACAATTCCAGATTGACGGACGGCGCACATTTCGACACCTGAGGCTGAGCCGCGCCCGCCTGGCGGCGGGCCTGCGCCAGCAGACGCCGCCTGCCTCCCTCACGCCGCGAGCGCGGCGAGGATGCGCGCCCAGGCGCGGGCGCCCTTGCGGAAGCTCTCCATCTCGTATTTCTCGTTGGGGGAGTGGATGCGGTCGTCCTCCAGCCCGAACCCGGCCAGGATCACGTCCATGCCCAGCCCTTCCTTGAACTCGCGCGTCACCGGGATCGAGCCGCCGCAGCCGATGAACGGCGCCTCGACGCCCCATTCGGCCGAGAGCGCGCGGCGGGCCTTCTCGAAGGGCGCCGCGGCGGTGTCGAAGGCCTGCGCGCGGCCCGAGCCGTGCTCGATGAAGTCCACCTTGCAGTCGGCGGGGATGCGCGCGCGCACGAAGTCGCGGAAATGGCGGCGCACCTCATGGGGGTCCTGATCGAAGACCAGCCGGAAGCTGACCTTGGCGGAGGCCTTCGACGGGATCACGGTCTTGAAGCCGGCGCCCTGATAGCCGCCGCCCATGCCGTTCACCTCCGCGGTGGGGCGCGACCATATCATCTCCAGCGCGCTGCGCTCCTGCTCGCCGGCGGGAACGCCGAGGCCAATGGGGCCAAGGAAGCCTTCGACGTCGAAACCGAGATCGGCCCACTGGCGACGGATCGCCTCGGGGAGTTCGTGCACGCCGTCGTAGAAGTGCGGGATGGTCACGCGGCCCCGGTCGTCGTGCAGGTCGGCGAGGATGCGCGCGAGGATGTGGTTGGGGTTGGCCGCCGCCGAGCCGTAGCCGCCAGAGTGCAGGTCGCGGTCGGCGGCGGTGATCACGATCTCCTCGCCGCAGAGGCCGCGCAGCATGGTGGTGATCGCGGGAACCTCCGCGCTCCACATGCCGGTGTCGCAGATCAGGCCGATGTCGGCGCGCAGTTCGTCGGCGTGGGCGCGCATGAAGGGCGGCAGGTGCTTGCCGCCGGACTCCTCCTCGCCCTCGATCAGGATCGAGACGGGGACGGGCAGGGCGCCGGCGACCGCCTTCCAGGCGCGGCACGCCTCGACGAAGGTCATCACCTGGCCCTTGTCGTCGGCGGCGCCGCGGGCGCGGATGCACCGCGTCCCGTCGGGCCGCGTCTGGATGAAGGGCGCGAAGGGATCGTGCTCCCAGAGGTCCAGGGGGTCGACCGGCTGCACGTCGTAATGGCCGTAGAAGAGCGCCGACGGCCCGCTCGCGCTGCGGTCATGGGCGACGACGATGGGGTGGCCTTCGGTCGCGCGGGCGCTCGCGTCGAAGCCCATGCCTGCGAGATCCTCCACCAGCCAGTCGGCGGCGCGACGGCAGTCGGCGGCGTAGGCGGGGTCGGTCGAGATCGACGGGATCCGCAGCAGGTGGAACAGCCGCTCGAGGCTGGCGTCGAGATCGGCGTCAAGCCGGGCGAGAACGGCGTCGAGGTGGGACATGGGAGCTCCGGGCGCGTCAGGACGCGATCAAGCTACGCGGGCCGGGCGGTCTGCGCCAGCGCGAGAGCGTCGGCCGCGCGGCGCGAAGGCGCCGCTCCCGCCGATCGAAGACGGCCTCGCCGCCGAAACCCGCCGCGAGGCGGCGGGGCCGCCCGGGCGGGAGCCGTCGAAGTTCGCCACGGCGCAGACCGTGTCGAGGCCGAGCGGCGTGGCCGCGCGCTTCGGGCGTCTGCCGCCCTCCGGCTGTCGGTCAGGCCGCGACGGGCGGGCGAATCGACGTGCCTGCGCCTTGCGCGGGCCGCCTTGGCGCGCCCGGCCGCCGCTCGCGCGGCGCCTCCGGTTCCGGGCCGCCGCAGCGCGCTAGCGTCGCGCCGCGAAGAAGGCGGTGAGAAGGCGGCCGGCCTCGCGCTCGCGCAGCCCGTCGTAGATGTCGGGCGCGTGGTGGCACTGCGGATGGGCGAAGACGCGCGCGCCATGGGCGACGCCGCCGCTTTTCGGGTCGCTCGCGGCGTAGTAGAGACGACGCAGGCGGGCGTGGGAGATCGCTCCGGCGCACATCGCGCAGGGCTCCAGCGTCACATAGAGGTCGAGGCCGGCGAGGCGCTCGCGCCCCAGCGCGGCGCAGGCGGCGCGGATCGCGAGCATCTCCGCGTGGGCGGTCGGGTCCGCAAGTTCGCGGGCGCGGTTGCCGGCGGCGGCGAGGATGCCGCCGTCGGGCGCCACGACGACGGCGCCGACGGGCGTCTCGCCGCGCGCGGCGGCGGCTTCGGCTTCTGCGAGGGCTGCGTCCATGGGGGAGCGGAACATGGCTGACAAGGTGGGGCGCCCCCGCGGCGCGGCGCAAGGCGGCGCGGCGCAAAAGCCGCCCTCCGGCGCGGCGCAAGGCGGCGCGGCGCGAAAGGCAGGCTTTGGCGCGGCGTCGATGAAGTCGGCGGCGCCCGCCAGATCGGGCGACGCCGCGCCGGCCGGCGACGACGCGCCCGAGCGCATCGCCAAGCGGCTGGCGCGCGCGGGCGTGGCGTCGCGGCGCGACGTCGAGCGCATGATCGGCGAGGGCCGCGTGACGCTCAACGGCAGGAAGCTGACGACGCCCGCCGTCACCGTCACCCCCGCCGACCGCATCGTGGTGGACGGGGTGGAGATCGGCGCGCCCGAGCGGCCGCGGCTGTGGCGGTACCACAAGCCCGCCGGCCTCGTGACCTCGGCGCGCGACGAGAAGGGCCGGCCCACGGTGTTCGACCGGCTGCCCGAGGACATGCCGCGTGTGCTCAGCGTAGGCCGGCTCGACATCGCGTCGGAGGGGCTGCTGCTGCTGACCAATGACGGCGAGCTCAAGCGCCGGCTGGAGCTGCCCTCGACGGGATGGATGCGGAAGTACCGCGTGCGGGCGCATGGCGCCCCGTCGGAAGCCTCGCTCGACCGGCTGCGCGAGGGGATCGTTGTGGAGGGCGTCAGCTATCAGCCGATGCTGGCGCAGCTCGACAAGATCCAGGGCGCGAACTCGTGGCTGACCATCGGCATCCGCGAGGGCAAGAACCGCGAGGTGCGCCGCGCGCTGGAGGCGGTGGGGCTGATGGTCAACCGGCTGATCCGCGTCTCCTACGGACCGTTCCAGCTCGGCGAGATCGCCGAGGGCGGGGTCGAGGAGGTGCGCGGCAAGGTGCTGGCCGACCAGCTCGGCGTGTCGCGCGAGGGCTGGGCGGCGGCGGGCGGCGTCAAGAGCGCGCTCGCGAAGACCGCCGCCGCGAAGGCCGCCAAGGCGGCCGGCGGCAGGGCGCAGACCGGCGCGGGCGCCGCGCGACCCGTTGCGGAGGGCGAGCCGCCGAAGCGGCGCGCGACGGGCGCGAAAGGCGAGACGAACGCGGCTTCGCGGCTCGCCCAGAAACGCGCCGCGCCCCGCGGCCCGGGCCGGGGTGGCGATGGCCGGGGCGGCGACGGTCGGGGCGGCGATGGCTGAATTTCCACGGCTTCTCCATCACGGGCCGTTCCCGCCGGCGCCCGCGCGCGCCGAGCGGCTGGCGGCGCTGCGCGCCGACCCCGACGCCGACCCCGAGGAGGTCGCCGCGGCTGAGGCCGATCTCGCCGCATCCATCGTCGCGATCCAGCGCGACATCGGCGCGCCGGCGCAGAGCGACGGCGCGGCGCCTGCGCTCGCTGACGGGTTTCTCGCTGGGCTTTGCGGCGTCGAGGTCGTGGAGGTCGAGGCGGGACGCGACGGGCTCCGCGCCGACGACCATCCCGCCTTCGCGGCGGATCACCCCTGGGTCGCGCGCGGCGCGCGGCTGGCTGCGCTCGCCCCGGCGTCGGGATTCCTTGCGCTGCCCGGCCCGGCGCGCTGGGACGTCGCGACCGGCCGCGACGCGCCGTCCGCGCTCGCCGAGCCCGAGGCGCTGCATGCGCGGCTGGCGGCCGCGCTGGCCGAGGCGCTCCGGGCGTTGCATGGCGCCGGGGTGGCGCACATCGTCATCGACGGGCTAGCGCTGGCGCCGGGGGGCGGGCGCGCGCCTAGGCCGCTTGAGGGGCTCGCCCTGCTCGCCGCCGCGCTCGCCGACCGGCCGGTGGAGCTGCGCGTGACGCTCGCGGTCTCCCGCGCCGCCTTCGCGGCGCTGACGGCGGCGGCGGGCGATGACCCGGAGGGCGCCGCCGAGGCGCTCGCGGCGGTTCCGGCCGACGCGCTGATGGCTCCCCTGCGCGAAGCGTCGGACATGACGGCGCTCTCGGCGCTGGCGGGGGCGCCGCGGCGCATCCTGCTCGGCGCGATCGACGCGGCCGGGCGCGAGCCGCGACGCGGCGATCACGACGCTCCCCGCCGGGCGGTGGACGCGGCGGCGCGGCTGCTCGACCCCGACCGGCTCGGCCTGTGCCCGGACGGCGCCTTCGCGCTGGAGGGCGCCGCCGCGCTCGCCGAGGACGACGCCAAGCGCAAGCTCGACCTGATGGTGCGCGCGGCCGAGGCGATCTGGGGCGACGTCTCGGGGTGAGCGGCGCGATCGACCATCCCTCGCCCAACCATGGCGACCGGCGCGGCATGGCGCCCGATCTCGTGCTGATCCACTACACCGCGATGCAGACGGCGCAGGCCGCGCTGGAGCGGCTCTGCGACCCGGCTTTCGAGGTGTCGGCGCACTATCTGATCGGCGAGGACGGGCGGCTGTGGCGGTTGGTGGACGAGACGCGCCGCGCCTGGCACGCCGGCGCCGGCGCCTGGGCCGGCGCGACGGACGTCAACAGCCGCTCGCTCGGCGTGGAGCTCGCCAACCCTGGCGACGCTCCGTTCCCGCTGCCGCAGATGCGGGCCCTGGAGACGCTGCTCGACGCGATGGCGGCGCGCTGGCGCATCCCGCCCGAGCGCGTGATCGGCCACGCCTGCATGGCGCCCGAGCGCAAGCTTGACCCCGGCCCGCGATTCGACTGGCGCGCGCTGGCGCGCGGCGGCAGGGCGATATGGCTCGATCCGCCGACGCCGGCGCGCGACGGCCGCGGCGTGGCCGAACCCGGCGCGACGCAGGCCGCGGCGCGCCGCGCCGGCTATCCCGCGCTGGACACCGGGCTATGGGACGCGCCGACGCTGGCGCTCGCGGCGGCCTTCCGCGCCCGGTTCCGTCCGTGGGAGCGGGAGGCGCCCGCGCCGCTCACGCTCGCAGGGCTCGCGCATCTGGAGGCGATTTCGCGCCGCTGGCCGGCTACGACGGCGACCTGCTTGCGCGTCTAGCGGTCAGGCCGCATCCTGCGCGTGCAGGGGGAGGGTCCATGCGCAAGTTCCTCGTCGTCGTCGACAGCACGCCGGAGTGCATGAACGCCCTGCGATTCGCGGCGCGGCGCGCCGCGAACACCAATGGCGGCGTGACGATGCTCTATGTCATCGCGCCGGAGGAGTTCCAGCACTGGGCGGGCGTCGCCGAGGTGATGCGCCGCGAGCGCCGGGAGGAGGCTGAGGCGCGACTCTCGGCGCTGGCGGACGAGGTGCGCGCGCTCGCCGGCGTGATGCCGGAGTTCGCCATCCGCGAAGGCGAGGCGGCCGAGGAGGTGCTTGCGCATATCCACGAGAACCCCGACATCGGCGTTCTGGTGCTGGGCGCGGCGGAGGACGGCGACGGGCCGGGGCCGCTCGTCTCGACCCTCGTCTCCAAGCGCGGCGGCCGGATGCCGGCGCCGGTGACGGTGGTGCCGGGGGGGCTCTCGCTCGAGCAGATCGACGAGATCACCTGAGCGCCGGCCGTCCCGCGACGGCGGTGATCGTCCCGCGGCGCGCGCAACGCCGCCGCCCGTTTCCGGCGTCGTTCTTGATTTCGGCGGCGGCGGGGCGCATCTGAAGCCGGGATAAGGAGACGCTGCATGTTCATCCAGACCGAATCGACGCCGAACCCCGCGACGCTGAAGTTCCTGCCCGGCCAGACGGTGCTGCACGACGGTGCGGCGGACTTCCCGACTCGCGACAGCGCAGGGGCCTCGCCGCTGGCGCGCAGGCTGTTCGCGGTCGAGGGCGTCGACGGCGTGTTTCTCGGGGCCGACTTCATCACCGTCACGCGCGGCGACGTCGAGTGGGCGCATCTGAAGCCTGCCGTGCTCGGCGCGATCATGGAGCACTACTCGTCCGGCGAGCCGGCCATGGAGGGCGCGGCGCAGGCGGCCCACGCCGAGCATGACGGCCCCGACGGAGAGATCGTGAACCAGATCAAGGAACTGCTCGACACGCGGGTGCGCCCGGCGGTGGCGCAGGACGGCGGCGACATCACCTTCCACGGCTTCGAGCGCGGGGTGGTCTATCTGACGATGCGCGGCGCCTGCGCCGGCTGCCCGTCCTCGACGATGACGCTGAAGATGGGCATCGAGAACCTGCTGCGGCACTACATTCCCGAAGTGACGGAAGTGCGCCCCGTCGGCGTCTGATCCCGTCCTGCGCCGCGCCGGCGCCACCTATCGGGCCTTCGGCGCCGGGTGCTCCGGGGGCTTTCCGGAATTACCATCATGACCCTGATCCTCGTGCTCGACACCTGCGACGCGCGCTGCGCCGCCGGCGTCGCGCGCGACGGCGCGATTCTGGTCGAGCGCGCCGAAGCGATGCGGCGCGGCCATGCCGAGCGGCTGTTCGCGCTGATCTCGGAGGCGTTGGCGGCGTGCGGCGTCGCTCCGGCGGACCTCGCCGGCGTGGCGGTCGCCACCGGTCCCGGCGGGTTCACGGGCGGACGCATCGGCGTCGCCGCCGCGCGCGGGCTCGCCCTGGGCGTGGGGCGGCCTGTGGTCGGCGTCGACTGGTTCGCGGCGATGGCGTTCGGCGTTCCGGGCCGGGTTCGCGTCGCGCTGCCGGGCGGCGGCGCGACATGGGCGCAGGAGTTCGAGAGCGGCCGCGCGCTGGGTCCGCCTGCGCGGTGGCCGCCCGGTCTTCCCGGCGACGCCGCCGAAGCCGACGTCGCCGCGACGATCGATGCGGCCGGGCGAGACGCCGCCGGCCTCGCGCCGCTGGCGCTGGCGGCGACGGCTGCGCTGAAGCAGGGCGGCGCACGCCCCAGGCCGCTCTATCTACGGCCGCCAGACGCGCTCGCGCCCGCGCCCTCGGCCGCCGCGACCGTCGCGCCCCGGTGACGCGCCGCGCGGCGCCGGCGGTCGTGGCGGCGGGCCCCGCCGAACCGCGGGCCTTCTGGTCGGCGCTCTCGCGGCTGCACTGGCGCGCCTTCGCCGGCCGGGAGCGGCGCTGGTCCGCCGGCGAGCTGGACGCCCTTGCGGCGTCGCCCGGCGTCCGCGTCTGGAGCGTGCGGCGCGGCGCGGCGGCGCCGCTCGGCTTCGTCGCGATGCGCGTCGTCGGCGACGAGGCGGAAATCCTGACGATCGCCGTGGCGCGGGGCGCGCGGCGCCGCGGCCTGGGCCGCGGGTTGCTTCTCGAGGCGGAATACTCCGCGCGCGGCGCCGGCGCATCGAAGATCATTCTCGAAGTCGCCGAAAGCGCGGCCCCCGCGAGGGCGCTCTATGCGCGACTTGGATACGGCGAGGTCGGTCGGCGGCGCGCGTATTACGCGGGCCCGCCAGTCGATGACGCGCTGGTTCTGGCGCGATCATTCTTTCCGACGAAACCTGTATGAACCAGTGGATGACCTCATACATCGAGGTTTGGACGCGATTTGACGACGCAGTGGAATACTCCGGTCGTCAACGTATCAAATCAGACTTTGGGCTAGAGCGCCTGATGAATATTGACCTGGCCATTTGACAAACCAGCTTGCGTAAGCGAAGATTATATCGATACAGATATTGGGGTGCTTCGCTCGTCATCGCGTGAAATTGAGGGGCGGGCATTTTTGCCCCAGAGACCGCAGAGGTTGCGGTCAGAGGGATCATCGGGAGAGAACATGTCTAACGAGCAGGCGAGCACATCGGAGCTTCTGGCGCTGACATCGCAGATCGTTGCGAGTCATGTGTCGAACAATTCCGTCGGCATGGCTGATTTGCCGCAGCTCATCGAGCAGGTCTATGGCGCGTTGCACGGGCTGATCGCACCGCCGCAAGAGCCGAAGGAAGAGCTTCGCCCGGCGGTGCCGGTCAAGAAGTCGGTGACGGATGACTACATCATCTGTCTTGAGGACGGCAAGAAGATGAAGATGCTCAAGCGCCACCTGTCCACCGCTTACGGCATGACGCCGGAGCAGTATCGCGAGAAGTGGGGCCTTCCCGCCGACTATCCCATGGTGGCGCCGACCTATTCGCTGAAGCGTCAGCGGCTGGCCAAGGAGAACGGGCTGGGCCGCAACCGCGGCAAGGCCTGATCGCCGCCTCGGACGCCCTGTCGTCGCGCGCGTTGCGCGCGAGGTCGGGCTGCGATAACTCACGGCGCGCCCGGCGGGGCGCGCCGTTCGCGTCTCTGCGGACGCAGGCGGCTCCCGCAACGGCGGGCGACGGCCCTCGCGGGGCGCCACGGCTCATGGGGAGGCGGCGATGTCGGCGGGCGACAGGCGCGTGTTCATCAAGACCTACGGGTGCCAGATGAACGTCTATGACAGCGAGCGCATGGCTGACGCGCTGGCGCCGGGCGGCTGGCGCGCGGTCGACAGCGCCGAGGACGCCGACCTCGTGGTGCTGAACACCTGTCACATCCGCGAGAAGGCCGCCGAGAAGGTCTATTCCGACATCGGGCGCCTGCGCGAGATCTCCCAGGCGCGCAGCGCCGAGGGCGGCCGGCTGACCATCGGCGTCGCCGGCTGCGTGGCGCAGGCCGAGGGCGCGGAGATCGCCCGGCGCGCGCCCCTGGTGGATTTCGTCGTCGGCCCGCAGGCCTATCACCGGCTGCCTCAGTTGGTGGCGCAGGTCGGGGCGCGCGGCGCGGCGGGCGGCGCGGCGCTGGTGGAGACGGAGTTCGCGCCGGAGGAGAAGTTCGCGCGGCTCGGCGCCCGCGCGGCGCGCGGCCCGGCGGCGTTTCTCACCGTGCAGGAGGGCTGCGACAAGTTCTGCGCGTTCTGCGTCGTGCCCTACACCCGCGGCGCCGAGATATCGCGCCCCGTCGAGCGGGTTCTGGCGGAGGCCCGGGCGCTGCTCGAGGCCGGCGTCGTCGAGATCACGCTGCTCGGCCAGAACGTCAACGCCTACCATGGCGAGGGCCCCGGCGGGCCATGGGGCCTCGCGCGGCTGATCCGGGCGCTGGCGGCGGAAGGCGTCGGCCGCATCCGCTACACGACGTCCCACCCCAACGACATGGACGACGACCTCATCGCGGCCCATGGCGACGCGCCGGCGCTGATGCCCTATCTGCACCTGCCGGTGCAGTCCGGCTCGGACCGCGTGCTCAGGGCGATGAACCGCCGGCACACGGCGGAGGGGTATCTCGCCATCATCGCGAAGGTTCGCGCCGCGCGGCCGGACATCGCGATCTCGGGGGACTTCATCGTGGGCTTCCCCGGCGAGACCGAGGCGGAGTTCGAGGAGACGATGGCGCTGGCGTCGGCCGTGCGCCACGCGCACGCCTACAGCTTCAAGTATTCCGAGCGGCCGGGCACCCCGGCGGCGGATGCGCCCGGTCAGGTTCCCGAAGCGGTGAAGGCGGAGCGTCTCGCCCGGTTGCAGGCGCTGCTGGCCGCCGACCAGGCGCGGTTCAACGCCGCCTGCGTGGGCCGCGAGACGGAGGTTCTGCTGGAGAGGCCGGGGCGCCTGCCCGGGCAGCTCGTCGGGCGCTCGCCGTGGCTGCAGTCGGTGCATCTGGACGCGCCGGCGTCGCTGATGGGGCGCGCCGCGCGGGTCCTTCTGGCGTCGGCGGGTCCGAACTCGCTGGCCGGCGCGCTTGTCGGGCCGCAGGCCGCCCCGCGCGCGTGACCAGAGCGCGTGAGGCGTCACACGGAATTCGCTTGCGGCGCGGGCTGCGGCTCGTCCACCATTGCAGTCGAACAGGCTGGCTGACGGAGGCGAAGTGGGCGTGACGGCGACGCATGGGTGATCTGGAACAGCTCGTCGAGCAGCGGCTCGAGTTCGCCGACAACCGCAAGCTCGCCGACATGCTCGGCGCCTATGACAGCACGCTCGTGGCGGTCGAATCGCAGCTTGGCGTCAAGGCGCTGCGGCGGGGCAATCAGGTCACGGTTCAGGGCGAGGAGGGCGCGGTGGCGCGCGCCTGCGAGGCGCTGAACGCGCTTTACGCGCGGATCGAGGCGGGCCGCGCGGTCGAGCCGGGAGACGTCGCGGCGGCGCTGCGCGCGCCGCAGCTGGCGGCGGCGCAGGCGCGGGCCGCCGACCAGCCGGACCTCTTCGGCGGCGGGCGCGTCGAGATCCACACCCGCAAGAAGACCGTGGAGCCGCGCACCGAGGCCCAGCGCGCCTACGCCCGCGCGCTCTTCAGCCATGAGCTCGTCTTCGGCATCGGTCCCGCCGGCACCGGCAAGACCTATCTCGCCGTGGCGGCGGCGGTGTCGATGTTCATCGAGGGCCGCGTCGACAAGATCATCCTCAGCCGCCCGGCGGTGGAGGCGGGGGAACGGCTCGGCTTCCTGCCCGGCGACATGAAGGAGAAGATCGACCCCTATCTGCGCCCGCTCTACGACGCGATCCACGACATGCTCCCGGGCCGTCAGCTCCAGAAGGAGATGGAGAGCGGCGCCGTCGAGGTCGCCCCGCTCGCCTTCATGCGCGGGCGCACGCTCTCCAACGCCTTCGTGGTGCTGGACGAGGCGCAGAACACCACCGAGATGCAGATGAAGATGTTCCTGACCCGGCTCGGCGAGGGCTCGCGCATGGCGATCACCGGCGACCCGACGCAGGTCGACCTGCCGCGGGGCGTGAACTCCGGCCTCGTCGAGGCCGCTCGGGTGCTGAACGGGGTGAAGGGCATGGCGTTCTGCCATTTCGGGGCGGCCGACGTGGTGCGCCACCCGCTCGTCGCCCGCATCGTCGAAGCCTATGACCGCGCCTCCGCCCGCTGACATCCCGCACCCGGACGCGCTAGGCGAAGCGCAGGACGATCCGCTCGTCGAGGCGCTTGTCGAGGACGACGCCTGGGGCCCGGAACACGCCCTGCTCCCGAAGGCCGAGGCCGCCGCCGCGGCGGCTCTCCGGGCCGCCGGCGTCGACCCGGCGACGGTGAGCGTGAGCATGCTGTTCGCCGGCGACGAGGCCCTTGCGCGCCTGAACGCGGCTTTCAGGGGCAGGTCCGCGCCGACCAACGTGCTCTCGTGGCCCGCGTTCCCGCTGGCGCCCGGAGCGCCGGGCGCCCGGCCGCCGCCGCCGCCGCTGGCGTCGACGAGCGGGCGAACGCCCATCGGCGACGTCGCTCTCGCCTCGGGGGTGGTCCTGGCCGAGGCCGAAGCCCGGAAGCTTGCGGTTGATGCGCATGTCGCGCATTTAATCGCGCACGGCGTGCTTCATCTGTTAGGCTATGACCACGAGAATGACGCCGACGCAGCTGTGATGGAAGGGTTGGAGCGGGTTGCGCTTGCTGAACTGGGGATCGACGACCCCCATGCCTGAGCGCCCGCCGAGAATGGGATCGATGGACGGAAGTCGGATGGGCGCTGCGCCCGAGAGGATGGGCGCTGCGCCCGAGAGGTCGGGGCGCGCCGCCCTGGCCGGGGGCGAAGGCGCTGAAGAACCGCCAAGTCTTCTCGCGCGGCTTTTCGGTTGCGCCTCGCGAAGGAAGACGGCGTCGCACCAGCAGGGCGCCGGCGACGCCGGCGTGGACGCCGCGGCGCTGGAGGAGGAGCGCGATCTCCTCGCCAACGTGAAACGGATGCGGGACCAGCGCGTGGAGGACGTGATGATCCCCCGCGCCGACATCGTCTCGGCCCCGGCCTCGGCCACGCTGGAGGAGCTGGTGGCGGTGTTCCGGGACGCGTCGCTGACCCGGGTGCCGGTGTTCCGCGAGACGCTGGACGACCCGATCGGCTTCATCCACCTGAAGGATCTCGCCTTCGCCTACGGCTTCGACGGCGCCGAGGCGCGCGCGAAGTTCGACATCCACCGCCACATGCGCCCCCTGCTCTACGTGCCGCCGTCGATGCCGACTGCGAAGCTGCTGCAGCGGATGCAGGCCAGCCGCAAGCACATCGCGCTGATCATCGACGAGTATGGCGGCGTCGACGGGCTGGTGACGATCGAGGATCTCGTGGAGCAGATCGTCGGCGAGATCGACGACGAGCACGACGGCGCCGACCCTGCGCCCTGGCGCGAGGAGAGCAAGGGCGTCTTCGTCGCCCTTGCGCGCGCCGACGTGGCCGCCTTCGAGGAGGCCGCGGGCGTGGACCTGCTGCCGCCCGATCTCGACGAGGACGTGGACACCCTGGGCGGTCTCGTCTTCATGCTCTCCAACCGCGTGCCGGAGCGCGGCGAGGTGATCGAGACGCCGGACGGCCACGAGTTCGAGGTCATCGAGGCCGATCCGCGGCGCATCAAGCGCCTCCGCGTCACCCTCGCGGGCAGCGGGCCGGATCGCGGCGTCAAGCGCCCGGCGCGTCCGGCGGGCGGCGACGCCCCGCCTGCGCAGGGCGGCGCCGACGCCGCGCCGACGCCGGATCGCAAGGACGGCGCGACGTCGGAAGCGGCGTGACGGCGGGGCCGGGGCCCGGAGAACTCGAAGGACGGCCGGAAGGCGGGGGGGACGGGCCGGAGGCGGGGCGTCGAACCACGGCGGCCGCGGCCGAGGCCCCGTCGCGGCGGCTTCGGTGGGGGCGGCTGGGCGGGCTGGCTTTCGGGTGCGGCGCGCTGCTTGTGCTGGCGCAGCCGCCGCTCGGCCTTTGGCCGGCGCTGTTTCTCGCATGGCCGGCGCTGCTGCGGCTGATCTCCCGCGCGCCTACGAGGCGTGCGGCGGCGGGCGCCGGCTTCTTCGCCGGCCTGGGGTTCTTCGCGAGCGGGCTCTACTGGATCGGGGAGGCGTTCCTGGTCGAGGCCGGGAAGGTCTGGTGGTATGCGCCGGTGATGCCCTTCGCGGTGCTGTCGCTGGCCGTGGTGCTCTCTGGTTTCTGGGCGGCGGCGTTCTGGGGGGCGAAGGCGCTCTGGCGGCCCGGCTGGCGGGGGGCGGCGGCGCTCGCCGCGGCGATGCTCGCGGCGGAGACGGCGCGGGGCTGGGCGCTGACCGGCTTTCCCTGGGCGCTGCAGTCCTACGCCTGGATCGACACGCCGGTGATGCAGGCGGCCGCCTTCGTCGGCTCGCCGACGCTCGGCGCGCTGACGGTCTTCGCCGCCGCCGCGGCGGGAACGGTGGACTGGCGGCGGCGCGAGGGGCTGGCGCGGCGCGCGGCGCCTGCGGCGCTGGCTCTGGTCGCGCTCGGGGCGGTCTGGGTCGGCGGCGCGGTCCGTCTGGCGGCGGCCCCGGCGGTGGAGGGCGACGGGCCGCTGATCCGGCTCGTGCAGCCCAACACCGGGCAGCGCGACAAGTGGGCGCCGCAGAACGCGCGCGCGATCCTCGACCGTCTGCTCGCGCTGTCGGCCACGCCGCATCAGGCGGGGGCCGCGCCCGCGCTCGTGGTCTGGCCCGAGGTCGCCGTCACGTTCCTGTTCGACGAGAGCGCCGCCGCGCAGGAGGCGGCCGCGGCGGCGACGCCGCAGGGCGCGTCGCTGGCCGTGGGCGCCGTGCGGCGCGTCGGGGGCGAGCTGCGCAATGCGCTGCTGTTCTACGGGCCGGACGGCGCCGCGCTCGACGTCTACGACAAGCGCCGGCTGGCGCCCTTCGGCGAGTACGTCCCCTACAAGTGGATCCTGGGGCGCATCGGGCTCGGCACCCTTGGCGACGGGCTGAGCGGCTTCGAGCCCGGCGTCCGCCGCGACCCGGTCGCCCTGCCCGGCCTCGCGCCCGCCGCGCCGCTGATCTGCTACGAGGTGATCTTTCCCGGCGAGGTCGCGGCGGCGGCCGACGGCGCCGGCTGGTTCCTGCAGGTCACGAACGACGCCTGGTTCGGCCAGACGGCGGGGCCGTGGCAGCACCTCGCCCAGGCGCAGGCGCGCGCGATTGAGCAGGGCATGCCGCTGGCGCGCGCCGCCAACACCGGGGTCTCGGCGATGATCGACCCCCACGGGCGCATCCGGGCCTTCCTGCCGCTCGACGTCGCGGGCGCGCTCGATTCGCGCCTGCCCGCCCCTCTGGCCGGCGGCACGCCCTATGGGCGCTTCGGCGACTGGCCCTTTCTGGCGATGGCGGCCGCCCTCGCGGCGCTGGCTCTCGCTGCGCGTGCAGAAAGGGGCGATGGTGAGCGCCATGGGCGTGCATGATTGATTAACACACTGCATTATATGTTTTTTTTCGTAAAAGCTGGATGCACTGTCGGCGTGTGCAGAGTGGAGTGTTCGCCGTGTCCCGTACGCCTGACCAGATTGACATGCATGTCGCCGCCCGGCTGCGACTGCGCCGGACGATGCTTGGCGTGAGCCAGGAGGCGCTCGCCGCGCGAATCGGCGTGACTTTCCAGCAGATCCAGAAATACGAGAAGGGGCAGAATCGCGTCGGCGCGAGCCGCCTCTACCAGCTCGCCGCGGCGCTCCAGAGCCCCGTGGAGTTCTTCTTCGAGGGGCTGAACGGCGCCGCCGGGCTCGACGCCGACGATGAGGCAAGCAAGGTGGCGCTCGCGATGCTGTCGACCCCGGAGGGCGTCCAACTCCACCTCGCGTTCAGCCGGATCTCGAGCGCGAACACGCGCCGCCGGATCGTGGACCTGCTCGCCGCGCTGAGCTCGGAGGCCGCCTGAACCCCCTCCGGCGGGCCCCTGCCCCTGTTGACCGTGGGACGCCCCGCGCATAGAGGGCATAGTCGGCGCGGCGACGGCGCCAGCTAAATCCGAGGGGCCGCATCATGGCGCGACAGGACTATCTCTTCACGTCGGAATCCGTATCCGAGGGGCACCCCGACAAGGTGTGCGACCAGATCTCGGATGCAGTGGTCGACCTGATCATCGGCCGTGAGCCAGAGGCGCGCGTCGCTATCGAGACCGCCGCGACAACGAACACCGTGGTTCTGATGGGCGAAGTGAAGATCAGCGAAGAGAACGCCGTGTCGCCCGAAGAGATCGCCGGCGTCGCGCGCGAGGTTATTCGCGACATCGGCTACCAGCAGAAGGGCTTCCACTTCCGCACCGCCAAGATCGAGTGCCTCGTCCACGAGCAGTCGGCCGACATCGCGCAGGGCGTGGACGCCTCTGACAACAAGGACGAGGGCGCCGGCGACCAGGGGATCATGTTCGGCTTCGCGACGAACGAGACCCCCGAACTCATGCCCGCGCCGATCTTCTACAGCCACAAGATTCTGAAGCTGCTGTCGGAGGCGCGCCACTCCGGCGCCGAGCCCTATCTCGGCCCCGACGCCAAGAGCCAGATGACGGTGGAGTATCGCGGCGGCAAGCCGGTCCGCGCCCACACCATCGTGCTCTCGACCCAGCACCTCAAGGAGGACATGACCTCCGAGGACGTGCGCGCCGTCGCCGAGCCCTACATCCGCAAGGCCCTGCCCGACGGCTGGATCGACGCCAGGACCGCCTGGCACGTCAACCCGACCGGGCGCTTCGTGATCGGCGGGCCCGACGGCGACGCCGGGCTCACCGGCCGCAAGATCATCGTCGACACCTATGGCGGCGCCGCGCCCCATGGCGGCGGCGCGTTTTCCGGCAAGGATCCGACCAAGGTCGACCGCTCGGCCGCCTACGCCGCGCGCTACCTCGCGAAGAACGTCGTGGCGGCCGGCATGGCGGAGAAGTGCACCATCCAGCTCAGCTACGCCATCGGGGTCGCTGAGCCGCTCTCGGTCTATGTCGACATGCACGGCACCGGCGAAGTCGCCGAGGACGTCGTGGAGAAGGCGATCCGAGCCTCGATGTCGCTCACGCCGCGCGGCATCCGCACCCATCTCGGGCTGAACCGCCCGATCTATCGCCGCACCGCCGCCTACGGCCATTTCGGCCGGGCGCCGGAGGCGGATGGCGGCTTTTCCTGGGAGAAGACCGACCTCGTCGACGCGTTGAAGGCCGCGGTCTGAGGCTTCGCGCCGCGCCGCTCTCCGGGGCCGGCGCGGCGGCGTTGGAGAAGCGCATGGCCGAGCATCTTCGCGAGGACGGCGCGCGGTGGGTGAACTTCTACGGCCGCCGGCGCGGCAAGCGCCTGCGGCCGAACCGGGCCGCGCTGATCGACGGCCGCCTCTCCGGCCTCGCGCCGGACGCGGGGCTTGAGGAGGGCGCGATGATCGCGCCCGAGGCGCTGTTTCCGGGCAGGCGCGCGCTCTGGATGGAGATCGGCTTCGGCGCCGGCGAGCATCTGCTGAGCCTTGCGGCGGCGCATCGCGACGTCGGCTTCATCGGCTGCGAGCCCTTCCTCAACGGCGTCGCGGCGTTTCTCTCCGGCCTTGAGGCCGACCGGCTCGACAATGTGCGGGTCCACGCCGACGATGCACGCTTTCTCTTCGACATGCTGCCCGAAAGCGCGGTGGGCAGGGTCTATCTGCTTTATCCCGACCCCTGGCCCAAGCGCCGCCATGCGCCGCGCCGCTTCGTCAACGACGACAACCTCGACCTGCTGAGCCCGATCATGGCCCGCGGCGCCGAGCTGCGGATCGCGACCGACGTGGCGGACTACATGCGCCATGTGCGCAAGGTCATGGCGGGCCGCGCGGATTTCGAGCCGCTCTCCGACGACGCCGCGCCGTGGGACGGCTGGCCGGGCACGCGATACGAGGCCAAGGCGCTGCGGGAAGGGCGTGCGCCGCGCTATCTCCGCTTCGCGCGCAAGCCGCGCTAGGCCCGCCGGCCTTGACCGGCGGGGGCGCGCGCTATCTTGGCCGGTGGACGAATTGTCGCGGGATGTCGGGATGTCTGTCGCCGTGAAGCTGATGTGGTTCGCCGTGGTCGTGTTCGCCACGCTGCGGCCCTGCGGTCGGCCCCGCTTCGCACCGCGCGCCGCTGGCCACGGCGCGGCGGTCGACAGCGGCGCGCCGGGCGCGTAAGAGGCGCGCGTCCTCACCGCCGGAGCGTTTCTTCGGCGGGCCGCCGCCGGAGCCCAACATGTCCTCCCATGCCGCCGCCGACCGCGTGACCGCCCTGAAGTCAGGCCCGCTGAGAGGCGAGGCCGTCACGCCCGGCGACAAGTCGGTGTCCCACCGCGCGCTGATCTTCGGCGCGCTCAGCATCGGCGAGACCAGGGTGACGGGCCTGCTCGAAGGCGAGGACGTGCTGAACACCGCCGCCGCGATGCGGTCCTTCGGCGCCGACGTCGAGCGCACCGGGTCCGGCGCCTGGCGCATCCGCGGCGTGGGCGTCGGCGGCTTCTCCGAGCCCGAGAACGTCATCGACTGCGGCAACTCCGGCACCGGCGTCCGGTTGATCATGGGCGCCATGGCGACGACGCCGATCGCGGCGACCTTCACCGGCGACGCCTCGCTGCGCGGGCGGCCGATGGGGCGCGTCACCGAGCCGCTGGCGGAGTTCGGGGCGCAGGCCTGCGGCCGCAGCGGCGGGCGGCTGCCGCTGACCCTGATGGGCGCCGCCAATCCCGGCCCGGTGGAGCATCGGCTGCGGGTCGCCTCGGCGCAGGTGAAGTCGGCGATGCTGCTGGCGGGCCTCAACGCGCCGGGCGTCACCACGATCATCGAGCCGGAGCCGACGCGCGACCACACCGAACGGATGCTGCGCGGCTTCGGCGCCGAGGTCTCGGTGGAGGAGACGAAGGATGGCCGCGTGATCCGCCTTGTCGGCCAGCCCGAGCTGCGGGCGCAGACGGTCGCCGCCCCGCGCGACCCGTCCTCGGCGGCCTTCCCGGTCTGCGCCGCGCTGATCGTGGAGGGCTCGGACGTGCTGGCGCCGTCGATCTGCCTGAACCCCACCCGCGCCGGGCTCTACCACACGCTGCGCGAGATGGGCGCGGATCTGACCTTCGAGAACCTGCGCGAGGAGGGCGGCGAACCGGTCGCCGACCTGCGCGCCCGCTTCTCCGCGCTGAAGGGCGTCGAGACGCCGCCGGACCGGGCGCCGAGCATGATCGACGAATACCCGGTGCTCGCCGTCGTCGCCGCCTTCGCCGAGGGGCCGACCGTCATGCGCGGCGTGGCGGAGCTGCGCGTGAAGGAGAGCGACCGCATCGACGCGATGGCCCGCGCGCTGGAGGCCTGCGGCGTGAAGGTGCAGGAGGACGCCGACACGCTGATCGTCCATGGCCGCGGCGCCGACGGCGTGGCTGGCGGGGCGACGGTCGCCTCGCGGCTCGACCACCGCATCGCCATGGCCAATCTGGTGATGGGCCTCGCGGCCCGCGACGGCGTGACGGTGGACGACGCCAGCCCGATCGCCACAAGCTTCCCCGGTTTCGAGGCGCTGATGACCGGGCTTGGGGCCCGGTTCGGCCGGGAGGGCGCGTGATGGAATTCTGCGTGGCGATCGACGGACCGGCCGCCGCCGGCAAGGGCACGATCTCGAAGGCGGTCGCGAAGCAGTTCGGCTTCGCGCATCTCGACACCGGGGCGCTCTATCGCGCGGTGGCGGCCAAGATGCTGGAGGACGACGAGGATCTCGACGACGCCGGCGCGGCGTCGCGGGTCGCGCGCTTCCTGACGGAAGAGGACATGTCCCATGCGGACCTGCGCAGCGAGCGGGCCGGGTCCGGCGCGTCGCGGATCGCCGGCGTGCCCGCGGTGCGCAGGGCGCTGCTCGAGTTCCAGCGCGACTTCTCTCACAGGAAGGGCGGGGCGGTGCTGGACGGGCGCGACATCGGAACGGTCGTGCGGCCCGACGCGAACGTGAAGATCTACGTCACCGCCTCGCCCGAGGCGCGGGCGGCGCGCCGCGCGGCGGAGCTGGGGACCGACCCCGCCGAGGTGCTGCAGCAGCTCATCGAGCGCGACAAGCGCGATGCGGAGCGCGCGGCGGCCCCGATGAAGCCGGCGGCGGACGCATACTTGCTCGACACCACCGATCTCAGTATAGACGCCGCAGTCGCGGAAGCCGCGGCCAGGATCGACGAGGCGCTGCGCCGATCCGGGGGCTGAACCCCGGGCGGCGCGGCGCGTCGTCATGAAATCAACGCCAGCCAAGACCGCCGGAGACAACCGGCAGGCCGGTCAACAAAACGGAGAACTCATCTATGCCGCAGACCTCCATGGAGGAATTCGAGGCGCTTCTCAACGAGAGCTTCACGCTCGACACGCTTGAGGAAGGGGCCGTGGTCAAGGGCCGCGTGCTCGCGATCGAGAACGGCCAGGCCATCGTCGACATTGGCTACAAGATGGAAGGGCGCATCGAACTCAAGGAGTTCGCGCGACCGGGCCACGGCGCCGACCTCGCGGTGGGCGACGAGGTCGAAGTCTATCTCGACCGTGTCGAGAACGCGCGCGGCGAGGCCGTGCTCAGCCGTGAGAAGGCCCGCCGCGAGGAGGCCTGGGATCGTCTCGAGGCCGCCAACGACAAGCAGGAGCGCGTCGAGGGACAGATATTCGGGCGCGTGAAGGGCGGCTTCACCGTCGATCTCGGCGGCGCCGTGGCGTTCCTGCCCGGCTCCCAGGTCGACGTGCGCCCGGTGCGCGACGTCGGCCCGCTGATGGGCATTCCGCAGCCGTTCCAGATCCTCAAGATGGACCGCCGCCGCGGCAACATCGTCGTGTCGCGCCGCGCCGTGCTTGAGGAGAGCCGCGCCGAGCAGCGCGCCGAGATCGTCGGCAAGCTGGCCGAGGGCGACATCATCGACGGCGTGGTGAAGAACATCACCGATTACGGCGCGTTCGTGGACCTCGGCGGCGTCGACGGCCTGCTGCACGTCACCGACATGGCGTGGCGCCGCGTCAACCACCCGTCCGAGATCCTGAACATCGGCGAGACCGTCAAGGTCCAGGTGGTGAAGGTCAACAAGGACACCCAGCGCATCAGCCTCGGCATGAAGCAGCTGATGTCCGACCCGTGGGACGGCGTCGCCGCCAAGTACCCGATGGGCAGCAAGTGGACCGGCCGCGTCACCAACATCACCGACTACGGCGCCTTCGTTGAGCTTGAGGCCGGCGTCGAGGGCCTCGTCCACGTCTCCGAGATGAGCTGGACCAAGAAGAACGTCCACCCCGGCAAGATCGTCTCCACCTCCCAGGAGGTCGAGGTGATGGTGCTGGACGTGGACAGCCAGAAGCGCCGCGTCTCGCTCGGCCTCAAGCAGTGCCTGCGCAACCCGTGGGAGGTCTTCGCCGAGACCCACCCCGCCGGCGCCTTGGTTGAGGGCGAGGTCAAGAACATCACCGAGTTCGGCCTCTTCATCGGGCTGGACGGCGACATCGACGGCATGGTGCACCTGTCGGATCTCGACTGGCGCCGCGCCGGCGAGGAGGCGATCCAGGACTACAAGAAGGGCGACATGGTGAAGGCGCAGGTTCTCGACGTCGACGTCGAGAAGGAGCGCATCTCGCTCGGCGTCAAGCAGCTCGAGGACGGCGGCGCCGGCGCCTCGGCGGGCGGCGCGGCGGCTACGCCGGCCGGCGGGCTGCGCAAGAACGCCGTCGTCACCGCGACCGTCACGGCGGTCGAGGAGGGCGGCGTGGAGGTCGAGGTCGAGGGCATGAAGGGCTTCATCCGCCGTTCGGACCTGGGTCGCGACCGCGCCGACCAGCGCCCGGAGCGATTCTCGCTGGGCGACAAGCTGGACGCCCGCGTGCTGAACGTGGACAAGGCCGCCCGCCGCGTGGGCCTCTCCGTCAAGGCGCTCCAGATCGCCGAGGAGAAGGAGGCCGTCGCGCAGTACGGCTCGTCGGACAGCGGCGCGTCGCTGGGCGACATCCTCGGCGCGGCGCTGAAGGAGCGTCAGGGCAACTGAGGCCCTGACCACGACGCTGGCGCGGGGCGGGATGCGCGATGAGTGAACTCGACCCCGACGCCGTCATCGAACGCCGGCGCCTGCGCCGGCGGCTCGGCTTCTGGCGGATCGTCGCCATCGTGGCGGTGCTCGCGGCCGTGGGCGCCGCGGTCTGGCGGGCGGCGCCGACCGGCCCCTATGTCGCACGCTTCGACGTGACGGGGGCGATCTTCGACGACCCCGAGCGCGACGCCACCCTGCGCGAGCTCGCCCGCGACGAGGACGTGCGCGCCGTCATCCTGCGAATCAACAGCCCAGGCGGCTCGGTGGCCGGTTCCGAGGCGCTGCACGAGGCGCTGCGCGCCGTCAGCGAGGCGAAGCCGCTTGTGGCCGTGCTGGGCGAGGTCGCCGCCTCGGGGGGCTACATCGCGGCGATCGCGGCGGACCATGTCATCGCGCGCGGCGGCACCGTCACCGGCTCCATCGGCGTCATCGCCGAGTTTCCCAACGTCGAAGGGCTGCTCGACACGCTCGGCGTGGACGTGGCCCGCGTCGCGTCGGCCCCGCTGAAGGCGGAGCCATCGCCTTTCCGCGAACCGAGCGCGGCGGCGCTGGCCGCGCAGCGCTCGCTGATCGAGGACAGCTACGACTGGTTCCTGTCGCTCGTGGCCGCCCGCCGCGGGCTCGCGCCCGAAGACGCCCGCCGCCTGGGCGACGGGCGCGTGTTCACGGGCCGTCAGGCGGTGGCGGAGGGCCTGATCGACGCCATCGGCGGCGAGCCGGCTGCGCGCGACTGGCTGGAGTCGGCGCGCGACGTGCCGCGCGCGCTGCCGGTGCGCGGCGTGGAGATCGAGCGCGAGGACGAGGGCCTTCTCGGGCCGCTCGGCGGCGCGACGCTGCGGCTGCGGCTGCGCAAGGCGGCGGCCGAACTCGGCGCCGGGCCGGCGCTGATGGCCATCCTGCGATAAACCCTTGGCGTTGACGCGCGAATTTCAGCGTGAGACTGTGCTTTGGCGCGATTGGGGCGGCGCGTGAGCACGGGTATTTAGGGGGGGGTGCCGGCGATGATCAAGTCCGAGCTGATCCAGCGCATCGCCGACGAGAACCCGCACCTGTTCCAGAGGGACGTCGAGCGTATCGTTTCGACGATCTTCGACGAGATCGCGGGGGCGCTTTCGCGCGGCGACCGGGTCGAGTTGCGCGGTTTCGGCGCTTTCTCGGTCAAGAGCCGTGACGCGCGCATGGGCCGCAACCCGCGCACCGGCGAGGCCGTCCATGTCCCCGAGAAGCGCGTGCCGTTCTTCAAGACCGGCAAGGAGCTTCGCGAGCGTCTGAACGGCGGACGCGCCGGCGACGAAGACGAGGACGACGACGAGATGTGACGCGCCCTGCGCGGCGTCCCGCCCTCTTGCAGCGAGGCGGGGGCCGGCGCGATGGTGACGCTAGCGGACCGAAAGCCCAACGTCGGCGCGCCGCCGCCGCGCCCAGCCGGAGACGACCATGCGCATCCTGACCTACCTGCTGATCGGCATCGTCGCGATCGTGGTGATCGCCCTGTCAGTGGCGAACCGGCATGTGGTCGACGTGGGCGTGGCGCCTGACTTCTCGGCCTACGGGCTTCCGCCCTCGCCGCGCTTCGGCCTGCCGCTCTATGTGCTCGCGCTGGCCTGCGGCGCGCTGGGCTTCGTGCTGGGCGCGGCGCGCGAGTACATCCGCGAAGGTCGGGTGCGCCGGCGCGCCGCCGCGGCGCGGCGCGAGGTCGGCGAACTCAAGCGCGAGGTCTCGAAGTTGAAGCGCGACCAGAACCTCGACGAGGACGACGAGATCATCGCGCTGACCTCGCGGTGACGGCAAGCGCCGCCTGTGTCGCCGCCGTCGCGTCCGCCACGGCCGGTCCGACGCCGGCCGGGAGCGCACTCGTCAGGCTGGCCGAGGCGGCGATCATGATGGAGGCTCGCCGCGCGGCGACGCTCTCGGCATGCGCCACGCCAGACAATTTGGGCGCACTCGCATCGGGCCTGAGCGGCGCAAGCTGCCCGCCGGGGCGCGTCGCGGCGCGGTTCGCCGCCGCGACGCTCGCGACGCCCGCCTTCGTCACCGGCGGGAACCACGTCTTCGGGCTGTGCACAGAGACGTTCCGGCTCCAGGTCTCGGTGCATGGGGCGGACGTCGTGGCGCCGGCATGGGCGGGCGGCGCTAAGTCGCCGGATGGCGCCTGCTTCCATGGATGAGCCCGTCCGCGTCAAGATCTGCGGGGTGCGCACCCCGCTCGACCTCGAGGCCTGCGTTGCCGCGCGGGTGGACTATGTGGGGCTCAACCTGTTTCCGCCCTCGCCGCGCTACGTCGCCCCGGACGCCTTGCGCGCCCTCGCGGCGGCGGCGCCGCCGGGGCTGTGCAAGGTGGCGCTCGTGGTGGACCCCGACGCCGCCGCGCTGGAGGCGCTCGCCGCGCTGCCGGTGGACATGGTGCAGCTCCATGGCCGCGAGGACCCTGCGCGCGTCGCCGCGATCCGCGCCCGGCTCGGCCTGCCGGTGATGAAGACGGTCGCGGTCGCCGGGCCGCAGGACGTTGCGGCCATCGCCGCGTTCGAGGCGGTGGCGGACCAGATCCTCGTCGAAGGCCGCCCGCCGGAGGGCGCCGACCTTCCCGGCGGCGTGGGCGCAGGCTTCGACTGGCGGCTGGTGGCCGGGCGGCGCTGGGCGCGGCCCTGGATGCTCGCCGGCGGACTGAAGCCGGACAACGTGACCGAGGCGGTCGCCGTCTCGGGCGCGCGGCAGGTTGACGTCGCCTCCGGCGTCGAGCGCGCGCGCGGCGTGAAGGACGCCGCGCTGATCGCCGCCTTCGCCGCCGCCGCGCGGCGCTGAGCGCGCCCTCTCGCGCGCCCCTCTCGCGCCCGGGCGCGCGCTGCGCTAGACAGGGCCGCCAGACAGAGACGGAGCGCGCGATGGCCGCCGAGATGCTGAACTCCTACCGCACCGGGCCCGATGAGAAGGGTCGTTTCGGCATGTTCGGCGGCCGCTTCGTCGCCGAGACGCTGATGCCGCTGATCCTCGAACTCGAAGCCGAATACGGCCGCGCCAGGAACGACCCGGCCTTCACGGCGCAGATGGAGGATCTCTGGACCCATTACGTCGGCCGGCCCAGCCCGCTCTACTTCGCCGAGCGCCTCACCGAGGAGTTCGGCGGCGCGAAGATCTATCTCAAGCGCGACGAACTGAACCACACCGGCGCGCACAAGATCAACAACGTGCTCGGCCAGATCCTGCTCGCCCGCCGCATGGGCAAGACGCGGATCATCGCCGAGACCGGCGCCGGCCAGCACGGCGTGGCGACGGCGACGGTCTGCGCCCGCTTCGGCCTCAAGTGCGTGGTGTTCATGGGCGCCACCGACGTCGAGCGCCAGAAGCCCAACGTGTTCCGCATGAAGCTGCTCGGCGCGGAGGTCGTGCCCGTCACCTCCGGCCGCGCCACCCTGAAGGACGCGATGAACGAGGCGCTGCGCGACTGGGTCACGAACGTCGCCGACACCTTCTACTGCATCGGCACCGTCGCCGGCCCGCATCCCTATCCGGCGATGGTGCGGGACTTCCAGTCGGTGATCGGCCGCGAGGCGCGGGCGCAGATGCTGGAGCGCGAGGGGCGGCTGCCCGACAGCCTGGTGGCTTGCATCGGCGGCGGCTCCAACGCGATGGGCCTGTTCCACCCGTTCCTCGACGACAAGGACGTGCGCATCATCGGCGTGGAGGCGGGCGGGCACGGCGTCGACGACCGGATGGAGCACGCGGCGAGCCTCACCGGCGGCCGCCCCGGCGTGCTGCACGGCAACCGCACCTATCTGCTGCAGGACGCGGACGGGCAGATCCTGGAGGGCCACTCCATCTCCGCCGGGCTCGACTATCCCGGCATCGGGCCGGAGCATTCCTGGCTGCATGACATCGGCCGCGTCGAGTACGTCTCGGCCACCGACGACGAGGCGCTGGCCGCGTTCCAGCTCTGCTGCCGGACCGAGGGCATCATCCCGGCCCTTGAACCCAGCCACGCCTTGGCGCATGTAGCGCGCCTTGCGCCGACCCTGCCCGGGGATCATCTCATGATCCTCAACATGTGCGGGCGCGGCGACAAGGACATCTTCACGGTGGCCGAGGCGCTCGGCGACCGCATGTGACCACGCCGGACGCCGGCGCAGTCTCAACCGCGCCGGCCGCAGGCGCTGACCGATCGGAGGCCATGGTGGCCGAATTTGCGCCGGGCGATGTCGTCGTCCTCAAGTCTGGCTCGATGCGGATGCTCGTCGAGCGCATCGAGGGCGAGAACGCCGCGGTGGTGTGGGCCAACGACGGCGGCATCGGGCGGGACGTCCTGCCGATCTTCGCGCTCAACAAGTGGGAGCACCGGCCCGACGCCGGCGACAGGCCGGCGCCGCGCCCGCGCCCTCGCGAGGACGGCGACCGCCCGGCCCGACCGTTCGGCGGCGACCGCAAGGGGCCTTCGAAGCCCTATGGCAAGCCGGCCGACCGCGACGGCCCGCGTGACGGTCCTCGGCCGCCGAAGCCCGGCATGGACGGCAAGCCGCGCCAGAAGACCCACTTCCGCAAGGACGATTGAGGCGCGCGGCTGGAAACCCGCGCAGAACAGGACGAGGGGCGCGCGATGACGCAACCGGCTGAAACCCGCCTGACCCGGCGCTTTTCGAAACTGAAGGCGGAAAAGCGCGCGGCCTTCGTCGCCTACATCATGGCCGGCGATCCCGACCACGAGACCGCGATCGAGATCGCCTGCGGCCTGCCGGAGTCCGGCGTCGACGTGATCGAGCTCGGCCTGCCCTTCACCGACCCGATGGCCGACGGCCCGGCGATCCAGGCGGCCGCCATGCGCTCGCTCGCGGCGGGCGGCACGCTGGCGCGCACGCTGGAGACCGCGCGCGCCGTCCGCGCGCGCCACCCGGACACGCCGATCATCCTGATGGGCTACTACAACCCGATCTATTCGCGGGGCGTGGAGCGCTTCCTCGCGGAGGCCGGTGAGGCCGGCGTCGACGGGATGATCGTGGTCGATCTTCCGCCGGAGGAGGACGAGGAGCTGTGCCTGCCGGCCAACGCCGCGGGCCTGCACTTCATCCGCCTCGCCACCCCGACCACGGACGACGCGCGGCTGCCTGCGGTGCTGAACAACACCTCCGGCTTCGTCTACTACGTCTCGATCACCGGCATCACCGGCGCGGCCGAGGCCAGCGCCGAGGCGGTGGCCCCGGAAGTCGCCCGGATCAAGCGCGCGACCAACCTGCCCGTCTGCGTGGGCTTCGGCGTCAGGACGCCCGAGGGGGCCCGCGCCATCGCCGCCGTGGCGGACGGCGTGGTGGTCGGCTCGGCCATCGTCTCGCGCATCGGCGCCGGCGACAGCCCCCGGAAGGTGCTGGAGTTCGTGCGCAGCCTCGCCGCCGGCGTGCGCGGGGAGGCCGAGCATGTCTGACAGCGGCTATGGCATGAACTGGCTGACGGACTATGTCCGTCCGAAGCTCAATTCGCTGTTCTCGCGCCGGGACATGCCGGAGAACCTCTGGCGGAAATGCGACAACTGCGGGCAGATGATCTTCCACCGGGAACTGTCGGAGGCGCTCCACGTCTGCTCCAACTGCAACCATCACATGCAGATCAGCCCGCGCGAGCGCTTCAACGCGCTGTTCGACGGCGGCGCCTGGATCGAGACGCCGCTGGCCGACGCGCCGGCCGACCCGCTGAAGTTCCGCGACCAGAAGCGCTACCCCGACCGCATCCGCGAGGCGCGCGCCAACACCGGCGAGCATGAGGCGATGCTGGTGGCGCGCGGCGAGATCAGCGGACTGACGACCGTGGCCGCCTGCCAGAACTTCGCCTTCCTCGCCGGTTCGATGGGCATGGCGGTGGGCGACGCGCTGCTCGCCGCCGCCGACGCCGCCGTGGCCGCGAAGGCGCCGCTGGTGGTGTTCTGCGCCGCCGGCGGCGCGCGGATGCAGGAGGGCATCCTCTCGCTGATGCAGATGCCGCGCACGACCATCGCGGCGCAGACGGTCGCCGAGGCCGGGCTGCCCTTCGTCACCGTGCTGACCAACCCCACGACAGGCGGCGTCACCGCGTCATACGCGATGCTCGGCGACGTGCAGATCGCCGAGCCGGGCGCGCTGATCTGCTTCGCGGGCCCGCGCGTCATCGAGCAGACCATCGGCGAGAAGCTGCCCGAAGGCTTCCAGCGCAGCGAATACCTCCATGAGCACGGGATGCTGGACCGCGTCACCCATCGCCACGCGATGCGCGACGAGCTGGCCGTGATCCTGCGGATGCTGATGCGCGCCCCGCGCCGCATCACCGGCGATCTGCCCGCGCCCGAAGCCCAGGCGGCGGACGCCGCCAGGGCCGGCTGAGCCGATCCGTGAGCGTTTCCGAAAAGACGAGCCTGCGCGCCGGCGCGCGGCGTTCGCAGAGCGACGCGATCCTGGAGCGGCTGCTCGCGCTGCACCCGAAGATCATCGACCTGACGCTCGACAGGATGTGGCGGCTGCTCGCGGCCATGGGAAGCCCGGAGAAGCGGCTGCCGCCCGTGATCCACATCGCCGGCACCAACGGCAAGGGCTCCACCCAGGCGATGATCCGCGCCGGGGTGGAGGCCGCCGGGAACACGGCGCACGCCTACACCTCGCCGCATCTGGCGCGCTTCCACGAGCGCATCCGGGTGGCGGGAGAACTGATCGGGGAGCCGGCGCTCGCCGCGCTGCTGGCGGAATGCGAGGCGGCGAACGGCGGCGAGCCGATCACCTTCTTCGAGATCACCACAGTCGCCGCGCTTGAGGCCTATGCCCGCACGCCGGCCGACTGGCTGCTGCTCGAGGTGGGCCTCGGCGGGCGGCTGGACGCGACCAATGTGGTCGCGGCGCCGCGGCTGACGGTGATCACGCCCGTCTCCTACGACCACCAGCAGTATCTCGGCGAGACGCTGGGCGCGATCGCCTTCGAGAAGGCGGGCATCCTCAAGCCCGGCGCCCCCTGCGTCGTGGCCCGGCAGGCGCCGGAGGCGCTTGCGGTGATCGAGGCGCGGGCGGCGGAGATCGGCGCGCCGCTGATCGCGGCGGGGCGCGACTGGACGGCGCGGCGCGATGGCGCGGGCCTCGTCTTCGAGGACGGCGCCGGCCGGCTGGATCTGCCGGCGCCGCGCCTGCTCGGCCCGCACCAGACCGACAACGCCGGCGCCGCGGTGGCGGCGCTGCGGGCGCTGGGCTTCGGGGCCGACGCCTGCGCGGCGGCGATGACCGACGCCGAATGGCCCGCACGGCTGCAAAGGCTGCGCGAAGGGCCGCTCGTGGCGACGGCCGAGGCGGCGGGCGTGGCGCTGTGGCTGGACGGCGGCCACAACCTCGCCGCCGGCGAGGCGGTGGCGGCGCACTGGCGCGCGCAAGGCGCGGCGCCGCTCGCGCTGGTCTGCGGGATGCTCGACACCAAGGACTGCGCGGGGTTCCTGCGCTGCTTCGCCGGCGTCGCCGCGGCGGCGCGCACGGTCGACATCCCCGACACGGTGTCGAGCGTGCCCGCCGGGCGGCTCGCGGCCTTCGCCGAGGGCGCGGGCGTCCCCGCTGCGGCGAGCCCCGACGTCGCCACCGCCGTCGCCGAGGCCGCGGCGCTGGCCGGCGCGGGCGGCCGCGTGATGATCTGCGGCTCGCTCTATCTCGCCGGCTCGGTGCTGCGCGAGAACGGCTGAGGCGGCCGCTCAGGCGAGCGGCGCGGGCTCCGGCGCCAGAATCTCGCCGGCCGTGAGCAGCAGGTCCTCGCGGAAATGGCTCGCCAGAAGCTGCACGCCGACCGGGCTCTCGCCCAGCGGCGTCGCCACGGCGCCGGTCGTGACGGTCAGCCCCGGAAGCCCCATGAAGGGCGGCGCGATCTGCGGCAGCTGCGCCTCGATCACGGCGTCAAAGCCCGCCTGATCGCCGACGTCGGCATGGTCGGGGAACGGAAGCGCGCCGGAGACCGGCAGCAGCAGCACGGGGTGCTCCTCAAAGAACATCCGCCAGGCGCGCACCAGCGCGGCGCGGGCCTGCAGCGCGTCCATGAAGGCGTCGAGGTCGGGCGCCGGGGCGAGCGCACAGAGTCGGCCATAAACGATGCGCGTGTCGGGGTCGTCCTCCGCGGCGACGGGCGCGCCGCCGAGCCGGCGCAGCTCCGAGAGCCACAGGACGAGCTGCTTCGCCGCCGCCTCGCGGAGCGGCGGGCAGGGCCGCTCCGCGACGCTCCAGCCCGCGTCCGACAGCCTGTCGGCGGCGGCGCGCAGCGCGTCGCGGACCTCCGGCGCGACGGTCATGCCGTCGGGCGCGAGGCACAGCGCGGCGCGCCTCGGCGCCGGCGGGCCTTCGAGCGGCGCGGGCGTCCACCACGGGTCGCGCAGGTCGCGCGCAGCCATGGCCTGCAGGCCCGCGCGCAGGTCCGCGACGCTGCGCGCGATCGGCCCCGACACCGCCATGAGCTGCGCGCCGATGTGCCGGTCGCGCCCCGAGAAGTTGTGCGCCGCGACCCGGCCGAGCGACGGGCGCAGGCCGTGCAGGCCGCAGGCGTAGGCGGGGTAGCGCACCGAGCCGGCGATGTCGGTCCCGTGGCCGAGCGCGCCCATCCCCGCCGCCACCGCCGACGCCGCGCCGCCCGAGGAGCCGCCGGGCGTCAGCCGCGGATTGCGCGGGTTCACGGTCGCGCCGTGGATGCTGTTGCGCGTGAACCAGCGCAGCGAGAAGGCGGGCGTGTTGGTGCGGCCGACGATGACGGCGCCGGCCCGCCGCAGGTTTGCGACCACCGGGTTGTCCTCGGCCGCGACGAGCCCCGCCTGCGTGCGCAGCCCGTTGGTCATGGCCTGTCCCGCCTGATCGACGTTCACCTTCGTCGTGACCGGAACGCCGGCCAGCGGGCCGAGATGCGGGCCCTCGGGAAGCCCCGCGGCGCGCGCGGCGTCGAGCGCGTCCGCCGCGGCGAGCGCCTCCGCGTCGCAGCGCTGGACGACCGCGTTGAGCGCGGGGTTGGCGGCCTCGATGCGGCCCAGGGCGCTCTCGGCGATCTCGCGCGCGCTGAGACGGCCCTCGGCGAAGGCGGTGCGCGCCTGTGTCGCGGTGAGGGACCACGGGGCGGTTTCCGATGCGGGACTGGTCAAGAGGGGGGCTATCGCTTCTTCAGGGGGGCGGCTGGACGCTGCATCCTTTCACCCCGCGCCGCGTTTCGCAAACCCCGTGACGGCGCGTCGCGCAGCTTGGCCGGGAGAGTCGTTCGTCCGGCGCGCGTTCGCGCGCATCCGCCAAGACCGGCGCGCTTTGGCGCCGGCGCTTGCGGCGGTCACTCCGCCTCGGCCTCCTCCTCGCCCAGCCCGGCGACGCCGAGCGGGCGGGCGCGGACGCCGCGGCCGGCGCACCAGTGGCAGAGGGCCTCCTCCGCGCCGTGCGTCACCCAGACTTCCGCCGCGCCGGTCTCGACGATGGTTTCGGTAAGTTCGTCCCAGTCTGCGTGGTCGGAGACGATCATGGGCAGCTCGACGCCGCGCTGGCGGGCGCGCTGGCGCACCCGCATCCAGCCGGAGGCGGCGGCGATCACCGGGTCGGGCAGGCGCCGCGCCCAGCGGTCGGCGAGCGCAGAGGGCGGCGCCAGCACGACGGCGCCGGCCATCGCCGCACGGTCCGCGAGCCTGGCCTCGGCCAGCGGGCCCAGCGCCACGCCCTCGGCCTCGTAGAGCGCGCAGAGCTTCGTGAGCGCGCCGTGCAGGTGGATCGGGCGGTCGTAGCCGGCGCGCCGCAGCTCCGCGATCAGCCGCTGAGCCTTGCCGAGCGCATAGACGCCGACGGCGTGCGCCCGCTCGGGAAAGCGCGCGACCGAGGCGAGCAGCTTGGCGACCTCCGAGCCCGCATCGGGGTGTCGGAACACCGGCAGGCCGAAGGTCGCCTCGGTCACGAACAGGTCGCAGGCTACCGGCTCGAAGGGCGCGCAGGTGGGGTCGTCGCGGCGCTTGTAGTCGCCGGAGACGACCGCGCGCGTCCTCGCCGTCTCCAAGACGACCTGCGCGGAGCCGAGCACATGGCCGGCGGGGACGAGCCGCAGCGTCGCATCCCCGATGCGGAGGCTCTCGCCATAGTCGAGCGTCTGCACCGATCCGAAGGCGCCCTCGCCGTAGCGCGCGCGGGCGATCCGGGCGGTCTGCGGCGTGGCCAGCAGGGCCGCGGCGCCGGGCCGGCAATGGTCGGCGTGGCCGTGGGTCACGACGGCGCGGGGCGTCGGGCGCGCGGGGTCGATGTGGAAGTCGCCGGCGGGGCAGTAGAGCCCCTCGGGCGTCAGGGTCAGGACGTCTCCGGCGCGCATGACGCCATCCTAGCAGCCGGCTCGGCGGGCGCAAACGCGCCGTGCGGCGACCCTTCGGGCGAGAGTGCGGCGGCGCTGGCGTCTCTCTGGCCCGTTGCGACGCGGGCCGCTTCGGGCGAGGTTGGCGCCCATCGTCGCCAGCGTGTCGCCGGGCGCTGCGAGGGAGGGCGTGATGGCGCATGATCGATCGGCGCGGGGGCCTGCGCGCGCGCTCCGCGCCGCGGCGGCGGCGGCTTCGGTGGCGGTCTCCGTGGCGGCGTGCGCCGTCGTGGCGCCGCCGCGCGTTCCGCCGCCGTCGGCGCTCTACGAGCAGGCGCAGCCGCTCGCGGCGCCGGGCGTGCGGATCTGGGGAGACGACCTCGACCCGACGAGGGCCGCCGAAATCTCGGCCTCCCTGCGCGCCGGTCTGGTGGCGGAGTGGCGCGCCGCCGGCGCGCCGCCGGACGGCGCCGCGCTGGACGTCCTTGCGCTCTCGGGCGGCGGGCCGGACGGCGCCTACGCCGCCGGGCTGCTCACCGGCCTCACGCTCGCCGGCGAGCGCCCGGACTTCGACATCGTCACCGGCATCTCGGTCGGCGCGCTGATCGCGCCCTTCGCCTTCGCCGGCCCGGACCACGACGACGAACTGGAGACGATGTTCACACGGTTCGACACTGACGACATCGCGGAGCTGCAGATCTTCGCCGTGCTCCAGGGCGCGCTCGGCGTGGCCGACACCCAGCCGATGCGCAACCAGATTCGCAGTCTCGTCGACGAACGCCTGCTGGCGCGCATCGCCGCGCGCCATGCCGCAGGAAAGCTCCTGCTCGTCGGCACGACGAACATCGACGCTGCGCGGCCGGTGATCTGGAACATGGGGGCCATCGCGCAGGCCGGCGCGACGGAACTGTTCCGGCAGGTGATGCTCGCCTCCGCCTCCATACCCGGCGCCTTTCCGCCCGTCGCCATTCCCGTGATCGCCGGCGGCGAGACGTTCACCGAGCTGCATGTCGACGGCGGGGTGACGCGCTCGGTGTTCGTCGGCCCGCCCGGCTTCGCGGACGCGGCGCCGCGAAACCTGCCTTTCCCGCTGCGCCGCACCATTTATGTCATTCAGAACAACTCTCTCACGCCGAACTACGACCCGGCGCCGGCGCGGCTCGCGACGATCGCCGGCCGCTCGCTCAGCGCGCTGATCCGGGCGCAGAGCGAAGGCGACCTCGCGCGGATCGCGCAGGGGGCCGACGCCATGGGGGCGGAATTCCGCCTCGCCTTCGTTCCGCCGGGCTTCACCCCGCCGTCTCCCACGAGCTTCGACAGGGCCTACATGACCGGTCTCTTCAACGCCGCGCAGGAGGCCGCGGGCGGCGGCGGCTTCGGGTGGCTTCACGCGCCGCCGGGTCTTGTCGCCAGAAGCCGTCTCATCTTGGAATTATCGAAACTCTGAGGCGCTCGTTCATCTCCTTTTCAACTCGCGCGCCAAAAGTGCCCGCGGAACGAGGTCTTGAATGGGAGTGCGTGCATGTCGGTGCGGGTGAAGTTCACGGCGCTGCTCGCCGGCGTGATAGTGCTGGGCGCCGCCTTGGTGATCGTGGTCGAAGCCGGACGCGCCGTGCTTTACGCCAAGAGCAGCGCGATGCGCATACAGCAGGAGAGCGTCCGCGTGCTCGCAACGGCGTTCGACTACGCCCTGCCGGGAACGCAGGTGCGCTTCGGCGCCTCCGGAGACGTCGAGCGGCTTTCCTGGGACGCCCCGCCGGGCTTCGACGACCACACCATGATCGATCGCGTCGGTTCGGCCACCGGGGAGACGGCGACGATCTTCGTGCGCACGCCCGAGGATGGCGAATTCGTCCGCCGCAGCACCAACATCGTGAAGCCCGACGGCGCCCGCGCCGTCGGCACGGTGCTGGGCAAGGACGGCGCGGTTCATCCGGTCGTCGCGGCCGGCGGCGTGTTCTCCGGCGAGGCGACGATCCTCGGGCGCGAGTATTTCACGATCTACATGCCGATCTACGACGCGGCCGGCGAGGTCGACGGCGTCCTCTATGTGGGCGCGGCCAAGCCTGACGCGGTCGCGGTGTTCTTCGGCAAGGCGGTCGAGATGGTCCCGAGCGCGCTCGCCGCGCTGGCGCTCTGTCTCGCGATCGCATGGCCCGTCTCCGGCCGGGCGATGGCGATGCTCGACGGCGTCAGGGCCACGCTGGCGCGCATGACGTCGGGCGATGTCGAGACGCCCGCCGCCGACGTCGAGCGCGACGACGAGATCGGCGCGCTGGCGCGCGACCTCGAGAGCCTGCGCAGCGCCCTCGCCCTGGCCGACGACCGGCGCGCGGAGGCCGAGACGGCGCGCGAGGCGCTGCTCGACCGCCTTGCGGACCGCATCGGCGGCGTCGTCGACGCGGCTGCCCGGGGCGACTATGCCGCGCGCGTCTGCGAAGCCTTCGACGAGCCGCAGCTCATGCGCCTGGCGACCGGCGTCAACGCCATCGTCGAGGGGTCGTCGGCGTTCCTCGACGACCTCGGCGCGACGCTGCAGGCGATGGCCGACGGCGACCTGCGCCGCAAGGTGCAGGGTCGTTACATGGGACGTCTCGGCGAAGTCGCAGCGGCCGCCGACTCGGGCATCGATCATCTCGCGGCGCTGGTGAGCCAGGTGCACGCCGCGGCCGAGGTGGGCGCCGGCGCCGTGGACAAGATCAACGACGGCGCGCGCGATCTCTCCAGCCGCGCCGAAAGCCAGGCGGCGTCGCTCGAGGAGACCGCCGCCACGATGGAGGAGATGGCCGCCTCGGTGCGGTCGAACGCCGCCGCCCTGCAGGAGGCAGACCGCCTCGCAGCCGACGTCACGGCGCGCACCCAGAGCGGCTCCGGCACGGTCGCCGACGCCATAGCCTCGGTGAACCGCATCAAGCAGAGCTCCGACAAGATCTCGGGCATTATCGAGATGATCGAGTCGATCGCGTGGCAGACCAACCTGCTGGCGCTCAACGCCTCGGTCGAGGCCGCGCGCGCTGGCGAGGCCGGCCGCGGCTTCGCGGTCGTCGCGTCCGAGGTCCGGGCGCTCGCCCAGCGCGCCACCGACGCGGCGGCGGAGATTTCCGGGCTGGTGCAGACGAGCGCCTCCAACGTCACCGAAGGCATCGGCATGGTCGAGAAGACCGGCGCGGCGCTCGACGGCATCTCGCGCGCCATCGTGCAGCTCGCCGAGCGGCTCGCCAGCGTGTCCGCGGCAGGCTCGGAGCAGGCGACGGGCGTGGACGAGATCAACGGCAGCATCTCGCAGATGGACCGGATCACGCAGGAGAACGCGGCGCTCACCGACCGCTTCGTGTCGGAGGCGTCGACGCTGGGCGAGCGCATGGCGGGGCTTCGCAAGTCGGTCGCGAGCTTCGCGTTCGACCAGCGGTCGAACCGGGCCGCCTGACCCTCGCACGGCGCGCACGTTCGGCTGAGCGCGCCGTCGCGGCCCTTGCCTGAGGCCCGCCGCCGGCCATGATGCCGCCCGCGCCCCGGCCCGGAGCGCGGGAGGGCTGGAAGATGGCGAACATGCAGGAGCGGCCGAGCGCCGTGGAGATCGTGGCGTCGCGCCTCGCCGAAGCCGGCTGCCGCCATGCCTTCGGCGTGCCCGGCGGCGAGGTGCTTGCGATGATGCAGGCGCTGGACGCCGCCGGCGTCGCGTTCCGGCTCGTCAAGCACGAGAACGCCGGCGCGGTGATGGCCGAGGCGACCTGGGCGATGACCGGCGCGCCGGGCGTGCTGCTCGCCACCATCGGGCCGGGGCTCGCCAACGCGGTGAACGCCACCCTCAACGCCCTGCAGGAGCAGGTTCCGCTCATCGTGCTGTCGGGCTGCGTCGATGCGGCGGAGGCGGAGCGCTACACCCATCAGGTGCTCGACCAGCAGGCGCTGATGCGCCCCGTGACCAAGGCGAGCTTCCGGCTGGTCGACGGCGCCGTGGCGACGATGGTGGACAAGGCCCTGGCCATTGCGCTGGCCGACCCGCAGGGGCCGGTGCACATCGACATCCCCGTGAGCCTCGCCGCGCGACCGCAGCCGGCGCCGCGCGCTCGCCTGACGCCGCCCGCCGCGCCGATGGCGCCCGCTCCCGGCCCGGCGCTGGCGGCCGCGCGCGCCCGCCTCGCCGCCGCCCGCAGGCCGGTCGTCGTGGCGGGGCTCGGCGCGGTCGCCCATGGCGCCGGGCCGGCGCTCACGGCGCTCTGCGAGCGGCTCGGCGCGCCGCTCGTGACGACCTACAAGGCCAAGGGGCTGATGGACGAGGGGCGCCCGCTCAGCCTCGGCGGCCACGGTCTCTCGCCGAAATCGGACCGCATCGTGCTGCCGCTGCTCGCGCAGGCGGACTGTGTGCTGACCGCAGGCTACGACCCCATCGAGATGCGGCCCGGCTGGCGCGACCCCTGGGCGCCGGAGGTCTGCGTCGCGCTCGACCACCTGCCGAACCGCCACGGCATGCACGGCGCCGCCGTGTCGTTCGTGGGCGACGTCGCCGCCGGCGTCGCCGCTTTGGGCGACGGGCTGGCGCCGAATGCGCCGTCCTGGCCCGGCGGCGAGCCGGCTGCGGCGCGCGCGGCGCTGGACGAGGCGTTCGGGGACCGGCCCGAATGGGGCCCGCACGCCGCTTTCGCCGCCGCCGCGCGGGCCCTGCCGGCGGATGCGGTCGTGACCGCCGACAGCGGCGCCCATCGCATCCTGCTCAGCCAGATGTGGCGCTGCGCGGCGCCGCGCAGCCTGCTCCAGAGCGCGGCCTTCTGCACCATGGGCGTCGCGCTGCCGCTGGCGATCGGCGCGCGGATCGCGGCGGCCGACCGGCCGGTGCTCGCCGTCATGGGCGACGCGGGGCTGGAGATGGTGCTCGGCGAACTCGCCACGCTGCGCGATCTCGCGGCGCCGCTTGCGGTGCTGGTCATGGTCGACGAGAGCCTGACGCTGATCGAGATGAAGCAGCGCGGCGCCGGCCTGCCGAACCTCGGCGTGGACTTCCCAGGGACGGACTGGCCGGCGGTCGCGGCGGCCTTCGGCGGCCATGGCGCCTGGGCGCGCGACGCCTCGGCGGTGGAGCGCGAGGTAGCGGCGTCGCTCGGTCGCGACCGCTTCACGCTCATCGCCGCGGCGATCGGCCGGCGGGCCTACGAAGGCGCGTTCTGAACCGGCCGCGGGAGCCCCGCCTGCGTCACGGAAGGCCGCATGTCGCGCGCAGGACGTCCGCCACAGCCTCCAGCGTCAGGGGCTTGATCAGGCAGGCGTCGAAACCGAGCTCGACCAGAGCGGCCGCGTCCTCTGGCAGCGCATGGGCGGTGCAGGCCACTGCGGGCGCGCGGGGCAGGCCGAGCCGCGCCTCGCTCTCGCGGATCGCCTTCAAGGCGGCCGGACCGTCGACGTTCGGCATCGAGATGTCGAGCAGCAGCAGGTCGAAGTCATGCTCCGTCCGCAGGGCGATCGCCTCCTCGCCGCCCGCAGCCTCAACGCTGCGCACTCCGAAATGCGAGAGCATTTCGGTGATGACGATGCGGTTGATCTCGTTATCGTCGGCGATCAGCGCGCAGAGCGGACCGTCCGCGACCGGCGTCGGATCGCTGTCATCGTGCATCGCGAAAACCTCCGGCTGACGGCGCGGCGTCTCGCCGAATTGCACCGCGCGCGATGTTGAGACTACGACCTTCCATGGCGACCGACAAATACGTCAAGAACGGTCCGGGGGGGATAGGCATGGCGACCTACAAGGAAATCTACGGCGCGTGGCGCGCTGATCCCGAAGCTTTCTGGCTGCGCGCCGCCGGGGCGGTCGACTGGTTCGACAGGCCGACGCGCGCGCTCGACGACCGCCGCAAGCCGTTCTACGACTGGTTCACGGACGGCGTGGCGAACACCTGCTGGAACGCCGTCGATCGCCATGTCGCGGCGGGAGCGGGAGACCGCACGGCGCTGATCCACGAGAGCCCCGTGACCGGCTCGAGCGCCGAGATCAGCTACGCCGAGCTGCAGGAGCGCGTCGCGCGCCTGGGCGGCGCGCTCGAGGCGCGCGGCGTGAAGGCCGGAGACCGCGTGCTCATCTACATGCCGATGATCCCCGAGGCGGTCGTGGCGATGCTCGCCTGCGCGCGCATCGGCGCCATCCATTCGGTCGTGTTCGGCGGCTTCGCCGCCAACGAGCTGGCGGTGCGCATCGACGACGCGAAGCCCAAGGCGGTGCTGTCGGCCTCCTGCGGCGTCGAGCCGAGCCGGATGGTGCCGTACAAGCCTCTGCTCGACGGCGCCATCGCGATGGCGAAGCACAAGCCGAAGTTCTGCATCGTCAAGCAGCGGGCGCAGCTCGCCGCCGAGCTCGACCCCGAGCGCGACGTCGACTGGGATGCCGCGGTCGCCGACGCGCCTTTCAGCGAATGCGCCCAGCTCAAGGGCTCGCATCCGCTCTACATCCTCTACACCTCCGGCACGACCGGCGCGCCGAAGGGCGTGGTTCGCTCGTCCGGCGGGCACATGGTCGCGCTGGCCTGGAGCATGGCCAACATCTACGACATCGGGGCCGGGGACGTGTTCTGGGCGGCGTCCGACGTCGGCTGGGTCGTCGGCCACAGCTACATCGTCTATGCGCCGCTGATCGTCGGCGCGACGACGATTCTCTTCGAGGGCAAGCCGGTGGGCACGCCCGACGCCGCCATCTATTGGCGCATCTGTTCGCAGCGCCGCGTCAAGGCGCTGTTCACCGCGCCGACCGCCCTGCGCGCCATCAAGCGCGAGGACAGCGAGGGCAGGCTCCCCGCCGGTTTCGACCTTTCGACGCTCAGGACGCTGTTCCTGGCGGGCGAGCGGGCCGACCCCGACAGCATCGCCTGGGCCGAGCGGGCGCTCGGCGTGCCGGTCATCGACCACTGGTGGCAGACCGAGACGGGCTGGGCGATCGCCGCCAACCCGGTCGGGATCGAACTGCTTCCCGTCAAGCACGGCTCGCCCGCCGTGCCGATGCCGGGCTACGACGTCGCGATCCTAGACGAGACGGGGACGCCGGCGCCGGTGGGGACGCTGGGCTCGATCGCGATTCGCCTGCCGCTGCCGCCGGGCTGCCTGCCCACGCTGTGGAACGCCGACGAGCGCTTCCGCAAGAGCTATCTCTCGACCTATCCCGGCTACTACGAGACCGGCGACGCCGGCATGGCGGACGAGGACGGTTACATCTACGTCATGGCGCGCACCGACGACGTGATCAACGTGGCCGGCCACCGGCTCAGCACCGGCGCGATGGAGGAGGTGCTGGCGAGTCACCCCGACGTCGCCGAATGCGCCGTGATCGGCGCGGCGGACGCGCTCAAGGGCCAGCAGCCGGTGGGGTTCCTGTGCCTGAACGCCGGCTGCGACCGTCCGCACGACGCCGTCGCGGCGGAATGCGTGGCGCTGGTGCGCGAACGCATCGGCCCGGTGGCCGCCTTCAAGACCGCCATCGTCGTGGCGCGCCTGCCGAAAACCCGTTCCGGCAAGGTGTTGCGGGGGGTGATGGCGCGCATCGCCGACGGGGCCGAGCCGCGCGCGCCGGCGACGATCGACGACCCTGCGGTGCTCGACGAGATCGGCGCCGCCCTCGGGCGCGCGGGCCTCGGCGAAATGGCCTGATTGTGTGCGGCGCTACGGTTCAACCTGCAATATTCTCGCTTCATTAACCCGCGCCATTTTATGTGGTTTCCATCACGTCGCTGATGGAGCGTCGGTGGACGTCGAAAGGGGCCGAAGTGTCGGGACGCCGCGTGGCGAGGCTGGAAGAGCCTCTTGTTGACGGCGCGCGCCCGGGCGCTGAAAACTGCGGGCTCTTTGTGCTCTGGGGGTGGGGATGGCGGTGATGACGTCGGGCAAGAACAAGGCGTCTGGCGCTGGCGTCGGATGGCTCCGCGACAAGCGCGTGCTCCTCGCCGAGGACAACATCACCAACCAGATGGTCGCCACCCAGATGCTCGACGCGCTGGGCGCCAAGGTGGACGTCGCCAATGACGGGGCCGAGGCGCTCGAGATGATCGCGGCGGCCCCCTACGACCTATTCCTGATCGACATCGAGATGCCGCGCGTCTCGGGCCTCGACGTGATCCGGTCGATCCGCAACTCGACGGCGCCGCTGTGCGACGCGCCGGTGATCGCCGTCACCGCCTACGCGCTGCGCGAGCACCGCGAGAAGATCACCGAGGCTGGAGCGGACGGCCTGATTCCGAAGCCGCTGCTGGGCATCGAGCAGTTCGGGCGCGACATCGTCAATCTCGCCGACCGCGGCGGGGCTGGCGTCGGGCGGGCGGCCGCCGCAGAGCCGCCGCGAGTCGAGCAGCCCGAAGGACCGGCGACCGCCATCGTCTCGATGGAGATCTACGGCCAGCTCAAGGACGCCATCGGCGAGGACGCGATGGCCGACCTGCTCGGAAAGATCGATGGCGACCTCGCGGCCGCCCACGACCGTCTCAGCAGCGGCGTCTCGGACGGAAGCCGCGACGAGATCGCCGCCGCGTCGCACGTCCTGATCTCGGTGGCCGGGGCGATCGGCGCCACGCCGTTGCAGGTGCTGGCCCAGAAGGTCTCCGGCATCGCGTCGGGCCGCGGCTCGGGCGACCTCATGCCCCTTGCCCGACAGGCGGTCGGCCAGATCGGTGCGGTTCGCGCGTTCGTGAAGGGCCAGCTCGAGGACTTCGGCCGCTAGGGCCGCCATGGCCGTCATGCAGGATGCGACGGGCGTTGGGCCGATCCTCCTCGTCGAGGACACTCCCTCGCTATCCGCCTATTACGCGGCCCTCCTGCGCAAGGCCGGCCTTGACGTGCACTGCGCGATGACCGCCGCGGAGGCGGTGGCCCGGCATTCCGAGCATCGCCACCGGGTCGTGCTGCTCGACCTCATGCTGCCGGATGGAGACGGGCTGGACGTCCTGCGCGAGATGCGCGCCGCCGACCCCGACGTGGCCGCCATCGTGATCACGGCCAACGGCTCGATCAACCGCGCGGTCGCGGCCATGCGCGGCGGGGCGCACGACTTCCTCGTGAAGCCCTTCGACGAGGCGCGGCTGCTGCGCTCGGTGGAGGCGGCCGTGGCCATGGCCCGCGCCCCGTCCGGCCCGCGCGTGGCCGAGACGCGACCGGGGCTGGCCGGCTTCATCGGCTCCTCCGAGACGATGCGCGAGATCCAGGAGACCGTGCGCGAGGTCGCCCGCTCCACCGCCACCGTGTTCATCACCGGTGAGAGCGGCACCGGCAAGGAGGTCTGCGCGCAGGCGATCCATGCCGAGTCGCCGCGCCGCGACGCCGCCTTCATACCGCTGAACTGCGGCGCCATCCCGCGCGACCTGATCGAATCGGAGGTGTTCGGCCACCTAAAGGGCTCCTTCACCGGCGCCATCGCCGACAAGCCCGGCGCCGCCCAGGCGGCGGACGGCGGCACGCTGTTTCTCGACGAGGTCTGCGAGATGGAGCCGAACCTCCAGACCAAGCTGCTGCGCTTCCTGCAGAGCGGCTCGATCCAGCCGGTCGGCTCGGCGACGGCGCGCAAGGTCGACGTGCGCATCGTCTGCGCCACCAATCGCGACCCGCAGGCGGAGGTCGCCGCGGGGCGCTTCCGTTCGGACCTTTTCTACCGCCTGTTCGTCGTGCCGGTGCACCTGCCTCCGCTGCGCGAGCGCGGGCGCGACGTCGTCGAGATCGGCGAAGCGCTGCTCGCGCGCTACGCCGGTGAGGAGGGCAAGGCGTTCCGCCGGCTGTCGCCGGAGGTGGAGGCCGCGTTCCTCGGTTACGGCTGGCCCGGCAACATCCGCGAGTTGCAGAACGTGCTGCGCAACATCGCCGTGCTGCGCGACGGCGACGCGGTGACGCTGTCGATGCTGCCGGACAGGATCGCGGAGGGCGCGGCGTCTCCCGCTCGGCTCGGCGACGGGCTGATCGACCCCGCGTCCGCCGCCGCGCCCCCCACCCCGGCGGCGGACGCCGCGCCCCCGCTGCGGGACCGGCTGCGGCCGCTCGTCGGCGCCGCGCTGGCGCAGATGGAGCGCGAATTCATCGAGGCGACGATCGAAGCCTGCGAAGGCTCGATCCCGCGCGCGGCGCGGATTCTGGAGGTCAGCCCCTCCACGCTGTACCGCAAGCGCGAGGGCTGGACGAAGGGATGACGCCGCCGGCCACGGACCGCTCCGCCGCTTGACAGCGCCGGCGCCGCGGGCCAGCACCATGCTCCAGCCCCGACGCCCGGAGACCCGACCATGGCCGACATGCAAGCTGCGACGGCGCTCGCCGCCCCCCTGTCGCGCGACGCGGCGGCGCTCGACTTCCTCGCGCGCCGCCGGTCCCGCCCGGCCAGGACGCTGGGGACGCGCGGCCCCGACCGCGCCGAACTCGCCATGCTGCTGACGCTGGCCGCCCGCGCGCCGGACCACGGTAAGCTCGAGCCGTGGCGCTTCGTGGCGCTGGAGCGGCCCGCCATGGCGCGGATGGCGACGATCGTCGGCGCCCGCGCCGCGGCGCTGGGGCAGGATGCGGTCTCCATCGAGAAGGCCGTCGCGGCCTTCGGGCAGGGCGCCGTCGTCGTCGCGGTGCTGGCGTCGCCCAAGCCTTCGGAGAAGATCCCCGAGTGGGAACAGCTGATGTCCGCCGGCGCGGTCTGCCTCGGCCTGCTCAACGCCGCGCTCGCGGCGGGCTGGGGCGCCAACTGGCTGAGCGGCTGGATGGCGCGCGACGCGGAAATCCTCGGGGCGCTGGGCGCGGCGGGGCCGGAATTCGTCGCCGGCTTCATCCATATCGGCGAGGAGACCGCGCCCCCTCCGGAACGCCCCCGCCCCGACATCGCCGCGCTGACCACCTATCTCGAAGGCTGACCCCGTGCCCGGCGATCTGCTGCGCGCGCTGGGCGACCTGCGCGACCCCAGGCTGTGGGGCGTCATGATGAAGGCGGCGCTGCTCACGCTGGCGCTGCTCGCGCTCGGCGTCGTCGGGCTCGGCTGGGCGCTGGGCGTCGGGGGCGACCTGACGCTGAACGCCCCGTGGATCGGCACGATCGATTTCGGCGCGCTCGGCTTCTTCGCCTACCTGGCTGCGGCGACGCTCGCATCGGCGTTTCTCACGCCCTTCGTCGCTGCGCTCTTCGTCGGCCTGCTGCTCGACGACGTGGTGGAGGCGGTGGAGCGGCGGAGGTATCCCGGCCTCGGCCGGGCCAGCCCGGTGCCCTTCGCGCGCCAGATGGGCGCCGCGGTCAAGCTGCTGGGTCTGATGATCGTCGCGAACCTGCTGGGGCTGGCGGTCTACCTGCTGTTCCCGCCCTTCGCGCCAGCGGTCTTCCTGACTTTGAACGGTTACCTGATCGGCCGCGAGTATGTGGAGCTGGTGGCCTTCAGGCGCATGAGTGCGACCGACGCCCGGCGTCTCAGGCGGAGGGAGCGTCTGGGCGCAACCCTGATCGGCGCCGCCGTGGCGGCGACCCTGTCGGTGCCCTTCGTCAACCTTCTGGCGCCGATGGTCGGCGTGGCCGCCGCCACGCACCTCTTGCACCGGGCGACGGCGCGCGCCGCGGCATGATCGGGCGGCGGCGGCCGCCGCCCGGAGCGTCGGTCAGCTGCCGACGGTCGGCGTCTCGACGATCGGCGTCTGCGCAGACTTGGGGCTGTAGCCCGAGCACTGCGCGAAGGCGGCGCCGGCGAACGCGGCGACGGCGGCGGCGAGGACGATGGTCTTCATGGCGCGATCTCCCGTGTTGCAAGTGTTTGAAGGTTAGCACGCGCGGGCCCGCAGGAAAGGGTTATTGCGCGACGCCGTGCGCCGACGCGATGGGCCGAGGATCGTCGCGGCGGGCGCCGCTAGCGCCGGTCGATGCGCAGCAGCTTGTCGCGGCCGGTCTCGCCCCGAACGATGGTCAGGGCCGACTTCGGGACGCCGAGCGCCTTCGCGGCGAGCGCGATCACGGCTGCGTTCGCCTTGCCGCCCTCCGCCGGTGCGGCGACGCGGACAAGGGCGAGAGGGGTCTCGCCCTCCGCGCAGGGAGCCATGGCGATGGATTCGGCCGCCGCCCGCGGCGTGACGCGCAGGCGCAGGAGATCGCCGTCGAAGGCGATCGGCTCGGGCCGCCGGGCCACGCGCGTCAGTCGAACGGCGCGAAGCCGCGGATGTCCTCGCGCGTGATCACGCCGAACACGATGACGCAGTAGACGACTGCCCACACGACCGCCGCAACGCCCGTCGCCCACAGCATCTTGCGCCCGATCATGGGCGTCTCCGGAGCGCCGGCCGGCGTGCCCGGCGCGACGTCGCCGGCTTCCTCCTGGCTGCGCACGCCGATCGGCAGCAGCATCAGGAGCACGATGAACCACGTCACCGCGTACAGCACGAGGGCGGATGTGAAGGACATCGGCGCGTTCTCCCTGCGGTCAGGCCTGCTCCAGCTCGACCAGCGTTCCGTTGAAGTCCTTGGGGTGGAGGAACAGCACCGGCTTGCCATGGGCGCCGATCTTCGGCTCCCCGTCGCCGAGCACGCGGGCGCCGCCGGTCTTCAGCCGGTCGCGCGCGGCGAGGATGTCGTCGACCTCGTAGCACACATGGTGGATGCCGCCGGAAGGGTTCTTGGCGAGGAAGGCCGCGATGGGGCTGGCCTCGCCAAGCGGTTCGAGCAGCTCGATCTTGGTGTTGGGCAGCTCGATGAACACCACCGTCACGCCATGGTCGGGTTCCGCCTGCGGCGCTGAGACGGTCGCGCCCAGGGTGTCGCGGTAGAGCGCCGCGCCGGCCGCGAGATCGGGCACCGCGATGGCGACATGGTTGAGACGTCCGATCATTGCTGGCTCCCCGACTTTCGCTTCCGCATCCGTTCTCCGCGACCGGCGCGGGATTGTCGAGACGCGGTGGGGCGGTTTCTAGCGCAGGCGCGAACCGCTATATGGAGCGGGAGGCAGCAGGAGGCAGCGATGAAGGTCAACGGGACGCACCACCGCCCGATCTGGGAGTCCGAGGGGCCGCAGGGCCCAGAGGTCCGCATCATCGATCAGACGAGGCTTCCCTTCGCGTTCGAGACCATGGCGCTGCCGAGCGAGGCCGAGGCCGTGCGCGCCATCGCCGACATGCTGGTGCGCGGCGCGCCGCTGATCGGAGCGACGGCGGCCTACGGGCTGGCGCTGGCGATGCGGGAAGACCCCTCCGACGCCAACCTCTCCGCCGCCTACGACCGGCTGTTCCGCTCGCGCCCGACGGCGGTGAACCTGCGCTGGGCCATCGACGACGTCGCCGCGCGGCTGCGCCCGCTGGCGCCGGCCGAGCGCGAAGCCGCCGCCTTCGCCCGCGCCCGCGCCATCGCTGAGGAGGACGTCGAGCTCTGCCGCATGATCGGCGTCCACGGCCTGCCTCTGATCGAGGAGATCGCGGCGCGCAAGGGCCGCGTGAACATCCTCACCCACTGCAACGCGGGCTGGCTCGCCACCTGCGACTGGGGCACGGCGACCAGCCCGATCTACCAGGCCTTCGACAAGGGCCTCGACGTGCATGTTTGGGTTGATGAGACGCGGCCCCGCAACCAGGGCGGGTTTCTCACTGCGTGGGAGCTCGGCCAGCACGGGGTGCCGCATACGGTGGTCGTGGACAACGCTGGCGGCCACCTGATGCAGCGCGGCGACGTCGACATCTGCTTCGTGGGCACCGACCGCACGACGCGGGAGGGCGACGTCTGCAACAAGATCGGCACCTATCTCAAGGCGCTGGCGGCGAAGGATTGCAGCGTGCCGTTCTACGTCTGCCTGCCCTCGCCGACGATCGACTGGACGGTGCGCGACGGGCTGAGCGAGATCCCCATCGAGGAGCGGCGCCCCGAGGAGGTGACGGAGGTGCAGGGTCTCGGCCCGGAGGGCGTGCGCACGGTGCGCGTGGTCGCGCCGGGCTCTCCGGCGGCCAACCCCGCCTTCGACGTGACGCCTGCGCGGCTCGTCACCGGGCTCGTCACCGAGCGCGGCGTGGCCGAGGCGAGCGAGGCGGGGCTGCTGGCGCTCTATCCGGAGCGAAAGGCCGCGTGAGCGGCATGCGCGTCGGAGTCGTCGGGGCCGGGATCGCGGGGCTGGCGGCCGCGCGGGCGCTCGCAGAACGGGGCTGCGCGGTCGCGGTGTTCGAGAAGAGCCGCGGGCTCGGCGGGAGGCTCGCGACGCGGCGCACGCGCGACGGTCTTGAATACGACCATGGCGCGCCGGAGGTTCCCGACGCCCAGGGGCCGCTGGCGGCCTATCTTGCGGAGGCCGGCGCCGCGGGCGCGGCGGCCCGCCATGGCGGGGGCTGGGTCGGAACGCCCGGCATGAGCGCGCTGGTCGGGCCGCTGGCGCAGGGGCTCGACATCCGCCACGGCGCGACCGTCGCCGCGGTGACGCCGGCGGGCGCGGGGTGGGCGGTGGACGGCGAGGCGTTCGACGCCGTGGTGTGCGCCGCGCCGGCGCCCCAGACGGCCGCGCTCTGCGCCGCCTCCGGGCCCGTGAGCGCCGCGGCGCGCTCGGCGGAGATGGACCCGTGCTGGACGCTGATGGCCGCATGGGAGGCCGAGGTGGCCGCGCCTGCGGCGCTCACGGGCCCGGAGGCCGCGCCCTTCGAGAAACTCGTCGCGATGGCGGGCCGGCCGGGCAGGGCCGCGACGCCGGACCGCTGGGTCGCCCACGCCGACCTCGCCTGGACGCGCGCGCATCTCGAGCTCGACAAGGAGGCAGCGGCGGCGGCGCTGCTGGCGCCCCTGCGCGCGGCGCTGGGCGTGGGCGCGCCAGTGCACGCCGTCGCCCATCGCTGGCGCTACGCGCGCGTCTCGCGGCCGGTGGGCCAGCCCTGCGCGCAGGACGGGCGTCTGGTCGCCTGCGGCGACTGGCTGCTCGGGCCGGACGCCTCGGACGCCTACGCCTCCGGCCGCGCCGCCGCCGCCGCGCTCGCCGCGGTCATCGCCTGAGCGCGCCCCTCAGGCGGCGGCGGGCGTCTGGCGGGCCGCATCTGGCGGGCCCCATCTGGCGGGCCCCATCTGGCGGGCCCCATCTGGCGGGGAGGCGTCATCCGGCCTAGCTGTTGAGCGCCGATCTTTCGCCGAGGGCCCGACCATGACCAATCCGCTGACGACCGACTGGACCGGCCCCTTCGGCCTGCCCCCGTTCGGGGCGATCAACCCCGACCACTTCCGTGAGGCGTTCGACGCGGGGCTGGCGCAGGCCGAGGCCGAGCGCGACGCCATCGCCGCCGACCCGGCGGAGCCCGATTTCGCCAACACGGTCGCGGCGATGGAGCGTTCGGGCCGCCTGCTCTCGCGCACCGCCTCGACCTTCTTCAATCTCGTGGGCGCGGACAGCTCCGACGCGCTGGAGGCGATACAGACGGAAATCTCGCCGAGGCTGGCGCGCTACGCCTCCCAGACGTTCACCCACCCCGCGCTTTTTGCTCGGGTCGAGGCGCTTACGGCGCGGCGCGAGGGCCTCGGCCTGACGGCGGAGCAGGACCGCGTGCTCTACCTCACCCACCGCCGCTTCGTGCGCGCGGGCGCGCGGCTCGACGCGGCGGGCAGGGCGCGCATGGGCGAGATCATGCAGCGGCTCGCGGCGCTCGGGACGAAGTTCTCCCAGAACGTGCTGGCCGACGAGCGGGCGTGGTCGATGGCGCTGGAGGGCGACGACCTCGCGGGGCTGCCGGACTTCGTGCTGGACGCCGCGCGCGGGGCGGCCTCGGCGCGGGGCGTCGAAGGCCATGTCGTGACGCTGTCGCGCTCGCTGATCGAGCCGTTCCTGACCTTCTCCGCCCGGCGCGACCTGCGCGAGAAGGCCTGGGCGGCGTGGGTGGCGCGCGGGGCGAACGGCGGCGAGACCGACACCGCAGCGCTGATCGCGGAGACGCTGGCGCTGCGGGCCGAGCGCGCCGCGCTGCTCGGCTACCCCAGCTACGCCGCCTACAAGCTCGACACCGAGATGGCGGGTTCGCCCGAGGCCGTGCGCGGCCTGCTGGAGCGGGTGTGGACGGCGGCGAAGGCGCGGGCGGGCGAGGAGGCGGAGCGGCTGCGCGCGCTGATCGCCGCTGACGGCGCCAACCACCCGCTCGCCGCCTGGGACTGGCGCTTCTACGCCGAGAAGCTGCGCGCGCAGGACTACGCGCTCTCCGAGGGCGAGCTGAAGCCCTACCTGCAACTTGACCGGGTGATCGAGGCGGCGTTCGACGTGGCCGGGCGCCTGTTCGGGCTGAGCTTCGCGCCGCTGCCCGACGCGCCGCGCTATCACCCCGACGTGCGGTTGTGGGAAGTCACGCGCGGTGGCGCCCATGTCGGCGTCTTCATGGGCGACTACTTCAACCGTCCCTCGAAGCGCTCCGGCGCCTGGTCCACCAGCTTCCGCAGCCAGAACCGGCTGATGGGCGAGGCGCCCGTGGTGCTCAACGTGATGAACTTCGCGCGCGGCGGCGACGGCCCGGCGCTGCTGACCTGGGACGACGCCCGGACGCTGTTTCACGAACTCGGCCACGGCCTGCACAGCCTGCTGTCGAACGTGGAGCACCCCTCCGTCAGCGGCACGTCGGTCTCGCGCGATTTCGTGGAGCTGCCGTCGCAGCTCTTCGAGCACTGGCTCGGCGAGCCGCAGGTGCTGGCGCGGCACGCGGTGAACGCCCGAGGCGAGGCGATGCCGGCGGACCTCATCGCGCGGCTGCGCGCGGCGGAGACCTTCAATCAGGGCTTTGCGACAGTGGAGTATGTGGGCTCGGCGCTGGTCGACCTTGCGCTCCACGAGGGCGCGCCGCCCGCCGATCCGCTGGCGGCCGAGGCGGCGGCGCTGGCCGCGATCGGCATGCCTGCGGAGGTCGGGATGCGCCACCGCTCGTCCCACTTCCAGCACGTCTTCGCCGGCGAGGGCTACGCCTCGGGCTACTACAGCTACATGTGGTCGGAGGTGATGGACGCCGACGCCTACGCGGCCTTCGAGGAGGCGGGCGACCCGTTCGACCCCGAGACGGCGCGGCGGCTGGAGGCGGAGATCCTCTCCGTCGGCGGCTCGCGCGACGCGGCCGAGGCGTGGAAGGCGTTCCGCGGCCGGGCGCCGGAGCCCGCGGCGATGCTGAAGGGCCGCGGTCTAGCGGCCTAGGCGCGCGACCCTGTCGGACGACGGTCGGTCGGGCGGGCGACGGTCGGGCGGACGAGGGGCTGGCGATGATCGTATGGGCCGACGAGGCGCTTCTGCTCTCGACCCGCCGCCATGGCGAGGGCGACGCCGTGCTCGACGCGCTGACCGCAGTCCATGGCCGGGTGGCCGCCGTGGTCAAGGGCGGCGGCGGGCGGCGGCGCGCCGCGCTCCAGCCCGGCGCCGACATCCGCCTCGAATACCGTGCGCGGCTGGAGGCGCATCTGGGCGCCGCACGGGTGGAGACGGCGCGCGACCGGGCGGGCGCGGTCATGGCGGACGCCGGCGCGCTCGCCGCGCTTTCCTCCGCCGCGGCGCTGCTGACGACGCTGACGCCCGAGCGCGAGCCCTGCCCGGAGCTCTACGCCGCCACGCGCGCGCTCTTCGACCGCCTGGCGGACCCGGGCGGCGACAACGCGCAGGGCTGGGCTGCGGCCTATGCGCGCTGGGAGCTGGGGCTGCTCTCCGCGCTCGGCTACGGGCTCGACCTCAGCGCCTGCGCCGCCACGGGAGCGACGGAGAACCTCGTCTGGGTGTCGCCGCGCACCGGGCGCGCGGTCAGCGCGCAGGCCGGCGCGCCCTATGCCGAGCGGCTGCTGGCGCTGCCGGCCTTCCTGCGCGACGGCGGCCTCGCGGCGCCCGAGGACGTCGCCGCGGCGCTGCGGCTCACCGGCTGCTTCCTGGAGCGCATCGAGCCGCGCGGCGCTCCCGTCCCGGCTGCGCGTCGGCGGCTTGCGGCGCGCTTCGGGGTCTCCTGACCAGCCGCTTGCATCGCCACATGGCTGCGTCGGCATATACAAATCGACAGAAGCCATTGCGCAGGCATCAGTAAATTAGTCTGTTCCCCGCAGTGAGGGCGCTGTGATTCGCACCCGGCTCGACAGGGCGGGTACGCCATCGCCAAAATCAAGAAGACGCGACCTCCGCTTTCGCGCGGGCGCGCGTAGGAAGCAGGCTCCATGGCCATCTGGCGAAAAATCCACGAAACGCTGCGCGGCGAGATCACCGAAGGCCTCTACAAGACCGGCGATCGCCTTCCGACGGAGAAGGAGCTCTCGGAACGCTTCGGCGTGAACCGGCACACCGTTCGGCGCGCGCTGGCGGAGATGACGGCCGAGGGCGCCATCTCAGTGAGGCGCGGCTCGGGCGCCTATGTCGCCGAGGGCGTCGTGGACTATCGGCTCGGGCAGCGCGTCCGCTTCAGCCAGAACGTCACCGAGCTTGGCCGGACGCCCGCGCACCGGCTCGTCCGCTCGGAGGCGAGGGCCCCCGACGATCGCGAGGCGGAGCACTTGCGGCTTCGGCCGGGCGCCGAGGTTCTGGTGCTGGAGATGGTCAGCGAGGTGGACGGGCTGCCGGTGCTCTACGCCGCCCACTCGTTTCCGGCCGCCAGGTTTCCGCGGCTTGCGCAGGATTTCGACGAGACGCGCTCGATCACGGCGTCGCTCCGGCGCTACGGCGTCATCGACTACACGCGGGAATGGACGCGGATCACGGCGCGTTCGCCCTCCCGCAAGGTCGCCGCGCAGCTTCGGCAGATCGAGAGCCAGCCGGTCCTGCGCGTCGAGGCGCTGAACCTCGACATGAGCGGCGAGCCGATCGAGCACGCCGTCGGTTGGTGGGCGAGCGCGCGGACGCAGTTCGTGGTCTGAGGGCCGATGGCGGATCCGGCCCCTCGAAAAGCAGGCGCCGGCCCGAACGGACCGGCGCTTCGTCGACGCGGCGGTGCGGGGTTCAGGCGGCCATGGCGTCGCCGTCGCCGAGACGCAGCGCGCTCGACACGCGCTCGCCGCGGCGGACGAATTCCGCAAGCCCGCCGACCGCGCGCTCGGTGGGGTCGATGCCGGCGCAGGACAGCACGAGCCGCCCGTCCTTGCTGCGCGCCCAACGCGTGATGCTCTCGACGCCCGCGCCGGGGCCGATCTTCTTCTCGTCGCGCACCGCATCGTCGAGCACCGCCAGAACGACGGCGCTGAACAGCTTCCGCGCCCGATCGCCCTGAGCCTGACCCCAGGCGAGGGCGTCCATCTCGTCAAACATGCAAGTTCTCCACCTGTCGGCGCGTCGGAGCGCTGCCAGACCGTCCGTCGTTTTCGCTGCTTTATATAAGACGTCGCAATTCAGTCACGTCATCCCATTGAATGCAAGCCTGTCATGCGAAAATAGCATGGCTCGCGCCAATCATTCGTGACGCTGCAGGGGCGACGCAGCCGGCAGGCGCAGTTTGCGCCCTTGCGCTCTCCGAAAGCGCATTGTGCGTGCTGAGTTTGGCGGGTTGATGAATTTCGCGGCTTTAACCTTTGTGAACGCGCTGCGCCGCTTGACGCGCGTTGAGCGCATTGATCTTGTGCCTGACACATGTGCGCCGAACCGTAATCACGGCGGCGCATGAAGGAATGACGAACGCCCGGGACCGGGCAACAGGGAAGAGGTTTTCCATGACACCGACGATCATCGCCGGCGCCGTCGCGAGCGCCGTCGCGCTCGCAGCGTCAGGCGCGGCCGCCGCCACGCTCGACGACGTGAAGTCGCGCGGCAATCTTCAGTGTGGCGTCTCGTCAGGCGTCGCCGGCTTCTCCTACACGGAGGCCGACGGCAGCTGGGCCGGGTTCGACGTCGCCGTATGCCGCGCCGTCGCCGCCGCCATCTTCGGCGACGCCCAGGCCGCGCAGTTCACGCCCACCACCGGCAAGACGCGCTTCACCGCGCTGGCCTCCGGCGAGATCGACATGCTCGCCCGCAACACGACCTGGACGTTCTCCCGCGACGTCGACCTCAAGTTCGAGTTCGTCGGCGTGAACTACTATGACGGCCAGGGCTTCATGGTGCCGAAGGCGCTCGGCGTGACCTCCGCGCTCGAGCTGGACGGCGCCACCGTCTGCATCCAGACCGGCACCACGACCGAGCTCAACCTCGCGGACTATTTCCGCGCCAACAACATGAGCTACGACCCGGTGCCGATCGAGACCAACGCCGAGGCGCAGCAGAAGTACCTCGCCAACGCCTGCGACGTGTACACCACCGACGCGTCCGGCCTCGCCGCCACGCGCTCGACCTTCGAGGCGCCGACCGACCACATCATCCTGCCCGAGATCATCTCCAAGGAGCCGCTCGGCCCGCTCGTGCGGCACGGCGACCCCGAGTGGGGCGACATCGTCCGCTGGACCTTCAACGCGATGGTCATCGCCGAGGAGCTCGGCGTCACCTCCGCGAACGTAGCCGAGCTCGCGGCGGGCCCGACCGACAACCCCGAGGTCAACCGCCTGCTCGGCACCGAGGGCGAGTACGGCGCCATGCTCGGCCTCGAGAAGGACTGGGCCGTTAAGGTGATCTCCCAGGTCGGCAATTACGGCGAGGTGTTCGACCGCTACATCGGCGAGAGCACGCCGGTCGGCCTCGCCCGCGGCCTGAACGCCCTCTACACCAAGGGCGGCATCCTCTACGCGGCGCCCTTCCGCTGATCGGACCCCGCCCGGGCGCGCAGGCCGCGCCCGGGCGACGCGTTGACGCCGCGACAGCGGCCGCCGATCGGGGAGACTGCTCATGAGCATGACCGCAACGCCGCCGCAGGAGAGTTTCCGCGTCGACATGCTCTGGAACGACGCGCGCTACCGCTCGACGTTCATCCAGACCATCGCCCTGATGCTCGTGATGCTCGCCGTCGCTTGGCTCGCCAGCAACGCCGTTCGCAACCTTGAGGCGCTGGGCAAGGACTTCAACTTCTCGTTCCTCTGGCAGCCGGCGTCCTACGACATCAACCAGCGCCTGATCGAGTACGACAGCCGCGACAGCAACGCCCGCGCGGCGCTGCTCGGCATCCTCAACACCCTGCTCGTCGCGGCGATGGGCATCGTCACGGCCACGGTGATCGGCGTGGTGGCGGGGGTGCTGCGCCTTTCGAAGAACTGGATCGTCTCGCGGCTCATGGCCGTCTATGTCGAGGCGTTCCGCAACGTGCCGCTGCTGATCTGGATCCTGATGATCGCCGCGGCGGTCAACGAGACGCTGCCGGCGCCGAGCGCCTTCCGCGGCGTCGAGACCGGGGCCTTCGTCGCCACCAACCGCGGCCTCTACGTTCCCGCGCCGATCTTCGGGGAAGGCTCGACGCCGATCGTCGCGATCTTCCTCGCGTCGCTCGCGGGACTTTTCCTGCTCAGGCGCTGGGCGGCGAAGCGCCAGGCCGAGACCGGCGAGCAGTTCCCCGTGTTCTGGGCCGGCCTCGCCCTGCTGGTCGCGCCGGCGACGCTGGCGTTCCTCGCCCTCGGCCGGCCGATCGATCTGGAGCTGCCCGAACTCGCCGGCTTCAACTTCCGCGGCGGCTTCTTCCTGCGCGACAGCCTCGTGGCGATGTGGCTGGCGCTGTCGCTCTACACCGGCGCCTTCATCGCCGAGACCGTGCGCGCCGGCATCCTGGCGGTCAGCCACGGCCAGAGCGAGGCCGCCTACGCCCTCGGGCTGCGCCCGAACCGGGCGATGAGCCTCGTGGTGCTGCCGCAGGCGCTGCGCGTGATCGTTCCGCCACTGATCTCGCAGTATCTCAACCTCACCAAGAACAGCTCGCTGGCCATCGCTGTGGGCTACATGGACGCGACCGGCACGCTGGGCGGCATCACGCTGAACCAGACCGGGCGCGAGATGGAGTGCATCCTGCTGCTGATGGCGTTCTACCTCACGGTGTCGCTGCTCATCTCCGGCGTCATGAACTGGTACAACACCCGCGTGAAACTGGTGGAGCGGTGACATGAGCGGAACGCACGCCCACACGGTCGCCTTCGTCGCCGACGGCAAGCTGCCGGACCTGCCGCCGCCGCCGGGCGCCTCCGGCGCTATCGGCTGGATCCGGGAGAACCTCTTCTCGGGGCCGCTCAACACCATCCTGACGCTCGCCTCGATCGCGGTCGTCGCCCTCGCGCTGCCGGGCGTTCTCGACTGGGCGCTGTTCAAGTCGGTCTGGAACGCCTCGTCGCTGAGCGAGTGCCGCTCGATCATCGCCGAGAGCTTCGGCGAAGGGCAGGGCGGCGCCTGCTGGGCGGTGATCCGCGAGCGTTTCGACCAGTTGCTCTACGGCTTCTATCCCGCCGAGCTGCGCTGGCGGCCGAACGTGGCGTTCGTGCTGCTGATCGTCGCCATAGCGCCGATCCTGTTCGACAACGTCCGCGCCCTCGCCGTCGGGGCCGCCGCGATCGTCGCGCTGAAGGCGCTCGCAGGCGCGGCGGGCGTTGTGGACGGCGGCGTCGGCGGGCTCTTCGGCGCCACGACCGTCGTCCTCGCGGCGGCTGGCGCGCTGGCGTGGTTCTTCGGCGGCGGCGCGCACCGGCGCTACTGGCTGATGTTCTCGGCGGCGTTCCCGGTCATCGCCTATTTCCTGCTCTGGGGCGGGCTCGGGCTCGAGCCGGTGGCGTCGTCGCGGTTCGGCGGCTTCCTGCTGACCATGATCATCGGCGTGACCGGCATCGCCGCGTCGCTGCCGCTGGGCATATTGCTGGCGCTGGGCCGTCAGTCGAAGCTGATCTTCATCCACGCCATCTGCGTCGGCTTCATCGAGTTCATCCGCGGCGTGCCGCTGATCACGCTGCTGTTCGTGGCCTCGACGCTGCTGAACTACTTCATGCCGCCGGGGACGAACTTCGACCTGATCCTGCGCGTGCTGATCATGGTGACGCTGTTCGCCTCGGCCTACATGGCCGAGGTGATCCGCGGCGGCCTCGCGGCGCTGCCCAAGGGCCAGTACGAGGCGGCCGACGCGATGGGGCTGACCTATGCGCAGTCGATGCGGCTGATCGTGCTGCCGCAGGCGCTGAAGATCTCCATTCCGGGCATCGTCAACACGTTCATCGGCCTCTTCAAGGACACCACGCTGGTGGCGGTGATCGGCCTGCTCGACCCGCTCGGCCTGACCAACCCGATCCGCGCCGACAGCAACTGGAACGGCATCGTGTGGGAGCTATACGGCTTCATCGCGTTCTGCTTCTTCCTGTTCTGCTTCGGCATGTCCCGTTACTCGATGCACCTCGAAGGCCGCCTGCGCGCCGGCGAGCGACGCTGAGGAGACAGCCCATGAACGCACCCGCAGACGCCGCCGTGCAGGACCGCGCGATCGACCGGTCCAACATGAAGGTCTCCGACGAGATCGCCGTCGAACTCGTCGGGATGAACAAGTGGTACGGCGAGTTCCATGTCCTCAAGGACATCAACCTCACCGTCAACAAGGGTGAGCGGATCGTCATCTGCGGTCCGTCCGGCTCGGGCAAGTCGACGCTGATCCGCTGCATCAACCGGCTGGAGGAGCACCAGAAGGGCCGCATCATCGTCGACGGGATCGAGCTGACCTCGGACCTCAAGAAGATCGACGAGATCCGCCGCGAGGTCGGCATGGTGTTCCAGCACTTCAACCTGTTTCCGCACCTGACCATCCTGGAGAACTGCACGCTGGCGCCGATCTGGGTGCGCAAGGTTCCCAAGCGCGAGGCGGAGCAGACGGCGATGCACTTCCTGGAGCGGGTGCGCATCCCGGAGCAGGCGAACAAGTATCCCGGCCAGCTCTCCGGCGGTCAGCAGCAGCGCGTGGCCATCGCCCGCGCGCTCTGCATGCGGCCCAACGTGATGCTGTTCGACGAACCGACCTCCGCGCTCGACCCCGAGATGATCAAGGAGGTGCTCGACACCATGATCGGACTGGCGGAGGAGGGCATGACCATGCTCTGCGTCACGCACGAGATGGGCTTCGCGCGTCAGGTCGCGAATCGGGTGATCTTCATGGACCGCGGGCAGATCGTCGAGCAGAACGAGCCGGAGGAGTTCTTCAACAACCCCCGCTCCGACCGCACGAAGCTGTTTCTCAGCCAGATTCTGGGGCACTGATGCGCGCCCTCGTCCCTTTCGCGCTCGCGCTGCTGGCGGGCTGCGCCCAGCCGGTGGACTTCGCCGGGGTCGAGGGCGCGGGCCCGTCGCCGGCTGGCGCAGACGGTCCGATAGCGTTCTACACCGCCGGGCCCGGCGACGTGATGGTGGTCGCCGACCGCTGCGCCGTGGATATCTGCGACGACGCCGGGCTGGCCGCCGCCGACCGCTACTCCAGCCTCTCCTATCTCGGGATGCGCAGCGACACCGAGGCGGTGTTCCTGCGTCGCGTCGACGCCGCGCCGCCCGCAGACCTCCGGCCGACCGATGCGCGCGGGCTGTTCACGCCGGTGCGCCCGGAGACGCCGGCGACGATGGGAGATTTCATTCCGCCGCGTCCCGAGGGCGCGCCGGCCCCGCACGGCGTCGCAGAGATCGTGGTCAACCCGATCGCCGGCGTGGCGTTCGGGACGGACGCGTTCGAGATCGACATCGCCTCGGCGACGCCGGCGCGGGTGGTCTACACGATGTCGCCGGCGTTCTGACGGCGGCTTGCCCGCTCAGACGAGTTCGCGCGGGCAGGCGAAGGCCGTGAAACGGGCCGCGCCCCAGTCGACGGCGCTCCACGAAGCCGCGTCGAACTCGAACACCGCCGCCGCCGCCGTGGGATAGTGCTGGAAGGCGCGCGCGCACTGCGCCGGCGCCTCTCCGCGGCAGAGCTTCCGCGCAAAGCCGCCCACCCCCGGCTGATGGCCGATCATCAGCACCGTGCGCGCTTCCGTGGGGGCCGCGCGCAGGGCGTCGAGCATCGTCGCGGGGTCGGCATGGTAGAGCAGGGGCGTGACTAGCGGTTCCGGCGGCGCGTCGAACGCTGCGCTGGCCAGCGCCCAGGTCTCCTGCGTGCGCGCGCTGTCGGACATCGTCACATGGTCCGGGGCGAGGCCCTGCTCGCGCATCCAACCGCCCATCATCGGCGCCGCGCGCCTGCCGCGGGCGTTCAGGGGGCGGGCGTGATCGTCGAGTTCGGGGTCCGACCACGACGACTTGGCGTGACGCAGCAGTATCAGGCGGCGCATGGCGTGCTCCGGGGTGCGGCGATGGCGCGGGGGGCTCAAGATACGGTCCAGGGCGGCGGCAGGCGGGAAAAGAAGGCGGCGACGCCGGTTTCGGCCTCCGGGTCCTCCCACGCGTCGGCGAGCCGGGCGGCCGTGTCGGCGAGAACGGCGTCGTCGATGTCGGCCGCGAGGCTGCGCGCCAGCGCCTTTGCGCGGGCCGCGGCGCCCGGCGCCGTCTGGAGACAGGGCGCGATCTCCTCCTGCGCCGCGGCGTCGAGCTCGTCGGGCGTCGCGAGACGGTGCGCGAGGCCCATCGCCAGCGCCTCCGCGCCGCTGAAGCTGCGCGCCGAGACGAAGAGCCGCCGCGCCGCGCCGACGCCCACGCGCGCGACGACATAGGGCGCGATGGTGGCCGGGATCAGCCCGAGACGCGCCTCGGTGAGGCCGAAGCTTGCGTCCTCAGCCGCGACCACGGCGTCGCAGACCGCCATCAGCCCGACGCCGCCGCCATAGGCCCCGCCCTGGACGCGCCCGATGAGCGGCTTCGGCAGCCGGTCGAGGGCGCGCAGCATCCGCGCGAGCGCCATGGCGGAGGCGATGCGCGTCGCGCGGTCGGCGCCCATCTGCGCGCGCATCCAGTCGAGGTCGCCGCCGGCGCAGAACACGGCCCCGGTCCCCGAGAGCTCGACGACGCGCACGCCGGGGTCGGCCCCCAGCTTTTCGGCCGCATCGGTCAGCTCGGCGATCATCGTCGCCGACATGGCGTTGCGCTTTTCGGGGCGCGCCAGCGCCAGCCGCGCCACGCCGCGGGCGTCGACCGCGAGGGAGACCGTCTGATACGCCACGCCGCTCATTCCCAAGGGTTCTCCGGCGCATCGGCCTCGCGCCAGCCGAACAGCTCCCAGGTGCGGGCCATGTGCTCGGGCAGCGGCGCGGAGAGGTTCAGCACGCCGCCGTCGGGGTGGGGGATCTGGAGCGCGCGGGCGTGCAGGTGCAGCTTGCGGCTCACCGGCCCGCCGAGCTGCGCGCCCCAGCCGTCGCCCTCGTTGGTCTGGGAGTTGCCGCCATACTTGCCGTCGCCGACCACCGGGCAGCCGATCTCCGCCATGTGGGCGCGGAGCTGGTGCGTGCGCCCGGTCACGGGCCGCAGCGCCACCCATGAGGCGCGCCCGCCGGCGCTGTCGACCAGCGCATAGTCGCTGACCGCGCGCTGGGCCCCCTCGGTGGCCTTCACCTCGTCGGGGTGGACGCAGAGCATCTTCTCGCCGCGCGGCCCCGGCGCCTTGACCAGCCCGAAGCGGATCGTGCCGCGCGCCGGGCTGGGCTTGCCGGCCACCGCCGCCCAGTAGAGTTTTCGCGTCGTGCGCGCGTGGAAGGCCTTGGCCAGCGCCGCGGCGGCGGGCGCGGTGCGGCCCATCACCAGAACGCCCGAGGTGTCGCGGTCGAGCCTGTGCACCAGTCGCGGCGGCTTGTTCCTGCCGAACATCAACGCCGCCTCGAACTGGCCGAGATGCCTGATCCCGCCGGAGCCGCCCTGCACGGCGAGCCCGGCGGGTTTGTCGAGCGCCAGCACCGAATCGTCGATGTGGATCACGCGGGACTGGATGAAATCGGCGTCGGGTTCGATGACGGGCTTCGGTGGCGGCGGCTGCTCGGCGAGATCGTCGGGAAAGGGCGGCACCCGCACCGTCTGACCCGGCGCAAGGCGCGTCGCGGCGGTCACGCGGCCGCCGTCCACCCGCACCTCGCCCTTGCGCAGCATCTTCTCCAGCCGGCCATGGGGAAGCTGCGGGAAATGGCGGCGGAACCAGCGATCCACGCGCAGCTCGCCGTCGTCCTCGGCCACAATGAGCAGCTGGACCGGGGGCATCAGAGCGACCTCGCCGCGAGAAAGCCGACAAACAGCGCGCCGACGCCGAGCGCCACCGACGCGGCGACATAGGCGCCGGCCCTGAGCGCCTCGCCGCGCTCCAGCATCAGCGCGACCTCCAGCGAGAAGGCCGAGAAGGTGGTGAAGCCGCCCAGAACGCCGGTCAACAGGAACGCCGACCAGCGCGGAAAGGCGCCGGGGAGCCTTTCCATGAGCAGGACGGCGAGCATTCCCATCGCGAGCGACCCCGCGACGTTGACGAACAGGGTTCCCCACGGAAAGCCTGGGCCCATCAGGCGCAGGGCCGCCGCCCCGACAAGGTAGCGCGCCGAGGCGCCGAGGGCGCCGCCGGCGGCGACGGCGGCAAGGGTCGTTGCAGTCACCATGTCGTCATCAAGCCCCGACCGCACCGCGCGTCAAGCCGAACGCGCCGGCCGGGGCGCGCGCGGCGCGAATATCCCCTGTGCGACGGCCATGCCGACGAAGATCAGCGCCAGCGCGAGCAGGGCGCGCGGCGGGATCGCCTCGCCGAGAAACAGCGCGCCGAAGGCCAGCGCCCAGAGCGGGATCATGAAGTTCACCTGGCTGAGAAAGGGCGGTCCGGCGCGGCGCAGCACCTGCACCAGCAGCACCTGTGCGAAGGCCGTCGAGAGCAGCGCCAGCCACGCCACGGCGAGCCAGGCGCGCCCGTCCGGCGCCAGCGCGAAGGGCGCCTCGAACGCCAGCGCGAAGGGCGCGATCAGCGCGAAGCCCAGAAGCTGCACAGCCGCCGACAGGCTGACGGGATGGACCTGCGGCGCCAGCTTCGTGGTGATCGAGCCGAAGGCGTAGGAGATCACCACGCCGAGGCAGGCGAGCTCCGCCAGCAGCGCGACGCCCGCCCCCGAGAGGCCCGCCAGCGCCTGCGGGCCGATCAGCACCACCGCGCCGACCGACCCGGCGACGAAGCCGAGGCCCTTGCGCCGGCTCAGCCGCTCGCCAGGCACGAGCAGATGGCTGAGCGGCAGGATCATCAGCGGCAGCAGCGCCATGAACACCGACGCGACGCCCGCCGCGACATACTGCTGCGCCCAGTTGAGCAGCGCGAAGGGCAGCGCGTTCGAGAGCAGCCCGATGGCCAGCGCGAAGCCCCAGCCGCGCGGCCCCTCGGCCCCCCTGAGCGCCGGCAGCCGCAGGCCCATGGCCCATGCCGCCGCGAGCAGCGCCAGCGCCGCCAGCCCCATCCGCGCCGCGGCCAGAGACAGCGGCGTGAAGCCCTCCAGCGCCATGGCGATGGCGATGAAGGAGCCGCCCCAGACCATGCCGAGGAAGACAAGCCGCGCCCAGGCGCCGATGTCGTTCGAGCCGTTCATGGCGCGGGCGTTACAGCGCGGCGGCGAGCGCGTCCATGAGGCGGTCGACGTCCTCGGCGTCGTTGTAGAGATGCGGCGTGATCCGGAGCGAGTCGCCGCGCCGGCTGACATGCACGCCCTTCGCCGCGAGCCGGGCCGGCAGGTCGCCCGGCGCGCCGTCGGGCAGCGTGAGCGACAGGTAGTGCGGCCCGCGCCACGCCTCGGGCGGCGGCGTCAGGCCGACGGCGCCGGCGCGCGCGGCGATGGAGCGGGTCTGCGCGGCGAGGCTCGCCTCGATGGCGGCCGGCGTCCATTCCAGCAGCTGGCGCAGCGCGGCGACGAAGGCCGGCATCAGAGCGAAATTGGCGCGCTGGCCCATGTCGAAGCGTCTCGCGCCCGGCTGGTAGCCGGCCTGGTAGTCCACCAGCCGCGAGAAATCCTCCGCGCCCGCGCGCCCGAGCCAGGTCTCCTCCAGCGGCCGCCCGTCGCGCCGGTGCGGCGCGACCCACAGGAAACCCGTCGAGTAGGGCCCCAGCAGCCATTTGTAGGCGGCGGCGACGGCGAAATCGGGCTGGATGGCGGCGAAGTCCGTGACCAGCGCACCCGCCGACTGCGTGAGGTCGAGCGCCAGCGCAGCGCCCGCCTCGCGGCAGCGGGCGCCGATGCGCGCGAGGTCGAGCCGGGCGCCGGTCGTCCACAGCACCTCCGGCAGCGCGGCGACCGCGCAGCGCTCGTCGATCGCGGCGAGAACCGCGGCGGTCGGGTCGGCGCAAGCGGCGTCGACCGCGACGACCTCGGCTCCCACCGCCTCGGCCTCGGCGCGCCAGGGATAGACGTTGGAGGGAAACTGGTCCCTTAGCGTCACGACGCGGCGACCGGGGGCCAGCGCAATGTTGCGCGCGGCCACGGCCAGCCCGTAGCTTGCGGCCGGAACCAGCGCCACGCCCTCCGCGTCCGCCCCGACAAGCGCGGCGCACAGGGCGCGCGCCTCATCCGATTCGTCGAAGAAGCTCGACGGCGGCAGGAGCCAGGGGCGCGCCTTGCGGCGGACGCCGGCCTCGCCGGCCGCGACCGCGCTGCGCATCAGCGGGCTCATGTAGGCGCAGTTGAGCCAGGCGACCTCTCGCGGCAGGTCGAAGAGTTCACGCTGGCAGGGCAGCGGCGACGGGGCGGCTGACCCGGTGGAGGCCGGCCTGGGGGAGGCCGGCCCGGGGGCGCCTGGACTGGTGGAGGCGGGCGCGCTCACGTCAGCGCCTGCGCGAGATGCGGGCCGTCCGCCAGCAGCCGTGAGAGCCGCGCGACGCCCTCGGCGAGCTGGGTCCGGCTGGCGCGGGCGCCAAGTGCGACGCGCACGAAATCCCTCCCCTGCGCGCGGCCCACCGCGTAGGCCGCGCGCGGGGCCACCAGCACGTCCTGAGCGGCGGCGGCGGCGGCGAACTCGCCCGAGCTCAGGCCCTCCGGCATCGGCAGCATGACGAAGCCCGCGGCGGGATCGATGCGCGCGCCGCATGCGCCGAGCGCCTCCGTCGCCACCTCGGCGCGGGCGCGGATCTCGGCCGCGACGCGGCGTCGGATGATCTCGGCCTCGCCGCCGTCCACCAGCGCGGCGGCCAGCCCGCTCACGAGCCAGGGCGTCTGGTGCGCGATCGCCTGATGGGCGCGCAGGGTGCGCAGCGTCTCGCCCGGCGGCGTCATGATCATGCCGGCGCGCAGGCCCGCGGCGACGCATTTGGAGAAGCTGGTGACGAGCCAGCAGCGCTCCGGCGCCAGTTCAGCGAGGCTCGGCGGCGGCGCATCGAGCAGGTGGCCGTACACGGCGTCTTCCACCAGCGCCACGTCCCGCGCCCGCGCCACGGCGACGATCTCCTCGCGACGCCGCGCCGACATCGTGGCGAGCGTCGGGTTGTGGAAGGTCGTCGTCAGCAGCACGGCGTCGGGGCGGCGGCGCGCGCAGGCGGCGTGGAGCGCGTCGGGCAGCATTCCCTCGCCGTCCATCGCGATGGGCTCCAGCTTCAGCCGCGCCGCCTCGGCGCAGTCCTTGAGGCCGGGATGCACCAGGGCCTCGGTGAAGGCGACGCCCTCGCCGTTGCGGCTGAGCGCACAGAGGGCGGCCATCACGCCCTCCTGCGCGCCGGCGGTGATGATCAGTCGCCCCGGCTCGGCCGGCGCGCCGAAGCCCTGCAGCCAGCGGGCCAGCGACGCGCGGGCGGGGGCGTCGTCCTCGGCCGTGCGGTAGTCGGTCAGCGACAGCGGAGACGGGCCCTCCATCATGCGGCGCAGGGCGGCGTTGATCTCGACATGCTGGCCGACGTCGACGGCGCGGTTGCCGCGCAGGTCGATCTTGCCGCCGGGCGAGGGCGCCAGCAGCGCGTCCAGCGCGAAGCCGCGTGGGCCCGACGCGCGGGCGAAGGTGCCGCGGCCGACGGTGGCCTCGAGCGCACCGCGCTCGGTCGCGATGCGGTAGGCCCGCGCGACGGCGCCGGGGCTCACCTTGATGTCCCAGGCGAGATCGCGCACCGGAGGCAGCCGCGCGCCGGCCTTGATCGTCCCGCGCGACACCGCGTCGACGATCTGATCGGCGAGGGCGCGGTAGATCGGGCCCGGGGCGGCGGCGATATCGGGGCGCCAGTTTGTGTCCATGACAAGATCCGGGTGGTTCGACGTTTCAGGATTGTGTATCACACTTCTGCCCGATTGGAAGTCAAATCGGGAAAATTGTATCTACCATCGATCACCGGAAGGATTCTCGCCATGTCGCGTCACGCCGCGCCCTTCGCAGACGCCGCCGCCGACCGCGCTTCGGTCGGCGACGGTCTTCGCGCCCTGCCCACCCTCGTCGCCGCGACGCTGCGCCGGTGGTCGGAGCGCAGGCGGTCGCGCCGCGCGCTTGCGCTGCTGACGCCCGAGCTTCTCCGCGACATCGGCCTCGATCGCGAAGCCGCTCTGAACGAGGCCAAAAAACCATTCTGGCTGCGCTGAGCGCGCTCAGCCCGCCGCCGGAGCGAAACGGCGGCGGGCGAGAGCGTCCGCCACTTCAGCCGGCGTCGCGCCGCTTCGGGCGCTTTCTGCGAGCACCGTCTCCAGCGTGCGGGGCAACGCTTCGAGCCGCGCCAGCGCAGCGCCCTCGTCCATGCCGAGCGGCGGCTGCGCGACGCGGATCAATCCGCCGGCGTTGACGAGATAATCGGGACAGTAGAGCGCCCCGCGGGCCGCCAGACGCCCGCCGTCGGCGGCTTCCGCAAGCTGGTTGTTCGCCGCGCCGCAGATGATCTGCGCACCGAGCGCCGGGATTGTATCGATATTGAACTCGCCGCCCATGGCGCAGGGCGCGTAGACGTCGACCTCCGCCGCAAGCGCCGCTTCGACCGGGATGACGGCGGCCCCGAAGGCGCCGGCGGCGCGCGCGGCGACGTCGTCGCGGATGTCGGCGACGGTGAGCGCCGCGCCCGCGCCGTGCAACGCCTCCGCCAGTTTCCAGCCGACCGAGCCGAGCCCCTTCACGCACACCCGCGCGCCGGCGAGGCCGCGCCCGAGCCTGAGCCGCACGGCCGCTTCCAGGCACAGGAAGACGCCGCGCGCCGTCCATGGCGAAGGGTCGCCGACGCCGCCGCGTTCGGGAGAGCGCCCCGTGACATGGGCGGTCTCGTCGGCCATCGCGTCCATGTCCGCGACCGTCGCGCCCATGTCCTCCGCGGCGATGTAGCGGCCTGAAAGGCGCTCCACGGCGCGGCCCATCGCGCGCATCATCGCCGGCGTCTTGTCGCGCGCCGGGTCGGCGAGGACCACCGACTTGCCGCCGCCGAGCGCGAGGCCCGCCAGAGCCGCCTTGTAGGTCATGCCCCGCGACAGGCGCAGCGCGTCGCGCGCGGCGTCGGCCTCATCGGCGTAGGCGTGGATGCGGCAGCCGCCGAGCGCGGGCCCCAGCGCCGTGCTGTGGACTGCGATGACGGCCCGCAGGCCGGTCGCGGCGTCGCTGGCGAAGATCACCTGCTCGTGGTCGTCGAAGTCTGGCGAGTCGAAAACATGCATGGCGACGGCTCCCTTGCGCCTCGCCCCGAGACTCCGCGCCGCGCGCCCCGGTGGCAACCGCCGATCTCGTCGCGCCGCGGCATCCGGGCGCGTGGCGTGAACCGGTGCATGTTCGCGGTTGACCGACCGCGGACCGGGGCGTAACCGAACGGCGGGCGCGTCGCCGATGAGGGCGAGCGGCGGCGGGCTCAGCGATCTCGCCCTGACGATGGAGCGCGTCCCATGACGCTTCCCCCCAAGCCGCAGGCTGCGCCTGCGCGCGCCCTGTTCTCATCCGGTCCCTGCGCCAAGCGCCCCGGCTGGTCCGCCGCGGCGGTCGGCGCCCGCGCCGAGCTCGGCCGGTCGCACCGCGCCGGCGCCGCGAAGGCCCAGCTTCTCGAAGCCATCGAGAAGACGCGGACCCTGCTGGAGATCCCCGCCGACCACCGCATCGGCATCGTGCCCGCATCCGACACCGGCGCCTACGAGATGGCGATGTGGTCGCTGCTCGGCGCGCGGCCGGTGGATGCGCTCGCCTGGGAAAGCTTCGGCGCCGGCTGGGTCACGGACGCGGTGAAGCAGCTGAAGCTCGCCGACTGCCGCGTGATGACCGCCGACTACGGCGCGCTGCCCGACCTCTCGGCGGTGCGGCCCGGGGCCGACGTGCTGTTCACCTGGAACGGCACCACTTCCGGCGCCCGCGTCCCGAACGCCGACTGGATCGCGGCGGACCGCGCGGGCCTGACGCTCTGCGACGCCACCTCGGCGGCCTTTGCGCAGTGCCTCGACTGGCCGAAGATCGACGTCGCGACCTTCTCCTGGCAGAAGGTGATGGGCGGCGAGGCGGCCCATGGCGTGCTCGTGCTCTCTCCCCGCGCCGTCGAGCGGCTGGAAAGCTTCACACCGCCCTGGCCGCTGCCGAAAATCTTCCGGCTGACCAAGGGCGGCAAGCTGATCGAGGGCGTTTTCAAGGGCGAGACGATCAACACGCCCTCGATGCTGTGCGTGGCGGATTATCTCGACGCGCTGGACTGGGGCATCGGTCTCGGCGGCGGCGCGGCGCTGCGGGCGCGGGCCGACGCGAACTTCTCCGCGCTGCAGGGATGGGTGGACGCGACGGCGTGGGTCGAGAATCTCGTCGCCGAGCCCGCCTGCCGCTCCAACACCTCAGTCTGTCTGCGGATCGTCGATCCGGCGGTCTCGGCGCTCGACGACGCCGGCCAGCGCGCCTTCGTCAAGCGGATGACGACGACGCTGGAGAAGGAGGGCGCGGCCTTCGACATCGCCGGCTATCGCGACGCCCCGCCGGGCCTGCGCGTCTGGTGCGGGGCGACGGTCGAGGCGGCGGACGTCGCCGCGCTGACGCCCTGGCTCGACTGGGCCTTCGCCGACGCCCGCGCGGCGCTCGCCGCGGCCTGAGACCCCCTCACCCCGGCCCCCTCACCCCGGCCCCCTCACCTCGGCCCTCTCCCGCAGGCGGGAGAGGGGGCGACATCTTCGCGGACGGCGCCATGACGGCCGCCCCGCGCCAGCAACAGGACTGACAAATGCCCAAGGTTCTCATCTCCGACGCGCTCTCCGACGCCGCCGTGCAGATCTTCCGCGACCGCGGCGTGGAGGTCGATTTCCAGCCCGATCTCGGCAAGGACGCGGCGCGGCTCGCCGAGGTCGTCGGCGGCTATGACGGGCTCGCGATCCGCTCCGCGACGAAGGTCACGGCGGCGATCATCGAGAAGGCCGCCAGGCTGCGCGTGATCGGCCGCGCCGGCATCGGCGTGGACAATGTCGACATCCCCGCCGCCTCGGCGCGCGGGATCGTGGTGATGAACACGCCCTTCGGCAATTCGATCACCACAGCCGAGCACGCCATCGCGATGATGTTCGCCTCCGCCCGGCAGATCCCCGCCGCCGACGCCTCCACCCGCGCCGGCAAGTGGGAGAAGTCGAAGTTCATGGGGACCGAGCTGACCGGCAAGACGCTCGGCGTCGTCGGCTGCGGCAACATCGGCGGCGTGGTGGCGACGCGCGGCGTCGGGCTGCGCATGAAGGTCGTGGCCTACGACCCCTATCTCAGCGCCGACCGCGCGAAGACGCTCGGCGTGGAGAAGATCGAGACGGTCGAGGAGCTTCTGACGCGCGCCGACGTCGTGACGCTGCACCTGCCCAAGACGGCGCAGACCGCGAACCTGCTGAACGCGGAGCGCATCGCCCTGATGAAGCCGACCGCGCGGCTGATCAACTGCGCCCGCGGCGGGCTGGTCGACGAGCAGGCGCTGGCCGACGCGCTGACGGAGGGTCGGCTCGCCGGCGCCGCCTTCGACGTGTTCTCCGAGGAGCCGGCGAAGGACAATCCGCTGTTTCACGCGCCGAACGTCGTCTGCACGCCGCATCTCGGGGCCGCCACCGCCGAGGCGCAGGAAAACGTGGCGCTTCAGGTCGCCGAGCAGATGGCGGACTACCTGATGAACGGCGCGATCCAGAACGCGCTCAACGCGCCCTCGATCACCGCCGAGGAGGCGCCGCTGCTCAAGCCATGGGTGGCGGTCTGCGAGGCGCTGGGCGCCTTCGCCGGGCAGGTGACGGAGAACGCGATCAAGGAGATCGAGATCGACTATGTCGGTGCGCCCGGCCAGCTCAACCTCAAGCCGTTGACGGCCACGGTCACGGCGGCGATGCTGAAGCCGCTGCTCGGCGAGGGCGCGGTGAACATGGTCTCCGCGCCGCTGGTGGCCAAGGAGCGCGGCGTCGCCATCTCCGAGACGCGGCGCGACGCGCAAGGCGCCTTCGGCTCCTATGTGCGGCTGACGGTGGTGACGGAGAAGCAGACGCGCAGCGTCGCCGCGACGGTGTTCTCCGACGGCAAGCCGCGCTTCATCCAGATCAAGGGCATCGATCTGGAGGCCGAGCCGCAGCCCTTCATGCTCTACACCACCAACGAGGACACGCCCGGCTACATCGGCGCGCTGGGGGCGAAGCTCGGGGCGCTCGGCGTCAACATCGCCACCTTCGCGCTGGGCCGCGCGAGCAAGGGCGGGGAGGCGATCGCGCTGATGGGGGTGGACGAGGAGGTGCCGGCGGCGGCGCTGGCGGAGATCGTGGCGCTGCCGCAGGTGCGGCAGGCCAAGGCGCTGCGGTTCTGAACAGGCGCCGCAGGCGAAGACCGCGCCGGGCGCGCACTTCCGGCGCGGGCCCGGCGCTGGTAGCGTCCTCACGCATATCGAGGGGAAACGCATGGCCAACGTCGCGGTGATCGGCGCCCAGTGGGGCGACGAGGGTAAGGGCAAGCTGGTCGACTGGCTCAGCGAGCGCGCCGATGTCATCGTCCGCTTCCAGGGCGGCCACAACGCCGGGCACACGCTGGTCATCGGCGGCGTGACCTACAAGCTGTCGCTGCTGCCGTCGGGCATCGTCCGGCCCGGCAAGCTGTCGGTGATCGGCAACGGCGTGGTGCTCGACCCCTGGGCGCTGGTGGCGGAGATCGACAAGCTGCGCGGGCAGGGCGTCGAGATCTCGCCCGAGACGCTGATGATCGCCGAGAACGCCCCGCTGATCCTGCCCGTCCATGGCGAACTCGACCGCGCGCGGGAGACGGCGAACACCGTGGCGCGCATCGGCACCACGGGGCGCGGCATCGGCCCGGCCTATGAGGACAAGGTTGGGCGGCGCACCGTGCGCGTGGCGGACCTCGCCGACGACGCGACGCTCGAGCTCAGGCTCGACCGCCTGCTCGTGCATCACGACGCGCTGCGCCGGGGGCTCGGTCTCGACCCGGTGGACCGCGCGGCGCTCACCGCGGCGCTGAAGGAGGTGCGCGAGCACATCCTGCCCTACGCCGCGCCGGTCTGGCGGGTGCTGGCGGAGAAGCGCCGCGCGGGCAGGCGCATCCTGTTCGAGGGCGCGCAGGGCGCGCTGCTCGACGTGGATTTCGGCACCTATCCGTTCGTGACCTCCTCCAACACGCTGGCCGGCGCGGCGGCGGCGGGGTCCGGCATCGGGCCGGACGCGATCAACTTCGTGCTCGGCATCGTCAAGGCCTACACCACCCGCGTCGGCGAGGGGCCGTTCCCGACCGAGCTGCACGACGCGATCGGCCAGCGCCTCGGCGAGCGGGGCCGCGAGTTCGGCACGGTGACGGGGCGCAAGCGCCGCTGCGGCTGGTTCGACGCGGCGCTCGTGCGCCAGACCTGCGCCGTCTCGGGCGTGAAGGGCGTCGCGCTCACCAAGCTCGACGTGCTCGACGGACTTGAGGAGCTGAAGATCTGCACCGGCTACCGGCTGGACGGGCGCGAACTCGACTACCTGCCCACCGCCGCCGACCTGCAGGCCCGCGTCGAGCCGATCTACGAGACGTTGCCCGGCTGGTCGGAGAGCACCTTCGAGGCGCGGCGCTGGCTCGACCTGCCCGCCGAGGCGATCAAGTACGTCAAGCGCGTCGAGGAGCTGATCGGCGCGCCGGTGGCTCTGCTCTCCACCAGCCCCGAGCGCGACGACACCATTCTCGTGACGGACCCTTTCGCGGACTGATTTTCCTTTGTCATCGCCGGCCTGCGACATATTCTCTCTCTCGACGCCGAGCTAATCGGCGCGACGCGATGGGAGGATACGCGATGATGGAACCTCGGTTCAGCCGACGTGGATTTCTTGTGGGCGCCGGAGGCGCGACGGCGCTCGGCGCCGGCGGCGTGGCGTTCGACGGCGCCCATGCGCCGGCCGCGGCGCAGGAGGGCGGCCTGCCCGACTATGCCGCATGGAAGGACGCCGACGCGCTCATCATCCACTCCAGGAACACCATGGAGACGAAGCGGGGCGCGGTCGGATCCGGCGGACTGACGGCGTCGGACCGGCTTTTCATCCGCAACAACCTGCCGTCGCCGGACGCTTCGATCACCGCCGACCCCGACGCGTGGGAGATCGCGATCGAGGGCGTGGCGCGGCCGGGGACGATGACGCTGGGCCAGCTCAAGCGGCTCGGCGTGACGTCCGAGGCGTCTGTGCTGCAGTGCTCCGGCAACGGCCGCGGCTTCTTCACGCACGGCGCCAGCGGGTCGCAGTGGCTCACGGGCGCGGCGGGCTGCGTGATCTGGACGGGCGTGCCGGTCGCCGCGATCGTCGAGGCGATGGGCGGCCCGGCCGAAGGCGCCACCCTGATGACGTCCACCGGCGGCGAGACCCTGCCCGACGGCGTGGACCCCGCCTCGATCATGGTGGAGCGTTCCGTGCCGATCGCCGCGCACGCGCATGCGATGATCGCTTTCGAGATGAACGGCGCGCCGCTTCCGCTGACCCATGGCGGCCCGGCGCGCGTGGTGATCCCAGGCTATTACGGCGTGAACAACGTCAAGTACGTCAAGCGGCTGGCCTTCGGAACGCAGGAGAGCGGCGCCAAGATCCAGACCTCGGGCTATCGCGTGCGTCCGGTGGGCGAGGGCGGCGCCGCCTCCCAGCCGTCGATGTGGGACATGACGGTGAAATCGTGGGTCACGCATCCGCTGACCGACCCCGGTTCGGGCCGGGTGCAGATCCATGGCGTCGCCTTCGCGGGGCCGGAGCGCGCATCGGGCGTGGCGGTCTCGCTCGACGGGGGGCAAAGCTGGGAGCAGGCCCGCTTCTACGGACCCGACCTCGGGCGCTTCGCGTGGCGCAGCTTCGTGATGGAGGCCGATCTGGCGCCGGGCGTCTACGCCGTGGCGAGCAGGGCGACCGCCGAGGGCGGCTCCGTCCAGCCGGAGGACTTCCCGCCCAACGAGCGGGGCTACGGCCATAACGGCTGGCGCGCGCACGCCGTCGAACTGACGGTCGCGTGATGCCGCGGCCCGTTGCGGCGATGGCGGCGGGGCTTGCGGTGGCCGCAGGCGTCGCCATGGCCGACGACCTCGCCGAGGGCCGCCGCCTGTTCGTGGAGGGGACGGAGCCGGCCTGCGCCATCTGCCACAGCCTCGCCGATGCGGGGGCGGAGGGCGAGATCGGGCCCAGTCTCGATGAACTCAGGCCGGACGCCGCCCGGGTGGCCCGGGCGGTGCGCGGCGGCGTGGGGGTGATGCCGGCGTTCCAGGAGACGCTGAGCGAGGACCAGATCGCCGCCATCGCCGCCTATGTCGCGCGGGCCGCCGGCGGCGGATGACCATGGGGGCAGCGCGGGAAAATCGCGGGCGGGCGCGCGCAGGCCCGCCCTGTTAGGGCGGCGCTAACGGGCGGGGCGCAACGTCGCCCCCATGGTTACAGTAGCCCCGACCATGTCCTGCGGGTCCGTCCCGTCACAGCGTCCGCCCAGTTCGCTGGGCTATGTCGCCGCCATGCTGTCCATGGCCGCATTCGACGCCGTGATGACCGCGATCTTCGCCGTCGTGTCGGGCCGCCCCGAGGCGATGTTTGCGCGCGCGCCCGAGATGGCGCTGTTTCTGGTGGTGCTGACGCTCGCAGGCGCGCGCGGCATCTACGGTCCGGTTGCGCTCTGCGCGGCCGGGCGCGGCGATCCGGCGGCGGCGGCCAGTCGCCTCACGCGACTGGCCAGGGATTCGGCCTTCTGGGCTCTCTTCACCGGCGGGCTCTTCTCGATATGGGCGTTCATCGTCGCGCCCATCATGCTGTTCGACGCGCCGCCGACATCGGACGTTCTGGCGCTGCTGTTTTCGCGGGCGCTGGTCTGGATCGTGCTGCTGCCGTTCCTCGTCTATTTTCTGGTGCATGACCATGCGAGGCTCATGCTGCGGTGGATCTTCGAGACCTACGGCGTGACGGCGCCGCCCGGCGACGTGCGCCTCGGGGGCAAGCTGGCGCTGATCCTCGGCGCGGGGGCCGTGGCTCCGGGTCTCGCGGTGGCCGCCACGATGGCGTTCGTGCCCCCGGTCTCGCCGATCACGGGCCTGCCGCGCGAGACCATCGTGCTGGTGACGCTGCTCGGCGGCGCCGTCGCGCTGTCGGTCGCCTTCTGGAGCGTCGAGCGCGCCATGAGCGAGAGCGTGCGCTCGCTGACGGACGCGCTGGATGCGATCCGCGCCGGCGACGTGGCGCCCCGCCTCGCCGTCGAGACCGACGACGAGCTCGGCAAGCTCAGCGCCGGCGTCAACGCGCTGGCCGCTGCGCTGGAGGAAAGCCGCAGCGCGGAGTCCCGCAGCGCCGCCGAACGCGCGGAGGCCGCCACGATGTTTCACGAGGCGCAGAAGCAGTCGGCGCTCGGCCAGCTCGCCGCCGGCGTCGCGCATGACTTCAACAACATCCTGACCATCGTGCTGGGCTACACGCAGTCGGCGCGCAAGCGCATGGGCGAGGAGGATCCCTCCCGCAAGCGGCTTGGCGAGGTTCTGTCCGCGGCCGAGCGCGGCCGGGCGCTCATCGCGCAGATCCTCGCCTTCGCCCGCGCCGGGTCTCCCGACCGCAAGCCGGTCGATCTGTCCGCCTGCGTCGGCGAGAGCGTCGAGTGGCTCCGGGCGACCCTCGGCGCGGCCTATCCGATCCGCTTCTCGACGCCGGACACGCCGGCCGTCATTCTTGGAGAGCCCGCCTCGGTCCACCAGATCGTCGCCAACCTCTGCATCAACGCGTCGCACGCGATGGCCGGCGGCGGCCGCCTCGACGTGTGGATCGACACGCTCGACATCGACGGCGGCCGCGCCGAGGGCCTGTCGCGCCGCGGTCTGCCGAAGGGGCCGGAACTCCTTGTCGAGGCGACGCCCGAGGGCGGCGCCAGGGCCTGGGTCGGCGTTCTGCACCCCGGGCCGCACGCCCGCCTGACTGTCGCCGATGTCGGCAAGGGGATGGACGCGGCCACGCTCCGCCGCGTCTTCGAGCCCTATTTCACGACCAAGGCCGTTGGCGAGGGCTCCGGGCTCGGCCTCGCCGCCGTGCACGGGGTCGTCAGCGGATGGGCCGGCGCCATCGCGGTGCAGACCATGCCGGCCCCCGCGGACGGGCATGGAACCCGCTTCGAGGTATTTCTGCCCCTAGCACCCGCTTCCGGAGACTGACGCCATGGCGCATGTTCTGCTGATCGACGACGAACCGGCCATCGGCGCGCTTTTCGCCGAGGCGCTCGAGGAGGCCGGCCACCGCGTCGACGTCGCCAGCGACGGCCGGGTGGTCCACGGCAAGGGCGCCACCGATCACTACGACGTGGTCGTGACGGACCTCATGATGCCGAACGTCGACGGGCTCGAGGTCATCCGCATCGTGGCGATGGCCAATCCGCGCGCCCGAATCCTTGCGGTGTCGGGCGGCGGCGCCTTCGTGAGCGCCGACTACCTGCCCATCGCGAAGGAGCTCGGCGCCCATGTCGTGCTCTACAAGCCGATCCTGCCCGATGATCTCGTGCAGGAGGTGGCGCGGCAGCTCGACGCCGCCGCGCGGGCGTGACCGGCCCTAGGCCGGCTTGCGCAGACGCATGACGCCCCAGACGAGCGCGCCCTCGTCGGCCGCCCTGACCCATGCGGCCAGCCCCGCCTGCATCCCGTCGAGATAGGCGGGGGAGGCGTTCTCCAGCAGCGCCGCGCGGCGGGCCTGCATCTCCTCCGCCACCCGCGCGTAGTGGGTGCGCAGGTTCCCGGTCATCTCGTCGAAACCGACCACCTCGAAGCCCGCGGCGCGGGCGGCCTCGGCGTAGAAGCGCGGCGAGGCGAGCGAGTTGAGCCCCAGCCGGTCGTAGACCTGCTTCAGCGCGGCGGGGTCGGCGTCGTCGGCCTGCATCGGGTCGGTGAAGACGAACTCGCCGCCCGGCCGCAGCACCCGGAACGCCTCGGCCAGAACCTGCTCGCGCGCGTCGGAGTGCAGGATGGCGTCCTGGCTCCAGGCCGCGTCGAAGGTCGCGTCGCGTTCGGGGATCTCCTCGAAGGCGCCGTGCACCACGGCGATGCGGTCCGCCAGCCCGGCCTGACGGCTCTTGTAGCGGTTGGCGTCGTTCTGCACGTCGGAGATGTTGAGGCAGGTGACATGGCAGCCGAACCGCCGCGCGAGCCGCCGGGCCGAGCCGCCATAGCCGGCGCCGAGGTCGATGACGCGATGCCGGTCGTCCAGCTTCGGCAGCAGCGCGGCCATGCGGTCGACCGTCTCGGCGGAGGCGGTCTTCACATCCTGCGTCTGCTCGTAGCAGCCGATGTGCAGATCCTCGCCGCCCCAGATCATCGAGTAGAAGGCGTCGGCGTCCTCGCTGTCGTAATAGGCCTCCGCCGCCTCGCGGATGTCGCTCTGGCCGGGCGCCAGCGTCGCGCCGCCCCATTTGCGCAGGTGCAACGAGGATTTCTCGGCGATGTGGATGAAGAAATCCGGCTCCGCCTCCTGATACGTCTCCTGAAAGTCGCCATAGGTGCGGATGCGCTCGAAGCCGGCCTCCTTCAGCAGCCGCCGCACATAGTTCTTGCGGATCGGGCAGAGGTTGAGCGTGTACTCGGAGTTGTCGGGAAAGGTGTACTTGAAGCGGCAGAGCCCTTCGTCGATGTGCTCCGGCTCGGCGGAGACGCGGTCGCCGCAGTAGTAGAACTTGTGCTTCGTGGAGAAGCCCTGGTCGAGGATCATGTCATAGTTGCGCTGGTCGAGGATCAGCATGCCGTCATGCTTCAGCGCGGCGTAGAACTCCGCCAGCGCACGGCGGCGGTCCATCTCGTCGTGCAGGTGGGTGAACGAGTTGCCGAGGCAGATGATCGCGTCGTACTTGCCCTGGATGTCGCGGTTGAGCCACCGCCAGTCGGCCTGGACGGTCTTGAGGATGAGCCCGCGGCGCTGCCCGTTCTCGAAGGCCTTGCCGAGCATCGCCGCCGAGCCGTCGCCCGAGGTCACGTTGAAGCCGGCCTCGATCAGCCGCACCGAATGGAAACCGGTGCCGGTGGCGACGTCGAGCACCGTCTCCTTCCCCCGCGCGCGCAGGATGTCCATGAAGAACTGGCCCTCGCTCTTGGCGCGGGCGGTCCAGTCGATCAGCTCGTCCCACTTCTCGACGAAGCTCTTGACGTACTCGCCACGGTAGAGGTCGGTCTCGCGGTCTTCGATCGGATTGTCGCCGTAGGTCTGTTCTTCCAGCAGAAGTTCGGCGTTGGCGGTCGTGTTCGTCATCTGGCGTCTCCGCATGGCGCCGCCGCGGCGGCGGGATCGCCGCGCGACAGACTGGTGTCAGGAGCCGGCGCTGCCGGCTGCGGGAGGCGTCCCGCAGGAGATGCAGGCGGTTCTCGCGCGCAGTCCCGCGCCTGCGGGCGCTTCACGCCCGCTTTCACCCATTGTTCGGGCGACCTGCACGAATGCTTTTACCCTGCACAAACCTCGATAACAGGCTTGACAGACGATTAATGCGGCCGAGGCGTCATGGCATCCTGGGCTGGGCGACGGCCTCGGCGGCGGCCAGCGCGTCTTGCGAGCTCAGGTTCGGGCCTGCGGGATCCTGCGCGACTGCGGTGATGACGCTGCGCACCGCGGCCATCTGATCGGCATGGCCGAGCCAGTCCAGCGCGGCGGCGAGGTCGTCGGTGACGAGAAAGGCCACGTCGCCGTCCCGCCGGTCGCCCCAGAGCGCGGCATAGGCCGTGGCGAGTTCGCGCGTGCGCGGATTGTTCGCGACGACTGCGGCGCGGAACGACAGCATGTCGCGCCCCGCCAGTTCGGCCGCGCGCACGCGCTCCTGCAGCCTGAGCATGGCGTGGAAGCTCATGGACTGGCCGCGGGTGTCGGGCAGGAACACGTTCACCGTGTCCATCCCCGGCCGATAGCGCCCGGAGACGATGGCTTCGTCGAAGCCGTCGATGATGTCCTGATAGGTGAGATCGCCGAACGCGACCCCGACCTCCAGTGCGCCGCCAGGCAGAGGTCTGAGCGTGAACGGCATGCTGCGCTCCAAAAAACTGTGAAGCGCAAGTCTAGCAGAGAATGCGGGGCGGCGGAATTGCGCCGCCCCGCCGCGTTCGGCGCGGACCTACTCCCCGCCCTCGTCCACGATCAGCGCGACGCTGACAACGCGCTCGCCGGGCGCGGTGTTGAGCACCCGCACGCCGCGCGCCGCCCTGCTGCTCATCGAGACGTCGGAGACCGGGCACCTGATCGACTGTCCGGCGTCCGTCACCAGCATGATCTGGTCGTCCTCGCCGCAGGGCCACGCTGCGACCACGCGCGCGTCGGCGCGGTCGGGGTCGCTGGCGCGGGGGCTCAGATTGGCCGCCGCGACACCCATGCCGCCGCGTCCACGCAGCGGGAACTCGTGGCTGGAGGTGCGCTTGCCGAGGCCCTTGCTGGTGACGGTGAGGATCACGTCCTCCGCCGCGCTCATCTCGGCGTAGCGCGCCTGGCTGAGCGCGATGTCGGCCACCGCCTCCTCGCCCTCGGCGTCGGCTTCGGCTTCGGCTTCGGCGGCGGGATCCTCCTCCTCGCCCTCGCCGGAGACGGCGCGGCGCATCTTGAGATAGGCCTGACGCTCCTCCGCCGTCGCCTCGAAGTGGCGGATCACGGCCATCGACACCACTTCGTCGTCGCCGGACAGGCGCACGCCGCGCACGCCCGTGCTGTCGCGCCCTGCGAACACCCGCACGTCGGTCACGCGGAAGCGGATGGCGCGGCCCTGCGCGGTGGAGAGCAGCAAGTCGTGGTTCTCGTCGCAGATGCGGGCGCCGATCAGGCGCGTCTGCGCGTCCTCGCCCTCGAACTTCATCGCGATCTTGCCGTTGCGCTTCACGTTGGTGAAGTCGCTGAGCAGGTTGCGCCGCGCGCCGCCCTTCGAGGTGGCGAAGACGATCTGCAGCTTGTCCCACTCGTCCTCGGGCTTGTCGACCGGCGTGACGGAGGCGATGCCGACGCCGGGCGCCACCGGCAGCACGTTGACCAGCGGGCGGCCGCGTGTGGTGCGCCCGCCGATCGGCAGCCGCCAGGTCTTGAGCTGGTAGACCATGCCGTCGGTGGTGAAGAACAGGATCGGCGTGTGGGTGTTGGCGACGAAGAGGGTGGTGACGAAGTCCTCCTCCTTCATCGTCATGCCGCCGAGGCCCTTGCCGCCGCGCGCCTGCGCCCGGTACTCCGCCAGCGGCGTGCGCTTGACGTAGCCGCCATGGGTGACGGTCACGACCATGTCCTCGCGCTCGATCAGGTCCTCGTCGTCGAGGTCGCCGTCGAACTCGATGATCTCGGTCTTGCGCGGGGTGCCGAACAGGGTCTTCACCTCGGTCAGCTCGTCGGAGATGATCTGCATGATCCGCGGGCGCGAGCGCAGGATGTCGAGGTAGTCGGCGATCTTCGCGGCCAGCTCCTCCAGCTCGTCGGTGACTTCCTTGACGCCGAGCGCGGTGAGGCGCTGGAGCCGCAGCTCCAGGATCGCGCGGGCCTGCGCCTCGGAGAGGTTGTAGGTGCCGTCCTCGTTCAGCCGGTGCAGCGGGTCGTCGATCAGCGCAAGGTAGCCTGCGATGGCGCGGGCCGGCCAGCGGCGCTCCATCAGCTTGGAACGCGCCTCCGCGGCGTCGGCCGAGGCCCGGATGGTGGCCACCACCTCGTCGACGTTCTCCACCGCCACGGCGAGGCCGCACAACACATGCGCCCGCTCGCGCGCCTTGCGCAGCTCGAAGGCCGTGCGCCGGGCCACCGCGTCCTCGCGGAAGCGCAGGAACGCCGAGAGCATCCGGCTCAGCTCCATCTGCTCCGGCCGGCCGCCGTTCAGCGCCAGCATGTTGCAGCCGAAGGAGGTCTGCATCGGCGTGAAGCGGTAGAGCTGGTTGAGCACCACGTCCGGCGTGGCGTCGCGCTTCAGCTCGATGACAACGCGCACGCCGAAGCGGTCGCTCTCGTCCTGCACATGGGCGATGCCCTCGATCTTCTTGTCGCGGGCGAGTTCGGCGATCTTCTCCACCAGCGTCGCCTTGTTCACCTGGAACGGCGTCTCCTCGATGATGATTGCGTAGCGGTCCTTGCGCAGCTCCTCGACCCTGGTTCTGGCGCGCATGATCACCGAGCCGCGCCCGGTGAGATAGGCCGAGCGCGCGCCGGAGCGGCCGAGGATCAGCGCGCCGGTCGGGAAGTCGGGCGCCGGGACGTATTGCATCAGCTCCGCCGAGCTCAGGTCGGGGTTCTCGATCAGCGCGAGGCAGGCGTCGATCACCTCGCCGAGATTGTGCGGCGGGATGTTGGTGGCCATGCCCACGGCGATGCCGCCGGCGCCGTTCACCAGCAGGTTCGGGAAGCGCGCGGGCATCACGACGGGCTCGCGGTCCTGCCCGTCGTAGTTGGGCTGGAAGTCCACCGTCTCCTTGTCGAGATCGGCGAGCAGGAACGACGCGCTGCGCGCCATGCGCACTTCGGTGTAGCGCATCGCCGCCGGCGGGTCGGCGTCCATCGAGCCGAAATTGCCCTGACCGTCGAGCAGCGGCAGGCGCATGGAGAAATCCTGCGCCATGCGCACCAGCGCGTCGTAAACCGACTGGTCGCCGTGCGGGTGGTATTTGCCGATCACGTCGCCGACGACCCGGGCGGACTTGCGATAGGGCTTGTCGTGGGTGAAGCCGTTCTGGTGCATCGAGAACAGGATGCGGCGATGCACGGGCTTCAGGCCGTCGCGCAGGTCTGGGATGGCGCGGCTGACCACGACGCTCATGGCGTAGTCGAGGTAGCTGCGGCGCATCTCGTCCTCGATCGAGATCGAGGGGCCGCGGGGGGCTGCGGCGGGCGCCGGCGCGTCGTCTCCCGGCGGCGGCGACCCTGCGCCGTTGTCGTCGTTCTCGCTCAAGCCTGCGCCTCCATCCGGGCTGTCTCACGCCCGCGCGCCACTGTAAGGCTCAGGGCGCCGGGCGGCAATCGCGGGCGGCCGCGCCGGCTGGCGCGTTGGCGCCTCCGAGGGGGAAGAATGCGATGATCCGGCACGGTTTCGCGCCGACAGGGGCGGCGTCGGACACGGCGCCGGCGGCGGGGCGCGCGGCGCGATGACCGCGGCCGCCGCCGCGCGCCGTCGCGCCGCGCTCGGGCTGGGGCTGACGCAGACGCTGGCCTGGGGCGCGAGCTACTACCTGCCGGCGATCCTCGCCGCGCCGATGGCGCGCGACCTCGGCGTGAGCACGCCCACCGTCTTCGCCGCCTTCTCCGTCGCGCTGCTGCTCACCGCGGCGCTGGGCCCGGCGGTCGGGCGCTGGATCGACCGGCGCGGCGGCCGTCCGGCGCTGACGGCCTCCAACCTCATCTTCGCCGCCGGGCTGGTGGGGCTGGCGCTGGCGCAGGGGCCCGCCACGCTCTTCGCCGCATGGCTGGTGATGGGACTGGGGATGGCGACGGGCCTCTACGAGGCGGCCTTCGCGGCGCTCGCGGCGGCTTTCGGGCGCGAGGCGCGCGGGCCGATCACCGGCGTGGCGCTGATCGCGGGCTTCGCCTCCACGGTCTGCTGGCCGGCGAGCGCGTGGATGGAGGCCGAGTTCGGCTGGCGCGGGGCCTGTCTGGTCTGGGCGGCGCTGCATCTGGTCTTTGCGCTGCCGCTCAACCGCCTGCTCGCCCCGCCCCGCGCCGCCCCGAAGGCGCGCGCGTCCGACGCGTCCGACGCGTCCGCCGCGCCGCCGGCGGCCGACGCGGCGTGGACGTCCGCCGCGCTCGCCTTCGTCTTCGCCGCGACGTGGATCGTCAGCGTCGGGCTGGCCGCGCATCTGCCCCGCCTGCTGGAGGAGGCCGGCGCGACGCCCGCCGCAGCACTCGCCGCGGCGGCGCTCGTGGGGCCGGCGCAGGTGGGGGCGCGGCTGCTGGAGTTCGGCCTGATGCGGCGGATGAACCCGCTCGTCTCGGCGCGGCTGGCCTGCCTCGCGCACCCGCTCGGCGCGGCTGCGCTGGCGGCGCTGGGCGCGCCCGCCGCGGCGGCGCTGACGGTCCTGCACGGCGCGGGAAACGGCGTCATGACCATCGCCAAGGGAACGCTGCCGCTCGCGCTGTTCGGCCCCGAGGGCTACGGGCGGCGCACCGGGCTGCTGATGGCGCCGGCGCGGCTGGGCCAGGCGGCGGCGCCGCTGGGCTTCGCGCTGCTGATCGACGCGTGGGGCGCGTGGACCTTCGCCGTCACGTCGGGGCTGATGTTCGCCGGCTTCGTCGTACTGATGGCGCTCGGCCCCCGCCGCTGAGGCGCTTCGTCACGCGCCGGACGTGACGCGCGCCAGGGTCTCGGCCGCGATGCGCGCGCGGCCGCTGTCGATGGCCTCGGCGGCGAGCGCCGCGCCCTCCTTGAGGTCGGCGGCGCGGTCGGCGACCATCAGCGCCGCCGCGGCGTTGAGCACCGCCGCGTCGCGGTAGGCGCCCGGCGCCCCGTCGAGCAGCGCCCGCAGCGCGACGCCGTTCTCCTTCGGGCTGCCGCCCAGCACCGCCTCGAAGGGGTGGACCGGCAGGCCCGCGAGTTCCGGCGACACCTCGAAATCCTCGATCACGCCGTCCGAGAGCGACACGACATGCGACGGCCCGGAGATGGAGATCTCGTCGGTCCCGTCAGCGCCGTGCACCAGCCACGCCTTGATCGAGCCGAGCGCGCGCAGCGTCTCGGCCATCGGCCGCAGCAGCGACAGCGCGAAGGCGCCGGTGAGCTGGCGCTCCACGCCCGCCGGGTTCGTCAGCGGCCCGAGGATGTTGAAGATGGTCCGCGCGCCCAGCTCCACCCGCACCGGCTGGACGTGGCGCATCGCCGGGTGGTGCATCGGCGCCATCATGAAGCCGATGCCGGCCTCGGCGATGGCCTGCTCGACCACCTCGGGCGGCGCGGCGAGATTCACGCCGATCTCCGACAGCGCGTCCGCCGCGCCGGCCTTGCTGGAGAGCGCCTTGTTGCCGTGCTTGGCCACGGACGCGCCGGCGCCGGCTGCGATGAAGGCCGCGGCGGTCGAGATGTTGAGCGTGCCCTTGCCGTCGCCCCCGGTGCCGACGATGTCGATGGCGCCGGCGGGCGCCTTCACCTTCACGCAGCGCGCGCGCATCACGCTGGCGGCGGCGGCGTATTCGTCGACCACCTCGCCGCGCCCCCGCAGCGCCATGAGGAAACCGGCGATCTGCACCGGCGTCGCTTCGCCGGCCATGATGATCTCGAAAGCGGCCTCGGCCTCCTCGCGCGTCAGCGGCCCCAGCGCCGCCTGGCCGATCAGCGCGCGCATGTCCTTGATCTCGCCCATGCTCACGCCGCCGCCGCCCGCCGCACGCCGGCCAGCGCGAGGAAATTCGCCAGGAGCGCGCGCCCTTGCTCCGAGGCGATCGATTCGGGGTGGAACTGGACGCCGTGGATCGGCAGGTCGCGATGCGCGAGGCCCATGATCACGCCGCTCTGTGTCTCGGCGGTGACGCGCAGGCAGTCGGGCAGGGTCGCGCGCTCGACGTCTAGGCTGTGGTAGCGCGTCACGCGGAAATCCTGCGGCAGCCCGTCGAAAAGGCCGGTCCCGTCGTGGCGGATGGCGCTGAGCTTGCCGTGCAGCGTCTCGGCGCAGCGCACGACGCGCCCGCCGAAGGCCTGCCCGATCGCCTGATGGCCAAGGCAGACGCCCATCAGCGGCACGCGCCCCGCGCTCTCGCGGATGAGGTCGAGGCATATCCCGGCGCGGTCGGGGTCGCAGGGACCGGGCGAGAGCAGGATCGCCTCGGGGCCAAGCGCCATCGCCTCCGCCGCGGTGAGCGCGTCGTTGCGGCGCACGACCACCTCGGCCCCCAGCTCGCCGAGATAGTGGGCGAGGTTCCAGGTGAAGCTGTCGTAGTTGTCGATCAGCAATAGCATCGGCGAAGCTCCAGCGACGTCCGCCCCGCGCGCGCTGGCCACGCGGCGATGCGCCGGGGTGCGCCGGGCCATTTCGCCGAACCGCCCCCGGACGGATCGTCCGGCATGTGGCCCGTCGCGCAGGCGCGGTGTAAGGATGGCGCGTGGCGCGCGATGGCGTCAAGCAGCCCAGCCGGAGCGGAACCGTGGCGGAAGGTTCGAAGAGCGCATCGGGGTCGAAGGCGACCGGGTCGGCGCAGGCGCAGGGCGCGCCGAGGACGCGGCGTCGCGGCGGCGGTTTTCTCGGCGGCGCGGCGACCGCGCTCGCCCTCTCGGCGCTGGCTGCGGCGGCGCTGTCGCTGAGCGCGCCGGGCGACGGGCTTCGCGACGGGGCCGCCGACGTTGACGCGGCGGCCCCGTCGCGGACGGCGCTGGAGGCTGCACCCGAGAATGCGCCCGAGCGACAGTCTGCGGCGGCCGGGCCGGCGGCTGCGCCGGCGGAGCCTGTTCCCGACACGCGTGAGATGGAGACTGCGGCGGCTTCCGAGCCGTCGCCGGCGCAGGAGGCGCCGGCGCCGAACTCGGCCGGCGCGACCGCTTCCGGCCCGGCGGTCTCTGGCCCGGCGGTCTCTGGCGCGACGATTTCTGGCGCGACGAGTACTGGCGCCGCCTCCGAAGGCGCGGGCGAAAGCGCGCGGGTCGAGGCGGAGGCCGCCCCTGCGGCGGCGGCGGCGGCGGCCTCGCAGCCGGCCTGGCGCCTGAACGCGGCTGCGCCCGGGCTGGGCGCCGGCGAGGGCGCGCCGGTCGCCGTGGTGATATCGGGCCTGGAGCGACGCGCGCCGCTGGCGCGGCGGGCGCAGGCGCTGGGCGTGCGGACCTTCGCGATCGACCCGCTCGCGCCCGGCGCGGAGGAGCTGGCGCGGGAGGCGCGGGCCGCCGGGCTGGAGTTGTTGTCGATCGGCGCGCCGGCGACGCCGGACCGCTACGCCGGGGTCGTCTTGCCCTCCGCCGAAGCGCCCGCAACGGCCGCCGGCCCAGGGATGCTGGCGCTCGGCCTGAAGCCGGGCGCGGCCCTGCCGCAAGGCGACGCGCCCGCCTTCACCGCCGCGGTCGTGCTGCCGCCGGCCGAGGACCCCGCCGCCGGGGCGCGGGCGCTGCTCGCGCTCCAGGCGGCGTCTGCTGCGTCGGAGGGCCGGGAAATGGTCGTCTACGCGGCCGCGACCGAGGCGAACCTCACGGCGCTCGCCCGTTGGCGGGCGGCGACGGGCGCGCGCGTCACGCCGCTGACGGCCCTGGCGCGCGCGCAGGCGGACTGATCGCCGCGCCTGCGCGTTCGGGCGTGGCGCGGCGGCGCCAGGCCGCCGCCGCGCTGGCGGTCAGAGCGTAGCGAGCACGGCCTCGGCGGTGGAGCGCTCGGCGTCGCCGGGGCTGTCTTCGACCGCGACGCTGCTGACCGCGCCGTTCTCGACGACCATGGCGTAGCGCTTCGAGCGCACGCCGAGCCCGGCGCCTGAGCCGTCGAACTCCAGCCCCAGCGCCCTGGTGAAGGCGGCCTCGGGGTCGGCGACGAGGAGGACGCCGGCCTCCGTCGCGCCGGTCGCCTTGCCCCATGCGTTCATCACGAAGGGGTCGTTGACGGAGACGCACACGATCCTGTCGACGCCCTTCGCCTTGAGCTGGGCGACGTTGGCCACGAAGCCCGGCATGTGGCGCTCGCTGCAGGTCGGGGTGTAGGCGCCCGGCACGGCGAACAGGACGGTGCGGCCCGAGCCGAAGAGCTCGGCGCCCGGCACGTCCCTGATCCCCTCGGAGGAGAAGGTCTTGAACGTGGCGGCGGGAAGGGTGTCGCCTGCGGTGATGGTCATGGCGGGTCTCCTTGTTGAGAGGGACGGCGGAGCGGCGAAGGTCGCGGCATGTGTGATACGTCGGCGATGCGGCGCGGTCATCCCCCGACCTGCGTTTCGCGCTCAGGCGGAGGGCGCGGCGACGCGCACGAGCTGCTTGCCGAAGTTGCCGCCCTCCAGCATCGAGATGAACGCCTCCGGCGCCGCCTCCAGCCCTTCCGCCACGCTCTCGCGCCAGCGGATGCGGCCCTCGCGCAGCATCGGCGCCACTTCCTGCAGGAAGATCGGCCGGCTGGCCTCGTGGTCGAAGATGATGAAGCCCTGCGCGCGCAGCCGGCGGGTGAGGATCAGCCGCCAGACCGGGGGCAGCGGCATCGGGTCGGCCGCGCCCCGGCCCGAATACCAGCCGATCATCCCGCACACCGCGATGCGGCCGTGGACGTTCATCAGGGGGAGCACGGCGGCGAGCGTGGCGGCGCCGACATTCTCGAAATAGACGTCCACGCCCTGCGGCGCGGCCTCGGCGATGCGCGCGGAGAGCGTCGCCGCGTCGGCGCCGCGATGGTCGAGGCAGGCGTCGCAGCCGAGCTTCTCCACCGCATAGGCGCATTTCTCCGCGCCGCCGGCGACGCCGATGACGCGCATCCCCTTGATCCGCGCGAGCTGACAGGCCAGCGAGCCGACCGCCCCGGTCGCGGCGGAGACGACGATGGTCTCCCCGTTGCGGCCCTCGCCGATCTCGTTGAGGCCGACCCAGGCGGTGTGGCCGGGCATGCCGAGCACGCCGAGCGCCGTCGAGACCGGCCCCAGCGCGGGGTCCACCCTGCGCACGCCCGCGCCGCCCGAGACGGCGTGGCTCGTCCAGCCGAAACGGCCGGCGACGATTTCGCCCACGGCGAAGCCGGGGTGGCGCGAGGCGACGACCTCGGCGACGCACTCGCCCTCCATGGTCCCGCCAAGCGGAACCGGCGGGGCGTAGGAGGCGACGTCGTCCATCCGCCCGCGCATGTAGGGGTCAAGCGAGAGCCACAGCGTGCGCGCGAGGAACTCTCCCTCGGCGGGCTCTGGAACCGGCGCCGTCTCCAGCCGGAAGTCGGTCGGTCTCGGCGCGCCCTGCGGCCGGGCGGCCAGCGCGATTCGCCTCATCTCGTCCGCCATCGCGGGTCCTCCGGCCACTGCGCCTTCCCGGCGACGCGCGAGCCTGCGCCCGGCCGCGCCCCGCTGTCGAGCCCCCGGCGGCGACTCAGCCGGCCAGAGGCGGCAGCGCCGCCTCGATGCGGTCGCGCAGCGGCTCGTGCCGGCGGGGCAGCTTCAGCGCCTCTCCGAGGCTCTCGAACGGCTCGTCGACCGCGAAGCCCGGCTCGTCGGTCGCCACCTCGAACAGGACGCCTCCGGGGGTGCGGGCGTAGATCGCCCAGAAATAGTCGCGATCGATGGGTTCAGTCACGCGCAGGCCGTGCGCCTCCATCGCGGCGCGGACCGCAAGCTGCGCGGCGCGGTCCTTCACCGCGAAGGCGACATGGTGGACGGTTCCCGCGCCGTCCGATCCCTGCGGCTCGTCGGGGTTCTCCCGCACGTCGACGACCCCGGCCGCCGAGCCCGGCAGCCGCCAGCGCGTCAGCCCCGGCGCGGTCGCTTCCCAAGCGTATCCGAACAGCCGCAGCACCTCTCCCACGCCGGCCCCGTCGCTCAGCGACAGGGTGACGCCGCGAAAGCCGCGGATCGCAATCGCCGGGTCGATCTCTGGCGTCGTCCACGGCGCGCGGGCGTCCTCCGTCTCGACCAGAGCGAAGAGCAGGCCGTCGGGATCGGCGAAGAGCGCCGCCGCGTCGCCGAAGGGCGCCTCACCGTCGACGGGCGTTGCGCCGAGGCCCGGCAGCCGCGCGCGCCAGAAGGACAACGCCCCCGGCGGCACGGCGAACTGGGTCAGGGCGACCTGCCCGGCGCCGCGCCGCCCGCGGCGCGCGCCGGGCCACACGAAGAAGGTCATCACCGTCCCTGGCGCTCCGGCGCCGTCGGCGTAGTAGAGGTGCCAGGCGCCCGGATCGTCGAAATTGACCGTCTGCTTGACGCGCCGGAGCCCGAGGGCATGGCTGTAGAAGCGGTCAGCGCCAGAGGCCGAGGACGCGATGGCGGTGACGTGGTGCAGCCCCTCGACGTGGGTCATGCTCGGCTCCTTTCGGCTGGCGCAACGACATGGCGGGACATCGTGGCGCAGCGTATTCAGGACAATGCCGGCCTTGCTCCACAGATTGTTTCTTGCGGAAGGCGCTGCGCCGCCCTTTCGCGCCTGCTCCGTCGCACGCGCCTGCGACGGGCGCCCCTCGGCAATCGCCATGCCATCAGCGCGTCAACCGACTGGCGGGCATCGACGCCGGGTCTCTCCGACCCTTGCGCGGCGACCTGCCCGCAGACCGCGGCCGGCGGCTTCCCGATTGCGGCGGCCCCGATGCGTTATACTATGTTCACAGGCGGACAACGTGCTAACTTTCAGCAAAATGCTGGCAACCGGAGTGCGAGGGGTCGATTTGAGTCAGGGCGTGCCGCATTTTTTGATCGTCTGCTACGGCAACATATGCCGCTCACCCATGGCGCAGGGCATATTCGAGCGTCTTGGGCGGAGCATGTGCGCGCCGTTGGCAGTCGACAGCGCCGGCGTCAGCGGCTGGCACGCCGGGTCGCCGCCGGACCCGCGGGCCATGATCGCCGCGGCGCGCCGCGGCGTCGACATCACCAACCAGCTTTCGCGCGGCCTCCGCGAGGCAGATTTCTTCGAGGCGGACCATATCCTTGCAGTGGATCGGCGGGTCTTTGCGACACTGCGGCTGCGCGCCCCGGCCGGGATGCGCGCACGTTTGGGGATGCTGATGGAGCTCGCGCCGGACGGAGACATTGAAGTTCCCGACCCGTACAACGACGGTGCGGAAGTCTTTGATGCGATCTACGACCAGATGGAGCGCGGGGCTCGCGCGCAACTCGAGCATGTCCTGCTGGCGACGGTGCGGTGACGCGCGCCACGGTCCCGCATTCAGGCGGGGCGCGCTGGATGTGCGCAGGCGTCAGCTGCCAAGCGCGGCCGGGAACACCCCGGTGTACTCGTCGCCGTCGGTGTCGGCCGCCCGCACTTGGAAGGGTTCCTCGCCTGACGGCGTGAAGCTGAACCGGATGCTCGGATCCTCGCTGAGCGAAATGCCGCCCCGCATCCGGAACATCAGCTGCTCGCCCTGCACGACCTCGAGTTCGTCGACGAAATAGGCCGGGATGTGCAGGTGAGTGACCTGATCCATCTGGAAGCCGGAATACTGGGGATGGCGCAGCATGACCTGCGCCTCGGGCCGGGCCGCGTCGGCGGCAGGAAACACCCGCAGCTTCATCTGGCCGGCAGCGGCGAGGGCGGCCTCCGCATCCTTCAGGTTCGGGGCGGAGCAGCCTCCGGACGCCTTGACGAAGCGCGCCGCGCCGAAGAGTTCGCCGTCGTCCAGCTCGGCGATCACCCGCACGTTCGAATAGGCGTCGACGCGGATGCGCGTCGAAAGTTCGATCGTCCTGCCGAGGCCCGGGCCGGGCGTGAACTCCGCGGCGACCGGAGCCGGGTTCTCGTCGATGATGATCTGGAAGGAGCGCACGGTTTTGCCGAGCGGCGGCGCGATCCTGATCTCGATCGGGACCACGGCGGCGTCGTGGGCGCGGTAGGGCGCTTCGAGGGTTATCATCTCGCCGGCTTCCGCCACCGCGCGATCCGCGAAAATCAGACGACGAAGCTCGTCCCACGATTCGCTCTCGGCCGAGGCGGTCGCCCGCAGGTCGCCGGGTGTTTCTCCGCCTGCCGCGAAGGCCGGGCCGGACGCCAGCGCCAGCGCGGCGGCGAGATGGATGAGACGCATGAGAACCCTCAATCTGCTGCTGCTGACGATATGAACCCCGATGATTACCGAATCCATCGCTGCTGGGAAGTCAATTCGACCGTGATGTTGCGCTGCGGCAAGTATGTTGCGCAGCAAAATATGCTCTTATTTGATGAGAGTCACCTGAGAGCGGCGTACGGCACGCTTGACGTAATTCGGTTGTCTCGCGAAATGTGTGGCGAGCACGGCGGTGAGCGTCGTGTCGCCGAACGAAACACCATGGAGGAAATCATGGCCTGGACCGCTCCGATGATCGACGAAGTGACCTGCGGCATGGAAGTCAACATGTACTTCCCGGCCGAGGACGAGGCGGGCGACCTGCTCTGATCCACGTCTGAGGGAGGGCGCATGGCCATGGCGCTGCGCGCCCTCATTCTCGGCGCCGCCGCGGGAGGCGGACTGCCGCAGTGGAACTGCAACGGCGCCAACAGCGCCGGCTTCTGGGGCAGGGGCGACCGATTGTCGCCTGCGACGCAGTCTTCGCTCGCCGTGTCCGTGCGCGACGGGGAGTGGGTGGTGCTGAACGCGTCTCCCGACATCCGCGCGCAGATCATGGCCCGGCCGCAGCTTCAGCCGCGTGACCCCGCCGCCCATGGCCTGCGCGACACGCCGATCGCGGCGGTCGTCCTGACCAACGGCGACATTGACCACATCGCCGGCCTCCTCACGCTGCGCGAGAAGCAACGGTTCGATCTGTGGACGACGCCGGTGATCGCCGACATCCTCCGCGCCAACCCGATCTTCGACGCGCTGGACCCGACCTGCGTCGCGCGCCGTGAAATCGGGCTCGACGCGCCTTTCGAGCCGGTTCCCGGTCTGACCCTCGAACTGTTCGCGACCCCCGGCAAGACGCCGCTGTTTCTCGAGGGCGCGGCCGGCGACGCGGTGCAGACCGATGTCGAGGGCGAGCAGACGGTCGGCGTGCGCCTGAGCGACGGAACGCGCGAGGCGTTCTACGTTCCCGGCTGCGCCAGGATGACGCCGGCGCTGGCCGCCCGGCTGCGCGGCGCGGCGCTAGCGTTCTTCGACGGAACGGTTTTCCACGACGATGAGATGATTCGCGCCGGGGTGGGTCACAAGACGGGCAAGCGGATGGGCCACATGGCGATGGCCGGGCCGGACGGCTCGCTCGCGGCGTTCGCCGACCTCGACGTGAAGCGCAAGATTTTCGTCCACATGAACAACACCAATCCCGTCTGGCGCAAGGACAGCGCCGAGCGCGCCGAGGTCGAGGCGGCGGGGTGGGAGATCGCCCATGACGGGCTGGAGGTGACGCCATGACCGTGATGACGCCCGACCAGATGGAGGCCGCGCTGCGCCACATCGGCGAGACGCGCTATCACCATCTCCACCCGTTCCACCAGATGCTGCACTCGGGCGAATGCGACAAGGATCAGGTGCGCGCCTGGGCGCTCAACCGCTTCTGCTACCAGCGCATCATTCCCCTGAAGGATGCGACGGTTCTGGCGCGGATGGACGACACCGTGCTGCGTCGCGTCTGGCGGCAGCGCATCGTGGACCATGACGGCGAGATCGGCGACGCGCCCGAGGGCGGCCTGCGCCGCTGGCTGGCGCTGACCGACGGGCTGGGTCTCGACCGCGACTACGTCACCTCGATGGAGGGCGCCCTGCCAGCGGTGCGCTTCGCCTGCGACGCCTACATCGCCTATGTCCGCGACCGCACGCTGCTGGAGGCCGTCGCCTCCTCGCTGACCGAGATGTTCTCGCCGATGATCATCAAGGCGCGGGTCTCGGGGATGCTGAAGCACTACGACTTCATCAACGAGGACGTGCTGCGCTACTTCCGCAACCGCCTGACGGAGGCGCCGCGCGACGCCGACTTCGCGCTGGAATACGTCAAGAAGCACGCGACGACGCCCGAGACGCAGGCCGCGGCGCTCAAGGCGCTGGAGTTCAAGTGCGCGATGCTTTGGACGCAGCTCGACGCGATCCAGCACGTCTATGTCAACGGGGCCCCGGCGCCCGGCGCCTGGCGACCGGGAGAGGCGCTCGTCGCCGAGGCGGCGTGACTGGCGCCGCGCCGGCCGCCGAGGCGCCGCCGATCGACGGGAGCGCCCGGCCGTTCCTGCCGCGCGGCGTGCGGCTGAAGTTCTGCGAAGTGCGCAAAAGCTGGTTCCTGCTGGCGCCGGAGCGGGCCCTGAAGCTCGACCAGACCGGCGTGGCCGTCCTTCAGGCGGTTGACGGAGAACGCGATTTCGACGCGATCACCGCGCATCTGGCGGCGGCGTTCAACGCGCCGCACGACCGGATCGCCGCGGATGCGGGGCGCTTCCTCGCCGCGCTGATCGCCAGACGAATGGTGGAGACGGCATGAACGACCAGAGCCCGATCGCCCGGCCCGAGTTCGACCCGCAGGCCGCGCCTGCGCCCATGGCGATGCTGGCGGAGCTGACGCACCGCTGCCCGCTGAAGTGCCCCTACTGCTCCAACCCGCTCGACCTCGCCCGCCGCTCCGAGGAGCTGACGACCGAGGAGTGGGTCAGGGTGTTCCACGAGGCGGCGCGCATGGGTGTGCTGCAGCTTCACCTCTCAGGCGGCGAGCCCGCGGCGCGGCGCGACCTGCCGGACATCCTGACGGGCGCGGTGGAGGCGGGGCTCTACAGCAACCTCATCACCTCCGGCGTCGGCCTGACCGAAAAGACCTACGCGGAGCTGGTGGCGCGCGGTCTCGACCATGTGCAGCTGTCGATCCAGGGGACGGACGCCGAGACGGCGGACCGGATCGGCGGCTACAGGGGCGGCTTCGACGCCAAGCTGCGCGTGGCGGAATGGATCGGCGCGTCCGGCGTGCCGCTGACGGTGAACGCGGTGATGCACCGTCAGAACCTCGACCGGCTTGAGCAGACCATCGAGCTCGCGGTCCGTCTCGGCGCGCGGCGGCTGGAGATCGCGCACACGCAGTATCACGGCTGGGCCTACCGCAACCGCGCCGCGCTGATGCCGACCGCCGCCCAGGTGAAGCGCGCCGGAGAGATCGCGCGCGAAGCCGCAGTGCGCCTCAAGAACGTGCTGGTGATCGACTACGTCACGCCTGACCACCTCGCCACCTATCCCAAGCCCTGCATGGGCGGCTGGGGGCGCGTCGGGCTCAACGTGACGCCGACGGGCAAGGTGCTGCCCTGCCACGCCGCCGAGACGATCACCGCGCTCAGCTTCGACAACGTGCGCGACAGGCCTCTGGCCGAGATCTGGGAGCGCGGCGAGGCGTTCACCGCCTATCGCGGCGTGGACTGGATGCCCGACCCGTGCAAGTCCTGTGACCGCCGCTTCAAGGACTGGGGCGGCTGCCGCTGCCAGGCCTTTGCGTGGAACGGCGACGCGGCGACGGTCGACCCCGCCTGCTCCAAGGCGCCGAACCATGCGCAGATGCGCGAGGCGGCGCTCGCCGAAGGCGGCGAGGCGCATCAGGACGCCTTCGACTATCGCGTGATGTGATCGGCCGTCGCCTGACCGCAGCGGCCGTTTACTGACCGGCGGATTCGCTCCGCAGGCTTTCCCGATCGGGCGATAGCCAAACGCGCCTGCGCTTTGGTGGGCATCCCTACAATGGTGCACATTTTGCGGCCCTCCGCAGCCGGCGTTTAACTACACGTTCAGCGCCGACAGGCCTCATCGCCATGTATCCAAGCGGTGGGGAGAACGGCGATGATATCCGCCGATCACAACAGCAATAATCCGCGCGAGCGCGTCGCGGCGCCGCTTGGCGCGCTAGCGCTGGGGGCTTCGGCGCTTGCGCTAGCCGGATCGGGCTACGCTGCGCTGGGCGGCGGCGCCGCAGGGGTCTACACGGCCGCGGCGGCTGCGGGAGTGGCCCTTCTGGCGAGCGCCGGCGCCCTGTTGCTGGGGCGCGGGGCGGCGCTTTCGGCGGGCCAATACAATCAGGCGAAATGCTGGCGCGCCGCGCTCGACGCCGCCTCGTCGCAGATCATGATCGCGGACCCCGATCTGAACATCACCTATGTCGTGCCGAGCCTGGAGAGGTCCCTTGAAAAGTCCGGCGCCTACTGGCGCAACAAGGGCCTGACCGACATCAGCAAACTTGTCGGCATGAACATCGACGTCTTCCACAAGAATCCGGCGCACAACCGGCGCATGCTGCAAGGCATGAATGCCGAGATGAAGGCGAAGATCGAGTTCGACGGCCGCAGCTTCGATCTGAGCGTCTCGCTGATCGGCAACGACGCCGGCGGGCATGACGGGTACATTGTCGAGTGGATCGAGAAGACCGAGCAGCTTCGGTCGAGCGCGGTGATCGCCGACGTCATCGGTCAGGCCCGTCACGGCGACTTCGACAGCCGCATCGAAGTCAACACGCTGACGCCCGAGACGCAGATGGTGGCGCGCGCGCTCTACGAGATCTACGACCTGCTCGGCGGCTATCTGCGGCAAATGCGGGACGTTCTTTCGCGGCTGGCCGACGGCGACCTCACCCATCGCATGCCCGCCCATGGCGAGGGGCTGTTCGGGGAGCTCGCGGGCGCGACCAACTCCACCGTCGATCAGCTGGCGAGCCTCGTCTCCCGGATCAAGACGACCGCGGAGGCGCTGCGCGCCGCGACCGGCGAGATCGCCGAGGGGTCCACGCAGCTTTCCAGCCGGGCCGAAAGCCAGGCGGCGTCGCTGGAGGAGACTGCGGCGACCATGGAGGAGATGGCCTCCACCGTCCGCTCCAACGCCGAGAACTCCGAGCGGGCGAACGGGCAGGCGACGGATGCGGCGACCAAGGCCGTCAACGGCCGGGCCGTCGTCACCGAGGCGGTTTCGGCGATGGATCGGATCGAGAAGAGCTCCGGGCGGATCTCCGACATCACCGCGCTGATCGACAGCATCGCCTTCCAGACCAACCTGCTCGCGCTGAACGCCTCCGTCGAGGCGGCGCGCGCCGGCGAGGCGGGCCGGGGCTTCGCCGTGGTCGCCTCGGAGGTGCGCACGCTCGCCCAGCGCTCTGCCGACGCGGCGCGCGAGATCAAGGAGCTCATCGCCGAAAGCTCGACGCATGTCAGCAGCGGCGTCGATCTCGTCAACCGGTCGGGCGAGGCGCTGGACGGCATCACGTCGTCGATCACCAGCCTCGCCGAAAGCATCGCGGAAATCTCGTCCGCAAGCCGCGAACAGAGCGCCGGCGTCGAGGAAATTTCCTCGGCGGTAACCCGAATGGACGAAATGACCCAGCAGAACGCCGGTCTCGCGGAGCAAAGCGCGACGGCTGCGCGCACGCTGGAGAACCAGGCCGCCGAACTCGGCGAGCTCGTGAGCGTCTTCCGCCTCGAAGGTGGGGGAGGCCGCGTGATGCACGCGGCCGAATGAACCCCGAAACCGAAGCCGTCCCGAAAGGATGCCGAAAATGAAGAACGCAGTCTCCTTCCTCGCCCTCTCGGTCGCCCTCGGCGCCGCCGTCCCCGCCGGCGCCTCGCAGGACCTGACGGCCGCGATCGGCGCGCTGGTGGAGGAGGGCTTCCGCGCCCAGGTCGCCAATCCGGCCGTTCTCGCGGCGCTGGCGGACCAGAACGACGCCAACAAGGGCCTCAGCGAGGCCGAGATCGACGCGCTGGACAAGACCTGGCGCGCGGAAGTCGCCGCAGGCGGCGGCGCGATGATCGACGCCGCCCTCGCCAGCGCCGCCTCGGCGACCCTCAAGGAGATGCAGGCCGCGAGCCGCGGGCTGATCACCGAGATCTTCGTGATGGACGTCGTCGGGCTCAACGTCGCCCAGAGCGGCCTGACCTCCGACTACTGGCAGGGCGACGAGGCCAAGTGGCAGAAGACCTATCCGGTCGGTCCCGACGCCGTGTTCGTCGACGAGGTCGAGCTCGACGAGTCGACCCAGACGCTCCAGAGCCAGGTCAGCTTCACCCTCGTCGACCCCGCCAGCGGCGCGCCTGTCGGCGCCGTCACCATCGGCGTGAACGTCGAGCTTCTCGGTCTCTGAGCCGTCTCGTCTGCGGCTCCGCCCCGGCGCGCCGGGGCGGCAATCTACGGACGTCGTGAAAATGGGAGTGCTTGAGATGGCCATGAGTGGCGGACCGGCGGCGGCCGGCGGCGGCATCGGCAGAAAGGTCGCAACGGTCGCGGCATGCGTGATCGTGCTCGGCGTCGGCATTCTGGTCGCCCTGCAGTTCGTCGCGCTGCGGTCCGCCGCGGTGAACGCCAGCATGGGCGCGCAGCATGCGACGGTCACGCTGATGGCCGATCAGATGGCCGGCGGCGTGAAGTGGGGCCGGCTGGAGGTCGTCGAGGGCGTTCTCGATCGGCTGCTCGGCCAGAAGGGCGGGGGCGTGCGCCACGCGCTCGTCGTTTCCGCCGCGGGCGATACCCTGGTCGAGCGCGGTTCGATCGACGCCGCCGGGCTGGAGACCCTCGCCCGGGCCCGCCAGACGGGCGCGATCGCGGTCGGCGCTTCCGGCGATCTGAAGCATATCGCATTGCCGATCGGCGACGTCGGCGCCCTCGTCACCACATGGGACGAGAGCGACGTGACCGCCGCCGCGACCGGCAGCGCGCTGCAGTCCAGCCTTGCCGGGCTGGTGATCGCGGCGCTGGCGATCGCTGTGATCCTGATCTTCGTCTCCCGCGTCGTGACCCGGCCGCTCGGCGAGCTGAGCGACGCCATGGACAAGCTCGCCAGCGGGCAGCTCGACCTGGAGATCCCCGAGAGCGGGCGTCACGACGAAGTCGGCCGCATCGCCGCCGCGCTGCATCAGTTCCGCGCCGCCGCGATCGAGAAGATCGAAATGGAGCGGGACTCCGCACAGGCCCGCGCCTCACGCGACGCCGAGCGCGAATCGGCGGAGTCGGAACGCGCGGCGCTGCTGCGCGAGCAGGCCGACATGGTGTCGGCGCTGGCCGCGGCGGTGTCGCATCTCGCGGCGGGCGACCTGACCCATCGCGTGTCGACCGCTTTCCCCGCCGAGCACGGGCGCCTGCGCGATGAGCTGAACGCCGCGTTCGAAGCGCTCCAGTCCTCCATGACGCAGATCGTTGAGAACGCCGCTGCGGTCAACGTCGCGACGGTCGCCATCACCTCGGCCGCCGAGGACCTGTCGGCGCGCACCGAGAGCCAGGCGGCGAGCCTTGAGGAGAGCGCCGCCGCCATCGAGGAGATCGCCGCGACCACCCGCAAGACCGCGGACGGCGCCTCGGCGGCTTCGGCCACCGTGGCCCGCGCCAAGGGCGAGGCCGAAAGCGGCGGCGAGGTCGTCCGCGACGCGGTGGCCGCCATGAGCGAGATCGAGGCGTCCTCCGAGAAGATCGGCCAGATCATCGGCGTGATCGACGAAATCGCTTTCCAGACCAACCTGCTGGCGCTGAACGCCGGCGTCGAGGCCGCCCGCGCCGGCGAGGCGGGCCGCGGCTTCGCGGTCGTCGCCTCGGAGGTGCGCGCGCTTGCGGGCCGATCGGCCGACGCCGCCAAGCAGATCAAGGATCTCATCCTGTCCTCGAAGGAGCAGGTGGAGCGCGGCGTGAAGCTCGTGGACGGCGCCGGCGCCGCGCTGGAGCGGATCATCTCGGGGGTCTCCGAGATCAACGCCGCGGTCGGCGAGATCGCCATCAGCGCCCAGGAGCAGGCGTCCGGCCTGCAGGAGGTCAGCGGCGCCGTGGGCCAGATGGATCAGTTCACCCAGCAGAACGCCGCGATGGTCGAGCAGGTCACCAGTTCGGTGCGCTCGCTCTCGTCCCAGGCCGATGCGTTCGCCAGCCTCGTCTCGCGCTTCAAGACCGGCGCGAAGCCGGCGGCAAGGCAGGCCGCGCCTAAGCCTGCCGCCGCGCCCAGGCCGGTGGCGGCGCCGAAGCCTGCCGCGACGCCGAAGCCTGCCGCGGCGCCGAAGCCTGCCGCGGCGCCCAGGCCGGCCGCAGTCAGAATGGCCCCCGCGCCCGCCAGCCCGAAGCAGCCGGCCCAGCCTTCCGGCGGCGTGACCCCGCTGCGGCCCGCCGAACCCAAACCGAAGCCCAAGGCGACGCCGGCCGCGCCGGCCGCCCCGATACGCGCAGCCGCCGGGGGCGGCGACGCAGGATGGGAGGAGTTCTGAGATGAAGGATCTTGCCGACGAAGGCGCGACGCGCCTCGCCTTGCCGGACGTGCTCGACAGCGCGGCGGCCCCCGGCCTCGCCGACAGCTTCCGCACCGTGCGCGGGGCGGCGGTGACGGTCGACGGGGGTGCGGTCAAGCGGCTCGGCGGCCTCTGCGCCCAGGTGCTGCTCTCTGCGGCCGCAAGCTGGCGCGCCGACGGTTCTGAACTGAATCTTGAGAATCCTTCGGAAGAAATGACCGACGCGCTTCGTCTGATGGGCCTGGAGCCCGCCAGCCTCACCTCCGGAGACCATACTGCATGACCCAGACCGTTCTCACCGTCGATGACAGCCGGACCATGCGGGACATGCTCCGCGTGACCCTCGAGGAAAGCGGCTATCGCGTTCTTCAGGCGGCCGACGGCCTCCTTGGCCTCGAGGTGCTGCGCGACGTGGTGCCCGACGTCATCGTGACCGACATCAACATGCCGAACCTCGACGGCTTCGGCTTCATCGAGGCCGTGCGCGGCGACCGGCGCTTCGCCGGCGTGCCCATCCTCGTGCTGACCACCGAGAGCTCCCAGTCCCTGAAGGACCGGGCGCGCAAGGCCGGCGCCACAGGGTGGATCACGAAGCCCTTCGAACAGTCCAAGCTCGTGGACGTCGTTCGCAGGGTTGCGGCCTGACGGGGCTTTTCCCCGCAGGCCCTGAATTCAGGAGACAGGCATGAGCGACGCGCTGGAATCTCTTCGTCAAACCTTCTTCGAGGAGTGCGAGGAACAGCTCGCAGAACTCGAATCGGGCCTTCTGCAGATGCAGGACGGCGCGACCGACAAGGAGACGGTCAACGCCGTCTTCCGGGCGGTGCATTCCGTGAAGGGCGGCGCCGGCGCGTTCAAGCTGACCACGCTGGTGAGCTTCGCGCATGTCTTCGAAACGGCGCTGGACGAGATCCGCGCCGACCAGCTCGACCCCGGCCCCGAACTCATGAAGGCCATGCTGCGCGCCAGCGACGTGCTGGCCGACCTCGTGTCGGCTGCGCGCAGCGGCGAGGAGGCCCCGGAAGGCAAGTGGAAGCCGCTCGCCGACGAGATCGCCTCGTTCTGCGGCGGCGGCGCGGTCCCCGCACCCGCCGCAGCTTCGGCCGAGGCGGCGACGCCCGCGGACGACGGCGGCGCCTTCGCGCCGATGCCGATGGCCATCCCCGGCCTCGGCCAGCCCTCGGGCGGCGACTTCACGCCGACGCCGATGGCGCTGCCGACGCTGCAGCGCGCGCCGCAGGGCAAGGTGTTCAACATCTTCTTCCGCCCAAAGGTCGAGCTCTACGAGAAGGCGAACGACGCCGTCGTGCTGTTGCGCGAGATCGGCCGCCTCGGCGAGATGCGGGTCATCTGCGACCTCGCCGCCGTGCCCCTGCTCGACCAGCTCGATCCGCTCGGCGCCTGCCTGGCCTTCGACATCAAGCTCCGGACGGAGAAGGACGATCGCGCGGTCCGCGACGTCTTCGAGTTCTGCGAAGAGGACTGCGAGCTGACCATCGCGCCCGGCAAGGACGATGAGGAGCCGATCGCGCCACCCGCCGCGCCGAAGGGGCCGACGGAGGCGGAGACGGCGCTCCTGCGCTCCTTTCGCCCCGCCGAAGTGACGCCCGAGCCCGAGCCCGAGCCGGAGTCCGCCGCTCAGCCGGCTCCGGCCGCCGACGGGCCCAAGCCGGGGGCCAAGGCGGAGGAAGGGGCTCAGGCGCGCGCCGCCTCCGCCGCGCCCGGCGCGACGATCCGCGTCGATCTCGACCGCGTGGACCGTCTCATCAACCTCGTGGGCGAGCTCGTCATCAACCAGGCGATGCTGGCGCAGGCCGTCAAGGGCGGCGAGGGCGACAACGACCCCGCCATCGCGAGCGGTCTGGACGAACTGGACCAGCTCACCCGCGAGATCCAGGAAAGCGTGATGGCGATCCGCGCGCAGCCGCTCAAGCCGCTGTTCCAGCGCATGAGCCGGATCGTCCGCGAGGTCGCCGACGCCACGGGCAAGAAGGTCAGGCTGGTCACGGAAGGCGAATGGACCGAGGTCGACAAGACCGTTGTCGAGCGCCTCGCCGACCCGCTGACCCACATGATCCGGAACGCCATCGACCACGGGCTCGAGAAGCCCGAGAAGCGCGTCGAGGCCGGGAAGCCCGAGGAGGGCGTCGTCCGCCTCGCTGCGGCGCATCGTTCGGGGCGCGTGGTGATCACGATTTCCGACGACGGCGCCGGCGTGAACCGCGACAAGGTCAAGGAGATCGCAGCGGCGAAAGGGCTCATCCCGACCGATGCGCAGCTCACCGAGAGCGAGATCGACAACCTGATCTTCCTGCCGGGTTTCTCGACGCAGACCGCCGTCTCGGCGATCTCGGGGCGCGGCGTGGGCATGGACGTCGTGAAGCGGTCGATCCACGCCCTGTCTGGCCGCATCTTCCTCAAGTCCCAGCGGGGCAAGGGCTCGGAGTTCACGCTCTCGCTGCCGCTGACGCTGGCGGTGCTCGATGGCATGGTCGTCGCCGTGGAGGGCCAGACCCTCGTGGCGCCGCTCAGCGCCATCGTAGAGACGCTGAGCCTCGACCCCTCCAAACTCCGCCCGTTCGGCGAGAACGGGTGCGTGCTCGCCGACCGCGACGGCTTCGTTCCGCTGATCGACACGGCGTCCGAACTCGGCTTCCGCAGCCCGCGCAACCCCGCGAGCCTCGAGAAGGGCGTCGCGCTGATGGTCGAGAGCGAGGGCGGCGGACGCACTGCGCTGGTGGTGGACGAGATCCAGGACCAGCGGCAGGTCGTCATCAAGAGCCTCGAGACCAACTACGGCCGCGTGCCGGGCGTCGCCGCCGCCACCATTCTGGGCGATGGGCGCGTCGCGCTCATCCTCGACGTCGATGCGCTCGTCGCCCGCGCCAAGGGCGCCCAGAGCGCCGATCCCTTCCTCGCAGCAGCCGGGTGAATGCCATGACTCAGAGCAAAGACGTCTCCCCCAACATGCCCAAGGAACTGGTGGCGTTCCGGATCGGCGCCCAGGAATACTGCATCGACATCATGGCGGTGCGGGAGATCCGGGGCTGGACGCCGGCCACGACGCTGCCCCACGCGCCGCATTTCGTGCAGGGTGTGATCAACCTGCGCGGCGCGGTGCTGCCCATCGTCGACCTCTCCTCGCGGCTCGGCCTTGGCGAAGCCGAGCCGACGGCCCGTCACGTCACGATCGTCACGCAGATCGGCGAGCAGGTCATGGGGCTGCTCGTGGACGCGGTGTCGGACATCCTCAACATCACGGCCGACCAGCTGCTCCCCACGCCGGAAGTCGCCTCAGAGACCACGCGCCAGTTCGTGAAGGGCGTGTTCGCGCTGGAGGGCCGCATGATCAGCCTCATCGAACTCGATCAGGTGCTGCCCAGCTTCGACCGAGAGGCCGCCTGACGTGACCGCGCCCAGCGCCCTCGCGGCCGCGATGTCCGCCGCCGAGATTTCGCGGGACGCTGCGCCCCGCGAATTCTCCTTCAGCGCGGCGGAGTTCGGCGAGATCGCCCGGCTCCTCCGCGCCGAGGCGGGCATCGACATGCCGCCGGCGAAGGAGCCGCTTGTCTATGCGCGACTGGCCAAGCGGCTGCGCGCGCTGAGGCTGCGGACGTTCAAGGAGTATCTCGCGCTCGTGACCGAGCCGGGCTCTCCGGAACGCGCGCAGATGCTGGCTGCGCTCACCACCAACGTCACGCGCTTCTTCCGCGAGCCGCACCACTTCGAAGACCTCCGTCGCAAGGTTCTGCCGCCGCTGGCGGAGCGGGCGAAGGCTGGCGGGCGCGTGCGCATCTGGTCCGCCGGCTGCTCCACGGGCATGGAGACCTACTCCATCGCGATGTGCGTGCTCGAAGCGATCCCCGACGCGGCGAGCCGCGACGTGAAGATCCTCGCGACGGACATCAATCCGAAGGTGCTCGCCGAGGGCGCGGCGGGCCGCTATCCGGCCGACGCCCTGCGCGACGCGCCGGAAGTCCTGCGGTCGCGCACCTTCGAGAGCGTGGAGGGCGGGCAGCTTCAGGCGAACGCGGCGATGCGGTCGCTCATCACGTTCCGCGAGCTCAATCTGATGGGCGACTGGCCCATGAAGGGCCCCTTCGACATCCTGTTCTGCCGCAACGTCGCGATCTACTTCGACGAGGAGACGCAGCAGCGGCTGTGGAAGCGTTTCGCCGACCTGCTGCCGCCCGGCGGACGCCTCTGCATCGGCCATTCGGAGCGCATCGCAGGGCCGGCGTCGGCCATGCTGATCAGCGACGGCGTCACCTCCTACGAACGCAGCGGGGGCTGAACCGCATGTGCCGGCGTCCCACCAGGCTGATCGCGATCGGCGCCTCGACGGGCGGCGTCGAGGCGCTGGTCACGGTGTTGTCGCGGTTTCCGGCGAACACGCCGCCGACGGTCGTGGTGCAGCACATGCCCCAGAACTTCACGGGCAGCTTCGCCGCAAGGCTGGACACTCTCTGTGCGCCGAGCGTGGCGGAAGCCTGGGACGGCGCGCCGCTGGAGCAGGGCCGGATCTATGTCGCGCCGGGCGGCGCCACGCATCTCGAGGTCGAGTGGGGCGCCGTGCGCTGCGTGCGGCTCACACCGACGCCGCCGGTCAATCGCCATCGTCCTTCGGTCGACGTGGCGTTCCACAGCATCGTGCGGGCGGGCGCCTCGGGCGTGGTCGCCGCGCTTCTCACCGGCATGGGGCGCGACGGCGCCGAAGGGCTTCGCGCCATTCGGGCGGCCGGCGGCCGCACCATCGCACAGGATCGCGCGACCTGCGTCGTCTTCGGCATGCCGCGCGCCGCAATCGAGATCGGGGCGGTCGACGTCGGCACCCCGCTCGAGTCCATCGCCGACGAAATCTTTTCAAACGAACTCGCAACGAAGGAGGCCATCTGATGGCGCTGAAGGAACTTCTCGAAGTCGCGGTCGTCGACGACACGTCGGTGAGCCGTGGCCTGCTGGTCGCCGCGCTCGAAGAGATCGGCCTGCGCAACATCGAGATCTACAAGAACGGTCAGGAGGCGCTCGACGGACTCAAGCGCCACCCCCGGCATCTGGTGATCTCGGACATGAACATGCCCAAGCTCGACGGGCTTCAGCTTCTGGAGGCCCTGCGCGGCCATGAGCCGACCAGCCAGGTCGGGTTCGTGCTCGTCACCGGCCGCAGCGACGCGACGCTCATCGAGCGCGGACGCCAGTTCCGGATGAACAACTATCTGGAAAAGCCGATCGATGCGCCGAAGATGAAGCGCTGCATCGAGGCCATCGTCGGCTCGATCGACTGACGGCGCGCCCAGTGTCCTCAAAGCGCATCACCGTCATCCAGGGCGAATGGGTCGTCTCGCGCGATCCCGAAGTCGTGCTGACGACCGTCCTCGGTTCCTGTGTCGCGGCCTGCATCCGCGACGCGGAGGCCGGGGTCGGCGGCATGAACCACTTCCTCTTGCCGGACGGGGGCGAGGGCGCGCGAAAGGGCGATGCGGAGCGTTACGGCGTCCATCTCATGGAGCTTCTCGTGAACGGCCTTCTGAAGCAGGGCGCGCGCCGCGAAAGGCTCGAGGCCAAGCTGTTCGGCGGTTGCGCCTTCATGTCCGGGCGCTACGCCGTCGGGGCGAGAAACGCCCAGTTCGCCGAGCAGTTCCTGCGCGATGAGGGCATCGCCTATCTCGGCGGCAGCGTCGGCGGCGCACAGGGGAGGCGCATCGAGTACTGGCCGGTGACGGGTCGGGCGCGACAGATCTTCCTCAAGGTGGACGCCACGCCTCCGCCGCAGCCGAAATCCGTGCGCCGCGAACCCGTCGGCGGCGACATCGAACTGTTCTGACGCAAGAGCAAGCCGGCAGGAGCGAGCCCATGAGCCGAACCGTGACGACGCCCGACTGGGCGCGCCCCGAATACGATGGCGCCGAGCCTGCCCTCGGCGAAGCCTCGTCACGCCCGCATCCGCTCGCGGACCCGCGGGAACAGGGCGGCGCGCAGGATGTCGCGCCGGTCGCCGCCTATCTGATGAGCGTGTCGGTGGAGCTGCGCGCGCTTCAGAAGACGGCGTCGGACCTTGAGACGGCGGTTGGCGACCTCGTCGCCCACGCCAATGCGCACATGCTGCCGCATCTGCGCGGCCTTCAGGAACTCGATCGGCTGTCCCAGCATCTGGGCGGGCTCTCGGACTTCCTCGAAACCCTCAGCGAGCAGTCCGGCGCTGGCGGTGAGATCGACGCCGGCCCGGCGCTGTCGCGCATCAAGCTCGGGCGACTGGCGGACGCCCTGTCCGGCCGTGCGCCGCATACCGGATGGCCGGGAGACCAGAGCGGCGGCGACGTGGACCTGTTCTGACCTCGCCCCGTAGCGGCCGCCACTGGGCGGCCGCTACGGGGCGGCCGTCGCCCCGCGCTGCGAATCCTCTCAGGCGACCGGGATCTCGGAGCAGTCGATCACGCTGCTGTCGCGCCTGACGACCGCGACGCTGGCGCCTCCCTCAAGAGGCTCGGCTTCGACGCCGCCGGGCGTGTCCCAGATCCTCCAGCAGGAGAAGGCGTTGGCGTAGAGGAAGCAGACGCCGCCGTTTCGTGGCGCCCACACGCCGCGGACGCACGCCCCGCCGGCAGGCTTCCAGAGGACTTCTCCGCGCTCGAAGTAGCTTTCGGCCCCGAAGGCGCGGCCATTCTCCTCGAAATGCAGGGTCCAGCCTTCGCTGAAGGCGCGGAACTCCTCCGGCGACATCTGACGTCGCGTGTCGCGTTCCTCCCCGTGCGCCGCCAAGGTCGCGCACAGAAGATACGCGGCCAGAAGGGCGCCTGATCGGACGAACATCGTCGGAGTCTAGCGGCCGTGCTGCGCGCCGTCGAGAAGATCGTCGGTTTGAGCGCGGTCAAGGCGCCTGGCGCGGCGGCGTGGACGCATGGCGGAATGCGCCGCTGTGGCGTATCGTGGTGCTACAAGAAACATGGGAGGCTGCGGCCATGTCGGACGCAAATGCAGGCGCTGACGATCTCGTTGGCGCGCGCGTGGTTGGCGAACTTGCGCGCCGCGCGCCGACGATCCGGACGATCACCGTCGAAGACGTCTCTGCCGCGCTGCGCGAGGGGGCGGAAGATTTCCGGGCGATGCCGGCGTTCGGCATGGCGATCGGGCTGCTGTTCGCCATTGGCGGCATGGCGATGCTGGCGCTGGCCTACCAGTACGACATGGTGGTGCTGGTGTTCCCGATGCTGGCGGGCTTCGCGCTGATCGGCCCCTTCGCCGCGATGGGGCTCTACGAGGCGAGCCGGCGCCGCGACGCCGGCCAGGCGGTCGGCCTCGGCGACCTTTTCAACATCCGGCGCGCGACGACGAACGTGAACATCCTGTTCCTCGGCTTCATCCTGCTTTTCGCCGTCTTCGTCTGGCTGCGGGTGGCGCTGCTGATCTACGCGCTGTTCTTCGGCCTCTCGCCGACGCCGCTCGACCATCTGCTCTCGGAGGTGTTCACCACCGTCAACGGCTTCACCTTCATGCTGGTGGGCAACGCGGTCGGCGCCGGGTTCGCCTTTGTGGTGTTCTCGATCACCGTCGTCTCGTTCCCCTACATGCTGGAGAAGGACGTCGACCCGGTGACGGCGGTGGCGCTCTCGGTCTCGGCGGTGGCGAAGAACCTGATGCCGCTGCTCGGCTGGGGCCTGTTCGTCGCCATCGCGCTTGCCGCGTCATGGCTGCCGTTCTTTCTCGGCCTGATCGTGGTGCTGCCGGTGCTGGGCCACGCCACCTGGCGGCTCTACAAGCGGATGATCGTGCATCCCGACTGACGCCCCGGCGCGGCCCGCGGCCGTCGCGTCAGCTTGAAAGCGGCGGCTCGCAGCTCAGCGGCTCCGTGGTGATGCGCTCGATGACCTGCTCAGCTCCGTCGCCGAGCGGCAGGGCGAGCAGCATGTCGCCGCGGCGGACATGCCGGAAACAGTCCATGCCCGTGTAGGAGAAGCAGAAAACCCCATCCGCATAGACCCACGGCGCCGTCACGCAGTCGCCATCGGCGGATACGAACGTCGCGCTGTCGCGGTCGGCGTGGAAATATTCGCGGCCCCAGTGTCGCCCGGCCAGGGAATAATGGACGGTGCGGCCCTCCGTCATCTGGCGCCATTCCTGCAGTTCGATCACCTGATCGCCCTCGGCGAGTTCTCCGGCGAAACCGATCGCAGGGCTCGCGGCGGCGATCGTCGCTGCGGCCAGGAAGGCTGCGGCGGTGCGGTGGAACTGGGGCATCGGTCGTTTCTCCGGCGGTGCGTCTGGCGAGAAGATAGGGAGTGTTCGCGAACATGTCTCCGTTGGATGGGAAGGCCGGGGTCTGGAAATCGGCGCGCGGCAAGGGGCGCACCGGCGTCAAGGGGCGCGGCCTCGACGACGCCGCTCTGGCGGAGGTCCGCGCGCTGCTTGGCGACCGGCCGCGCCGGCGCGACCTGCTGATCGAGTTCCTGCACCTGATACAGGACGCCCACGGCCGCCTCGGCGCCGCGCATCTGCGCGCGCTCGCGGAGGAGATGCGGCTCAGCCAGGCGCAGGTGTACGAGGTCGCCACCTTCTACGCGCATTTCGACGTGGTGCGGGAGGGCGAGGCCGGGCCGCCCGCGCTGACCATCCGCGTCTGCGACAGCGTGAGCTGCATGCTGGCGGGCGCCGAGAGCCTGCGCGCCGCGCTCACCCAAGGCCATGACCCGCAGGCGGTGCGCGTCGTCCGCGCCCCCTGCATGGGGCGGTGCGACGCGGCGCCCGTGGTCGAGGTCGGCCACAACCACATCGACCATGCGACGCCGGAGACCGTCTCCGCCGCCGTCTCGGCGGGCGACACGCATCCGGAAATGCCGGATTATCAGACTCTTGAAGCCTACGCCGCCGCCGGTGGCTACGCGACGCTCAAGGCGCTGCGCGGCGGCGCGCGCAGCGTCGACGAGGTGCAGGCCGACGTGCTGGAGGCGGGCCTGCGCGGCATGGGCGGCGCGGGCTTTCCCGCCGGGCGCAAATGGGGCTTCGTGCGCGGCGCGGAGGGGCCGCGTCATCTCGCCGTCAACGGCGACGAGGGCGAGCCCGGCACGTTCAAGGACCGCTGGTTTCTGGAGCGCGAGCCGCACCGCTTCCTGGAGGGGATGCTGATCGCGGGCTGGGCCATCGAGGCGCAGACCTGCTTCATCTACATGCGCGACGAATACCCGGCGGTGCTGGAGATCCTGCGGCGCGAGATCGCGAAGCTCGAGGCCGCCGGGATCGTCGCGCCGGGCCACATCGACCTGCGGCGCGGCGCCGGCGCCTACATCTGCGGCGAGGAATCCGCGATGATCGAGTCGATCGAGGGCAAGCGGGGCCTGCCGCGCCACCGACCGCCCTATGTCGCTCAGGTCGGCGTCTTCGGCCGCCCGACGCTGGTGCACAACGTCGAGACGCTGTGCTGGATCGCCACCATCGCCAAGGAGGGGCCGGGCGCCTTCAACGACCACGGCGCCAACGGGCGCAAGGGGTTGCGGAGCTTCTCGGTGTCGGGCCGGGTGCGCGAGCCGGGCGTGAAGCTGGCCCCGGCGGGCGTGACGATGCGCCAGCTCATCGACGAGCATTGCGGCGGCATGGCCGAGGGCCACAGCTTCAAGGCCTATCTGCCGGGCGGCGCGTCAGGCGGCATCCTGCCCGCGACGATGGACGACATCCCTCTGGATTTCGACACGCTCCAGCCGCATGGCTGCTTCATCGGCTCCGCGGCGGTGGTGGTGTTCTCCGACAGGGACTCGATGAAGGACGTCGCCCTCAACCTGCTGAAGTTCTTCGAGGACGAGAGCTGCGGGCAGTGCACGCCGTGCCGCGTGGGCTGCGAGAAGGCCGTCAAGCTGATGGCTGCCGAGAAGTGGGACCGCAAGCTGCTGGAGGAACTCGGCCGCGCGATGGAGGACGCCTCGATCTGCGGTCTGGGCCAGGCGGCGCCGAACCCGATCCGCTCGGTGCTGCGGCACTTCCCGGACGAGGTCTGAGCGAACCCTGCGCGCGGCGGCCCAGAGGGGGCGCCGCCGCGCAGGACCCCGCGGCTCGGGCGCGAGCCCGCGATGGGACGGGCGCCCCCGCGATCGCCGTCATGTTCCCGACGCAGGCGGGGACGGCGCTGCGCCTTCCGGCGACCGGGGCGCCCAACGCGCCGGGAGACAGGCGTTTTCACGGTGCGCTGTGGCGGGGTCTTCGCGGCGATCCACGCTGACCGCGTCATCCCCGAAACCTGCGCAGAACGGCGTGCTGCCCCGGAGCGGGGCCGTTCCTGGTCGATCAGGCGCTGCACGCGGTTGCGGCGATATCGGGACGAAGACGAGTACCAAGGCGGGGCGGCGGAAAAGAAAAGCCCCGGCTTGCGCCGGGGCTCAAAGGTCTCGTCGTGATGCGAGGGTCAGGCCGCCTTGCGGCGCGACAGAGCCGCGATGCCGCCGAGACCGGCGAGGAGCATCCACGCGGCGGCGGGCAGCGGGATCGGCGACGCGGTCTGGACCGCGGTCAGGTTCACGCCGTCGATGCGGGCGTTCCCTCCGTTGGTGGTGTAGAAGGTGATCGAAGACACCGCTTCGAAAACCGCGCCGAAATCATAAAAGTGGGTGGTGTTCTTCGCGAACGCAGGCACGGAGAACGACACGATGTTTTCCGGCGCCGCGCCCGTTTCGCCCACAAAGAGCGTGTTGCCGACGCCATTGCCGAGAAGACGGAACGACATCGAGTCGAGGTCGAAAAGGCCGCCATCCACTCGGGTCAGGACAGACGCCTCATTGTTGTTGAGCGCCAGGCAAGGTCCGCTGATCGGGCAGTTGCCGTTGACGATCCGCGCATCGGCGATGCTGAAGCCGTCTTCGATGTACGGGTTCGCATCCGCGGCGTCGAAGTCGATCGTCGTCGCCATGGCGGTCTAGCACATGACGAACAGCGCCGTTGCGGCCACCGAAACGACGGCGAAAAACTTAACCATATTTCCGAGCCTCCACATCCAAGACAGGAGGGTTGCATGAAGCTTCTCCGCCTTTGTGTCAATTTGCTTCGGTCCCGGCGGCGGCAATTACAGCCGAGGGTTGAGTTGGCCGGCTGGGTCGATCTGCCGCCGGATGTGTTTAGCCACCCGGCGGGGCGCCAGTGGCGGTATGCGCGCGCCGCGTCGGGGCTCGGGCGGCGAATCACCGGCGGCGCCCGCCGCTTCGCAGCAGCCCGAATGCGCGGATGGATCCCCGCGCGGGGACGGCGCCGGGCCGATTTGCAAAACCCGTCGCGACACCCTATCTTGCACCGCACAAGGCGAGCGGGCTCTCCGCGCGTCATTCGCGCCCGTCACTCTTCGGCTGGCTCCAGCGCCCCTCGCGAGGCGGCAGGGGCCTTTGAATGCCGGGCCGGCGCGACCAACCAGCGACGGAGTTGCTCATGGCGCAGACGCGCATCCTTATGGTTTTGACGTCCAACGACCGCACCGGCTTCAACGGCGGCCCCACCGGCCTGTGGCTCGACAGCTTCGCGGCCCCCTTCTACGCCTTCGAAGACGCCGGGCTGGCTCCCGAGATTGCGACCATCAAGGGCGGCGCGCCGGCCATCGACCCCGCCTGCGAGACCGACGAGGCGCTGACCGAGGCGGTGCGCCGCTTCCGGGGCGACGCGCGGCTCACCGAAGGACTGACCGCGGCGCCGGCGCTGCGCAAGGTCCAGATCACCGCCTACGACGCGATCTTCCTGCCCGGCGGCCGCGGCGCGATGTGGGACTTCACGGCCTGCCCCGAGCTGACCGTGGCGCTGGAGCAGTTCGCGCTCAAGGCTCGGCCCATCGGCGCCGTCGGCCATGGCGTCGCCGGCCTGACGCCGGTGATGGACCCGCGCGGCCAGCCGCTGACGCGCGGCCGCAAGGTCGCCTGCTTCACCGACGCCGAGGAGGAGGCCGAGGGCTACGCCGGCGCCATGCCCTACTCGCTGGAAGGCAAGCTGCGCTCGCTGGGCGCCGAGGTCGAGCCGACCGCGCCGTTCACGCCGAACGTGGCGGTGGACGAGCTGCTGGCGACCGGGCAGAACGCTGCCTCCGCGATGGGTGTGGCCGAGGCGCTGGTCGAGATCGTGCGCGGCGTGCGCGTCGCGGCCTGATCAGGGCCAGCGAGGATCAGAGGGGGCGCGCCGGGCGGAAGCTTGGCGCGCCCTTTTCGTTTGCGGGTCAGCCCCGCGTCAGCTCGATCCACTGGGTCGTGTTCGCCATGTTGACGAGCAGGATGTCGTCGTCGCGGTGGTACGGCAGGAACCAGTTCCCGTCGTCTTTCTCGCCCATCACGATGATCCGCGGCAACCTCGCATTACGATCGGAGCTCAGGGTGTCGAAGCGGGCGAAATCGCCCGGACCCGTGGCGCCGCTCCCATACGTCAGCGTCTTGTCGGGATTGAACGTGACCGTTCCCCACTCGCCCTTTTGCGTGCGGAAGGTCCATCGCCCGCCGATGCGCGTTTCGGCGGCGGGCGGCAGCGTCCACCCCACCCCCTCTGCGAGCGATCGGGTGCGCTCAATGTCGTTGGGCTCGATCAAGCCGGGCAGGGCGGCGATCAGCGCCTCGCGGCTGCCGGGCGCGGCGGCGACGGGGGGGCCTGAGCCGGCCGTCTCGGTGCAGCCCGCCAGCGCTGCGGTGCAGAGCGCTGCGGCGAGCAGTGTGCGCCGGCCCGGAAGAATGCTATCGTCGTGCAAATGAGCTTCCGTGTCTGGGCCGCCGGTTTCGTGCGGCGGGGCGGATGGTCGCCGAGAGGACCGACAGATCGCAAGGAGATCCGATGCCGTCGCCAGCCGCGCGGGCTCTCCGCTCGTGCCGAAAGTCCGGTGGCGGAGACTATCTCGACCTAATTCGGGGCGAGCGCGCCGCGGCCTGCTCGGCCAGACACCGGAAGCGTCGGCCGCGCGCCGAGCGCGCTCGTTTTTATGGGCGGAGCCATCAGTCGCGCGTCAGTTCGATCCAGTAATTCTTGTCATTTATGGCGACCAGAAGAATGTCGTTGTCGCGGTGATAGGGGTGGTACCATACTCCGTCGTCCTTTCCTCCCAGATTGCCGTCCTTTGCGCCAAGAATGACGATCATTGGCCAGGTTGCGTCAACGTTAGAGGTGAGCAATTCAAACTTCTGAAAACTGTCCGGGCGCGCGCCGCCGGTTCCGTAGGTCAGCGTCTTGTCATCGTTGAAGGTGATCGTTCCCACCCAAGTTCGACAACAGATTGGCTAAGTGATTGAAATTGCGAACCCGCGTTTGGCCTTTTTGCCACAACCGCTGATCGTCAGGCAGGCTTTGGAA
>NZ_FNQM01000071.1 GCF_900107585.1 Rubrimonas cliftonensis | reverse complement strand
CCCGACGGCACGTCGCGCTTCAGCCACAAGGGCAAGCCGATCCTGCACTACATGGGCGCCAGCACCTTCAGCGAATACACGGTGCTGCCGGAGATCTCGGTGGCGAAGATCAACCCCGAGGCGCCGCTCTCCAAGGCCTCGGTGATGGGCTGCGCGGTGCCGACCGGCATGGGCGCAGTGCGCAACACCGCCAAGGTCGAAGCCGGCGCGACGGTGGCGGTCTTCGGCCTCGGCGCGGTCGGCATGGCGGTGATCCAGGGCGCGGTGATGAACGGCGCATCGCGCATCATCGGCATCGACACCAACCCGGCGAAGTTCCCGCTGGCGATGGCGCTCGGCGCCACGGAATGCGTGAACCCCAAGGACCACGCGCAGCCGATCCAGGAGGTGCTGGTCGAGATGACCGGCGGCGGCCTCGACTACACCTTCGAGGCGATCGGCAACGTCCACGTCATGCGCGCCGCGCTCGAGGCCTGCCACAAGGGCTGGGGCGAGTGCACCGTGATCGGCGTCGCGGGCGCGGGACAGGAGATCTCGACCCGGCCCTTCCAGCTGGTGACGGGGCGCGTCTGGCGCGGCACGGCCTTCGGCGGCGTGAAGGGGCGCAGCCAGTTGCCGGGCATGGTGGACGAATGGCTGCGGGGCGACTTCAGCGTCGATCCCTACATCACCCACCACATGACCCACGGCCAGATCAACACCGCCTTCGACCTGCTGAAGGCCGGCCATTCGATCCGCTCCGTCATCCACTTCCGCCCCGACGAGACCATGACGGTGAACTCGCTGCCGGGCGTGATCGTCCCGGCATGACGAAGGCGGGCGGGGCGCAACGGCGCTCCGCCCGACAGGCTCAGTAGAGGCGGAAGAAGTTCAGCTTGTTGCCGTCGAGGTCGCGGAAATAGGCGGCGTAGAACTTCAGCGGCCCGCGCTCGCGCGCGCCCGGCGCGCCGCCGTCGGCTGCGCCCAGCGATACGGCCTTCGCGTGCCAGCGGTCGATGCTGGCGTCGTCTGGGGCCGCCAGCGCGATCATGGCGCCGTTGCCGACCGTCGCCGGGTTCTTGTCGGCGGGCTCGGTGACGGCGAACAGCGGCCCGCCGTCGGGACCGGCGTAAAGGACGGCGTCGCCGAGATCGACGGCGCGCTTGCCGCCCATCTCGCCGATCAGCGCGTCGTAGAAGGCGGTCGCCTTGGCAAGGTCGTTGGTTCCGATCATCGTGAAGGCGATCAAGTTCTGTTTCTCCTTCGCTGGTTTTCCGCCCAGAAGGCGCTGGATGAAGCCGATCATGCTGAGCGTTTCCCTCGATTTGTCCCGACGCGGCGCGCGTCAGAGTGCAATGATATAACAATCAACTCATGTGGCGTCTCGCGCTGCGCGCAGCACGCGGCGCTTCAAGGCGCCGCGCCCGCGAGCGCGCCCCCCGCGCCGGCCCAGGCGCGCAGGAAATCCTCGACCGGCGCCCGGCCGACGCCTTGGGTGATGAAGACGAGCCGGGTGCGGCGGTCGTCGTCGGGCCAGGCGTCGAGGATCATCGGGTCATGAAAGACATGCTGCACGCCGTGGATGACCACGGGGCGCTCGGGCTTCTCGGCGAGGCAGACGATGCCCTTCACGCGCAGCAGCGCCGGGCCCTGATTGGCGATCAAGAGCTCCAGCGCCGTCGTGAAGGCCATGGTCGGCACGGGCGCGTCCAGCGTGACGCAGAACGCCCGGATGTCGGGGCCGTGGCGGGACACGTCGTGATGATGGTGGTGATGGTGGTGATGGTGGTGGTCGTGCGCGTGGTCATGCGCGCCGTCCGCCAGCGCCTCGGCGTTCAGCCACGCCCGCACGTCCATGCGCTTCGCCGCGGGGTCGAACGCCGTCATGTCGAACAGCCGCCGCAGGTCGAAGCCGGGATCGGCGCGGTCGATCACCGCGGCGCCCGGCGCCAGCCCTTGCGCCCGCGCCGCCAGCGTCGCCACGTCGCGCCGGGAGGCCGGGTCGCGCGCAAGATCGGTCTTGGTCAGCACGATCCGGTCCGCGACGGCCACCTGCCGCACGGCCTCGGCATGGCGGTCGAGCGTCGCGTCGCCGTTCACCGCGTCGAGCGCCGTCACGACACCCGCCAGCGCGAAGCGCCGCACGAGCCTGGGGTCGGCGATCAGCGTCTGGATCGGCGGGGCGGGATCGGCGAGACCCGTCGTCTCGATCACCAGCCGCGCGAAGCCGCCGTTGCGCCCCTCCGCCATGTCGGCGTGGAGGCGCAGCAGCGTCGCGCTGATGTCGCCTCGCACCGTGCAGCATAGGCAGCCGGTCGTGGTCTCCACGATCTGCTCGGGCGCGTGCGCGATCAGCGCTCCGTCGAGCCCGACCTCGCCGAACTCGTTCACCACCACTGCGGTGTCGCTGAAACGCGGGTCGCGCAGGATCGCGCTCAGCAGCGTCGACTTGCCGGCGCCGAGGAAGCCGGTCAGCAGCGTGACGGGGATGCGGTCGAGGTCGGCCACGGCGTGTCCTTTCCTTTTCACGCGTTATGTAATCATATAACATCACGAACAAGGACGATG
>NZ_FNQM01000046.1 GCF_900107585.1 Rubrimonas cliftonensis | reverse complement strand
GGCGCAGGCCCGGCGGTCGCCGCATCCCCCGGCCCGTGGTCGGGAATGACCGTTCCTGCATGACTCGCCCACACCCCGAGACCGACCGAAACGGGCGCTAGCAGATCGCTTTACGGCGCATGCACGGGCTTGATGCGCGGGCGGTTGAGGCGTTTCGCGCCATCGGCGGTGACGAGCCAGGCGTGTTCGTCGATGCGGACCTTGCGCATCCCCGCCGGCGTCCAGACAGTCCCGGATCCGCCGAAGCGAAACCGCAGCGACGGCGCCATGGCGGGGTTTGCCGGCCAGACGGCGCCGACGAACACCGGCGCATCGATCCGGGCGGCGAGGCGGCGGACGGCGGGCAGCAGCGTGCGGCGGGCCCAGTCGTCATCGGGGCGGCTGCCCGGACCAGCCATCGCGGCCGCGCCGACAGGCGGCGCCGCGCAGGCGGGGGCCTTCATCTTGCGGACCTCGGCGTGGCGGAGCGAGAGGTGGAAGTCGGCGATCGTGCCGGGCCGCTGGAAGTCCTCGTTCTTGATGAGGGCGTAGCGCTCCATGTGGGCCACGTGGCAGAGCGACGGCTCGAGCGCAAACGCCAGGCGCCGACCATGCTGCGACAGGTTGATCCACTGGTAGGCGGGATCGTCTTGCAACTCTCCGATGGCGCGGCGCAGGGCGCGCGCGTCTTTGGCCCGGCCAAGGCCAATCATGTTGCGCACATCGACGCTCGGCAAGCTGCATCCGTATGGGTGAGGTTCGCCGGCCGGCTGCCTCTCGCGGTAGGCGTAGTAGATCGCCATCAGCGCGAGGCGAAGCTTGAGCGCGTGCAGCCTGAGCGGGCGCGGGTTGTGGGCGAAGGCGGCGTCGAGGAGGAAGGTCATGGGTCGCACTCCTGGCTGGTGAGCACGGGAGGTGCGACCGTCCAGGCAGCCCGCGCGGCGCGGGGTGCGCACCCTCGGGGAGCGCCCTCGGCGCGGCGCGGCGTGTTCCCCGGGGCGCGGGGCTGGCGATCCCGCGGCTTCTGCCAGAACTACCGCACGGGTGGTCTCGTCGCCCGCCAGGGTCGCGCCGTCTCCCGTCACAGGCGCCGCAGGGAGGCCGCATGTCCCTGCGCCGGCACGGCGATCGCCTTGGGGAAATCGGTGAACCAAGAGGGAAAGCGGAAAACACCACTCTAGAAAGCCGACCTTCGGCCGGTCCAGGGCAGGACGAGGGTTTTTCAGGAACCATCGGCTTCGGCGCGCACCATCATGGGCACGGCTCTTTTTCCGCTTTTCGCGATCGAACCCATGTCCGGCTCCTCATGAGGGAGCCAGCCATGCCGCCACCGCCCGTCCCGCAGATGCCACCCCGGACGCCACGCCGCCCGAGCCCTGTGGCGAAGACGCCCGTAAGCGCCACGCTGACCGAGGTGGCCAAACACTGGCGCGTCGATGTCGAGACCGCCCGGCGCGTGCTCGGCGCCAAGGGCGTGCAGGACCAGGAGACCCACGCGAAGCCGCGCTACCTCTGGCGCGACATCTGGGCGATCGAGCGGGCCGGCGCGCTGGCGGGCGCCGCATGGCCGGATACGACCACACCGCTGTGCACCGCCATCGCTGCGGGCGAGGCCCTCGACCAGGATGCCTCGACCGCCCGCCGCTACGCCAATTCGGGCCGCCTACCCGCGACGCGGCTGGGGCCCAAGCTGCTGCGAATCCACCCCGCCGGCCTCCCGTGATCCCTCCTCGAAGAGGTGGCGTCATGAGGCGTTTTGCGCGTCGTTCAGGGGTCTTGCAGACCCATGAGGCGAACGCCCCGAGAAAGATCGTTTGAGTATCTTACAGGGTGTACACCTCATTGCGCGGCCTTCGGCGTTTTGCGCGCCGCTCGGCAGCGACGACGCGCAAACGCCTCATGACCGCCTCCTTGACCCCTTCCGTCAGCCAAGGAGACCGCCGTGAACAAGGCCACCGTTACCGTCCAGGAGATCATCGACCAGATCGAGGCGGGCACCATCCCGTATTCCGACCAGAACAGGCCGCGGGTGCTCGCCGCCCTGCGCCGCTGCAGCAAGCTCTACGACAATCGGCACCCCGCCCAGATCATCCTCTGCGCGGAATCGTTCCGTGACCGGTGGGGAAAAGGCCCTGTCCTGTCCTTCCCCGGCGTCTTCAAGACGCGGGCCGCGTTCGCGGACTGGCGCTCGAACGTACGCGGCGCGATCGATGCGGCGACCGGCGCCACCGCCCGACGCGCCGCGCTCGCCGCGCAGCATGACGGATGGGCTGTCCTGCGCGCGGCGCTTCAGCCGCATGTCGGCGGTCCCAACGCGCCGATCCATGAGAAGGCGCTGATCCGCTTCGACATGCTCGCGCGCATGGCACGCGATGTCGGCCGCGAGCCGCTCGAGGTCGACGCCCCCTGGGCGAAGGCAACCCACGACGCGCTCAAGGCGTGGACCGATCGCAGGGGTTTCCGCAAGGCGATCGCCCTGCTCGACCGCGTCGGCGCGCTGGACGGTGTCGCGGGCCTCGTCCCTGCCGCCCCGATCAGACTGACACAGCCACGGCGCTGCGAGCCGCGCGCGACCCGGATCCCGCCTGCCATCGCCGGGCCGCTCGAGGCGTGGCTGGCGCTACGGGCCCGCGGCACGCGCCTCTCGGGCTACACCGAACTGTCCATCGATGGTGTCAAACCCAAGACCGTCAAGCAGTACCGGACCGGCGTGGAGTGGTATGTCGACGGCCTGCGCGCGCTGGACCTCGTCGACCTCGACACCGTCGCGGGACCGCAGGACATCGCCGACCCGGCTTTGCTCTGGCGGCTGGTCGAGGCCGAGATCGACGGCCGGACGGCCAAGGAACTCACACCGAACACGTTGCAAGGCTACCTGTCTGGTGCCGCCTACTTCCTTGCACCCTACGCACCCGACATCCTTGCCGAGCGCAAGCTGATGCTCAAATTGCCATACTTCGAGGGGATCCACGGCATGACGCCCGAGATCCGGGACTGGTGCCGCGACCTGATCCGGTCACCCGACCAGCAGTACGCGTTCCTGTCGACCCCCGCGACGCTGTTCGCGCGCGCCACCCCGCTGATCGACAGGTGGGACGCGCTCGATTTCCACGAGCGCGCCGACGCGATGCGGCTCGCGATCGTTGCGGCAGCGATGGCGATCACAACCCGCCTGCCGCTGCGCGTCAGCAATCTGATCGGCCTCGTGCTGGGCGGCCCGGACCAGCAGCTGTTCCTGCCCGACCGCCGCCGCGCCCCGGCGCGGATCATGCTGCCCGCGACCGTCGTGAAGAACGACAAGGCCATCGACGCCGATCTGCTCGACACGTCGACCTTCAGCCCGGCCCAGATCCTGCGCTGGTTCGTCAAGGATGTGCGCCCGCGCCTCGCCGCCGAGTACGACATCGACCCCGACGCGGACGACCGCCTGTTTCCGGGGCTCACCTACGGCCGGTATCTGCGTCTGTTCGTGCGCACCATGGCCGAGCTCGGCCTGTCGATGACGCCGCACCGGTGCCGCCACGCGCTCGCGTCGATCCTGCTCGCGATCGACCCCAACACGATCCGCCAGGTCGCCGAGCTCCTTGGCGACTGTCTCGCCACGGTCGACAGGCACTATGGCTGGATCGACAAGCGCGCCCTGATCACCGAGGCCCAGAAGATCGCCTCCAAGGCCCTTGAGGCACTGGACCGCCGTGCCGGCATCCGCAGGCGGGCGGCATGAGCGCCGCGGACGGCGCAGGGCGCCAAAGGGGACCCGGGCCGCGCTGCCCGGTGTCGCGGGCCGATCTGCCAGGCTGGATGCGCGATGTCCTCGACGCCATGGAGAAGGGTCGGCCGCGGCGCGGCGTGGCCGCCCCGCCGGAGTCCCGATGGCGCGCGGTCACCGGCGTGCTGCGCGATCTCGTGGCGGCGGCGCGCCGGCACGGGCTGGCCGAGGAGATCGCCGAGCCCACCGTCGCCGCGATGCTAGCCGACGCCCGCGCCCGCGGTGTGGGCGAGGCCTCGCTCGGCACGCATATGTCGGTGTTGCGCCTCTTCGCGCGCTATGCCGGCCGCGGCGTCGCCTGGGCCGACGCGAGCTCGGGCATCGACATGCGCACCGCGCGCAGCGTGCTCGCAGCCCCCGCCATGCGGCCGTACCGCGACGCCGCCGCCGGGCTGCTGGCCGAGGGTGTCCGGCTGTCGGATGTGAAGCTCGTCGGCCGCTGGCTCGCCCTTTCGGCCGAGCGCGAGGGCGCGCCGCGCGAGCGCGATGTCGAAGCGATCACCGGGCAGAGCGAGAAGAAGGCGCGCACGCTCGCGTTCACGCTCCATCGCCTCGACCCCACCCACGCCGATCTGCCGCTGCTGCAGGGCTGGCAGCGCACCCTCGCGAGCGAGACGCGCACGCGCAAGGGATTGCGGCGTCCCCGGGGGCCCCGGCCGCGGGAGCACTCCGTACCCGTCGACGCGCTGCCCGCGCCGATGCAGGCGCAGCTTGCCGAGCTCGCCGCGCCGGGCGATCGCCGCCACAAGCCCTGGAAGCCCGTGAGCGTCCGCAATGCGGCGCTGCCGCTATGTCAGGTCGTGCACGAGGCACGCGCGGTCGGCGCGCCGGAGACGATCTGTCCCGAGTCCATGCAAGCCTGGCTCGCCGCGCTCAAGGCGCGGGACGTCTCTGCGCGGAGCAAGGCGTCGATGCTCCACACCATCGGCATTTATGCCAGCCGTGCCGGTCTCGACGCCGAGGAGCAGGACCGGATCCTGCGAGAGGAGGCGTTCTGGCGCAAACAGGCGAGGGGCGTGCCAAAGCGCAAGGAGCGGCACCTCGCCGAGAACCCGCTCACCCTCGTCGACGTGGCCGAGGCCGCACGGGCGCGGTCCGAGGCGGCGCCGGGCTTGCCGCGCAGCGACCACCGCCGCGCCGCATGGCTCGACGCGGCGGCGCTGGCGCTCTCGATCGCGCGGCCGGACCGAGAGCTCGACTTCACACGCTATGTCGTGGGTAAGACGCTCTGGCGCACCGAGGCAGGCTGGGAGAGCGACCTCTTCTCGAGCAAGACCGATGTCGAGGTGGAGGGCGCGGTATGGGATGCCGTCGGCGCCTATCTCGACGACGGGATCCTCCTCGGGGCGGACCCGTCGGCGTTCTGGCGTCTCTACCACGAGCGGGAGGGCGCGGCGTACTTCTGCCACGCCGACGGCGCGCCCATGGCGCCGGGCCGCGTGCGCAGCGCCTTCCTGCGCTGCCTCGGCGTCCGCAGCCACCTCATGCGGACACTGTGGTTCGACGAGGCGGCCGCCTGGGGTGAATGGGGGCTGATGGCGGCCCGTACCCTCGCAGGTCACCGGTCGGTCCTGACGGCGGGGCACTACGAGACGGACGTTGCCGCCCGGGCCCGCATCTCGGCGATGCAGGAGCAGCTGTCGGTCCATCACGACAGCCTGCACGCCGCGCACACCGGAGCGCGCGCCGCGGCGCCGGACAAGGGGGTTGCCTGAGGGACACGGTGGGCGGCGGCGTCACGGCGCCGCCGCCGTCGCGCAGACCTGGGTCTGGCCGGTGACAAACGGCCCCCCAGCTTGACCGACGCGGTGGCGACGGGCCCGGCCATGTGCCGGCCACCGGTCCACCGCGCGAGAAGACCATGCTGGTGCATGGCCACGGTCCCACACCGGATGACCGACAGGATCTTTCCCGGACACCGCCTGGCGCCGGACAGCGCAGCAAGCGCACGAGGTGGTCAGGCCCGCTCTCCGCCAGCCGCGCATTCGCGGTCATCTGTCAGCGTGCGCCGCGAAAGATCGAGAGAGCCGGTGCGTCCCATCGGTGCGCAGAAAGGGCGGGCGGATCGCCCATCCGCCGCCGCGCCGACCCTCTTGTGAGGCCGACGCGGCGGCGGACGGGCTCTGTAGAGAAGACATGGCGTATTGGCGAGGCGGCCCTTTCCGGGGGTTCTGGAGAAGGGACCGGGTTGCGGGCCGTCTGATCCGGCATCACCGGCGGTGGACCCCTCGGCTGCCTGGCGGGGCGCTGGCCCGCCTGCAGATCCACCACGCCCCGGATCCGGTCCGGTCAGCTCCCGCCAGGGCAGGTGGGCGCCGGATGCGTCGCATCAGGCCTCGACGCGCCCCTCGCGCCACGGCCCCCCCGCCGCGGGGTCTTGACCGGACAGTCCGTCGGTCTTGCCGAGGAGGCCCCCATGACTGCGAGCGACGAGCCATTCCTGCCTGTCTGCGCCACCTTCCTGCGCCAGCACGTGGCGCCGCCGCTCACGCGCTGTCTCGCGGACGAAACCGGCGCGGACGCCAGTCGCGCGCCGCTGGTCGCCTGCGTCACGACCTGGCTCGCCGACCTCGTCGCAGCCCAGGACGCAGCTGTGCTGGCGCCCGAGCGGCTCTCGCTCGTGCTCGAGACGCTGTGGGTTCTGTCCATCCTCGGGCTGCTCCCGAGCCCCGACCACGGCCGCCGCTTCGTCGACATCGCGCTGCGGCCGGGGCTGACGCGCGCGCTCGAGCTCGCGCTCGCCGGCGTGGGCGCCCTCGACCTGCTGCGTGGCACGCAGGTCGTCGATAATTTCCGCCAGCGGCAGAGCTTCCTCGTCGACATGATGGCCGACGCCGCCGACCCGCAATCGCGGGCGCGCAGGATGATGTGAGACTGCGATCCAGCGCCACGGGCCCGCACCGTCTGCCATGATGGCACGCTCCCGCGCCCCGACCCGCCCTCAGGGCGGGTCGCTTGACCCCGAACCCTGACCGGGGCCGAGCGCGAGGAGCATCGCCATGAACATCGTCACGACCCCCCACGCCTTCGCCGCACCCGAACGCCTGCGCGCGTTGCGGCTCGAGGCCGCGATGGCCCGCAAGGCCCGGCACGTCAATCTGGGCCTGCTGGTGCGCCAGCACGAGGACAGCCTTCGCAGCGCCGCACAGCGCTGCGATCACAGCGCGCGTGCAGCGCTCCATCGGCTCATCGTGGCCGTCGAGACCGACGACCGCTGGACACCCGCAACAGCACGCGACCTTCGGGCGGCCGTGCGCGGTCTGTCGGCGTCCATCGGGCGCCTGGCCCACGCGCCCGAGACCGCGGAGGCACTGGCATGGCTGCGCGACCGCATCGCCGAGATCGCCGCCCAGGACGCGAGGGTGACGGCGCTCGACGCCGTGCTGGCTGCCCACTGGCCCGCAGCGGCGCGCCAGGTCGCGGGGCAGCCCGCGAGGCGCGGCCGCCGGCGCTAGGACCCGCCGGTCCCGGCATCAGGCCGGATGGGCTGAACCCGTGGCCGACGCCGGCGCCGAAGACCGGGGCTGGGCACCCGTGTCTCGGCGCCGGGCCTTGCCGGGGTTCACCGCAGTGTCGTTCCCGCCTGCAGCCAAGAGCTCGGCGATCCGTGCCTCGACCATTACGAGGTCGGTCAGTGCGGCGGCGTGGTCGTCACGCCGTCCGGCGGTGTGGGCGAGCCAGGTGGTCCCGGCCAGGCGGCGGCGCATCTCGGCCTTGGCGGCAAGACCCTCCAGCGGCGACGCCCCGTTGGCTTCGGGCGCGGTGGCGCCTGCCTGGCGCGTTGCCGCCGGGGTGGCCGCGACGGGCCGAAGCTGTGCCGGCGTCGGGGCTTTCGCAGCCGTGGCGGTTGTGGTCTCGCCGGTGCCGTTCTCGGTCATCGCGGGCTCCTTCGGCTGGATGAGTTTCTCGTCATGGCCAGTGCTCGCGGCCGGAGTGGGGGCTTTGGCTTCGGCGGCCTTCGACGCCGCAGCGGCGGCCTCAAGCTTCGCGAGGACCGCGCGCCGCGCCGCGAGATGCGCCAGAAGGGCGCCGTGCGCCGCCGCCTCCAGGCGGTCGCGTTCGGCAAAATGCTCGGCGATGGCCTTCTCGATCGCCGCCGTGGCGCCGTCGGCGATGGCCGCCATGCGGCTTGCATGCGCTGCCTCGAGCGCCTGTGCGTCCGCGTCTGACAGCAGCGCGAAGGCTGCCGTTCCGGCGGTGGTGTCGGTGTTGGTGGTCGTCATGGGGCATCCCCTGTGGCCAGCGCCACGACCTGTGGCGGCTGGGGAGCACATCGGTGCACTGGCGATCGGTCGGGGCGCGCACCACGCAAAGATTTTTCCGCGAACGCAGACGATCGGCGATGTGCCGCGGCTTGACCCGACCGGACTTTCCCGAACCGGGTCCCGGAGACACGCCATGTCCGACTACCCGCACATCATAATCACCGCCTTGCTCACCGAGCTGCTGGACCGCTTCGCCCCAGCCCTGCTGGCGGCGGACGCCGTCTGTCGCCGCGCCGCCGGCAACCCGGGCCTCGCCCGCGCCCAGGGCCTGCTGGCCACATGGCTGGACGACCTGCGGCGCGGCGAGCACGACGATGCCCTGGCCCCCGATCGCCTCGACGCCGTGCTGCGCGCGCTGCTGGTCCGCGCCATCAGCCGCGGTACGGTCGCTGCCAGGGGCCACCCCGATCATGGCGGGCCCGTCCTGCGGCTCGCGGCCGAGGACCTCGCCGTACTGGAAATCGCCCGCGAGATTGCCGCCACACTCGATGTCGCGCAGGGCACCGCGGTGGTCGAGACCTACGATGCACACCGTGAAGCGATGCTCGACCGCATCTTCGCGATGGCGGCTCAGACGGACCGGCCGTCGCGCTGACGCGGGCGCCGCCAGCCGCAGAGCCTGTGCCGATGCAACGGCGCAGGCTTTGGTCGAATTATCTCCGGAAGAGTTTCGGCAAACAGTCGGCGAAGCGCCAAACACGTTCTCGGCCAGATGGTTGCGGTCAAGGCGACCCGCGCACCACCAACCCGCCAGCTGCCGCCGGACGATCCCTCGTCCTTCCCGGGAAGATGGGGATGTCTCCATCCGCAAGAACGGGCTTGGCGTTTCATGGGACAATCGGCGGGGCGGCGGGAGACCCAAGAGTGCGGCGCCATCGAGCGGCGCGCACGGGTGGAGCGGGCGCTGGGGTATGCCGCGCTGCTCGTGGACCGGCAGGGGGAGGCCTTCCTGCCGATATTCCTGCGCCTCGAGACCGAACTCGCCGCCATGACGCAACAAGCCAACGCGCTCGACCGAGCCCGGGCGCGGGTCGCTCAAATGGCGAT
>NZ_FNQM01000019.1 GCF_900107585.1 Rubrimonas cliftonensis | reverse complement strand
CCGAGGACCGGCCTGTTCTATGTGCCCACCAACCACGTCTGCATGGACTACGAGCCGTTCCGCGTCTCCTACACCGCCGGCCAGCCCTATGTGGGCGCGACGCTGGCGATGTACCCGGCGCCGAACTCGCACGGCGGCATGGGCAACTTCATCGCCTGGGACGCCGACAAGGGTGAGATCGTCTGGTCGCTGCCGGAGGAGTTCTCGGTGTGGTCGGGCGCCCTGGCGACCGCGGGCGACATCGTGTTCTACGGCACGCTCGAGGGCTTCCTGAAGGCTGTCGACGCCAACACGGGCGAGGAGCTCTTCAAGTTCAAGACCGCGTCGGGCATCATCGGCAACGTCATGACCTACAAGCATCGCGGCAAGCAGTACGTCGCCGTCTACTCCGGCATCGGCGGCTGGGCCGGCATCGGCCTCGCGGCCGGTCTGGTCAACCCGAACGACGGTCTCGGCGCCGCGGGCGGCTACGCCTCCCTCAGCGACTACACCGCGCTCGGCGGCCAGGTCACCGTGCTCACGCTGCCCAACTGATCAGCGCACCGCAAAGAGCATGGGGAAGAGCCTGACGGCCTTCCCCATGTTCGCCATGCATCCAGCAGGTCTTGGCGCTCGATGTGGAGAATCCTGAACGCGCCATGATCGCGGAATCGGAACACCGAGCATCTGATCCCGCACCGGGAACGCCCCCGCCTCCGGCGCGGCCCGTTCTCCAGAGATGGAGATGAAGGCATGCGCATGCGCCGCTTCGGCGACCAGCCGATCATCGCGATGCCGAAGAAGAACGGTCAAGGCATGCGTTGACGCGGCGAAGGTCGATGACATGCGCCGCCGCCACGGGGTCGGCGCAGCGCCGCCGGGCGCCTCACGCCGCGCGGTCGCCGGTCAGGGCGAGGAAGACGTCCTCGAGGTCCGGCTCCTCCGTCGAGATGTCGCGCACCATGACGCCCGCCGCCTGGGCCCTTGCGACGAGGTCCAGCGGATCGTCGGCGCCGCGCGCGTAGGGCAGCGCAAGGTCGCCGTTGGGGCGCAGCGTCGCGCGCAGTCCGTCGAGCCCCGCCGGCGCCGCCGCGAGCGGCGTCTCGGGGTGGATCACCAGCGTCTTGTCCTGAAGCCGCGAGAGCAGGGCCGGCGTGTCCTCGCAGGCCGCCACGCGCCCCTTGTCGATGATGGCGATGCGGTCGCACATCTCTTGCGCCTCCTCGAGATAGTGCGTGGTGAGAATGATGGTGACGCCGCGCGCGTTGAGCTCGCGGACATAGCTCCACAGGCTGCGCCGCAGCTCGATGTCCACGCCGGCGGTCGGCTCGTCTAGCACCAGCACGGCGGGGTCGTGCGCAAGGGCCTTGGCCACGAGCAGCCGCCGCTTCATGCCGCCGGACAGGCTGCGGGCGTAGGCGTGGGCCTTGTCCGCCAGGCCGAGCGCGGCGAGGATCTCGTCGCTGCGCCGGCGCGATTTCGGCACGCCGTATAGGCCCGCCTGCGCCTCCAGCGCCTCGCGCGGGGTGAAGAACGGGTCGGTGTTGAGCTCCTGCGGGACGACGCCGATGGAGGCGCGCGACATGCGGGGGTTGGCGTCCTGGTCGAACCCCCAGATGCGGACAGACCCGGCGGACTTCACCACGAGGCCGGCCAGGATGTTGATGAAGGTGGACTTGCCGGCGCCGTTCGGTCCGAGCAGCCCGAAGATCGAGCCGGACGGCACCGTGAGGTCGACGCCGCGGAGCGCCTCGACCTCCGCCCCGCCCGCGCCGCGGTAGGTCTTGCGCAGCCCGCGGACGCTGATCGCGTCCGCGGGTTCGTGTCGGTCGCTCATGTCCGTCTCCGAAAACTGCGCGGCTCAGCGGACCTGCAGGCTCACCCTGAACGTGCTGCCGGCGCCGTCGGCCTCGACCATCCGCAGCACGAAACCGTCGCGCCCCGAGAAGCCCGGCGCGGGCGTGTAGAAGAGCTGCGAGCCGATGGACGCCGCCTGCGGGCAGGACGCGGCCTCGCCGGTGCGCAGGCGCACGTCGCCGGACCGGCCGCTCAGCGTGCCATGGGCCGGGTGCTGAAGGGCGTAGAACGCCGGCGGCGGCGCGGCGCGGCAGGCGCCGTCCACCGTCGCCCATTCATAGATGAGCGTCGGCCCCGCGCCCGAGACTTCGAGAACCTTGGCGTCGTCGGTGGACTGCGGCAGCAGCCGCGCCTCGCCGGCCACGGCGCCTGCGGCGAGGAGCGCGGCGCAGGCCCCAGCGATCCGTCCCGCCGCGCTGCAGGGCGACGCGGCGATCATCCCTGCGCGGCCGCGGGTTCGGCCCTTGCGACGCCGACGAGCGCCGGGCGCAGCAGACGTCCGGCGATCGTGAAGCCCGACTGCATCACCTGGATCACCGTTCCCGGCTCGGCGCCGGGCGCCGGGGCCTCGAACATCGCCTGGTGCAGGTTGGGGTCGAACCGCTCGCCGGGCTCGGGCGTGAGCTTCTCGATGCGGTGCTTGGCGAAGGCGGCGAGAAGCTCCTTCTGCGTCAGATCCACGCCCTCCAGCACCGCCGCGGCCTGCGACCGCAACGTGTCGTCGATCGCCGCGACGGCGCGCTCGAGATTGTCGTGGACGCTCAGCAGGTCGCGCGCGAGGCGGGTGCCGCCATAGGCTTCGGCGTCGCGCCGGTCGCGCTCGGCGCGCTTGCGGACGTTCTCGGTCTCGGCCAGCGCGTACATGAGCTGCTTTCTGAGCTCGTCGCGCTCGGCCTCGGCCGCCGCCAGCGCGGTCTCGAGCGACTCAGGCGCGTCCCCGGCGGCGGCCTGCTCGCCGGCGGCGCCCGCCTCCGCGGCGTCCGCCGCCGTCGTCTCCGCCGCCTGCGCCTCGTCTGCGTCGCTTCTGGTATCGGACATTGATCACCTCGTGTTCCGGCCGCCCGGCCCCGTCTTCCGCTCCGCGACCATGCGCCCGACGAGCCGCGCGGTGTAGTCGACGATGGGCACGATGCGCCCGTAGTTCAGCCGCGTCGGCCCGATCACCCCGATCGCGCCGACAAGCTTCCGCTCGGCGTTCATATACGGAGAGATCACGAGAGAGGAACCCGACAGCGAGAAAAGCTTGTTCTCCGCGCCGATGAAGATGCGCACGCCCTCGCCGTCCGACGCGAGGTCAAGCAGCTGCGCGAGGTCGCGCTTGCGCTCCAGGTCGTCGAAGAGCTGGCGCATCCGGTCGAGGTCCTGCGCGCCGTCGAGCAGGTTGGCGCGCCCGCGCACGATCAGCCGGTCGATGCCGCCGCCGGGCTGTTCGCCGCTCCACGCCGCCAGACCCTGCTCCACCAGATCGGCCGCGAGCGCGTCGAGCTCGGCGCGCCGGCGCGCGATCTCCGAGGCGACGACCGCGCCGGCGTCCGTCAGCGTGCGGCCCTGCAGCGTGGCGTTGAGGAAGTTCGCGGCCTCGCGCATCGCCGAGGGCGTCATGCCCGGCGGCGGCGCGAAAAGGCGGTTCTCCACGTCGCCGTCCTGCGTCACGAGCACGGCGAGCGCCCGGTCGGCGGCGATGGAGACGAACTCGATGTGGCGGATCGGCGCCTCGGCCTTGGGCGCGATCACGAGGCTCGCGCACTGCGAGAGCCCCGAGAGCATCGCGCCGGCCTCGTCGAGCATGTCGGCGACGGAGGCGGAGGCCCCTCCGACCGCCTGATCGATGACGCCGCGCTCGGCCTCGTCGATGTCGCCGATCTCCAGCAGCCCGTCCACGAACATGCGCAGCCCCAGATGCGTCGGCACCCTTCCGGCGCTGGCGTGGGGGCTGTCGAGCATCCCCAGCGCCTCCAGATCCTGCATCACGTTGCGGATCGAGGCGGGCGAAAGCTGCATGCCCATCTGGCGCGACAGCGTGCGCGAGCCGACCGGGTCGCCGGTTTCCAGATAGGTCTCGACCAGTTGGCGGAAGACGTCCCGCGCGCGGGCGTTCATGTCGGCGAGTATCGGCGCGGTCTCGTTCATGGGACGCACTGAAAGTCTCTTTTCATGACCAGAGAGGTAGGGCCGGCTGCGACGCCGGTCAATCGCGCGCGCCGCCGCCGCGGCCCACCGAGCGCCCGACGACGACCGGCGACCGACATGTGGCGGCATCCGGCCCCGGATGGACGGCGCGGCGCCGGGCGGATAGACCAGCCGCATCGCCGAGAGCCACAGACGGAGTCCTTCCATGCGCCCATCCGGCCGCGCCCCCGACGCGCTGCGCAGCATTTCCTTCGAGACGGGCGTCAGCATGCACGCCGAGGGTTCCTGCCTCGTGAAGTTCGGCGACACGCATGTGCTCTGCACCGCCACCGTCGAGGAGAAGGCGCCGCCCTTCCTGCGCAACACCGGGCTCGGCTGGGTGACGGCGGAATACGCGATGCTGCCGCGCGCGACGACCTCGCGCAACCGCCGCGAGCGGCAGGGCGCCTCGGGCCGGACGCAGGAGATCCAGCGCCTCGTCGGGCGCTCCCTGCGCGCCTGTCTCGACCGGCCCGCGCTGGGCGAGCGCCAGATCGTCGTGGACTGCGACGTGCTCCAGGCCGACGGCGGCACCCGCACCGCCGCCATCACCGGCGGCTGGATCGCCCTGCGCCTCGCCGTGGACGCCATGATGGCGAAGGGGACGATCGCCTCCGACGCGCTCACGGGGCACATCGCCGCCATCTCCTGCGGCGTCACCGCAGAGGGCCCGGTGCTCGATCTCGACTACGCCGAGGACAGCACCGCCGGCGCGGACGCGAACTTCGTGCTGACCGGCGCCGGTGGGCTCGTCGAGGTGCAGGCCTCCGCCGAGGGCTCGGTGTTCTCGCGCGCCCAGTTCGACGCGATGCTGGCGCTGGCGGAGAAGGGCGTGGCGGAACTGGTCGCGGCGCAGAAGGCGGCGCTGGCGTGAGCGCGGCGGCGCCCGCTCCTGTGCGGCGCCGGCTGGCGCCCGGGCGGCTGATCATCGCCAGCCACAACGCCGGCAAGCTGCGCGAGATCGCGGCGCTGCTCGGCCCCTACGGAATCGAAACCGTATCCGCGGGCGAACTCGGCCTGCCGGAGCCGGCGGAGACCGAGACCAGCTTCGCCGGCAACGCCCGGATCAAAGCCCACGCCTCGGCGCGGGCCTCGGGCCTTCCGGCGCTCTCCGACGACAGCGGCATCGAGGTCGCGGCGCTGGACGGCGCGCCCGGCGTCTTCACCGCCGACTGGGCCGAGACGCCCGCGGGGCGCGACTACGCCATGGCGATGGGCAAGGTGTGGCGGGCGCTGGAGGCGAAGGCCGCGCCCGAGCCAAGGCTGGCGCGCTTCGTCTGCTGCCTGTGCCTCGCCTGGCCCGACGGCCATGACGAGGTGTTTCTGGGGACCGCGCCGGGCCGGCTGATCTGGCCGCCGCGCGGGGCCAACGGCTTCGGCTTCGACCCGATGTTCCTGCCCGAGGGGCGCGAGGAGACCTTCGGCGAGATGGCGCCGGACGCCAAGCACGCCATCTCCCACCGGGCCGACGCCTTTCGCCAGCTCGTTTCCGCCAGCCTTTCATGAGAGCGCGCCCATGACCCGCCAACTCGTCTCCACCGGCTCGCCCTTCGAGCGGGACTACGCCTATTCCCGCGCCGTCAGGCAGGGCGACTGGTGCTTCGTCGCCGGCACGACCGGCTACGACTACGCCGCGATGTCGATGCCCGAGGACGCCGGCGAGCAGGCCCGCAACGCGCTGGCCACCATCGCAAAGGCGCTGGCCGAGGCCGGTTTCGCGATGAGCGACGTGGTGCGCACGGTCATCTATGTGCCCGACCCAGACGACCACCCGAAGATCGGCCCGGCGCTGCGCGAGGCGTTCGGCGAGATCCGGCCCGCCAACACCACGGTCGCGAGCCCCCTGCTGAAGCCGGAGATGAAGGTCGAGATCGAGGTCACGGCCTTCAGGGGCTGAGGCGATGGCGGACGCGCGCGCAGACGCCCTGAAGGTTCGCCGGATCGCGGCCTTCACCCGCGACGGTCGCGGCGGCAACCCCGCCGGAGTGGTCCTCGCCGAGACATTGCCTGACGCTGCGACGATGCAGGCCGTCGCCGCCGAGGTCGGCTATTCCGAGACGGCGTTCGCCGCGCCCGCAGAGGACGGCTGGCGCGTGCGCTACTTCTCGCCGGAGACCGAGATTCCCTTCTGCGGCCACGCGACCATCGCGCTCGGCGCGGCGCTGGCGCAGGCGCACGGGGCCGGCGCCTTCCCCCTGCTTTTGAGGAACGGCCGCATCGAGGTCGAGGCCGGAATGCGCGACGGCGCTTGGCGCGCCGTGCTGCGGTCTCCGCCTACGCGCAGCGCGCCGGCGCCCGGCTTGATCGTAGCGGAGGCGCTCGATCTCTTCGGCTACGACGCAGGCGCGCTCGACCCGACCCTGCCGCCCGCTCTCGCGCACGCCGGCGCCGATCACCTGATCGTCGCGCTCGCCGCGCGCGAGGCGCTTGCCGCGATGGCCTATGATTTCAGCGCTGGGCGCGACTTCATGCGCCGCTGCGGCCTGACCACCGTCGCCTTCGTCCACCGCGAAGCCGAGCGGTCGTTCCAGGCGCGCAACGCCTTCGCCGGCGGCGGCGTGGTGGAGGACCCCGCGACGGGGGCCGCCGCCGCGGCGCTGGCGGGCATGCTGCGCGACCTCGGCGCGCTGGCGGGCGGGGAGCTCGTCGTGCTGCAGGGCGAGGACATGGGCCGGCCCTCGCGCATCGAGGTCTCGTTCACGTCAGAACGCGGCGCCTCGGTCAGCGTCGGCGGCGCCTGCGCGGACATCGCCTGCCCGTGACCGGCGGGGACGCAAAGCCTGCGATGCCGCCGCCGCACCGGGCCGACGCCGCCGCCGCGCCGCATGACTGGCTCGCGGGGGGCTTCGGCGTCTACGTCCACTGGCCGTTCTGCGCCGCGAAGTGCCCCTACTGCGACTTCAACTCCCACGTCGCGAAGGCTGCGGTGGACCAGCCCCGATGGCGGGCGGCGCTTCTCGCGGAGATGGAGGCGGCGCGGGCGGCGACCGGGCCGCGGCGCGCGGACACGGTGTTCTTCGGCGGCGGCACGCCGAGCCTGATGCCGCCGGAGACCGTCGCCGCCCTCGTGGAGGCGGTCGACCGGCTCTGGGGCGTCGCGCCGGGGGCGGAGATCACGCTCGAAGCCAACCCGACATCGGTCGAGGCCGGCCGCTTCCGCGGCTATGCGCTGGCCGGCGTGAACCGAGTCTCGATGGGCGTGCAGGCCCTGAACGACCGCGACCTCAGGGCGCTCGGCCGGATGCACTCCGCGGCGGAGGCCCGGGCGGCCTTCGACGTGGCGCGCGCCGCCTTCGAGCGGGTCTCCTTCGATCTGATCTACGCGCGCGAGGGGCAGACGCCGGCGGCCTGGGCGGCGGAGCTGCGGGCGGCGCTGGCGATGGCGGTCGATCACCTGTCGCTCTACCAGCTCACCATCGAGCCCGGCACAGCCTTCGGCGCGCGGTTCGACGCGGGAAAGCTCACCGTGCCGCCCGACGACGACGCCGCGACGATGTATCTGGAGACGCAGGAGGTCTGCGCAGCCGCCGGGCTGCCGGCCTATGAGGTGTCGAACCACGCCCGGCCCGGCGCGGAGAGCCGCCACAACCGCGTCTACTGGCGCTATGGCGACTACGCCGGCGTCGGCCCCGGCGCCCATGGGCGGATCACCGGCGCCGACGGCGCGCGGCGGGCGACGGTCTCGCCCTCGGCCCCCGGCGCATGGCTCGCGGCGGTCGAGCGCGGCGGCGGGCCTAGCTGGGCCGAGGAGGTCGTCGCGCCGCCCGATCAGGCGACCGAATACCTGATGATGGCGCTGCGGCTGACCGAGGGCGCCGATCTCGCGCGCTTCGCCCGGCTGAACGGCGCGCCGCTCGACCCTGCCCGCATCGCGCCGCTGGTGGAGGACGGGCTGGCGACCGCGGACGGCGACCGCATCGCCGCGACCGCCGCCGGGCGACCGGTGCTCAACGCGCTGCTGCGGGCGCTGCTGGCCTGACGCGGGACGACCGCGCCGCGACGGTCGGGCCGCCTGCGCCCCGGCGGGCGAGTCGCCCGCGGCGAAGCCGAACCTTCCGGGACGGCATGCGGCTTTTCGCGCCGCCGCCCTCCAGCCACGGTTGCGGAATTGAATGATTGCGCACCGCCCGCCATAATCGCAACATAATTGCGATTTTTCGCCTTCCGCGATGGATTTCCTCAGCCGCGCGGGTTGACCGCCCGCCGCCCCTGTGGCAACGGTCCTCCCAACCTTGGGAGCGGGCGACATGGCGCTGGACATCGTAGGCATCGCGGGGCGCGCGGCGCGGCGAAGGGGCTAGGCCCCCTCGTCGAGGATCGCGCGCAAGGGCCCCGAACGGGGCCTTTTTCATGCGCGCTCGATGGAACCTGCAGGGCGGACGCGGAGGCGGGAGAGGCGAGATGATGGCGGATGGCGGCGCGCCGGGTGCGGCGGCGATGGCGGACGAGGCGGAGCGCGACGTGACCGGCGCGCACATCGTCGTGAAGGCGCTGCGCGACCAGGGCGTGGAGGTCGTGTTCGGCTATCCCGGCGGCGCGGTGCTGCCGATCTACGACGAGATCTTCAAGCAGAACGACATCACCCACGTCCTCGTTCGGCACGAGCAGGGCGCGACCCACATGGCCGAGGGCTACGCCCGCTCGACCGGCAGGCCCGGCGTGGTGCTCGTCACCTCCGGCCCCGGCGCGACCAACGCCGTCACAGGCATGACCGACGCGCTGATGGACAGCATCCCGCTGGTGGTGCTGACCGGCCAGGTGCCGACTTTCATGATCGGCAACGACGCCTTTCAGGAGGCCGACACGGTCGGCATCACCCGACCCTGCACCAAGCACAACTGGCTGGTGCGCGACACCGCGAAGCTCGCCGACGTCATTCATGAGGCGTTCCACGTCGCGACGTCCGGCCGCCCCGGCCCGGTGCTGGTGGACATTCCCAAGGACGTGCAGTTCGCCTCCGCCCGCTACAAGGCGCCCGGCGCGGCGCGGCGCTCGACCTACCAGCCCAGGACCGCGCCCGACATGGCGGCCATCGCGGCGGCGGTGGAGCTGATCGAGCGCGCCGAGCGCCCCGTCTTCTACACCGGCGGCGGCGTCATCAACTCCGGCCCCGAGGCGACGCGGCTGCTGCGCGAGTTCGTGGCCGAGACGGGCTTTCCGATCACCTCCACGCTGATGGGCCTCGGCTGCTACCCGGCCTCCGGCGCATCGTGGCTGGGGATGCTCGGGATGCACGGCTCCTACGAGGCCAACTGGGCGATGCACGACTGCGACGTGATGATCAACATCGGCGCGCGCTTCGACGACCGCATCACCGGGCGCATCAACGCCTTCTCGCCCGGCTCGGCCAAGATCCACGTCGACATCGACCCCTCGTCGATCAACAAGAACGTGCCGGTCGACGTGCCGGTGGTGGCCGACGTGACCGAGGCGCTGCGCGCTATGCTGGAGGTCTGGCGCGCCCGCGGCTCCCGCAAGCGCGACGTGAGCGCGTGGTGGAAGCGCATCGAGGGATGGCGCGCCATCGACTGCTTCGCGTTCCGCAACTCCGACACGGTGATCAAGCCGCAATACGCGCTGCAGCGGCTCGAGGCGCTCACCAGGGGCATGGACCGCTATGTGACGACCGAGGTCGGCCAGCACCAGATGTGGGCGGCGCAGTATCTCGGCTTCGAGGCGCCCAACCGCTGGATGACCTCGGGCGGCCTCGGCACCATGGGCTACGGCCTGCCGGCCTCCATCGGCGTGCAGATGGCGCACCGCGACGCGCTGGTGATCAACGTCGCCGGCGAGGCGTCGTGGATGATGAACATGCAGGAGATGAGCACCGCGATCCAGTATCGCCTGCCCGTCAAGCAGTTCATCCTCAACAACGAGCGGCTCGGCATGGTGCGCCAGTGGCAGCAGCTGCTGCACGGCGAGCGCTATTCGCACAGCTACTCCGAGGCGCTGCCTGACTTCGTGAAGCTCGCCGAGGCGTTCGGGGCGAAGGGCATCCGCTGCGAGAACCCCGCCGATCTCGACGAGGCCATCGCAGAGATGCTCGCCCATGACGGCCCGGTGGTGTTCGACTGCCTGGTGGAGCGCCACGAGAACTGCTTCCCGATGATTCCTTCGGGCAAGGCCCACAACGAGATGCTGCTGGGCGAGGCGAGCACCGAAGACGCCATCGGGGACGCAGGCGCCGTGCTGGTGTGAGGCCGGCCCGCCTCGCATACGCCGCCGCGCTGGCGGTCTGCCTCGCCCGTTCGGCGGCGGCGGAGGCTCCGCGTGCGGTGGACGGACTCGCGCCGCCCGAGCAGGCGGCGGCCTACATGGCCAGTTGGAGCGACGCCGTCCGCACACAGGTCTTCATGGGCGCCGGCCGGGGGGCGCGCTTCGTCACCCCATGCGCCAGGGGGCTGACGGAGGCCGCGGCGCGCGCCGCCTGGGGCGTGCCGCCGGATCGGCCCGTCGCGCTGGACCCGCTGCGCCTGCTCGCGCCCGGCGTCGATCTGGCGGCGCGCCATGCGGGCGATTTCGGCTGCGCGCTGATCGAGGCGGGTTTCTGGCCGGTGCATCTCACCTTCAGCGGCGAGGGCCGGCTCGCGCTGACCCTCGTGCAGGACGGCGCGCGAGAGCTGCTGGTCGAGTTCGAGACCGCCGATCCGCTCGACGCGGCCGAGATCACGGTGGACGCCGTCTCGCTGGTCGCGCCCCAGCGCGGCGGCCGGCCCATCGTGCTGCGGCCCCGGCCGGCGGACGCGGCCGACCATGTGGGCCGGCGCGAGGCCGAGACGCGCGAGCTTTCCGCCGCCGAGAGCCTCGGCGCGCTTGCCGCGATGGCGGGCCTCGGGACGTTCGACCTCGCCGCGGCGGGGGTCGCGACGGAGGCCAGCCGCGCCGAGGCGACCGCAGCCGCCGCCGCCGAACCCGGCTGCGCCGAGACCGGCGCCTGCGTCGTTCCGCCCTGCGGGCCGGCGCGACGAGACAGCGCCGCGTTGCGCGAAGCCCTCTATTCGCCAGAGGACAAGGCGATGATCTGCGAAACGCTCGCGGCCTGGCGGACGGAGCGCCACCCGCCCGGCGCGCCCGACGCGCGGATCGTGCGCCGCGCGCTGGTGATGGCGCTGCAGGATCTCACGCCAGAGGAGGACGTGTCCGAAGGGATCGGGCGCGTCGTGACCGAGCACTCCCTGTCCGGCACGCGCTTCATCGTCACGAACACGCTGGGCGTCGCGCTCATGGGGCTGCCGCTGCAGGCGCAGACCGTGCGCGCAGTCGAGGTCGGACGCTGCCGCGGCGACGACGCGCGGCGGACCTGCGAGGCGACGGCGGAGGTCGAGCTGTTCTCCCGCGCGGTCAACATGCCCGAGAGCGTGCAGAAGGCGCTCGTCGAGGCCATGCTCGGCCCGCCCCGCACCTACGAGGCGCGGCTTTCGCTGGATTTCGTCAGGCGCAACGCACGCTGGGAGCTCGAGGCGCCGCGCGCCGTCGCCGGCGCGGCGCTCGACTGGTCCGAGGGCCTCATCCTCAAGGGGCCGGCGGCGTACTTCATCGAGGATGTCGAGCGGCTGGCGCCATGAGCGCCGCCGCGGAAAGGGGAGACGACGCGCCATGAACGCGCTCAACATCGAGAAGGGCTCGTCGAGCCACAGCGCCTACGACCTGCGCGCGAGCCGCGAGGAGGGCGTCGAGCGGCGCACCCTGGCGGTGCTGGTGGACAACGAGCCCGGCGTGCTGGCCCGGGTGATCGGCCTGTTCTCCGGGCGGGGCTACAACATCGAGAGCCTGACGGTCGCGGAGACCGACCATACCGGCCACCTGAGCCGCATCACCATCGTTACCTCGGGCACGCCCATGGTGCTGGAGCAGATCAAGGCGCAGCTCGGGCGGCTGGTGCCGGTGCACGACGTCCACGACCTCACCATCGAGTGCCCGGCGGTGGAGCGCGAGCTGGCGCTGGTCAAGGTCGTCTCCACCGGCGACAAGCGCGTGGAGGCGCTGAGGCTGAAGGACGCCTTCCGCGCCAAGGTGGTCGACAGCACGCTGGAGAGCTTCGTGTTCGAGATCACCGGCTCGCCCCAGAAGATCGACGCCTTCGTGGACCTGATGCGCCCGCTCGGCCTGATGGACGTCGCGCGCACCGGCGTCGCCGCGATCACCCGCGGGCCGGAACCGCTGTGACCGGAGCCGCCGTGAGGCGAACCGCCGTGCGCCGGACCGCGCAGACCCCGGCCGCGCAGACCCCGGCCGCGCAGACCTTGGCCGCGCCGACCTCGATCGCCGTGACGCGCCCGCGCGCGCCCGCGATCGCGATGCGGCGCGCCGCCGCGCCCGCCGCGTTCGCAGCCCTGCTGGCCTGCGGCGGCGCTCTGGCCCAACCGGCGCCCGGCCCGGTCTATCTCAGCGTCGCCGCTCTGGAGGACGGCCGGCTGCGGAGCACTTTCGTCTTCTCGGACGCCGTCAGGCGTGGCGAGTTCGCCCCCGTCGCCGCCTTCTCGGTGACGCCCGACGCGCGGAGCTGCGGGGTGAACCTGCGCGCCGACCCCGAAATCCCCGAGATCGACCGCGCCGCGCCGATCATCGACCCATCCAACCCAGAAACCCCCGTCCTCCCCGCCGGCCTGCCCCCCGCGATGGCCGACGCCGCGGCCGCGCTGGCCGAGGCGCGCGGCCTGCCGCTCGACGACGTCGCCCGCGCCGGCCAGCAGGCCTGCGTCCGCCGCCTCTGGGAGCGCATCGTCGGCCTCAGGCGGTAGACGGGCGGCGTCCGACGCGCCGCGGGGCTGGCTCTGGGCGCGGCCTCTCCGCCACGTTCGGCGCCAAGCGGCTGTCGCCTGCGGGCGGATGCGCTATGTTCGTCGCGAACGAATGAGGAACATAGCGAGTCGCATGGCCCGGCGCCGCCTAACCCTTGAAGATCGCCTCTCGATGGTGCGCGAGAAAGCGCGGATGCGGCCTGAGCGCCGGGCCGGGCGGCGCGCGCAGCCGCCCGTCCGTGTTCAGGAGCCGCGCCGCCTCGGCCGGCAGCCGGTCGCGCGCGACGAGGATCGACAGGTCGTCATCCACCGAGACAAGGCCGCGGTCGAACATCCAGTGCGCCGTGCCGCTCAGCGCAAGGCCGTTGCGCACCGTGTCAGGGCCGTCGTGGTGAACCGGGCGGATATGCGCCGCCTGAACCTCCGGCCTGCCGCCGCCGTTCAGGATGCGCAGGCCGGTCAGCGCGCAGGTCTGGCCGTAGGCCGCCTTGACCTGTCGCGCGAAGGCGGCCTCTCGGAACGGCCGGGAGACGAGCTGCTCAACGATCCGTCGCGGCGCCGCGCCCCGGTCGAAGCCTGCCACGACATCGGACAAGCCGGCGGGCTCGGGAAGGCCGGGCGAGGCGTCCTGCGCCCAGTCCTGCGCCCAGTCCTCGGGACCGAGCGCGGGCCTGACCCCCGAGAAGCCCAGCGCGCAGATGGCGTCGAACTCCGGCGCCGGAAGGTCGCGCACGGACCGGCCGAAGGCGCCCTTGTTGGTCGCGCCGTCCGCGCGCCGCAGCAGGCTTTCGAGATAGGCGTCGCCCTCGCGGAACCCCGGCGGCGACGGGAACGGCAGGTAGTCGGCCATCCGGGCGTAGAAATGCCCCTCGTCGCGGGGGTCGCGCTCGATCCCGACGACGCGCGCCACGGCGAAATAGACCTGACGCCCGGCGCCGCCCCCCGCCGCGGCGCGGCGCGGCTCGTAGTAGACGATCCAGTCGCCCTCCGCGCGCCGCACGGCGTTCAGGTAGGTGCGCGGAAAATGATAGCGCTCCTCGGGGTGGTCGTCATAGATCGACCCGTCGGCATGGGTGAAGACCGCGTGCGCCATGGGGCCAAGGCTACGCGCGCCCCAGCGGCCGCGCCAGGCGGATGAACGCCCATGCCCTTCGCCGACCTCTCCGCAACCTCCAACTTCACCTTCCTCACCGGCGCCTCGCACCCCGAGGAGATGGTGGCGCGCGCCGCGGAACTCGGCCTTGAGGCCATCGCCATCGCCGACCGCAACACGCTGGCCGGCGTCGTCCGCGCCCATGTCGCGGCGCGCGAGATCGCGCGGGAGCAGGCGGCGGCGCTGCGCGAGAAGCGCGGCGTCACCTCTGCGGACGTCGCGGCGCGCGGCGCCCGCGGCAAGCACGACGCCGGCGGCAACATCCCCGCGCCGAAGGCGGAGCCCGTGGCGCTGGCGGCGCGCTCGGCGCCGCGGCTGCTCGCCGCGAGCCGGCTGGCCTTCGAGGGCCACCCCGACGTCACCGCCATCCCGACCGACCGCGCCGCCTGGGGCCGGCTCTGCCGCCTGCTCACCCTCGGCAAGCGCCGCGCCGCCAAGGGCGCCTGCATCCTGCGCGCGGAAGACCTCGAGGCCTGGGGCGAGGGCATGATCCTGCTGCTGCACGGCGGAGACCTCGACCCCGCGCAAGAGGCGGCGCCCTCGCAGCGCGGCGCGGGCCTGACGGCGCAGGCCGCGCGACGCTGGACGCGCCGCTTCCCCGGCCATGTCTTCACCGCCGCCCACCCCCGCCATGACGGCCGCGACGCCGCGCGCCTCATGGCCGCCGCGCGCCTCGCGGAGCGGAGCGGCGCGCCGCTCGTCGCCCTCTCCGGCGCCATGATGCACGCCGCCCGCCGCCGGGCGCTCGCCGACGTGCTGACCGCGATCCGCCTCGGGACCACGGTCGAGCGGCTCGGCCGCGCCGCGCTGGCCAACGCCGAGGCCCGGCTGCGCGACGAGGCCGAGATGCGCCGCCTGTTCGCGGCGCACCCGGAGGCGGTGGACCGCACCATGGAGATCGCGGGCCGCGTGAGCTTCTCCCTCGACCAGCTCGCCTACGAATACCCTGACGAGGAAAGCGGCGGGGAGACGGCGCAGGAGCGCCTCGCCCGGCTCGCCGCCGAGGGCCTCGCCTGGCGCTACCCCGACGGCGTTCCCGAAAAACCCCGCGCCATGGCCGACCGCGAACTGAACCTCATCGGCAAGCTCGGCTACGCGCGCTATTTCCTGACAGTGCGCGACATCGTGGCCTTCGCGCGCTCGCGCGGCATCCTGTGCCAGGGGCGCGGCTCGGCGGCGAACTCCGTGGTGTGCTACGCGCTGGGGATCACCGCGATCGGGCCGGAGATCGGCTCGATGGTGTTCGAGCGCTTCGTCTCCGAGGCCCGCGACGAGCCGCCCGACATCGACGTGGATTTCGAGCACGAGCGCCGCGAGGAGGTGATCCAGCACATCTACCGGCGCTACGGCCGCGAGCGCGCCGGCCTCTGCGCCACCGTCATCCACTACCGCGCCCGCCGCGCCATCCGCGAAGTGGGCCGCGCCATGGGGCTGGGGGAGGACGCCGTCGCCGCCATCGCCAGCCAGACCTGGGGCTGGGGCTCCGAAGGCGTGCCGGAGGACCGCATCCGCGAGATCGGCCTCGACCCGACCGACCGCCGCCTCGCCCTGACGCTGGCGCTCTGCCGCGAGATCACCGGCTTCCCGCGCCACCTCTCCCAGCATGTCGGCGGCTTCGTCATCACCAGCGGGCGGCTCGACGAGCTCGTGCCCATCGAGAACGCCGCGATGGAGGACCGCACCGTCATCGAATGGGACAAGGACGACATCGACGCGCTGGGCATCCTCAAGATCGACGTGCTGAGCCTCGGGATGCTCACCTGCATCCGCAAGGCCTTCGCGCTGATCGAACAGCACCACGGGGTGCGCTACGGGCTCGCCTCGATCCCCGCCGAGGAGCCGGCGGTCTACGACATGCTGTGCGCGGCGGATTCGGTAGGCGTGTTCCAGGTCGAGAGCCGCGCGCAGATGAACTTCCTGCCGCGGATGCGCCCGCGCTGCTTCTACGACCTCGTGATCGAGGTCGCCATCGTGCGGCCCGGCCCCATCCAGGGCGACATGGTTCACCCCTATCTGCGGCGGCGGCGCGGCGAGGAGCCGGTGTCGTTTCCCTCCAACGCGCTCGGCGAGGTGCTCGGCAAGACGCTGGGCGTGCCGCTGTTTCAGGAGCAGGCGATGCAGATCGCCATCATCGGCGCCGGGTTCGACCCAAGCGAGGCCGACCGCCTGCGCCGCGCGCTCGCCACCTTCCGCAAGACCGGCACGATCCACACCTTCCGCGAACGCTTCGTGGCGGGGATGCTGGCGAACGGCCACGAGCCGGATTTCGCCGAACGCTGCTTCAGCCAGATCGAGGGGTTCGGCGAATACGGCTTCCCCGAGAGCCACGCGGCGAGCTTCGCGCTGCTGGTCTACGCCTCGGCCTGGATCAAGCGCTTCCACCCCGCGATCTTCGCCTGCGCGCTGCTGAACTCGCAGCCGATGGGGTTCTACGCCCCGGCGCAGATCGTGCGCGACGCCCGCGCCCATGGCGTGCGGGTGCGTCCGGTCTGCGTCAACGCGAGCTACTGGGACAACGCCATCGAGCGCGACGCCGACGGGGCGCTCGCCCTGCGGCTGGGCTTCCGCCAGATCAAGGGGCTGGGCGAGGAGGACGCGCGCTGGATTTCGGCTGCGCGCGGCAACGGCTATGCGGCGGTGGAGGACGTCTGGCGGCGCGCCGGCGCGCCGCCGCCCGCGCTGGCGCGGCTGGCGGAGGCCGACGCCTTCGCAAGCCTCGGGCTCGACCGGCGCGAGGCGCTCTGGGCCGCGAAGGCCGTGGCCGGCGACGCGCCGCTGCCGCTGTTTGCGCCCGACGGCGAGGGGATCGTCGAGCCGGCGGCACATCTGCCGAAGCTCACCGAGGGCGAGCAGGTGGTGGAGGACTACGTCGCCCTGCGCCTCACCCTGCGCGCCCACCCGCTCGCGCTGCTGCGGGGGCTTTTGACCCCACAAGAAACCAGTTAATGTACGCTCAACCGAGGAGCCAATCATGTTTCATCTACTAGATCCTGAAGTTGGATTCACCTCTGCAGTTATTAAAGATCCTCAACGTTTTGTTGGCAGAACGCAACTTATCAGCAACGCCATGCGAGCAGTGAATACTACCTCAAGTCTTATTGCTGTTTTTGGAAAACGGGGCGTTGGGAAATCGTCGCTCATGCGGCAAATACAATTGATTGCGAATGGCGATTATGAGATTGTCACGCGCGCTGGGCTACACCATTTAATTCCCGAAAGAAAAAGACGTTATTATACTGTATTCTACACATGTGACTCGAAAATCGAGAACGCCGAAGAGTTACTATTACGGATTTGCACTGATACCGATTCTGAAGATGGCCTTCTGCGATTAGTGCCAGACCGGGGAAAAGAGCTGGCTGAGTTCACAAGAAGTAATTCTAACGATCAATCGACCGATTTAAAAATTCTAAAGTAGGGATCAAAAGGCGAAAATGCGGAAAAATATTCAGCAAATTTGAGATCTGATATTATTCAAACTTTTAGAGATTTTTGCTCATCTATCGTGCCCCATAACAATAATTTTTGGAATAGGAGAGACGGACTTATAATTTTCATAGACGAGTTTGATATTATAAGGGACAGAACTGGAATTGGATCTTTAATCAAATCACTTAGCTCGGACAAATTAAAGTTTGCGATATCTGGAATTTCAGACGACCTTAACGATTTGGTCGATGATCATGAGTCAATCGAGCGCCTTGTCGAGCAAGGGTATGCGCACGTAACTCCAATGAACCTCAGCGAAATTTCAATGATATTTTCGACCGCAGAAGAATTGTTCGGCGGTCATATAAAATCCGAAGAGCAGGTAATAAATAAAATACATGAAATATCGCTGGGATATACGTACTTTGCTCAATTGATCGGAAAGTCTTGCGTCGAAAAGGGGAATCAAACTGGCTCAAACGATATTGGCATCACGGTGCTGAATATGGTTTTGGATGATATACGCAAGGGAGAAGCTTTTCCAACCCTTGAAAGGCGATATCAAAACGCCATAGGGGACAGCGAAGGCCGGGCTACACTTTTGACATTGCTTGCAGAAGAACAAGTTTCACTTGATGACATCGAAGGTGGCGTAAGCTTAAAAAGTGTGCGTTCAACAGCACAGGAACTAGAGATCGACCATATGGATCAACTTGTTCCAAGGCTAATTGACAAAAAATTTGGACCCGCTCTCGTTAAAAAGGCTGATCTACGTGGGACCTACGAATTTTTAGATCCAGTTTTTAGAGCCTATGTGCGCCTCCGTCGTTAAAAGCCACAAAAAGTACAACTAACCGATTTGTCCCCTTACGCCCCCCGTCTGCCCCCGGTCGCGCAGGACGTGGTCGAGCAGGACGCAGGCGAGCATGGCCTCGCCGACCGGCACGGCGCGGATGCCCACGCAGGGGTCGTGGCGGCCCTTGGTGACGATCTCGGTCGGCTCGCCGGCGCGAGTGATGGTGGCGCGCGGCGTGAGGATCGAGGAGGTCGGCTTCACCGCGAAGCGCGCCACGACGTCCTGCCCGGTGCTGATGCCGCCCAGAATGCCGCCGGCGTGGTTGGAGGCGAACACCGGCCCGTCGGGGCCCATGCTGATCTCGTCGGCGTTCTCGACCCCGTCGAGCGCGGCGGCGGCGAAGCCCGCGCCGATCTCCACGCCCTTGACGGCGTTGATCGACATGAGCGCGGCCGCGATGTCGGCGTCGAGCTTGCCGTAGATCGGCGCGCCGAGGCCCGGCGGCACACCCTCGGCGCGCACCTCGATCACCGCGCCGATTGAGGCGCCGGCCTTGCGGATGGCGTCGAGCTCCACGCCCCACGCTTCCGCCGTATCGGCATCGGGGCAGAAGAAGGGATTGCGGTCGACCTCCGCCCAGTCCCACCGCGCGCGCTCGACGGCGTGGGCGCCCATGGCCGCCATTGCGCCGCGCACGCGCAGCCCCGGCGCCAGCATCGCCAGCGCCGCGCGCGCGACGCCGCCGGCGGCCACCCGCGCCGCCGTCTCGCGCGCCGAGGAGCGCCCGCCGCCGCGCGGGTCGCGCAGGCCGTACTTCAGGTGATAGGCGATGTCGGCGTGGCCGGGGCGGAATTTCTCGGCGATCTCGGAATAGTCCTTCGAGCGCTGGTCCTGGTTGCGGATCATCAGCTGGATCGGCGCGCCCGTCGCACGGCCTTCGTAGACGCCGGAGAGGATCTCGACCTGGTCGGGCTCCTGCCGCTGGGTGGTGTAGCGGCTCTGGCCGGGGCGGCGGCGGTCGAGCCAGGGCTGGATGTCAGCCTCGCTCAGCGGCACGCCGGGCGGGCAGCCGTCCACCGTCGCGCCCAGCGCCGGGCCATGGCTCTCGCCCCAGGTGGTGACGCGGAACAGGTGGCCGAAGCTGTTGTAGGACATGAACGCTCTCCCCGGTCGTCGGGCGGGGTCTTAGCCCGGCGGGGCCTCGCGGGAAAGCCAGTCGAGCGCCGAGCTTCCCGCAAGCCGGCCCGTGGCGATGCTGGCCTGAAGCAGGTAGCCGCCGGTGGGCGCCTCCCAGTCCAGCATCTCGCCGCAGGCGAATACGCCGGGGCGGTCGCGCAGCATCAGCGTCGCGTCCAGCGCATCCCAGCGCAGGCCGCCGGCGGTGGAGATCGCGCGCTCCAGCCCCGCCGTCGCCGTCAGCCGAAGCGGGACGGCCTTGATAGCGGCGGCGAGCGCCTCCGGCTTGGACGCCTCCCCGCCCAGCCGCGCCAGCGCCGCGGCGAGCGGCGACAGCCCGAGCCGGCGCAAACGGTTGGCGCGCGAGAGGCCCGGGCGCTGCGCTTCGAGCTTCGCGGCGAGCTTCGCGGCGGACAGGTCGGGCTTGAGATCGACCGCCAGCGCCGCGGCGCCGTCGCGCGCGACGCTCTCGCGCAGCGCGGCCGAGAGCGCGTAGATCGCGCCGCCCTCCACGCCCTGCGCCGTCACCGTCGCCTCGCCGCGCAGGCTCGTCCCGCCATGGGAGAAGGCCGCGCCCTTGAGGGGGACGCCGGCCCAGCGCGCCGCGAAGCCCTCGGGCCAGTCGACGCGGAAGCCGCAGTTGGCCGGGACCAGCGGCGCGACGGCGCCCGGCGGCAGCGCGGCGGTCCAGCGGCCGTCGGACCCCAGCCGCGGCCAGCTCGCGCCGCCGCAGGCCAGCACGACCGCCTGCGCGGCGATCGGGTAGGCGCCCTCCACGCTCACGCCGCCCTCGACGAAGCCCGTCCAGCGCGCCCGCGTGACCAGCCGCACGCCAAGCCCCTCAAGCCGCCGCAGCCATGCCCTGAGCAGCGGCGAGGCCTTCATCGCCTTGGGAAAGACACGGCCCGAGGAGCCCGTGAAGGTCTCCGCCCCCAGCCCGTCGGCCCAGTCGCGCAGCGCCTGCGGGGGGAAGGCGTCGAGCGCGGCGGCGAGCGGGACGGCGGCCCCGCCATAGCGGGCGCGGAAGACCGGCTCGGGCTCGGCGTGGGTGAGGTTCAGCCCGCCGCGCCCGGCCATCAGGAACTTGCGGGCAGCGCTCGGCATCCGCTCCAGCACCGTGACGCGCGCCCCGCCCTGCGCGAGCGTCTCCGCCGCGGCGAGGCCCGCCGGGCCGGCGCCGACGATCACTGCGTTGATCGGGTTGCCTGCGGACATGCCGGCGCTTTCGCCCGCCGGCGCGGCGGCGTCAATCGCCGCGACCGCCCTGCGCCCGCCTCCGACCGCCGCGCAGCCCGATACTGCGCCGCAACAAACGCAATCGCGATTGCCTCGCGACTGCGACATCATTGCTCTCCGACTGATCGCGCGGTAGGCAAAGCGATGCGGGCCCGTCAAGCGGCCCCGTCGCGGCCCTGCTGCGCCGCGATCCAACGGGAGGCTATCCAGATGACCGACTTCACGAACCGTCGACACTTCCTGCGCGCGGGCGCCCTCGGCGCCGGCGCCGTTCTCGCCGCGCCGGCCATCGCCACGGCGCAGGGCCAGACGACCACCTGGCGCGTGCAGACGTCCTGGCCCGGCGGCGCCGGCCTGCAGATCTTCAAGGACTGGTGCGCCAGCATCCAGGAAAAGACCGGCGGCGAGCTGGCCTTCACGCCCTTCGGCGCCAACGACGTCGTGGGCGACTTCCAGCTCTACGACGCCGTGAAGAACGGTGTGCTCGAGGCCGTGAACCCGTTCACGATCTATGCGCAGGGCATCATCCCGGCGGCGGTGTTCCTCACCTCCTATCCGCTCGGCCTGCGCAACCCGCACGAGTTCGACGTGTTCTATTACGGTCTCGGCGGCCTCGACATCGCCCGCGAGCTCTATGCCGCGCAGGGCATGCATTTCGTCGGCCCGATCCATCATGGCCCGAACATCATCCACTCGAAGGTGCCGATCCGCTCGATCGACGACTTCGCGGGCCGCAAGATGCGCGTGCCCGGCGGCATGGTGGCGGAGCTGTTCTCCGAGATCGGCGCCGAGACGACCCTGCTGCCCGGCTCGGAGATCTTCCCCGCTCTGGAGAAGGGCACCATCGACGTGGCCGACTACGTTGGTCCGGCGGTGAACTACGCCCTCGGCTTCAGCCAGGTCACGAAGTACATCTCGATGGGCCCGGCGGGCTTCATGTCGGTCTACCAGCCGGTCGACCTCATGGACCTCACCGTAGGCCAGGCCGCCTGGGACGCGCTGAGCCCGCAGATGAAGCAGTTCGTGGAGATGGAGACGCAGAGCTACTCCATCCACCACCACGCCGCGATCCAGAAGGCGGATCAGGAGAGCTGGGTCAAGTTCGAGGCCGACGGCACCGAAGTCACGCGCCTCAGCCAGGACGACGTCGAGATCATGACCGAAGTCGCCGTGCCGATCTGGTTCAAGTACGCCAACCGTGACGACGCCTCCAGGCGCGTGTTCAAGATCCATCTCGACTACATGAAGTCCGGCTCGCTGGGCTACGTCGACGACGCGCTGCTGGCCGGGCACTCGCTGGACCTCTGAGCCGCGCGAACATCGCCTGACGGAGCGGCCCCGGTTCCCACCGGGGCCGTCTTTCGTCCCGGCCGGCGGCGGCGCCGCGGCCTTGGTCTTTCCCCTGCTGGAAGGCGCTTATGCCAAGCATCAGCTTCGACATGCCGCACTGGGTCTACTGGGCGACGCTGATCCTGTTCCCGCTGGTCGCCATGGTGATGGCGCGCCGCGGGCGGATCACCGAGTACTCGCTGCCCATCGGCTATTTCATCCTCGTCACGGGCGGCCTGTTCGGCCTGCACCGCTTCTATCTGCGCAACCTGTGGGGTCTGCTCTTCGTGCCGCTGGTCGTCGGCATGCTGTGGGCGAACGCCGAGGGGCGCGAGGCGCGCAACATCCAGTCAGACGCCGCCAACGTCCTGCGCGTCGCCGAGCAGAGCATCGAGCGCCAGCAGCCCCGCGTCGACGGCGCCGACGTGCGCCTCGCCGAGCTGGAGGCCGCGCTCGCCGCCGCGGAGGCGGGCAGCTTCGCGCAGACCCGCGCCGAGCGCGCGCTCTCACGCGAACGCGAGACCGTGGCGACGGCCCGCGAACGGCTGGCGGAGGCCGAGGCGTCGCTTGCCGACGCCCGCCCCGCGCTGGAGGCGGCGTCGGAGACCCGCGCCTTCTGGACCAACATCGCCTTCGGCACGCTCTGCGTGAGCCTCGCGCTGATGGCGTTCGACGCGGTCGCGCTGCCCTGGCTCGTTCGGGCGGCGCAGGCGCGCGCCGACGACGGCCCCGCGGAGCCGCACACCGAGACCGCCGAGGCGAAGGACGACGCCGCCCATATCGGCGAGGGATGGCGCGGAGCCATCGACCGCGTGAGCTTCTTTACCGGCGAGTTCGTCAGCTACTGGGCGGTCATCGCCGTGATCGTCTACTACTACGAGGTTATCGCTCGTTATGTCTTCAACTCGCCGACCAACTGGGCCCATGAGGGCATGTATCTCATGTTGGGCATGCAGTACCTCATCGCCGGCGCCTACGCTATGCTGACCGACACTCATGTGAAGGTGGACATCTTCTACGCCAACTGGTCGCCGATGCGTAAAGCCCTCGTGGACCTGTTCACCAGCGTATTTTTCTTCATCTTCGCTGGAACGATCCTGGTGACCGGCTGGATCTTCGCGATGGACGCGACGCAGATCAACGAACTCGGCTTCTCGGAGTGGCAGATCGCCTACTGGCCGTTCAAGTGGGCCATCGCGCTGGGCGGCCTTCTGCTGCTGCTCCAGGGCGTCTCCAAGCTCGCCGGCGACATCGCCGCCGTGGGCGACGCCAGCCGCGGGAGGGCCTGAGCCATGGGTCTCGACATCCCGATCGACTGGCTGACGCTGCTGATGTTCGGCAGCCTGATCATCGTGCTGATGGCGGGCCTGCCGCTCGCCTTCGTCACCGGCGGGCTCGCCTGCGTGTTCCTGTTCCTGCTCGGCGACGCGCAGACGCTCAACATCGTGCCGAGCCGCATCTTCCCGCTGATGACGAACTACCAGCTTTCCGCGATTCCACTGTTCATCTTCATGGCGGCGATGCTGGAGCGGGCGGGCATCATCAACGAGATGTTCGATGTCATCTACAAGCTGCTGGGCGGCGTGAAGGGCGGGCTGGCGGCGGCGACGATCATCGCCTCCACCATCCTCGCCGCGATGGTCGGCGTGATCGGCGCCGCGGTCGTCACCATGGGCATCATCGCCCTGCCGGCGATGCTGAAGCGCGACTACAACCCCGAGATCGCCATGGGCGCGATCATGGCCGGCGGCACGCTGGGCATCCTGATCCCGCCCTCGATCCTCGCGATCATCTACGCCGTCGTCGCCGAGCAGTCGGTGGGTGAACTGTTCATCGGCGCGGTCATCCCCGGCCTGATGCTGTCGGGGCTCTACATCGTCTACGTCACCGTGATGAGCTACGCCTTCGACGGCTACGGCCCGCCGATCCCCGAAGAGGAGCGCGTCTCCAGCACGGAGAAGCTGCAGCTCATCGGCAACATGGCGGCGCCGCTGGTGCTGATCGTGGTGGTGCTCGGCGTGATCTTCACCGGCGTCGCAACGCCGGTCGAGGCGGCCGGCATCGGCACCTTCGGCGCCTTCATCGTGGCGGCGATCCATCGCCGGCTGGACTGGCCGACGATCCGCGAGGCGTGCCTGACCACGCTCAAGGCCTCCGCCATGGTCATCTGGATCATGTTCGGCGCCACCATATTCGTCGGCCTCTACGTGCTGGAGGGCGGCCAGCAGTTCGTGCAGGAGGCGGTGGCGGCCACGGGGCTCGGGCCGTGGGGCGTGCTGATCCTGATGCAGGTGATCCTGATCCTGCTGGGCATGTTCCTCGACTGGGTCGGCATCCTGCTGCTGGCGGTGCCGATCTTCGTGCCGATCATCCGCGCCTTCGGACCCGAGGCGTTCGGTTTCGACGACCCCAACGACCTCGTGCTGTGGTTCGGCGTGCTCTACCTCGTCAACATGCAGATGAGCTTCCTGTCGCCGCCCTTCGGCTATGCGCTCTTCTACCTTCGCGGGGTCGCGCCGCCCGAGATCCCGATGATGCGCATCTTCGCCTCGGCGCTGCCGTTCCTGGCGATCCAGGTGTTCGGTCTCGTGATGTGCATGGTGTTTCCGCAGCTGATCACCTGGCTGCCGAACCTCGTCTACGGCTGACGCCGAGCATCGCCCGTCGCGCGCGGGTGTGACGGGCGGCACAGTCGCACCCCCGGCCCCGTGCGACAACGACAGGGGCCGGGGGATGGCCGCCAGTAGTGACAACCGTAGCGCGTCGGGTCAGTGAGTGAGTTGCGCAGGCAGTCCCCCGGCGCCGGCCCTGGCGATCAGCCGCCCCGGCTGGCCCATCATGCCTTCTCTCCCGGACAATGGACGCGACGCGCAGGCCGCACGGCGGCGGCAGGGCGCCGCCCGCACAGAAGCCGTTAAGGACCATCCGGTTAGGATCGCAGCGCAAGTCGTTCGGCCGTCTCGCGCGACCGGGCGCGAGGGCGGGCCTGCGACGGGAATCGGAAGCCGATGACGCTGCGGCAGGATCAGAGCGAGACGGCTGAGCGGCCTTTCCGACGGGTTCTCGGGCGGCGCTTCGTCGCCGCGCTCGCGATGACGCTGATTCCCGTCTGCATCGCGACGACCGCCTCCGTCATCTACTTTGACCGCCACTCGGTCCAGATCCGCTATGTGGTCAGCTTCGGCCAGCTCGGGCGCGCGCTGAGGACGCTGGAGGCCGAAATGCTGCGGACGGCGTTCAGCAGCGGCCCGGACCGTCGGGAGGCGCGCGCAGCCTTCGTCGATGTGCTCCTGCTCTACGGCGCGATCCGGGCGAGCGACGAGGACGGCGGCCGGACCGGCCACGACGCGATTTCGGCCGCGTCTGTCGACGGCGTCGCGGCGGCCTTCGGCGTCGACCCCGAGGCGGCCGCGGACGCGCTGGGTCTCAAAGGCGGCAGGATGCCGCGCGCCCTGATGGAAATCTGGGAGGAGCGCGAAGGCGCGCAGCCCCTTGACGGCGCGAAGCCGCTGGAAGTGGTGGTGGCCGAACTCATCGCGACGGCCGCCCCGGTCGTCGCAGGCCGCGGTCCCCTGTCGATGGACGAGCTGCTCGCCATCACGACGTTCTCGCAGGCCCTCAACGCAGACACCGTCGGGGCCATCGCCGCCGTCTCGACGCTTCTGCAATCGGAGGCCTATGAGGCGGAATCGATCCCGGTCATCCTGTCGGGGGTCGTGCTGCTGTCGTCCCTGCTCGGCGCGTTCTTCTCCTACGTGACCGTGTATGCGCCCCTGGCCCGCCGCCTCGCAGCCGACAACGCGGCGCTCCGCGCGGAGAACCGGCGCGCACGCGCCGCCGAGGCCGCGAAGAGCGACTTCCTCGCCACCATGAGCCACGAGATCCGCACGCCGATGAACGGCGTCATCGGCATGGCGGAGCTGATGGCCGGCACCCGGCTCGACGCGCGCCAGCGCACCTTCATCGACATCATCAATTCCTCGGCCCACGCGCTGCTGGGGCTGATCAACGAGATTCTCGACTTCTCCAAGATCGACGCCGGGCAGCTCAGGCTGTCGCCGCAGCCCTTCAAGCTCTCGCGGCTGGTGAGCGAGCCGGCCGGGCTCGTGGCCAGGGCCGCGGCCGCGAAGAACCTCGACTTCGTGGTGCGCATCGCGCCTGACGCCCCGGATCGGCTGGTGGGCGACTTCGCGCGGCTGCGGCAGATCATCGTCAATTTCCTCAGCAACGCGGTGAAGTTCACCGACGCCGGGCAGATCGAGCTCGACGTGACGGCGACGCCGTCCAAGGACGGCGCCGCGGCCGTTCTGCGGGTGGAGGTGCGCGACAGCGGCATCGGCGTCCGCAGCGAGGAAATCGACCGCCTCTTCGACAAGTTCACGCAGGCCGACGGCGGCCGAACGCGCAAGCAGGAGGGCACCGGCCTCGGCCTTGCGATCTGCAAGGGCCTCGCCGAGTTGATGGGCGGCGCCGTCGGGGCGCAGTCGACGCCGGGCGAAGGCTCGACGTTCTGGCTGTCGGTCGAGCTGCCCGTCCATGCCGGCCCGGAGGCGCGCCGCGCGCCGCCGGCGGAGATCGTCGGGACCCGCGTCCTCGTGATCGACGACAACGAGACCAACCGGCTGATCCTGCAGGAGCAGCTCGGGGCCTGGCGCTTCGACGAGGCGGCGGCGGCCTCCGGGCGCGAGGGACTGGTCAAGCTGCGGCGCGCGGCGGCGCAGGGCGCGCCCTTCGACCTGGTCATCCTCGATCGCCACATGCCGGGCATGTCGGGCGAGGACGTCCTGCGCGAGATCCGGGGCGCGCACGCGATCGCGGCGACCCGCGTCATACTGCTCAGTTCGCTGGAGAACGACGCGACCGGGTCCGGCTGCCTCGCGGACGCGGCGCTCGTGAAGCCGACGCTCGCCTCAGCCCTGCTCGACGCGATCATGGACGTGCTCGCGGACGACGCGCCCGCCCCGCGCATCGATGTCGACGGCGGCGGGTATGCGGGGGCCGACCCAGCAGAGCCGCCCGCCGCCGCGCGGGCCGGGACCGGCGGCCGCAACGCCGGGACCGGGCGGCCGGACGTGCTGGTGGTGGACGACAACGACGTGAACCGCCTCGTGGCGGAAGAGATGCTGGGGCGCATGGGCCTCAGCCACGCCTCGGCCGCCAACGGCGCCGAAGCGATCGAGGCCTTCGTCTCGCAGCGCCCGCGCCTTGTGCTGATGGACATCTCGATGCCGGTGATGGACGGGCTGGAGGCGACGCGGCGCGTCCGCGCGCTCGAGGCCGAAACCGGCGCGCCCCGCACGCCGATCGTCGGCCTCACCGCGCACGCCTTCGAGGGCGACAGGACACGGTGCCTCGACAGCGGCATGGACGACCATCTCGCCAAACCCATTCTCGGCGACCTGCTCAAGCACGCGGTGGACCAATGGCTCGACCGCCCGGACGACGGACCGGCGAGCGGGCCGGCGAGCGGGCCGGTGGACGATGCGGCGGACGATGCGGCATGCGCGCGGACGCAGGCCGCCGCCGGTTGAGCCGCCGCGCCGGCCGCGTCGGCGCCCGTCGACCGGCGCGACGTAACGCTTTGTTTGCTCTGCGGTGTTTTGTGGGCCGCAGGTCGCCTTGTCCGACCTCGTAGCAACAGGTGCTCGCCTTGACTTGGGTGTACGAGTTCTTCGCGCGCGAAGGATTTCAGCCGCACGGATACTGCCTTCTCTGGGATCCCAAGCTGTTCTGGGCGCATGTCGTCTCCGACGCGGCCATCGCGCTCAGCTACATGTCGATCCCCCTCGTCCTCATCGCGCTCACCCTGCGCCGTCCCGATCTGATTCCCCGGCGCATCGCCCTGCTTTTCAGCGCCTTCATTCTCGCCTGCAGCGCCACGCATCTCATGGGCGTCTGGACGATGTGGGTTCCCGACTACGGCGTGGAGGGAATGGTGAAGGCGGGCACCGCGGTCGTCTCGGTCGCGACCGCGGCGGCGCTCTGGCCGCTGGCGCCGCAGGTGCTCCGGACGCCCTCCATCGCGTCCTTCGAGTGCAAGACCGCCGCTCTCGAACGCGAGATCGCCCTGGCCACGGAACGCGACGCGCAGATCCTGCGGCTCAACGCGGAGCTGACGGAGCGGCTCGACGCCGAACGCCGGCTCAACCGCCTCCAGCGCGAGTTCGTCGCGATGGTCAGCCACGAGTTCCGCACGCCGCTCGCGATCATCGACGGGCGGGCGCGTCAGATCAGCCGCGCGGCGGGACGCGAGGCGCGGGAGGCGGAAGCCGAGAAGGCAGACGAGATCCGCGCCGCCGTCCGCCGCATCGTCCAGCTGATGGAGAGCGTGCTCCAGTCGGAGCGCATGGAGGCGGGAAAGATCGAGTTCAACCCGCAGCCGACCGACCTCGCCGACATCGTGCGCGAGCAATGCCGCGCGTCGGCGGACCTCGCCCGCGAGCGGACCGTGCTGACGCATCTGCAGCCGTCGATCGCCATGACCGGCGACCCGGTGCTGATCCGCCAGATCGTCTCGAACCTGCTGTCGAACGCCGTCAAGTATTCGGATGCGGGCTCGACCGTCACGGTGCGCGCGATGCTCGAAGGGGACGAGGCGGTGGTGAGCGTCTCCGATGAGGGCGTCGGCATCCCGCCGGACGAGGTCGAGCTGCTGTTCACGCGGTTTTTCCGCGCCTCGACATCGGAAGGCAGGCCCGGCAGCGGCATCGGCCTGCACCTGCTGCGGCACTTCGTCGACATGCATGACGGCCGGGTGGAGGTCGGCAGCGAGGTCGGCGTGGGCACGACCTTCACCGTGAGGCTGCCGCGACGCCGGCGCCTCGCCGCCGCCTGAGCCTTTGCGCCCGCGCCCGCGCGCGGCGGGCCGCCTCGCCCGGACGCGCTCAGCGGTCGGCGGCGCCCGGCATGTCGAGCGCCGAGAAGCCGTAGTGGCGCAGCCAGCGCAGGTCGCCCTCGAAGAAAGCGCGCAGGTCGGGCATGCCGTATTTCAGCATCGCGATGCGGTCGATGCCCATGCCGAAGGCGAAGCCCTGCCAGACTTCCGGATCGATCCCGCCGGAGCGCAGGACATGCGGGTGGATCATGCCCGAGCCGAGGATCTCCAGCCAGTCGTCGCCCTCGCCGATCCTGAGCACGCCGCCGGCCCAGGAGCAGCGGATGTCGACTTCGGCGGAGGGCTCGGTGAACGGGAAGTGGCTCGCGCGGAAGCGCAGTTCGACGCCCTCGACCTCGAAGAAGCGGCGGCAGAACTCCTCCAGCACCCATTTTAGGTTCGCCATGGTGATGTCGCGGTCGATGGCGAGGCCCTCGACCTGGTGGAACATCGGCGTGTGCGTCTGGTCATAGTCGCAGCGATAGACGCGACCCGGGCAGATGAAGCGGCAGGGCGCGCCGTGCTCCAGCATGCCGCGGATCTGCACCGGCGAGGTATGGGTGCGCAGCACGTTGGGGCGGCGGTCGTCGCCGTCGAGCCGCGCCATGTAGAAGGTGTCCATCTCGGTGCGGCTGGGGTGCTCGGGCGGGATGTTGAGGGCGTCGAAATTGTGCCAGTCGTCCTCGATCTGCGGGCCTTCCTGCACGCCGAAGCCCATGTCGCCGAAGATCGCAATGACTTCGTCGGTGACCTGGCTCACCGGGTGGACGCTCCCCTGCCCGACGCCGGGGCCGAGCGTGCGCGGGCTGAGCGTGACGTCCAGCCACTCGGTGCGCAGGCGTTCGGCGAGCGCGGCGTCGGCCAGCGACGCCTTGCGCGCGGTGAGCGCGGCGAGCAACTCGTCCTTCAGCGCGTTAAGCGCGGGGCCCGCCTCGGCGCGCTGCTCCGGCGTCATCTTGCCCAGCTCGCGCATCCGCAGCGCGACCTCGCCCTTCTTGCCGAGCGCGGCGAGGCGCGCGGCCTCGAGCTGCGCCTCGTCCCCTGCCTCGGCGATGCGGCCGAGAAAGCCGGCGCGCAGGCCCTCAAGCCCGTCCAGGGCGTCGGTCCCGTCCATCGCGTCCTCCAAGACTGTTCCCGCCCGGCGGGATAGCATGGCCGCGGCGGTTTGCAACATCGCGGGGCGCGGAGCGGGGATGGCTGGAATGCGGATGAGAACCATGGCGGCGCTCGCGCTCGGCGCGGGGGCCGCGGCCGGCGCGGCGCTGGCCGACGACGGGGCTTTCGGCTTCTGGCGGGTCGAGAGCGGCGCGGCGGTCGTGGAGATCGCGCCCTGCGGCGAGGCGGCGTGCGGGCGCATCGTCGGCCTGCGCGATCCGCTCGGCGCGAACGGCGCGCCCCTGCGCGACCGCCGCAACCCGGACGCCGCGCTGCGCGACAGGCCGATCTGCGGCATGGCGCTGCTCGGCGGCTTCACGCGCGACGGGAACGGTTCGGGCGACGCCTGGGAAGGCGGGACGATCTATTCCGCCGAGGACGGCGAGACCTACAGCGCGACGATGCGGCTCGACGCGCCTGACGCGCTGCGGCTGCGCGGCTATGTCGGCGCGCCGCTGTTCGGCGCGACGCAGCGCTGGCGGCGCGAGGCGGGCCCCGGCGGGGGCTGCTGAGCCGGGCCGCCCGTCCGCGCCGTCAGGCGGTGTCGGAAGGCGCGGTCGACGCCCGGCGCAACGCGGCCACTTCACGGCGGGCGTCGCCGAGGGCGCCCATGGCCGCGGCGAGTTCGGCCTTCGCCTCGCGCAGGGCGGCGGCGTGCTCCGCGCCGGCGGCGGCGCGGGCGGCGGCCTCGGCCCCTTGCAGCGCCGCGCGCACCGCCGCCGCCTCCGCCTCGGCGGCTTCGGCGCGGCGCAGCGCGGCGGCGGCCTCGACCTCGGTGGCGTGCAGACGCGCGGCGAGCGCGCCGATCCGCTCGACATGGCCGCCGTCGCCGCGGCGGGCGGCGCGTCGGCGCCAGAGCGCGCAGCCGAGCCAGCCGAGGCCGAAGGCGGCGAGCAGGACGAGGGCGATGGCGGCGGCGAGGGCGAGGCGCGTCATGGCCTGCCCTCCCCCGCCGCCGAGCGCGACGTCTCCGTTTCCGGTTCGGAGACGGCGGCCACCGGCGCCGTGAAGGCGATCCGCCGGTTTCTGGCCCGGCCCTCCTCGGTGTCGTTGTCGGCTATCGGGCGCGTCGGGCCGTAGCCCTTGGCGGAAAGCGCGACCCGCAGCGCGACGCGCTCGGCCAGCGCCGCGGCGACCGCCTCGGCGCGGCTTGCGCTGAGGGCGAGGTTGTAGTCGGCCGAGCCCTGGCTGTCGGTGTGCCCGCCGACCTCGACGACGCCGCCCTCGCAGCGCGGCAGGATCGCCGCCAGAGCGTCGAGCGCAGGCGAGGCGTCCGCCGCGAGAACGCTCTCTCCTGGCGCGAACAGGATCGGGTCCGCCGCGGCCTGTTCGGCCATGGCGGCGGCGCAGGCCGGGGCGCCGAGACGCATGGCGGCCGCGCGGGCGGCGAGATCGACGGTGACGCGGGTCTCGGCGGTCCAGCCGCGCTCGCGCAGGGGGGCGAGCGCGGCGTCGGCCTCGCGCGCCGCCGCCGCCTCCAGCGTCCGGCCGCGCAGCGACGCCGCGCCGTCGCCGACCCGCGCCGCGCCGCCCTCCAGCCGCGAGAGCGCATCCACGGCGGCCAGCGCGGCGGCGCGCCATCCGTCGGGGGCCGAGGCGGGAACCGCTTCCCGCGCCTCAACTTCCCCAGGCGCGGGCTCCCCGGGCGCGAGAAATCCGTCGCTGTCCAGCGGGCGGCCGACGAAGGCGGCGGCGGCGTAGGAGGCGATCGCCATGCGGCTCGCCGCATCGGGCGCCGCCCCGCTCAGCGCGACGCCCCCCGGATGCGAGGAGATCGCGAGCCATGTCGCGTCGGGCGCCGGCGCTTCGGGCGACAGGCGCGGACCGGCCGCGGCGGCGCCCGGCTCGGCGCGCAGCGGTCCGAGCGCGGCCTCCTCGATCGAGACCTCGACGCCCGAGTCTTTGAGGCGCTCCAGCGCGTCGGCGAGCGCCTTCCCGCTGTCCGGTCGGCCCTCGTCCGCGCCGGGTCCGGGCGTCGACACCGAGAGGCGGCCCGGCGCGAGCGTCACCCGGCCGAGCGGCGTCGCCGCCGCCGCCGCGACCCCGGCGCGCTCGATCTCGGCCCAGTGCGGCCACGGGTCGCCGCTTTCCCGCGCCCGGGCCAGCGAGGCGTCCACCGGCGCGCCGATCAGGCGCGAGAGCCGCGCCACGATCCGTCTGAGCGCCATCGCGTCGGGCGCCACGCCGAGGATCGCCGCGCCGTCGCCGTCGCGAAGGATCTCGAGGGACTGCGCCGGCGCGGCGGCCGCGACAGCCGCCTCGAACCGCGCCGAGAGCGGCGGGGCGGCTGCGACGCCGTCCTCGAGCGAGGCGAACGGACCCGAGGCCTGCGCCGCGACCCGAAGGGCGTCGGCCGCGGCCCCGGCGTCGGGCGCCATGCCGGAGAGGCTCACCCGGGCGCCGTCCACCCGCACCTCGACCCAGCGGTGGCCGGCGGCGTTCAGACCACCGGACACGCGGGCCTGAAGGCCGGCCTCCACGGCGCCGGCGGCGGCCCAGCCGAGCCCGAGAGCGGCCAGCGCCACGGCCGTCAGCCCCGCCGTCAGCGCGCCTGCGGCCCGCAGCCCCGCCCGCAGCCCCGAGCGTCTCGTCGCTCCCATGCCCGAGCGTCGCGTCGCTCCCATGCCCTGAACGCCTCCTTTGACCCGCACCGCTCCTCGCCCCTGCGACGGGGCGTGTCAACGCGGCCAGTCGCCCGGAGGCCCCGCGCCCGGAGGCCGCGCGCCCGGAGGCCGCGCCGGACGCGCGACGCGCCGCCGGAAGGGCGCGCAAGAGGGCCAACCGCGCCAGCATGGCGGCGAATGCGGCCCCGGCGAGGCGGGCGGCGGGCGAAGTCGGGGCTTTCCCGGAGAGGCGTGAGCCCCGCGCGCCCGCTTTACGCTCTGTTGACAGCCGACGCCTAAGCTTGCGGTCGGCAGCTTGCGCGCCGGGGAGAGAAATGCGCGTTTCCCTATCGAGACTGATGGACATGGCGGCCGCGCTGGGGTTCGGGCGTCGTTCGTTTGGCGACGACGCGGACACGACGCCGCCGGTGAGCGCCGTTCCCGACGCCGCACATGCCCCGGCTCCTCCCGAGCCGGCGGAATGCGGCCGCGCGGGGCTCCGTCGCAGCCTGGAGGCGCTGGCCGCGACCCTGCCGCCGGAGACGCCAGTCGCGCTGATGATCTTCGGCGTCGACGGAATGCGCGAATTCAGCCGCGGCTACGGTTTCGACGCTGGCGACGCGCTCGCGCGCGCGGTCGGCCGGCGCCTGCGCGAAAGCCTGCCCGACGGCGCGGGTCTGGCGCGGGTCGGCAGCTTCTCGTTCGCCGCCGCCCTCATCGACTTCGCTGAGAGCGATACGGCGGTGAGCGCGCGCATGATCGCCGACGACGTCGCCAGCCGCGCCTTCGACATCGGCTTCGGACCGATCACCGCCACCGTCAGCATCGGCGTGCGGTCGACGACCGCGACGCACATGGCGGGCGCCGAGGCGTTCGACAGCGCCTTCGCCGCGCTCGACGACGCCCGCGCCGGCGATGACGAGACCGGCCGTTCCGAGGGCCGCGGCGTCTGCATCGTCGGGTCTTCCGCGCGCCGCGACAGGGCGAGCCCGGCCGAGATGCGGGGCGGCGCCCGGAGCGTCATGCAGGCGCTGACCAACAACGACATCGGCGTTGCGTTCCAGCCGGTGGTCTCGGCGAAGCCGCCGCATGGCCTCGCGTTCCGCGAATGCCTCGCGCGGCTGCGCCATGACGGCCAATGGTCCGCCGCCGGCCAGTTCATCCACAAGATCGAACGGCTCGACCTGGTCTCGACGCTGGATCGGCGGATCCTGCGGGTCGCCCTGGAGACGCTGCGCGCGCATCCGACGGAACGGCTCTCGGTCAACGTGTCCGCGCGCACCACCGCGGACCGGCACTGGCTGCGCGACCTGCGCGAAGCCGCCGAGCGCGACCCGTCCAGCGCCGAACGGCTGATCGTGGAGCTCACCGAGAGCGCCGCCGTCAGCGACCCCGAGCGCACGATACGCTTCCTCGACGGCGTCCGCTCGCACGGCTGCGCCATCGCTCTGGACGATTTCGGGGCCGGCTACTCGTCGTTCCGCCACATGCGCGACTTCCGGCCCGACTGGGTGAAGATCGACGGAGGCTTCGTGCGGGGCATCGCCGGCAGCCCGGACAACATGCTGTTCGTGGACACGCTGGTGGGCATCGCCCGGAACTTCGACATGGCGACCGTCGCCGAGTTCGTGGAGACCGACGCCGACGCCGAGACGCTGCTGGCGCTGGGCGTGGACTGCCTGCAGGGCTACCGCTTCGGCGCGCCGGCCATGGCGCCGGCCTGGAAGGACGCGGGGCCCGCCGCAGCGGCCCTGTGACGCCGCCAGCCGCGCCAGCCGGACGATCCCGCCGCCGACGCGGCGTCGGCGGCGGCGGCGGCGGCGGCGCGGGCCGCCCCGGCCTCCCCGCGGTCAGGCCGCCCGCACCCGCCTAGACCCGGACCCCGCGCGGCGTCGGCGCGGCGCTGCGGCAGTCGACGGCCGCCCCGGCCATACCGCAACGCACCACAGGCTTGCGGCGACGCAAAAGCAATGTCATTAAAGGCGCCGACCGGCGATCATGCCGAATGTTGCGCAACCTTTTCTGACCCGGAGGCCCCATGGCTGCTCTCGACGTCGCCGACGCTCCCCCCAAGGACCTCTACGCCGTGGGCGAGATCCCGCCGCTCGGCCATGTCCCCGAGAAGATGCACGCCTGGTGCATCCGCCGCGAACGCCATGGCGAGCCGGACACGGCCATGCAGATCGAGGTCGTCGAGACGCCGAAGCTCGACAGCACCGAGGTGCTGGTGTTCGTGATGGCCGCCGGCGTGAACTACAACGGCGTCTGGGCGGCGCTCGGCCAGCCCATCTCTCCCTTCGACGGCCACAAGCAGCCCTACCACATCGCGGGCTCGGACGCCTCGGGCATCGTCTGGGCCGTGGGCGAGAAGGTGCGGCGCTGGAAGGTTGGCGACGAGGTCGTGATCCACTGCAATCAGGACGACGGCGACGACGAGCACTGCAACGGCGGCGACCCGATGTACTCGTCGTCCCAGCGCATCTGGGGCTACGAGACGCCGGACGGCAGCTTCGGGCAGTTCACCCGCGTCCAGCAGCAGCAGCTCATGGCGCGACCGAAGCACCTCACCTGGGAGGAGGCCGCCTGCTACACGCTGACGCTCGCCACCGCCTACCGGATGCTGTTCGGCCATGCCCCGCACGACCTCAAGCCCGGCCAGAACGTGCTGGTCTGGGGCGCGTCGGGGGGCCTCGGCTCCTACGCCATCCAGCTCATCAACACCGCCGGCGCCAACGCCATCGCCGTGATCAGCGACGAGGACAAGCGCGAGTTCGTCACGCGGCTGGGCGCCAAGGGCGTCATCAACCGCAAGGACTTCAACTGCTGGGGCCAGCTGCCGAAGGTCGGCACGCCCGAGTACAAGGCGTGGTTCGACGAGGCGCGCAAGTTCGGCAAGGCGATCTGGGACGTCACCGGCAAGGGCGTGAACGTTGACATGGTGTTCGAGCACCCCGGAGAGTCGACCTTCCCGGTCTCGACGCTGGTGTGCAAGAAGGGCGGCATGGTGGTGATCTGCGCCGGCACCACCGGCTTCAACTGCACCTTCGACGTGCGCTACATGTGGATGCACCAGAAGCGCCTGCAGGGCAGCCACTTCGCGCACCTGAAGCAGGCGTCGGCGGCCAACCAGCTGATGGTGGAGCGGCGGCTCGACCCCTGCCTGTCGGACGTCTTCCCCTGGGCGCAGCTGCCGGAGCCGCACATGCTGATGCTGCGCAACCAGCACAAGCCCGGCAACATGGCGGTGCTGGTGGGCGCGCCGGTCGCCGGACTGCGCACGCTGGACGACGCGCGCGACGCCGGCCCGCGCTGAGGCGCGAGAAGCAGACCCGCGCCGAGGCGCGCGGCGCGGCGGGAACCTGTGCAGGTTTCCGCCGCATCGGCAGGTCAGGACCGCGGGGCCGGCGCGCGAATCGCCGCCGTGGGCGATGCGGCGGCTCCGACCTTAGTGGCGCCAAGGGCTTACCCGACCGCCCCTCGCCGGAAACGCCTATACGCATTTCGCGAATATCGGCCGCCCGCCGAAATTGCTAGATTAGCAAAGAATTTACCATCACAACGGAGGGTGCGATGCATGAGGCCTGGATGTTCGAACTGCTCCGCAGCGTCCGAGACATCGCTACGGCCAGTGCAATGCCGCGGCTTGCGGAGCATCTCGACGATGCGATCCTGATCGCCGCGTCGGAAGTTCACGAGCATCTCGCGGGCCAGGATGGCGGGCGGGTGAATGACGGACAGGTTGCAGCAGCTCTACGAGGCGATACCCGAAAAGAGCTCCATTGATGGGGTCGGCCTTCTCATAGAGAAGGTCAAGGATCTCTATCAGGTCGCACATGTCGCCTACATGGCGCTGTCGCTGGGCCGGACCTACGCTCTCTCGACGTCGCCGAAGGCTGAAGGCCTGCTCGCGAAGAACGCGGGCTTCTGGCGGCGCGAATCGGGGGCGCTCGTCGCAGTCACCTACGACCAGTCCTGGGGCCAGCGATACGCCGAAGCGGACTATGCGCGAATCGATCCCGTGCTCGAGGAAACCACCCGCTCCTTCGCGCCGTTCAACTGGAAGTCCCTGTCATGGGACACCCGCAAGCGCCGCCAGTTCCTCCGCGAGGCAGTAGAGTGCGGTCTTGGCAACCAGGGCTACGCGGTTCCGGTCCGTGGTCCCGATGGTCAGTTTGCTCTCTTCGTCGTGAACAACACATGTTCCGACGAGGCGTGGGAGCGCTTCATCAACGAGTTCAAATCTGATCTTCTCGTGATCGCGCATTTCTTTCACCAGAAAGTTCTGGAGATCGAGCGCGTTTCTATGGGCGCCGCACCCACCCTGCTGTCTTCACGCGAAGTTGACGTATTAACCGGAATATCGGTCGGAAAGAACCGGGCGCAGATTGCGCACGATCTGAAGATTTCCGAAAATACGCTGCGCGTCTACCTCGACAGCGCGCGCCACAAGCTTGGCGCCATCAACATATCCCATGCAGTTGCAATCGGCATCCATCGCGGAGTAATAAACATATAGTAAAATTTAAGTAAATTACGAAAATTTTTACCAAGTTAGCGCAAATATTATCTCATCCCCCGACACGGAGCATGAGATGATCAAGGTTGTCAACGCCGCCGATCTCTATCGTCGTCCGCTGCTTGCTGCTTCCATGTTCAAGGATCGCGCCGCTCAATTCAAGTATCGTCTTGGATGGGACGCCGTCAAGCTGGATGATCTTGGTCTTGAGTTCGACGACTACGACGCCTTGAATCCGATCTATGTGATGGTCGAGGACGAGAACGGCGAGCACTGCGGTTCGGGCCGCATGATGCCGACCACCGGCCGCACCATGATCGCGGAGCATTTCTCCGACCTCACCGGCGGCGCGCCGCTCTCCAGCCCGCTCATCTGGGAGATCACCCGGCTCTGCGTCTCGCCGCGGCTCGACAAGAGCGACCCGATGACCCGCCGCGTGCCCGCCGCGCTGCTCTACGCCGGCTGCGACCTCGCGCTGCGTTCGGGCGTGGAGTTCTGCACCGCCGTGTTCTTCAAGCCGATGCTCCGCGTCTTCAAGCAGGCCGGCTTCGTGCCCGAGGTGATCGGCTCGCGGCCCAGCGCCGAGGGCGAGATCCTCGCCGGGCTGTGGGAGATGACGCGCGAGGCCACCGACCAGCTCGCCGAGCGCGCCGGCGTCGACCCCACCATCGACCTGCGCTACTTCCCCAACGAGGCCCATTTCGGCTTCGACCGCGCCGCCGTTGAGACCAAGACCGCCCACATCACCCGCACCGCGCCGGAACTCGCCATCGCCTGCTGACGCGACCGCCCCGGGCGGCCCCGGAGCCTCGCCGCTCCAGGGCCGGGCCGCGGCGCCTCAGTGCGCCATGAAGAGCGGCAGCGGCGGCGCGTTCAGCATCTCCGACGTAACGCCGCCGAAGATCGCCTCGCGCAGCCGCGAGTGCCCGAAAGCCCCCATCACGATCATGTCCGCCCCGTGGCTGCGGGCCGTCGCCGCGAGCGCCTCGGCGACGCGCTTCGAGCCGGGGTCGAGCACCTCCACGGTGACGCGCGCGCCGTGGGCGGAAAGCCAGCGCGCGACGTCGGCGCCCGGCTCCTCGCCATGGCGCGACATGCCGAAATAGGTGCGTGCGACGCAGATGCGCACCTCCTCCGCCTGCTTCAGGAACGGCAGCGCGTCATGCGCCGCGCGCGCCGCGAGCGGCCCGCCGTCCCACGCCACCAGCGGCCGCTTCGGCATCGCCGGCATCCCCGAGACCGGCAGCGCCAGCACCGGCCGGCCGGTGTCGAACAGTCCCCCGTCGATCAGGCTGTCGGCGAGCGCGCGGCTGTCCACCGCATCGCGCCCGCCGATGATCGTGATGTCGGCGTAGCGGGCGCTGACGGCCAGCGCGGCGCCGGCCGTGTCCTCGAACCCTCCGACCACCCGGGCCTCGAAGCTCACGCCGCGCCGCGTCATCTCCTCGGAGAACGCGTCGGCGGCGGCCTGCGCGCGCGCCTCGTGACGGCGCGACTGGTCCGCCCAGACGCCGGCGGCGAAGGCGGAGCCCTCGGCCACGATGGGCGCGGGCTGGGCTGCGGCGGCGAGGCCGATCACGCGGCCGTCATGCGCGATGGCGAGGTCGGCGGCCGCCGCCGCGCGGGCGCGGCCCGCGTCGTCGTCGGCGATGTGGACGAGGATTGTCTTGTAGGTCATGGCGCTCTCCCCTCATGGCGCATGTCGGCTGCGCTCTGACGATCACCCTCGCACACTTGCGCAGGGCGCGCCTGCGCCGCATTGATCCACCGCAACGGCCCGCGCCGCCTCGGCTCCGCGCGGATGCGCCCGACGGCGCTGGGCGAAAGGGCGCCCCACGGGCGCAGGGGGATGACAGCGGTGGAGCTCTCGCCAGATCAGGCGCAGGCGATGACGGCGCTCTCGGCGCGGCTCTCGGCCTGCGGCGTCGACATCGCCGCCGGCGCCGCGGCGGACCGCGAGCCGGGCGAGGCGCCGGCGGAAGTCGTCGCGGTGCTCGGCAAGGCGGGGTCCGGCAAGACAGCGCTGCTGGCGGAACTGGCCGGCAGGCTCGCCGCCTCGGGGCTCTCGGCGATCTCGGCGGAATACGAGCCGAAGCGGCGGCGCGGCCGCTCCTTCGCGGTGCTGGCGCCGACGAACAAGGCCGCGAGCGTGCTGCGCGGGCGCGGCGTGCCCGCCACCACCATCCACCGCGTGCTCTATGTGCCGGTCTACGACCCGGAGTTCGAGAAGGTCGCGAAATGGCTCACCGAGCCGGGCGCGCCGCAGCCCGAAAGCGAGCGCCTGACGCCGGAACAGCTGGAGCGGGTCAAGACCGCCTTCGCGCAGCACGGCTCGGTGCCCGCGGCGCTGGCGACGGCGGGCGTCAGCGGATCGGACTTCATCGCCGGCTGGACCAAGCGCGAGGAGGCGCTGGACGTCGGGCTCGTCGACGAGGCGTCGATGCTCGACGACCGGCTGTTCGACGACCTGCGCTCGATCTTCTCGCTGCTGATCCTGTTCGGCGACCCCGCCCAGCTCGCGCCCGTGGGCCAGTCCGGCGCGATGGCGTTCGACGCGCTGCCCGCGCCGGCGAAGCTCACCCTCGGCCGCGTCCATCGGCAGGCGGAGGACAACCCGATCCTCGACCTCGCCCACGCCCTGCAGGACGAGAGCATAAGCTTCGAGGCGTTCGAGCGCATGGTGGAGGACGCCGCCGCCCGCGACGACCGGGTGGTGATCGCCGAACGCGCCGACGCCGACCTGATGGCCCGCGCGCCGATGCTGTGCTGGCGCAACGCCACGCGCGTGCGCCTCATCAGCGGCTTCCGCTCGGCGCACGGGTTGGCGGAGGACCGGCTCTCGCCCGGCGAGCCGCTGATCTGCGACGGGCTGGAGCTGCCGATGAAGCACCGCCGCAAGCGCATCGACCTCGAGGCGCGGGGGCTTGTGAAGGGCGCGCAGGTGATTTTTCTCGGCGAGGGCCGCCGCGGCGGCTTCGCCCGGCTGCATGTGGTGGGCGCGGAGGCGCCGCGTATCAACGTCGCCGCCATCATCAAGATCGAGGGGCCCGACCGCGAGGAGCCGCTGATCACCTCCGCCGCGCGCATGGGCGCCGCCTTCGTGCATGGCGCGGCCTGCACCATCCACAAGGCGCAGGGCTCGCAGTGGCCGGAAGTGCAGGTGTTCGCGCCGGACCTCTTCGCCGCGGCGCGGTCGGGAAGGAGCGAGGCGGGGGTCGCGCTGTGGCGCCGTCTGGCCTATGTCGCGGTGACGCGGGCTCAGGAGCGGCTGGTGTGGGTGTCGCGCTGGCGCATGTCGCGCCCGGCGCAGCCGCTGGGCGCAGAGGATCTTCTGGCGCTCGCGGCCGCGGACTGACGGCGGCCCCGCCGCGGCGCGGGGCATGGAGACGGCGCCTCGGCGCCGAAGCAGCGGGAGAGCGCGCGTGCGGATACTCATCATCGGAGCGGCGGCGGCCGCGGCGCTCGCGGTCGGCGCATGGGGTCTCTGGCGGGTCGGGGCCGGCGAGGTCGAGGCCGCCGTCGACGCCCAGGTGGCGGAACTGGCGGAGCGCGGCGTGCTGCTGCGCTGGGAGAACCGGCGCGTGGAGGGGTTCCCCCTCGCCTATGCGGTGACGCTGGAGGGGGTGGCGCTTGCGGCGAGCGACGGCGCCTGGGCGTTCAGCGCGCCGTGGACGCTGAGCCGAGCGCCGCTTTTCGGCGGCGACGCGGTGGTGACGACGGCGGCGCCGGCGGGCCGGCTCGAGGTGTCCGGGCCGCAAGGCCTTTCGCAGCTGCGCGTCGAGAACGAAGGCCTGAAGATCGAGACCCCGCTGGGCGAGGGCCCCGCAACCCTCTCCGCCGAGATGCTGCGGCTGGTCCAGCCCGGCGAGGGCGGGGCGGCGCCCTCCACCATCGCGCTTCGGGGGGTGTCGGCGCGCGCGGCGGCGGACGGCGGCTCAGCCGAGGGCTCGGCTGCGCTGGTGGAGACGACGATCGAGGGCGGCCCCGCCGAAGGCGGCGGCGTGTCGCGCCTGACCGGGCTGACCGTGCGCGCCTCGACCGAGGGCGGCGAGGGCGCGCTGCTGTCGGAGGGTGCGCGGCGCGAGATCGTCGTGGCCGCCGCCGGCTCCGAGAGCGCCGGCCCCGGTGCGACCGTCGGCGCCTCCGGGCCGGTCAGCCTGACCATCGCCTCAGGCGACGGACGCACGCGCTACGCGGCGCGCGCGGCGGAGCTGCGGGCCGGCGAGAGCGAGGCGGCGGACGCCGCCGGCACGGAAACGGAGCTCATGACGCTCTCGCTGGACGTGCCCGCCGCCGCCACCGACGCGCGACAGCCCTTCACCCTGGAGCTGGCGCTGGAGGGCGTCGCGCCCAACGAGGCGCTCTGGCGGGCGATGGACCCCGGCGGCGCGATGGAGCGCGCGCCGGGCTCGGCGCAGGTCGCGCTCAGCGGGCATGTCAGCGGAGCGGCGGCGACGGGGGGCCTTCGGCCGGTCGACGTCGGCGCGCTGCGCATCGAGACGTTCAGGGCGAGCGGCCTCGGCGCGCAGCTCAGCATGACGGGCGAGATCGCGATGCCCGCCGGCGCCTCCAGCCCCAACGGCCAGATCTCGGTCGCGGCGACGGGCTGGGCGCAGGCGCTCGACGCGCTGGAGGCGGGCGGCGTCGCCCCGCCGGCGCAGGCGGCGCTGGTGCGCGCGCTGGCCGAGCGCCTGAACGCCCCAGACGCGCCGGCCGGCGCCTTCTTCAGCGAGATCGAGCTGCGCGGCGGCATGGTGTTCGCCAACGGGCTGCGCGTGCGATGATCCCGACCGCGGCCGACGCCGCCGGGCGCTGCCCCTGGTGCGGCGTCGATCCGCTCTATGTCGCCTACCATGACGGCGAATGGGGCGCGCCCGAGCGCTGCGGCCGCGCGCTGTGGGAGAAGCTCGCGCTGGACGGGTTCCAGGCCGGGCTCTCGTGGATCACGATCCTGCGCAAGCGCGAGGCGTTCCGCGCCGCCTTCGCCGGCTTCGACCCCGAGACGGTCGCGCGCTTCGGCGCGGCGGACGTCGCGCGCATCCTCGCCGACCCCGGCGTGGTGCGGCACCGCGGCAAGATCGAGGCGACCGTGGCCGGCGCGCGGGCCCTGGCGGAGATGGGCGGACCGGAGGCCTTCGCCGCCCGCGTCTGGGGCCATGTCGGGGGCGCCCCGATCCGCAACCGCTTCGCGACCATGGCCGAGGTTCCGGCCACGACCCCGCTGAGCGAGGCGCTGTCGCGCGATCTCAAGGCGCTCGGGTTCAGGTTCTGCGGGCCGACGATCGTCTATGCGTGGATGCAGGCCTGCGGGCTGGTCAACGATCATCTCGTCGGGTGCCCGCGCCATGAGGCCGTGGCGGCGATGGCCTGAGCGCAAGGGCGCGTCGCCGGCCGCCTAGACTCCGACGCCGGGACGGCGCAGGCCGTCAGCAGCCCGGACGGCGCGGCCCGTCAGCGGCCCGGCGTCGCCACGGCGGCCGAGGCCACGATGGCGCCGTTGCGCCCGTGCAGCAGCGCCGCCACGCCCTGCGCGCCGTCGGGCAGATGCGCGCGCCAGCTCCGCTGCTCCGCGTCGACCGGCCCAAGCGTGGTCCACTCGATCACCGGGTTGGTCGTCGCGAGGTCGCGCCCGGCGTTCTCGCCCCGCTCGACGCTCACCTCGGCGGAGGCGCCGTAGACCACCAGCACCACGACGCCCGGCGCGCTGTCGGCCATGCTGGCGGTGGCGAGCGCCTCGCCCGCCTCCGCGCGCAGCGTCAGCGCCGCGATCGACGGGTCGGCGCCGGCGGCGGCCGTGATCGCCGCCTCGACCGCGCCGGCGTCCGAGCCCACCACCGCCTTGACGCCGTTAACGACGATCTGCGGCGTGTAGACCATGCGCTGCCCCATCGCCTTGGCGTAGGCCTTCTGGCGCTGCGTGGCGCCTTCGTTGGAGAAGGTGTCGCGCCAGCCGAGATAGTTCCAGTAGTCGACGTGGTAGGACAGCACGAGGACGTCGCCCCGATGCGCCAGCTGCGCGGCCAGCGCGTCAGCCGGAGGGCAGGAGCTGCAGCCCTGGCTCGTGAACAGCTCTATCACGACCGGCGAGACCGCCACCGCTGCGCCCGACGTTCCGCCCCGTGACCCGCCCTGCGGTTCGCCCGCCTGCGCCGCGAACGCCGCGCAGGCGCCGAGAACCGCCGCCGCAACCGTCACCTTCATCGCGTTTCTCCCGATTGACGCGCCCCACTCTATCTCGCCGGCGGTGAGCGTCGAGTAACCGCTGCGCGACCGGGCCGGCGCCGCTCGACGGCGTGCGCTGCCGGCGCTAGCCTGATCGCGGTTTCAGCGGGAGAAGATCGATGGCGCTCGATGCGGCCGACCCCCTCCGCGCCCTGCTGGGCGCGCGGTTCGTCGAAGGCGAAGCCGTCCGCGCCCAGCATGGCCGCGACGAGGCTCACCATGCCCCGCACATGCCGGACGCCGTCTGCTTTCCCGACAGCGCCCAGGAGACGGCGGAGATCCTGCGGCTCTGCGCGGCCTCCCGCACGCCGGTGACGCCTTTCGGCGCCGGAACCTCGCTCGAGGGCCAGGTGGTGCCGGTGCGCGGCGGCGTCTCGCTCGACATGAGCCGCATGAACCGCATCCTCGCCGTCAACGCCGAGGACCTCGACGCCGTGGTGCAGCCGGGGCTGACGCGCATGGCGCTCAACGCGCATCTGCGGGACGCGGGGCTGTTCTTCTCGGTCGATCCGGGCGCGGACGCCTCGCTCGGCGGCATGGCCTCCACCCGCGCCTCCGGCACCAACGCGGTGCGCTACGGCACTATGCGCGAGAACGTGCTGGCGCTGCAGGTGGCGCTGGCGGATGGGCGGCTGATCCGCACCGGCACGCGGGCGCGGAAATCCTCCGCCGGCTACGACCTCACCAAGCTCTTCATCGGCGCCGAGGGCACGCTCGGCGTCATCACCGAGCTGACCGTGCGGCTCTGGGGCCAGCCCGAGTGCGTGGTGGCCGCGGTCTGCCCGTTCCCCGACATCGCCGCGGCGGTGAACGCCACCATCCTCACCATCCAGATGGGCGTGCCGGTGGCGCGGATCGAACTGCTCGACGAGGTCCAGATCCGCGGCTTCAACGCCCATGCCGGCTATGCGATGGCCGAGACGCCGACGCTGTTTGTGGAGTTTCACGGGGCGGAGGCCGGCGTGGCGGAGCAGGTCGCGCGCTTTCGCGAAATCGCCGAAGACCACGGCGCGCTCGGCTTCGAGCAGGCCGCGCAGGCGGAGGACCGCAACCGCCTCTGGGCCGCGCGCCACAACGCCTATTACGCCGCCAAGGGGCTGCGGCCGGGGGCGCAGGGCTATGTGACGGACGCCTGCGTGCCGATCTCGAAGCTCGCCGAGGCGATTCTGGAGACCAAGGCCGACCTCGCGCAGAGCCCGCTGATCGCGCCGCTGGTCGGCCATGTCGGCGACGGCAACTTCCACCTCGCCATCCTGATCGACCCCGCCGACGCCGCCGAGAAGGCCGAGGCCGAGCGCCTCGCCCACCGCATCGCCGAACGCGCGATCCGCCTCGGCGGCACCTGCACCGGCGAGCACGGCGTCGGCCTCGGCAAGCGGCGCTACATGTCGGCCGAGCATGGCGAGGGCTGGGCGGTGATGGGCGAGATCAAGCGCGCGCTCGACCCGCTAGGGCTGCTGAACCCAGGAAAGCTGACCCCGGACGCCTGACGCGCAGGCGTCACGGCCGTTGCGCGCCGCGCCGCCTGAGATTGACGGCGTAGAGCGAGGTCGTGCCGGTGATGAACAGGCGCGAGCGGTTGCGCCCGCCGAAGCACAGGTTCGACACGATTTCGGGCGCGAGGATGCGCCCGAGCAGCCGCCCGTCCGGCGCGATGCAGTGGACGCCGTCGGCCGCCGAGCTCCACAGGTTGCCGTCCTCGTCGCAGCGCATCCCGTCGGCGGCGCCGGGGTCGATGACGTGAAAGACCTCGCCGCCGCGCAGGGTGGCGAGATCGTCGCCGACCTCGAACATGCGGATATGCGTCGGGTCGTCGCCATGCATCCGCCCGGTGTCGGAGATGTAGAGCCGCTTCGCATCCGGGCTGAGGACGAGCCCGTTCGGGCAGGCGAAATCCGTGACGACCGCCGCCAGCGCGCCGGTAGCGGGATCGACGCGATAGACGTTGCAGGGCAGCTCCTGCTCGGCGCGGAAGCCCTCATAGTCGGTCATGATCCCGTAATGCGGGTCGGTGAACCAGATCGCGCCGTCCGGCGCCACGATCACGTCGTTGGGCGAATTGAGCGGCTTGCCGAGATGGCTGTCGGCGATGACGGTGATCGCGCCGTCCAGCTCCGTGCGCGTCACCCGGCGCGCGCCGTGCTCGCAGGTCACGAGCCGCCCCTCGCGGTCGCGCGTGGCGCCGTTCGCGAAGTTGGACGGCTGGCGCCAGACGCTCGCGCCGGTCGCCTCGTCCCAGCGCATGATGCGGTTGCCGGGGATGTCGGAGAACAGCAGGCAGCCGGCGTCCCCGAACCAGACCGGCCCCTCGGTCCAGTCGAAGCCGCCCGCCAGCTTCTTCAGCGGCGCGTTGAACAGCACGAACGACGCGAAGGCCGGATCGTGAACCTCAAAGAACGACATGCGCGGCTCCCCTCCTCGCTTGACGCGCCCCGATAGAAGGCCGTCGGCGCGCGCATTGCAACCGCGCGCGTCTCCCTCAGGCGCCGCGCCAGTCCGCCGCCCCCCCGGCAATGCGGTTCGCCCGGACCGTGAAGCCGCTCAATCGACCAGTCATTGAGCCGGTCCCTCCTCATCTCCCGGCCCGAGCGGGAAGATACTGCGCGAGACAGACTTTCAAATGCCCCCTGTTCGAGCTGAAATGCAGAATTGACGAGAATTCATTCACTCCAATCAATTCTGGCCGCCCCGCGAGCGTCGGCCATGCCGAGAGGAGGCCGATGCGGCGCGACGGATGGCGGCCAGACCTGCCGGCGAGGAGCGGGCCGCTCTACGCCCGGCTCGCGGACGCGCCGGCCGCAGACATCGCCGACGGGCGGCTGAGCCCCGGCCGCCATCTGCCCATCCGGCGGGCGCTCGGCGTCGACGTCAAGACCGTCGCGCGCGCCTACGCCGAGGCCGCGCGGCGCGGACTGGTGGGGGAGCGCGTCAGCGCAGTTCAATCGGGGTCAGGACAGGTGTTGAGGCGCCATGCGGCGACCGCGGGCCGCGGTGCCCGCTCGAGAGAATGGTTGGGGACCTTGTTCAGGCTCCCCCCTTGCGAACGCGTGGCGCACGGCCTCCCGCCAAGGGAGCGAGATGAGGTCGACCACCAGGGGCGGATGCAAAACCTGATGACAGAAGTCTTCCCGACCGAGTTCCGACGGAATTACGTCGGCGCGCGAAGCTCGGATCACGCGAGTCAGGTATGGAATTTCCCCAATGGCAAATCTCCGCCGATCTTTTGATCGGCATGGGCTCTTATCCAAGTCCCGAAGAGCGGAATGCATCGACCTTGAAGCGGGGGCTTGACCCAAGGCGCGGTCACCGCGCACCAACGCCCAGCCAGACGGGCGAGGCGCCGCTTGCTTGCGTTCGCCACTCGCAGTGTTTTTGCTCGGGGGGGCGATCTGCTAAGGCCCGTGGCTGGCGCGGCCAGTCTTCGAAGCGACTCTCCCTGACCGGCCGCCTTTGGGCAAGCGTGGCGGCATGGCTGAAGATACGAACCGGAATCCGGTGTGAATTGCAGTGACGCACGTCACTGCGACATGGACGGTTTTGATCTTACTTGAGGCCCGAATCGAGGAACGACCATGTAACGTCAAGAAATAATCGCCAGCTTTGCGCAGTGAGCGCATGAGTCCATAAAAATCTTTCTTCCCTGAAATTTTGATTGCGAATCAAGGCTCACTCAATTACCAAATAGTTAACAGAGTATTTCCGGTGGTGGATGCTGCAGTGTCGCGTGCCTTGTCTCAACTGGATTTCCAGCCAGCAATCATGGTCATTCTCCCCTCCGGCTGTCCACTGCTCCCTAATCTCCGTGAAGGACCGAAGAGAGTCCGGATCACCAGAAGAACAAATATTTATCCTGGAGTGCTGTCATGGCGTCAATAATCACGATCGAGTCGGTCAACGTAGACGAAAACTCATCCGGCTCGACCGGCTCGGCTCGCGCAGACTTCGTCGTCCGGCTCTCGGAGGCGTCACCCCTGGTGGTTTCGCTGCGATACTACGCAATGGGCGGCACGGCGTCGCGTGATGAAGACTATGACATCAGGAACAGTGGCGTCATCGAATTTGCGCCCGGCCAGACCCAGGCTACGGTTGGATTCACTGATTTTTCTGATTCCGTCGACGAAATCGACGAATCCATCTTTGTCGAGTTCTATGATCCCATCAATGCGTCATTTGAAAACGGCGAGAATGCGCTTCGGTCGGGCGTCTTCATTCTCGACAATGACGGTGCGGGCCCGAACCTCGCGCTGTCCATTTCCGAACCGATCATCGTGGAAGGCGACGGCGCAAAGGTCGCGGTATTCGAATTGAAGCTCTCGCGGCCACAGACCTCCACCACGAGCTTCGATTTCGCCACCCGCGACGGCTCGGCCACCGCCGGAGAGGATTATGTGGCGCTGTCCGGTCAGGCCATCTTCGCCCCCGGCCAGACCACGACAACGGTGCGCGTCGACCTGACAGGGGACACGGTCCCCGAGGCGAGCGAGTTCTTCAGTCTCGTGGTCACGCCGGTCACGGGCATCGGCGGCGTCTATGCGGCTGACGCGACGATCATCGACGATGACGCCGGCGCGCCGACGATCTCGCTCAACGCCCTCTCCGCGCCGGAGAATTCGTCCGGCAGCGACGGCGAGGCCCAGCTTTCCTATGTCGTGCGCCTGTCGGAGCCTTCGGTGCTGCCGGTATCGGTCACCGCGCAGGTCACCGCCGGAACGGGGACGCGCGGCGTGGACGCGCGCACGAGCACGGTCGATTTCCAGACCATCGAGATCGCGCCCGGCGCCACCCAGGGCTTCTTCTCGATCGCCGATTTCAGCGACAGCGCGGACGAGGTCGACGAGTGGTTCGAGGTCACGCTGCATGACCCGGTGAACGCCGTCTTCGCCGGCGACGCGCTCACGCTCAGCCAGACGGCGTTCATCCTCGACGCCGACGGCATTGGCCCCAATCGCAGCCTCGCGGTGTCGAGCCCGGTCCTGCTCGAAGGCGACGGGCCGGGCGAGGTGGTCTTCGAACTGACGCTTTCCCGCCCGAGCGACACCGCGATCACCGTGAGCTACGCGACCGCCGAGATCTCGGCCAAGGCAGGAGAGGACTTCACGCCGGTCGCAGGCACGATCACCTTCGCGCCGGGGCAGACGAAGGCGGCGGTGCCGGTCGCGGTGATCGGCGACACGGTGAGCGAGATCAGCGAGCGCTTCAACCTGGTGGTCGGCACGCCCGTCGGCATCGCCTCCAGCGTCGGCGTCGCCACCCTGATCGACGACGACCCTGCGGAGCCCCTGCCCACCATCACGCTGCTGACGACTTCGGCGCTGGAGAACAGCTCGGGGAGCACCGGGCAACCTGCCCCCACCTTCACGATCCAGCTGTCCGAGCCCAGCGTGACGAGCGTCACCGTGAACTATGACGTCGTGGGGGGGACCGCGTCCGCCGGCTCCGACTACCGGGACGGCTCCGGCACGGTCACCTTCGCGCCCGGAGAAATGCGCAAGTCGATAACCTTCGCCGATTTCAGCGACAGCATCGATGAAACCGACGAATCGGTGATCGTGGAGTTCTTCGACGCAGAGAACGCCGTGTTCGCAGGTGGCGCGCCGCGGGAGCGCGCCATAGCCTACATCCTCGACGACGACGGCCTCGGCCCCAACACTGTGCTCAACGCCCGGTCCGTCGTCGCCGTGGAGGACCGCGCCGGCGGCGCCGTCGAGACCACCGTCGTCTTCCAGCTCTCGCGCGCGCTCGCCAGCGACGTGACGCTGAACTGGACCACCCGCGACGGCACCGCCACGGTCGCGGACAACGACTATGTCGCGGCCTCCGGCGCCATCACCTTCGCCGCCGGCCAGACCGAAGCCGCTGTCACCGTCAGCGTGCTGGGCGATTCTCCGGCGCGCTCGGAGGGCGACGAATTCTTCACGGTCGAGATCGACGACACGCTGCCGCTCACGATATCGACGGCCACCTCGATCACGGCCGCCGTCGTCACGGTGCAGGATCCGCCCAACCGCCCGCCCGTGGCGGCCGACGACGCCTACAACGCCACCGAGGACGCGCTGCTGACCATCGCCGCCGCCGGCGGCGTGCTGGTCAACGACCGCGACCCCGACGCCGACAGGCTATCGGCGTCCGTCGTGACGGCGCCGGCGCATGGCGCGCTGGGGCTTGACGCCAACGGGGCGTTCACCTACCAGCCAAACGCCAACTTCAACGGTGCCGACAGTTTCACCTATACGGCGTCCGACGGTCGCGGCGGCTCCGACACGGCGACGGTCTCGCTCACCGTGGCGCCCGCCCCCGACGCCCCGGTGGCGGTGGACGACGCCTACAACGCCACCGAGGACCAGCCGCTGAGCGTGAGCGCGGCGAACGGCCTGCTGACCGACGACACCGACGCCGACGGCGATACGCTTTCGGCCTCGCTGGCTGCCCAGGCGACGAACGGCGTGGCGTCCGTCGCCTCGAATGGCGGCTTCACCTACACCCCGCGCGCCAACTTCAGCGGGACCGACAGTTTCACCTACCGCGTCACCGACAGCTCCGGGCGCAGCGATACCGGCGTGGTCACGCTGACGGTCGCGGCCGTCAACGACGCCCCTGTCGCCGTGGACGACGCCTATTCAGGGACCGAGAACCAGCCGCTCATCATCTCCACCGCCGCCGGGCTCCTCGCCAACGACACCGACCCGGACGGCGACCAGCTGCGCGTGATCAACACCTCCAGCCCCGGCAAGGGCAGGGTGAACGCGAATTCGCTCGGCGGCTTCACCTACACGCCGGACCCGGGAACCTCCGGTCAGGACAGCTTCACCTACACCGTCAGGGACTCGCGCGGCGCCACCGACACCGGGCGGGCCGTCATCAACATCGCGGACACCCCCACCCCGCCGCCGCCGCCGCCGCCGCCGCCGCCGCCGCCGAACACCCCGCCGATCGCCAACAACGACAGCTATGAAACAAAAATCAATACTACCCTTGTCATCGCCGCGGCAGGCGGCGTGCTCGCCAACGACAGCGACGCCGAGGGCGGACCGCTCACGGCCCAGCTCGTCTCCGGCGTCGCGAACGGCCAGCTGGCTTTCGCCTCGAACGGGTTCACCTACACGCCCAACAGCGGCTTTGCCGGCAACGACAGTTTTCGCTACCGCGTGATCGATGCGCAGGGGGCGAGCGACGAGGCCATCGTCACGATCATGGTCCCAACCGGGCCAGGCCCCGAAGAGGAGCCGTCCGAAGGCGCCGACCGGATCAACGGCACCGCCGGAGACGACACGGTGGACGCGCTTGGCGGCGATGACATCGTCAAGACCTTCGCCGGCGACGACGACATCACCCTCGGAGACGGCGACGACATCGCGCTCTCGGGCGTCGGCGCGGACACCGTTCGCGGCGGCGATGGCGAAGACACGATCAAGTCGGGAGCAGGGGCGGACTCGATCGACGGCGGCGCCGGGGGCGATGTCATCCTCTCGGGCCCGGACAACGACCTGATCTTCGGCGGCGCCGGGAACGACGTCATCAAGCCCGGCCGCGGCGACGACACCATCGACGGCGGCGCCGGCGACGACATCGTGGTAGGCTTCCGCGGCGACGAAATCCTGCGCGGCGGCGACGGGAACGACACGCTGCTCGGCAACCTCGACGACGACACCATCATCGGCGGCGCCGGGGACGACCGCCTGCAGGGCGGCCCGGGCCGCGACGTCTTCGTGTTCGACACGCCCGAATGGGGCGACGACCGCATCGTGCTCGACTTCCTGCCGCAGTCCGATACGCTGGACTTCCGCGGCTCGGGGCTGACGCTGGCCAACCTGAGCATCACCCAGGCCGGCGACAACGTGCTGATCGAGGCCGGCGACAGCTCGATCCTCATCAACTCCGCCCGCTTCGGCGCGCTCGACGTCGCCGACTTCACCGGAGACGTGCTGCTGTTCGGCTAAGTCGCAACAGGCGAAAGCGAGACAGGCGCCGCCAGGCAATCATGGCGGCGCTTGCGCGTTCCGGCGCGGAAAAGGGTCGCCAGACCGATCTACGAGCACGACCTGTTCGGAGGGGTAAAGACAAGCGCCGCCCGTGATTTCACAAGCGGTGCAAGGCTCTTGGCAAGGGCCGGACACTCCGGTGTCCGTTCACACGGAACATCGCCAATAGGCGGCGCTCCGCCAAGCGAAACGCTACTGGTCGCACGACTTCAGAAGCTCTGCGAAAACTTGATCCCTAAGGGCGGCAAGCGTCGCCGCGGTGACCTTCCCAGTTTCCGTGCGGTCAATCCGGGGCACGATGAAAACGCGTCGCGGGACAAGTACGGCGTCGAGATGCGCCAGCAAGTGCCTGCGCACTGCGTGCTCGATATCGGTAGCGCAAAGGCTGGTTTCGCCATCAGTGGCGACCAGGATGAGCAGGGGTTCAAGATCGGACGGACCGCGTATTGCGACGGCGTCGCACGCAAAAGGCGTGGTGGCGAGAATCGCGTTGACGGCGCCGAGGCTGGTGCGCTTGCCCGCGATCGAGACTTGCTCGTCCTTGCGGCCTTCAAGCAGCACCGCGCCGTTCGGCAGGAGCGTGAGGCGGTCATTCAGCGGCGTCGGTTCAGGCAGGTGCGGCGCGGCGGCGGCGCAGTCGGCGCCGTCCAGCGGCTCTGTTGCAGAAAGGTGGCGTGACGAGGGATTCACGTCGCGAATCCAGCGTGATAGCCGTGCTGCATGAGCAAGCCGACACCCCCGACGTAC
>NZ_FNQM01000086.1 GCF_900107585.1 Rubrimonas cliftonensis | reverse complement strand
GTACGTCGGGGGTGTCGGCTTGCTCATCCACCCCGGCTATCACGCTGGATTCGCGACGTGAATCCCTCCGCCAGCCACCTTTGCGCAACATAGCCGGTTTCGCTTACAGATCTTTGGGTGCAATATTCGAGATCCCAGGCCAGTTGGCGTCAGCTTTTGCGCCGTTTCCCTCGACATCACCGCTGAAGCCTTTCAGTGCCGCCGGATAGGAATAAACAGACAGCTTACCGTTATCGACACGGAACAGGTTGGGGTCGCCGTCCAATTTTTTGCCGAGTGCAACGCCCATGCGACAGTATCCGCCATGCTGAGGTGCATACTTTGCTGGATCAGCATTGAAGGCTTCAAGGTTTCCGGTGGAGGAGAAACGATAGATCGCACCTTCATACTCGGCAGAGAACTCTTCGAAACCCAAAACCGGTTTACCGACTGTGAAATAGGCGACCGGATCATGGCTCTGCAACGCGATGCTGGCAGAGCTGACATTCACTGGCGCTGTCGAAGTGATGTCATATGCAAAGGCAGGGCTTGAAGCAGCAAAGGCAAGGGCGAGTGCGGCGGCGATAAGTGTTTTCTTCATGGATGTTCTCCGTTTTTGATGTGACGCCGTGGGAGGTTAGACAGGCGTCTTGCGTGCGCTCATAAAGGCAGTAAATGACCGTCCGGTCAACTAAATATCAAACACATCTTTGTGTCCAGATGGGTTTACACTTACGTCATACTTCTCCGGAGCCTTGCATCGTAACTCACCATTCAACTAAAGCCGCGATTTACCGACTGCCTACAGGGCGTGCAGTCTATCAATACCGCGCCCAAAAAATAGGCAGAACGGTGGTTTGCAATCTCTTCCTATGAGCATCGAAGTCATAGACCTTCTTGGCCAGGACTTGCTTATGGTAACGCATCAAACTGCAAAATAGTATGTCGCGTCGTTGATCCAGTGATACAAAACACACCTCACCCGGGTCCAAACACTGAAAAAAGCAGTTGCTCGCCATGGCAAGACCCTACTCCTTTGAACCCGAAGCAGCTCTAGAAGCAGCGATGCAGGTCTTCTGGCGCGATGGTTACGAATTGGCACGCCTCGCAGAATTACAAAGCCAGATGGGTATCCAGCGCGGGTCGCTTTACAACGAGTTTGGGTCGAAAAAGGCATTGTTCTTAAAAGCACTTAACAAATATGTCGCCTTGCATGTCGATCCAGGCATTGCACTGCTTTTGCGATCAGACATGTCAGCAGAAGATCGAATAGATGCTTTCTTTAGGGCTATTCCCAAGAACGAGCCACGCGGCTGCCTCCTGTGTAACACGGCCGCCAGTATAGCCGGTATCGACGCGGAAGTGCGTAAAGTCGTGGCAACACAACTCTCACGGTTTCACAACGCGTTCAATGCTGCACTGACCAATACGGTCCAAAGGCCTGACGAACGCCGCAAAGCGGCCTCGCGGCTCACACAAGAATACATAGGCAGGCGGGTAGAGGCCCGCGTAGCAGCGTGAAGCGACCAGGGCGATCAACTCTTTTGCCAAAATTTACCTTCTGAAAGGACTCTGTTGTGCAAATCGACGTGGGGACGGACTTCCCCTTTCCCCGGACGGACTCATCCTATGGCTTCGGTGACGGGTATGCCGAGGGCGGTGA
>NZ_FNQM01000078.1 GCF_900107585.1 Rubrimonas cliftonensis | reverse complement strand
GTACGTCGGGGGTGTCGGCTTGCTCATCCACCCCGGCTATCACGCTGGATTCGCGACGTGAATCCCTCCGCCAGCCACCTTTGCGCAACATAGCCATTGGCGGGACGCGATCAAGGAAGGCGTTGCCATTCTGGCTATTGATCGCAAGAACCTGCTCGGGGTGACGCATCGCGAGGCGCTGACCCACCGGCGCGCCATGGTCGAAGAAGTAAAGCGCGTACTGATCGAGCGACAGCACCTCGATAATACCAACTCTCACTGATCAGAACCCATGCGCCCAGTGACTGTCAACGGCGTGAGCCTACCAACGCCCCCCGGATCGGCACGGACCGAACCGAGACCGGCGCCGCCATCTCCCGTTCGGGCGCCCCATGACGAGCGCCGCGGCGGCCGTCGCGGAGCCTGGCGGACGCCCTCAACCAACGAGGCCAGCAAATGAACCGATTGATCGACCGGTCGCGCGTCCTGCCGACGCCGGACCCCGCCCAGACTGTTGCCTACACGCCGATCCGGCTGGAAATGCCTGGCCGCCAGCCGTTGGAGCTGCGCCTGACCGCGCCCGCGATCGGGTACGGCCTTCCGATAGTTATCTTGTCTCATGGCTTCGGTCCGTCGAAGCATCTCCCGTCGAAAGACGGCTACGCCCCGCTCGCACAGTTCTGGGCCGAACGGGGGCTCGCCGTCATCCAGCCGACGCACGCGAGCTCGCGGATCGGCGGACTTGACCCCGACCTGCCCGAAGGCCCGTTCTTCTGGCGCGAGCGCGTGGCGGAGACGCGCGCCATCCTCGACCGGCTGGGCGAGATCGAGCGGCAGGCGCAGGCCATCGCGGGGCGGCTCGACCACGACCGGATCGCCGTCGCGGGCCATTCTTTCGGCGGCCACACCTGCAGTCTGCTGCTCGGTGGGCGGTTGTTGGGCGAGGACTTCGCCGATCCGCGCATCCGCGCCGGCGTCCTGCTGGCGGCGCCGGGGCGCGGCGGCGTCGTTCTGACGCCGGAACACGCCGCGCGCTTCCCCTTCTTCGATGTCGATTTCAGCGGCATCACGACGCCGATGCTCGTGGTCTGCGGCGCGGAAGATGATCCGCACTTCACGCCGCGCGGTCCCGACTGGCATGCGGACACCTTCCACGACGCGCCGGGGGCCGAGGTCCTGCTGACGATTAAAGGTGTGGGCCACGGACTTGGCGGGATCGCGGGGCTCGACGCGCGGGAGACCGACGTGGAGGACCCCGAGGCGCTGGAGGCGACGCGGCGGTTGACGTTGGCCTGGCTGCGGAGCGCATTGTCCGTCGAGCGGGACGCTTGGGCCAATGGGCGGGCCGCGCTTCGGGATCGCGCGGCAGATCTCGCGACGATCACCGCGAGTAAATCTTGAGCCGAAACTCTGTTGTGGATCGGCGAGAGGTTTTCACGCCGGTGGGCGTCTTAAGGCCCTGCTACTGTTAGGCCATAAGGTGGCACCCTTCGGCGCTTGCCCAAACTATGAGGCTCAATCGGCCAGATCGGCAAGTGGGAGTCTGACGCATGCATCAGCTGCGCCTACCGCCAACGGCTGTCGACAACCTTCTACCAGCCGGAGAAGACGCAGCGCCCACCGGAAGAGCTGCGCCGACCGCGCTTGCCACCAATGACGGCTTCTGCGGAGCCTGCCCACAGCCCCCGGCCAGCGGTAATGGGCGCAGAGACAGCCCGATGGGACACCTCGGGCCTCACAGCGCCAGGCAGGCGTTCGCCGCCTTGCCCAGCCCGACGTCGCGAATGACCGCTCCCGCGCGAGTCGCCCACAGCCGCCGACCGGCGGCTTAGGCGCAGGCCCGGCGGTCGCCGCATCCCCCGGCCCGTGGTCGGGAATGACCGTTCCTGCATGACTCGCCCACACCCCGAGACCGACCGAAACGGG
>NZ_FNQM01000001.1 GCF_900107585.1 Rubrimonas cliftonensis | reverse complement strand
CGAAGCCCCGGCACACCCGGCCCCACGCGTGGCGCAAGGCGGAGGAGGCGCGCCTCGCGCTGCTCGCCGGCGCGCTGGAGATCCGCCGGAAGGCGCTGGAGGCGCGCGAAGCCGCGGCCAAGACCCGGGAGGCCGAGATCGAGGGGAAGTCGGCGGACGCCGACAAGGTTACCGCCCGGGCTGCCCAGCGCGAGGCGGCCGTCGCCGCGCAGGAGGCGACCGTCTCGAAGCGGGAAACTGCGGCCCTGGAGAAAATGCGCAACGCGGAGACGGTCATCCTGCTCGCCGATCACACGGCGCGCGGCGAGATCGAGATCGCCAAGACCGGCGACGGCCCGGCTCAGGCGACAGCTGTCGGCGCGGCGCCGTCGGCGGCGACGCAGCGGCTCGTCAAAGCCGCCCAGGGCGGCGGCGTGGGTGGAGGCGTGGTCGCGCGCGCGCTCGACGCCTTCGCCCGGCTGCGCGCGCGCCTGCAGACACAGGCACGCGACGCGCTCGCCGCGCGCGAGGCGGAGCTCGAGCGCGGGCTATCGGAGCTGCGCGCCGCGGATGACGCGGTGGTCGAGATCGCCAACGCGCTGCCGGCGGCGGAGCGATCGCGCATCGCGGCGCTGCGGTCGGGGCTGGTCGCTCGGCTCACGCAGCTGAAGGCCACCGTCCGGTCGCTGCGCAGGCTTAACCGCAACGACAAACTATGACGGAATATCAGAGGGTTAGGATTTTTTTGCGTTAAGCACTTTTCTTGGTCCGAAACGTTTCCGGGATCTGACGCAGAGACGCATGTGTTTCCTGTGAGAAGAGATGGGGCCGGGTTCCAAAGTCGTCTCACGTTAGTTTAACCCCGCGCGAGGAGTATCGCCGTGAAGTTCAAAGTGAAACAGACCGACGCGTCTAAGAAGCTCTACGATCGCTTGGTCGCCTCGACTGAGCGCGATCTTTCAAAGACGAACAAAGCCGAGGCGAGGTTCCGCACGGCCGTCGCAAATACTGCGATCGGCTGGCTTGAGAATCTCGATGAGGAACCGCGCAAGAGCATCCTCTTCAGCCTGATGGTCGCCGCGTCGGCCTCCGACCGCAAGGCCATCGCGGCCAGCCTCTTCGTTGACGCTACGCTTGAGACCAGCGTCACGGCCGAGATCGAGCGCCGCGCGGCCGTCGCCGAAGCCGAGGCAGCCAAGGCTGAGGCTGAGGCTGCCAAGGCTGAGGCTGCCAAGGCCGCCGCCGCCGGCGAGCCGGACGCAGACGCCGACGCCGACGCCGCCTGAAACCTGCAGCCGGCCGCCATGGCCGACTGACCCAGCGCCCTCGCGGACCCGGCCGCGAGGGCGTTTTGCGTTTCCGGGCCCGGCCTAGCGCACCAGTCGCAGCCGGGGCGTGTCCTCGTCGGGTTTCCGCCTGAAGGGTGAGACGATCATCGAGACGTCGAGTTCGATCTTGTCGATGTGCCGTTTCAGGATCGGGACCGGCGTCGCGTCGGGGTCGTAGTGGACGTCGATGATCGCGTCGCGCTTGTGCCCCATCAGCTCCTGCCTGATCTCCTTCGGCACCTCCTGCAGCTTCAGCCGTCCCTGAAACCCGGTGCGGAAGCTGTGAAAGTCCATCCCCGGCTCATAGACGCCGTTTGTGAGCCGGTAGTAGGTGAAGCGCTTGGAGAAGTTCTCGCTCAGCTTGTTTTTGGTGGCGCCGCGGGTCTGGCTCGGAAAGAGCGTGTTCTTTCCGTCCGCCTTGAGGCTCTCCACCAGATCGAGCAGTCCAAGGTCGATCAGGTGTCGGTGTATCGGCATGGCGCGGCAGGATGTCTCGTTCTTGATGCGCTGCGCGGCGTCCGTCGTGTCGATCTCGAGGTAGGGCACGCGCTCGTCGGTCTTGAAGTTGCGCAGCCGGAGCTGCAACGCCTCCTCGAGGCGGAGCCCGGCGAGCTCGCCGAGGAGCGGGGCCCAGAAGAGCGGATCGCCGGGATCCTCCAGCTGCCCCTGGAACACGGGCGTCTTGAACAGGTCATAGATCCGGTCCTTCCAGGCGCCGCGCTTGACGCGGACGCTCTGGGCCCGGATGCGCGCCTTGAGTTCGGCCCTGGTCCACCGCAGGGGGGCCATCGTGTTGGCGTCGACGTGGCCGTTGCGCTTGGCGTGATCGAGGATGTTGATGATCCGCCCGACGTGCTTGTCGCAGGCGTTGGCCGACAGTCGCCGCCGGACCTGCTTCGCCGCGGCCTCGTTGATCTCTTCCGGGTCCGCCTCCGCCGCTTCCATCCGTTCGCGCGCGGCGCTCATCGCCTTCTCCTCCTCGGCGTCGAGATCGTCGGCGATCGTTTTCGGGTCGCGTTTCTCGCTCGCGGACTTGCCGTGCGAGAAGGGCAGCCTGACGATGACGTTGAGGAACTCGCGCCACTCGGCCGCCTGGTAGTCCGCGACCGGGCGGTCGCCGAGAACCTTCTCGACCAGTCGGGCGGTGCCGACGAAGTTCGGCCCAGAGTTCTCGGCGAAGCTGCGGCCCTTGTTGGGGATCGCCTCCTCGTCGCGCGAGAGCTGGAATCCGTCGGTCCTCATCGTGAGGTAATCCTCGGCGATCTCGCTGAAGGTGGGGCAGGGGCCCTTGCGACGGGGCGCCGGTCGGGCGGCCCTGCGCACGCCGCCGCCGCCTGCGACCGGCGCAGAGACGGTCTGCGGCGCCGCGATCCCGACCTGCTCGAACGCCGCCGCCACGCCACTCGCCACGAACCAGAGCGAAGGCACGGCGGTGGCGGGGTCGAGGCCCTTGCGGGCGCAGTGGGCGAGATAGTCGCTCGCCAGCTCGGCCAGCGTGGAGACCTGATGCTCGAGCGCTTCCAGCTGGAGGCCGGATTCGGGATCAAGCCAGCCTTCCTCCTCCGCGCGCGCGAAGATCCGGGCCTCGAACTCGGGATCGTCGAACATCGCCTCGTAGTCGGCGGCGGTGGCCGCCACCGGCGCGGCCGACTGCGCGCCGCCTGCGGGCCTGCGGGCGATCTCTTCGGCAAGTGAGCGCGACAGGTCGGTCTGGCGGGCGATCGCCTCGCTGGACCGCGCGTTCGCCTCCATCGCCATCGTGAGCTGCTGCTGGAGCGTGGCCAGCAGCTGGCGGGCGAAGTCGCCGTCGGTGTCGCGGGCGCCGTCCATGGTGTCTCTCCTGCGCACGACGCATTCCTCGAAGATCGCGCTGAGGCGCGCGCCGCGCCGGCGCGCCTCAAGGCGGCAGGGCGTGCGCAGCGAGAGCGCGACGGATCGGCTCGCAGCGCGGCGCGCCTCGGCGCAGGAAGCCAGCCGACCTCCTAAGGGCGGGTTAGCGCCGGTCGCGGGGATCTTGCGCCGCCACCACCAGACGCCGCCGCGGCGGAACAGGTAGGGGATCGCGTCGGCCATCGTGCGCCTCCATCGAGGCCCGCGGCGGCTGCCCGGTGATACAGGGCGGCGCCACAGGCTGGTGCTACAGCGCGGCGCCACAGTCGCGAAAAGCTGCGGAAAAAGGGTAAGACTCTACCCTTCTCCGTTGAGATCATTGATTTTTCTGGAGGCCTGGCTCCGGCGGTAGGATTCGAACCTACGGCCGTCCGATTAACAGTCGGATGCTCTACCACTGAGCTACGCCGGATCAGGCTGCAGCGTGCTATCAAAGCCTGCGGGGCGCGTCCAGACCTCTCCGATGTCAGCCGCCGCCTAAAACGGCGTCTCGCTCGCGCTCTTCGCGCCTGACCGGGCGGAAGCCCCATTTCTGGTAGGTCGGCAGGGCGTGCGGGTGGTCGAGGCTGCAGGTGTTCACGGTGAGGCGTTCTATCGGCTCGGCCCAGGCCATGTGCACGCCCTCGCCGAGTAGCCAGTCGCCGAGGCCGCGCCCGATCATCTCGGGCGCGAGGCCGAAATAGGAGATGTCGCAGAGACGGGGGTCGCGGAAGTCGAGCATGATGAAGCCGGCCGGCCAGCCGGTCACATAGGCGACGTGGAGGCGCACCGCCTCGTCTTGGAGGAAGGCGGCGAGATCCTCTTCGGGGGCGCCGTGCAGATCGGTCCAGTGATGGTCGCGCCCCACCGTGTCGTACAGGTAACGGAAGTAATGCGTCGGCGGCCCATCGGCGCGCAGCAGCGAGAGGCCGCGCAGCAGGGGAGGGCGCGCGCGCGGCCGCTCCGGCCTGCCGTCCATCTCGAGCCAGGTGACGGTGTAGCGCAGCCGCGCGACGGTCATCGCTCGACCGGCAGATCCGGGAATGCGCCCCACTCCGACCACGAGCCGTCATAGACCGCGGTCATCCTGGCGCCGGCGCGGATCTGGGCGAGGCTGAGGATGCAGGCGGTGACGCCCGAGCCGCAGGTGTTGACGATGGGGCGGCCAAGATCGACGCCGGCGGCGGCGAAGACCTCGCGCAGCGCCTCAGGCGATTTCATCTCGCCGGTCTCGGTGAGGACGTCGCGATAGGGGACGTTGAGCGAACCGGGAATGTGGCCCGCGCGCAGGCCCGGGCGCGGCTCGGGCTCCTCGCCGCGGAAGCGCGCGGCGGAGCGGGCGTCGACGATCTGCTCGCCGCCGAGCTTGACGGCGGCGGCGACCTGCGTGACGTCGCGCACGAGGCCCGCGTCGCGACGGCCCGTGAAATGGCGGTCGCGCGGCGTCGCAACGAGATCCTCGACCGGCCGGCCCTCGGCGCGCCATTTCGGCAGGCCGCCGTCGAGCACCACGACGTCCTCATGCCCGAAGACGCGGAACATCCACCATGCGCGCGGCGCCGAGAGCATGCCCACGCTGTCGTACACGACGACGCGGTGGCCGTCGCCTACGCCGAGACGGCGCACACGGCTGATGAACTTCTCCGCCGGCGGCAACATGTGGGGCAGGGGCGAGCCTGCGTCGGAGATGTCATCGATGTCGAAGAACTGGGCGCCGGGGATGTGCGCCTCGGCGAACTCGGCCCGTGGGTCGCGCCCGGCGGTCGGCAGATGCCATGAGGCGTCCAGCACCCTCAGATCGGGCGCGCCGAGATGGTCGGCGAGCCATTGCGTGGTGACAAGCAACCGGGGGTCTTCGGTGGGCATGGGCAAGCTCTCGCAGGCGTCGGGTCACAAGGGCTAGACCGGATGCGCCCCGCCATCAATGCCCGCGTGGCGTGCGGGCGCGGTTCAGGGCGCCAGAAGAAGCGTCACGCGGCGGTTCTGACGGCCCTTCTTCTCGATCCTGCCGAGGGAGACCGGGCCGATCTCGGCGGTCGAGCGCACATGGGTTCCGCCGCAGGGCTGCAGGTCGACCGGCGCCGCGGCGTCGCCGATGCGCACGAGCCTGACGCGGCCCTGGCCGCGCGGCGGCTTGACCTTCATCGTCTTGACGAGGCCGGGGTTGGCGTCGAGCTCCGCCTCGTCGATCCACGCGTCCGCGACCGGGTGATCGGCGGCGATCATCGCGTTGAGCGCGGCCTCGATGGCGGCGGGGTCCGCGGGCGGCTCTGCGAGGTCGAAGTCGAGGCGGCCCTTGCCGGCGGCGATCTGGCCGCCGGTCACGGGGGCCGGGATCGCGACGGAGAGCAGGTGCAGCGCGGTGTGGCAGCGGCGGTGGGCGGCGCGCAGCGCGCCGTCGATGCGCGCCGTGACGCGGGCGCCCGGCGGCGGCGGGGCGGCCCCGTCCGCGAGGACATGCGCGACGCCGCCCTCGGCCTTCACCGCGACGGCCACCGCGCAGATCCCGCCCTCATGTTCGAGCACGCCGGCGTCGCCCGGCTGGCCGCCGCCGGCCGGATAGAACACGGTTCGGTCGAGCAGCGCCGCGCCCTCGGGCGTGAACCCGGTCACTGTGGCGTCGCAGGCTGCGAGATAGGCGTCCTCGAGGTACAGGAGCACGGTCACGCCGCGTCGCCCTCGAAGACGGCGGGCAGGGGCGCGGCTGCGCCGTCCAGCCAGTCGGGGACCGGCAGGTTCTTGGACCGCAGGAAGGCGGGGTTCCACTGCCGCGACAGGTAGCGCGTGCCGTAATCGCACAGGATCGTCACGATGGTGCGACCCGGCCCCATCTCCCGCGCCATCCGCACGGCGCCGGCGACGTTCACGCCGGACGAGGCGCCGAGGCAGAGGCCCTCCTCCCTGAGCAGGTCGAAGGTCACGCCGAGCGCCTCTACGTCATCGATCTGGAAGGGCAGGTCGACGGAAAGCCCTTCGAGGTTGGCGGTGATGCGGCCCTGGCCGATGCCCTCGGTGATCGAGGAGCCCTCCGCCTTCAGCGCGCCATGGGCGTAGAAGTTGTAGAGCGCGGCGCCCATCGGGTCCGCTAGGCCAATCTTCACGCCCGGCTTGCGCTCGCGCAGCGCCATCGCGACGCCGGCGAGCGTGCCGCCGGAGCCCACGGCGCAGATGAAGCCGTCCACCGCGCCCTCGGTCTGCGCGAAGATTTCGGGGCCGGTCGTCTCGACATGGGCCTGACGGTTGGCGACGTTGTCGAACTGGTTGGCCCAGATCGCGCCGTTCGGCTCGCTGCGTGCGAGCGCCTCGGCGAGCCGGCCGGAGTATTTCACATAGTTGTCCGGGTCGCGGTAGGGCTTCGCAGGCACCTCCACGAGTCGCGCGCCGGCGAGGCGCAGCATGTCCTTCTTCTCCTGGCTCTGGGTCTCGGGGATGACGATGACCGTGCGGAAACCCATGGCGGCGCCGACCAGCGCCAGCCCGATGCCGGTATTGCCGGCCGTTCCCTCGACGATGACGCCGCCCGGCCGTAGCGAGCCGTCGGCGATGGCGTGGCGGATGATGGAGAGCGCCGCGCGGTCCTTGACCGACTGGCCGGGGTTCAGGAACTCCGCCTTGCCCCAGATCTCGCAGCCGGTCTCCTCGGAGGCCCGCTTGAGGCGGATGAGCGGGGTGTTCCCGATCGCCGCCGGCATGTCCGCGTAGCGGCCGCCCGTCATGTGCTGCATGATCTGACCCTTTCCAGAAGCGCGCCGCACTATAGAGGCCAGAGCCCGAGAGGCCAGAGCCCGAGACGCCGGAGCCCGAGACGCCGGAGCCCGAGAGACCGGAGCCCGAGGGGCCGGCGCCTGCGGCTGAGGCTGCGCCGCGGGCTTTCCTTTCGCGCCGCATCTGCTACCTGCGCGGTTCGACAGGGCGGCGCGGGCGCGCGGCGTACGGGCCCGGTGATCCACGGGGGCGTCCGGAGCGTAGAATGGTGTGGAAGATACACAGGCGGTGACGAAAATGCCTCTGGCGCATCCAACGCATGACATGCTCGCGGCCTACGCTTCCGGCGCAGCTTCGGACGGCGTGGCGCTTCTCGTCAGCGCCCATGCGACCTATTGCGGGCGGTGCCGTCGGGAGATTGCGCGTCTCGAGGCGGTTTCGGCCGCGGCGATGCGGTCGGAGCCGGCCTCGCCGCTCTCCGCCGGCGCGCTTGACTCGGTGATGGCGCGGCTTGAGGCGGTCGCCGGCGCTTCCACTACGGCTGCGCCGCCGGCGCGCGACGCGATGCTGCCTGCGCCGGTCGCCGCGCTGACCGGGCCCTACGGCTCGGTCCGCTGGCGCTTCGTGATGCCGGGCGTGTCGCGGGCGGAGATCGCGCTCGGCGGCGACGAGGCGGTGAACCTGCTGCGCGTCCGACCGGGCGCGGGCGTGCCGGCGCACACGCACACACGGCAGGAGGCAACCCTTGTGCTCTGCGGCGCGTTGCGGGACCGCGGGCGGGTGTATGCGAAGGGCGACGTGGCGCTGGCGGGCGCCGACGACGACCATCACCCGCGCGCCGAGCCCGGAGCGGACTGCGTGTGCCTCACGGTGCTGTCGGGTTCGCTTCGCTTCACCGGCACGTTCGGCCGGGCGCTGAACATTTTCGCGGAGTAGTCATGGACCTGACCCGACGCACCATGATCGCCGGCGCGGCCGCTGCGGTCGCCGGCCCGGCGCGCGCCCGGACGGCGGCGCGGCGCTTCACCATCCTGCGCGGCGGCGACGACGTCGGTCGCCACGAGATCGCGCTGACGCGCGAGGGCGACACCCTGAACGTCGCGATCGACGTCGAGATCGTCGTGCGCGTCCTCGGCATCGCCGCCTATCGCTACGAGATGACCAACCGCGAGGTCTGGCGCAGTGGCCTGCTGCAGTCTGTGGACTGCTCGGTGAACGACGACGGCGAGCGCAAGCGCGTCAACGCCGCCCGCAACGGAGAGAAGATCGTCGTGGACGCGAGCTTCTATTCCGGTCCCGCGCCCAGCGAGATCGCCACGACGACCTACTTCACGCCGGATTTCCTGACGCGCCCGAGGTGGATGAGCACCGACAGCGGCGAACTCTACGCGATGTCGATCAGCCGCGACGGCGAGGCGTCCGTCAGGACGGCGTCCGGCGAGGCGCAGTGCGCGCGCTGGCGGGCGAGCAACGGGAGCGACTTCGACGTGCAGCTTTTCTACGACGCGAACGGCGAGTGGGCTTCGGTGGCCTTCGACGGGCGCGGCGAGCCGATCATCTATGTTCCCGACAGCCTCGACGGCCGGCTCGCGGCGCTGTGGGCCGAAACGGCGTGAGCGTCTGGAGCCGGATCGCGCGGCCCGAGCAGGGCGAGGCCTGGGTCACGGGCGCCTCGGCGGGCATCGGACGGGCGCTTGCGCTCGCGCTCGCCGACCGGGGCTGGGTCGTGAACGTCACCGCGCGCTCCGCGGAGGATCTCGAGGCGCTGGCGGCGGAGCGCCCAGGCCGCATCATCGCCCGCCCCGGCGACGTGACGGACCGCGCGCGCATGGTCGAGATCGTCGCGGAGATCGAGGCGACGAGGCCCATCGCCCTCGCGGTGCTGAACGCGGGCCTCTATATCCCCATGCGCGCCCAGGAGTTCGACGCCGCGGATGTCGAGAAGACCTTCGCGGTGAATGTCGGCGGCGTCGCGAACGGACTCGACCCGCTGCTGAAGTCGATGATTGCGCGTCGCAGTGGTCACGTCGCGCTGACCGCCTCGGTCGCCGGGTTTCGCGGCCTGCCGCGCGCGGCGGCCTACGGCGCCACCAAGGCGGCGCTGATCGGCATGGCGGAGGCGCTGGCCTTCGACCTGATCGACCTCGACGTGCGCATTTCGGTCATCAACCCCGGCTTCGTGAAGACTGAGGCGACGAGCGTGAACGATTTCGAGATGCCGTTCCTGATGACGCCCGAGGACGCGGCTGCGCGCATCGTGAAGGGGCTGGAGCGGCCGGGTTTCGAGATCGCCTTTCCCACGCGCTTCGCGCTCATCCTGCGGGCGCTGGGGATGCTGCCGAACCGGGCCTATTTCAGCGTCATGCGCAGGGCGATGGGGTGGGACGCGTCGGTGACGTGACCGCCGCCTGCGCAGTCTGTCACTCGCCCGCCAGCCAGACCTCGATCACCCCTGCCGCCGGTTTCGGCAGATAGCTGGTGTAGTCGCGGGCCGTCGCGCCGCCGCCAAGCGCGCTCGCGGCGGCGTGCGCGGCTGCCGCGTCGGTGGCGTGGAAGTAGCGCGCCTCGTGGCCGTCCGGCGCCACGAGGGCTCCGCCATGCCGAGACACGGAGGCGCCGGCGTCGCGGAAGAGCGCCGAGGCCCGGGCCGCTGCGGCGATCGACGTCGCCGCGTGGCGCAGGCGCACAGTTGCAGCCCCTAGCGCCGGATCGGACGCCGCCTGCCGCCAGCGTGCGAGCCGGTCCGGCGCGGCGAGCGGGCCGACCGAGAGCGCGGCGGGCCGGGCTGGGCGCGCTGCGCGACGCACAGCCGCCATGCCCGCCTCGGCGGCGAAATCTGGCGCCGTGAAGGCGCCCTCCGGCGTCGGCGTCGAAGCCTGTGTCGGGGCGTGCGTCACGGCTTGCCTCGCGGGCGGCGTCGCCCCTGGCGACGCGCTGGCCGCCAGCCCGTGCATCGTCTCCGGCGTTCCAGTCGCGAGGGGCTCGCCCCCGGGCCGAAAGGGTTTCGGCGTCGTCATCTCGAGCAGCACGATCGTCCCCACAACCGTCGCGAGCGCAAGAAGCCCGCCAAGCGCGACGCTTGCGAGCCTGCGGGGGCGGCCGGCGGCCGGCGCCGGGGAGACCGATTTGCGAGCGGCCGTCGCCGGCTCGGCGCGCAATTCGCCGTCGAGGCGGGATCGAGCCTCCAGCGCGCATGGCGCGCTTGCGCCTGCGTCGCGCTTCCGGTTCGGCATGGCGACAGGGAATGCGTCGCCGGCGGGTGCGGTCGCTGCGCGCTTGGCCAGCAAAGCCTCGAACTTCGCCCATGCCGCATCGGACGCCGACGGCTGATCGGCGACCTCGGTCGCCTCGATGTCTTTGGACCGGCTCATGCAAAGCCCCTCAAACAGAACACACGACCACCCATCTGCCCAAGTTAGCACCGCACCGACCGCAGGCGAACCTCGCGCCACCAAGCGCGCTGCGCGATGGCGCCGCGCGCGTCGCATTGCTATCTGCAGTAGGTGAAAAATTTCTGGAGCAGCGACATGAGCACGACGCGCGAGGCGGTTCTCTCGGCGCTGGACGCCGTCCCGGTCCGCATGGCGGACACTGGCGGCGAGATCACCGCCGCGAAGCTGGTCCAGGGACTCTCGGTGTCGCAGGGCGCCGTCGCCTTCGCCATCGAGGTCGACCCCCGGCAGGCGGCGGCGATGGAGCCGGTGCGCGCCGCGGCGGAGGCGGCGGTGCGGGCGCTGCCCGGCGTCTCGCGCGTCTCGGCGGTGCTGACGGCCCATTCCGATGCGCCCGCCCGGCGGTCGTCTCAGCCGCAGCCGTCTCAGCCGGTGCCGCCTTCGCTGCGCGCAGGGCCCGGCGACAAGCCGCTGCGCGCGCCGTCGCCTGCGCCGTCCGGCGGGCGCATCCCCGGCGTCCGACACATCGTCGCGGTGGCGTCGGGCAAGGGCGGCGTCGGAAAGTCGACGGTTGCGGCGAATCTCGCGCTGGCGCTCAAGTCGCAGGGCGCGCGGGTCGGCGTGCTTGACGCTGACGTTTACGGACCGTCGCAGCCGCGGATGCTGGGCGTGACGGGGCGACCGGAGTCCGACGCCGAGAAGATGATCCTGCCGCTGCACGGCCACGGCCTCACGGTCATGTCGATGGGCTTCATGATCGAGGAAGGCCAGTCCGTCGTCTGGCGCGGGCCGATGCTGATCTCGGCGCTGACGCAGATGTTGCACCAGGTGCGGTGGGGCACGCTGGACTATCTGGTGGTCGACCTCCCGCCGGGCACCGGCGACGTCCAGCTCACGCTCAGTCAGAAGGCGGCGGTGAGCGGCGCCGTGGTCGTCTCGACGCCGCAGGACATCGCGCTGCTCGACGCGCGCAAGGCGCTGGACATGTTCCGCAAGACCGGCACGCCGGTGCTGGGCCTGATCGAGAACATGAGCACCTACATCTGCCCCAACTGCGCGCACGAGGCGCACATCTTCGGCCATGGCGGCGCGCGGGATGAGGCGGCGCGGCTCGGGCTGCCGTTCCTCGGTGAGCTGCCTCTCGATCTCGACACGCGGATGCTCTCAGACAGCGGCGCGCCGATCGTCGCGTCGAGGCCCGGAAGCGACCAGGCGCGGCGGTTTCTCGAGATCGCGGCGCGGCTGGTCGAGGCTCCGCAACTGGCGGGGGGGTGAGCGCCTGCGGCATCGCGGATCAATGGGGCGGGCGGCCTGCTTGACGCCCGGCCGGGGCGCGCGTATCCACCCCGCGCGGGCTGGGTAGCTCAGCTGGTTAGAGCGCACGACTCATAATCGTGAGGTCGAGGGTTCGAGTCCCTCCCCCGCCACCACTTCCTGCATGTTCCTATAATGTTCTTGACAGCCGGCCTGGCGCCGGGCCATGATAGTCGCGTTCAGCAGTTCTTAACCGCTTGGCAACGCTGACTGATGTAGTTTGCACGGTCTTCGGCTCACGTCGTCTGGGCCGCCCGTCGAGTGAGAGTTGTATCCGTCATGGCGTGGAAGCTGCGCATTGCGGTTCTGACCGGGCTTCTGGGAGCGCTCATCGCATCCACGGCGCCATCGGCCGTAATCGGCTCCGAGACCAAGAGCAGCGCGCCGCTCGCGCAGCGATTTCTGGGGGGGGACGCCTCCATCGTCGTCTCGGGCGCCGGAGTCGCCTGCGTCGCAGGCGCGGTCATCGACATCGAGGCGTCGCGCTACCGCGAAGCCGACGGGACGTTCGCGGCGTTCGACGCGGTGGCGCGCAGTCGCGCGGCGTCGCTCCAGTTCATCGCGCCGGTTGGCGGTGGGAGCGAGGTGGCGCGCATCCAGCTCAAGTTCGCCGTCGGCCAGGGGCCGGTGTTGCTCCAGGTCGGGGATGGGTTCGTTCGCGACATCCGACCGTGGCTGGAGGCAAGCGGCGACAGCTTCCGCATCGATGCGCCGGCGGTTCTGGCGGCGCTTCGAAACGCGGCCGAAGGCGGGCCGGCGGCCACGGTCACGACCGTTTCGCGCGACACCGGCCGCACGGTCGTCGACACGCTGCCGACGATGTCGTTCGCGGCTTACGAGGCCTGCAGCGTGGGCGCGGCGGATATGCCCGCGGGCGCGGTCGGGTCGCCGTCGGCTCTTGCGCAGGTCGTGTTCGAGGCGGAGCCGACCGACGCCAGCCGCGCCACCCCCGCGGAATCGCGCGTCTGCGGCGTGACGGAGCCCGATGTCCGGCTGCATCGCGGGGTGCTGCGCGCGATCTCCGGCTTCACGGCGCCGACCGACCGCATTTTCGTGGAGTTCGACGCGCGCGGAGAGGTGCGTCGGTTGCACATTCCGGGTTTGCTGGACGCGAACCGCGACGGCCACGATTACGCGGCGCGGCTCTCGGTCTCGGCGTCGTCCAACGATCCGATGGCCGCCAACTCCGTGACCGGGTGCCTGGGTCTCGCGCCGGTCCCGCTGTGCGATCTGGCGGGCGAGCCGCCGCTGTCGATGTTTCCGGGCGGCGCCCCTGAGGGCGTGCGGAGCGTGGGCTACTGCATCGGCGCGCTGGCCATGGGCGGGTTGCTCGACGACGCCGTGTTTCTCAGCGACTTCGTGGCAGACAACCCGTCTTCCGTCGTGTCGCGCCGCGCATCCTTCGCCGCCGCGACGGGCGTTGGTGGGCCATCGAGCCCTTTTCCGACGGGCGGCGGCGGGGGCGTCGGCGCTTCCGGCGGCTTCGGTGGCGGCGGTTCCGGCGGCGGCGGTTTCAATCCGCCGCTGGGGCCGCCTTCGAGCTCTCCGCCAGAGACGGCCCCCGAGACGCCCCCCGAAACGCCTCTCGAGCCGCCGATGGTCATCCCGCTGCCGCCCTCCCTGTGGCTGGCGCTTTCGGGGCTGGTCGCGTTGGCTGCCGTGACGCGCCGGCCGCGCGCGCCGGGCTCAGGGCTGAGCGGGGCCGGCGGCGACGCCTGAATCGAAGAGCGCGCCGATCGCGCCCGATCCCAGCCCGAGCACCTCGGCCAGCACAGCCTCGGTGTCCGCGCCGAGCAGCGGCGCCGGCGCGGGCGTCTCGCGGGCGACGCCAGAGAAGGCGAAGGGCGATCCGGGCGTCAGCAGCGGGCCTACGCCCGGCTGGTCGATGGTGGCGAACATCGGGTTCGCTTCCGAGAGATCCGGATCCTCTGCGACGGCCTGAGCAAAGCTGCGGAACGGCGACCATGTGACGCCGTTCGCGTCCAGCGCTTCCGCGATCTCCGCCAGGGGCCGCGCCGCGAACCACGGCGCCATCTGCGCCGCAATCTCCTTGCGCGCCCTGAAGCGCTCGCCCTCCTCGCCGAGATCGACGCCGAGCCCCTGCGCCAGCGAGGCCATCGCCTCACCCGTCCCGGTGGCGCGGACCAGGCCCTTCCACTGGCGCGCGGTGAGGCCGATGACCATCACGCGCCGGCCGTCCGCAGTCTCGAAGTCCTGACCGAAGGCGCCATAGAGCGCGTTGCCCGCCTTCGGCCTGTCCTCTCCGTTCACCGTCACCTCGCCGATGACGCCGAGGTTGCCGAGCATCGCGGAGGCGACGTCCTTCAGCGCCAGCGCGACCTCCTGCCCCTCGCCCGTGGCGCGGCGGCGGCGTTCGGCGGCGAGCAGGCCGAGGGCGGCCATCTGCCCGGTGATGCAGTCCCATGCCGGCAGGACGTGGGCGACCGGTTCGGTCGAGCCCTCGGGGCCGGTCGCCATAGGAAACCCCGCGCCCGGATTCACCGTATAGTCCACCGCCGGTCCGCCGTCGCGGGTGCCGAGAACCGAGACGAGGATGACGTCCTCGCGCCGGGCCCTGAGCGTTTCGTAGTCCGTCCAGCCCTGGACCTTGAGGTTCGTCAGGAACACCCCGGCGTCGGGGCCGGGCGCGCAGATCAGCGCCGAGATCAGCTCCTTGCCCTCGGGTTTGGTGAAATCCACGGCGACCGAGCGCTTGCCCTTGTTCAGCCCCGCCCAGAACAGGCTCCGACCGTCCTTCGTGACTGGCCAGCGCCTGCTGTCGAGCCCCCCGCCGGGCAGGTCGAAGCGGATCACGTCGGCGCCCATCTGCGCGAGCGTCATGCCCGCGAGCGGCGCCGCGACGAACGCGGAGCCCTCGATCACCCGCAACCCGTCCAACTGCCCGGCCATCGCTTCGCTCCCCGTTCAAGTCCGTTCGCGGCGGACGATACCCGCGCGAGCGGCGGGCGCCAGCCTTGAGGCGGCGCCGCGGCGTCGCGCCCCAGCGTTCTCGGGGCCGGCCTGATCTGTCAGCGCCGGCAAGACCGCGACAAGGCCACGGCGCATGGCGGCGGCGCCGACGCAGGGCGGCGGAGCCGACGCAGTCCGGTCGAACGCCGCGCTAGGGGGCCCCGAGCATCCTCGACACCATCTCCCCGGTGTCGCGCGAGAGGCCGGGCGCGGCGGCGATGCGCTCCAACTGGTCGCGGATCAGCCGCTGGCGCCCCGCGTCGTAGATGCCCCAGGTCTCGAAGGCGCCGGCCATGCGCGCGGTCGTCTGCGGGTTCTTCGCGTCGAGCCTGATGAGCCAGTCGGCGAGGAAGGCGTAGCCGGCGCCGTCAGCGGCGTGGAATGCGCTCGGATTGCCGGCGGCGAAGGCGCCGACGAGGGAGCGGAAGCGGTTGGGGTTCAGCCAGTCGAAGAGCGGGTGCTCGGTGAGCGCGCGGACGCGGCCCAGCGCGTCGTCCGCCGGGGCCGTGGCCTGCACGGCGAACCACTTGTCCATGACGACGGGATCATCCCTCCAGCGGTCATGGAACGCGGCGAGCGCCGCGGCGGCCTGCGGCGCGTCGGCGTGAACGAGCGCCGCGAGCGCGGGGAAGGCGTCGGACATGTTGTCCGCGCGCTCGAACTGCCCGGCCGCGCGCGCGAGATCGTCCGGAGCGCCGCGCGCGACCAGCAGCCCGAGCGCGCGGTTGCGCAGGGCCCGCCGGCCGGCGGCGGCGGCGTCGGGAGAGTAGGGGCCGGGGACGGTCATCTCCCGGTGGAGCCGCTCCAGCGCATCGCCCATCCGGCCCGCAGCCGCCCTGCGCAGCGCGTCGCGGGCGGCGTGCAGCGCCTGCGGGTCCGCCGGCGTCCCGCGCGCGAAAGTCTCGCGGGCCAGTTCGTCCTCGCCGGGGGTCTCCAGCGCGAGGGCGCGGAACGCCGGATCGAGGCTCTCGTCGCTGGCGAGCGCGTCCAGCGCGTCGAGGAAGGCTGGGTCGGCGTCAGCCCCGCCGGCCATGCGCAGCGCGACGTCGACGGCGTAGGCGCGGCCGGCCTCCCAGCGGTTGAAGGCGTCGCTGTCATGGGCCATCAGGAACGCCCGCTCGGCGTCCGACGTCTCGCGGATCAGCCGCACGGGCGCGGAGAAGCCGCGCAGCAGCGAGGGAACCGGGCGGGCGGGCAGGCCCTCGAACGTAACGGCGGTCTCCGCTTCGGTCAGTTCGACGATGCGCGTTCCCTCCGGCAGCAGGTCGTCGCCGTTCGCGCCGAGCAGGCCCAGCGCGACCGGAATGACGAGCGGCGCCTTGTCGGGCTGGCCGGGCGTCGGCGGCGTGCTCTGGCGGAAGATGAGCGCATAGCGCCCGCCGTCCTCCTGCCAGCTTTCCTCGACCCCGACCTCCGGCGTGCCGGCCTGGGACCACCAGCGCGCGAACTGCGTCAGGTCGCGGCCGGTCGCGTCCTCGAAGCAGCGGCGGAAGTCCTCGATCGCGCAGGCCTGCCCGTCATGGCGCTCGAAGTAGAGGTCGAGCGCCTTCCGGTAGCCCTCCGGCCCGAACAGAGTGTGCAGCATGCCGATGACCTCGGCGCCCTTCTCGTAGATCGTCGCCGTGTAGAAGTTGTTGATCTCGATGTATTCCTCGGGCCGGACCGGGTGCGCCAGAGGCCCGCCGTCCTCGCGGAACTGGCGCGCGCGCAGCGTCACCACGTCCTCGATGCGCTTCACGGGGGCGGAGCGCTCGTCGGCGGTGAACTGCTGGTCGCGGAAGACCGTCAGCCCCTCCTTGAGGCAGAGCTGGAACCAGTCGCGGCAGGTGATGCGATTGCCCGTCCAGTTGTGAAAGTATTCGTGAGCGACAATGCTTTCGATGCGGGCGTAGTCGGCGTCCGTCGCAGTCTCGGGGCTGGCGAGGACGTATTTGGCGTTGAAGATGTTCAGCCCCTTGTTCTCCATCGCGCCCATGTTGAAGTCGTCCACGGCGACGATGTTGAAGACGTCGAGATCGTAGGCGCGGCCATAGGCCCGCTCGTCCCAGCGCATGGAGCGGATCAGGCTGTCCATGGCGTAGGCGGTGCGTCCCTCGTCGCCGGGCCGGACCCAGACGCCGAGGCGCACCTGCCGGCCCTCGACGGTGGTGAAGTCGGCGCGCGTCTCGCGCAGGTCGCCGGCGACGAGCGCGAAGAGGTAGCAGGGCTTGGGGTGCGGGTCGCGCCAGACGGCGTAATGGCGGCCCTTCGGCAGCGCCCCGCTCTCTATCAGGTCGCCGTTGGAGAGCAGGGCTGGGCACGACCCGGCGTCGGCCTCGATGCGGACCTCGTACATGGCCATGACGTCGGGCCGGTCGGGGAAGAACGTGATCTTGCGGAAGCCCTGCGCCTCGCACTGGGTGCAGAACATGCCGCGCGAGAGATAGAGACCTTCGAGCGCCTTGTTGTCCTCGGGGTCGATCTCGGTGACGGCCTCCCACACGAAGGCGTCCGGCAGCGCGGCGCCGGACGCCGTGCCCGACAGCGTCAGGCCCTCCGCGTCGGTCTCCGGCGAAACCGGCGCTCCGTCGACGCTTGCGGCGACGAGTCGGAGGTTGCGCCCGTCGAGCCGCAGCGGCCCGCCGTCGCCGTCGGGGTTGCGCCGCAGGGCGAGGCGGGCCGTCACGCGCGTTCCACGGGGCCGCAGATCGAAGGTGAGACGCACGCTCTCGATCAGCCAGGCCGGCGGTCGATAGTCGGCAAGACGAACGGGCGCGGGTGCGGCGCTGGCGTCTTCGGTGCGCATGGGCGCGGTCTCCGGGTCCGGGAATTGCGCGGTCGGCGTGCGGGGACGGCGGCTCAGGCCGCCGAGAGCATCGCCCTGATCTGATCGAGAAGCTGCAGGCGGCGCTTCTTCAGGTCTTCGAGCGCGAAGTCGGCCATCGGCTCCACGTCGGTCTCGGCGCGGTGGATCTGGCGGTTGAGTTCATGGTGCTCGTCGGCGAGGCGCGCGAAATGGGCGTCGCCCGCGCGCAGCCGCTGGATGGCTTCGTGCTGATCGGGGAAAGCCTCGGCGAGCTCGTGCGGCGTGTGGGACATCTAAGACCTCTCAATCCTGCGTGCGCCGAGACTATCCCCGCGCTCGGGCCGGCGCCAGCAATCCCGCTCGCCAATCCGGACGCAATGGGGCAATTTGCTCGCGATTCGGCGTTGCGCGCCGTCGCGCAGAACAAGCCGGACGAGAGAACCGACATGGGAGACGACATGAAACCGACCCTCACACTGGCCGCCGTCGCGGCGCTCGTCGCGTTCGGCGCGGGCGCCCAGGATCGGGCCGACTGGCCGTCGAGCTTCACCATCGCCACGGCGAGCCAGGGCGGCACGTTCTTCGCCTACGGCTCCGGCTGGGCCAACATGGTCGCGCAGGAGCTTGGCGTGACCGGCGCCGGCGAAGTGACCGGCGGCCCGATGCAGAACATGGCGCTTGTGCACACCGGCGACGCCGCGTTCGGCCTCACCACCCTCGGCCCGGCGCGCGAGTCGCTGGAGGGCGAGAACCCGATCGCGCCCGGCCTGCAGATGACCAACGCCTGCGCCATGTTCCCGATGTACCAGACGCCGTTCTCGGTGACGGCGCTCTCCTCCTCGGGCATCACCAGCATCTCCGACATCCCCGCCGGCGCGCGCATCGGCTTCGGCCCGGCCGGCTCGTCCTCCGACACCTACTTCCCGCGCATGATGGAGACGCTGGGCGTCGCTTTCGAGCGCCGCAACGGCGGCTGGTCGGATCTCGGCGGCCAGCTTCAGGACGGCCTGCTCGACGTGATCGCGTTCGCCGCCGGCGTGCCGGTGCCGGCTGTCAGCCAGCTCGAGGTGCAGACCGACATCAACATCATCGAGTTCACCGAGGAGGAGCAGCGCAAGATCCTCGCCGCCTTCCCGGTGGCGCCGTTCGACATCGCCGCGTCGACCTACACGACGCTGGAGGCGCCTGCGCGGTCCGTCGCCATGTGGAACTTCGCCATCGCCGGGTGCGACCTGCCGGAGAGCTTCGTCTACGAGGCGGTCAAGGCCACGATGGAGGACAACGCGAGGATGGTGAGCATCCACAACTCCGCGCGCAGCACCGTGTTCGAGAACTGGGACAAGAACAATGTCCTGATGTGGCACCCCGGCGCCGCCCGGTGGTTCCGCGAACAGGGCGCAGACATCCCCGACGACATGGTGCACGGCGGCTGAGCCGCCGGCGCGGCTTCGGCGCAGCCCCGGCGCGCCGGGGCCGCGTCACCCCTTGGTGGCGTGCTTGACGGCCCACATGAGCGCTTCCTCAAGGCGGACCTTGGCCTGATCGAGTTCGCGGGACTGCCCGAGGCTGTCGAAGAAGCAGAGCATGTCATCGCCGTGTTCGCGGATCGCACGGGCGTTGGCCGCCTGAGTCGAACTCATCTGCGTGTGGGCGGTCATCGCGGCTCTCCTGTAACGACGTCCACTGGTTATCTTCGAAGATCAGGAAAAGGATGTTTAACTGAGGCCGACTTTCGCCGGCGCCCTGCGCGCGCCGCGTCGACCGGGAGATGAAGGCATGGCCAACGAGAAGGACGTCATCGAGTTCGACGCGTCGATCGCCGACGAGGAGCCGGTCGAGGCCAACCGACGCCTGTTCGACGGCGCGTCGCTGCGCCTCGTCGCGGGGCTCGCGATGGTCTACGCGCTGTTCCACATGGCGGCGCTGAACGGCGTGTCGATCTCGAACCTCACCGGCGGGGCCGTGGTCGTCCCGTTCCTGCCGTCATTCCCAATGGAGACATGGAACTTCCGCATCGTCCACGTCGCCGGCGCGCTGGCGCTGGGGTTCATCCTGTTCGCCGGCGCCGGTTTCGCGGAAGGACGCGGGCAGCGCACGCCGCTGCTCGGCAGGCTGTCGATGGCGCTGATGGTCCCGGCCGCCTTCTCGCTGGCGGTGGCGGTCTGGTTTGCGATCCAGATATCCAACGGCCTGATGTGGAACGGCATCGACGCCGCCATCAGGTTCAACGAGACGTGGCTGTTCGGCGCGCCGCTGCTGGCCGCGACGGTCGGCGGCGTGGTTCTGTCATGGTTCCACCGCGAAGAGCGCGGCGGCTTTGCGGCGCCAGACCTTCTGCTGACGCTGTGCGCGGCGACGGTCGCCGTCTATCTGATCACGATCTTCGGCACGCTGATGCGCAACTCGACGGGCACGCCCTTCGCGCCCATCGGCATCTCGCTCGCGGCCCTCGCCGGCACGCTGCTGATCATGGAGCTGACGCGGCGTGTCGCGGGGCTCGCGCTGGTGATCATCTCCGCCGTGTTTCTCGTCTACGTCTTCGTCGGGCACCTGCTGCCGGGGTTCCTGACCTCGCCGCGCATCGCGTGGGAGCGGTTCTTCAGTCAGGTCTACACCGATGTCGGCATCCTCGGGCCGACGACGGCGGTCTCCTCGACCTACATCATCCTGTTCATCATCTTCGCGGCGTTCCTGCAGGCGTCGAAGGTCGGCGAGTACTTCGTGAACTTCGCGTTCGCGCTGGCGGGCAAGGCGCGGGGCGGGCCGGCGAAGGTGGCGATCTTCGCCTCGGGCCTGATGGGGATGATCAACGGCACCTCGGCCGGCAACGTGGTCGCCACCGGCTCGCTCACCATCCCGCTGATGAAGCAGATCGGCTACAGGAAGCAGACGGCGGCGGCGATCGAGGCTGCGGCGTCCACCGGCGGGCAGATCATGCCGCCGATCATGGGCGCCGGCGCCTTCATCATGGCCGAGATCACCGGCATCCCCTACACCGACATCGCCATCGCGGCGCTGATCCCCGCCGCGCTCTACTTCGCCTCGGTCTATTTCATGGTGGACTTCGAGGCGCGCAAGCTCGGCATGCGCGGCATGCGCGACGACGAGTTGCCGAAGCTGAAGGAGATGATGAAGCGGGTTTTCCTGTTCATCCCGATCGTCATTCTCATCGTCGCGCTGTTTCTCGGCTACTCCGTGATCCGCGCCGGCACGCTGGCGACGGTGGCGGCGGCGGTGGTGAGCTGGCTGACGCCGCACCGCATGGGCCTGCGCTCGACCATGAAGGCCTTCGAGCTGGCCGGCGTCATGTCGATCCAGATCATCGCGGTCTGCGCCTGCGCCGGCGTGATCGTCGGCGTCATCTCGCTGACCGGCGTGGGCGCGCGCTTCTCCAACCTGCTGCTGGGGCTGGCCGAGAGCTCGCAGCTTCTGGCGCTGTTCTTCGCGATGTGCATCGCCATCCTGCTGGGGATGGGGATGCCCACGACGGCGGCCTATGCGGTGGCGGCGAGCGTGGTGGCGCCGGGGCTGATCGACCTCGGCATCCCGACGCTGACCGCGCATTTCTTCGTGTTCTACTACGCCGTGATCTCGGCGATCACGCCGCCGGTGGCGCTGGCGGCCTATGCCGGCGCGGCCATCGCGGGGTCCGAGCCGATGCGGACGTCGGTGGAGAGCTTCCGCGTCGGGCTGTCGGCCTTCATCGTGCCGTTCATGTTCTTCTCGGCGCCGGGGCTGCTGATGGAGGGCGCCTGGCACGTCATCGCGCTGAACTGCGTCACGGCGATGCTGGGCGTCTACATGCTGTCGGGCGCGGCGACGGGGTGGTTCTTTGGCGCGCTGGCGCTGCCGATCCGGGCGGCGCTGCTGGTGGCGGCGCTGCTGATGATCTCCGGCGGGCTGGTCACGGACCTCGGCGGCCTGGCGCTCGGCGTCGCCGTGTGGGCCTATCAGACGCGGCTGGCGTCCAGAACCGTCTGATCCGTCAGGAACTCCGCCAGCGCGCGGCCCGCGAGGCCGCGTGCGCGGCGGCTGACGAAGACGCCGACATGGCCGGCGTCGATGGGGGCTTCGCGGCAGGGCCCGCCGGTCAGGGCGCCGATGGCGCGGGCGCAGGCCGGCGGCACGAGATGGTCGCGCAAGCCGTAGAGTGCGAGCACGGGGGCCGTGATCGCGCCGAGATCCACCCTGCGCCCGTCCAGCGCAAAGGCGCCGCGCGCCAGCGCGTTGTCGTGGTAGAGGTCGATCAGCGCCTGCCGGGCGGCCGCGGCCGGGTGGTCGGGCCGCGCGGCGAGCCAGCGCTCCATGCGCAGGAACTGCGCCGTGGCGGCGCGCGCGCCGTTCGCGTCCATCAGGTCGGCGGTGTGCTTGGCAAGGGTGCGCGCGGGCGTCAGGCGGCGGAAGGCGGCGTCCATCACGGGGCCGGGCAGGCCGCCGAGCACCTCGATCAGGCCCTCCAGCGTCTCGCGGCCGAGGCTCCGGACGAGCCGCGAGAGCGGCGCCGACGGCTCGGCGTGGAAGTCGATGGGCGTGACCGCCAGCGCGACGCCGGCGAGCGCGCGCGGCTCCAGGGCGGCGAGGCAGGCCGCGAACACGCCGCCCTCGCAGACCCCCAGCGCGGCGGGCCGGCGCCCCTCCAGCCCGGCGACGGCGTCGGCGAAGTAGCCCAGCCGGTCGAGCGCGAAGTCCTCGAAGGCGAGCGCGCGCCACAGGGCGTCGCCCCCGGCGCCGCGCCCGCCCTGCGGCCGCCATTCGACGCTGTAGACGGCGAAGCCGAGCGCCACGAGGTCGCCCACCAGCGAGCAGCGGGGCGCGAGGTCGACGATCTCGCCGGCCCCGACGAGGCCGTGGACGATCATGAGCGGGGCGGCGGCGCGGCCGCTCCCTGCGCCCGCCGCAGAGGCCGGACCGCGGTGGCGCAGGAGGCGTGAGCCGTCGCGCGTCGCCGCGACGTCCGACGGTGTCGCGCCGATCGCCGTGCCGGCCTCGTCGGCGCGCGCCAGCGCGCGCGCCACGCGCAGCAGCCGCGCAGGCGCGTCGGGCCACGGGAGCGGCGGGGGGGCGGGTATCGGGCCTCCGGCGTTCATCGGCGTCAGCCGCGGCCGGGCGCGTCGGGGGCGCGGCCGCTCTCCGGCCCGGCGCCGTCGCCGCGCGCCATGTCGCGCCGCAGCGCGCGCAGTTCGCGGCGCAGGGTCGCGACCGTCTCGGCCAGCGCGTCGACGTCGGCGCGCGTCGGCTCGCCGCGCTCGCGGCGGCGCGCGTCCTCGGCCGCGCGCTCGGCGCGCCGCAGCGCGACCGCGGCGGCGGCCACGCGCGCCTGCGAGGCGAGAAAGCCCTCGGAGGCGTGGAGCCGGTCGAGCGTGCGCCCGGCGGCCTCGATCCAGAGCGCCTGCGCCTGCCCGAAATCGGGACGGTCCGTCTCCGCCAGCCTGCGCGCCACCGCCGCCATCATGTCGAGATAGGCCGCGCCCACGAGCGCGCGGTGGCGCGCCAGCGCCGCGCGCAGGGCGGCGGCCTCCGGACCGCGCGCCAGCTCGGGGTCGGTCGCGGGCGCCACCAGGCGGTCCAGCGCGGGCTCGGGCGCGCCGTCGCCGCCGAGCAGCCACTGCGCGGGGTCGAGGAAGCGCGCGAGCGCCGCGGCGCCGGGCGCGCTCCGCGCCGCGCGGGCGGAGGCGGCGCGCAACGCCGCGCTCCACGCCGTCCCTTGCGCGGAAGCGATGCGCCATAGCGCGTCCTGCGGCTGCTCCCCCGGCGGGGCGGCCAGCGCGGCGAGGCCGGCGCGCTGCATCTGCGCCGCCAGCGCCGGCCCCAGCTCGGCCAGCAGCGTCGTCAGCGGGTCGGGGCCCGCCTCCGCGTCGCTCCGCCCGCCGCCTCCGGGCGCGGCGCCCTCCGCCAAGACGACCTCAGCCCCTGACCGCCGCCAGCGCGTCGGCGAACCGCCTCACCCCCGCGGCGTTGAGCCCGGCGACGTTCATGCGCCCGTCCCCGACGAGGTACACGCCGTGTTCGGCGCGCATCCGCTCGACGATCTCCGCCGAGAGGCCCGTGAGCGAGAACATGCCGCGATGGCGCGAGATGAAGTCGAAGCCGTCGTCGTTGAGCCGCTCGCGCAGGGCGGCCGCGAGGTCTGTCCGCAGCGTCAGGATGCGCGCGCGCATCGCGTCGAGCTCGGCGGTCCAGTCCTCGCGCAGCGCCGCGTCTCCCAGAATCGTGGAGACGACCGCCGCGCCGTGGTCGGCCGGCATCGAATAGGTCACGCGGGCCAGCGCGCGCAGGTTGTCCCCGGCGAGGTCCGCCGCCGCCGGCGCCGCCGCCAGCACCGCCGCGCAGCCCACGCGGTCGCGATAGAGGGCGAAATTCTTCGAGCACGACAGCGCGACGAGCATCTCCGGCACGGCGGCGGCGAGGATGCGCAGGCCCGTCGCGTCGGGCTCCAGCCCGTCGCCGAAGCCCTGATAGGCCAGGTCGAGGAACGGCGTGAAGCCGCGGTCCACGGCGAGCGCGGCGATCTCGCGCCACTGCTCGGGCGTGAGGTCGGCGCCGGTGGGGTTGTGGCAGCAGCCGTGCAGCAGCACCACGTCGCCCGGGCCGGCCTCGCTGAGCGCGGCGCGCATCGCCTCCCACGCGACGCCGACGGTGGCGGGGTCGAAGTAGGTGTAGGTGCGGAAGCCGAGCCCCGCCTGCTTCGCGATGGCGGGATGGTTCGGCCAGGTGGGGTCGGGCAGCCACACCGTGGCGCCGCGCTCGGCGCGGGCGACGAGGTCGCACAGGATGCGCACGGCGCCGGTGCCGCCGACGGTCTGGACCGCGGCGATGCGGTCGTTCGGCGCGTCCGCGCCGAAGGCGAGCGCCACCATAGCGGCGCAGAAGGCGGGGTCGCCGGCGGGGCTGAGATAGGCCTTGGTGGCCTGGGTCTCGACGAGGCGGCGCTCGGCGGCCTTGACCGCGCGCAGGATCGGCGTGCGGCCGGCCTCGTCCTTGTAGACGCCCACCCCGAGGTCGAGCTTCGCCTCGCGCGGGTCGGCGCGGAAGGCGGCGTTGAGCGCCATGATCTGGTCGGGCTTGGAGGGGTGCAGGGTCTCGAACATGTCTCACCTCGGGCGGCGCGCGCAGCGGGCGTTCGGCTGCGCAGGGGAACGGTCGCGCATCGGCGCGGGGGCGCTGGCCACCGTCCCTTGCGCGCAGCGGCGCAGCGGCGCAAGAGGGTGCGCCCCGCTCCCAGCAACAACGCCGGCCCGATGTCGTCCAATCCGCAACATCCCCTGCGACAGCGCGTCGCGCAGTGGTGCTTCGCCCTCTGCCTCGGCGCGATCGGCGGCGTCGTCGCGCTCAATCTCGGGGCGCCGCTGCCATGGCTGCTCGGAGGGCTGTTCGCCACCGGCGCCGCGGCCGCGGCCAACGTCCGCGCCTTCGGCGGCCCCATCGCGTTCCCCCAGACGGCGCGGCTGGTGTTCATTCCGGTGATCGGCGTGCTGATCGGCGGCGCGGTGACGGCGGAGCTCGCCGCGGCGGCGCTCGGCTGGTGGCATGCCGCGCTAGGCGTGGCGGTCTTCGTCTGCCTCGCGCACTGGGTGAACTATCAGGTCTTCCGCCGCGTCGGCGGCCTCTCGCGCGAGACGGCCTTCTTTGCTGGGATGCCGGGCGGGCTGATCGAGTCTATCGAGCTGGGGTCGAAGGCCGGGGCGGATGCGCGCGACCTGAGCGCCCTGCAGTTCGCGCGCATCGCCGTCACCGTCACGCTGATCCCGCTCGCGTTCATGTTCACCGAGGGGCATGCCGTCGGCAGCGCCGGCGGCGCCCGTTTCGCGGCGGCCGGCGCCTTGACGCTGAACGATTTTCTTCTTCTGACCAGCGCCGGCGTCGTGGGCTTTTTCGGGGCCCGCGCGATCAGGCTGCCCGCCGGCCAGATCCTCGGGCCGATCGTCGTCAGCGGCCTCGTCCACGCGCTGGGCTGGACCCATGCGGCGCCGCCCGACTGGCTGGTGAGCGTCTCGCAGCTCGTCGTGGGGGTGAGTCTGGGGCAGCGGTTCACGGGAATGCGGCCGGCCGCGCTCGGGCGGTGCTTCGCGCTGTCGCTCGTCTCGGTCGGCGCGATGATGGCGGTCGCCGCGGTCATCGCCGCGCCGCTGGCGATGGCGGGCGCGGCGCCGTTCGCGATCATGCTGATCGCGCTCGCCCCGGGCGGCGTCGTGGAGATGGGTCTGATCGCGCTGTCGCTCGGCGCCGACCCGATCTTCGTGACGTTCTGCCATCTGGTCCGCATCCTCGTCACCGTGGCCGTGGCGACGACGGCGTGGCGGCGCATGAACCCACCCGGCTGAGGTTCGGCGGCGCGTCTCGGCACGCAGCGGCGGGGGCGCGGCCATTTCGCGCTTGCAACAATATTGCGCGTGCCAAGCCCAAGTCGTATGCACATGATCTCACGGCCCTGCGCGGGTCTCGGGGGGAAGCGTGTGCGGCGGCGGCGTCGCAACTGCGAAACGGGCGCGGCGCGAGCGCCGACAGGGCAAACCGGACGAGGCGTCGGCAGGCTGGCGGGCGTTGCGTTCACAACAAGGACTTAGGGGGAGTGCATGGCTATCAAGACTGACGGCGTGGCCTATTGGAAGGCCAACATCCGTCTCGTGACGGTCTGTCTGATCATCTGGGCGGTGGTGTCGTTCGGCTTCGGCATCGTTCTCCGCCCGCTGCTTTCCGGGATCAGCATCGGCGGCACCGATCTGGGCTTCTGGTTCGCCCAGCAGGGATCGATCCTCGTCTTTCTGGCGCTGATCTTTTTCTACGCGTTCCGGATGAACGCGATCGACCGCGCCCACGGCGTGGACGAAGAGTAATCGGCGGCGGGAAAGCGGAGACAGAAAAATGGATCAATTTACACTCAACCTGATCGTCGTGGGCGCGACGTTCGCGCTCTACATCGGCATCGCCATCTGGGCGCGGGCTGGCACCACGGCCGAGTTCTACGCGGCCGGCCAGGGCGTGCACCCCGTCACGAACGGCATGGCGACGGCGGCGGACTGGATGTCGGCGGCCTCCTTCATCTCGATGGCCGGCCTGATCGCCTTCACGGGCTATGACAACTCCTCCTTTTTGATGGGCTGGACCGGCGGCTACGTGCTGCTTGCGATGCTGCTCGCGCCCTACCTGCGAAAGTTCGGCAAGTTCACGGTGCCCGAGTTCATCGGCGACCGGTTCTACAGCCCGACGGCGCGGCTGGTGGCCGTCATCTGCCTCATCGTGGCCTCCGTCACCTACGTCATCGGCCAGATGACCGGCGTCGGCGTGACCTTCGCGCGCTTTCTCGAGGTCTCCAACGACACCGGCCTCTACATCGGCGCCGTGATCGTGTTCGCCTATGCGGTGCTCGGCGGCATGAAGGGCATCACCTACACGCAGGTCGCCCAGTACGTCGTGCTGATCGTCGCCTACACCATCCCCGCGATCTTCATCTCGCTCCAGCTCACCGGCAACGTGCTGCCGCAGATGGGGCTTTTCGGCACGCATGAGGCCTCCGGCCTGCCGCTGCTGACCAAGCTCGACCAGGTGCTGACCGATCTCGGCTTCAACTCCTACACCGGACACCACACCAACACGCTGAACCTCGTCCTGTTCACGCTGTCGCTGATGATCGGCACCGCGGGTCTGCCCCACGTCATCGTGCGGTTCTTCACCGTGCCCCGGGTGTCTGACGCGCGCTGGTCGGCCGGCTGGGCGCTGGTCTTCATCGCGCTGCTCTACACCGTCGCGCCGGCGGTGGGCGCCATGGCGCGCCTCAACATCATCGACACGATCTATCCGAACGGCCCGCAGGCGGAATCGCTGCTCTACGAGGAGCGTCCCGACTGGATGAAGAACTGGGAGCAGACCGGCCTTCTGAAGTTCGAGGACAAGAACGGCGACGGCCGCATCCAGAGCTACAACGCCGGCAACGAGGCCTTCGCCGCCACCGCCGCCGAGCGCGGCTGGGCCGGCGACGAACTGTCGATCAACCGCGACATCCTCGTGCTCGCCAACCCCGAGATCGCGCGTCTGCCGGGCTGGGTGATCGCGATCGTCGCCGCCGGCGGCCTCGCCGCCGCGCTCTCGACCGCCGCCGGCCTGCTGCTCGCCATCTCCTCGGCGATCAGCCACGACCTCATCAAGGGCACGCTCAACCCGGACATCTCCGAGGCCGGCGAGCTGCTGGCCGCGCGGATATCGATGGCCGGCGCCATCGCGGTGGCGACCTATCTCGGCCTGAACCCGCCGGGCTTCGCGGCGCAGACCGTGGCGCTGGCCTTCGGCCTCGCGGCGGCGTCGATCTTCCCGGCGCTGATGATGGGCATCTTCATGAAGCGCATCAACGACAAGGGCGCCATCGCCGGCATGCTGGCGGGCCTCATCTTCACGCTCGTCTACATCTTCGTCTACAAGGGCTGGCTGTTCATCCCGGGCACCAACCAGCTGCCGGACAACGCGGCGAACTGGATCTTCGGCATCTCGCCGCTGTCCATCGGCTCGATCGGCGCGCTGCTCAACTTCGCCGTGGCCTATTTCGTGTCGAATGCGACCGAGGAGCCGCCGCAGGAAATCCAGGATCTCGTCGAGAGCATCCGCATTCCCCGCGGCGCGGGTCAGGCCACCGGCCACTGACCGCCTGAGCGACGCGCGCCGCCGGCGCGCCCCTGCGACCGGCGGGCCCCTTGCGGGGCCCGCCTTTTTATTGGGATTCTCCCGCTCGCGGACGCAGCCTTGTCGGAGCCGACCATGCCCGCTGAACCCGACCGGCCGGAGACCCGCAGCGCGACGGCGGCGGAGTTTCTCGACATGTTCGGAGCCCGCGCGCCCTTCGCGGCGCTGGGCGAGCCCGAGCGCGCGGCGCTGACCGCCGACCTCTCCCGCGTCGACTTCGAGGCCGGCGCGCTGATCCACGCCGCTGGCGAGCCCGTGGCGCGCGTCTACGCCATCCGCAGCGGCGTCGTGCGCCTGATCGCGCCGGGGGGCGCGCTCCCGACGGCGATCGGCCCCGGCGAGTTCTTCGGCGCGCGCAGCCTGCTGCGCTCCGGCGTCGCCGCCTCGACCGCGGAGGCCGCCGAGCCCTGCGCGCTCTACGCCATTCCCGCCTCCGCCTTCCGCGCGCTCTGCGACGCCGAGCCGGGCTTCGCCGCCTTCTTCGACCGCGCCCGCGCGGCGGAGCCGGGCCGCACGGCGGACCCGCTGCTCTCCGAGAAGATCGGCGCGCTCATGACGCCTGATCCCATCGCCGTCGCCCCGGACGCGACCGTGCGCGCGGCGGCGGCGCTGATCCGCGAGCACGACATCTCCTGCCTTCCCGTCACCGAGGACGGGCGGCTCGTCGGCATCCTCACCACCGGCGACCTCGCCGACCGGGTGCTTGCCGAGGGCCTCGGCGGCGAGACGCCGGTGCGCGCCGCGATGACGCCAGACCCGATGATCGTGGCGCCCGGCGCGCTGGCCTTCGACGCGCTGGTGCTGATGACGGAGCGGCGCATCTCGCACCTGCCCGTGGTCGAGGGCGGGCGGCTCGTCGGCGTGCTGACCTCGACCAACCTCGTGCAGCGGCAGGCGAGTTCGGCGGTGTTTCTCGTGGGCGACATCGCCAGGCGGTCGCGCTTCGAGGACTTCGCGGCCATCGTCGCGCGGGCCCCCGGCGTGCTGGCGCAGATGGTGGGCGGCGGCGCCTCCGCCTACGATGTTGGGCGCATCATGACGACGGTTTCCGACGCGCTGACCCGCCGGCTGCTGGCGCTGGCGGAGGCCGATCTGGGCCCCGCGCCGGTCGGCTGGTGCTGGGCGGCCTGCGGCAGCCAGGGCCGGCGCGAGCAGACCGGCGTCTCCGACCAGGACAACTGCCTCATCCTCGACGACGCCTATGACGCGGCCGAGCACGGGGCCTATTTCGAGAAGCTGGCGCACTTCGTCAGCGACGGGCTCGACGCCGCCGGCTACGTCTACTGCCCCGGCGACATGATGGCGACCAACCCGCGCTGGCGCCAGCCCGAGGCCGTATGGCGCGGCTATTTCCGCAAGTGGATCGGCAAGCCCGACGACGAGGCGCAGATGCTCGCCTCGGTGATGTTCGACCTGCGCGCCATCGCCGGTCGCGAGGAGCTGCTTTCGCGGCTGCAGGACGAGACGCTGGCGGCGGCGCGCAGGAACTCGATCTTCCGGGCGCACATGGTGCGCAACTCGCTCAAGCACCAGCCGCCGCTGGGCCTGTTCCGCGGGCTGTCGCTGATCCGCAGCGGCGAGCACAAGGACCGCATCGACATGAAGCACGCCGGCGTCGTGCCGGTCGTCGACCTGGCGCGGCTTTACGCGCTGGGCGCGGGGTTGGCGGCGGTGAACACGCGCGAGCGGCTTCTGGCGGCGCAGGCCGGGGGCGTGATCAGTCAGGCCGGCGCCCGCGACCTGATCGACGCCTACGACCTGATCGCCGACGCGCGGCTGCGCCACCAGGCGCGCCTGATCCGCGCCGGGGAGAAGCCCGACAACTTCATGGCGCCGGGGGAACTCTCCGATCTCGAGCGCAACCATCTCAAGGACGCTTTCCAGGTGATCAAGACGATGCAGGCCGCCGCGGCCAACGCCCTGAGCACAGGCGCCTGAGCCCATGGCGATCACCCTGCTCGGCGCCGTCGCCGTCGCCGTTCTCGCCGCCTGCGTGGCTTTCATCTTCAGGCGCGTCACCGGGATCAGCGCGCGCTGGATCATCCCCGCCTCCGCCGGCGCGGCGATGCTCGCGTTCACGCTCTGGAACGACTACTCGTGGTTCGGTCGCGTGGCCGACGGGCTGCCGGCGGACGTAACGGTGGCCCGGACGTTCGAGAGCTCCAACGCCCTGCAGCCGTGGAGCCTCGTCGCGCCGATCACCACGCGCTTCCAGGCGGTTAACGTCGGCGGCCGGCAGCGCAGCGAAGTCGCGCCGCGCGTGGTGCGCGCCGAGGTCTATCTCGTCGCGCGCTGGCAGCCGACCTTCACGACGCTGCAGATCTTCGACTGCGCGCGCGGCAGGCGGGCCGACGCGGCGGACGCGACGGGCGGCGAGGGCCTGCCGCCCGAGACGGCATGGACCGAGGTGGGCCTTCAGGACGCGCTGCTGCGCGCGGCCTGCTCCGGGGTCTGAGGGGCCGGGGTCTGAGGGGCGTCCGCGCCTGAGGGCCGGCCGCCGGGGGCGCGTTTTTCGTTCGCCTGCGAACCGAACGGCGCAGGGGTCGCGCGGCGTTTTGCGCTGGCGGGTCCGGGGCGGGGGCGGATACTCTGACGCCACAAGGGCGGTCAACGCCCGGCCTGACGCTTCGGGAGGCGACGTCCATGATGCAGCGCATCGCCGCGCGCTTCAGTCTGCGCCTGCGTGTCTTCCTGTTCTTCGCGCTGATCGGCGCCGGAGGGCTTGCGCTCGGGATCGGCGCGCTGGTCGCGGCGGGGTGGGACGCGCCTGCGGAGACGCGCCACGCGCTGGCGCTCTGGGGCGGCGGGGCCGCCGCAGCCACGCTCGGGCTAGTGGTCTGGGTCTGGCTGATGTTCGATGAGCACGTCGCCCGCCCGGTCGAGCGCATCGGCCGCGCGGCGCTCGCGGCGGCCCATGGCGGGGCGCCCGGCGTCGACGCGCGGTCGGCCGCCTATCTCGGCCCGCTCGGGGACGGCGCCGCCGCCGCGGCCGGGGCGCTCGCGGAAGCGCGGGCGCGGACGGCCGCGGCGGTCGAGGCGGCCACCGAGGAGGCCGCGCGCCGCCGCCGGCAGCTCGAGACCGTGCTGCGGGATCTCAACCACGCGGTGACGCTCTGCACGCTCGAACACCGCGTCCTGCTCTACAACGCCCGCGCCGCCGCCCTGCTGGAGCGCTGCGGCGTGGTCGGTCTCGGCCGCTCGCTGCTTGAGGTTCTGGCCGCCCAGCCGATCGAGCATGCGCTAGAGAGCGTGCGGCGCCGGTTCGAGGAAGGGCGCTGGCGCGACCGGCCCGACGGCCTCTCGACGCCCTTCGTCGTCGCGACGGCGGACGGTCGCATGACGCTCCAGGGCCGGCTCACCCTGATGCCCGACCCCGATCAGGCTTCCGCTTCCGGCTACATCGTGACCTTCGAGGACGCGACCGGCGCCCATGAGGCGCGGCTCAGGCGCGACCGCGCGCTGCTGCAGGGTCTGGGGGAGGTGGAGGCCGCTCTCGCCGAGCCAGGACGGGCCCGCGAGGCGCTTGCGCGGGTCGCGGCCGAGGCGGCGGCGCTGAGCGCGGCTGACTGGCCGAAGGCCGACGTCTATTCGACGACCCTGTGGACGTCGATCATACGGCGCCGCACGGGTGCGCAGAATTTCTCCGCCGAGATCGTCGGCGAGCCCTGCTGGCTGCGCTGCGACAGCGTCGGCGTGGTGGAGATGCTCGACACGCTGCTCAACCGGCTCGCCGACGCGCTGGGCGTGCGCGCTTTCAGCCTGTCGGCGACGCCGCGGCGCATCGGGCTCGTCGGGCCGGGCGGGATCGCGGAGGCCCGGGTGACGCTGCGCCTGGGCTGGCGCGGCCCGGCGGCGCCGCAGGCGCTGCTCGACGGGTGGCTGCGCGAGCCCCTCGACGCGGCGATCGGCGGCGCCACGCCGGCGGAGCTGCTGGCGGCGCACCTGTCTCGGTTGGAGACCGTCGACGGGCCGGACGCGGAGGCGCACGCGCTGGAGCTCGCGCTGTCCGGCCCCTCCAACGCCCATCTCGCGACGCCAGCGCGTGCGCCGGCGCGGCCGGAGTTCTACGACTTCGACCTGCTGGACCGGCCGCTGGCCGCAGACGCGCACCCCGAAGCGCCGCTGCGCGCGCTCAGCTACGTCGTCTTCGACACCGAGACGACAGGGCTGGAGCCCGCGCGCGGCGACCGCATCGTGCAGATCGCCGGCGTGCGGATCGTCAACGGCCGCGTCCTCAAGGGCGAGCGCTTCGACGAGCTGGTGAACCCGGGCCGCCGCATCCCGGTCGCGGCGACGCGCATCCACGGCGTGGACAACCGGATGGTCGCCGAGGCCCCGCCCGCCGCCGAGGTGCTGCGCCGGTTCCACGCCTTCTGCGCGGGCGCCGTGCTCGTGGCGCACAACGCCGCCTTCGACATGCGCTTTCTCGCTCAGGAGGCGCCGGAGGGCGGCCCGCGCTTCGATCACGCCGTTCTCGACACGGTGCTGCTGGCGGCGCACCTGAACGGGCAGGACGACAGCCTGACGCTCGACGCGCTGGCGGAGCGCTTCGCCGTGGACCTTCCCGCCGCAAGCCGCCACACCGCGCTCGGCGACAGTCTGGCCACGGCGGAGGTGTTCCTGAGACTTGTGGACATGCTCGAGGCGCGCGGCGTGGCGACGCTGGGCGAAGCCATCGCTGCGAGCCGCGGCCCTGCCGCTATCCGCCGGCGGCAGGCGGCCTATTGAGGACTGGCGGCGGCCGGCGTCACATCACGGCGATGAAGACGGCGAGCAGCGCGAAGACGCCCAGCTCGGTCGCGATCCGCTCGACATGCGCGGCGCGCAGCCGCTCATGGGCGAAGGCGTAGGCCTCCTCGCCGTCGAGCCGCGCGCCGGAGACGCGGAGCGCATTCTCCTCGACCGTGCGCCGCGCGGGCTCCGACATGAGCACATAGACGCCCACCATGATCGCTCCGATCGCGACCGGCCCTGCGCCAGGCGAGCGCAGCGCGTAGAGGCCGCCGACCGAAAGGGCGATGCCGAGGAGCATCGTGACGAGAAAGCGCGTCGAATGGGCGTGCGGGCTATGGACTGCCGCGCGGTCGGCGGCGGCGTTGTCGAGCGGCCTCTGGCGCAGGATGGGGCAGTTCACAAACAACAGGATGGAGACGGCGGCGTGCAGCCCCATCGCCGCGACGATCACGATCGACAACGGCGAGTCGCAGAGCCGCGCGAAGCTGTTCAGAACGGAGTCCATCTCCATCGGTTCTCTCCCTGCGGTCTATCCAGCCGCCGCGCGTCTCTGGCTCAGCGCGTCGATCGCGGCGATCCAGAAGGCGGTGGGCTGCGCGCCGGCTATCCAGCGCCGGCCGCCGATGAGGAACGCCGGGACGCCGCTGACGCCATGGCGCCGCGCGGCGTCCGCGTCGCGCAGCGTCGCCTCCACGTCCTCGCCGGTGGCGAGGCGGGCTGAGGCGCGGTCTGCGTCCATGCCGCACTCGCCGGCGAGCGCCGAAAGCGTGTTCCGGTCGCCGATGTCGCGGCCCTCCTGAAAATACGCGGCGAACAGGCGCGCGGTCAGCGCATCGTCGCGCCCCTCGTCGCGGGCCCAGCCGACGAGGCGGTGCGCGTCCAGCGTGCTGGGCGTGCGGGTAATGGCCTCGAAGTCGATGGCGAGCCCGTCCGCGGCGGCCGCATCGGCGATGGCGCCATAGACGCGCCGGGCCCCTTCCGGCCCGCCGAACTTGGCCTCGAGATACGCCTGTCGGTCGACGCCCTCCCGCGGCATGTCGGGGTTGAGCATGTAAGGGCGCCACGCGAGACTAAGCCCGTGGCCGGGGCGCTCGGCGATAGCGCGCATCAGCCTCGTGCGGCCGATCAGGCACCACGGGCAGATCGGGTCCGAGAAGATGTCGAGTGATACCATGTCTGCAAGATAGGCGCGACGAGCGGCCGCCGCCAGCGCCCGGTTTCAGCCGCTCGCGCCGCCGTTACCCGCGAGGCGCTCGGCCACGGCGCGCCGCAGCACCTTGCCGGCGGCGGTGCGGGGCAGGGCGTCGACCAGCGCATAGAGGCGCGGCCGCTTGTACTGCGCCAGCCGCTCGGCGCACCAGGCCTCCAGCCGCGCCGCGTCGAGGCCCGCCGCCGCGTCCGTCGGCACGACGCAGGCGCCGATCAGCGTCACGCCCCCGGCGACCGTCACCTCCGCCGCGGCGACCTCCGCGACGCCGGGGCAGGCGGAGATCGCGGCCTCGACCTCCTGCGGCGCGACGCGGAAGCCGCCGGCGTTCATCAGGTCGTCAGCGCGGCCGAGATGCGCGAGCCAGCCGTCCGCATCCATCGCGGCGCGGTCTCCGGTGACGAACCACGCGCCGCGCATCGCCGCGGCCGTGGCCTCGGGGTCGCGCCAGTAGCCGAGCATCAGGCCGGGGTCGTCCCGCGCCACGGCGAGTTCTCCCGGTTCGCCGACCGGCGCCGGCGTCTCGGTTCCGGGCCGCAGCACGGCGACGCGCCGGCCGCGCTGGGGCGGGCCGATGCGCCCGGGGCGGGGCGGGGCGCCGGGTCCGGCCGAGGCGTAGGTGGACAGTTCGCTCATGCCGAGCGCCTCGAAGAGCGGCTTGCCGGTCGCCGCCCGCCAGGCCTCGGCCAGCGCGTCGGGGGTCTTTTCGCCGGCGACGAGGCCGTGGCGCAGGGTTGCGAAGGCGGCGCCGACGTCGGCGCCATATTTCAGCAGCTGGCGGACGACCCCCGGCGCGGCGGCGAACAGCGTGGCGCCCTGGGCCCTTGCGATGCGCGCCCAGACGCCGGGATCGCGCGGCCCGTCGTAGACCACCGCCGTCGCCCCCGCCCCCCAGGGGTCGAGCAGGCCGGTCCCGAGCGTGAAGGTCCAGTTGAAGGCGCCGGCGTGGAGCATGACGTCGTCGGCCGTCAGCCCGTACCAGTCCCGCCACATCATCCGCCGCGCCCAGGCCGCGCGATGGGCGTGCGCGACCCCCTTGGGCCGACCCGATGAGCCGGAGGTGTAGACGATGTAGGCGAGGTCGTCGGCGGCGGCGTCGGCGGGCCCGACTTCCGGGCCGCGCCGCAGCCGCGCCAGCACGTCGCCCGCGAGCACCGTCGCGCCCTCGGGCGCGTCGACCGCAAGGCCCTCGCCGAGGCAGATGAGGCGCGCGTCGAGATCGCGCGCCAGCACCCCGGCCTCGCGGGGCGTCAGCATCGCGCTGACCGGCGCGGCGACGCCGCCGGCGGCGATGGCGGCGAGGTAGAGCACCGGAAAATCCGACGTCGAGCCGAGCCGCAGCATCACCCGGTCGCCGGGCGCGAGCCCGGCGGCGCGCAGGCCGCCCGCGGCGCGCGCGACGGCTTCGCGCAGTCGGGCGTAGCTCCAGGTCTCGCGCGCCGCGCCGTCGGCGCCCGCAACGATCAGGGCCGCGGCGGCGTCCGGCTGGCCCGCCCACAGGGCGTGCGCGGCGAGGTTGAAGCGTTCGGGGCAGGGCGGCGGAGGGCCGACGTCCCAAAGGCTCTGCGCCAGCTTCTGCGTCTCGCGAAGGGTCATGGCGCGCGCGGGCTCCCCATGGGCGGCGGGCCGTGCGCCGCCTCGCATTCGGGGGCGTCATCGCGTATCAGGTGGGTTCGGGCAAGGAGCGGCGCATGGACGACGGCGAGGCGACGGTGGAGGCGGGTGCGCCTGAGCGGCTGCGCCTGCTGCGCGTTGCGCGGGCAGCGCCCGATTCGCCGGAACTCGCGCCGCTGAGACTCGGCGCCCGCGTCCGCGAGATCCGCCGCGCCCGGAACTGGACGCTTGAGCAGGCCGCGCGCAGGGCGGGGCTGGCGCGCTCCACGCTCTCCAAGATCGAGAACGAACAGATGTCGCCGACCTTCGACGCCGTGCAGAAGCTGGCGCGCGGGCTCGGCATCGCCGTGCCGCAGCTCTTCACGTCGGCCTCGCAGAACCGCATCCCCGGTCGCCGCGCCATAACCCGCGCGGGGCGCGGCGCGGCGCACCCGACCGCGACCTACGAGCACGAGATCCTCTGCGGCGACGTCGCGGCGAAGAAGATGCTGCCCTACCGCACAGTCATCCGCGCCCGCTCCTTCGAGGACTTCTCAGGCTGGGTCCGCCACGACGGCGAGGAGTTTCTGCTGGTGCTCTCGGGCGACGTGCGCTTCTTCAGCGAGTTTTACGCGCCGCTGGACCTGTCGGAGGGCGACAGCGCCTATTACGACGCCAACATGGGCCATTGCCTCGTCTCGCTGTCTGCGGAGGACGCGCAGATCCTCTGGGTCACGGCCCACTGATGCTTGCGCGGCGAAGTTGAGACGGCGGATGAAGTTCTGCGCGTCGGCCTTCGCAAAAAAAAACGCCCCCTTGCGGGGGCGCGAAGTCGATTGAGGCAGGTTTCATACAGGCAAGAAACCTATCGAGCAGTGGCTGAAGGATGCGGGATATCAGATTGCAATGCAAGCTTTATCTGCCCGCGCTTGCGCTGGGCGCAGGGCTGATCTTCGCAATTGCGGGGGCTGGCGCGGCCACGGCGGAGGGCGGCGACCAGACCTATGGGCTGGCGATGCACGGGGCGCCCGATCTTGACCGCGGGGCCGCCGCGCTGCCCTATGCGCGGGCTGATGCGCCCGCTGGCGGAACCGCGACCTTCGGGGCGACGGGCGGCTTCGACAGTCTCAACCCGTTCTCCGTGCGCGGCCGCACCCCCCCGGAAGTGCGGGCGCACACGATTGATTCGCTGATGGCGCGGAGCTGGGACGAGCCCTTCACGCTCTATCCGCTGATCGCCGAGCGCGTGGAGACGGCGCCCGACCGGTCCTGGGCGCGGTTCACGCTGAACCCCGCGGCGCGCTTCTCGGACGGCGCTCCGGTCACGGTGGACGACGTGCTCTGGACGCTGCGCACGCTCGGGGAGGGCGGCCCGCCCGGCTTCAGGAACCTGTGGTCCAAGATATCCGAGGCGCGCGAGGACGGGCCGGGGGCGCTGCGCGTGACCTTCTCGGCGCCCGACCGCGAGGCGGCGCTCATCCTCGGCCTGCTGCCGGTGCTGAAGCGGACCGAGGGCCTCGACATCGCCGCGCCGTCGCTCACGCCGCTGGTCGCGTCGGGCCGCTATGTCGTCGCCGACGCCGAGCCGGGCCGCAGCCTGACCCTGCGGCGCGACCCCGGCTACTGGGCGCGGAACCTGCCGGCGCGGCGCGGGACGGGCAATCTCGACCAGATCCGCGTGGAGTGGTTCCGCGACGGGCAGGCGCATTTCGAGGCGTTCCGCGCCGGCGCCATCGACATCTTCCGCGAGGGCGACCCGCAGCGCTGGGCGGAGGGCTATGGCTTCGAGCGGATGACGCGCGGGGCGGCGCGGAAGGCCGAGATCCCCCACGGTCGCCCGAGCGGCATGTACGGGCTCGTCTTCAACACCCGCCGCGCGCCGTTCGACGACATCCGCGTGCGCCGGGCGCTGACGCTGGCGTTCAACTTCGAGTGGATCAACGCGACGCTCCATGGCGGGGCCTACCGGCGCATCACGGCCTATTTCGACAACTCGCCGCTGCGCCACGAGGGCGCGGCCGAGGGGCGCGAGCGCGAGATCCTCGCGCCTTTCGCCGCCGAACTGCCGGAGGGCGCGCTGGAGGACGCCTGGGCGCCGCCGCCCGCCGCCGCCGACGACGCGCGCAACCGGCGCAACCTGCGCGCCGCCTCGCGCCTGCTGGAGGAGGCCGGCTGGACAGTGCGCGACGGCGCGCTGCGCGACGCGGCGGGCCGGGCCTTCGCCTTCGGCATCCTGCTCGGCGCCAGCGAGGAGGAGCGGATCGTCGGCCCCTTCATCGACGCGCTGGCGACGCTCGGCGTCTCGGCGACCGCGCGCACGGTGGACGCGGCGCAGTATCAGGCGCGGCGCAACGACTATGATTTCGACATGGTCGTGAACCGCTGGGGCCTGTCGCTCTCGCCGGGCGCGGAGCAACGGCTCTACTGGGGGCGGGACGGCGTGAAGACGCCGGGAACCCGCAACTACGCCGGGGTGGACAGTCCGGCGGTCGAGGCGGCCATCGACGCGCTGCTGGCGGCGGAGGGCGAGGACGATTTCCGCGCGGCGGCCCATGCGCTCGACCGCGCGCTGAGCTGGGGCGTCTACGTCATCCCGTTCTGGTTCGACCCGGTGAGCCGCATCGCCGTGGACGCCGGCCTGCGCTGGCCCGGGCGCCTGCCGCTCTACGGCGACTTCATCGGCTGGGCGCCGGACGTCTGGTGGCGGGAGCCCGCGGCGGCCGACGCGCCCTGACGGGCGGCCGGCGCGCTACTCCACGACCAGCTTGACCTTTTGCCCGGCGCGCAGCGGCTCGCCGGGGGCGAGGCCGTTCAGCACGCGCAGCCGCGCCTCGCCTGCGCGGTCGAAGGGCATCCGCCGCGCGAGGCTCGCCGGGGTGTCGCCGGGGCGGGCGGTGACGACGTCGATGCGCCACGGCCTGGCCGCGCGCGCCTCGGCGGCGCTGAGCTGGCGGAAGCTTGCCGCGCCGCGCTCTACGGCGGCGAGCGCCGCCGGGTTGTTCGGCGGCACGACGCTGAAGAAGCGGTAGAGCCGACCGGCGCCGCTGCGGATCACGGTCATGTGGGCGAGCGCGACGCCGCCTTGCGTCTGCACCGGCATCAAGGCCGCCGCGGCCTCCATGCCGCCGATGCGGCTCGTCGGGCGGAACTGGAGCTGGCCGGTGCGCGTCTGCTGCGCCAGCGCGGCTGCCCAGGCCTCGGCGATATAGGCCCGCAGGTCGCCGCCGGGGTCGCGGCCGCCGTCGAACACGATCCGGCCGCCGCGTCCCTGCATCACGATCTGCTGCGCGGCGTTGGTGATGGCGAAGCCCGAGGGCGCGTCGAATCGGAACCGCAGCTCGGGGTGGATGAAGCTCTGGCCGCGCACGAAACCCTGCGCCGCGCTGTCGCCATAGACCATGCCCTCGATGGCCGCGAGGAAGGCGTCGCGGTTGCGCGCGCGCGCGCCGCCGGCGCCGCCGCCGGCGAGCGCCGCCGCGCCCTCGGCGGCGCGCACGCGCTCGGCCGTCGCCGGGTGGCTGGCGAAGAAGTCCACGCGGTTGGGGTCGTAGCTGCCGCCGCGGAGCTGGGCGGAGAGCGCGTCCTGCGCCTGCATGGCCCGCAGGAAGCCCGCCTGCGCCGCGGGGTCGTAGCCGGCCTGCGCGATGTAGGCGACGCCCAGCCGGTCGGCCTCCAGCTCCTGGGAGCGGCTGTAGCTGGCCACAACGCCCTGCGCCGCGGCCCCCGCTCCCTGGCCGAGCAGGTCCACCACGCTGCGGTCGGCCCCGAGGATCGCCGCGCCGAGCACCGCCGCCAGCACGCCGGCCTGCGCCACGGCCGCCTGCGTCTGCCGCTGCGCGCTGTGGGCCGCGGTGACGTGGCCGATCTCATGCCCGACCACCCCGGCGAGCTGCGCCTCGTCGTCGGCCAGCGCGACAAGGCCGCGCGTGACGTAGACGTATCCGCCGGGCAGGGCGAAGGCGTTGACCACGGGGCTGTCGAGCACCGTGAAGGTCCATGGCGCGTTCGCCTGCGGGGTCACGGCGGCCAGCCGCCGGCCGATCGTCCGCACATAGTCGCTGATCGGCCCCCCATAGGCCCCGCCGTACTGGGCGAGGATCCTGGGATGGGTCTGGTCGCCGAGGCGCTGCTCCTGCGTCGTGCGGGGCGAGACCTGCGGCTGGGCGCCGGGCGCAAGCGGCGCGGTCTGCGGCGCCGGCCCGCCGCAGCCCGCCAGCGGCGCCGCAAGCGCCGCAGCGAGCAGAATCGCCCGGGCGACGCGGCTTGATCCGAAGATGCGCCCGCTCATGCCGCGAGACCTCCGCCGAACGCGTTGCCCGCGCGGCCTGTGGCCTGTAAGAACGCGGCCGAGGCCCCGTAGCTCAGCAGGATAGAGCGGCAGATTCCTAATCTGTAGGTCACAGGTTCGAATCCTGTCGGGGTCACCAGAACAAGCGGAATGCGCGGGGCGGTCAGGCGGTTCCGCCGGTCGCCGACAGCGTCGAGGGCGAGACGCCCAGCTTCGCCAGCGCCTGCGCCCATTTGGTTTCGTCGTCTTCGGAGAAAAGGATCTCCTCGTCAGCCGCGCAGGTCAGCCAGCCGTTGCGGCGCAGCTCCGCCTCCAGCTGGTTCGGCGCCCATCCCGAATAGCCCAGCGCGATCAGCGCGCGGCGCGGGCCTTCTCCCGCCGCCATGGCGCGCAGCACGTCGAGCGTCGCGGTGAGGCTCACGCCGTCGTCGACGCGCATCGTCGAGTCCTCCACATGGAAGTCCGAGGAATGCAGCACGAAGCCGCGGCCCATCTCTACCGGCCCGCCATAGCGGACCTCGCTTTCCTGCGCCTCCGGCCCGACGTCGATCTCGAGCTGGCTCATGAGGTCGCGGAAGCTGACGCCGCGCGCGCGGCGGTTCACCACAAGCCCCATCGCGCCCTCGTCGCTGTGCGAACACATGTAGATGACCGTGCGATCAAAGCGCGGGTCGCCCATGCCGGGCATCGCGATGAGCAGTCGGCCGCTGAGGTGGCGCGCATGGTCTTCTTCATCCATGCGGGCGATGATGCGGCGCGCCGGCCGGGCGTTCAAGCGCGCTCGCAGGTTTTTGTGTGGGCGCCGGCGCCCGACCGGCGCTAAGCAGCCGCCTCGACGGGTGAGCTGACCGTGGGCTGGCGGAGCGATGGGAGTGGCGATGGCGGGACGTTTGGCGGCGGGCGCGATCCGCGGTTGTGTTGTCGCGATGATGCTTGCGGGTGGCGCGGCGGCTGCGGGAGAGCGCGCCAGCGTCTCGCTGGCGGCCGGCTGGGCGGAGGGCGCGGGCCTGCGGATGTCGGGCCTGAGCTTCGAGCTCGCGCCGGGCTGGAAGACCTACTGGCGCGCGCCGGGCGAGGCGGGGGTGCCGCCGATGTTCGACTGGAGCGCGTCCCGCAACCTCGCCTCGATCTCCGTCGAATGGCCGGCGCCGCAGATCTTCGACACCTACGGCATGACGACGCTGGGCTACGCCGACGCCGTGACGCTGCCGCTGCGCGTCCGGGCGGCGGACCCGTCGGCGCCCGTCGCCCTGCGGCTGACGCTGGACTACGGCGTGTGCTCCGACATCTGCGTGCTGGAGCAGGCGGTCGTGGCGCTCGACATCGCGCCGGACGCCCCGGCGGCGGGCGTGGCGCGGGTGCGCGGCGGCATGGCCCGGGCGCCGCTGACGCCCGAGGAGGCCGGGATGACCGGCGCGACCTGCGTTCTGGAGGGCGCCGGCGAGATGCGCGAATTCGCCGCCACGCTGACTTTCGACACCCCTTGGCGCAGCGCGCCGATCGTGGTGGTCGAGGGCCCGCCCGACGTCTGGTTCGCACCGGCGGCGGTGCGGGCCGAGGGCGGCGTCCTGCATGTGCGCGCCGAGGCGCAGGCCCTGGACGGGGCCGGCTGGATCTCGCGTGACGATCTGCGGCTGACGGTGCTCGGCGAAGCGGCGACGGTGGACGTCCCCGGCTGCGCCGGGGAGCGCGGCTGAGCGTGGCGCTGGCGCTCGGCGTCATCAGCGGCACATCGGTCGACGGCGTGGACGCCGCGCTGGTCGAGACCGACGGGCGAAGCGTGTCGGATTTCGGCCCCGCCGCGACCTTTCCCTATCGCGCGCAGACGCAGGCGGCGATCCTCGCGGCGGTGGACGCCGGCGGGCGGCCCGACGCCGAGACCTTCGCGCGGCTGTCGCGCGCCGTCGAGGACGATCACCTGGCGGCGATGGCGGCGCTTGCGCGCGAGGCGAAGCTGGCGCTGCGCGACCTCGACGTGATCGGGTTTCACGGTCAGACGATCTTCCACGACCCCGCCGCCGGCGTCACCAGCCAGCTCGGCGACCCCGCCCGGATCGCGGCGCGGGCCGGCGCGCGCGTGGTCGGCCGGCTGAGGGAGGCGGACATGGCCGCCGGCGGGCAGGGCGCTCCGATCGTGCCGGTCTATCACGCGGCGCTCGCTCAGGGGTGGGAGACGCCCGTCGCCTTCCTCAACGCCGGGGGCGTCGCCAATCTGACGCTGGTGACTGGCGAGGAGGCGGGGCTTGCGGCCTGCGACGTCGGGCCGGCCAACGCGCCGCTCGACGACTGGATGCGCCGCCGTTTCGGCCGCGACCACGACGCAGGGGGCGCCGTCTGCGCGGCGGGGCGGGTGGACGAGGCGCGCGTGGCGGCGGCGGTCTCGGCCTGGGGGCCGGTCACCTTCGGTCCGCGCGCGCTCGACCGCAACGCCGCGACATGGCGGATGGCCGAGGGCCTCTCGCCAGAGGACGGCGCGGCGACGCTGATCGCGATTTCCGCCGAGGCCGCGGCGCGGGCCGCGCGCGGGCTGTCGCCGCGCCCGCTGCGCTGGTTCGTCTGCGGCGGCGGTCGGCTCAACCCGATCTACCTGCGCGAACTGCGCGCCCGTCTCGACGCGCCGGTGGAGGCGGTCGAGACGGCCGGGCTCGACGGCGACGCGATCGAGGCGCAGGCGATGGCCTTCATCGCCGCCCGCACGCTGGCGGGGCTGCCCTCCACCTTTCCGGGAACCACCGGCTGCCGCGCGCCGACCGTCTCGGGAAGGGCGTTCCACCCTTGACCGCGGCTCCGGCCCGGCCGCCAATCGCGGCGACCGCGCGAAAGGAGACGCCGCGATGCGCTGGAGGCCCCGTCCAGACCCCACCCAAGGCGACCGCGCCGCCTGCGCCGCCATCGTGGCGCTGATCACGCCGTTCGCCGTCTCGCCGCGCGCGACGGCCTCCGCGGCGCTCCGCGTCGCTGCGGCGCCCGGCGCCGGCGCCGGTCTCCCGCCTGGGCCCGACTGCGAGGCGCGCGCCGTCTGCGCGCCGGAGGGCTCGGACGAGATCGTCGGCGACCGCTTCGGGGGCGGCCGGATCCTGCCGCCCGGGCCGGGCGACCCCCACGCCGCGCGCGCCGTGACGGCCGCCCGCGCGGCGCCATTCGGCGGCGAGCCGACGGAGGGGCCGCGCTGGTCCTGTGGGAGCATCATCGCCTCGCGCCCGGAGGACGTCGCGCCGGCGAAGGCGGACCGGGCGCGGGGCCGGTTCGACGGCGCGCCAGGCGACGCGGCAGACGTCATCCCGCCGCCCGAAGGGTCGGGCCGACCGCGCCGCGCCGGCGGCGGCAGGGCGTTCCCGTGAGCGCCGCCGCGGCCGACCCCCATGGCGGCCAGCCGGTCGCCGCGGCAGGGCCGCCGCCTGCGCAGGCGCGGCTGGGGCTCGTCGCCCTGCACGGGCGCGGCGCCTCTCCGGCGGACATCCTCGCGCTGGCGGCCCATCTCGCGCCCCAGGGCGTCGCCGCGCGCGCGCCGGCGGCGGCGGGCGCGTCGTGGTGGCCGATGAGCTTTCTGGAGCCGCTGGAGGCCAACGCGCCGCATGTCGAGAGCGCGCTGGCGGCGGTGGAGGCGCGCGTCGCGGCGCTCATGGCCGAAGGTCTGCCCGCCCGCCGCATCGCGCTGATGGGCTTCAGCCAGGGCGCCTGCCTCGCGCTGGAGCACGCCGCGCGGGCGGGGCGGCGCTACGCCGGCGTCATCGCGTTCTCCGGCGGGCTGGTCGGTACTGGCGAGGGCGAGGGCGGGCCGCACCCTGAGCTCCACGGTCGGCGCCCGAAGCGGTTCGATTATGGCGGATCGCTGGGCGGGACGCCGGCGCTGCTGAGCTGCCACGAGCGCGACCCCCACATCCCGCTCGCCCGCGTGCGCGAGACCGAGGCGACGTTGGCGCGGCTCGGCGCCGCGCCGCATCTGGAGATCATCTCCGGGCAGGGCCATGCGCCGGGGCCGCGCACGCTGGGCGCGGCGCGCGAACTGCTTGGCGGCTGAGCGCGTCGCGCTGCGGTTCAGATCCCGGTGAGCGGCGTGATCTTCGAGCCGTCGAAGAAGCGCGACAGGCGATAGGGCGCGGGGTCGACCGAAGGCGCGGCGCAGGTCGCCAGCTCCGCCGCCAGCCGCCCCGCCGCCGGGCCGAGGCCGAAGCCGTGGCCGCTGAAGCCGCTCGCCACGATCAGCCCCTCGACGCCCGCCGCGGTGGAGATCACCGGCACGGCGTCGGGCGTGACGTCGATCATGCCGCCCCAGCGCTGGGCGACCTTCGCCCGCTCGAACACCGGGAACGCCTCGGTCAGGCGGGCCAGCGCGCGGTCGGTCATCGCGGCGTCGGGCGCGGGGTCGAGCGTGCGGACGCGCTCGAAGGGCGTCTCGTCGTCCGCGCCCCAGCGCCGCAGCTCTGCGAGGCCGTCGATGAAACTGCGGTCGAGCCTCGGCGTCACGCTGCGCCAGTCCTTGAGCAGCACGGGCAGGTATTTCGGCAGGAACCGGAAGCTGTCCGGCGTGATCGCGTGGATGTTCGCCGACAGCGCGGAAACCGTATAGCCGCCGTCCGCCCGCCTGCGCGCGGAGAAGCCCGGGCCGCGCACGGTGATCTCGGGGCCGTGCTCGAGCGGCGCGGTGCGCAGCACCGAGTTGAGGATGCGCAGCTGCGGCAGGGTCACGCCCGCGTCGCGCAGCAGCAGCCGCGTCCAGACGCCGCCGGCCGTCACCACCAGCGGCGCGGCGATGCGGCCGCGCTCGGTGATCGCGCCGGTCACGCGGCCGCCTGCGGTCTCGATGCGCCGCACGGCGCAGCCCTGAACGACGCGCACGCCGCGCGCCTGCGCCGCGCGCGCGACGGCCGGCGCCGCCGCCTGCGGCTCGGCGCGCCCGTCCTCGGGCGCATGGAGGGCGCCGAGCGGCTTCAGCGTCGAGCCGGGCGTGAGCCGCGCCGTCTCGGCCGCGTCGATCAGTCGAACGCGGTGCTGGCGGCCGTCGAGATGGGCGAGCCAGGCGGCTGCGTCCTCCCGCTCCGCTTCCGAAAAGAACGGCGCGACCACGCCGCAGCGCCGATAGCCGACATCGGCGCCGATGCGCTCGGCGAGTTCGCCCCAGAGCCGGATCGACAGGCTCATGAGGTCGATCTCGCGCGGGTCGCGCCGGGTCAGCCGCACCCAGCCCCAGTTGCGGCTCGACTGCTCGCCGGCGACGACGCCCTTCTCGCACAGGACGACGGAGAGGCCGCGCTCGGCCAGCTCCAGCGCCGCGCAGGCGCCGATGATCCCGCCGCCGACGATCACCGCGTCCGCGCGCGCGGGCAGGTCGGCGGCGCCGTCGACGGGGTCGGGGGTCGGTCCGGGCATTGGGGCGGCTCCGCGCGTTGATTCCGCGTCGCAGTATCGCCGGGCGGGCGGCGGCGTCGATGGGGCGCGGCGCCCGCCAGTGCTCTGCTTGACAGCGAGGGGGCGGCTGCGGAGTGTGCGCCCGCACGCACATCAGGAGCCAGAGCCATGAGCGAGGCCGCAGCCGACGCCCGCCGCATCACCGTCACCCTGCCCGACGGCGCCACGCGCGCCTATGCGGCGGGCACGACGGCGGCCGAGGTCGCGGCGGACATCGCGCCCTCGCTCGGCAAGGCCGCCTTCGCCGCGAAGATCGACGGTCGCCTGACCGACCTCTCGGAGAAGCTGGAGGGCGACGCCGCGCTCGCCATCGTGACCGGCAGGGACGACGAGGCGCTCGAACTCATCCGCCACGACTGCGCGCACATCATGGCGCGCGCGGTGCAGGAACTCTGGCCCGACGTGAAGGTGACCATCGGGCCGGTGGTGGAGCACGGCTGGTACTACGACTTCGACCGCGCCGAGCCCTTCACCGAAGCGGATTTCGATGCGATCGAGGCGCGGATGCGCCAGATCATCGCCGCGCGAGACCCGGTGCGTACCGAGGTTTGGCCGCGTGAGCGCGCCGTCGCGCACTACCGCGCCGCCGGCGAGCCGTTCAAGGTCGAGCTGATCGAGGCGATCCCCGGCGACGAGCCGATCCGCATGTACTGGCACGGGCCCTGGCAGGATCTCTGCCGCGGCCCGCATCTCGCCCATACCGGGCAGGTGCCGCCAGACGCCTTCAAGCTGATGCGCGTCGCCGGGGCCTACTGGCGGGGCGACAGCCGCAACAGGCAGCTCCAGCGCATCTACGGCGTCGCCTTCCGGTCGCGGAAGGACCTCGAGGCGCATCTCACCATGCTGGAGGAGGCCGCCAGGCGCGACCACCGCCGGCTCGGGCGCGAGATGAAGCTCTTCCACCTGCAGGAGGAGGCGCCGGGGATGGTGTTCTGGCACCCGCAGGGCTGGACCATCTATCGCGCGCTGGAGGACTACATGCGCCGCCGGCTGACCGCGGCCGGATACAAGGAGATCCGCACGCCGCAGGTCGTCGACCGCAAGCTGTGGGAGGCTTCCGGCCACTGGGACAAATACCGTGAGAACATGTTCATCACGGAGATCGACGAGAGCGCGGAGGGCGCCGCCCACGCCAACGAGAAGCGCGTCAACGCGCTGAAGCCGATGAACTGCCCCTGCCACGTGCAGATCTACAACCGCGACCTGAAAAGCTACCGCGACCTGCCGCTGCGCCTCGCGGAGTTCGGCTCCTGCCACCGCTACGAGAGCTCCGGCTCGATGCACGGGCTGATGCGGGTGCGCGGCTTCACGCAGGACGACGCGCATATCTTCTGCACCGAGGACCAGATCGAGGACGAATGCGCGAAGTTCATCGCGCTGCTCGGCTCGGTCTACGCCGATCTCGGCTTCCCGAGCTTCGACATCAAGCTCTCGACCCGGCCCGAGCAGCGCGTGGGCTCGGACGAAATCTGGGACAAGGCCGAGGCGGCGCTGGAGAGCGCGATCAGGAAGATCACGAACGACTACGAGGTCGACCCCGGCGAGGGCGCCTTCTACGGCCCCAAGCTCGACTTCAAGCTGACCGACGCGATCGGTCGCGAATGGCAGTGCGGCACTTTTCAGGCCGACTTCAATCTCCCTGAGAGGCTAGACGCGGAGTATGTTGACGCCTCGGGGGAAAAACGGCGGCCGGTGATGATGCACCGGGCCATCCTCGGCTCCTTCGAGCGGTTCCTCGGCATCCTGATCGAGAACTGCGCCGGGCGCTTCCCGCTGTGGCTGGCGCCGACGCAGGCCGTCGTCGCGACCATCGTGTCCGACGCCGACGGCTACGCCGCGGAGGTGGTCTCGGCGCTGCGGGCGGCGGGCCTGCGGGTGGAGCCCGACCTGCGCAACGAGAAGATCAACTACAAGGTGCGCGAGCACTCCGCCGCCCATGTTCCGGCCATCCTCGCGCTGGGGCGGCAGGAGGTCGAGAGCCGGACCGTCTCCCTGCGCCGTCTGGGCGAGCAGGGGCAGAAGGCGATGCCGCTGGGCGAGGCGGTCAGCCTGCTGGCGGCCGAGGCCGCGCCGCCGGATCTGCGCGTGGGCTGACGGCGCGCGGACGGCCGAGCCGCCCGCCTCGGCGTCATGGTCGGTCGCCGCCGCGCTTCATGCGGCGATAGACGCCGGGCTCCGCGGCGAGGCGGGCCCTCAGCGCGGCCTGCTCGGCCGCCTCGGCGTCGCTCAGCACTGCCAGGCGCAGGGCGGGCTGCGCGCGGGGCACGGCCAGCAGCTGCGCCACCGGCGTGCCGCGTCGCAGCACGCCCTCGAAGCCGGGGTCGATCCAGAGCGCCGGGAAATGGACCAGCCCCAGCGCGAAACGGTCGCAGTCCACGAGGCCGGTCAGGGTCCGGAACGGCAGGTCGAGCCGGTTGGCGGGGTGGGTCGCAAGCACCGACCAGCCCGGCGGCGCCTCGATCGCCCAGAAGTTCATGAACTTCACGATGAAGCCGTCGCCGGGGTCGAGCGGTCCGCCCGCCGCCTGCTCCGGGACGTGGACGCCGATGGGGCTGGGCGAGACGCCGTCTAGCGGGGCGATGTCGGAGGTCCAGCGCAGCACGCCGCCGGCGACCTCGACATCTGCTGCGAGCGGCGCCAGCACGCCGGCTCCCATCGCGTCGATCAGCGGCGGGCAGTGCTTCAGCGTGCGAACCTCGGCGCCAGCCGCGGCGCTCGGCGCGGTCGAGGGCATGGCGCGCAGCCAGTCCGGCAGGCCCGAGGCGGCCGGCGTCGGCTCCGGCAGGCCCACATGCTCGGCGCGGCGGCGGAAGATCAGCTCCATGTCGGCAGCAGGGCGCGCTGAGGGGCCTTTCGTCAAGGCGCCGCCGCTCACCCCTGACGGCGCCGCAGCAGCACCCAGACCGCGGCCGCCGCCACGGTCAGCACGATGAACAGCACGCCGATCGCGTTGATTGTCGGCGACAGGCCGAAGCGCATCCGCGAGCCGATCTCGGTGACGAGGGTGAACGACGAGCCGATGGCGAAGAAGGTGGTGTTGTAGTTCTCGAAGCTCTGCAGGAACGCCACCACCGACGCCGTGGCGATCGTCGGCCACAGGAAGGGCAGGGTCACGCGCCGGAAGGCGAACAGGTTCGAGGCGCCGAGGTCGAGCGCGGCCTCCTCCAGCGCGGGGTCGAGCCGTTGCAGCCGCGCCATGAACATCAGCATGCAGTAGCTGGCGATGAAGCTGGAATGCGCCACCACCACGGTCAGCGGCCCGGCCTCCACGCCGAAGGCGTCGCGCCACAGCGTCATGGTCGAGACGCCGAGGACGATGCCGGGCGTCAGGATCGGCGAGACGAGCAGCGTGTAGAGAAACGACCCCGACGCCGCGCCGAGCCGCGACAGCACCAGCGCCGCGGCGAGCCCCAGCGGGATGGCGAGCGCGATCACCCCCAGCGCGATGCCCACGGAGCGCATCAGGCCCTCGAGAAACCGCGTCTCCTGCGGCAGGCCGCGCACGACGACCTCGCCCGCCTCGTCGGTGCGGCCCGTGAACCAGTCGAGGGTGAAGCCGCGCCAGTCCGTCACGCTCGGCGTGTCGTTGGCGTTGAACGCGGCGAGGGCCATCAGCGCCAGCGGCAGGAACAGGTAGAGCATGAACACGACGATATAGGCGTTGAGCGCGACCTGCGCCCAGTCCACGCCGCCTGAACCCGCGGCGGCGCCCGCGCGGGCCGGGACCGGGGCCGGGACGTCTGCGGCGGCGGTCATTTGGCGATCTCCTTCACGCCGACCCCGAAGGCCCGCATGACGCCGATGATGAAGGCGGTGGAAAGGATCAGCAGCATCAGCGCCCGCGCCGAGCCGACGTTCCAGTTCGCGGCCTCGAAGAAGTTGCGGTAGATGATCTGGCTGAACCAGTCCGGATGCAGGCCCGGCCCGACAAGGCCCGGCACGCTGATCGAACCGGCCGACAGCATGAAGGTCATGATGCAGCCCACCGCGATGCCGGGCTTGGCGTGGGGGATCACGACGCGGCGGTGGATGCGCCAGACCGAGGCGCCGAGATCGCGCGCCGCCTCGATCTGCGCGCGCTCCAGCGTCTCGATCGCGTTGTAGATCGGGAACACCATGAACAGGACATAGGCGTAGACCATCACCGCGAAGACCGAGCCGTTGGAGGCGAGCCAGCGGATCGTCTCGCCGCCTTCGAGGTCGATGACACCCAGCGCGTCCAGCGCGCCGTTCAGGATGCCGTTGTTGGCGAGGATCATGGTCCAGGCGAAGATGCGCAGCAGTTCGTTGATCGCGTAGGGCACGACGAGGCCCAGCAGCAGCAGCCCCGCGCGCCCCGTTCCCTGCGCCTGCGCGACGGCGTAGGCGACGGGGTAGCAGACCACCAGCGCGATCGTCGTCACCGCCACGCAATAGAGAAAGGTCAGGCCGAACACGCGCCAGTGGAGCGGGCTCATGGTGGTGAAGTTCTCGACCGACAGCCCGGCTCGGGCGTCCTCCCCGGCGCGCAGCCGCTCGACCTCGGCCGCCATCGCCGGGATCGCAGCGACCGCCTCGGCGCGTTCGGCGCGCAGCCGCTCTATCCGCGCCTCCGGCGGCTCGGCGCCGCCTCCGCCAGGCGAGGGCGCCGCCATGCCGGGACTCGCGCGCCCGGTCAGGCCGGCGAACGGGTCGGACGGGCTCGGCGCGGCGGCTGGGGCGGACCCGCGCGCGATCTCGGTCTCGGCGGCGGCGATGTCGAAGTCGATCACGGCGATCTGCTGGCGGGCCCGCTCGAGTTCGACGCGCATCTGCGCCGAGGGGCCGTCGCGGATTTCGAGCGTGAAGGCGCGCTTGGTCATGTTCGCCATCGGCAGGGCGACCATCAGCACCAGCCACACCGCGGTCAGCCCGGCGAAGACCGCGGCGAGGCCGCGGCCGTAGGCGCGGACGAGTTCAGCCACGGGCGCGTCCCCCCGGCCGGAAGGCGGCGGCGTCCTCGGGCCGGAAGGCGGCCTCGACGGCGCCGGTCAGACCCGCCGCGGCGCCGGCGAGGTTCGGCACATGCAGCGCCGCCGCCGCGTCGCCCGCGCGCAGATGCGCGATGAGATACGGGCCCTCCATGTCGATGCGCTCGACCCGGGCCGTGAAGCGGTTGGCGTCGGAGGGCGCGTTCGCGGCCGGCGCGGTCCGCTCGGGTCGCACCATCACGGCGGCGGCCTCGCCGGGCGCGAGGCCGGCGCGGTCGATGGCGCGGAACCGGCCCTGCGGCGTGGCTACGGCGGCGAAGCCCTCGGCGACCGATTCGACGCGGCCCTCGAACACGTTCTGCTCGCCGACGAAGGTCGCGACGAAGGGCGTCTCGGGCCGGTCGTAGATCACGTTCGCCGCGTCGACCTGCTCGATGCGTCCGGCGTTCATCACCGCGATGCGGTCCGACATCGTCAGCGCCTCGCCCTGATCGTGGGTGATGTAGACGAAGGTGACGCCGGTGCGGCGCTGGATCGCCTTCAGCTCGGCGCGCATGTGCTGGCGGAGCTTGAGGTCCAGCGCGGAGAGCGGCTCGTCCAGCAGCAGCACCGCGGGTTCGACCGCCAGGGCGCGCGCCACGGCGACGCGCTGGCGCTGGCCGCCGGAGAGCTGCGCGGGCCGCTTGTCGCCCTGGCCCTCCAGCGCCACGAGTTCGAGCAGGGCGTCCGCGCGGCGGCGGCGCTCGGCGCGGGCCATGCCGCGCGCCTCCAGCCCGAACGCGACGTTCTCCCATACCGTCATCAGCGGAAAGAGCGCGAGGCTCTGGAAGATCAGCGCGGTGGGGCGGCGGTTGGGGCCCAGCGCGGTCACGTCGTCGCCGCCGATGAGCACGCGGCCGGCGCTGGGCGCCGCGAAGCCCGAGATCGCGCGCAGGACCGTGGTCTTGCCGCAGCCCGAGGGGCCGAGGATCGAGAAGAACTCGCCCGCGCGGATCGTCAGATCGGTCGGATGCACGGCGGTGAAGTCGCCGAAGCGCATCGAGAGGCCGTCGAGGGCGACTTCTCGCCCCTGCATCCGCGCCTGGTCGAGCATCTCCCGGTCCTCCGCTGGCGGGGTGAGGCGGGGCCCGCGGCAGGCCCCGCCCGGTGTCGTGCGCCGTGTCGGGCGCCGGCTCAGGCGTTGGTGATGGTGTCGACGTAGAGCTGGCGCGTGGTGGCGAACCAGGGCGTGTCGGCCTGCCACCACCAGAGGTTCGAGAGCGCCTCGGGCGTGTAGATCTCGGCGAAGGTGCGGGCGTACTGCTCGCCGGCGAACTCGGCCGCGCGCGTGGCGGCGGAATTGTAGCCGGTGTTCTGCACATGCAGGCCGGCCATCTCGCCCTCGAAGCAGGCGTTCATGAACGCGTAGGCCTGCTCGATGTTCTCGGCGCCGGACGGGATCGCGACGGAGTCCATCCAGGTGATGCCGCCTTCCTTGGGCATGCGGTACTTCCACTTGGGCGAGACGTCCCAGCCGAGCTTGATGCCGGTGGTGTCCCAGGTCTGGCCGATGACGCAGCCGGCCTCGGTGAAGGCGGCAGTCGCCTCGGTTGCGTTGTTCCAGAACGCGCCGATGTTGCCCTTGTGGCGGATGACGAAATCGGCCGCCGCGGCGAACACGCGCTTGGCGTCGTCCTCGGTCTTGTACACGTCCATCATGCGGTTGGAGGGAACCTCGCCGATGGCGTCGAGATAGAGGCCGGTGCCGACGATAACCGACTTCTGGCGGAAAGCCGCCTTCGGGCCCAGGCCCTCGCGCCACAGGTCGCCGAAGGAGACGACGTCGAGCGGCAGCGCCTCGCTGTCGAAGGTGATCGCCTCGGTGCCCCAGTTGAACGGCAGCGCCACGCGCTTGCCGTCCTGCACGCCGCCGAGCTGGATGCTGTCGCGCACCATCGAGGGGATGATGTTGTCCATCGCGACCCTGGACTCGTCGATCGGCTGGAGCAGGAGCTCGCCCTCATAGCGGTAGTTCGGCACGTTGGTGACAGAGGGGAACACGAGGTCGAAGCCCTTGCCGCCGGCGGCGCGCAGCTTCTGCTCGGCCTCGTCGTTCGAACCGTAGGTCGAGAGATTCACGGCGACGCCGGTCTTGCTCGTGAACCAGTCGATCTGGTTCTGCTGGATGTAGTCGCCCCAGGCGAAGACGTTGACCTGGCCCGAGGACGAGAGCGCGTCGGTCGCGCGGAGCACGGCTGGCGCGGCGATGGCGGCGGCGGCCCCGGACAGGGCTGTGCGGCGGGTGATGGCGGTCATGGCGACGGCTCCTGACAAAGCGTCGGCGGCGCGCCGACGGAGATCCCGAACCCGCGTTTACCGATTGTTGATGACAGACCGGTGACGGGGCGCCCCGCTCAGCGCCGAGGGCGCGAGCGGCAGGGCGCCGCGCCCGGCATGGGTGAGCGCGCGCAGCGCCGCCGCGCCGTCGCCCCCGGCGGTCATCGCGCGCGCCGACGCCAGCGCCTCGGCCTCGCGCCCCGCCTCCGCCAGCGCGGCGACGCGGCCCGCGGCCGCCTCGACGCCCGGCAGCGCCGCCCACGCCGCCTCGGCCTCCTCCCACCGGCGGAGCGCGGCGAGCAGGCGCGCGCGGTTCAGACGCGCGTCGGCGTCGGCGGGGTCGGCGGCCAGCGCCGCCTCGAAGCCGGCGAGGGCGGCGTCGAGGCGCCCCGCGTCCATGAGCGCGGCCGCCCGTTCGAAGAGCGCCGCCGCGCGGTCCGGTTCGGCGGCCAGCGCCCTGTCGAACCAGCCGACCGCATCCAGGGGCCTGCCGGCGCGCCGCAGCGCCGCGCCGAGATTGTAGGCGAGGGCGGGCGGAACCGGGTCGAAGGCCGTCGCCAGCGCGGCGAACGCCTCGGCCGCGCCGCGCCAGTCGCCGCGCGCCACGGCCGACCGCGCGGCCTCGGCCAGCGCGTCGCCGGACGACCCACGGGGCGGCTGATTGGGCGGCTCATGGGGCGGCTCATGGGGCGGCATAGAGCCCCTCCGGCGTCGCGCGCGGTTCCGCGCCGCAGACGACGCCGCGCTCGGTGAGCAGCGCGTCGGCGAAACTGCGTTCGGCGTGCAGCATCCGGTGCGAGAGCAGACGGCCGGCGCAGCGCGCCACGACGCCCGCCATCTCCGGCGCCGAGGCGAGATCGCGCAGCTCGCCGGGGTCGGCCTCAAGGTCGTAGAGCCGCGGCGGCAGGCTCGGGAAGTGGACGTACTTCCAGCGCGCTTCGCGCCATACGCCCAGCACGCATTCCTCCGGCCCGATCCCGAGCGCCCGCTCGTAGCGCCGCGTTGCGGGATTGCGGAAATCGAACTCCCAGGTCGCCGCCGCCCGCCAGCGCGGCGGGGTCTCGCCGCGAAGCCACGGGGCCAGCGAGGCGCCGCTCGCGTCGCGCGGGGCCTCCCGGCCGATCCAGCCGAGCACCGTCGGCAGGATGTCCACCGACTCGGTCAGGGCGCCCACGCGCCGCCCCCGCGCGCCGCGCGGCGCTTCGGGGTCGCGCACGATCAGGGGGATGTGGAAGGCGGGGTCGAACCAGCCGCCCTTGCCCCAGCACCAGTGGTCGCCCAGCATCTCGCCGTGGTCGGCGGTGAAGATCACCAGCGTCTCGTCCCACTCCCCGCTGGCCTTCAGACGGGCGACGATGCGTCCGAGCTGCGCGTCCACCTCGGCGATCAGGCCGAAATAGACCGCCCGCATGGCCGCGCGGTCCTCCTCCGGGACGGCGTGAACGTCCACCTGGCTCTCGAAGTAGTCCGGGTGCGCCTGCTCGTTGAGCCATTCGGCGAGGAACGGGTGGCTGCCGGCCTCCTCCTCGCGGCTGGACATGCGCCTGACGGGGGGCAGGTCGGCGACGCTCACCGCGTCGTTGTAGGGCGCGGGCGCGATCATCGGCGGGTGCGGGCGCAGGAACACGACATGGGCGAACCAGTCCTCGCGCCGTCGCAGCCGGATGAAGTCGAGGAAGCGGTCGGCGATGTAGGCGGTGTCGCCGTCCTCCGCCGCATAGATGGCGGGACCGCGGCTGAAGCGCGCCATCACGGGCGGACTGCCGGCCTGGGCGTAGATGCGGAACGGCGCCTCGGGAAGCTCGTAGCCCTTCTTCGCGAGTTCCGTCAGCCAGCCGGTGAGCTGGCTCTCGTTGAGCGACGCCTCTAGGCGGAAACCGGGCAGCACGCCCTCGAAGCTGCGCAGGCGCGGGTCTTCCGGCGCCATCGCGCGCGGGTCGGCGCTGCTGTCGGTGTAGCCGAACAGCACCGGGTCGAGCCCCGCCCGCCGGGCCTCGAGCGCAAGATTGGCGTGGCGCGCATCCAGCGGGGCGCCGTTCCTGACCGAGCGGTGGATGAACGGATAGAGCCCGGTCAGCAGCGTCGCGCGCGCCGGTCCGCACGGGGCCGACGGCGTGAAGTGGCGCGTGAAGGCGACGCCGTCGGCGGCCAGCGCGTCGAGCGTCGGCGTGCGCGCGGCAGGGTGGCCCAGAAACCCCAGAGCGTCGCCGCGCCACTGGTCGGCGGTGATCAGCAGAACCTTGCGCGGCATGAGACGAACCCTCCCGGGAACCGCTGCTATAGCGGAGCGACGACGGTTTCGCGACAGGCGGCGCGCGGCGATCGCGGCGCCGGGGCGCGCGCAGGCCGGCGGCGGCGCCGCGCGGCGCGATCGGCCGACCGGACGCCCCGCCGCGACCGCGGCGCGGCCGGCCGGCGACGCGGACGAGATCGGTCCGGTCGCCGCAAATGCCGCCTGGGCGCATCGTGCGCCGACGGCGAGGCGGTGGTGCGCCCGGGTTCGCCGCGGGCCGGTCTCGCTGTTTTCGAAGTTCGCGGCGCAGGGACTAGACGTCCTTCGGCGCCCGAATGCGCGCCTGCGCTCCCGCGGGCCACTTGCTCTGTCCCCCGCCGCCGGTCCATCGATGATCATGGGAATCCGAGGTTCCGATACGGCGCCGCGCGCGCCGCCGGCGGCCGCGCGGCGGAGACATCCGCTCAGACGGCGCCGGCCGGCTGCGCCTTGCTCACGCTTCCCGCCAGGGGGGGCGGGGCGCCACGGGCGGTGTGCGGCGCGGCGGGCGGGCCGCTTTCCGGTTGCGGCGCGCGCCCATCCTGCGCTCAGCGGCGGCGCGCCGGTCCGGTCGGTCGGGGCGCCGGTCAAAGCCGCGAACCCTGCGGCGGCGTCGAGGGCGCCGATCGGCCTGGCGACGATGCGCGGCCCGCGGGGTGGCGCGGCTTGCTTGCGCGGGCGCCGCGCCAATCCCATCAGGCGGCGCGACGATGCGCGTTCCTGAAACCTGCGAGCCTCCGCTCATCTTCGGCTGCGGCGATCATGACATGAGCCGAACGGTTTCCGGCGATCCTCCGGCGGACGGACTGCGGCGGCGAACGCAAGCCGCCCCTAGCCGTCGGTGCGGTAGTTCGGGCTTTCCCGCGTGATGGCCACATCGTGGACGTGGCTTTCGCGCAGGCCGGCGCCGGTGATCCGCACGAAGCTGCAGTCGGTGCGCATCGCGGCGATGTCGCGGGCGCCGGTGTAGCCCATCGCGGCGCGCAGGCCGCCGACGAGCTGGTGGATCACGGCGCCGGCGGCGCCCTTGTAGGGCACCTGGCCCTCGATGCCCTCGGGCACGAGCTTCTGGGCCGACACCTCGCTCTGGAAATAGCGGTCGGCCGAGCCGCGCGCCATGGCCGTCACCGAACCCATGCCGCGATAGGCCTTGAAGCTGCGGCCCTGGTGCAGGAACACCTCGCCGGGGGCCTCGTCCGTGCCTGCCAGCATCGAGCCGATCATCGCGCAGTGGGCGCCGCCCGCGATGGCCTTGGCGAGGTCGCCCGAGAACTTGATGCCGCCGTCGGCGATCACGGCGACGCCGCTCTCGCGCGCGGCTATCGCACAGTCCATCACCGCGGTGAGCTGCGGCACCCCGACCCCGGCGACGATGCGGGTGGTGCAGATCGAGCCCGGCCCGATGCCGACCTTCACCGCGTCGGCCCCGGCGTCGATCAGCGCGCGCGTCGCGTCCGCTGTCGCCACGTTGCCCGCGGCGACCTGAACATGGTTGGAGTGCTTCTTGATGCGTTCGACGGCGCGGGAGACCGAAACGGAATGGCCGTGCGCCGTGTCGATCACGATGAGGTCCACCCCGGCGTCGATCAGCGCCTCGGAACGCTCCCAGCCGGAATCGCCGACCGTCGTGGCTGCGGCGACGCGCAGACGGCCCATCGCGTCCTTGCAGGCCTGCGGGTTGAGCACGGCCTTCTGGATGTCCTTGACGGTCAGCAGCCCCACGCACAGGCCGGCGGCGTCGACCACCAGCAGCTTCTCGATCCGGCGGGCCTGGAGCATCTTCTTGGCCTCGGCGATGTCCACCGGCTCGCGGACCACGGCGAGGTTCTCCGACGTCATCAGCAGCGAGACCGGCATCGTCTCGTCCTCGGCGAAGCGCATGTCGCGGTTGGTGAGGATGCCGGCGAGCCGACCTTCCGCCCCGACCACCGGGAACCCCGTTACGCCGTAGCGTCGCTGCAGCGCGCGGGCCTCGCCGAGGCTCTGGTCGGGGCGCAGGGTGATGGGGTTGTACACGATGCCGCTCTCGAAGCGCTTCACGCGCCGCACCTGCTCGGCCTGCACCTCGACGTCGAGGTTGCGGTGGATGACGCCGAGGCCGCCCGTCTGCGCCATGGCGATGGCCATCTCGGCCTCGGTGACGGTGTCCATGGCCGAGGACAGCAGCGGGATGTTGAGCGCGATCTCCCGCGTCACATAGGTGCGCGTGTCGACCTCGCCGGGAACCACCTCGGAGGCGCCTGGAACCAGAAGCACGTCGTCGAAGGTGAGGGCTTCGCGAATCTCCATTGCCGTCTCCCGTGCTGCGTGGGGCCTTATTCCACCCAAGCCGGTCCGCGGAAAGGGGCGCGAGGCGGATGGCGGGGTTGCGCATGGCTGATGGGCCGGCGCTTTACCGTCCGCCCGCTTCGTATCAGGGTTGCGGCGCGAGACACGGGTTCGACCGGGAGAGAAACCATGCGCGAGACGACAGGTGTTCGGACGACCAAGGGGCGCGGCAGGCTCTATGACAGCGTGCTGGAGACCATCGGCGACACGCCCTGCATCAGGATCAACAACCTCGCGCCGCCTCATGTGCGGCTTTATGTGAAGGCGGAATTCTTCAATCCGGCGGCGTCGGTCAAGGACCGTCTGGCGATCAACCTCATCGAGTCGGCCGAGCGGTCGGGCAGGCTGAAGCCGGGGCAGACGGTGGTCGAGGCCACCAGCGGCAACACCGGCATCGGGCTGGCGATGGTCTGCGCCCAGAAGGGCTATCCGCTGGTCGTCACCATGGCCGAGAGCTTCTCGATAGAGCGGCGGCGGCTGATGCGGCTGCTCGGCGCGAAGGTGGTGCTGACGCCGCGCGCCGAGAAGGGTTTCGGCATGTATCGCAAGGCCGCCGAGCTGGCGGCGCAACATGGCTGGTTCCTCGCCGGCCAGTTCGAGAGCGACGCCAACGCCGACATCCACGAGGCCACCACGGCGCGCGAGATCCTGCGCGATTTCGAGGGCGAGCGGCTCGACTGGTTCGTGACCGGCTTCGGCACCGGCGGCACCGTCACCGGCGTGGCGCGGGTGCTGCGCAGGGAGCGGCCGGAGACGAAGATCATCCTCAGCGAGCCGGCCAACGCGCAGCTTCTGGCGAGCGGCCGGGCGCAGGGGCGCGATGCGAACGGCGTGGCCAACGAGAGCCACCCGGCCTTCGAGCCGCACCCGATCCAGGGCTGGACGCCGGACTTCATTCCGCTGGTTCTGCAGGAGGCCGTCGACTCGGGCTTCTACGACGAGCTGGCGCCGGTCTCGGGCGCCGAGGGCGTCGCGGGGGCGAAGGCGCTGGCGGCGAAGGAGGGCATCCTCACCGGCATCTCCGGCGGCTCGACCTTCGCGGTCTCGCTGAAGATCGCCGAGACGGCGCCGGAGGGCGCCGTGATCCTGTGCATGCTGCCGGACACCGGCGAGCGCTACCTCTCGACGCCGCTGTTCGAGGACATTCCCGCGGACATGAACGAGGCGGAGCAGGAGATCTCCCGCTCCACCCCCGGCCAGCAGGTCGCGGCCGGCTGAGCGGCGGGCCGGACGGCGGGGCGCGCGGCGCGCAGGGCCGCGGTCCCGCGCGCCCGTCGCCGCTTTGACAGCGGCGCGCATCCGCGGTCAAAGCGGGGCCGGCTGAGGCGCCCGCCGCCGCGCGACCCATCGGAGCGAGACCCATGACCGCCATGCTCGTCATCACCGGGCGCGACCCGGCGGCCCCGGCTGTGCGGGAGGCCGCGCGGGCCGCCGGGGCGCGCGAGTTGCGCCCGCTCGGCCCCGACGCGGCGGAGGCGGCCTTGCCCGACCTCGACCCCGAAAGGCTGGCGCGCGCGCGGGCGGCGCTGGGCCCGGAGGGAGACGCCAATCTCGTGCCGGTCGAGGGGCGGGAGAAGCGCGTCCTGCTCGCGGACATGGACGGCACCATGATCGGCGTGGAGTGCATCGACGAGATCGCCGCCGTCGCCGGCGTCGGCGCCAAGGTCGCCGGGATCACCGAGGCCGCGATGCGCGGCGAGCTCGACTTCGAGGCCGCGCTGACGGCGCGGGCGGCGCTGTTGGCGGGTTTTGACGCGGCGTTGCTGGAGACGGTGTACGAGACGCGGGTGCGGCTGAACCCCGGCGCGGCGACGCTGGTGCGCACCATGGCGAAGCGCGGCGCGGCGACGGCGCTGGTCTCGGGCGGCTTCACCTTCTTCACCGAGCGCGTGGCGGCGGCGGCGGGCTTCGCGGAGCACCACGCCAACGTGCTCGAAGTGGCGGAGGGCAGGCTGACGGGCTGCGTCGTGCCGCCGATCCTCGGGCGCGAGGCCAAGGCGCAGCGGCTCCGGGCGCTCTGCGCCGCGCGCGGGCTGGCCACGTCCGCGGCGCTGGCCGTGGGCGACGGCGCCAACGATCTCGCGATGGTGCGGGCGGCGGGGCTGGGGGCGGCCTATCGGGCCAAGCCCGCGCTTGCGGCCGAGGCCGATGCGCTGATCGAGCGGTCGGACCTCACCGCGCTGCTGCACCTGCAGGGCGTGCCGCGCGAGGCGTGGGTCGTCGCCTGACGGCCGCCGCGCCGTCCTCAGACGCGCGGAGCCGAGCCGGGCGGAACCGAGCCGCGCCGGCCTGCGCCGCGATGGCGCCAGGTCACGTTTCCGCGCCCTCCGATTGGCGGGAGAGGGGCCTCCGGGCTACCTTCGCAGAAACGTGTCGAAGGAGAGGCCGAGATGAACGTGATCCGCCGCCCGGACTGGGCGCTTCCAGAGAGCGCGGCGACGCCGGAAGCGGTCTTCCTGAACCGCCGCTCGATCCTGCGCGGCATGGGGCTCGGGGCCGGGCTGCTCGGCGGCGCCAGCCTTTTCGGCGCCGCGGCGCGGGCCGACGAGGGGCCTGCGGCGTGGCCGGGGACGGCGCCGCTCAACCCCGACTTCGCCGATGCGGGCCGCGCCGTGACGCCCGAGGACATAAACAGCACCTACAACAACTTCTACGAGTTCGGCAGCCAGAAGCAGATCTACGACGCCGCGCAGGCGCTGGAGACGCGGGGCTGGACGATAAAGATCGACGGGCTGGTCGAAAGCCCGACGGAGATCTCCACCGACGACCTGATCGCGAGCGCGCCGATCGAAGAGCGCGTGGTGCGCCATCGCTGCGTCGAGGCGTGGTCGATGGTGGCGCCGTGGATCGGCTTTCCGCTGAGCGCCCTCGTCGAACGCGCGAGGCCGCTGGCGTCGGCGAAGTATCTCCGCTTCGAGACCTTCAAGGATCCCGACGTCGCCCGCGGCCAGCGCCAGTTCTGGTATCCGTGGCCCTATGTCGAGGGCGTGACGATGGCGGAGGCGGCCAACCCGCTGGCGTTCCTCGTGGTCGGCGCCTACGGCAAGGTGCTGCACAATCAGTTCGGCGCGCCGATACGCCTGCATCTGCCGTGGAAATTCGGCTTCAAGTCGATCAAGTCGATCGTGCGCGTCTCCTTCGTCGAGGAGCGCCCGGTGAGCTTCTGGGAGGAACTGCAGAGCGCAGAGTACGGCTTCTGGGCCAACGTGAACCCGGAAGTGGCGCACCCCCGCTGGAGCCAGGCGACGGAGCGGGTGCTCGGCACGGACGAGCGCGTGCCGACGCAGCTCTGGAACGGCTACGGCGCGCAGGTGGCGGGCATGTACGGCGACCTGCCGGGCGAGGTCGGGGAGCGGTTCTGGCGCTGACCGGCCGCAGGGGCGGGCGACGCTGCGGCGCAGCGCGCCGTTGCCCGCGGCTGCGCGATGTGGCACGCGGCGGTGACAGGGTTCGCCGCCGGAGAACGCAATGATCGATTTCGAGGCCGCCCGCCGGGCGATGGTCGACGGGCAGGTTCGCCCCGCGGACGTGACGCGGCTCGCCATCATCCAGGCCATGCTCGCCACGCCGCGCGAGCGCTTCGTCCCGCGCGCGCACCGCGCCGTCGCCTACGCCGACATGGCGATCCCGCTGGCGCCGGGCCGCGCGCTGCTGGACGCGCGCAGCTTCGCCAAGATGCTCGACGCGGCGGAGATCAGGCCGACGGACCTCGTGCTCGACGTGGGCGCCGGCTATGGCTACTCGGCGGTGGTCATCTCCCGACTGGCGGCGGCGGTGGTGGCGCTGGAGGAGGAGCCGGTCCTCGTCGCGGCCTCGCGCGAGGCGATGGCCGGCGTCGGCGCGGACAACGTGCTCTTCGAGGAAGGGCGCCTCGCGGAGGGTTCGCCCCGGTCGGGGCCCTATGACGCGATCGTTGTCGAGGGCGCGGTCGCGGGGCCGCCGCGGGCGCTGCTGGAGCAGCTGCGTGAAGGCGGCCGGCTGGTGGCGATCGTCCAGGACGGACCGCTCGGCAAGGCGACGGTGTTCATGCGCTCGGGCGGGACGACGTCCTCGCGGCGGGCGTTCGACGCCTCCGCGCCCGTGTTGCCCGGTTTCGACTCCGCGCCGGCATTCGAGTTCTGAGGACGTCATTTCTCTTGCCGGGCGGCGCATGCGCCGTACCCTCGCGGCAAAACCTTGAGGGACAGAACGATGACACGCCAAAACAGCGATGCGCGGATGCGCGCGCTCGCGCTCGCCGCAGCCCTTGCGCTGGCGGCGAGCGGCTGGGCGCGCGCCGACACTCTCGCCGAAGCCTTCGCCTCCGCCTATGAGACCAATCCCGAACTGCTTGCGGCGCGCGCCGCGCTTTCCGCCGTCGATGAGCGGGTGAACCAGGCGCGCGCGGGCTATCGGCCCGACGTCTCGGCCTCGGTGCGCTACGGCGCGGACTACAGCACCCAGCGCGCGCGGAGCACCGACGATGCGCAGGACCCGTTCAGCGCGAGCATCGACGCATCCCAGTCGCTCTATGACGGAGGCCAGACGTCCAACAGCGTGCGCGGCCGCATCGCGGACGTCTCGGCGACGCGCGCCCAGCTCAACTCGCTGGAGCAGGACGTTCTGCTCAGGACCGTGACGGCCTATGTCGACGTGCTGCGCGACCAGAAGTTCGTCGAACTCGCGCGCAACAACGTGCGCGTCATCAGCGAGCAGCTGCGCGCCTCCCGCGACCGCTTTGAGGTGGGCGAGGTCACGCGCACCGACGTCAGCCAGGCCGAGGCGGCGCTGGCGGAGGCCAACGCCAACCTTGCCGACGTGACGGGAAACCTGGAGCGCTCGCGCCAGAACTACCGGCAGGTGGTCGGCTCGGAGCCGCTCAACCTCGCGCCGCAGCCGCCGCTGCCGCCGCTTCCGCAGTCGCTGGACGAGGCGGTGACGGTCGCGCTCGCGAACCATCCCGACGTGATCGCCGCGCGGTTCACCGAGGAATCGCGGGTGCGCGACGTGCGCACCCAGATCGGCGGGCTCCTGCCGCAGGTCGCGCTCGAGGCGTCGGTCGGCTATGGCGACAGTGCGATCTTCGCGAACAGCGCGACGACCGACCAGACCGAGGCGAGCATCGGCGTCCGCGCGACGATCCCGCTCTATCAGGGCGGCGCGCAGTACAGCCGCATCCGCGAGGCGCAGGCGCGCGCCAGCGAGGCGCGTGCGGACATCTCGGTGCAGGCGCGCGCGCGCCGCCAGCTCGTCGAGGCGGCGTGGAGCGAGCTCGCAGTCGCCCGGGCGAGCATTGTTGCGGGGCGCGAGCGGGTGCGCGCCGCCCAGCTCGCCTTCGAGGGCGTCCGCGAGGAGGCCATCGTCGGGTCTCGCACGACGCTCGACGTGCTCGACGCGGAGCAGGAGACGCTGGACGCCCGCACCAGCCTCGTGGACGCGATGCGCAACGAATATGTCGCGGGCTACACGCTCGTCGCGGCCGTGGGCGCGCTGACCGCCGCGCAGCAGGGCCTGACGGTCGTCGCCTACGACCCCGATGTGCGGTATGACCTCAACAATGATCGACTCTTCGGCTACGAGCAGACCGAGGACACGGTTTGGGAAGAGATCTGGCGACCCTGATCGCACGCCGGCATCGTGGGCGGGCCGGTCCGTCGGTCGCCCTGACGAGGTGAGGCCATGAGCGACCAGACCCCGCGCGACGACGCCGCCATGGCGGACATCCTCGCCTCCATCCGGCGCATCGTCACCGACGAACAGCGGCAGGGCGGGACCGGCAGGCGCGCGGCGTCCGACGGCGACCTGCTCGAACTGACGCCGGAGATGCGCATCGACGGCGGCTCCAGAGCGCCCGCCGATCGGCAGCCGCGGGCGCAGCCGTTGACGCCTAACCCCGACCTGACGCCGCCGACGCCCCGCCACGGTCCGGCGCCCGCCGCGGCGGCCGATCATGCGGCGGCCCCCGCGCCGGGCGCGGATGCTCCGGGGCGCGCGGCCGTCCGGCCTGCCGCGTCGGAACCCGTCGTCGGGAAGCCTCGGGTCGATGGGCCGGCGAGGCCGGAGGCGCCCAGCCCCGGCGCAGGCGCGGCCATGGGCGAGGACGCGCCGGAGCTTCCCGGCGGTTTCCCGATCGACGAGGCGGTGGTGGCCGACATCGCGCGCGCCGTGATGCGCGAGGAATTCTCCGGCGCGTTCGGCCGCAATCTGACCCAGCAGATCAGGCAGCTCATCTCGGCGGAGGTCTCGAGGGCTCTCGCCGCCGAAAGGCGCACGCGGGAATAGGCTCGCGAAACAGCCGCCGCACGCAAGGCGGGCGGCGGCGGTTTCGGTCGGGAGGAGAGGAAGGCCGGACGACGGCGGACGCCAGGCGCGCCGCCGCCGCGGGCGTCAGAGTTCGGAGACCAGCACCGAGCGCAGGCCGCCGTAGCCGTTGAAGCTGGTGGCGGTGACGGAGCCGTAGGCGCCCATCGCCTCGAACACCACCACGTCATCCTCGGCGATGCCGGCGGGCGCGAGGTTGTCTCCGGGCAGCCGGTCGACGCTGTCGCAGGTCGGGCCGAAGAATATCACCGGGCGCGCGTCGCCCTCGCGGGGCAGGCCCTCGGGCGTCAGCACGCGGTAGCTGTGGGTGCGGCCGAGCACCGGGAACTCGTCGAGCGCGCCATAGACGCCGTCGTTGAGAAACACCGCGCCGTCCTCGCGCACCAGCTTCACGCGGGCGGCGAGCGTCATGCAGCCCGAGACGAGGCCGCGGCCGGGCTCGCACACGAGCGGCATGTCCGGGCCGAAGGCGGCGTCGCGGGCGGCGCCGATCGCCTCGAAGATCGCCTCGAGGTCGAAGCGCTCGCCATAGAGCGCGCCGGGGAAGCCGCCGCCGACGTTCAGGCGGCGCAGCGACACGCCGGCGTCCTCGGCGATGCGGGCGGCCTGGTGGATGTAGGACACCCACGCGTCGGCCGTCTCGCACTGGGTGCCGGGGTGGAAGGTCAGGCTCGCGACCATGCCGAGGCCCTGCGCCTGGCGCAGCAGCGCGGCGGCCTTCTCGGGCGAGGCGCCGAACTTGGCGCCGAAATCATAGGCCGCGCCGCGCACCGGCAGCTTGAAGCGCACGGAGATCTCGACGTCGGCGGCGGCGACGCCCCTCTCGGCGGCGATCGCGGCGACCTTGTCGAGCTCCACGACGCTGTCGACGGAGAAGGTGCGCACGCCGTGGTCGAGCGCGAAACCGATCTCGCCGCGCGACTTGGCGGGGTTGTGGTAGTGCAGGGCGGCGTCGGGGTCGAGGCCGCGGATCAGCTCGATCTCGGCGGGGGAGGCGACGTCCCACGCCTTCACGCCCGCGGCGATCAGCGTCATGACGACGGCCGGCTCGCTGTTGGACTTGACGGCGTAAGTGACCAGACCGGGAAAGCCCGTGAGAAACCGTTTGGCGCTGGCCGTGAGCACGGCGGGCGCGAAGAACAGCACCGGCGCATCGGGGCGCTCGGCGGCAAGGTAGCTCTCGGGATTGCGCCAGATGGCGGCGGTCGTGGTCATTGGCGTCAGGGCCCCCTTTCGGGTTTGTGGGCGCCGCGCTTCTCGCGGCCGATGTGAGGGTAAGATGCCGCGGCGGAATGTCAGAATGAAGGCCCCAGACTGACGTTTTGCACTCGAAGTTTTGTCAGATCGCCGTCATAAATGCAGAATGACGATGACAACTCTCGACGAAATGGATCAATCGCTCCTGCGCTTCCTGCGCCGCGACGCGCGCACGCCCACCGCGGAGCTCGCCCGGCGGCTCGGCGTGTCGCGCACCACGGTGCAGGCGCGGCTGGAGAAGCTGGAGCGCACCGGCGTCATCGCCGGCTACACCATCGTCGCCGGCGACGCGGTGGACGCGGGCATGATCCGCGCCACGGTGCTGATCCAGGTCGAGCCGCGGATGACGGCGAGCATCGTGGCCGCGCTCGGCCGGATGCGCGAGGTGGAGGGGCTGTTCACGACGGCGGGCCGCTTCGACATGGCGATCCAGCTCGCCGCCGCCGGCACGCCGCAGCTCGACAGCGCGCTCGACCGCATCGGCGAACTCGACGGCGTGCGCGGCATGGAGAGCCTCATCCACCTCACCGCCAAGATCGACCGGCGGCGCTGAGGCGCCGCGCCGGGCTTTCCGACCCCGCGCCCGCGCGATAAACCCTCGCCCGGACGCCCGGGAGAGCTTGCGATGACCATGGAAAAGACCTTCGACGCCGCCGAAGCCGAGCCGCGCCTCTATGCGCGCTGGGAGCGCGAGGGCTGCTTCCGCGCCGGCGCCAACGCCAGGCCGGGGGCGGAACCATACGCCATCATGATCCCGCCGCCGAACGTCACCGGCTCGCTGCACATGGGCCATGCGCTCAACAACACGCTTCAGGACATCCTGATCCGCCGCAAGCGGATGCAGGGCTTCGACGTGCTCTGGCAGCCGGGGCAGGACCACGCCGGCATCGCGACGCAGATGGTGGTGGAGCGGGCGCTGGCGCAGGCGGGCGAGCCGGGCCGCCGCGAGATGGGCCGCGAGGCCTTCGTCGAGCGGGTGTGGCGCCAGAAGGATTCTTCGGGCGACACGATCATCAACCAGCTCAAGCGCCTCGGCGCCTCCTGCGACTGGTCGCGCAACGCCTTCACCCTCGGCCGCACCGACGAGGACCAGATGTCGCGCGCGGTGATCCGCGTGTTCAAGCAGCTCTACGACGAGGGGCTGATCTATCGCGGCAAGCGGCTGGTGAACTGGGACCCGCATTTCGAGACCGCGATCTCCGACCTCGAAGTGGAGAACGTCGAGGTCGAAGGCCACATGTGGCACTTCAAGTATCCTCTGGCTGGCGGCGAGACCTACGACTACGTCGAGAAGGACGCGGACGGAAACGTGACGCTGCGCGAGACGCGCGACTACATCGCCATCGCCACGACGCGCCCGGAGACGATGCTGGGCGACGGCGCCGTAGCGGTTCATCCGTCCGATGAGCGTTATGCGGCCATCGTCGGAAAGCTATGCGAAATCCCCGTGGGGCCGAAGGAGCACCGTCGCCTGATCCCCATCATCACCGACGAGTATCCCGACCCGGCTTTCGGCTCGGGCGCGGTGAAGATCACCGGCGCGCATGATTTCAACGACTACGGCGTGGCCAAGCGCGGCGGCATCCCCTGCTTCCGGCTGATGGACACGAAGGCCGCGATGCGCGCCGACGGGGCGCCCTATGCCGAGGAGGTCGCCAAGGCGAAGGCGATCCGCGAGGGCGGGGCGGCGAGCGAAGCGGAGATCGACGCGATCAACCTCGTGCCCGACGAGTATCGCGGGCTCGACCGCTTCGACTGCCGCAAGCGCGTTGTCGCGGCGATCACGGGTGAAGGGCTGGCGGTCACGGGGCCGGACGGCGCGCCGCTGGTGGAGAACAAGCCGATCATGCAGCCCTTCGGCGACCGCTCGAAGGTCGTGATCGAGCCGATGCTGACCGACCAGTGGTTCGTGGACGCCGCGACGCTGGCCAAGCCCGCGCTGGCGGCGGTGCGCGACGGCCGCACGACGTTTCACCCCGAGAACTGGTCCAAGACCTATTTCCAGTGGCTGGAGAACATCGAACCCTGGTGCATCTCGCGCCAGTTGTGGTGGGGGCATCGTGTGCCCGTCTACTACGGTCCCGAGCGTGATGGAGAAAACTTCGGTTTCTCGTTAAACAGTTCGCTGGACGCAGTACAGTTTAAACTGAAGCTCTTTTGCGCCGAAACAGAAGCCGAAGCGATTGAACAGGCTAAGGCATACTACGGTTCTGAGTGGCAAATAAAAATTAATCGTTCTGACGATAAGCGGATTGGAATTAGCTTACCAGAAGACCGATCGCGCAATACTATAACGATTGCGCGCGACCCCGACGTGCTCGACACCTGGTTCTCCTCCGCGCTGTGGCCGTTCTCGACCCTCGGCTGGCCGGACGAGACGCCCGAGCTCAATCGCTACTACCCGACCTCGGTGCTCTCGACCGGGTTCGACATCATCTTCTTCTGGGTCGCCCGGATGATGATGATGGGGCTGCATTTCCAGAAGGACGTGCCGTTCAGCGACGTCTACATCCACGCCCTCGTGCGCGACGAGCAGGGGCGCAAGATGTCGAAGTCGCTCGGCAACGTGATCGACCCGATCACGCTGATCGACCAGTATGGCGCCGACGCGGTGCGGATGACGCTGGCGGCGATGGCCTCCATGGGCCGCGACCTGAAGCTCGACGTCAGCCGGGTGGAGGGTTACCGCAACTTCTCAACGAAGCTCTGGAACGCGGCGCGGTTCTGCGAGATGAACGGCTGCGCGCTCGTGCCCGGCTTCGACCCGAAAAGCCCGCGCGAGCCGGTGAACCGCTGGATCGTCGGCGAGACGGCGCGACTGCGCGAGGCTATGGACGCCGCCATCGACGCCTATCGCTTCAACGATGCGGCCAACGCGGCCTACGCCCATGTCTGGGGCGTGCTCTGCGACTGGTACGTCGAGTGCGCCAAGCCGCTCCTGCAGGGCGACGACGGCCCGGCGAAGGAAGAGACGCGGGCGACGGCGGCATGGGCGCTCGATCAGGCGCTGATCCTGCTGCACCCGATCATGCCCTTCGTCACCGAGGAGCTCTACGGCGCGCTGGCCCCGCGCGAGCGGCTGCTGGTCCACGCCGACTGGCCGACCTGGACGGCGGCGGACCTGGCGGACGCGGAGGCCGACGCCGACATGGGCTGGGCCATCGCGGCCATCGAGGCGACGCGCTCGGCGCGTGCGGAGATGAACGTGAACCCCGGCGCGCAGATCCCGCTCGTCGCGGTCGGCGCGGATGCCGCCACGGCGGCGCGGCTGGCGCGGGTCGGGCCGCTGCTGGCGCGGCTGGCGCGGTTGTCGTCCATCGAGCACGCCGATGCGGCGCCGAAGGGGGCGGTGACGCTGGCGGTTCAGGGCGCGACGCTGTGCCTGCCGCTGGCGGGCGTGATCGACATCGCCGCCGAGGGCGCGCGGCTGGAGAAGGCGCTCGGCAAGCTCGACAAGGAGCGCGCGGGGCTGGAGGCCAAGCTCGCCAACCCCGCCTTCGTGGAGAAGGCCAAGCCGGAAGTGGTGGAGAAGGAGCGCGCGCGCCTCGCGGCGCTCGCCGAGGAGGCTGGCAAGCTGGCGGCGGCGCAGGCGCGGCTGGCGGAACTCGCCTGAACGCGGGCGCCCGAAGGAAAAAGGGCGGCCCGAGGGCCGCCCAGTTGAACGAGGGACGGTGGCGCGAGGGTCGGGAGGCGTCCATCGCGTCACCCCCTGACCATGCGCGGTCGACCGAGTCGCCGCTGTGACGGATGTCACAGTCCGGCTCGACTTTCCTCGGCGCCGCGCTTTCCTTCGGGGCGTGCCGGAGACCGGGATGGATCGGGAGAGGGAATGCGCCGCATGTTGCTGTGGATCGCCGCCGCCGCCGGGGCGGGCGCGCTCGCGCTCGTCGGCGGCTGGGTCTATGTGAGCGCCTCGGTCGAGGAGCCGCCCTTCGCGCTGGTGGCGCAGGATGGCGATTTCGCGCTGCGCGACTATCCCGCGCTGGCGGTCGCCGAAGTCGAGCGGCGCGGCACGCGCGGCGAGGCGGTGCGCGCGGGGTTCTCGCCGCTGGCCGGCTACATCTTCGCGCGCGAGCGCGACGGCGAGAAGATCGCGATGACGGCGCCGGTGACGCAGCAGAAGGCTGGCGAGGCATGGACGGTGCAGTTCTACATGCCGCCGGGCCGCACGCTGGCGTCGCTGCCGCAGCCGGGGCCGGGGGAGGCGGTGTCGCTGCGCGAGACCCCGCCGGCGCGGCGCGCGGTGGTCCGTTTCAGCGGCGTCGCCGACGACGCGCTGCTCGCCGAACAGACGGCGCGGCTTGAGGCGTGGATGGCGTCGCAAGGACTTGAGGCGGCCGGCGCGCCGCCGCTCTACGCCTATTACAACGACCCTTTCACGCCGGGCTTCCTGCGCCGCAACGAAGTGATGATCGACGTCGCGGGCGGCTGATTGCCGCGCGCCCGCGCGGAAGACTAACCTGCTTTCCCAAAGCGGGAGAATTTGGGCGTGCGGATCGGACGGGTCTTTTCGCCGGGCGCCATCGGGGACGTCGTGGCGCTGCATGGACGGCACTACGCCGAGCATTGGGGCTTCGGCGCGTTCTTCGAGGCGAAGGTGGCGCGGGAGCTCGCCGGATTCGTCGCGCGTCTGGAGCCCGACGACCTCTGCCTGATCGCCGCGGACGGCGAGGGACTGTGCGGTTCGCTGATCCTCGATCTGCACGATCCTGCGTCGAAGGGGCGCGGCGCGCATCTGCGCTGGTTCATCGTCGCGGATCGGGCGCGGGGAACGGGGCTCGGCGGACGGCTCATGTCGGAGGCGATGGCCCATGTCGACGCCTGCGCGGGCGGGGCGGCGTGGCTGACGACCTTTGCGGGGCTCGACGCCGCGCGGCGGCTCTATGAGCGGCGCGGGTTCGCGCTGGCCGTGGAGGCGGATGGCGCCGCATGGGGCGTGACGGTGCGCGAGCAGGAGTTCAGGCGCGGCTTCGCCGCGAAGAAGGGCGGCCCCGGCGGGGCCGCCCGATGAAGCGTGGCGACGCCCCGCTTCAGTTGTTGACGGTCTGCGCCGGCGCGGCGGGCATCCCGAAGCTCGGCAGCACCGCCTGCTGCGGAGCGGCCTGGCTCGGCGTGCCGCCGCGCAGGGAGACGGCGGCGGCGCGCAGCAGGGCGGGGCGCTCGCTCTGGCCCGGCGCGACGACGCGCACCGCGCCGCCCTCGATCGCCGAGACGGTCGCATCGTACCAGTCGGCCGCGCGGTCGAGCCGCTTCGGCGCGCCGAAGCCCTGCGCCATGTGGTGCGCCAGGATCTCGCCATAGGCGGCCTCGCCGAGCCCGACGAGCACCAGCGCCGAGGCGAGCGCGACGTCGGCGTTGTCGGAGCGGTAGCCGATCGACAGGCAGATCTTGGCGTTGCTCGACAGCTGCGACGGGTTCATGCCCGTGTTGATGACGAAGGTCTGGAGGTCCGACGTCGCGTCCTGCGGGTTCTTGGCGACCATGCCGGCCACGTATTCGCGCATGGTGGGCGCGAAGGCGCCGCACTGCTCCTGCATCTGCGCCAGCGTCACGCCCTGCACCGAGGCGGTGAGATCCTCGCCCTCGGCCATGGCGTAGGTGCGGGCGAGGCAGAACTGCTCGCCGAGCGCGACGCTGATGTTCTGGCTCACCAACTCGCCGTGGAGCATGCCGCCATTGGTGGAGGTCACGAGGCTCGTCTTGTTGCAGTAGCTCGCCATGGAGGCTTCGACGGCGCCGCCGATGAAGCTCGGCATCATGCCCGCGGCCGGCGCCGCCGGCTCGGGGGCCGCCGCCGCGACTTCCTGCGTCTGCGGCGCGGGGGCGGGCGCCGTGGCGACCGGCGCCTGCGCGGCCGGCGCGGTGTTGTTGATCACGACCTGCGGCTGCGGCTGCTGCTGCTGGATCACGACCTGCGGCTGCGGCTGCTGGACGAACACCTGCGGCTGCGGCTGCTGAACGATGACCTGCGGCTGGGGAATCACCGGCTGCACGTTCATCACGGCGCCGGTCGACTGGTTGCCGCGATAGGCGATCAGGATGCCGCGCTGGCCGCCATACTGCGCGGCGAGCTGCGCGGCCTGCATGGTGTTGGACTGGGCGCGCGCGAAGGCCGAGAGCAGGAAGTCGCGCTCGTAGTCGGCGATGTAGCCGGTCACGGGGAAGCCCATCGTCGCCTGATAGTCCGAGACCGCCGCGCGCGAGCGGCTGCCCATCACGCCGTCGGGCGTCCCGGCGGGGAACCCGAAATAGTTCAGCGCGTTCTGAACGTTACGGTTCTGCTCGCGCTGGTAGCTGTTGGTTGAGGGGCGGGTGACGACGCGCTCGCGCACCACCGTCCGCTCCTTGTTCGCCGCCGAGCCGATGGCGCCGCCGATGATGCCGCCGACGACCCCGCCGATGAACGCGCCGGCGTCAGCCTGCGCGGTCAGCGGCGCGGAGAGCGTCATCGTCGCCACCAGCGCGCCTGTCACGGCGCGCGTGAATGTCTTGTCGCTGAAATGCATGCGCATGGTCCCGAGCCTCCCAAAAACAGTGTGCTGGGACAAGACTACGCGCCTGCGCTCAGGGGCAAAGTGATTTCCGTCACACCCCCCTCGATTGTCATCTCGTGGGGTCTGGACGCTGCGCCCGGCGCCGGCCCCGAGAGGCCGCGCCGGGCGCGCCTTCAGCCGTCGGAACGGTGGTCGATGTCCAGAAAACGGGCGACCCGCGCCGCCTGGTCCTCGGCGCGCGGGCGGCGGGTCATCGCCATCTCCTTGGCGCCGGGCGCTTGGCCGTCGCGCCGCTCGATCTCCGCGAAACGGGCCGCGCGGTCGGGCGTCTCGGGTGTGCGGCCCGTGTCGAGCGGGGCCTTGCCTGTGCCGGTCATGGCTTCCTCCTCTCAAGGCGCGGCGGCGTCATCCGCCGCTGCTTCAAACATGGGGCGCCGCCGCGCCGCGGGGAACCCCCCCTTGCGCCGCGCCGGAACGGCTGCGACGCCGCAGGTCCGCACGCGTCGGAGGAGATTGAAGCGACGCGCGGGCCGGCGCTATGGTGCGCCCCCGGCAGGGCGGGAAACCACAGCGAGCGCGAGGAAAGCCAGATGGACGCGAAGACCTTCGACAAGAGCCGGCTCGTCAGCCGCCACGTGACCGAAGGACCGTCGCGCGCGCCGCACCGTTCCTATTTCTACGCCATGGGGCTGACGGAGGAGGAGATCCACCGCCCCTTCATCGGCGTCGCGACCTGCTGGAACGAGGCCGCGCCCTGCAACATCGCGCTCAACCGCCAGGCGCAGGCGGTGAAGCTCGGCGTGAAGGAGGCGAAGGGCACGCCGCGCGAGTTCACCACCATCACCGTGACCGACGGCATCGCCATGGGGCATGAGGGGATGCGCTCCTCGCTCGCCTCGCGCGAGGCCATCGCCGACACGGTGGAGCTGACCATGCGCGGCCACGCCTACGACGCCATCGTGGGCCTTGCGGGCTGCGACAAGTCGCTGCCGGGCATGATGATGGCGATGGTGCGGCTCAACACGCCGTCGGTCTTCGTCTATGGCGGATCGATCCTGCCGGGCCGCTTCGAGGGCCGCGACGTGACCGTGCAGGACGTGTTCGAGGCGGTGGGCCGCGAGCAGGCCGGCACGCTCTCGGCCTGCGAGCTCGAGAAGCTGGAGAAGGTGGCCTGCCCGTCCGCCGGCGCCTGCGGCGGCCAGTTCACCGCCAACACCATGGCCTGCGTCTCCGAGGCGATCGGGCTCGCGCTGCTGAACTCCTCCGGCGCGCCCGCGCCCTACGAGAGCCGCGACGCCTTCTGCGAGGCGTCGGGCCGGGCGGTGATGGAGCTGCTGGCGCGCAACATCCGCGCCCGCGACGTGGTGACGATCAAGAGCCTGGAAAACGCCGCCCGCGTGGTGGCCTGCACCGGCGGCAGCACCAATGCGGGGCTGCACCTGCCCGCCATCGCCCATGAGGCCGGCATCCGCTTCGACCTGCTCGACGTCTGCGAGGTTTTCAAGTCCACGCCCTATTTCGTGGACCTCAAGCCCGGCGGCAAATACGTCGCCAAGGATCTCTACGAGGTCGGCGGCGTGCCGCGGGTGCTGCGCATGCTGCTCGACAAGGGCCTGCTGCACGGCGACTGCATGACCGCCTCGGGCCAGACCATGGCGCAGGCGCTGGAGGGCGTGGAGGGGACGGCGGACGGCAAAGTGATCCATTCCATCGAGAAGCCGCTCAGCAAGACCGGCGGCGTGGTCGGCCTCAAGGGCAACCTCGCGCCGGAAGGCGCAATCGTGAAGGTCGCGGGAATGACCGGCAAGGAGATGTCGTTCGAGGGCCCGGCGCGCGTCTTCGAATGCGAGGAGGACGCCTTCGAGGCCGTGAAGAAGCGCCAGTACGAGGAGGGCGAGGTCATCGTCATCCGCAACGAGGGGCCGAAGGGCGGTCCCGGCATGCGCGAGATGCTCTCCACCACCGCCGCGCTCTCCGGGCAGGGCATGGGCAAGAAGGTTGCGCTGATCACCGACGGGCGTTTTTCGGGCGCGACGCGCGGCTTCTGCGTCGGCCATGTCGGGCCGGAGGCGGCGGTGGGCGGGCCGATCGCGCTGATCCGCAACGGCGACGTCATCAAGCTCAACGCGAAGAAGGGCACGATCGAGGTCAAGCTCTCGGCCAAGGAGCTCAAGGCGCGCCGCAAGGAGTGGGCGGGCCAGCGCGAGACGCTCTACGGCTCGGGCGCGCTCTGGAAATACGCCCAGCTCGTCGGCGGCGCGAAGGACGGCGCCGTGACCCATCCCGGCAAGGACGGCGAGCGGCACGTCTACGCCGATCTCTGACGGTGGCGCGCGTCCGGGGCTGCGCTCCGCTCCTGCTTCTGGCCGTCGCGGTCCTGGGCGGCTGCGCGGCGGAGGGGGGACTGATCGAACCGCCGCTGGTGTCGCTGGAAACCGGCGATCCCGTGGCGGACGGGCGCGGACTGGCTCTGATCGCGGATGGACGGCGCGTCGCGCTGGCGCCTCCGGCCGATCTCTGCGTGCGCTCCGAGGCGCTTCACGCCGACGGCGCCGCGGCGGTGGCGCAGCTCGCGCCCTGCGACGCGGCGATCAGGCCCACGGTGATGCGGATGATCTCGGTCAGCGCGGCGTCGTTGGCCCCGCAGAACGCGCTCGGCGAGGCGCTCGACCTGATGGCGGCCGAGGCCGCCTCGCCCGGCGGCTGGAGGGCGCTCGGCCTCGGCCTCGGCCCGCCGCTGAACGTCCTGAGCGCGACGCGGGAGGGCGACGCGGTGTTCGTCGTCGTCGAGGACGCAACGCCCGCCGGAGCGCTCGCCATCGGCCGCAGATGTCGCGCAATCTCCCAGATCAACGAAAGGCTGGTGGTCGTGACGGTGGCCGCGCTCAGGTCGGCGGCGGCGCCGAGCGCGCAGCGGCTGCAGATGGAGGCCGCGCGGATCCTCGCCGCGGTTCGCGACGCCAACCCGGCGCCGCCCAGGCCTGCGAGCCGGGCCGAACGGCCGCCGGTCGCTTCGATCTGACCGACGGCGGCCCGACGCGCGCCTCGGGCGGAAGCTACTCCGCCGCGGCCGGGATCGGGGGCAGGGGCGTCTGCCGCGCGCCGACCTCGGCCGGCGACACGAGACCCGCCGAGATGATCAGCTTCGCCGCTTCCTCAACGCTCATGTCGAGTTCGATCACGTCTTCGCGCGGCACGAACAGCAGGAAGCCCGAAGTCGGGTTCGGCGTGGTCGGCAGAAACACGCTCACCATGTCGGTCTGCCCGGCCTTCTCGACCAGCTCGCCGCGCGTGGCTGTGGAGATGAAGGCGACCGCCCAGATCCCCCTGCGCGGATATTCGACAAGGCAGGCGCGCTCGAAACTCGACTTCGACTGGACGAGGACGGTCTCGGCGATCTGCTTGATGGCGTTGTAGATCGAGCGGATGATCGGCAGCCGGTCGAGCATCCGCTCGCCCCAGCCGATCAGCTGCGCGGCGAAGAGGTTCTTGGCGAGAGCGCCGATTACCGAGGTGAATACGACAAATATCGCAAGGCCATAGCCGGGAAAATTGAGATAGTCTGTCAGGTTGTAGCCCGTTGGCAGCAGGCGTTCGACCTTGTAGTCGACGATGCTGACGAAGGACCAGATCAGCCAGACCGTCAGGTAAAGCGGCGCGATCACGACGATCCCGGTCAGGAAGTTGGCGCGCCAGCGCCCCCAGAACGTTCCGTGCTGCTTCTCGCCGCTGTCGCCCATACTCGCGCTCCCACCCTGTACGCCGGAAATTAGTAGCCCAGCCGGCGGTCCACAACGTGCCGCAGCGGCTCTCCGGCCTGAAACCGTACTATCTGCGAAACGATTTCGGGAGCGGCCGTCGCCGGCCGCGTCGCCGAGGCGACATGGGGCGTCACGGTGACGCGCGGGTGAGCGCGGTATGGGTGATCCGTGGGCAGCGGCTCGATGCGGAACACGTCGAGCGTCGCATGGCCGACGCGGCCGGCGTCGAGCGCGGCCAGCAGCGCCGAATCATCGATCAGCTCGCCACGCCCCGCGTTCACGATCGCCGCGCCCCGGGGGAGCAGCGCCAGCCGCCCGGCGTTCAGCAGGTTCTCGGTCAGCGGCGTGGCGGGCAGCAGGCAGACGAGGATCTCGCTGCGGGAGAGCAGGGCCGCGAGGCCGTCCTCGCCGCAATGGCACGCGACGCCGGGGATCGACCGGGGGCTGCGGCTCCAGCCGGCGACGTCGAAATTGAGCGCCGAGAGCGCGCGGGCGGCGTCGGCCCCCAACTCGCCGAGGCCGAGCACGCCCACGCGCCGGTCGCGCGCGAGCGGCGGGACGGGCTCGGCCCAGCGCGCCTCGGGCCCGGCGAGGAAGCCGTCGACACCGAGATGGCGGCGCAGCACATGGCCGACGACATACTCGGTCATGCCCCAGCGCAGCCCCGGCTCGACCATGCGGCAGAGCGGCACATCGGCGGGCAGGGTGGGGATGGCGAGCACCTTCTCGACGCCGGCCCAGATCGAATGGATCGCGCGCAGGCCGACATAGGGCGTGAAGTCGCGCACCGGGCCGGAGCCGGCGAACACCATGTGCTCCACCGCCTCGGGCGCCGCCTCGCCGGGTCGGACAAGCCGCATGTCGAGGCCCTGCTCCGCGGCCGCGGCCTCCAGTTCGGCCGCCCATGCGGCGCTGTCGTCCTCCTCCACGGCGAGCAGGACGACGGGCGACTGGGTTGCGGCGGGCATGGCGGCTCCGGTGCTGGCCTGGGCGGCGTGTGGTTGCGCGCCTCAGACGGCGGCGGGGCGGTGGATGTGGGCGCTCTGCGCGAGGCCCAGCGCGAAGAGGATCACGAGCATCGCCGATCCGCCATAGGAAACCAGCGGCAGCGGCACGCCGACGACCGGCGCCAGCCCCATCACCATCGCCATGTTCACGAAGAAGTAAGTGAAGAACACGGCGCCGACGCCGGCGGTCACGAGGGCGCCGAAGCGGTCGCGGTTGGTGATCGCCGACAGCCCGCAGAAGACCAGGATCAGCACATAGAGCGAGAGAAGGCCGGCGGCGCCGACGAAGCCGAACTCCTCCGCCAGAGCGGTGAAGATGAAGTCGGTGTGCTTCTCGGGAAGGAAGTTCAGCCGGCTCTGGGTTCCCTGCATGAAGCCGCGGCCGGAGAAGCCGCCGGAGCCGAGGGCGATCTTGCTCTGGGTGATGTGGTAGCCGGCGCCGAGCGGGTCGGTGGACGGGTCAAGGAAGGTCTCGATGCGGCGGAACTGGTAGTCCTTCAGAAGCTGCCAGGGCGTTCCGCGGGACGACAGCACGAGCCAGACCAGCGAGACGGCGCCAGCGGTCCCGACGGCGAAGTAGAGCCAGTGCGCACCCGCGAGGAAGATCATGACGGCCCCGCCCGCCAGCAGCAGCAGCGCGGTGCCGAGATCGGGCTGCATCAGCGTCAACGCCACCGGCGCCAGCGTCAGCATGATGGGCGGCAGCAGCCAGAGCGGCCGCGACACCCGCTCTGGCGGCAGCCAAGCGTAGTAGGCCGCCAGCGCCATCACCAGCGCGACCTTCATGATCTCGGATGGCTGAAGCTGGATGGGGCCGAGATCGATCCATCGCTGGGCGCCCATGCCGACGACGCCGATCAGCTCCACCGCCGCGAGCAGCGCGAGGCCGAAGGCGTAGGCGAGCGGCGCCATGGCCCGCCAGAACCGGATGTCGATCAGCGCGACGACCATCATGCCGGCGAAGCCGACACCGAAGCGCGTCATCTGCCTCCCGGCCCAGGGCTCCAGATCGCCGCCGGCGACCGAGTAGAGCATCAGGAAGCCGAGGCTGGCGCTCGACGCCGTCAGCAGCAGCAGCGGCCAGTTCAGGCGCAGCAGCTTGCCGGCGAGGCCGAGCGGACGGGTGGCGCCGGCGACGATCATGCGCGCCGCCGGGGGCCGGTCTCGACAGCTGGCGGCGTGGGCTCGGCGGCGGGGACCGGCGTTCGCTGCCGCTCGATCATCTCGCGCTCGGCGGGGGGGTAGGCGGCGAGCGGCGGCTCCGCGCCGTAGAGCGCGCGCAGCATGACGTCGCGCGCGATCGGGGCCGCCGCAGCCGAGCCGCCGCCGCCGTGCTCGACGATCACGGACACGGCGTAGCGCGGCGCCGAGACCGGCGCGTAGGCGACGAAGAGGGCGTGGTCGCGCCGGTTCCACGGCAGCTGGTCGTTGCGGATCACGCCACGCGCGCGCTCGGCCATGGTGATGCGGCGCACCTGGCTTGTGCCGGTCTTGCCGGCCATGCGGCCCGCCTCGTCGTAAATGCGGGACTTGAGCGCCGTGCCGCGGCGGCTGTTCACGACGCTGTCCATCCCCTCGCGCACGAGGGCGAGATTGGCGGCGCTGATCCCGAGCGGCGGCGCTTCGGCGGTCGGCCGCGCGTCGACGCCCTCGGCGATGATCAGCCGGGGCGACACCGCGCGGCCCGAGGCGATCCGCGCCGTCATGGTCGCAAGCTGCAGGGGCGTGGCCAGCATGTAGCCCTGGCCGATCCCGATATTGAGCGTGTCGCCTAGCTGCCACCCTTCCGCATGGACCTCGCGCTTCCAGGCGCGGGTCGGGGTCAGGCCCGCCGCCAATCCGGTCTGCTCGAGCTCCGGCCGCTCGCCGAAGCCCAGCCGCCGCGCCATCGCCGAGATCGCGTCGACGCCCACGCGCCGCGCCATCTCGTAGTAATACACGTCGCAGGACTGGGTGAGGGCGTCGTGCGCGTCCATCATGCCGTGGCCGCCGCGGCGCCAGCAGTGGAAGCGGCGGTCGCCGAGCTGGTAGCCGCCGTTGCAGAACACCTTCTCGCCCGGCGTGGCGACGCCGGCTTCGAGCGCGGCGAGTTCGACCACCATCTTGAACGTGGAGCCGGGCGGATACTGGCCTGACACGCTCTTGTTGGCGAGTGGACGGTGGTCGTCGGCCAGCAGCGCGTTCCAGTCCGCGTGGCCGATGCCGACGACGAACTTGTTGGGGTCGAAGCCGGGGGCGGAGGCCATGCAGAGGATGTCGCCGGTGGCGATGTCCATGACCACGGTCGATGCGCTCTCGTCGGCCATGCGCGCCATCGCGTAGCGCTGCAGGTCGCGGTCGAGGCTGAGGCGCAGGTCGTCGCCGCTGGCGGCGTCCTCCCGGTCGATCTCGCGGATCACGCGGCCGCCGGCGTTGACCTCGATGCGGCGGGCGCCTGCGACGCCGCGCAGGCGGCCCTCCTCGACCTTCTCCACGCCGTTCTTGCCGATCTGGAAGTCGGGGATGCTGAGCAGGGTGGCGTCCGGCTCGGCCTCCCGGTCCTTCTCGGAGACACGGCCGACATGGCCGAGCACATGGGAGAACACCTCGCCTTCGGGATACCAGCGCGTCAGTCCGACTTCGGGAATGACGCCCGGCAGCGCGGGCGCATTGGCGTTGATCGTTGCGAAGCGCTCCCAGTCGAGGTGCTCGGCCACGGTGACGGGGACGAAGGGGGCCTTCTGGGAGAACTCGCGCAGGGCGTGGCGGCGGTCCGCCTCGGGAATCGGCGTGACGCGGTCGAGGCGGTCGAGCGCGGCCTCCACGTCGCCGGCCTGCTCGCGCACCATCACGACGCGCAGGTTCTGGCGGTTCACGGCGAGCGGGCGGCCGGCGCGGTCGAAGATCTCGCCGCGCGCCGGCGGCAGCAGCCGGATATTGATGCGGTTCTCTTCCGCCATCGTCCGGTACAGCTCGCCCTCCTCGATCTGCAGCTGGCGCAGACGCAGGGCGAGCGCGCCGGCGGCGAGCGCCTGAAGCCCCAGCAGGGCGAAGACGCGGCGGGAGACGGACGGCCCGTCCTGCCTGGCGCGCTTGCGCGGCGCCGAAGGGCGGGCCGGGCTGCGGGAGAAAAGCCGCATCATGCGCCGCCTCCGATCAGGGCCCGGGCGTCGGGGGAGGAATTCTCGACCGGCGCCGCCCAGGCCAGGGCGACGGCGGCGAGGGGAAAGGCGACGACGGTGGCGGCGTAGCGCAGCGCGATGTCGGCGAAGGCCGGCGCCGGCGCGAAGGTGACGGTCAGCAGCGCCCAGGGGACGACGGCCGGCGCCGCGGCCCAGGCGCCGACGACGCCCCAGACTGGCAGCCAGCCGCGCAGTCCCTCGCCGGCGCGCGGCGGTCGGGCGACGCGCAGGCCCTCCACGGCGATGAGCAGGCCGAGCGCCCCGGCGCCAGCCGGGGCCCCGCTCAGCAGGTCGCGGGCGAGCCCGAGCGCGAAGACGGCGAGCGCCGGCGTCGAGTTCGGTCGGCGCACGGCCCAGACGGCCAGCACGCAGAACAGCAGGTCCGGCGCGAACCGCACGGGCATCGGCGCCAGGCTGGCCGCGATCGCCAGCGCCCCGAACAGCAGCAGCGCGCCCAGCGACGCCGCCTCGACGACCGGCCCGCCCCCGGCATGCGCCGCGCCCTGCCGCGCCTCCCGCCGCGCACCTGCGCCGCGCTTCTCGGCCTTCATGGCCGCGCCTGCGCGCCGGTCGACGCATTGTGGGGCGCACTGGGTGGCGCACTCGGGGGCGCATGGTGGGGCGCGGCGTTGCTGGGCGCATCTGGGGTGCCATGCGGGGCCGCTGTCGGGGCCGACGCCGCCGAGGTCTCCTCCGGCGGAAGGATCAGCTCGACGGGGCCTTCGGCGGCGCTCGGTCGGCGCCAGCGCAGCACCCGCACGAATTCGAGCTTCTCGTGGTCGACGGCGAGTTGCGCGCGCGCCGCGCGCGAACCCAGCGCGGCGACGACGCCGACCGGCAGATCCGGCGGGAACACGCCGCCGTCGCCGGAGGTCACGATGCGCTGGCCCACCTCCACGCCGTCCGTCGCGGCGAGGAAGCTCAGCCGGGGCGCGGCCGAGGCGTCGCCGGACAGCACCGCGCGGCGGCCGGTGGGCAGGATCTTCACCGGCACGCGGCTGTCGAAATCCGTCAGGAGCAGGATGCGGCTGAAGTCGTCGCCGACGCCGACGACGCGGCCGACGAGACCGGAGCCGTCCACCGCGGCGGAGCCGTCGCTCACGCCGTCGCGCGCGCCGATGTTGACCAGAACGCTGTGGCCGAACGGCCCGGCGTCGTCGGCGATCACCTCGCCGGTGGCGAAGCCCATGCGTGGCGCCAGCCGCACGTTGTTCAGCGCGCGCAGTTGAGCGTTCTCGAGTTCGAGGTTGCGCGCCGCGTCGCGCCATGCGCGCAGGCGCTCGATCTCGCGCCGCAGTTCGCGATTCTGGTCGTAGACGTCGGAGAACCGCTCCCAGTCAGTGACGAGCGAACCGAATCGGGCCACCGGCTGCGACACGGCCGCCATCGACGGCAGCAGCGCGTCCGCCAGCGCCATCCGCAGGCGCTCGACGCGCGGATTGTCCACCCGCCACAGCGCGAACAGGGCGAGCGCGACGACGGCGAGAAGCGCAAGACCTATCCGGCGCAGTCCGCGCGCCATCTCAGTGCCGGCGTCTTCGCGCAGTCTCGCCAAGTCCTTCGGCTCCAGTCAGGCCCGCGTTGCGGCTAGACGCTGTCCTTCAGAACATGCCTAAGCGCGGTGCGATGCTCCAGCGCCTTGCCGGTGCCCAGCGCAACGCAGTTCAGCGGCTCGTCGGCGATGGTGACGGCGAGGCCGGTGTGCTCGCGCAGCGCCGCGTCGATGCCGCCGAGCAGCGCGCCGCCGCCGGTGAGCATCACGCCGCGGTCCACGATGTCGGCGGCGAGGTCGGGCGGCGTCGCCTCCAGCGCGACCATCACGGCCTCGACGATCTGCTGGACGGGCTCCGCAAGCGCTTCGGCGATCTGGCCCTGCGTCACCTCGATCTCCTTCGGCACGCCGTTCAAGAGGTCGCGGCCGCGGATCTCGATCGACTGGCCGCGCCCGTCTTCGGGCATGCGGGCGATGCCGATGGTCTTCTTGATGCGCTCGGCCGTCGCCTCGCCGATGAGCAGGTTCTGCTGGCGGCGCAGGTAGGAGATGATCGCCTCGTCCATCTTGTCGCCGCCCACGCGCACCGAGCGCGCATAGACGATGTCGCCGAGCGAGAGCACGGCCACCTCGGTGGTGCCGCCGCCGATGTCGACGACCATCGAGCCGGTCGGCTCGCCGAAGGGCATGCCGGCGCCGATGGCCGCGGCGATGGGTTCGGGGATCAGCAGCGCCTTGCGCGCGCCGGCGGCGAGCACGGACTCCATGATCGCGCGCTCCTCCACCGCCGTCGCGCCGTAGGGCACGCAGACGATGATGAGCGGCGCGGCGAAGGCCCCGCGCTTGTGCACGGTCTTGATGAAGTGCTTGATCATCGCCTCGGCGACGTCGAAATCGGCGATCACGCCGTCGCGCATCGGGCGGATCGCCTGGATGCTGCCGGGCGTGCGGCCCAGCATCAGCTTGGCCTCCTCGCCCACGGCGAGCACGTCCTTCTTGCCGTCCTTGACGTGGTAGGCGACGACGCTGGGCTCGTTCAGGACGATGCCGCGGCCCTTGACGTAGACCAGCGTGTTGGCGGTTCCGAGGTCGATCGCCATGTCCGCCGAGAACATGCCGAGAATGCCGTTGAACATGACTGCGCTCGCCTCCGGGCCGGATGCTCCAGCCTCTTCATCTCGCGGCCCCTATAGCGCCGCTCGCCGTCCACGGGAAGGCGGCGGGGGCGCCCGCGCAAGCAGTGCTGGCGCAGTTCGCTGATTTTTTGGTTAACGCGCCGTGGCGTCGCCGCGTTTCGGCTCAGTCGACCGCCCAGTCGACCGCCCGGTAGGCCGCTCAGTCGGCGATGAAGTCGCCGAAGGCGCGGGGGCCCGAGCCGACATCGATCTCCGCGATCACCTCCAGACTCTCCGCGTCGATGACGCTCAGCGTGTCGGTCATCCAGTTCGCCACATAGACGCGGGCGCCGTCCCGGCTGGCGCCGACGCCCTCGGGGTACTCGCCCACGTCGATGGCGGCCAGTGGCGCCAGCGTTTCGATATCGAAGACGGTGACGCTGTCTCCGTAGGAATTGGTGACGAAACCGCGCCCGGAGGCCAGCGCCACCGCATAGGGTCGTTCGCCGACCGGCACGGTCGCGACCACCGCGCCGGCGGCGATGTCCACCACGCTGACGTCGTTGGAGCCGACATTCGCGACATAGGCGACGGCGCCCGCCGCGTCGATCGAGACGCCGAAGGGACGCTCGCCGACCGGGATCACGGCGCGGCGCTCCAGGGTCCGCGCGTCGAAGACGGAGATCTGGTCGTCGTCGCGGTCCGCGGTGAGGATCGTCGCGCCGTCGGGCGTCACCGCGACGCCGGAGGGGCTGTCGCCCGTCGCCGCCTCGCGCGCCAGCCGGTCGCCCTCGATCACGAAAAGCCGGTCGCCGTGCCAGTCGGCGGCGTAGACCGCGCCGGTCACGGGGTTGACCGCGAGCCCGAGCGGGCCGCCGCCGAGCGCAAGGGCGCGGGTCTCGCCCGTAGCGGGGTCAAGGACGGTCAGCGCGCCGGTCTCGGGGCTCGTGACCCAGACGCGCCCATCCGGCGCCACTGCGACGCCGGCGGGGCGGCCCGGTATCGACAGGACGCCGGTCTCCACGCCGGTCGCCAGATCGACGACGGAAAGCGAGTCGTCGCCCTGGTTCGTGATGTAGGCGACGCCGCCGCCGGCCTGCGCGGCGGCGGCGGCGAGCACGCAGAGCGCTGCGGCGACCGCCCGGGTCAGTTGGCCGCGCCGAACTCGGCCTGGAGCGCGTCGAGCCCCAGCCGATACACGGAGGTGACGGCGTTCACGACCGCCTCGTCGCTCAGCTCGGGCGGCGGATCGTTGTTGGGGAAGCCGCGGTAGAACGCGCCGCGCCACTCGATGACCGAGCCGCCGTTCGGCCCGTCCTTCACGGTGAGGTGCGCGGAGTAGTTGCTGACCGGCAGCGTCGTCAGCTCGACCTGCTCGATGCGGTAGGAGTAGGTGCGCTTGGCGGCGTCGTACTTGTAGAGCACCTCGTCGATGGTCGGGCCCTGCGGGTCGCCGAGCCGCAGTTCGCGGGTGGCGTCGATTGCGTTGCCGCCCTCGCCGGTGGTCTGGGCGACGGCGGGGTGCCAGCTCATGTCCTGGAAGTTCCCGATGCGCGCCCAAACGGCGTCGGGCGCCGCTGCGACGGCGACCGTCTCGGTGACCTTCTGGCGCGAGGGGCCGTGCGCGTCCGCCGCCATCGGCGCGACGGCGAGCGCCGCCGCGGCGAGCGCGGCCAAGCTCCAGTTGTACATGCTACCTCCTGATGCGTTTGCCGTGCAAACCTGCGCCGTCTCGCCGTGGGATGGCGCCCGGCGCTTTGCCGCAACCCTCGGATGAACCGCCTCGCGGTTCACGGCTTCGCGCGCGCGCCGTCTCGCCACGCCCGCGCGACCGCACCGACCAGCGTGACCGCGAGGAACACGCCCGCCGCCGCGAGCACGATGGACGGGCCTGCGGGAGTGTCCTGCGTCCATGAGAGCCGGAGGCCGGCGAGGCTCGCCGCGGCGCCGAACAGCGCCGCGAAGCCCGCCATCGCCTCGGGCGTGCGCGCCAGTCCGCGCGCGGCGGCGGCGGGGATGATCAGCAGCGCCGTTATCAGCAGCGCGCCGACCACCTTCAGCGCCAGCGCCACCAGCAGCGCCAGCGCCAGCATCAGCGCGAGACGTTCGAGGCGCGGGTCGATCCCCTCGGCGACCGCGAGATCCTCGCTCAGCGTCGCGGTCAGCAGCGCGCGCCAGCGCCACGCCATGAGCCCCCAGATCCCGGCGGCGCCGAGCCAGATGAGCGCCAGATCGGCGCGCGAGACCGCTAGGATGTCGCCGAACAGATAGCCCATTAGGTCGAGCCGCACGCCGGGCAGGAACGCCGCCGCCACCAGCCCCGCCGCCAGCGCCGAATGCGCGGCCACGCCGAGCAGCGTGTCGGCGGCGAAGGCGCGGCCCGAGGCGACGGAGATCAGCGCCGCCATCGCCAGCGCCGCCGCGAGCACTCCGGCGAAGAGCGGCGCCTCGGTCGCCAGCGCGAGCGTCACGCCCAGCACGGCGGCGTGGGCGGTGGCGTCGCCGAAATAGGCCATGCGCCGCCAGACGACGAAGCAGCCGAGCGGCGCGGCGGCCAGCGCCGCCCCGACCCCGGCCAGCATGGCGCGCACGAGGAAGTCGTCGAGCATCAGTCCACCCGCTCGGCGGTCGCCGCCTGCGCCGCGGCCTGCGCGACGGGCCCGCCATGGCCATGGCCGCAGCCGGGCGCCTCGGCGCCGTCGTGGCGGTGGTCATGCGCATGGCGGTAGAGCGCGAGCGCGCCCTCCGGCTCCGTCCCGAAGAGCGCGCGGTAGGCCGGCGAGGCCGAGACGATGGTCGGCGCACCTTCGCAGCAGACATGGCCGTTGAGGCACACGACGCGGTCGCTCTCGCGCATCACCACATGCAGGTCGTGGCTGACCATCAGCACCGCGCAGCCCAGCGTCCGCCGCACCCGCGCCACCAGCGCATAGAAGGCGGCGACGCCGGGCTGGTCGAGCCCCTGCGTCGGCTCGTCCAGCGCCAGCAGCGTGGGCTTGCGCAGCAGGGCGCGGGCGAGCAGCGCGCGCTGGAACTGCCCGCCGGAAAGCGCCGCGAGCTGCCGCTCGGCGATGTCCGGAGCGCCGACCTCCTCCAGCGCCGCCGCGCGCTCCGTCCGACCGCCGCCGCCGAGCGCCAGGAAGCGCGCCACCGTCATCGGCATGGTCCGGTCCAGCGCCAGCCGCTGCGGCGCGTAGCCGATGCGCAGCCCCTTCGCCCGCGTCACCGTTCCCGCGCTCGGCGCCGCGGCGCCGATGAGCGCGCGCAGCAGCGTCGTCTTGCCCGAGCCGTTGGGCCCGATGAGCGTCACGATCTCGCCGGCGCGCACCTCGAAATCGACGTCGCGCAGGGCCTGGGTCGCGCCGTGACGCACGCCCAGGCCGCGCGCCGTGATGAGGGCGCGTCCGCTCAAGACCCGCTCTCCGGCGACGCCGCGCGGCAGGCGGGGCAGGAGCCCTCCGCCTCCACGACCGCGCGGGCGATGTCGAAGCCGAGCGCGTCCGCGCTCCGCGACAGGCCCTTCGCCGCAGCTTCGCCGGGTATCTCCGCCACGGCGCCGCAGCCGTTGCAGATCATGAAGGCGCCGGCGTGGTCGGCGCCGGGCCTTGCGCAGGCGACATAGGCGTTGAGGCGCTCGATGCGGTGGGCGAGGCCGTTCGCTACGAGGAAGTCGAGCGCGCGGTAGGCGATCGGCGGCTGCGGCGCGGAGCCGCGCGCCGCCCCGAGCCGGCGGAGCACCTCGTAGGCGCCGAGCGCCGCGTGCGACTCGAGCAGGATGTCGAGCACCGCCGCCCGCGTCTCGGTCAGCTTCAGCCCGCGCTCGACGCAGACCGCGCGCGCATGGGCGAGCGCCGCCGCGCGGCAGGCGCCATGGTCGTGCTCGACGAAGCCCAGCGGCGGGGCCTCCCCGGTGTCGGATCGCTTCGCCATGCGCCTTGACCGTTACAGCATAACATTACTAGGTGTATCGCAAGCGTTACAGAAGCGCGGCGCGCCCCGCAAGGCGCGCCTTGACTGAAAGGAAGCGGCGGACATGGCGAAGGGAATGGCGGCGGCGATGGTGCTGTGCGGGTCGATGGCGCTGGGCGCCGGCGCGGCGGCGGCCCCGCGGGTGGCGGTGGACATCGGCCCGGCGCACGCGGTGGCGGCGCGGGTGATGGCGGGCGTCGGCGCGCCAGGCCTGCTGATGCGGCCGGGCGCCTCGCCGCACGGCTACGCGATGCGGCCCTCCGAGGCGCGCGCGCTGCAGTCGGCGCAGCTCGTCATCTGGGTCGGCCCCTCGCTGACGCCCTGGCTGGAGGACGCCGTGGAGACGCTCGGCGGCGACGCCGCGCAGCTGCGCCTCAGCGACGTCCCGGGCGCCGCACGTCTGCCGGTGCGCACGGGCGCGGCCTTCCCGGCCCACGCGCATGGCGAAGAGCACGATGACGAAGGCCATGAAGATCACGCCCATGACGACCACTCGCATGACGACCACGCGCATGACGCAGGGCATGGCGACCACGACGAGCATGGGAAACACGCCGATCACGCGGACGACGATCACGCGGACGCCAACCAGGTGGGCCACGCCGGCGAGGGCCATGACGGACGCGCCGCGCACGAGGAGCACGGCGCTCACGTCGCCCACGCCGCGCATGATCACGCGGCGCAGGACGATCACGACGACCATGGCCACGCGGCCTTGGGCTTCGATCCGCACATGTGGCTCGATCCGATGAACGCCGCCGCCTGGGCAGAGGCGATGGCCGAGGCGCTCGCCGAGGCCGACCCGGCCAACGCCGCCGCCTATCACGCCAACGCCGCCGGGGCCCGCGCCGAATACGTCGCGCTCGCGGCGGAGGTCGCGGAGACGCTCGCGCCCGTGCGCGGCCGATCCTATCTCGTTTTCCACGACGCCTATCAGTACTTCGAGAGCCGCTTCGACATGCCCGCCGCCGGCGCCGTCTCGGTGAGCGAGGCGACGAGCCCCGGCGCGGCCCGCGTCGCCGAGGCGCGGGAGGTGGTGCGGACGAGCGGCGCGGTCTGCGTCTTTTCCGAGCCCCAGTTCGAGCCGGCGCTGGTGGCGACCGTGATCGAGGGATCGGACGCGCGCGCGGGCGTTCTCGACCCGATCGGCGCCCAGCTGGAGCCGGGCGCCGGGATGTATCCGGCCCTGATCCGCAGGCTCGCCGCCGGGATGGTCGACTGCCTGTCCGCGGCCATGTGAGCCTTGCGCGGCGCGTCGCGGCGCGGGACTGTCCGCGCATGATCAGGCAGGGGATTCTTCGCGTGCTCGCCGCCTCTGCGGCGCTCTCGCCGGTCGCGGGGCCGGCGGCGGCGCATCCGCACGTCTTCGTCGACGCCGAGATCGTGTTCCGGCTGGGCGAGGGCGGCGCGCTGGAGGCGCTTCGGGTCACATGGGCCTTCGACGCGTTCTACTCGATGCTGCTGCTGGCTGAAATGGGGATGGACCCGGTGGCCGCGCCCGACGCCGCGGCGCTGGCTGCCCTCGCCGCCCTCCAGCCCGACTGGGCGCGCGACTTCGGGGGCGCGGGCGCGGCTCGCTACGACGAGGCCGAGATCGCGCTCGCGCCGGCCGAAGCGGTGTCGGCCGAGGTGGCGGACGGGCGGCTGCGGATCGCCTTCGACCGCCCGCTCGCGGCGCCGGTGGACCCTTCTGCCGGCGCGGTGCTGGCGGAAGTCTACGACCCGACCTTCTTCGTCGCCTATTCGATGCTGGAGGCGCCGCGCGTCGAAGGCCCCGGCGCCGAGGACTGCAGCGCCGTGCTGCGCCCCTTCGCCCCGAATCAGGAGACGGACGCTCTCCAGTCGGCCCTGATGGCGCTGGGCATGGACGAGACGCCCGAGACGCCGCAGGTCGGGCGCGTCTTCGCCGACAGCGCGGCGCTCACATGCCGGGCGCGTGCGCCCAGAGCCGCGCCGTGAGCCGCGCCGGGAGTCCGGCCGTGAGCCTTTCGCCATGAGCAGCTGGTCCGTCGGGGGCAGGCGCCTCGTTCTGGCGGCGCTCGTCGCGGTCGCCGCGGCGGCGTTCGCGATCTGGCGGCTCGACGGTTTCGCGATGCTGGGGCAGGAGGCGGTCGCCGTGCAGCGGGCGCTGCAGAACTGGCTCGCGCGCGGCGTGGCGGGCGTGCGCGGCGGCGAGCCCTTCGCGCTGGCGACGCTGATGGGGGCGGCGGCGCTCTATGGTCTCGCCCATGCGGCGGGGCCGGGGCACGGCAAGGCGCTGATGGCGGCCGCCGCGGCGGGAACGCGCGCCGGAGCGGGGCGGCTGGCGCTGATCGCCGTGCTGGGCTCGCTGGCGCAGGGGCTGACGGCGGTGCTCGTCGTCTATGGCGGGTTGTGGCTGGTCGGCGGCGCCAGGGCGCTGGCGATCACCCGAAGCGACGCGGCCTTCGCCCCGGCAGGCCACGCCATGCTGGCGCTGCTCGGGCTCTGGCTGCTCTGGCGGGGCGGGCGCGCGCTGCTGCGGCCGGCGGCGTCGCATGGCTGCGGCGCGGGCTGCGGGCACGATCACGGGCCGGACCCGGCGCTGGCGCGCGACGCGGACTGGCGCATGGCGCTGGGCCTGATCCTCGCCACGGCCGCGCGGCCCTGCGGCGGCGCGATGCTGACGCTGGCGCTGGCCTGGGGCGCCGGGGCCCCCGTGGCGGGCGTCCTCGCGACGCTCGCGATGGCGGCCGGAACGGCGGTCGTGACGTCCGGCGCCGCTGCGGCCGCGGCGGGCGCGCGGCAGGCCGCCGCCTTCGCCGCAGGGCCGGGCTTCGCTCGCGCGGCGGGGCTCGCGCAGGCCTTGGTCGGCGTGCTTGCCGCCGCCCTCGGCGCCGCGGGGCTCGCCGCGACGCTGTGACCGCCCTGCTCGGCGGCCTCGGGCTCAGCCGGCGGGAAGCAGCGCCTCGATGGCCGAGGTGATCTCCGGCGAGGCGGGGCCGACCCCGGAGCCGAACGCGGCCGAGACGCGGCCCTCGCCGTTGATCAGGTACTTGTGGAAGTTCCAGCGCGGCGCGTTCCGCTCGCCGAAGCTGCGCGCGGCCCAGGCGAAGAACGGATGGCGGTCCGTTCCCCTCACCTTGGTGATGTCGGCCATCGGGAAGTCGATGCCGTAGTTGACCTGGCAGAAATCCTTCACCGCGCCGGCGTCGTCGTATTCCTGATTGAAGTCCTGAGACGGCACGCCGACGACGACGAGGCCGCGCTCGCGATAGGTCTCCCACAGCGCCTGAAGACCCTCATACTGCGGCGTGAAGGCGCAGAATGAGGCCGTGTTCACGACGAGGATCGGCCGCCCCTGGTAATCCGCCAGCCGCAGTGGCCCGCCGTCGATGTTGGCGAAGGCGAAGTCGTGGGCCGTGGCGTCCGCGGCCCGCGCCGGCCGCGGCGAGGCGAGCGCTGACAGCGCGGCGGCTGCGGCGAGGCCTGCGGCCATGAGGAAGGCGCGTCGAAACATCGTTCATCTCCCTGCGCGCGTCATGCGCGCTCGTCGGACTCGCGCACGTCATGCGCGTCGCGCCGGCGAACAAATGGTCGCGCGCGGCGCGGCGGCAAGGCCGGGCGGGCGCCTTGCTCTGGATCAAGGCGCCCGCCTGCCGGGCCGCGCTATCGGTGCGGCGTCGCTCGATCAATGGAGGATGTCATGTTCAAGATCGCCGCCGTGCTCTACGGCATCGTCGCGCCCGTGATGATGGGGGTCTTCTTCACGGTCACGCTGTTCGTCGAGCAGCTCTACAACGGTCCGGCCATGATCGTCGCGGCGCTTCTCGGCGCCGTCGCGGCGGCGCCGGTCAGCTGGCTGGTGGCGCGCTCCATCGTCGGGCGTCCGCGCGGCGCGGGAACCCGCTCCGCCTGAGCCGACGCGTGCCGGCGGGGCTCAGGCCTCGCCGAACACCCGCGCGAAGATCGCGTCCACCTGCCGGGTGTGGCGGGCGAGGTCGAAGATCGCGTCCAGCGTCGCGCCGTCGAGCGCGGCCGTGATCTCGGCGTCGGCCTTCAGTTCGGTGAGGAAGTCGGCACCCTGCTCCCACACCTTCATGGCGTTGCGCTGGACGAGGCGATAGCTGTCCTCCCGGCTCAGCCCCGCCTGGGTCAGCGCCAGCAGCACGCCCTGCGAGTGAACAAGACCGCGGAACTTGTTGAGATTCCTCTCCATGGCCTCGGGATAGACGACGAGCTTCGCGATCACGCCGGTCAGCCGCGCCAGCGCGAAATCGAGCGTGATGGTGGCGTCGGGGCCGATGGCGCGCTCAACCGAGGAATGGCTGATGTCGCGCTCGTGCCAGAGCGCGACGTTCTCCATCGCCGGCATGGCGTAGCCGCGCACGAGCCGCGCCAGCCCGGTGAGGTTCTCCGTCAGCACCGGGTTGCGCTTGTGCGGCATCGCGGAGGAGCCCTTCTGGCCCGGCGAGAAGTATTCCTCCGCCTCCAGAACCTCGGTGCGCTGGAGGTGGCGGACCTCGGTCGCCAGCCGCTCCACCGAACTTGCGATCACCGCGAGGCAGGCGAAGAAGGCGGCGTGGCGGTCGCGCGGGATCACCTGGGTGGAGATCGGCTCGATCGCGAGGCCGAGTCGCGCAGCGACATGGGCCTCCACTGCGGGGTCGATGCTGGCGAAGGTGCCGACGGCGCCGGAAATGGCGCAGGTCGCCACTTCCGCGCGGGCCGCGACCAGCCGGGCGCGGGCGCGGGCGAACTCCGCGTAGGCCTGCGCCATCTTCAGCCCGAAGGTGGTGGGTTCCGCGTGGATGCCGTGGCTGCGCCCGATGCAGACGGTGTTCCTGTGCTCCAGCGCGCGGGCCTTGAGGGCCGCGAGCAGCGCGTCCAGATCGGCGAGCAGGATGTCGGCGGCGCGGGTGAGCTGGACGTTCAGGCAGGTGTCGAGCACGTCCGACGAGGTCAGCCCCTGATGGACGTAGCGCGCCATGGGCCCGACATGCTCGGCGAGATGGGTCAGGAAGGCGATCACGTCGTGCTTCACCTCCGCCTCGATGGCGTCGATGCGGGCGACGTCGAATGCGACGTCCTTCGCCGTCCACACCGCCTCGGCGGCCTCCTGCGGGATGACGCCGAGCGCGGCCTGGGCGTCGCAGGCGTGCGCCTCGATCTCGAACCAGATGCGGAACTTGGTCTCGGGCGACCAGATCGCGACCATCTCGGGGCGGGAATAGCGGGGGACCATGGGGCGGGGCCTTTCTCGCACACGCGCCGCGCCGTTGCGGCGGCGACGGCGGCGGGGTAGCACCCGGCCATGGGGCTGACAACTCAAGCGCGGTTCGGCGGCGTCTGGCAGACGCGGCGCGAGATCACCGACTACGCTGGCGGCCCCTCGGGCCGGTTCCAGGGGCTCGCCCGGATCACGGGCGTCGGCGAGGACATGCGCTACGCCGAGCAGGGCCGTCTGACGCTGGGGCAGGCGAGCATGACGGCGGCGCGCGTCTATCTGTGGAAGCCCGAGGGGGCGACGCAGGTGGCGGTGTTCTTCGAGGACGGCGCGCCGTTCCACCGCTTCGACTGGGGCCGTGCCGAATGCGAGAGCGAGCACCTGTGCGGCGAGGACCATTACGCCGTGCGCTACAGCTTCGCCGCGGAGAGCTGGCACGCCCATTGGCGCGTGAAGGGCCCGAAGAAGGACTACGCCGCGACGACGCGCTACATCCGCGCCTGAGACTTGCGCGCCCGAGCGCGCGGGCGTTCTCGCCCGTTCGGGTCGCTTGCGGGTCGCCGCGCCGCCGCATAGGCTCGCCTCGGCAATTCCCGAGGGAGACGAACGGCGATGTCGAGGGTTCTGAGCGAGGCTGTGGCGCCGGCGGAAGGCGCCGCGCTCTGGGCGAAGCGCGTGGCGCTGGTGGCGCTGGGCGTGGCGGCGATGGCGGTCGCGGCGAAGATCAAGGTCCCGATGTGGCCGGTGCCGATCACGATGCAGAGCTTCGTGGTGCTGTCGATCGGCGCGGCCTACGGCTTCCGCCTCGGCGGCGTCACGATGCTGGCCTATCTGCTGGTCGGCGCGGTCGGCTTCGACGTCTTCACCGGCTCCTCCGCCGCCGAGAACGGGCTGGCCTACATGATGGGCGGGACCGGCGGCTACCTGCTCGGCTTCGTGCTCGCGGCGGGCTTCCTTGGCTGGTGCGCCCGCAGGGGGTGGGACCGCTCCTGGCTGAACGTCTCGCTGGCGATGCTGGCTGGCAACGCGCTGATCTTCGCGCCGGGCGTGATGTGGCTCGGCGTTCTCTACGGCTGGGACAAGCCGATCCTCGACTGGGGGCTGTGGCCGTTCATGCCGGGCATGGTGCTCAAGACCGCGCTCGCCGCGATGGTGTTCCCGCTGGCCTGGCGCGCCGTGGGCGAGGCTCGCGGCTGATCCGCCGTCGAGGGCGGGGCCACCACGGCCCCGCCTTCAGCGCCGCAGCATCTGCGCCATGCGCGCGATGAGCAGGGCGGCGGCGGTGGCGAGACCGAGCGCCAGCCCCAGCCAGACGCCCACGCCCTCCAGCCCGGCCGGAAAGGCGAGCAGCCACGCCGCCGGGAAGCCCACAACCCAGTAGCCGGCGATGGCGATCAGCATCGGCGCGCGCGTGTCGCCCAGGCCGCGCAGGGAGGCCGCCGCGCTGACCTGTGCGCCGTCGACGAGCTGGAACAGCGCCGCGACGCCGAGATAGCCGACCGCGAGCCCGAAGGCCGCCGCGGCCTCGTCGCGCGCCAGGAACAGCCCGATCAGCGCCTGCGGGGCGAGCAGGAAAAGCGCCGCCACGCCCGCCATGAAACCGCAGGTCAGCGTCAGGGAGAGCCACGCCGCCCGCGCCACGGCGCCGGCGTCGCGCTCTCCCGCCGCCAGACCCACCCGCACGGTCGTCGCATGGCTGAAGCCGAGCGGCGCCATGAAGGAGATCGAGGCGATCTGCACGGCGGCGGCGTGGGCGGCCAGCGCCTCCGGCCCGATCCAGCCGATCAGCATCGCGGCGCCGGCGAACATGCCCGTCTCCGCCGTCATCATCAGCCCTATGGGCGTTCCAAGGCGGAAGATTGCGCGGAACTTCGCCCAGTCCGCGCGATGGAAGCGGGCGAACAGCGCATAGCGGCGGTGGCGGCGCGCGGCATGGACCGCCACGACGCCGAATATCGCCGCATGGGTCAGCAGCGTGGAGACGCCGGCGCCGGCGAGCTCCAGCCGAGGAAAACCGAAGCTGCCGAAGATCAGCAGGTAGTTGCCGAGCGCGTTGACCGCGACGCCGACCAGCGTCGCCCACAGGACGACCCGAGTCTCGCCATGGGCCGCGAGAAACCCGCGCAGCGCGGGAAACGCGATCATCGGCAGGAAGGCGAAGGCGGCGACGCGCAGATACGCGCCTGACCCGGCGGCGACCGCCGCATCCTGCCCCAGCGCCAGCAGGATCGGCTCCCCGAAGGTCAGCAGCGGCGTGCAGACGAGCGCCAGCGCGATGGCGGCCCAGAGGCCCTGGCGCACGGCGCGGCGGGCGTCTCGCCGCCGACGCGCGCCGATGGCCGCCGCGACCAGAGGCGCCGAGGCCGTGACGACGCCCATCCCGAGCATGACGAACGGGTGCAGCAGCGACGTCGCCAGCGCGCCCGAGGCCAGCGGCGTCGGGCCGAGCCACGCGATCATGATCATGTCGGTGGTCTGGATCGCCATCGTCGCGAGCTGGGCGGCGATCAGCGGACCGCCCATCGCCAGCAGCGCCGCGGCTTCGCGCCGCCATGGGCCAGGCGCCGTCAGGGCTGCGGCGTCAGTCATCTCGATGGGCTCCGGGCGGCGGCGAAGGGTGGCCGCGTCCGGGGTGATAGCGCCGCGCCAGCCGCAGCGCCACCCGCGGCTCAGCCGAACACGACGCCCGGCAGCCAGGTGGCCAGCGCCGGAAAGGCGGCGAGGATGCCGAGCCCGATGAGCTGGATGATCACGAAGGGGATCACGCCGCGGTAGATGTCCATCGTGGTCACCTCCGGCGGCGCGACGCCGCGCAGGTAGAACAGCGCGAAGCCGAAGGGCGGCGTGAGGAACGAGGTCTGCAGGTTCACCGCGATCATGATGGCGACCCAGATCGGGTCGAGCCCGAGCATGAACAGCGTGGGCGACATGATCGGCACCACGACGAAGATGATCTCGAGGAAATCAAGGAAGAAGCCGAGCACGAACATCACCGCCATCACGGCGAACATCGCGCCGAAGGCCCCGCCAGGCACGGCGGAGAGGATCTCGTGCACCGTCTCCTCACCGCCGAGGCCGCGGAAGGTGAGGTTGAAGAGCTGCGCGCCGATCAGGATGACGAAGACCATGCAGGTCACCTTGGTGGTCGCCTCCATCACGTTGGTGAGGATGCCTGAGCGGAAGATGCGCACGAGGCTGACGACCACCCCCCAGGCCACCACCGCCAGCAGCGCGCCGGCGAGCCACATGCCGATGAGGTCGTTCGGCTCGATCACCGTCCGCGTGAGGCGCAGGTCGAAGAACAGCGTGACGACGAACACCGCGATGACGCCGATGACGGCGAGATACTGCGGCCATGGGCTTGCGCCCGCCTGCTTCTCGCCGGCCAGCAGGATCGCGCCGATGGCGCCGACCGCCGCCGCCTCGGTGGGCGTGGCGATGCCGTAGAGGATCGAGCCGAGCACGGCGAAGATCAGCAGGATCGGCGGCAGCAGCACCCGACCGACTTCCGCCCATGTGACCTTCTCGGTCATCGCCATCGCCGGAGAGGATTTCGGGCTGAAGATGGCGAGGCCGATCTGGTAGATCATGTAGAGCGCCACCAGCAGCAGCCCCGGCAGCAGCGCGCCGACGAAGAGATCGCCGACCGAGACCGGGTCCGGCGCCCAGTCGCCCACGGCGCGGCGGGCCTCGATGTATTCGTTGGAGATCGTGTCTCCGAGGATCACCAGCACGATGGAGGGCGGGATGATCTGCCCCAGCGTGCCGGCCGCGGCGATGGAGCCGCAGGCGAGCCCCTTGTCGTAGTTGTTGCGCAGCATCGACGGCAGCGAGATCATGCCCATCGTCACCACGGTCGCGCCGACGATGCCGGTGGAGGCCGCCAGCAGCATGCCCACGAAAGTGACCGAGAGGCCAAGGCCGCCGCGCAGCGTGCCGAACAGCCGCCCCATCGTCTCCAGCAGTTCGCCGGCGACGCGGCTCCGCTCCAGCATCACGCCCATGAAGATGAACAGCGGCACGGCGACGAGAACCTCGTTCGTCTCGTCCATCAGGCCAAAGATGCGGTTGTAGTAGGGCCGCAGGAAGCCGATGTCGCCGCCGGCGAAGAAACCTTCCTGAAAATACGCGCCGATGAAGGCGAAGAACAGCCCGACGCCGGCCAGCGTGAAGGCGACCGGAAAGCCGCGCAGCAGCAGCGCCACGGCGACGGCGAACATCAGAAGTTCTAGGTGATGGACGATGAACTCGATCATGGCGCGGCCCTCAATCCAGCGATTCTTCGGCGCGGTAGGGGTCGACCACGTCCTCGTCCATCAGTCTCAGGGCGGCCTTGAGCGCGGTGGAGACCGCCTGAAGCGCGAGCAGCGCCGCCAGCAGGAGAACCGTGCTCTTGAGAAGATACTTGAATGGGATGCCGGAAGTTTCGGTGGAACCTTCGAAGTTTCGCCATGAGAGTGCGACGTTCGGCCATGCGGACCAGGCGATCAGCCAGCAGACTGGCAGCAGGAAGAGCAGCGATCCCACCAGGTCCGTCCAGTCCTGACTGCGCTGGCTGGCGGTGCGGTAGAAGATGTCCACCCGCACATGGCCATTGTGCAGGAAGGTGTAGCCCGCCGCCGACATGATCAGCGCGCCATGCAGGTAGACGATCGACTCCTGCCACCAGAGCGAGGAGAGAAACAGCAGGTCGTTGGCCGAGAACACGTAGCGCGCGACCACCAGCGCGAACTGGATCAACACCATGGCCAGCGTGAACCACGCGACGAAGCGCCCGATCCTGTCATTGAGTCCGTCGATCGCCTTGTAGACCGCGTGCACCGCGAAATTCCTCCCCTGAGGCTCCGGGTTGGCCCGGATGCCGAAAGCCGTCGCGGCCGGAGCCGCGGCGGCGCATCGTGGTCAGAATGTCGGCTTCAGAGGTCGAGCGCCTTGGCGCGGGCCATGGTGTAGGCCTCCTCGGAGACCTGCGTCACCGGGGCGACGAGCTTGCGGAACGCCGCGTAGCTCTCGTAGATCCGCCTGCCGATGTCGTCGTCCTCGGCGGTCGCGGCGACCACGTTCTCGGACGCGTCGGCGATCTGCTTGAACACGTCGTCGGGGAACTGGTGCAGCGTCACGCCGTGCTCGTTGATCAGACGGTCGAGCGCGGGGCCGTTGTTGGCGGTGTACTCGGCCATCATGACGTCGTTCTCGGCGGTGCAGCAGGCTCCGATCAACGCCTGGTCCGCCGCGTCGAGGCCCTCCCACCAGCCGAGGTTCATGCCGACCGCAAGGCCCGAGCCCGGCTCGTGGAAGCCCGGATACATGTAGTTCTTCAGGATGTTCTGGAAGCCGAATGCCATGTCGTTGTAGGGGCCGACCCACTCCGTCGCGTCGATCGTGCCGGCCTGGAGGGCCGGGAAGATCTCGCCGCCGGGCAGCGCGACGGCGTTGGCGCCGATCTGGCGCAGCACCTCGCCGCCGAGGCCGGGCATGCGCATCTTCAGCCCCTTCATGTCGTCGAGCGACATGATCGGGTTGCGGAACCAGCCGCCGTACTGGACGCCCGTGTTGCCCGCGAGGAAGCCCTTGACGCCAAAGTTGCGGCCAAGCTCATCCCAGAGTTCCTGTCCGCCGCCGTAGTGGACCCAGCCCTGCAGCTCCTGCGCCGTGAAGCCCATCGGCACCGCGGTGAAGAAGTTGTAGCCTTTGTGCTTGCCCTGCCAGTAGTAGTCGGCGCCGTGATACATCTCGGCGGCGCCGGTGGCGACGGCGTCGAAGCACTCGAAGGCGGGGACCAGTTCGCCGGCTGCGAACAGCTTGACCTCGATGCGACCGCCCGAGACGGCGGTGATCCGGTCGGCGACGCGCTGCGCGCCGGTGCCGAGGCCGGGGAAGTTGCGCGGCCATGTGGTGACCATGCGGACCACCTGCTTGTCCTGCGCGAGGACGGCCGGCGCCGCGAGCGCCCCGCTGGCGGCGGCGCCGACGGCGCCCGCCTTCAGGAATGAACGACGATCCATCAAGTTTCCTCCCCGGTGGCATCGGCTTCTCCGTGAGCCGAATCGCGAGCTGACGCTAGCCGCGGTGACTGACCGGTTCAATTCGCGTGTCGCAGGGTGCGGACGCTGCGATACCTGGTGAGCACGGGCCTGCGAGCGGTGCATGTCGCGCCCGACCGCCGCCGCCGCACTCGGGCGTCCAGCTCACGGGGCCGCGATCCGGCGTCCGGGCCACGTGGCCGGCGCATAAGCCCGGGCTTACTCAAGTCTCAGAGCGCGTCGAAGGGAGCCGGGCCGCGCGGGGCGGCCGCCGCGGCCTCGGCGGCGTCGCGCATCAGCCGCCAGCGGCCGCGGACATACACCTCGAACGGGCGGAAGGCGGCCTTGTAGTCCATCTTCGGCGAGCCTGGCACCCAATAGCCAAGATAGACATAGGGCAGACCCGCCTCGCGCGCGATCTCCAGATGATCGAGGATCATGAAGGCGCCGAGCGAGCGGCGCGACTCCTGCGGCTCGAAGAAGCTGTAGACCATCGACAGCCCGTCCGCCGTGAGGTCGGTGAGGCAGGCGCCGCGCAGGGAGCGGCCGCGCGGGGCGGCGGGGTCGTGATACTCCACGACGCGCGAGCGCACCGGCGTCTCCTCGATCATGGCGGCGAATTCGGAGGCGTCCATCTCGGCCATGCCGCCGTCGCAGTGGCGCGCGTCGAGATAGCGGCGGAAGAGGCCGTACTGCTCCTCGGTCGCCCATGGCGCGCAGGCGCGGCGCGAGAGATCTGCGTTGCGCGAGACGATGCGGCGCTGGCTGCGCGTCGCCTGGAAACCCTCGACGGGTATCCGCGTGGAAAGGCAGGCCGAGCAGGTGGGGCAGGAGGGTCGGTACGCGACGCTCTGGCTGCGGCGGAAACCGCGCAGGGACAGCTCGTCGTTGACGGTCACGGCGTCGCGCCCGCGCAGGGTCGTGAAAACCTTGCGCTCTTCCCGGCCGGGCAGGTAAGGACAGGGCTGCGTGGCCGTCAGGAAGAACTGCGCGGTGATCTTCTTGTTGATGTGGCTCATGGCGCCTCCGTCCGGGCTGCGCCCTTCCAGCGCACAACCCATGCAGGAACACTAGACGCGAATTTTCACCGCGTCACGCGGGATGAGCGGTCAGCCCGCCTGCATGTCCGCGGCTGAGTCGGCCGGCGCGTTGATGACGGCGCCGCCGATTGCGAGATCGTGCAGTCCGCGCCCGTCGGGCCGCAGCGCCATCAGCGCTAGGCTGATCATCTGCGGCGCGACGAGGTGGAAGCAGAGCAGGAACACCCCGGTGTGGATCGCCGCCTCCGCGTCGCTCAGCCGCTCGCCGCTCCATCCGCGCGCCTCGATCCCGAACAGCGCCATGCCCGGCGTCGCCGACCAGCGCGCCAGCGTGAGGAAGCGGTAGAGAAAGCTGACCGTGAGCGCGATCGGGAGGCCGAGCGCGAGGCCGACGCCGAGCGTCGCCACGCCGAAGGCGAGCACGGCGAAGGCGGCCGCGGCGGTCACGAGCATGGCGTCCACCAGGAGGGCCGCCACGCGACGGCCCCGCACGCCGTCGTAGAACCGCGCGTCGCGGTGTGGGTGAGGAAGTCCGACCATGGCGCGCAGATGGCCTCGCGCCGTCGCCGGCGCAAGGCCGGGCCGTCATTCCTGCGCCAGCGGCATCCGGTCGGGCGGGCCGCTCAGCGCGGGGTCGGGGGCGCCGACCGCCTTCAGGTCGCGCCCTTCGTAGTCGATCCGGTTCAGCGCGACGCGCATCGCCTCGATGCGGGCGCGGCGCTTGTCGTCGGCGCGCAGCACCGTCCACGGCGCCAGCGCGGTGTGGCTGCGCGCGAGCGTCTCCCCGATGGCGGCGGAGTACGCGTCCCATTTCTCCAGCGACGCGACGTCGATGGGCGAGAGCTTCCAGCGCCGCAGCGGGTCTCTCGCGCGGTCGAGAAACCGGCGCATCTGCTCGGCGCGGCCGATGGTGAGCCAGAGCTTCACGAGGATGATCCCGTCCTCGACGAGCATCGCCTCGAAGCCGGGAACCTGCCTGAAGAAGCGCTCGCGCTCGGCCGGCCCGCAGAAGCCGAAGACATGCTCGACGACGCCGCGGTTGTACCAGGAGCGGTCGAAGAAGGCGATCTCGCCGGGGCCGGGCAGGTGGGCGGCGTAGCGCTGGAAGTACCACTGGCCCGCCTCGGCGTCGCTCGGCTTCGGCAGCGCGACGATGCGGGCGCCGCGCGGGTTGAGGTTGCGCGAGAAGCGCCGGATCGCCCCGCCCTTGCCGGCGGCGTCGCGCCCCTCGAAGAGGATGGCGACGCGGGCGCCGGCGCGCCGCGCCCAGGCCTGCATCTTGACGATCTCGATCTGCAGGGCTTCGTTGGCCTCGCGGTAGGGCTTGCCCTTCAGCGCGGCGTCATAGGGATAGCCCTCCGACAGCGCATGGTCCTTGCCGGCCGCCTCCACCGCCTTGCGGACGCCAGCCGGCGCCTCGTTGCGGAAATAGCCCTCGATGGCGGCGCAGAGCGCGGTTTCTTCCTTCATCGCGCGATGCTGCGCGATGGGCGGCTCAACCGTCAAGAAACCGCTCGACGGCGGCGAGGAAGGGGCCGGGCTGGTCGGCGTGCAGCCAGTGGCCGGCGTCCGCCAGCGTCTCGACGCGCGCGGCGGGAAACAGCGCCTCGACCGCCGGCAGCGCTGCCCCGTCGACATAGTCCGACCGCGCGCCGCGCAGGAACAGCGCGTCGCCGAAGTAGAGCGCGCCGTCCGGCAGGTCCGACAGTTCCTCGGGCCAGCCGACGAGCGACGCGTGGCCGGCGCGCAGCGCGGCGATGTTCGGCCGCCAGCGCGCGCCTTCGGGCGTCAGCGCGAGGTTCTGCAGCACGAAGCTCCGCAGGCCGGCGTCGGGAACCTTTGCGGCGAGCTGGGCGTCTGCATCGGAGCGGCGCGTGACGACGGAGAGATCCAGCTCCGCCATCGCCTCGAGGGTGTCAGTGTGCGAATGCGTGTAGGCGACCGGCGCGATGTCGGCGACGATGAGACGCGAGATCGTCTCGGGCCGGGTGAGCGCCAGCGCCATGGCCGCCTTGCCGCCCATCGAATGCCCCAGCACGTCGGCCCGGCCGCCGCATTCCTCCTCGACGACGCGCGCGAGGTCTTCGGCCATGGCCGGATAGCCGACGTCGTCGCTCCATCCGCTGCGGCCATGGTTGCGCATGTCCACCGCCACCACTCTGCGCGACCGCGCCATGCGCCTGGCCAGCGCGCCCCAGTTGCGCGCGGCGCCGAGCAGCCCGTGCGCCACCAGAAGCGCCGTCCCGCCGCCGCCTTCGTCGTCGCCGAAAACGTCCCGCTCAAGCCGCATGGACCGCCCCCCGTCTTGCAACGTCGCCCGCAAGCGACCATTCAACGCCCAGCGGCGCGCGTCGCCATCCGGAGCGAGACCCCCTCATGGCCAGAACCGAAACGCGCGTAAAGCGCAGCCTCGTCCTGGGGGCTGCGGCGTTCGCCTGCGCCGCCCCGGTCGTCGCTCCAGCCGCCGCCCCGATCGCCGCCCCAGTGGCCGACGCCGTGGCGGCGCAGGCGCCGCCGGCCGGGCCGGCGCCTTCCGGCGCCGCGGCCGTCTCCATCGCCGTCGCGGGCGAGGGGCGGGCGCCGATCGCCCCCGAGGTCGAGGTTGAGGCCGGGGCCGGAGCCGCGGAGACCGCCGCTTCCTTCGATGCCGGCGGCTTCTACAGCGTCACCTTCGAGAACGACCTCTTTGGCGGCGACGACCGCGACTACACCAACGGGCTGCGGCTTTCGTACACGTCGCGCCGCAACGAGCTGCCGCTCTGGGGCCGGTATGTGCGCGACCGCCTCGGCTGGCTGACGCGGGCGCAGGACTGGTATGTGGCCTACGCCCTCGGCCAGAACATCTACACGCCGACCGACATCGGCGATCCCTCGCCCCCCGCCGACGAGCGCCCCTATGCGGGGTTTCTCTACCTTTCGGCGGCGCTCATCGCCGACCGCGGCGACAGGCTCGACACGCTGGCGCTGGACGTCGGCATGGTCGGGCCGGCGTCGCTGGCGGAGCAGGCCCAGAAGTTCGTCCACTCCGTCGGCCCCTTCGAGGATCCGCTCGGCTGGGATGCGCAGCTCGGCGACGAGCCGGCGTTCCGCCTGCTGTATGAACAGAAGCGGCGCGCGGCGGTGTCTCTCGACCTCGGCCTGCTCAACCTCGAAGCCGATGTGCTTCCCCATGTCTCCGTCGCGGTCGGAACGGTCGACACCTCCGCCGCGACAGGGGTTACGGTGCGGCTGGGGCAGGATCTCGGGCGGGACTACGGCCCGCCGCGCATCCGCCCCGCGGTTTCCGGCCCGGCGTTCTTCAGCCCGGAGGCCGGCTTCGGCTGGAGCCTGTTCGCCAGCGCCGAGGCGCGCCTCGTGGGGCGCAACCTCTTTCTGGAGGGCAACACGTTCCGCGACGGGCCGCGCGTCGACGCAAAGCGCCTCGTGGGCGATTTCTCGGTTGGCGCGAGCCTGCGCTTCAGGGCGGCCGAACTCACCTACACGCAGGTTCTGAGGACGCGGGAATACGAGGGGCAGGACGACCCGGCGCTGTTCGGCTCGCTCAATCTGAGCGTGCGCTTCTAAAAGCGCGCCTCTCCGCTTGCACGTCACGCGCGATCCGTTAACGTCCGGCATGTCGCTGCGTAAGGTGCCGAACACAACGGCGCCGGCGTGGCGGGGGAAACGGCCACACGGGGAGAAACTCCATGAAACTGAACGGAATTCTGCTTGCGAGCATCGCGCTCGCCGGCTTTGGCGGCGCGGCGCACGCGCAGCTTGAGAAGCTGTCGGCATTCCAGAAGACCGGCGGCGCCGACTTCACCTACATCGAGCAGGGCGGGTCGAAGGCCGAGGCGATCCGCCGGACGCTGGAGCGCATCACGCTGCCCGAGGGCTTCAGCATCGACCTCTACGCCATCGTGCCCGACGCGCGCCACATCGCGACCGGCCCGCAGGGCATCGTGACCTTCGTCGGCACCCGCAAGAACAAGGTCTGGGCCGTCACCGACCGCGACAAGGACCGCATCGCCGACGAGGTCAAGGACTTCGCCCCGACGCTGCCCTTCGACATTCCCAACGGCGTGTGCTTCTCGCCCGACGGCTTCCTCTACACCGCCGAGCGCAACCGCGTGCTGGTGTTCCCGGCGGCGGAGTTCTTCTACGAGAGCAACGACGTCGCGGCGTTCAACGTGATCGCGGAAGGCGAGCTCATCCCCGCCGAGGAGGAGAGCTTCAACCACACCGCCCGCGTCTGCGACATCGGCCCGGACGGCAAGCTCTACATCTCGCTCGGCCAACCCTACAACGTGGCGCCGAAGGAGAAGCTGGACCTCTACCGCGAGACCGGCATCGGCGGCATCATCCGCGTCAACACCGACGGCACGGGCCGTGAGGTCTACACCTACGGCGTGCGCAACTCGGTGGGCCAGGACTTCCACCCCGCGACCGGCGAGCTGTGGTGGACCGACAACCAGGTCGACGGCATGGGCGACGACATCCCCCCGGGCGAGCTGAACCGCCAGACCGAGATGGGCCAGCACTTCGGCCATCCGTGGTATGGCGGCGGCTCGGTGCGCACCAACGAGTACAAGGGCGAGGAAGTCCCCGTCGACGTCGTGATGCCGGTCGTCGAGACCGTCGCCCACGCCGCCGATCTCGGGATGGCGTTCTACACCGGCCGGATGTTCCCCGAGAAGTATCGCAACGCGATCTTCTCGGCCCAGCATGGCTCGTGGAACCGCACCGACCCGGTCGGCGCGCGCGTCATGGTGTCCTTCATCGCCGAGGACGGCTCGGTGACGATGGAGCCGTTCGCGGAGGGCTGGCTCGACGCGGAGACCGGCGAGTATCTCGGCCGCCCGGTGGACGTTGGAATGCTGCGCGACGGCTCGATCCTGGTGTCGGACGACCTCGCCGGCGCGCTCTACCGCATCTCCTACGCCGCGCCCGCGCAGTAATCGCGCCGGGACCGGCGGCGGCCCCGGCGCTTCGCCGGGGCCGCGTCGCGTTCGAGGGAGCCCAACGACATGCTTCGACTGACCCTGACCGCCGCGCTGCTCGCCTGGGCGGCGCCCGGGCTCGCCGAGGGCGACGCGGAGGCGGGCTACAAGCTCGCCCGGATGTGCTCGGCGTGCCATGGCCGCGACGGCGCCGCCGTCCGCGCCAACACGCCCAGCATCGCGGGCCTCGACGCCGAGTACATCTCCGAGCAGCTGATGGAGTATCGCTCCGGCGGGCGGGTCCACCCCGAGATGAACATCGTGGCCGGCGGGCTGAAGGACGATCAGATCAGCGATCTTGCGGCCTGGTTCGCCGCGCAGGAGATCCCCGCGCAGTGAGCCGGCGTTGACGGCGCTCGTCACCGGCTTCGGGCCGTTCGGGCGCTGGAGCGTCAATTCGAGCGGGGAGGCCGTCGCGGCGCTGGGCGCCGCCCGTCCCGGCCTCGCGGTCGCGACGCTGCCGGTGGACCATGACGCCGCGCCGCGCGCCCTGTTCGACGCGGTCGCGCGGGTCCGCCCGGAGGTTCTGCTGCTCACGGGCCTCGCCGACGAGCCGCGGCTGCGTCTGGAGATGCGGGCGCGCCGCCCCGAGGCCTGGCGCGACGCGCCGGACGACGCGGCCCGGATGCTGCACGGTCTCTGGCCATGGGCCGCGGCGCTCGACGCGATGCGCGCGACCGGCGCGCCCGCGCGGCTTTCCGACGACCCCGGCCGCTATGTCTGCGAGACGACCTACTGGGCGGCGCTCGCGACGGGCTGCGCGCCGCTCGTCGCCTTCCTCCACACGCCGCCGCTCGGGGCGGGGTGGGACGCGGCGCGCGTCGCCGCCGCGATGGGCGCCTGCCTCGACGCCGCGCTCAGCGCGACATCGCGCGGTCGGCGGCCTTGCTGATTTCGCTCCAGGCGGCCTTGAACCCCTTGCGCATCTCCTCCGCCCCGGCCCAGGCGGCGTCGTTGAACGCCTGCATTTCCTCTTCGGCCGCGTCGCGCGCCCGCTGCATCTCGTCGAGGCGCTCGGCGTAGTCCCGCCGCGCCTGCGCCGACGCGCTCTCCATCCGTTCCTCGAACTTCGCGATGCGGGCGTTGTAGTCGTCGATCAGGCTCTTGAGCTGCGCCGCATATCTGTCGTGATCCGTCATGCAAAACCTCCGTTGAACACGTCACGGAGCCGTCACCATGCCAGAAAACCGCCGCTCGCTCAAACGACGGCCCGCGAACGGGCCGCCGCACCGTCAGAAGCCGGCCAGGGCGTCGAGATCGATCGCCTCGAAATAGGCGGTCTTTTCATCGGTTTCCGCGCCGCCGTCGATCTGGACGAGGATGCGGTTGTCGATCAGCGCCATGACGTCGCCGCCATGGGAGACGAGATAGCGCTGGCGGCCCGCGCGACGCACCTCGCCCTGCGTCGCCATGATGGCGGGATTGCCGAGCAGCGCCGCCATCCCGGCGATCATCGGCCCATCGGCGGCGAGCATGACCTGCACTTCGTCCGACCCGCGGCGATAGTTCGCCGAGGCGGTGAGCCCGCCGCCCATGAAGGCGGCGGCGGCCTGCGCCTCCTGCGAGACCTCCCGCGTCCAGCCGTCGCGGGCGGGAGGGAGAAACGCGGCGAGGCCCTCGGCCTTGGCGGCGGCGAGCAGCGTCGCAGCGTAATCGATCTCCTCGCGCGCGAGCGCCACGTCGCCGGCGCGGTATGCGGCAAGGCCGGCCTCCATGGCGTCCTCGATCTCGTCGGCCGCCGCCGGCGCGACGTGCAGCGACGCGGCGACCGCCGCCGCAGCAAACGCCAAGATCAGCTTGCCTTCCCTTGCGCCCATCGCACCATCCTCCATGATCCGGTCGAAAGAGGGCGACGGTTCGCCCCGGCGCCGGTCGCGCGGACAGTGCCAATCGGCGGCCGCGCAGGGCGATGCGACAGAAAGCGCAGGGGAGCACGGCGCATGATGCCAGCGCAGGAAGCGGCGAGACTGACGCAGGACGCCGCGCGCGACTCGCGGACGCTCGCGGTGGCGCGCGACGTGGCGCTCGACGTCGTCGGCCGCTGGGGCGGGGGCCGCATGGGTCGCTGGCGCTGGCTGGCGCTCGGCCCGCTGACCGCGATCCTCGCGGCGGCGGCGGCGCAGGACGTCGCCGCGGCGGGCGGCCCCTTCGACACCGGCGGCCGCATCGCGACCGCCATCGTCGCAGCGGCGCTGTTTCTCAACGTCGCTGCCAAGCGGCTGCGCGACATGCGCCTCGGCGGCTGGGGCGCCGCGCTTGCGCTGCACGGGGCGCTCGCCGCGTTGACGCTGGTCGGGCAGCTCCACGGCGCGGCGGCGGTCGCCTATGGGCTGGCGATGTTCCTCGTTCCCGGCGAGAGCGCCCGGGCGGCGTATCGGCTGACGTCGGGCGGCCGCCCCAGGCCCCCGGACGGGCGGTCCGGAGCAGCGCCCCGGCTGCGTCGCGACGACGCGCGGGGCGGGCTGGAGTGACCGGCGGCGGGCTCGCCGGCGCCCTGTCCAGTCTTGACATCGCCCCGCTGGCCTGGGGGGCGTGCTCCCTTGCGGTGACGGCCGGCGTGCTGACGCAGCGCGCCACCGGCGGCGCCTTCGGCATGGTCGTGGCGCCGCTGGTGGCGCTGATCGCGCCCCAGTTCATGCCGGCGGGCGTTCTGCTCGTCGGCTTTCCCGTGACGCTGCTCTCCACGCCGCGCGACCTCTCGGCGATCTCGGGCGGCGAGCTTGCCCCTGCGGTCGCGGGCCGGGCGGCGGGCGCGCTTGTCGCCGCCGCCGTGGTGGCGCTTGCGCCCGACCCGCAGGCGGTGGCGGTGATGGTGGCGCTCGCCGTGCTGGTCGGCGTCGCACTCAGCGTATCGGGACTGCGCATCGCGATCTCGCGCGCGTCGCTGGCGGCGGCCGGGGCGCTCTCGGGGCTCACCGGCACGCTGACCTCGGTGGGAGCGCCGCCGATGGCGCTGCTCTACCAGCACGCGGCGGGGGCGGCGCAGGCGCGGGCGCGGGCGACGCTCAACGCCTTCTTCTCGATCGGCATCGCGCTGTCGCTCGGCGCGCTGCTGTGGCGCGGCCAGGTCGCGGTTTCGGACCTCGCCTTCGCGCTGAGCATGGCGCCCGCGGCGCTGCTGGGCTTCGCGCTGGCGCGGCCGGCGATGCGTCTGCTCGCGGGGCGCTCGGTGCGGCCCCTCATCCTGTCGCTGGCTGCGCTCGCGTCGGGGATGATCCTGACGCGCGCGCTGCTCAGCGGCAGCGTCTGAGGTCGCTGCGGGCGCGGCGCAGGTCGCTCTCGGCGCGGCTTGCGTCGCGCTCGGCGGCGCGCAGCCGGGTTTCGAGCGAACGCCGGTCGCGCTCGGCCGACGCCTCGCCCTGCTCGGCCCGCCGCGCGTCGGCCTCGGCGCGCGTCAGATCCCGCCGACAGCTCGCAGCGTCGTTGGCTGCGGCGCTCTCTCTCAGGGCCAGCGTGCCGACCCGGGCCCTGGCGGTGCGGGCGTCGGCCTCGGCGCGGACGAGCGCGCGCTCGAGCGTCTCGATGCGCCGCAGCGCCTCCTCCAGCGTGGCCGGGGGCGCGGTCTCTGCGGCGGGCGTGGCCGGCTGCGGCCCGGGCTGTTCCTGCGCCGCGGCGACGCTCGCGAGGGCGGCGGCGAGAAGGGTGCTCATGATGCGCTTCATGGGCGAGGAGATGGCGCGCGCCGCGCCGCGCGTCACTCCGCCGGAGCGCGGCCAGACGTCGCGACGCCGCCGCCGCGACCGAACATGCCGCCCTCGGTCAACAGGATGACGGCGGCCGCGCCGGCCCCGCAGAACAGGTAGCCGAGCGCCAGCGGCAGCACCGTGCCGTCATAGGCCTGCCCGATGCCGTAGCCGACCGAGGCGCCGATGAGCGTCGTCACCCCGCCGATCATCGAGGAGGCGAGGCCGGCGACCGCGCCCTGCGGCTCCATCGCCAGCGCGTTGAAGTTCGAGAAGACCATGCCGACGAGCATCATCGCCCCGCAGATCAGCCCCATGAAGGCCCATACCGGCGGCTGACCCGTCAGCGCGAGGCCCGCCAGCACCGCGCTCAGCGCCGCGAAGGCGAGCACGGCCCCGTGCGAGAGCAGGCGCATCCCGAACCGCTCGACGAGGCGGGAGTTGAGGAAGGCCGAGGCCGCCATCGCCAGCGCCACGCCCGCGAACGCGATCGGGAACCACGGCCCCAACCCGTAGAGCTCGGCCATGATCTGCTGCGCCGAGCCGATGAAGCCGAACAGCGCGCCGAAGAACACCCCCGACGCCAGCGCGTAGCCGACCGTCTGCCGCGAGCGCAGCACCGAGCCGACGCCGCGCGCGAGCGCGCTCGGCCGCAGGGTGCGGCGGCGCTCCGGCGGCAGCGTCTCGGGCAGGCGGAGGCCGGCGTATAGCAGCACCAGGGCGGCGTAGAGCGCCAGCACCGCGAAGATGATGCGCCACGGCCCCAGGAGCAGGATGACCTGACCGAGCGTCGGCGCGATCACCGGCGCCGCCATGAAGGTCATCATCGCCAGCGACGTGACGCGGGCCATCGCGCGGCCGGCGTAGCAGTCGCGGATGACGGCGGTGACGATGACCCGCGGCGCCGCGGCGCCGAGCCCCTGCGCCGCGCGCGCGGCGAGCAGCAGGTCGAAGTCCGGCGCTAGCGCGCACAGTCCGGCGCCGGCGGCGTACATCACCAGCCCAACGAGCAGCACCGTCCGGCGGCCGAAGCGGTCGCTCAGCGGACCGGCCAGGAACTGCCCGAAGCCGAAGCCGAGCAGATAGGCGGTGATGACGGCCTGACGCTCGTTCGGCGCGTCGACGCCGAGCTCATGGGCGATGTGCGGCAGGCCGGGCAGCATGATGTCGATCGCCAGCGCGTTCATCGCCATCAGCGCGGCGCACAGCGCGACGAACGCGCCGGGGCCGAGCGGCGCGTGGCTCGCCAGCCCGGGCGCGACCGCCCCGGTGGCGGCGGTCCGGTCCACGGGGGAGGTGTGGAGCGCCATGGGCGTCCTCTTGCATTTGCGAGACGTGGCGGAAGCTATGCCAGCGCGCTTGCGATGAACAGGCGCCGCATCGCGGCGGCGCGGCGCCCTTGCGGCTGCGCCCCTGCGGCGCGATGGTTGCCGCGATGACCCTCACGCAGCTCAGCTATCTGGTGGCGCTGGCCGACCACGGCCATTTCCGGCGCGCGGCCGAGGCCTGCGGCGTGAGCCAGCCGACGCTTTCGGCCCAGATCGCGCGGCTTGAGGGCTATCTCGGGGCGACGCTGGTGGAGCGCGGAGCGGCCGGGGCGCGTCTGACCGTGCTCGGCGAGCAGGTCGTGGCGCGGGCGCGGGCGATGCTGACGCTGGCCGACGAGGTGCGCGGCGTGGCGCGCAGCGGCGCCGAGCCGCTGGTCGGGCCGCTGCGACTCGGCGTGATTCCCACCCTCTGCCCGTATTTCCTGCCCTGGGCGGCCCCGTCGCTACGGGCGCGCTTCGCGCGGCTGGACCTCATCTGCCGGGAGATGCAGACGGCGGAGGCGCTGCTGGCGCTGCGGCGGCGCGAACTCGACGCCGCCGTGGTCGCGGAGGCGGCGTCGGGGCCGGGGCTGGAGATGGCGGCGCTCTTCGACGAACCGTTCCTCGCCGCGCTGCCGCCGGATCATCCGCTGGCGCGCGGCGAGACGGTGAGCGCCGCGGCGCTCGGCGCGGAGCGGCTGCTGGTGCTGGAGGAAGGCCATTGCCTGCGCGATCAGGCGCTGTCGCTCTGCGGCGCGGCGGCGCCCGATGGGGCCGGCTATCGCGCGACGAGCCTGGAGACGCTGCTGGGGCTGGTCGCGGTGGGGGAAGGCGTGACGCTGGCCCCCGCGCTCGCCGCCGCCGGTCGAACCACGCCCGCCCTGCGACCGATCGCCCCGGCGATGGCGCGACGACTGTCCCTGATCTTCCCAGCCGGCGCCGCGCGGCGGGCGGATATGCGCCTTTTCGCCGAAGCCCTGCGCCAGGCCGCGCCGAAATCGCTGCTTCAGATAGCGTGAGGCTATCACCGAGATAGCGGCAATCCCGTTTCGCTATGCGCCGGTGATCGATATACAGTTGAGAAGGATTCCAAAGAGAGGGGTCGCGAGCGCGGGAGACGCGGTCGCGGCGTCTGAAAGGGCCGGGCGAAAGCCCTGAATCAACAGCACAGACCGACTGGAGGGATCATGGACGGCGATCTGAAATGCCCGGTGACGGGCCGTATTCACGTCTCGAACGAGGACTGGTGGCCCAATCGGCTGAACCTCAAGATCCTGCATCAGCATTCGCCGCTCTCCGACCCGATGGGCAAGGCGTTCGACTACGCCGAGGCGTTCCGGCAGCTTGATCTGGCGGCGGTGAAGCAGGACATCTTCGCGCTGATGAAGGAGTCGCAGGACTGGTGGCCCGCCGACTACGGCCATTACGGGCCGCTGTTCATCCGCATGGCGTGGCACAGCGCGGGCACCTACCGCATCGCCGACGGCCGCGGCGGCGCCGGGGCGGGTCAGCAGCGCTTCGCGCCGCTGAACAGCTGGCCGGACAACACCAACCTCGACAAGGCGCGGATGCTGCTCTGGCCGGTGAAGAAGAAGTACGGCAGCAGCCTCTCCTGGGCCGACCTCATGGTGCTCGCCGGCAACTGCGCCATCGAGTCGATGGGCCTCAAGCCGTTCGGCTTCGCCGGCGGCCGCGCCGACGTTTGGGAGCCCGAGGAGGACGTCTACTGGGGCTCCGAGAACGAGTGGCTCGCCACCAGCGACAAGCCGCACAGCCGCTACAGCGGCGAGCGCAACCTGGAGAACCCGCTCGCGGCCGTGCAGATGGGCCTGATCTACGTCAACCCTGAAGGCCCCGACGGCCAGCCCGACCCGCTCGGCTCCGCGCATGACATCCGCGAGACCTTCGCCCGCATGGCGATGAACGACGAGGAAACGGTCGCGCTCACCGCCGGCGGCCACACTTTCGGCAAGTGCCACGGCGCCGGCGACGCGGGCCTGCTCGACCGCGAACCCGAGGCCGCGCCGATCGAGGCGATGGGCCTCGGCTGGCTCAGCCGCTTCAGGTCCGGCAAGGGCGGCGACACCATCACCAGCGGGATCGAGGGCGCCTGGACGCCGAACCCGACCCAGTGGGACATGGGCTATTTCGACGTGCTGTTCGGCTACGAGTGGGAGCTGACCAAGAGCCCCGCCGGCGCCTGGCAGTGGACGCCGAAGGATCTCGCCGAGAAGGACCATGCGCCGGCGGCGCACGACCCCTCGAAGCGCGAGAAGATCATGATGACGACGGCGGACATGGCGATGCGCATGGACCCCGCCTACGAGAAGATCTCGCGCCACTACCACGCCAATCCCGACAAGTTCGCTGACGCCTTCGCCCGCGCCTGGTTCAAGCTGACCCACCGCGACATGGGCCCGCGCGAGCGCTATCTTGGCGCGGATGTGCCGACGGAAGTGCTGATCTGGCAGGATCCCGTTCCGGCGGTGGACCATCCGCTGATCGACGAGGCCGACGTGGCGGCGCTCAAGGCGCTCATCCTCGGGGCCGGCGCGCCGGTGACGGACCTGGTGCTGACCGCATGGGCTTCGGCCTCGGTCTATCGCGACAGCGACAAGCGCGGCGGCGCCAATGGCGCGCGCATCCGCCTCGCGCCGCAGAAGGACTGGGCGGTGAACCAGCCGGCGAAGCTCCAGACGGTGCTGGCGGCGCTCGAGGGCGTGCAGACCGCATTCAACGGCAGTGCGAGCGGCGGCAAGAAAGTGTCCCTCGCCGATCTGATCGTTCTCGGCGGCTGCGCCGCGGTCGAGCAGGCGGCGCGCGACGCGGGGCACGAAGTCGTGGTTCCGTTCCGGCCGGGCCGCACGGACGCCACCGAGGAGCAGACCGACGCGGACAGCTTCGCCTGCCTGGAACCGAGGGTGGACGGCTTCCGCAACTTCTCCAGCGGCGAGCAGGCGATGTCGCCGGAGGAGCGCCTCGTCGACCGCGCCCAGCTTCTCTCGCTGACGGCGCCGGAGATGACGGTGCTCGTTGGCGGCATGCGCGCGCTCGGCGCCAACGCCGACGGCTCGAAGCACGGCGTCCTCTCGGATCGTCCCGGCCAGCTCACGAACGACTTCTTCGTGAACCTGCTCGACATGGGCGTGACGTGGCGCCCGGCATCCGACGCCGCGGACATCTACGAGGGGCGGGACCGCAAGACCGGCGACCTGAAGTGGACCGGCACGCGCGTCGATCTGGTGTTCGGCTCCAACTCGCAGCTCCGCGCGCTGGCGGAAGTCTACGGCTGCGCCGACGCCGGCCGGAAGTTCGTCGACGACTTCGTGGCGGCGTGGACCAAGGTGATGGAGCTCGACCGCTTCGATCTCGCCTGAGCGCCGCCGCGCCGCCGGTGAAGGCGGCGCGCGACCTGCGGCCGACGATGACGGGGGCCTGCGCCGCGCAGGCCCCTTTTTCGTCGGCGCCGTGCGGGGCTTCCCGAGGGCGCGGCCACGTCATAGGCTCGGCCCGCAGCGAGGATGCGGCCCGATCCGAGAGGAAACTTGCGTGAAATTCGGCGTGGACATCGGCGGCACGAAGATCGCCGCTGCGGTGATCGACGCGCAGGGCAGGCGGATCGCCGAGGCGCGCCGCCCCAACCCGCGCGGCGACTACGCCGGGACCATCGCGGCGACCGCGGAGGCCGTCGCGGCGTGCGCCGAGGCCGTTTCCGCGCGGCCTGGGCGGATCGGCGTCTGCGTCTCCGGCAACGTTCAGGCCGCGACCGGGGAGGTCGTGCTCGGCACCGCCCGCTGGATCAACGGAAGGCCGTTCCGCGACGACATCGCGAAGGCGGTGGGCGCGCCGGTGCGGCTCGCCAACGACGCGGACTGCTTCGCGCTGTCGGAGGCGGTGGACGGGGCGGCGGCCGGGGCGCGGCTGGTGTTCGGCGTGATCCTCGGCACCGGCGTGGGGGGCGGATTCGTGGCGGACGGGCGGCTCGTGACGGGCGCGCGCGGCATTGCGGGGGAGTGGGGGCACATCCCGCTGCCATGGGGCAGTCAGGCGGAGCTGGCGGCGGGTCCGTGCAGCTGCGGGCGCCACGGTTGCATCGAGGCGCTGCTGGCCGGCCCCGGCATGGCGCGCGAATTCACCGCCGTCACCGGGCGCGCGGCTGAGGACGGGCGCGCCGTGGTGGCGCTGGCCGAGGCCGGAGACGCCGACGCGCTCGCCGCGCTCGACCGCTACGAGGAGCGGCTGGGCCGGGCGCTCGCCGTGGTGGTGAACCTGATCGAGCCCGACGTCTTCGTTTTCGGCGGCGGGCTGTCGAACGTGGCCCGCATCTACGAGGGGGCCGCCGCCTCGATGCGCGCCCATGTCTTCGGCGGCGTGACGGATGCGCGTCTGCTGCCCAACTCCCACGGAGACAGCTCCGGCGTGCGTGGCGCCGCGCGCCTGTGGGACGCCGACTGAGAGGTGAGACGATGACCGACGCCGAACGCCGCGAGACGCGGCTCAAGCGCCTGCGGATCCGCTGCTGGCGGCGCGGGACCAAGGAGATGGACATGCTGCTGGGCCCCTACGCCGACGGCCCGCTCGCCGCGCTCGACGACGCGCAGCTCGACGCCTTCGAGGCGCTGCTGGAGGAGAACGACCAGGATCTCTACGCGTGGATCAGCGGCGCCGCCGAGATGAACCCGCGACACGCCGAGGCGCTCGGGCGCGTCGCGGCCCACCATGGCGTCTGAGGAGAAACGCATGAGCGCGCCTGTCAGCGCCGTCGCCTTCATCGGGCTCGGCAACATGGGCCTGCCGATGGCCGGCAACCTCGTCAAGGCGGGTTTCGCCGTGCAGGGATACGACGTCTTCGACGCCGCGCGCGCGGCGTTGGCCGCGGTCGGCGGGGCGGCCTGCGACAGCCTGGCCGAAGCCCTTGAAGCCGCCGATGTGGTGGTGACGGCGCTGCCGGCGGCCGCGCATGTCCGCGAGGCCTATCTCGGCGACGCAGGGATCGTCGCCTCGTCGAGGCCCGGCGCGCTGTTCATCGACTGCTCCACCATCGACGTCGACACGGCGCGCGCCGTCGCCGCCCATGCCGGGGCAGAGGGGCGCCGGATGCTCGACGCGCCCATGTCGGGCGGCGTGGGCGGCGCGGCGGCGGGCACGCTGACCTTCATGGTCGGCGGCGCGGCCGACGCCTTCGAGGCGGCGCAGCCGACGCTCGGCGCGATGGGTCGCACGATCCTGCATGCCGGGCCTTCGGGCGCGGGCTGCGCGGCGAAGCTCTGCAACAACATGATGCTCGCGATCCAGATGATCGCGGTCAGCGAGGGCTTCAACCTCGCCGAGAAGCTCGGCCTTTCGGCGGAGGCGCTCTACGCGATCTCGTCCACGGCGACGGCGCGCTGCTGGTCGCTCAACGACTACTGCCCCGCTCCCGGCCCGGTTCCGTCGGCGCCGTCGAACCGGAACTACGCGCCCGGCTTTGCGGCGGAGCTGATGCTGAAGGATCTGCGAATCGCCATGCAGGCGGCGCAGGGCGCGGGCGCCGTGACGCCCCTCGGCGCGCAGGCCACCCAGATCTATGCGATGATGGCGGCCGCCGGGCATGGCGGTGACGATTTTTCGGGCGTGATACGCTTTCTTGACGGCAAGACCTGATCAGGCCGCGCCACGTTAACCGCCGCTTTTCGTTTTTTGGCGAAATCTCGCGTCAAAGTCGAAACGCGGAGAGAACGCATGAGCATCCAGGGCAAGTCGGCGATCGGCGCGGCGGTCCGTCCCGTAGCGGGCGCGGCGGCGGACAACGGCGAGCAGCGCCAGGGCGGGTCGCTGGGCCGGTACGTCGAGACGCTGGCGCTGGTGGAGCGGCTGCACCGCCTGCTTCTCGACGTCATCAAGGACGAGTTCGAGCGCCTCGGCCTTCTTGACGTGAACCCGGTCCAGGCGCTGCTGCTCTACAACATCGGCGACCATGAAGTGACCGCGGGCGAGCTGAAATCGCGCGGCTACTACCAGGGCTCGAATGTGTCCTACAACCTGAAGAAGCTGGTCGAGGCCGGCTACATGCACCATCAGCGCTGCGGCGTTGACCGTCGCGCCGTGCGCATCAGGCTGACGGAGAAGGGCGCCGAGATCCGCGCCGCGGTGGCGGCCCTCTTCGAGCGCCACGCCGGCGAACTTGCCGAGCGGGGCCTCTACGGCGCCGAGGCCGCGACCGAGATCGCCGGCGGACTGCGCCGCATCGAACGCTACTGGAGCGAACAGATCCGCTTCATCTACTGAGGCGGCGCTCACGCGCAGGTTGCGGCGTGAACGAAAAAAAAACTCGAGGGGGCGTCAATGTAGGCCGACGAATCGATGGATGTGTCGTAGTTTTTGCGCGAGGCGGCGGGACGCTTGATGCTAGGGCGGCCCCGCAATAAAAGCGCGAAACAGCGTTGGGCGACGGGCAGGATATGGTCGAGGCCGATATCGTGGAGCTTCGGGGCTTCGACTCCTACAGGGTCAGCCTCGGGGACGAGATGCGCGGAGAGCGTGCGTCGCTGGGCAAGTCCCTGCTCGACGTGCAGCGAGAGCTGCGCATCAAGGCCGCGCATATCGACGCGATCGAGAGCGCGAATCCCGACGGCGTGCCGCATCGCGGTTTCGTGACCGGCTATGTCCGGGCCTACGCCCGTTATCTCGGCATGGACGAGGATGCGGTGCTTCGCCGCTTCTGCGAGGAATCGGGTTTCACGCCGCCTTCCGCCGCGCCGCTGGCCGCCGGCGCCCTCTCGGCGGGCCGCGCCGCCGCGCCGGGCGCCCGGCGCGCGGATCTCGACGCCGTCATCGCCGGGTCGCGGCTCGCGGCGGCGTCGCGCGCCGCCTCCGTGAACGCCAGCTTCGGGGCCGTCGTCAGCGGCGTGGCGTCGCTCGGCGTCCTCTGCGGGCTCGTCGGCGGCCTCGGCTACGGCGCTTGGACGATGCTGGAGAACATCCAGCGGGTGGATTTCGCGCCGCTCCCCCAGGCGCCCGAGGCGCTCGCCGCCGCGCCGGAAATCGACATGATGATGCGGATCGCACGCGCCGGCGCGGTGCCGGGGCCGATGATCGACGCGTCGGCGCTCGCCGCGGTCTACGCCGCGCAGGAAGTCGGCCCGCCGCCCTCCGCGCCGCGCGACGGCCCGATTTCGGCGCTCGATCCGGAAAGCGCGGGCGTCTATGCGGCCGCATCCGCGCCGAAGCCCGAGGATTTCGTCACGGCCGCGCTCGACCCGGCTTTCGTCGTGGCGCTCGCCGCGACCGAGAATGGCGAACCGAGCGCCGTCGTCTCGGCCGAACCGGCCCCCGATGCTGCCCCGCGGCCGCCCGAGGCGGAGGTCAGGGGCGTGGCGCTGGTGATCGACTCCGAGGCGTGGGTGCGAGTTCGAGACGGTTCCGGCCGCGTGGTTCACGAAAAGCTGATGCAGGCCGGCGAGAGCTGGCGCGCCCCGGAAGCAGCGCAGGGCTTCACGCTGCGCGCCGGCAACGCGGGCGGCGTGTTCCTGGAGGTCGACGGCGTGCGCCACGGGCCCTTGGGGCGGCCGGGCGGCGTGGTCTCCAACGTCCTGCTCGACGCCTCCGCGATCCGCGCAGCCCTCCCGAAGGCGGTCGCCGAGACGCCTGCGCGCGCGGAGCCGGTCTCCCTCAGCGCGGCGCTCGCGGACCGCTGAACCTCCGCCCCCCCGCCGCCATGCGCGGCCTCGTCGCGCTCGACCGCGGCCGGCGCGACGCCTATCATCGCGACCACCGCGCTGCGCCCCGACAGGCGCCGCGCACCGGAAACGGCAAGGCGACCGACATGAGCATTCGACCCTGGCGCGACATCCACCGCCGCAAGAGCCGCCGCATCATGGTGGGCTCGGTGCCCGTGGGCGGCGATGCGCCGATCACCGTCCAGACCATGACCAACACGCTGACGACGGACGCGCCGGCGACCATCCGTCAGGTGCTGGCCTGCGCCGAGGCCGGCGCGGACATCGTGCGCGTCTCCTGCCCCGACGAAGGGTCCACGCGCGCACTGCGCGAGATCGTGCGCGAGAGCCCGGTGCCCATCGTCGCCGACATCCATTTCCACCACCGCCGCGCCATCGAGGCGGCGGAGGCGGGGGCGGCCTGCCTGCGGATCAACCCCGGCAACATCGGCAAGCCCGAGCGCGTGCGCGAGGTGATCAGGGCCGCGCGCGACCACGGCTGTTCGATGCGCATCGGCGTCAACGCCGGCAGCCTGGAGCCGCATCTGCTGGAGAAATACGCCGAGCCGTGCCCCGAGGCGATGGTGGAGAGCGCGCTGGAGCACGCGAAGATCCTGCAGGACAACGACTTCCACGAATTCAAGATCAGCGTGAAGGCGTCGGACGTGTTCCTGACCGCCGCGGCGTATCAGGCGCTAGCCGACGCCTGCGACCATCCGCTGCACCTCGGCGTGACGGAGGCCGGCGGGCTGACATCGGGCGGCGTCAAGAGCGCGATCGGACTCGGCAACCTGCTCTGGATGGGCGTGGGCGACACCGTCCGCGTCTCGCTGTCGGCCGACCCGGTCGAGGAGGTTAAGATCGGCTTCGAGATACTGAAGTCGCTGAACCTGCGCCACCGCGGCGTGACCATCATCTCCTGCCCGTCCTGCGCGCGGCAGGGCTTCGACGTGATCGAGACGGTCAAGGCGCTGGAGGAGCGGCTCGCGCATATCCGCACGCACATGACCCTCAGCGTCATCGGCTGCGTCGTGAACGGGCCCGGCGAGGCGCGCGAGACCGACATCGGCTTCACCGGCGGCGGGGCCGGCAGCGGCATGGTCTATCTGGCCGGACTGCAGAGCCACAAGATGGACAACGCCGGGATGCTCGATCACCTCGTCGAACTCGTGGAACGGAAGGCCGAGGAGATCGAGGCGGCCCGGGCCCAGGCGGCGGCCGAGGCGGCGGCGCAGGCCGCGGAGTGAGCTTCGTCGTCAAGGCTGTCGCAGCGCTGGCGGGGCTGGCGCTGATCGGGGCGCTTTACGTGCGGATGGCGCCGAGCGACCCGGCGGCATGGCATGTCGACCCCATGTCCGGCGTTGACACCGGCGCGCCGAATCAGTTCCGCGTCGCGCCCCCCGGCGCCAGTCTCGACGCCGACATCGCGAGCCCGGTCTGGCCCGTCGCGCCGGCCGAACTGGCGGCGCGCTTCGACGCCGCGGCGATGGCGGCGCCGCGCACGACGCGGCTCGCCGGCGGGCCTGACGAGCTCTTCACGACCTATGTCCAGCGCTCTGCGCTGATCGGCTTTCCGGATTATGTCTCGGTGCGCGCCGTGGAGGCCGAAGGCGGGGCGGCGCTGGCGATCTGGTCCCGGTCGCGCTTCGGCTACGGGGATATGGGCGTCAACCGGGCGCGCGTGGAGCGGTGGATCGCGGCGCTAGACTGAGGCCGTCGGGAGGGCAGCCCTCGCCCTGCCGCCGCCATGCCGGGTTGTTCAGCGACATCGCGCAGAGCGCGGTGAACTCCCTGCCGTCGACCCGCAGGCAGGCCGTCTCGCCGACTTCGACGCGCGCGCCGCGGTTGGTGCAGTAGCACTCCGGATAGGCGTAGCCGTCCTTGGGCGCTGGACGCACGCGGTTCCAGTCCTGCGCCCAGGGCGAGGCCGGCGCGGTGAAGACGACGGCGGCGAGGATGAGCGGCATTCGCTTCATGACCGGAATGTAACGATGCGAAGGCGCGTTGGCGAGCGCGGATCGACGGCGACTGCTTGACCGGGCGGCCCTGCGCCGCCTAGACGCCGCAGATGATTTCCGATGACAGGATCGATGCGCTCATCGCGCAGTTCGAGCTCTTGGAGGCCCGGCTCGCCGAGGGCGACGGGGCGTCCTTCGCACGGCTTTCGCGCGACTACGCCGCGCTGCGGCCTGTGGTGGAGCAGGTGCGGGCGTTCCGCGCGCTGCAGGCCGAGATCCGGGCCGCCGAGGCGCTTCTCGCCGATCCGGAGATGCGCGCGCTGGCGCAGGAGGAACTCGATGCGCTGCGCCGGCGCCTGCCCGAGGCCGAGCGCGCCGTGACGCTGGCGCTGCTGCCGCGCGATGAGGCCGACGCCCGCGCCGCCATCATCGAGCTGCGCGCCGGGACCGGGGGCGAGGAGGCGGCGCTCTTCGCCGCGGACCTGTTCCGGATGTATTCGCGCTACGCCGAGGCGCGCGGCTGGCGCGTCGAGGTGATGGACGAGAGCCCTTCGGAGATGGGCGGCTTGCGCGAGATCGTCGCCGCCGTGCGCGGGGAGGGGGTGTTCGCCCGCCTGAAGTTCGAGAGCGGCGTGCATCGCGTGCAGCGCGTGCCGGCCACCGAGGCGCAGGGGCGCATCCACACCTCCGCCGCGACCGTCGCCGTCCTGCCCGAGGCGGAGGCCGTCGACGTGGAGATCCGGTCCGAGGACATCCGCATCGACACCATGCGCGCCAGCGGCGCCGGCGGGCAGCACGTCAACACCACCGACAGCGCGGTGCGGCTGACGCATCTGCCCACCGGCATCGTTGTGACCTCGGCGGAGAAGTCGCAGCACCATAACCGCGCCCGCGCGATGGAGGTGCTGCGCGCGCGCCTCTACGATCTGGCGCGGCGCGAGGCGGACGCTGCGCGGGCGGCGGACCGTAAGGGGCAGGTCGGCTCCGGCGACCGCTCCGAGCGGATCCGCACCTACAACTTTCCGCAGGGTCGGCTGACCGACCACCGCATCAACCTCACCCTCTACCGGCTCGCGGAGGTGATGGCGGGCGATCTCGACCCCGTGATCGACGCTCTGGCCGAGGCGGACCGGGCGGAGAAGCTCGCGGCGATGGAGGCATGAACGGCCTTTCCAGCCGGGCCGAGGCGGTGCGCGCCGCCGCCGAGGCGCTCGGGGCCGCAGGCGTCGAGGGCGCCGCGCGCGATGCGCGTCTGCTGGTGCGGTGGGCCTGCGGCGTGAGCGCGGCCGGCCTCGCCGCGGCACCGGAGGCGGCGCTCGACGCGGAGCAGGCCGCGCGGCTTGCGGCGGGCGTGGCGCGGCGCGCCGGCAGGGCGCCGCTCAGCCATGTGACGGGGCGGCGCGCGTTCTGGGGGCGGGAGTTCGAGGTCACGCCCGACGTTCTCGACCCGCGGCCCGAGACGGAGACGCTGATCGCGCTGGCGCTGGAGCGCGGACCGGCGGCGCGGGTGCTCGATCTGGGCGTCGGCTCCGGCGCGATCCTCCTGACGCTGCTGGCCGAGTGGCCGCAGGCCGCGGGCGTCGGCGTCGACGCGAGCCCCGCGGCGCTGGCGGTCGCGCGACGCAACTCTGAGCGGCTGGGCGTGTCCGCGCGCGCGGCGATGCTTGAGGGCGACTGGCTCGCGGGCCTGTCCGGGCGTTTCGACCTCATCGTGTCGAACCCGCCCTATCTGCGCAGCGAGCAGGTGGCCGCGGCGGCCCCGGAGCTCTCGCACGAACCTCGGCTGGCGCTCGACGGCGGCGCCGACGGGCTCGACCCCTATCGCCGCATCGCCGCCGCGGCGCCGGCGGCGCTTGCGCCCGGCGGGGCCGTCCTCGTGGAGTTCGGGGCGGGGCAGGGCGAGGCGGCGGCCTCGCTGTTCCGCGCGGCTGGCTTCGGCGCGGTGCGGCTCGCGGCGGACCTCGACGGAAGACCGCGCGCGCTGCTTGCGGCATGCGATTAGCGGTTGTTTGCCCGGGGAAGGAGGTTATAAGCTTGAGTTGCGGCGAAGGCGCGCTGAATGCGCGCCTTGATAGGGTGCGCCGCATGCGATCCAAATCGCAAACGCAGACGGATCGCGCCGCGGCATTGCGCGGCAATCCTGTACGGCGCGGCGCCTTATGGAGCTTGCGCCTCTGCGAGGCCGGACAGCGTGGCTTGACGCCGTGCGCGGCCTTATCTCGGGGCAAAGGGCGACAGACGGTGCAGATGAGACCTCCGCAGAAGAACCGCAACAATCGTAACAAGAACAACAGCCGCAAGCCCCAGGGCAACGTCCAGAATCGCGTCTATGAAAGCGCCGGTCCGGAAGGCAAGGTGCGCGGAACGCCCCAGCAGATCATCGAGAAATATCAGATCCTGGCCCGCGACGCGCAGACTTCGGGCGACCGGGTGATGGCGGAGAACTTCCTCCAGCATGCCGAGCACTACGTCCGCCTGCTCGGCGCCGCGGCGCCGACGGCCGACGAGCGCAGGATCCAGCAGCAGGACAGGCAGCGATTCGATCTCGACGACGGCGACGAGGACGACGGCGCCCAGCGCCAGCAGGCGCGCCATGGCGGCGGCGACAATGGCGAGCAGCCGCGTGGGCATGACGCCGAGCGGAACATCGACGACCGCCAGCACGCGCGCAACGGGGAGCATCAGCCCCGCGGCGAGCAGCACCGCAATGGCGACGGCCGCGGCGAGGACGGTCGCCACGATCAGCAGCGCAACGACCCGCCCCGGCGCGATCAGGCGGCGCGCGCGGAGCGGCGCGACGAGCACGGCGGGAGCGACGGCGCGCAGCATGGCGGACAGGCGGGCACGGATCACGGCGCGCCGTCGGCGGGCGGTCTTGAGACGATAGACCCTCAGGCGGGCGAAGGCGGCGAGGATCTCGGTCCGGTGGCGACGCCGGAGAGCGTCGCCAGCGAGAAGCCGCGCCGGGGCCGGTCGCCGCGTCGGGCCTCTACGGAGGTTGACGCAGCCCAAGGCGAGACGACCGCCGGCCGCGAAGCTTCCGTAAGGGCAGCCGAGGCTGCCGAGGTTGCCGAGGCCGCCGATGCGCCCGCGGAGCCGCGCCGCCGCCGGCGTCGCGCGCCGAAGGCCGCCGACGCCCCTGCGGCTGACGGTTCTGCTGCGGACGGTCCGGCGGACGCGGCGCCCAGCGCTGCGGAGGCCGACGCCGGCTGAGAGCGGCGCCTCAGCGCTCCGCCGCTTCGAGCGCCCGTGCAAGCGCGCAGAAGGCCGGGACGTCCAGCGTCTCGGCCCGCGCCTGCGGGTCGGCGCCGGCGGCGGCGAGCAGGGGCGCGGGGTCGCGCCCCAGCGTCCTGAGCGCCTGCCGCAGCATTTTCCGCCGCTGGCCGAAGGCCGCCGCCGTCACCCGCTCAAGCGCCGACAGGCTCGCCTCGGCGACCGGCTCGCAGGGCGCGATCGACACGACGGCGGACGTCACCTTCGGCGGCGGCGTGAAGGCGGCGGGGCTGATGTCGAACAGAATGCGCGACCGCGTGCGCCAGCCCGCCAGCACGGCGAGCCTGCCATAGTGCGGGGAGCCGGGGGCCGCCACGATGCGCTCGGCGACCTCCCGCTGGAACATCAGCGTGAGATGCGACCACCAAGGGGGCCACGCGCCGTCGTCGGCGCCCCTCTCCCCCCCGCCGCCGCCGCGCAGCCAGCGCACGAGCAACTCGGTGCCGATGTTGTAGGGCAGGTTGGCGACGACGACGGCGGGGCGGCCGACGAGCCCGGCGTGATCGAGCGCCAGCGCGTCGCCCTCGACGACCTCGAGCCTTCCGGACCAGCGCGCCGAGACCGCCGCCAGCGCCGGCAGGCATCGCGCGTCGCGTTCGACGGCGACGACGCGGCGCGCTCCCTGAGCCAGCAGCGCGCGCGTGAGGCCGCCCGGGCCGGGCCCGATCTCCAGGACGTCGACGCCGGCGAGATCGCCGGCGCCGCGCGCGATGCGGCCGGTGAGATTGAGGTCGAGCAGGAAATTCTGGCCGAGCGCGCGCCTTGCCGCCAGGCCGTGCTCGGCGATCACGGCCCGCAGCGGCGGCAGCCCGTCCGCGGCGGTCGCGGCGCCGTCGCCGCCGCTCAGAACCCGGGCCCCCCGGATGCGCGCGCCTTCGCCATCGCGTCGGCGAGGCGCAGGGCCTCGATGAGGCTTGCGGCGTCCGCCGTCCCCTTTCCCGCGATGTCGTAGGCGGTGCCGTGGTCCGGCGAGGTGCGGATGAACGAGAGCCCCAGCGTCACGTTCACGCCATGGGCGAAATCCAGCGTCTTGATCGGGATGAGCGCCTGATCGTGATACATGCACACGGCGACGTCGTAGCGCGCCCGCGCGGCGGGGTGGAACATCGTGTCGGCGGGCAGCGGGCCGGCGATGTCGAGACCCTCGGCGCGCAGCGCGTCTAGCGCGGGGCCGATGAGCGTGATCTCCTCCCGGCCCATGGCGCCGCCTTCGCCGGCGTGCGGATTCAGGCCGGAGACGGCGAAGCGCGGCATCGCAATCCCGAAGTCGCGCCGCAACGCGGCATGGGCGATGCGGATGGTCTCCCGGATGGAGGCGGCGTCGAGCGCGGCGATCGCGTCCGCGAGGCTCAGGTGAATCGTGACCGGGATCACCTTCAGCGCGGGCGCGGCGAGCATCATCACCGCGCGCGCCGCGCCGTCGAGATGGGCGAGGTATTCCGTGTGGCCGGGAAAGGCGAAGCCGGCGCCGTCCATGAGCGCCTTCTTGTTGATCGGGTTGGTCACGACCCCCGCCGCGACGCCGTCCATCGCGAGGCGGGCCGCGCGCGCGATGGACCGCACGACCGCTGGAGCGTTGGCGGCGTCCGGCCGTCCCGGCGGGGCGGGAGCGGCAAGCGGCTCGGCCAGAACAGGCAGCGCTTCGCGGAAAAGGGCGGCGGCCTCGTCAGGCGACCCGATCTCCCGCACGCGGAGCCCGCGCGTCGCGGCGATGGCGGCGAGGCGGCGCGGATCGTCGATCGCGAAGAACGGGCGCGCGCCGGCATCGCGCGAAAGCTCGGCCCACGCCGCGACCGCAATCTCTCCGCCGACGCCGGCGGGGTCGCCCATGGTGAGGGCGAGCGGCCGCGTCATCGCCGGTCGATCACGGCGTCGTTGCGCAGCTCCTGAAGCCAGCCCGCCGCAAACCCCTCGAGCCGCTGGCTTCGCACCTGCCCGCGCAGCGCCTCGCGCGCTTCGGGGCTCGCGCCGCTCACGCGGCTGCACACGACGAAGGCGATCGCGCCGCCCTGCGCCGGCAGCGGACCGCTGTTCTGCCCGTCCACGAGGCCGCGAACGGCGTCCCGCGTGGTCTGCTGCATCGCCGCGCTGTCGGTGGGGTCGGAACGGATCGCGTTGAGGTCGGCGTCGGTTTCGGCCCGCGCCTGTGCGGTCGCGCAATCCGGCTCACCCTGCAAGACGCGCTCGAGAAGCTGCCGGGCGGTCGCACCGCGCGCCTGCAGCATTACAAGGTCGAGCGTTTCCGCGCCGGCCTGGACCGTTTCCCGGCGCGTCTCGACAAGCTTCAGGATCGTCACGCCGCCCGGCAGGGGCAACGGCGCGGTGACGCCGCCCTCGCCGGTGGCGGCCAGTTCGCGCGCAACCTGATCGGGGAGCGCGGCCTCCGAGATCCAGCCGATGTCGCCGCCCTGCGCGGCGCTCGGAGAGGAGCTGTAGCGCTGCACCGCCGCGCGGAAGTCGCCGCCGGCGCCGAGCTCACGGGAGAGCTGCTCGGCGAGCGCCATCGTCTCCGCCTCGCCCCGCGCGGCGAACGGCATCGACAGCTCCTGCAGCCGGTAGCTGACCGATTGGCCGGTCGCAGCCAGCGCAAGCTCCTGATCGAGCTCGGCGTCACTCGGCTCGGCCTGTGCGCCGAAGCGCCGGCGGACGGCCCCGCGCCAGGCGATGTCGGCGGCGATCGCGTCTTCGAGCGCGGCCATGTCGACGCCGGCCCGGCGCAGCTGGGCGTCGAGCGCCTCCATCGTCAGCCCCCGGTTGGCCGCATACTCCCGCACGCCGCGCGCCAGCGTCTCCTCATCGACCGTCAGGCCGACCATCTCGGCGGCGGCGAGCTTGATCCGGTCGTCGGTGAGCTGGGCGAGCGCCGCCTGTTCGAGTTCGGGGCCGGGCTGCGCGCCGGACATGCGCAGAAACCGGGCTCGCTGCTCGACATCGTAGCGCGTCACGACATCGCCGTTCACGACGGCGGCGGGCTCGAAGGGCGTCTGGGCCGAAGCCTGCGTCGCCCATGGCCCTGGCGGCCCGCCCTCGAAGGGCGGCGGAGACAGCGCCGCCGCGATGAGCGCCGCGGCGACGAGTGCGTTGCGCGCCAGCATTTTCCCGCCTCGCGATGGCTTGAACATCAGGGCCGTCCGCATACCGCAGATCGTCGCCTTGCGCCATCGGCGGCGCCATATAGCCGCACGCGCAGGCCGAACGTCGTCTCGGCGGGCGCGTTCTGGGTGTCGGTGAAGTCGCGCTTGGCGTAGAATTCGAAGGCGGCGCATTCGGTGCGATAGGCGACCTGCGCCGCGGTCTCGACGAAATTCTCCTCGACGATGTCGCGCCGCATGAAGCCTGACACCTCCCACTGCGGATCGAGCCGCAGAGTCGCCGCGAGGGATACCTCGGAGCGGTCGTCCAGGGCGCCGGCCGTGTCGTCCTCGGCCAGAAAGACGTAGCTGGCCCGGATGGCGCCGCGGTCGCCGGAAATCATCGCCGAGGCCTCGTTGCGCGCGATCTCCAGATCGTCGCCGATGCGGAAGCGGTTCGAGAAGCGCAGCCAGTCCGCCAGCCCGACCGACCACGCGGCCACCCAGTCCGACCGTGTCTGGTCGAGGCCGGAGCCGGCCGAGAAGCTCGTCTCCTCGGTCAGTCGGATCACCCGGCCGGCGCGCGCCTCGAAGTCGAGGCCCGCCGGCCCGACGAGCGCATAGTTGACCCCGAGGTTCAGCCGCGCGCCGCTTTCCACCCGGTCATGACCGGGGAAGCGATCGATCTCGAACAGGTTGGTTTCGTCGAACTCCACCAGCAGACTGTCTTCGTTGGGGATGTTGTCGTCGCCGAAGTTCTGCGGCGCGAGGACGATCTGCGCCACGGGTTCGATGATCTGCGTCACGTCGCCGGTGAAGGAGATGAAGGGCAGGCGCGCTTCGGCCCCGACGAGGGGTGCGACGCGCAGCGTGGGATCGGAGTCGAAGTCGGGGTCGTCGGACGTCTGATAGAGGTCGCCGCGAATCGAGGCGAAGCCGCGCAGGGCGACGCCGCCCTCCACGATCGTCTCGCGGTTCCAGTCCGCGCCGAGGCTCAGGCGATTGACGTCGCGCCCCTCGCCGCGCCGCAGCGCCACCCCGCTGGCGGTGAAGCCAAGCGCGCCGCCGAGGAACGGGTCGTCGGCCGCGAGCCGCGCGTCGAACTCGGGGAGGGGCTGGGGAATTGCGCTGTCGCGTTCGTTGACCCGAAGCGAATCGACATAGACCGCCGCCAGATGGAAGTAGTCCTCATCGCCCCAGTTCGCGACGTAGGCTTCGCTGGTGAGACGATCCTCGTCGGAAAAGTCGTAGCGGCGCAGATAGTCGTCGTCAGTCGTCGTCGCCAGTTCGAAGCCCGCGACCGTGCCTGAAGGCAGCGCGTCGTGCGGAAGGTCGAAGCGCCCGGATCCGAAGAGGTGGCCCCGCATCTCCGGCCCCTCGCCTTCCCCGATGTCGAGATATCCGAAACTGCCGTTCAGGTCGAAGCCGCCGCTGGCGTAGCGGCGACGGTGCTCGACCTCCAGAATCCCGCCGTCGTTCTCCGTTGGAAACGCCGTCAGCGTGGCGTCGGCGTTCGGGCCAAGGGTGACGAAGTAGGGAAGCTTGATCGCGAGGCCGTAGCTGCTCGACTGCAGGAAGGTGGGCGCCAGCACGCCGCTGCGCCGCTCCACGCCGGGGTCGGGATGCCGGAAGCTCGGGAGCCACGCGACGGGCACGCCGAGGGCTTCGAAAACGACGTCGCGGTAGTAGATGTCCCGCGTTTCCGCATCGTGCACGACCTGCTCGGCGCGGATCGCCCAGAGCGGCGTCGGCGACGCCGCGCACACCGTGCAGGACGAATAGACTGCGCGCGAAAGCGCCGTGTAGCGCCCGTCGATCCGGGTTCCCTGCACGGCGGCCAGGAGCCCGGCGCCGTCGGCGAGCACCGCGCGGGCGCCGCTCGCCACGCCGTCGCGCAGGTCGTCGTCCAGCGAGGCCGCGTCGGCGAGCAGCGTGGTTCCCGAGCCGTCCTGCAGCGCGATCGGACCCTTGGCCGCGATCGCCCCGGTGCGGGTGTTGTAGGTGATCGACGCGGCGCGCAGCGTGCGCTCGCCATAGTAGACCACAACGTCGCCGTCGGCGGTCAGCGTGCCGGCGTTCTCGTCGTATCGCACGATGTCGGCGACGAGCGCCGCAGGCGTGTCCCGGTCCGTCGCCGCGACCCCGATCATCTCGTCGAGCGAGGCTTCCCGGTCCTGCGCGGGGGCGCCGGCGGGCGCGAGCGCCGCGGCCAGCGCAACCGAGAGCGCCGCGCGCGCTGCGGTCGATCTCGTGGCGCTGCTCGTCATGGCGTCATTTGGCGCTTCGTTCGGCGGGATGTGGCGCAGGGGCGGAGACGGGAGCGGTTGGCGGCGCCGGCACCCTACCCGTCCTCGAGATGGAGCAGCAAGGCGGCCGCAAGCAGAACGGCGGCGCTGGGCGGAACCCATGCGGCGAGCAGCGTGGGAACCGCGCCGGAAGCGCCGAGCGCCTTGGCGATGTCGGTCAGAGCATAGAATCCGAAACCGGCGAGAACCGCCCCGAGCGCCATGAACCCCAGACCGCCCTGACGATGGTGGCGCATGGCGAAAGAGGCGCCGACCATGCACATGCCGGCGAACAGCAGGGGCGACGCGAGCTGGGCCTGCCAGTGCAGCCTGTGGCGCAGGGCCGAGAACCCGGCATCCTCCAGCGTGCGGATGAACCCCGGAAGCGCCCAGAACGAGATGGCTTCGGGCTTCTCGAAGCTCTCGAGTATCTGCTCCCGCGTGAGTTCGGTCGGCACTTCAAGGCTAGGATCGAAACGTTCGGGAGGGGCTCTCGGGCCGTCCACCTCGAGTGCGCTCGCATCGTCGGTCTCGGGAGCCGGGAGCGTGTCGGCGTCGGCGGTCGCCTCGCGCTCGTCGAGGCGACGCGTCAGGGCGTCGGTCAGAAGCCACGCGCCAGGCGACAGGCGGGCGTTCTTCGCGTTTATCCGCCCGACTAGGTCTCCGTCGCGGTTGAAGGAGAATAGCGTCACATGGCGCAGTTCGGTCGCGTCGGCGTTCGCCGAGCGGGCGTGCACGACGGTCTGCCCTCCCGGTTCGGCGCCGCCGCCCTGCCGCAGCCACAGTCCCTCCGCCGACACGGAGATGCGGCCGGTGCGGCCGTCGAAACTGCGGGCCTCGAGCGTTTCGGCCCGGGATGCGGTGGCGGCGGCGAGGGGGTTGAAGAGGGTCACGCTGAGAAAGCCGGTGGCGAAGGCGACAAGCACCGCCGGCGCGAGGGCCGCCCACGCAGACACGCCCGCCGCCCGCGTCACCACCAGTTCCGATGAGCGGGCGAGGCGCGCGTAGCAGGCGAGGGCCGCCAGCATAACCATGAAGGGCAGGGCGACGAGCGCGATGGTCGGCGCCTTCAGCGCCGCGATGGCGGCGACGCGCGCGAAACCCACGCCCCCAGCTTCGCCGGCCTCGCGCAGCAGTTCGATCAGATTGCCGAGAAACACCACGAGACAGGCGGTGAGGAACACCAGCCCGAGCGTGCTCACGAACCTCGCGCCGATGTAACGCGTCAGGGTCCAGCTCACGATGCGCCCCCGGCCGCACGCATCGCCGGATGACGCGGGACGCCGGTCTCGCGCGAAAGCGCCCAGAGCGCGCCGAGAATGGCGATCAGCGGAGGAAAGTAGAGCAGCGGCCATGTTGCGGGCGCGCCCGCCGCCATCGCCTTCGCGGCGAATCCGAGCACCCGCACCGAGACCCCGATCAGCACGGCCAGAGCGATGCGCTTGCCGTATCCCCTGCGGCTGAAGCCGCCCGCGATCACGGTCGCCAGCGCGATCAGTGGCAGCGCGACGGCGTAGAGCGGCGCGCTGAGCCGATCGTGCCCCTCGGCGTAGAAGCGGCCCAGCGCCCGATCCGCCGCGTCGCCCAGCGCCGCGCGGTCGGGGGCGACGAGTTCCGCAAGGCTGCGCTCGGACACTTTGGGCGCGCGGTCGCCGGCGGCGCTCATGAACTGGCCCAGATCGAACACCAGTTCGTCGAAGCGCAGGACGCTGAGGGCGCCGTTCTCGACGTCGCGGCGCTGGGCGGCGCCGTCCTGCATCATGATGCGGGGGCCGCCCTCGGCCCTGGCCAGCACCGCGCGGCGGGCGGTGTAGGTGACTTCCGCCTCCGGGTCGCGCTGGTCATGGACGAAGAGGCCGGTCATCTCGCCGGAGCCCGAGTTCTCGCGGACGTAGATGGTCAGGCCCGGCGCCGGATGGAGGAACTGCCCCTCGAACACCAGCGCGTTGGCGATGTCGCCGCGCAGGTTCGCGATGCGCTCGCGCATCTCACGGGTGGCGGCGGGGGCGGCGTAGATCGTGCAGAAGGCCACCGCCAGGGCGACCAGCGCGCCGAACAGCGCGACGGGGCGGGCGAGGGCGGCGGGGCTCATGCCGGCGGCGATCATGGCGACGAGCTCGCTCTCGCCGAAGAGGCGGTGCACCGCGTAGAGCGTCGCCGCGAACGCCGCCAGCGGCAGGACGATGGCGAGCGCCGCCGGCGCCAGCAGCGCGACGAACTGCAGGAACAGCCCGGCGCTCTGGCCGCTGTTCACCACGATTTCGATGACGCCGAGCGACTGCGTCAGCCAGATCACCGCGGTCAGCACCAGAAGGAAGAAGGCGAACGGCCGCGCCAGCTCGCGCAGCACATATCGCGACAGGCGGGTGGGCATCCTGCGGGCCTCCTTCTCGCGTCGTCGCGCCGCCGGCGCGCCGGGCCGGCCCCGCTGCGCCGGCGCCCGACTTGGCCCGGGCGCGTTGGCGGGCTACTCATCGCATGAAGTCGCATCTGGAGCCCGCCATGACCAGTCCCGCCGAGATCACCTATGTCGCGTTCGAGGACGCTCCCATCACCTCGATGGAGGGCGCGGTGGTCGTTTTCGCGCGGCCCGGCGGCGCCCTTGGCCCCGCCGCGCAGGCCGCCGACGCGGCGGCGCAGGGCGCGGTCTCCCGGCTGCTGGCGTCGAAGGAATTCAAGAACAAGCCCGGCGACGCGGCGACATTGTCCTTTCCGGCCGGCATGAAGGCGACGCGGCTTATCGTCGTCGCGCTCGGCGAAACCGGGGAGGACGCTCGGCGCGCGGGTTCGGCGGCGGCGGGGCGCCTGGGGTCCGGCGCGGTCACGATCTACGGCGACGGCGCGCCCGAGGCGCAGGCGGAGGCGGCGTTCGGCGCGGCGCTGCGGCTCTATGACTTCAAGGATCACAAGGCCGTGACGCTGGGCGAGGAGAACGGCGAGGAGGGTGACGAGAAGCCGGGCCCCGCGCCGCGCCGCATCACCTTCGCCTCCGACGCGCCGGAGAAGGTGGCGCGGCTTTCCGGCCCGATGGCGGCTCTGGCGGAGGGCGTGTTCTTCACCCGCGATCTCGTCAACGAGCCCGCGAACATCCTCACCACCGACGATTTCGCCGCGCGGCTGGGCGCGATGGGCGAGCTGGGCCTCGACGTGGAGATCCTCGGCGAGGCCGAGATGGAGAAGCTCGGCATGCGCTGCCTGCTGGCGGTCGGCCACGGCTCCATCTCCGAGAGCAAGCTCGTCGTGATGAAGTGGATGGGCGGCGGCGACGAGGCGCCGCTGGCGCTGGTGGGCAAGGGCGTCGTGTTCGACACCGGCGGCATCTCGATCAAGCCCTCCTCCGGCATGGAGGAGATGACCATGGACATGGGCGGCGCCGCGGTCGTCTCGGGCGTGATGCGGACGCTGGCGCTGCGCAAGGCGAAGGCGAATGTCGTCGGAATCGTTGGACTTGTGGAGAACATGCCGTCCGACCGCGCGATGCGGCCGGGCGACATCATCCGCACCATGAAGGGCGACACGGTCGAGATCATCTCCACCGACGCCGAGGGCCGGATGGTCCTGTGCGACGCCATGTGGTACGCGCAGGAGACGTTCAGGCCCGCCGCCATGATCGACCTCGCGACGCTGACCGGGGCAGTCATCATCGCGCTCGGCAACCACAACGCGGGCTTCTTCTCCACCGACGACGCGTTGGCCAACGACCTCAAGGCCGCCTGCGACGCGGTGGGCGAGGGGGCGTGGCGGCTGCCGCTCGGCAAGGACTACGACAAGCAGCTCAAGTCGCGGCTGGCCGACATGAAGAACGTCGGCGGCAGGCCGGCGGGCAGCATCACCGCGGCGCAGTTCCTCAAGCGCTTCGTGAAGGACGGGCTGCCCTGGGCGCACATCGACATCGCCGGCGTCACCCTGCGCAGCGCGGCGACCGACTACGCGCCGGCGGGCGCGACCGGATGGGGCGTGCGCTCGCTGGACCGGCTGATCGCCGACCGCTTCGAGGGGAAGCGGTGAGGTCCTCGAAGCGCCGGCGTCAGCCGCCGCTTCCGCCGTCAAGGGGCCGCGGCGCCGGGGCGTCGGCGCTGCGCCCGCGCTCCGGCGCCGTTCCCGGGCGCCCAGACGCGATGGGCTCGCCGCTTTGGCGAAAGGGCGGTTTCCGGCGCTGAGCTGCGCCTCTCGGCGCCGGGGCGGTCGCGTTCGGCGGCGCGCTCAGGCCGCGCGGACGCAGGAGGCGACCTGCGCGGGGCGCGCCGGGAAGATCGCCGAGAACGCGCTTCCCCTGCCGAGTTCGCTCTCCACTTCAAGCCTGCCGCGATGCAGCGCCAGCAACTTCGCGACGATGTGCAGACCGAGGCCGACGCCGGGCCGGCCCTCGCCGCTGTCGCCGCGGAAGTAGCGCTCCGTGAGGCGGGCGAGGTCGGCCGGGCCGATGCCGAGCCCGCTGTCGCGCACCGTGATCACGATTTCCCCGCTGTCGCGGTCGCGTCCGGCGCTCGTCTCGATGCGCGCGCCCTCTTCGCTGTATTTCGCGGCGTTGGAGAGAAGGTTCCAGAGGATCTGCCGCAGATGCCCCGGGTCGCACTGCACGGCCCCGATGTCGTCGCTCACGTTCAGGACGAACTGGCGGCCCTCAAATATCTGCAGGCAGGTTTGCCGGGCTTCCTCGAGCAGCGGCGCAAGGTCGACGGCCTCCGGGTCGAAGCCGATCTGACCGTCGTCGATCCGCGCCGCGAGCAGCGTCGTGTCGATGAGCTGGACGAGCCGCGCGACCGCGATGCGCACCTGCGCCCCGGCGTCCTCGACGATGGCCTGCGCGGCGGGGTCGCAGGTTCTGCGGACCTTTCGGACGGTCTGGCTCATCGTCAGATCGACGATGCTCAGCGGCGTGCGGAACTCGTGACTGACGAGGCCGACGAACCGGCGCTGGAGCGCGGACAGGTGTCGCTCCTTGGCGAGCGCCGCCGAGAGATCGGCGGTGCGCTCGGCGACCTGAATCTCCAACGCGCGCCGCGCCGCGCCCTGCGCCCGCTGACAGGCGACGCTGACGGCGCCGGCGGCCAGCGCGACCGCGGCCCCGACGCCGAGCGCCGCGGCGGTTCCCGCCAGATCGGCCGACTGCGCGTGGGCCGCGTCGAGCGCTTCGTGGGCGGCGGTCAGCAGCCCGTCGACGTCGCGCAGGGCCGCCTCGTCGCGGACCATGAGCAGATCGTCGATCCGCCCCGGCGAAACACCGAGAGAAGCGAGTTGCGGGATCAGGGTCAGCCGCGCGCGATGGCGCATCAGCGCCGTCCGGAGCGCCGTGGTCCGCGCAGGGACGCCAAGCGCCGCCGCGGAGGCGTCGAACGCGGCAAGGTTGCCGAACGCCTGTTCAAGATCGCGCTCGGCCGCGCCAAGATCGTGCGACATGTCAGGGTGAAGAACTGCGTTCTTTAAGTTCTGCATGAAGCCGCGATAGCCGATGGCGTCGAGCAGATGCAGCGCGCGCCAGGCAAGTTCGGCGCGGTTGGCCGTCGTGGCCCGCCAGTCCCGCACGGCCCTGTCGAGCTGCAAGAGGCCCGCAGCTGCGCAGAGGACGACGAAGGCCGTCAGCGCGAGCGTCCGCAGGGAGACGCCTTTGAGGCCATTTCTGATGCGAACATGCATTTTCGGACGACCGCCTCCGATCTCGGATGGTGCGAAACTCGGGCCCGGGGACTTAAACGGGTGTCAATTACCGCGGGACAATTCGATCATTGACCGATTATTCACGCCGCGCGTGCGGCGATCGCGGCGCCCGCCGCCCAGCCCGAGGCCCAGGCCCACTGGAAGTTGTAGCCGCCGAGCCAGCCCGTCACGTCCACCACCTCGCCGATGAAGTGAAGGCCGGGAACGGCGCGGGCCTCCAGCGTCGCGGCGTCGAGGCCCGCGGTGTCGACGCCGCCGAGGGTGACTTCGGCGGTGCGCCAGCCCTCCGAGCCGGTCGGCCGCAGCGGCCATGCGCCGAGCCTCGCGGCGAGTTCCGCGAGACGGGCGTCGGAGGTGGCGGCGAGCGGCGCGTCGAAGCCCTCGGCGAGAAAGGCGGCGAGGCGGCGCGGCAGCCGCTCCGCCAGCGCCGCCGCGACCCCGACGCCGCCGCCCGCCGCGCGCCGCGCCTTCAGCGCCGGCAGCGCGTTGGGCAGCAGGCCCACGGTGATCGGCTCGCCCTCGCGCCAGTAGGAGGAGATCTGCAGGATCGCCGGGCCGGAGAGGCCGCGATGGGTGAAGAGCAGCGCCTCGTCGAAGGCCGTCCGCCCGCAGGCGACCGTGGCCTGCGCGGCGACCCCGGCCAGCCCGGCGAAGGCCTCCAGCGCCGGGCCGGTGAAGGTGAGCGGCACGAGGGCTGGGCGCGTCTCGGTGAGCTTGAGGCCGAAGCGGCGGGCGACATCGTAGCCGAAGCCTGTGGCGCCCATCTTGGGGATCGACTTGCCGCCCGTCGCCACCACCAAGCGCCGGGCGGCGAGCGCGGCGCCGTCGCTCAGCCGCAGCCACCAGCCGTCGGCCCCGCGCTCCAGCGCCTCGACCGAGACGCCGAGCCGGAGTTCGGCGCCGGCGGCCGCCATCTCCGCCACCATCATCGCGACGATCTGCTTCGCCGAGCCGTCGCAGAAAAGCTGGCCGAGGGTCTTTTCGCGCCACGCGATGCCGTGACGCTCCACCAGCGCCAAAAAATCCTCGGGGCGGTAGCGGCCCAGCGCGGATTTCGCGAAATGCGGGTTGGCGGAGAGGAAGCGGTCGGGCGTCGTGTTCAGGTTGGTGAAGTTGCAGCGCCCGCCGCCGGAGATGCGGATCTTCTCGCCGGGCGCGCGGGCGTGGTCGACCACCAGCACGCGGGCCCCGCGCGCGGCGGCGTGGGCGGCGCACATCATGCCCGCGGCGCCGGCGCCGAGGATGACGGCCTCGAAGGTCTCAGCCATTGGGCCTACGGCGCCTCACGCCGGCGCGGTGCGCGCCGGCGGCGGGTCCATCGCCAGCAGGCCGCGGACTCGCACGCCGAGCAGGCTGCCGGCGTAGCCGAAGATCAGCCACCACCAGCCATGCAGCGAGCCTGAGACCAGCCCGCCGAGATAGGCCCCGATGTTGCAGCCATAGGCCATGCGCGCGCCCCAGCCCATGATCAGCCCGCCGACGATCGCCGTCAGCACGTCGCGCGTCGAGAGGTTCAGCGTCGGCGCGAAACGGCCCGCGAGCGCCGCCGCCGCCATCGCGCCGCAGACGATCCCGAGGTTCATCACCGAGGTCGGGACGCCGAACACGCCGGCGTCGAGCGCGCCGGAGCGCCAGCCGCCCCAGTAGCTCCACGAGCGCACGTCCATCCCCAGCGCCTCCGCGCCCAGCCCGCCCCAGAGCGCGAAGCCCCAGGTCACGCCCCAGGGCCGCCCCGTGACGGCCATTGTCGCGGCCCCGACCAGCGCCAGCGCGACGGCGCCGGCGGCGAGCGACCACGGGCCGGCGAGCAGCGAGGCGGTGGGGCGCAGGGGTTCGAGCGCGCCATGGCGGCGCTTCTCCCACCACGCGCTGACGAGCCAGATCGCACCCAGCGCCAGCGCCATGGCCAGCAACGCGCCGCCGAGGCCGAACTCGGCGAGCAGCGAGACGCCGCGGCGCTCGTTCAGCATCGGCCAAGCGCCCCAGACGTCGTAATGCGCGGTGGACCAGACCGAGCCGGCGACGAAGGCGATCAGCACGACGACCATGCGCGTCGAGCCGCCGCCGGCCACGAACAGCGTGCCCGAGGCGCAGCCGCCGCCGATCTGCATCCCCACGCCGAACAGGAAGGCGCCGAGCGCCGAGGCGAGCCCCATCGGCAGGATGTTTCCTTGGGCGTTCAGGCCCATCGCCGGGCCGAACGCCATCATCGGGAAGGTGAGCAGGCAGGTCAGGCCGATGAGCAGCATCTGCGCGCGCAGACCCGCGCCGCGCCCCTCGCGCGAAAAACGCCGCCAGGCCGCGGTGAAGCCGAACGCGGCGTGATAGAGCGCGACGCCGGCCGCGGCGCCGATCAGCGCGGTCAGCGCCATCGCCGCGCCGCCCTGCGCCGCCGCGGCGGCGGCGACCGCTGCGAGCGCCGCGCCCGCCCCGACCAGTATCCGCGTCTGCATCGTCCGCTCTCCGCTTGCCGCACATGGCGTCTCGCCCGCGACGTTCGTGTTAGACAACGGGGCCGTCGCGGGCCATATGTCGCAGGTGGCGCGACGGGCGCGCAAGGGAGCATTGCATGGGCGTCGCACGCGCGACATCGACCGCCCCCGAGGACGGCGCCATGGGAGACGCCGGCGAGGGCGCGGGCGCCCCGGCGGGGACGCTTGACGGCGCGATGCTGCGGCGCGCGCTGGGCGGCTTCGCGACCGGCGTGACGGTGACGACGGCGCTGGGGCCGGACGGCAGGCCGGCGGGCTTCACGGCCAACTCGTTCACCTCCGTCTCGCTGGAGCCGCCGCTGGTGCTCGTGTGCCTGGGGCGCGGCGCGGCGAGCTATCCGGTGTTCGCGCAGGCCGACGGCTTCGCCGTCAACGTGCTCTCGGCCGACCAGCAGGAGGTCGCGCGCGTGTTCGCGACGCGCGGCGCGGACAAGTTCGCCTCGGTCGCCTGGGGGCCGCGCGAGACCGGGGCGCCGGTGTTCCGCGGGGTCGCGGCGTGGTTCGACTGCCGCATGCGCGAGCGCATCGACGCGGGCGATCATGTCATCGTGATCGGCGAGGTGATCGGCTTCGGGCGCGCCGCTGCGGCGCCGCTGCTCTACTGCGGGGGCAGGTTCGCGGCGCTCGATTCGGGCGTGCGCCTGAGCGTGGTTGCGCGGGCGGGCGACGCGATCCTCACCCGCGAGGACGGGCGCGGGCTGCGCCTGCCCACCGCCGCCGCCTTCGGCCCCGCCGACGACCCGGCATCGCTGAGCGGCCTGATCGCGCGTTGGTGCGAGGGAGCGGGGCGCCCGACGCCGCTGCACAGTTTCGACGAGCCCGACGGCGCCCACCGCGTCGTCTATGCGGTCGACGCAGACGCCCTGCGGCCCTCCGGCCCGTCCTGGCGCGCGACCCCGGTGGCCGGTGCGGCCGACGCGATGGCCTGCCCCCTTGAGGTCGAGGCGGTGCGCGCGGCGCTGAGTCGCGCGGTCCGCCATCGAAGCTGACTGGCGGCGCGTGCGCAGCGGGGGCGCTTCCGCCCAAGGTTGCGCTGGCTCAACGCCGCTCTCCCGGAAGCGTTTCTTCCCGCGCCTCAAAGCGAGTCCGCCGCCGGAGAAACGCTTTTTTAGAAGGGCTCATGCCACAGCGATCGTGTAGCATCGTGTGCGTGTGGGGGGATCGATGGCGGATCGCGGCGAAAGGCGGAATGCGCCGGCGCGCGGCAGACGCCCGCTCAGTTTGCGCGCGGCTGGCCTGACGTGGTGCGGCGCGGCGGCCGCAGCGCCGCTGCTGGCGGGCCTTGGCCTCGCGCTTGAGATACTCCCCGCCGGCGCCGCCGGCCTCGGCGCGCTGGGCGCGGCGGCGGCGGTCTCCGTCTTCAGCGCCTTGTCCCTGCGCGGGCGGCTGGACCCGGTCGGCAAGATCGCCGACAGCGCGGCGGAGTTCATCCCGCCGCGCCGCGCCGGAACCGTGCCGGCCGACGACGCGGCGCGGCTGGCCCACGGCTTCGCGGCGCTGACGGAGCGGCTTGACGAGGCGCAGCGCCGCGCCGACCCCGCGCGCCTCGAAGATCCGCTCACCGGGCTTCCCAATCGCCTCGGCGCGATGCGGCGCGGGCGCGACGAGATCTCCCGCGCCCGCCGCACCGGGCGCAGCCTCTCCGTCGCGCTGATCGAACTGGAGGCGGACGCGCCGGGCGCGGACCCCGTGGCGCGCGACCGCGCCCTGCGGCTCTCGGCGGAGACGATGGTGCAGGTGCTGCGCGGCTATGACGTGGTGGCGCGCTGGGAGGGCGAGGTCTTCGTGGCGATGATGCCGGAATCCGAGATCGAGAACGGCGTGGAGGCGGTGCGCCGCGTGCGCGACGCGATCTCCGAGGATCCGTTCATCGAGGTGAACGGCGGCCGCGCCTCGATCTGCGCCGGCGTCGCGGTGCTCCAGCCCGACGACGCGACGCTCGCGGAGATCTGCCTGCGCGCCGGCAAGGCGCTGGCGAAGGCGCGCGAGCGCGGCCGCGGCCGCGTCGAGGCGGCGCCGGGTCCGCGGACGCGGCCGGGGCGCATCACCTCGGTCTGAGCGGAGTTCGCCGCCGCCGCGCAGCGCAAGGTTCGTCTCGCACGCTTGCCACGGCGGGCGGCTGGGCGTATACGCCACGCCACAGCGGCGGTCTCGCCAACCCAGGCGGGTCCCACGGGAGACGAGGCGGGCCGCTATCTGCGGCCTTTTTTCGTTTTCTGGAGCTCAAGCCGCCGCCATGGCCGACATGCTCGCAAAGGCGCCTGTGGACCGGCGCATCGCAGACCTTATCGCGCCCACCGTCGAGGGGCTCGGGTTCGACCTGGTGCGCGTGCGGCTGATGGGCGGCAGGCGCATCACGCTGCAGGTCATGGCCGAGCGGCCCGACGGCCGCATGGAGATCGACGACTGCGCCGACCTGAGCCGCGCGCTCTCCGCCCTGCTCGACGTGGAGGACCCCATCGAACGCGAATACGCGCTGGAGGTGTCCTCGCCGGGCATCGACCGGCCGCTGACGCGGCTGGAGGACTTCGAGCGCTGGAAGGGCTGGACGGCGAAGCTCGAGACCGACGAGCTGATCAATGGCCGCAAGCGCTACGCGGGCGACCTGACGGGGCTGGACGGCGACGAGGTGCTGCTGACGCTGGAGAGCGGCGAGGCGGCGCGCATCCCCTTCGGGGCGCTGTCGGACGCCAAGCTGGTGCTGACCGACGCGCTGATCGAGGCGTCGCTGAAGGCCCAGGCCGACAAGGGCTTCGACCCCGCGGCGTTCGATGAGGTCGTCGAAACGCCCGACGACGATGACGATGAAGAACAAGAGGACGACGCGTCCCGCGACGCGCAGACCGAGGAGACGCGCCAATGAGCACCGCCGTATCGGCCAACAGGCTTGAGCTGCTGCAGATCGCGGACGCCGTGGCGCGCGAGAAGCTGATCGACCGCGAGCTGGTGCTCGAGGCGATGGAGGACAGCCTCGGCAAGGCCGCCCGCGCCCGCTACGGCGCCGACGTCGACGTGCGCGCCGCCATCGACCGCAAGACCGGCGAGATCACCATGACCCGGGTCAAGGAGGTCGTGGAGGAGGTCGAGAACTACCAGGGTCAGATGAGCCTCGACGAGGCCCGCGCGCTCAACCCCGAGACCGAGGTGGGCGATTTCGTCGAGATCGACACGCTGCCGACGATGGAGTTCGGCCGAGTCGCCGCGCAGACCGCCAAGCAGGTCATCGTCCAGAAGGTCCGTGAGGCCGAGCGCGAGCGGCAGTACGAGGAATACAAGGACCGCATCGGGACCATCATCAACGGCGTGGTCAAGCGGGTCGAATACGGCAACGTCATCGTCGATCTCGGCCGCGGCGAGGGGATGTTGCGCCGCGACCAGCTGATCCCGCGCGAGGCCTATCGCGTCGGCGACCGCATCCGCGCCTATGTCCGCGACGTGCGCGCCGAGGCGCGCGGCCCGCAGATCTTCCTCAGCCGCACTGCGCCGGAGTTCATGGCGGAGCTGTTCAAGATGGAGGTGCCGGAGATCTACGACGGCGCCATCGAGATCAAGGCCGTCGCGCGCGACCCCGGCTCGCGCGCCAAGATCGGCGTCATCAGCTACGAGAACTCCATCGATCCCGTGGGCGCCTGCGTCGGCATGCGGGGCTCTCGCGTGCAGGCCGTGGTCGGCGAGCTTCAGGGCGAGAAGATCGACATCATTCCGTGGACCTCCGACACCGCGACCTTCCTCGTGAACGCGCTCCAGCCGGCCGAGGTGTCCAAGGTCGTGATGGACGAGGACGCGATGCGCGCCGAGGTGGTGGTGCCCGAGGAGCAGCTTTCGCTCGCCATCGGCCGGCGCGGCCAGAACGTGCGGCTGGCCAGCCAGCTCACCGGCTGGTCGATCGACATCATGACCGAGGAGGAGGAGAGCTCGCGCCGCCGCGCCGAGTTCGAGGCCCGCTCCAAGATGTTCATGGACGCGATGAACATCGACGAGATGGTGGCGCAGCTTCTGGTGGCGGAGGGCTTCACCAGCATCGAGGAGGTGGCCTTCGTCGAGCACGACGAGCTGGCCGCCATCGACGGCTTCGACGAGGCGACGGCGGAGGAGCTTCAGGCGCGCGCCCGCGAGCATCTGGAGGAGCAGGCGGCGCAGGCGCTTGAGAAGGCGCGCGCGCTGGGCGCGCAGGAGGACCTGATCACGTTCCAGGGCCTCTCGCCGCAGATGTTGCTGGCGCTGGCGCAGGACGGGGTGCTGAGCCTCTCCGACTTCGCGACCTGCGCCGACTGGGAGCTCGCCGGTGGCGTGACCGAAGGCGCCGACGGCCGTCGGCAGAAGGACGACGGCATCCTCGAACCCTTCGACGTGACGCTGGAGGAGGCGCAGGCGCTGGTGATGACGGCGCGCGTCCAGCTCGGCATGGTGTCCCTCGATGAGCTTGCGCTCGACGCGGAGAACGAGGCGGAGAAGCCCGGCGAGGAGGTCGGGACGCCGCTTGATGAGGTCGCGGCGGCTGAGGCCGACGCTGGCCGGCCGGTCTGAGGGGCGGCCTGAAGGCGGAGACGGCTACGGTGGCGCGCGGCGGTCGGCGGCCCGAGATCGAGACGGGACCGGAGCGGCGCTGCGTCGCCACCGGCGTCTCCGGCGACGCTGCGCGGCTGATTCGCTTTGCGCTGTCGCCGGAGGGTATCGTGACGCCCGATCTGGCCGAGCGGCTGCCGGGGCGCGGCGTCTGGGTTTCGGCGACGCGCGCGGAAGTTGAGAAGGCGGCTAAGCGCAACCTTTTCGCCCGGGGATTCAAGGCCCCGGCGCGGCCGCCGGAGGGTCTGGCGGAGATGGTGGAGCAGGGGCTCGCGCGCCGCGCGGTGGAGGCGCTGGGCATCGCCCGGAAGGCCGGACTGGCGGCGACGGGCTTCGAGAAGGTCAAGGCGCGGCTCAAGCAGGGCGCGGTTGCGGCCCTGCTGGAGGCCAGCGACGGCTCGGAGGAGCAGCGCGCAAAGCTGCGCCCGATGGCCGGCGACGCGGCGCTGATCGACGCGCTGAGCCGTGAAGAACTGGGGTTGGCGTTCGGGCGCGCATTCGTGATACACGCGGTGCTCGGAGTCGGCGGCGCAGCCGATCGCGCAGTGCGCGAGGCGCGGCGGCTCGCGGGGTTCCGCAGCCGGAACGCTGACGAAGGCGGAAACGCCGGGACCGGGGCGAAGGCGTCCAGCGGTCCGGATTGCGTTCCCGACTGACGACCGCCGGCGGCGGCGACGGACGGCACGGGGTCGGCTCATGTGGGGTCGGCGGGACGACAGGATGAAGGACGCGCGCGGCGCGCCCTTGCGAAGGACGGTTCATGAACGACGACAACGGCGACACGAAGAGCGGCGGCCGGACGATCACTCTGCGGGGAAGCGGCGAGACCACGCGGGTTCGTCAGAGCTTCTCGCATGGGCGGAGCAAGTCCGTCGTGGTCGAGAAGGTGCGCAAGCGCGTCGTGGCGCCATCGCCTGCGTCAGGCGTCACGCTGCCCGGCGCCGTGCGCCCCGCCGAGAGCAAGGCCGTGGAGACGCGGCCCGCGCCCGCCAAGCCGGCGGGCGAGGCGCCGCGCGGCGCGGTCGTGAAGCCGGTCGCGCGCCCCGCCGAGGCGGCCGGCTCCACGGCCGCGCCGGTGGAAGCCGCCGCGCCGGCGCCGGCCGCGGCGAAGCCTGCCGCAGAAGCGCCGTCGGCGGCGCCCGCCGCGGCGAAGCCCGCCGCAGAGGCGCCCTCTGGCGCGCCCGCCGCCGGCGAGGCGACGGCCAAGGCCGCGCCGACGCCGCCCGTGGCGGACGCCGGCGCCGGGCCGAAGCAGGCCGAGAGCAAGGCCGCCGGGAGCGCCGCGGCCGAAAAGTCCGGAGACCAGGCGCCTGTGGCCAGTACGCCGGCCGCCGCTCCGGAAAGCCGGCCTGCGTCGGGTCAGGCTGCCACGAGCCCGGCCGCCACGAGCCCGGCCGCCCCGAGCCCGGCCGCCACGAGCCCGGCAGCGACGAGCCCGGCAGCGACGAGCCCGGCAGCGACGAGCCCGGCCGCCACGAGCGCGGCTGCGGCAAGCCAGGCTGCGGCCGTGCGTGCGGCGCCGATCGCAGCGACGCGCCGCGACGCCGCGGCCCCGACCGGAAGCGCCGCGCCGCGACCTGCCTCGACCGATGGCGCCGCGCCGCGCCCGGCTCCCCAGGCGCGCCCCGCTCAGCCGCAGCCTGCCGCCGGGCGGCCCGGCTCCGCACCCGTCGCGCGCGCCGGTTCGGGACAGGCCGGGGCCGGGCAGGCGTCCGGCGCCCAGCCCGCGCGCGGCCAGCAGGCCGGCGGCCGCCCCTCTGCGGCCAACCGCCAGGGAGGACGCGGCGCCGTCCACAAGGCGTTGTCGCCCGAGGAGCACGCGCGTCGCCTGAAGGCGCTCGAGGCGGCCCAGCGCAACGAGGAGGCCCGCAAGAAGCTCGAGGTGGAGGCTGAACGCCGCCGCACCGAGGAGGCCGAGCGCCGCAAGAAGGAACTCGACGAGATCTCCCGCCGCGAGGCGGAGGAGCAGGTGCGCCGTGAGCGCGAGGAAGCCGCTCAGGCCGAGGCTGCGGCCCGCGCCCGCAAGGAGGCCGAGGAGGCCGCCCGCAAGCCTGCCGCCGCCGCGCCGGCGCGCCCGTCGCCGATCGCCGTCACCCGGCCCGACGAGATCCCGACCGAGGAGGATCGGCCCGCCCGCCGCACCCGCGGCGCGCCGACGCCGGTGGAGGCGCCCAAGCGCCCCGCAACCCCCAGGACGAAGGACACGGGCGACCGGCGCCGCTCCGGCAAGCTGACCATCGAGCAGCTCACCGGCGGCGCCGAGGGCGGGCGCACCCGCTCGCTCGCCGCCATGCGCCGCCGCCAGGAGCGCGACAAGCGCAAGATGGGCGGCCAGGCCGAGCGCGAGCGCGTGGTGCGCGACGTGCGCATCCCCGACGCGATCACGGTGCAGGAGCTCGCCAACCGCATGGCCGAGCGCGGCGCCGACGTGGTCAAGGCGCTCATGAAGATGGGCGTCATGGCCACCATCAACCAGTCGCTCGACGCCGACACCGCGCAGCTCGTGGTGGAGGAATTCGGACACAAGTTCATCCGCGTCTCCGAGGCGGATGTGGAGGACGTGATCGACACCGCAGAAGACTCAGCCGCCGATCTCCAGCCGCGCGCGCCGGTCGTCACCATCATGGGCCACGTCGACCACGGCAAGACCTCGCTGCTTGACGCGCTGCGCAAGACCAACGTGGTCTCGGGCGAGGCGGGGGGCATCACCCAGCACATCGGCGCCTATCAGGTGACGACGCCCTCGGGCGCCAAGGTGACGTTCCTCGACACGCCGGGCCACGCGGCCTTCACCTCGATGCGCTCGCGCGGCGCCAAGGTGACGGACATCGTCATCCTCGTGGTCGCCGCCGACGACAGCGTGATGCCGCAGACGCAGGAGGCCATCGCCCACGCCAAGGCCGCCGGCGCGCCGATGATCGTGGCGATCAACAAGTGCGACAAGCCGTCGGCGCAGCCTGACCGGGTGCGGCAGGATCTGCTCAAGCACGAGGTGTTCGTCGAGAAGCTCGGCGGCGACGTGCTCGACGTCGAGGTGTCCGCGGTGACGCGGGCGGGCCTCGACGACCTGCTGGAGAACATCGCGCTGCAGGCCGAGGTGCTCGACCTCAAGGCCAATCCCGACCGCCCCGCCGAGGGCGCCGTGATCGAGGCGAAGCTCGACGTGGGCCGCGGCCCGGTCGCCACCGTGCTGGTGCAGCGCGGCACGCTGCGCCCGGGCGACATCTTCGTGGTCGGCGAGCAGTGGGGCAAGGTGCGCGCGCTGGTGGACGACGCCGGTGAGCGCGTCAAGGAGGCCGGACCCTCGGCGCCGGTCGAGGTGCTGGGCCTCAACGGCACGCCCGAGGCCGGCGACGTGCTCAACGTGGTCGAGAGCGAGGCCAAGGCCCGCGAGATCGCCGACTACCGCCAGCGGCTCTCGCGCGAGAAGCAGGCGGCGACGGGCGCCCGCGCCTCGCTCGACCAGCTTCTGGCGCAGGCCAAGGCCGACGAGAACGTGAAGGAGCTTCCGATCCTCGTGAAGGCCGACGTGCAGGGCTCCGCGGAGGCCATCGCGCAGGCGCTGGAGAAGATCGGCAACGAGGAAGTGCGGGTGCGGCTGCTGCAGTCGGGCGTCGGCGCGATCACCGAGAGCGACGTGCAGCTCGCCGACGCGTCGAACGCGCCGATCATCGGCTTCAACGTCCGCGCCAACGCGCCGGCCCGCGAGAGCGCCAACCAGAAGGGCGTGGAGATCCGCTATTATTCGGTGATCTACAACCTCGTCGACGACGTGAAGGCGGCGGCGTCGGGCCTGCTCTCGGCGGAGATCAAGGAGACCTTCATCGGCTACGCCGAGATCAAGCAGGTGTTCAAGGTCTCGAACGTCGGCAAGGTGGCCGGCTGCATCGTCACCGAAGGCGTCGCGCGCCGCCATGCGGGCGTGCGCCTGCTGCGCGACAACGTCGTGATCCACGAAGGCAAGCTGAAGACCCTCAAGCGCTTCAAGGACGAGGTCAAGGAGGTCCAGGTGAGCCAGGAGTGCGGCATGGCCTTCGAGAACTACGAGGACATCCGCGAGGGCGACGTCATCGAGATCTTCACCACCGAGGAGATCGAGCGCAGCCTGTAAGGGCCGCGCTCGGGCACTGCCATGGCCAGACCAGCGAGCGCCGGCCCTTCGCAGCGCATGCTGAAGGTAGGCGAGGAGATCCGTCGCGCGCTCGCCGACGCGCTGATCCGGGGCGACACCCATGAGCCGGGGCTCATGGGGGCCTCGATCACGGTGTCCGAGGTGCGCGTGACGCCGGACCTGCGCCACGCCATCGCCTATGTGATGCCGCTCGGCGGTCGCGGCGCCGACGAGGCGCTCGCCGCCCTAGGCCGCGCGAAGGGCGAACTGCGCCGCTCGGTGGCGCGGGCGATGACGACGAAATACACGCCTGACCTGGCCTTCAAGCTCGATGACAGCTACGATCGCATGGACGAGGTGCGCCGCATGTTCGCCCAGCCGGTCGTCGCGCGCGACCTGCTGTCGCCCGCGGACGAGGACGGGGTCGGCGACGACGCGGACGCCGACGCGGCGGACGATCCCGGCGGCGACGGCCTGCGGAACGCTCGCGACGCCTGACGCCGCGGCCGCCGCGCGCTATGTCCCGCGCGGGGAGGGCCTCGGGGATGCCTGACATCGTCACCGTCATACGGCCGAAGACCGTCACGCGCTCGGCGCGGCCCAGGCTCTATCGGGTCGTGCTGATCAACGACGACTTCACGCCGCGCGAATTCGTCTGCATCGTGCTCAAGGCGGTGTTCCGCATGGGCGAGGCCGAAGCCAGGCGCGTGATGCTGACCGCGCATCAGAAGGGCGCCTGCGTCGTGGCGGTGTTCACGCGCGAAGTGGCCGAGACCAGGGCGGCGCAGGCGCACGCCATGGCGGCCAAGGAGGGGCATCCGCTCACCTTCAGGGTCGAGCCGGAGGACTGAGGCGCCAGCCGCGCATAGGGCCGGGCGGCCGAATGGCGCTGGGCCCCTTGGGCGGGTGCGGCGTTTGGGGCGGCGAATCCGCTTTGCGCAGCGCAAAGCGTCATGTTTAATTGACAGTATGGCTGTCAGCGAAAACCTGTCGGAACCTGGAGATGCGAGGGGCGGGCGCCTGCCTGACCCGCGGGCGGTGCTCACCTTGCTGAAGCCCGTCACATGGTTTCCCCCGATGTGGGCGTATTTCTGCGGCGTGGTCTCCACCGGCGCGGCCTTCGGCGCGCACTGGGAGCAGATCCTGCTCGGCGTGCTGCTCGCCGGCCCGCTCGTCTGCGGCATGAGTCAGGCGGCGAACGACTGGTGCGACCGGCATGTGGACGCGATCAACGAGCCGCACCGGCCGATACCATCGGGCCGCGTGCCGGGCCGCTGGGGCCTGTGGATCGCGCTGGTCTGGACCGCGCTTTCGCTGGCGCTCGGCTGGGCGCTGGGGCCTTGGGCCTTCGGCGCGACGGCGCTGGCCGTGCTCGCCGCCTGGGCCTATAGCGCCGAGCCGATCCGCCTGAAGCGCAACGGCTGGTGGAGCGCCGGCGTCTGCGGCCTCTCCTACGAGACGCTGCCCTGGATCACCGGCGCCGCCGTCGTCACCGCCGCCGCGCCCGACCCTAAGATTTTTGCCATCGCGATACTCTACGGGCTTGGCGCCCACGGCATCATGACGCTCAACGACTTCAAGTCGGTCGAGGGGGACGTGCGGTTCGGCCTCGGCTCGCTGCCGGCGCGGCTCGGCGTCGCCCGCGCGGCGCGCGTGGCGTGCTGGGCGATGGCGGTTCCGCAGGCCGTCGTCGTTGCGCTGCTTTGGCTGTGGGACACGCCCTGGAACGCCGCCATCGTGGCCGTCCTGCTGCTCGGCCAGCTTGCGCTGATGCGGCGGCTGATGACCGACCCGAAGGCGCTGGCGCCCTGGTTCAACGGCACCGGCGTCGTGCTCTACGTGCTGGGGATGCTCACCAGCGCCTGCGCGCTGCATCTGATCGGAAGGGGTTGAGGCGATGGGCGCGCTGCGACCGCTGAGCTGGGCGGGCATCTTCAGGCTGGGGCTGGCGCAGGTCGGCCTCGGGGCTGTCGTGGTGCTGACCACCTCCACCCTCAACCGCTTGATGGTGGTGGAGCTGGCGCTGCCGGCGATGCTGCCGGGCCTGCTGGTCGGACTGCACTACGCGATGGGGATGCTGCGCCCGCGCTGGGGCCACGGCTCCGACCGCGGGCGGCGCACGCCGTGGATTCTCGGCGGCATGGCGGCGCTGGCGACCGGCGGCTTCCTCGCCGCCTGCGCCACGGTGCTGATGGAGACGGCTTTCTGGCCCGGCGTGGCGCTGGCGACCTTCGCCTTCACGCTGATCGGCGGCGGCGTCGGCGCGGCGGGCACGGCGGTTCTGGCGCTGCTGGCCACGCGCTGCGCGCCTGAGCGCCGGGCGCCGGCCGCGACCATCGTCTGGCTGATGATGATCGTCGGCCTCGGCGCGACGGCCGGCATATCCGGCGCCTTCCTCGACCCCTATTCGCCGGCGCGGCTCGTCACCGTCGCGGGCTGCGTCGCGCTGGCGGCGATGACGCTGGCGACGCTTGGCGTGATCGGCATGGAGCGCGGGGCCGCGCCTTCGGCCGAAGCCGCGCAAACCCCCTTCATGGACGTGCTCCGCGAGACGCTGGCCGAGCCCGCCGCGCGACGCTTCACGGTGTTCGTCTTCGTTTCAATGCTGGCCTTCTCGGCGCAGGATCTGATCCTGGAGCCCTTCGCCGGCCATGTCTTCGGCTTCACCGTGGGCGAGAGCACGACGCTGGCGGCCAAGCAGCAGTCGGGCATCTTCTTCGGCATGGTGCTGACGGCGGTGGCGGCGAGCGCGGCGGGCAGGCGGCTGCTGGGCGAGGCGGCGGGGCGCCTGTCGTTCTGGATCGTCGCGGGCTGCCTCGGCTCGGGGCTGGCGCTGGCGGGGTTGGTGGCGGGAGCCTTTACGCCCGGCTGGCCGCTGGCCGTCAACGTCTTCGCGCTCGGCTTCATGAACGGGATGTTCGCGGTGGCGGCCATCGCCTCGATGATGGCGCTGGCCGGCGCCACGGGGGCGGGGCGCGAGGGCGCGCGCATGGGCCTGTGGGGCGCGTCGCAGGCGATCGCCTTCGGGCTTGGCGGGCTGCTCGGCGCGACGCTTGTGGACATCGCCCGCGCGCTCGTCGGCGAGCCCTCGCTCGCCTATGCGGCGGTGTTCGCACTGGAGGCGACGCTCTTCATGGTCGCGGCGTGGCTCGGCGCCTCGGTGGGCGTGGAGCGGGCCGGCGCCCCGCGCGGCCGGGCGGACTATCGAAACGACGCGCCCGCGGCGGCGCTTGTGGCGGGAGAATGACGCGATGATGCAGGAGCCTGTGTCGCCGGAGATATTCGACGTGGCCGTGATCGGCGGCGGCCCCGCCGGCGCCACCGCGGCGCACGACCTCGCCCGCGCCGGGCGCAGCGTGCTGCTGCTCGACCGCGCCGGGCGCATCAAGCCCTGCGGCGGCGCCATTCCGCCAAAGGCGATCGTGGACTTCGACATCCCCGAAAGCCAGCTCGTCGCCAAGGTGCGACGCGCTCGGATGATCTCGCCCAAGGGCGCCAAGGTCACCATTCCCATCGAAGGCGGCTTCGTCGGCATGGTCGACCGCGAGCATTTCGACGAGTGGCTGCGCGAGCGGGCGCGCCTTGCCGGCGCCGAGCGCCGCGCCGGCGCCTTCGCGCGCATCGAGCGGGGCGACGACGGCGTGGCGCAGGTCGTCTATCGGCCGAAGGGCGACGCCTCGATGGGCGCGGAGACGCGGGTGCGGGCGCGGGTGGTGATCGGCGCCGACGGCGCGCGCTCCAACGTCGCCCGGCAGGAGGTGCCGGGCGGCGACGCGATCCCCTACGTCATCGCCTATCACGAGATCGTCCGCTCGCCGGAGGGGCGGGACTGGGACGCGCAGCAGTGCGACGTGATCTATGACGGACGCATCTCGCCGGACTTCTACGGCTGGGTCTTTCCCCATGGCGCGACCACCAGCGTGGGCATGGGCACCGAGCTCGACGGCGTGTCGCTGAAGCAGGCGACAGCCGACCTGCGCGCGGCCTCGGGCCTGAGCGGCGCCGAGACGATCAGGCGCGAGGGCGCTCCGATCCCGCTGAAACCGCTCGCGAAATGGGATAACGGGCGCGATGTGGTGCTGGCCGGAGACGCCTCGGGCGTCGTGGCGCCGGCCTCAGGAGAGGGGATCTACTACGCGATGCTGGGCGGCCGCTTCGCCGCCGACGCCGCCCACGCGACGCTGACGAGCGGAGACCCGCGCAAGCTCGCCACCGCGCGCAAGCGCTTCATGCGACTGCATGGCGGCGTGTTCTGGATCCTCGGCCAGATGCAGAAGTACTGGTATTCCAGCGACAACCGCCGCGAGCGCTTCGTCGCCATGTGTCGCGACAAGGACATTCAGGAACTCACCTTCGACGCCTACATGAACAAGGAACTGGTGAAGGCGAAGCCGCTGGCCCATGTCCGCATCTTCTTCAAGAACCTCGGCCACCTGACCGGGTTGGCGAAGGTCTGAGGGGCGGGATAGCCGCCGATCCGGAGCCTGCGCCCATGCGAAGGCGACCGGGGCGCGTAGTTGAGCGGCGCGGCTGCGCGGATTTCAGCCTTCCGCCCTGCGGCGCTGCTGAGCGATGAGGGCCGCGCCCTCCCTCGGGTGGGCGCTTCGCGACGGCTGAGCGGCGCGGTTTATGGCGCAAACAACTTCACCGGTTCAGCGGGTTGCGCCGTTGCAATGCGCCCTCCCTTGGGGGGTGAGCCGCGCCCGGAAAACCCTCCGGGGGAGGGTTTTCAGCGGCGAACGGGCGGAGCCCCGGAGGGAGGGCGCGTCCCGTGCTGGTCGCACGGGCCAAGGGTCGAGCGAGGCGACTTCAGGCCATCGGCCGCCTTCCGCGCTTCGCGTCCTGCCCGGCTCTAGACCCGGGCGGGCGCTTCGGGGTGGCCGGTGGGGACCGGGGGGCCGCCCGCCATGACGCAGAGCAGCTCGAACATGATCGTGGCGCCGTTCATCGCGGTGAGGCCGCCGGTGTCGAAGGGCGGCGAGACCTCGACCATGTCGGCGCCGCGGATGTCGCGGCCCTTCAGCATCCGCACCATGCCCATCGCCTCGCGCATCGTCAGCCCGCCGGCCTCGGGCGTGCCGGTGCCCGGGGCGAAGGCGGGGTCGAGCGCGTCGATGTCGAACGAGACGTAGATCGGCCCGTCGCCGACGAAGGCCAGCGCGTCCGCCATGCAGGCCCGCCAGCCGCGGGCCTCCAACTCCTCGACGTAGATGACCTTCATCCCGCTGTCGTGGGAGAACTTCCACATGTCGGGATCGAACATCGAGCCGCGGATCCCGATCTGCGCGACGCGCTTCGGGTCGAGCAGCCCCTCGTCCACGGCGATCTTGAAGGGCGCGCCGTGGTGGAAGCGCGAGCCGCCGTAATTGTCGCCGGTGTCGGCGTGGGCGTCGATGTGGATCATCCCGAGCGGCGCGTCGCCCGCCAGCGCGCGCAGGATCGGCAGGCTGATGGAATGGTCGCCGCCACAGGCGAGCGCCCGCGCGCCGGCGGCCTTCACCTGCGCGAAGAACGCCTCGATCTCGGCATGGGCGCCGCTGAGTTCGAAGGGTTTTGCCACCCAGGCGTCGCCGATGTCGGCGACGCGCGCCGAGGCGAAGGGCGCCGCGCCGGTCGCCTGATTGATGCGGCGCATCAGCGAGGACTGGTTGCGCACCTCGCGCGGCCCGTGGCGCGTGCCGGGGCGATTGGTCACGCCGCCGTCATAGGGCACGCCGACGAGCGCGATGTCGAGGCCCTCGGCGCTCTCGGCGACCGGCGCCCTGAAGAAGGTCGCGAGGCCGGTGAAACGCGGGCGCTGCTGCGGGTCCGCGAGGTTCAGGCGCTCATCGGCGTCGGTCATTCGGCGGGGCTCCGCAGCGGATCGGGTTTCTCGAAGCGGCGCACCTTCTCGTCGTAGTCCGGCGCGAGCGTGCCGCAGATGCGGTCCCAGGCCGAGAAGAAGTTGGCGTAGTTCGTGCCGAAGCGCTCATGGTGCTGGTCGTGGAACGTCGTGCAGACGAAGGGCGACGGGAAGCGGGTGCTGCGGTCGGCGAAGTACTCGAAGCCGGAGTGCCCGATCATGCCGTTCACATGATCGTAGACCCGGTGTGCGATCAGCACCGCCGCCGGGATGGGCAGCAGCATCGGCGCGATCAGGTAGTAGCTCTGCATCGCGAAGGCGTCGGCGAGGCTGTCGGAATAGTTGCTCCACACGGTCGGCGCGACGGAGCGGTGATGCCACAGGTGATGCCGGTAGAGCGGCCGCCAGTGCATGAGCCGGTGGCCCCAGTAGAACCATGCGTCGAAGAGCAAGATGGAGACGAGGAACATGCCGATGGCGGACCACCAGTTCAGCGCGAGCGGAGACCAGAGGGTGAACCCGTAGGCCTGCGCCCAAAGCCCGCCCGCCAGGCAGCCGCAGGTGACGACCAGCGACTTGAGGCTCTGGACGATCTCGATGCGCGCCCGGTCCTCGCCGCGCCGCTTCGGCTGGATGCGCCGTTCGGGATGGCGTCGGTTGAGGCGGTCGAGCGCCAGGCCCAGCCCGAAATAGCCCAGCACCGTGGCCCCGTAAACCGCGGCCCAGATCAGCAGGAAATCCGTCAGCGCCGTCATCATGGCTCTCCCGAATGCGCGTCCTCGGGGCTATCGGCTTGCGGCGGCGCGGTCAAACCCATTTGCGAGGCGAGCGCGGCAAGATCCGCCGCGGCGCCGCGCGCCGCCTCGCAGGCGCCGGGTTCGGCGGCGTCGGGGTCGAGCGCGCGCATGTCCTCGATGGTCGCGCAGTAGTCGCTGATCTCCCATGCGGTGAGCCCGGCGACGGCGGCGACGCCGACGAAAGGCGCCGACTGCGTGGCGACGCCGGTGAGGCTGCGGGCGACGCCGGTGAGGCTGCGCTGCGCCACCTGTCTCGCGATCCGGCCGCGCAGCGCGCGCTGGCTGGCCTGAACGGTGGTCAGCCCCGCACGCGACGCGAGCGAGCTCACGGCGCCGACGAAGGCGGAGGAGGTGAAGGACAGTATCCCGAGGGTGACGCTCAGCGTCGAGACCGCGAGCGATACGATCAGCAGCGCCGCCAGCGTCGCGCTCCGCAGCGCGGAGAGCGCAGTCAGAAGCCAGCGCAGCGGCCTCGACACCAGCCGCAACAGGCTGCGCGCCATGCCGATGGCGCGGGTCGCAGCAGCCATGCTCAGCGGACCGCTTCCGGCCCGGCGCCGGTCTCGGCGACCGCAAATCCGTCGTTGCTCATCGGCGAAGTCCTCCGGCGGCGCGCCACTCCGCAACGCCGACGCTGGCGCACCCGCTCAGGGACGCCCTTCGCCGGATCAGGAGCCGCCCATTCGGCGTGCACGGCGCCGCCCATTGCGACGGCTGCGATGAGAATGGCGCTGAAGCGCGCCGGCGACAACTTCTTCCGCTTGTCTGACGGGGCGGCGCGCCTATCCTCACTCTTGGCCGGTTGGCCCGCCATTGCAGAGGAGCGTCGTCATGCGCAACGCCGCCATCGCACTCGCCCTGACCGCCTCGCTCGGCGCGGCTCCGGCCTTCGCCTCGAACTGTCTGCAGGTCGCATGGCCCGAGCCGTCGGCGCCGCGCGTGATCCCGACGTCGCTGGGGCCGGAACAGGTCTCGATCGAGTTTCTCGGCCATGCCGCCTTCCGCATCGAGACGCCGGCGGGAGCGACCGCCGTCACCGATTTCGCGGGTTACTGGGGCGGGGGCGACGTTCCCGAGATCGTCACGATGAACCACGCCCATTCAAGCCACTGGACGCCGTCGCCGGACCCGCGCATCGCCAACGTCCTGCGCGGCTGGAACCCCGAGGGCGGGGAGGCGATGCACTATCTCGAACTCGATGATCTGCTGGTGCGCAACGTGCCGACGGACATCCGCCGCTGGGATGGCGGGGTCGAGCCGTTCGGCAATTCGATCTTCATCTTCGAGGCCCACGGCCTGTGCATCGGCCATCTTGGGCACCTGCACCACAAGCCGACCGACCTGCACTACGGCATGATCGGCCGACTCGACGTGGTGATGGCGCCGGTGGACGGCGGCTACACCATGAACATCCCCGCGATGATCGACGTGCTGAAGCGGCTGAGGGCGCGCGTCGTGATCCCGATGCACTGGTTCGGGCCGTCGAACCTCGACCGGTTCCTCGCCGGCATGGCCGATGATTTCGAGGTGCGGGAGGCGGGGGGGCGGTCGCTGACGCTCTCGCGCGAGACGCTGCCGGCGACACCGACGGTGATGGTCCTGCGCTAGGGCGGGCTTGCGTCCCGCCGCAACTGCGGTATCTTAAGGGTCCGGAGTCGCCTCGTGCGGCTCCTTAAGCGTTTTCAGCCCGCAATGTTCGGGCGCAATGACGGAGCAGGACCATAGCTCGAAGACCGCATCAGGCGCCGCCGACCCGCGACACCGGCCCCCGCGTCAACCGGATGATCCGAGCCCCGGAAATCCGCCTGATCGACCACAACGGCGACAACCATGGCGTCGTGCGCCCTGAACTCGGGGTTCAGATGGCGGAGGAGGTCGGCCTCGATCTCGTGGAGATCTCGCCGAACGCCGCCCCGCCCGTCTGCAAGATCATGGATTTCGGAAAATACAAGTACGAACTCCAGAAGAAGGCGGCAGAGGCTCGCAAGAACCAGCGTGTCATCGAGATCAAGGAAGTCAAGTTCCGGCCGAACATCGACACGCATGATTATGACGTGAAGATGCGCAGCGTGCACAAGTTCCTCGAAGAGGGGGACAAGGTGAAGGTGACGCTGCGGTTCCGCGGTCGCGAAATGGCGCATATCGAGATCGGTCGGAGCCTGCTCGAGCGCATCTCCGCCGATGTCGACGCGCTCGGCAAGGTTGAGTCCATGCCGAAGATGGAAGGCCGCCAGATGATCATGGTGGTGGCGCCGCGCAGCTAGGCGCAGCGCCGAACGGCGCCGGGGGGCTGACCCCGGCGCAACTCTTCACATCGTCGAGGCGGCTGGCGGAACCTGGCCGACGACGGTGATCCTCACGGGCGCCGAGATCACCGGCGGATCGTGAGGAACGTGATTTCCGTCCCCCATCACCAGTTGAAGCGTATGGACGCCGGGCGCGAGCGTGATCTCGGTCGCGCGTGCGCCATCTCCGAAATGGATATGACTGTCGTCGGCGGGGATGGGCTGCGCCAGGTCCAGATCCGCCGCCGAGGCGTCGACGAGCAGATGATGGTGGCCATAGCCCTCCTCGACCTCCCCCGCAGGCGCGACCATCATGCCGAGCAGGCCGAACTCCACCCTCACAGGGCTCACGACCTCCATGCCGTCATGCAGGTTGAGGATGAAGACGCGCGGCGACGACGGCGCGGGTATCCCAACGTCGACGGGCGCCCCGACCACCCCGTGCTGGGCGCGGGCGAGGCCACGCCCGTCGAGCATGTCGGCCGCGGCGGCGAGGGGGCTCAGCAGCGCGGCGGCTGCAGCGAGGATCTTGAAGGCGGATGTCATGGAGTCCTCCCGAATTGACGACGCGGTACGAGATATGCCGCGTCGCCGCGGCGTCGAGCCGACCTACTCGACGGTGATGGTGATCGGCGCGGACAGCACCGGCGGCTCGTGGGGCACATGCGCCCAGTCGCCGAGGACGAGCTGAAGACGGTGCTCGCCCGGCGCCAGCTCAAGCGTCGTCTGGGTCTGGCCGCCGCCGAAATGGCGGTGGTTCTCGTCGGCCGGGATCGGCTCGCGCAGCGCGTCGCCCTCCAGCGCAGCGTTGATGAGCAGGTGGTGGTGGCCGGTGTTCTCGCGCTCCACCCCCGCCGGCGCGACGCCCATGCCGGAAAGGCCGAAGATCACCGTGACGGGGCTCGACACCGTCGCGCCGTCCTGCGGGGAGAGGATCGTGAGTTCGGCGCCCGCCGGGGCCGGCGTGTCCTGAGCGAGCGCCGGGCAGGCGAGCGCGGCGGCGAGAAGGGCTGCGATGGGCGTTCTGCGCATACTGTTTCCTCCGGTTTCTCTCTGGCGGCCGTCGCGTTCTCCGAACCGGCCGCGCCCTCAACATAGCGCGTCCGCGGGGCGCGGCGCGCATCGACAGCGGCGTTTCCGCACGGTAGCCTCAGCGCCATGAGCACCGCATCAGACCCACGCCCAGACGCACGCCCGGACTTGGGCCGAAGCTGGCACGACATGGGCGGCGACGCCGCCGGCCCCGTGCCGCGCGCGGAACACGACTTCGCCCTGTGGGAGAAGCGGGTGGACGCCCTGATGGTGCTGTGCTCCAACAAGGGCCTCTTCACGGTCGACGGCCTGCGCCGCGCGCTGGAGGAGATGGGCCCGGAAGCCTTCGAGAGCATGACCTATTACGAGCGCTGGATGAGCGCCGTGGCGCGCAACCTCGTGGACGCCGGAGCCTTCACCGCCGACGAGCTGGGCGCGAAGATGGCCGAGGTCGCGGCGCGCGGCGACAGCTATGCGGAGGCGTCGCTCGATGGCGCCGCGGGCTGAGGCGCTTCCCGAGGTCGGCCCGGCGCCGCCGCCGCCCTATCCCGCAGGGCGCCCCCGGTTCTCGCCGGGCGACGCGGTGAAGGTGAGCTTTCGTGACGGCCCGGGCCATATCCGGACGCCGTGGTACATCCGCGGCCGCACGGGGCGCGTGGAGCGCGTCTGCGGCGCGTTTCCCAACCCCGAGGAACTCGCGGCGCGGCGCGACGGCCTGCCTGCCCTGCCGCTCTACCGCGTGCGCTTCGCGCTCGCCGCGCTGTGGGGCGCCGGCGCGGCGCAGGACACGCTCGACGTGGAGCTCTACGAACACTGGCTGGAGCCCGCAGATGCCGCATGACGGCCATGAGACCGACCATGACCACGCGCCGCCCGCCGACGCCGACGACCGGCTGACCTACTGGCGGCGCATGGAGATCGCGGTGCGCGAGCTCCTCGTCGAGAAGGGCGTGACCACGCCCGCCGAGATCGCGGCGCAGGTCACGCGGATGGACGCGCGCAGCCCCGCCGTCGGGGCGCGCGTCGTGGCCCGCGCCTGGACCGACCCCGCCTTCCGCGACCGCCTGATCGCGGACGGCTCCGCCGCCTGCCGCGAGATGGGCGTCGAGGTCGAGGCCATGAAGCTCGTCGCGGTGGCGAACGACGCCGAGACGCACAACGTCGTCGTCTGCACGCTCTGCTCCTGCTATCCGCGCAACCTGCTGGGTCTGCCGCCGGACTGGTACAAGTCGCGCGCCTATCGCTCCCGCACCGTGCGCGAGCCTCGGGCGGTGCTGGCGGAGTTCGGGCTGAGACTGCCCGAGGGCGTCGCCGTGCGCGTCCACGACAGCACCGCGGACATGCGCTATCTCGTTGTGCCGCGACGGCCGGAGGGCACGGATGGCTGGCCCGCCGAGAGGCTCGCCGGGCTCGTGACGCGCGACTGCATGATCGGCGTGGCCGTCCCGCAGACCTGACGACCGCGGCGCCGACCCTTCGGCCCGCGACCCTGTTCAAAGCCCCCTGCCTTCGAGGGACCATGACCGTCATCGCCTCGCGCTTCGCAGCGCTGCCCCACGAGGCGCGCGGGGCGGCGCTCCTGATCCTCGCGATGGCGCTTTTCGCCTCGATGGACGCGGTCGCGAAGGGGCTGATGGCGCGTTACGACCCGCTGCAGGTTGTGTGGGCGCGCTACGCCGGTCAGGCGACGCTCGTGGCGATCGTCGTCAGCCCGAGGATCGCGACGCTGGCGCGCACGCGACATCTCAGGCTTCAGATCATCCGCTCGGCGATGCTGTTCTCGGCGACCCTCTGCGGCTTCTTCGCCTTCTCGACGATGCCGCTGGCCGACGCGACCGCGATCTTCCAGACCGCCCCGCTGGCGATCACCGCGCTCGCGGCGCTGGTGCTGGGCGAGCAGGTCGGGCCGCGCCGCTGGGCGGGCGTGGCGGTGGGCTTCATCGGCGCGCTCATCATCGTCCGGCCGGGGGCTGACGTGTTCCAGCCGGCCGCCCTGCTGCCGCTGCTCGCCGCGTTGCTGTTCGCCGGCTACTCCATCGCCACGCGCTTTCTGGGCCGCGACGAGAGCCACCTGACGACGCTGCTCTACACCGCGACGCTCGGGGCCGTGGTGGCGAGCGCGATGGTTCCCTTCGTCTGGACCACGCCGACATGGGCCGACGCAATGGTGATGGTCTGCATGGCGGGCGTGGGCTCCGTCGGCCAGTGGCTGCTGATCGTCGCGTTCAACACGGCGCCGGCCTCGGCCATCGCGCCCTTCACCTACGCGTCGCTGATGTTCGCCGCGCTCTGGGGCTACCTGTTCTTCGGCGACGCGCCGGACCTGTGGACCGTCACCGGTGCGGCGATCATCGTCGGGTCCGGCCTCTATGTCTGGCGGCGGGAGCAGATGAGGGCGCGGACGTGAGCCGCGCGCGCGACAACGGGGTGGGCGCATGGCTGTCCGCCGGCCTGTTCGTGCTGGCGATCGCGCCGTTCATGGCGCTGCCGCATCGCGCGGGGCTCGCGCTGTTCGGCGGCCTCGGGCGTCTCGCGCTGCCGCTGACGCCCTTCGCGCGCCGCATCGCCGACAACCTGCGCCATCTCGGCCGCGATCCGCGCGGGGCGCGCGCCCTCGCCGCGCAGGTGGGCGACAATTTCGGCCGCGTGCTCCTTGAATACATACAGATGGAGCGGGTCGCGCAGCGGCGCGAGGCGCGCCCGGCCACCGGGCTCGAGCACCTGCGCGCCGCCGTCGCCGCTGGGCGGGGCGTCGTGCTTGTAAGCGCGCATTTCGGCAACTGGGAAGTGGCGCGGCTGGCGGCGCGCGACGCGGGCGTGGAGGTCGGCCTGATCTTCCGCCCCATGAACAATGCGCCGTTCGACGCGCTTGTCCGCGGCAAGATCCGCCTTGCCGGAGAACCCATTATGGTGAAGGGCCGGGACGGCCAGCGCGCCATGGTGCGCCACCTGCGCGGCGGGGGCGCCGTACTGATCCTGCTGGACCAGCGCCTCGGCGGCGGTCTGGAGCTTCCCTTCCTCGGAAAGCCCGCCCAGACCGCCGCGGCGATGGCGGAACTGGCCCTGCGCCTCGGCGCGCCGCTGGTGCCGGTCTGCGCCCGGCGCCGCCCGGACGGCGCGTCCTTCGACGTGGCGTTCGAGCCGCCCGTCGTCGGCGAGACGGGCGAGGCGCTGATGCGCGCCATCAACGCGCGCTACTGCGCCTGGATCGACGCTGCGCCGGGGCAGTGGTTCTGGCTGCACCGACGCTGGAAACACGCGGGCGAGGCTACTGGTTCTTCTGGCGATAGGTGATGCGCCGGACTGAGCCGGTCTTGGAGCGCATCAGCAGCGTCTCGGTCTCCAGATACGCGCCGTCGCGCCTGGCGCCCTTCAGGATCGAGCCGTCCGTCACGCCGGTGGCGGCAAAGATGACGTCGGCCGTCACCATGTCCCGCAGCGAGTAGACGCGGTCGAAATCGGTGATGCCGGCTCGGGTGGCGCGGGCCTTCTCGTCGTCGCTGCGGAACCAGAGCCGGCCGTAGATCTGGCCGCCCATGCAGCGCAGCGCGGAGGCGGCGAGCACGCCCTCGGGGGCGCCGCCGGCGCCCATGTACATGTCGATGCCGGTGGCGCTGCTTTCGGCGCAGTGGATCACGCCGGCGACGTCCCCATCGGTGATGAGGCGGATCGAGGCGCCGGTCGCGCGGACCTTGTCGATCATCTCGGCGTGGCGGGGCCGCTCGAGGATGCAGACGGTGATCTGCTCCGGCGGCACGCCCTTGGCCCTGGCGAGTTCGCGGACGTTGTCGGCGGGGTCGGCGTCGAGGCTCACCACGCCCTCGGGAAAGCCCGGACCGATGGCGAGCTTCCACATGTAGACGTCGGGGGCGTGCAGCATCGAGCCGCGCGGCGCCAGCGCGATCACGGCCAGCGCGTTCGGCATCGCCTTGGCGGTGAGCGTGGTGCCCTCCAGCGGATCGAGCGCGATGTCGACCTCCGGCCCCTCGCCGGAGCCGACCTCCTCGCCGATGTAGAGCATCGGCGCCTCGTCGCGCTCGCCCTCGCCGATGACCACGGTCCCGCGGATGTCGAGCAAGTTCAGCTGGGTGCGCATGGCGTCCACGGCGGCCTGATCGGCGGCCTTCTCGTCGCCGCGGCCGATCAGCTTCGCCGAGGCGATGGCTGCGGCCTCCGACACGCGGGCGAGGCCCAGCGAGAGCATGCGGTCCTTGAACTCGAACGCGCTGGCGTCTGACATGGCTGGGTCACTCCGGGCTGTTGCAGTGGCGGCCTGCGCATCTAGGCCGGGCGGGAGGCCCGGCGCAAGCGCGCGGCTCAGACGTCCTCGATGCGGAACGCCACAGGCTCCGCGAGGCTGACGGGCCGCGCCGCGACGCGCGCCAGCGCCCGATCGAGCGCCTCGCGCTGGCAGGCGTGGGTGACGATCAGCACCGTCGCGCCGCCCTCGCCGGCATGGTCGGGCTGGTTCATGGCGCGGATCGAGACGCCCTCCGTCCCGAGGTCGGCGGCGATCTCGGCCAGCGCGCCAGGCCGATCGTCGAGCGACAGGCGGACGTAGTGCTCGGCGGGGCGCAGCGCTCCCGAGACCGGCGGCGCCAGGCTCGCGGCGGGAACGCCGAAGGCGGGGCCGGCGGCGCCGCGGGCGATGTCGATCAGGTCGGCGACGATGGCCGAGGCGGTCGGCCCGGCGCCGGCGCCGGGGCCCTCGAACACGCACCGGCCGACGAAATCGCCCTCCACCACCACCGCGTTCGTGACGCCGTCGAGCTGGCCGATCGCGCTGCCGGCGCGCACCAGGCAGGGGCGCACGGCGCGCTCAACGGCGTCGCCGTCGCGCCGCGCCACGCCGAGCAGCTTGACGCGGTAGCCGAGCGCGTCGGCATGGGCGATGTCGGCGAGCGACACCGCGTCGATCCCCTCGACCGAGACCGAGCCGAAATCCGGCTTCACGCCGAAGGCGAGGCTCGCCAGCAGCGCCAGCTTGTGCGCGGCGTCGATCCCGCCGACGTCGAAGCTCGGGTCGGCCTCGGCGTAGCCCTTGGCCTGCGCCTCGGCCAGAACCGGCGCGTAGTCGCGGCCCGAGCGCGCCATCTCGGTCAGGATGTAGTTGCAGGTGCCGTTCAGCACGCCGTAGACGCGCGCGATGCGGTTCGCGGCGAGGCCCTCCGACAGCCCCTTGACGATGGGCACGCCGCCGGCGACGGCGGCCTCGAAGCGCAGCGCGACGCCGGCGGCCTCGGCGGCGGCGGCGAGCGCGGCGCCGTGCCAGGCGAGCAGGGCCTTGTTCGCCGTCACGACATGCCGGCCGGCGGAGAGGGCGGCCTGCACGGTCGCAAGCGCCGGCCCGTCCGAGCCGCCCATCGCCTCAACCACGACGTCGAGATCGCCGCGCCCCGCCAGCGCCACGGGGTCGTCCTCCCACGCCGCCGCTGACAGGTCCACGCCCCGGTCGCGTCCGCGGTTGCGCGCCGAGACGGCGCCCACCGCGATGGGCCGGCCCGCCCGCGGCGCGATGAGATCGGCGTTGTCGCGCAGCAGGCGCGCGACGCCGGCGCCCACGGTGCCGAGGCCGGCGAGGCCGACGCGAAGAGGTTGGGTCATTCGGCGGCTTTCAGAGTGGGGTTGTAGGCATAGGTCGACCAGTCGGGAGCGTAGGCCTCACTGGCCTGATTTCCCCAATAGGTCCAGCCCTCGCGCGCGCCGCGGGCGAACAGCTCCAGCGCCGGGCCCGGAGAAGAGGCCTCAATCAGGGCATACTGGTCGGCGGGTTTTCGCGAATGCTCCTGTTTCCGCGACTCGAGGTAGTTCACCTGTCGCCGCCCCGGCGGCAACGTGCGGGCGTTCCTGCCGCGCACGCCGAACAGGATCATCTCGGTGACGTTGCGGAAGTAGAAGCCGACGCCGCGTCCGTCCGACCCGCCATCCTTGCGGATCTTTCGCCGGATGAGGTTGGACTTGTAGGTGAAGCCCCACGCGGCCATCACCCGAAGCGCGTCCGGCAACAGGGCGTTGGGCGTCCACAGGTAGAGGTGCGCCGGGTCGTCGAGCGCTTCGGCGACGGGCAGCGCACAGATTTCCTCCGTGCTCATGGTGGCGTATGGCGCCAGCCTGCGGTGCTCCGGCGCCATCTTCCCGGTCCGGTTCACGAAGCGCCACGGCGGGTCGGCGAGAAGCGTGCGAAACCGCCGCCCAGCAAGCTTTTCGCGGAAGTCGGCGATCGTTGCGTCAAGCTCGGTCGTCGACATAGGCGCGCTCCGTGATCCCCAGAACCGGCGCCGGGCAGCCGCCAGCCCCGCCCCCTTTGATCTTGGGGTAGAGCTTCTCGGTGTGAGCCGTAGCCTTACCATATGTAGTCGCTGATCGACCAACCCCACGCAACACCTTCTCAAGCGATGTGGCGCGGGTCACGATGACGCCGACATCGACGACCCGGAGATCGTAGAGCAGGCGGAAGTTGTTGAGGTCTCGGTCGAAGAACGGATCCTTGTTGTTCCACTCCACCTCGAGCGCCACCCTGCCGCGAAAACAGTCGACGCCATGGGTCGGCGAGGGCGTCTCGACCCCGTCGACGACGATGCGCGTGTCGAAGGCCTTCTCAATCCACCCGCGCTCGGACAGGCCCTTGTCGATGAAGGCGGCGATGCGGGACTTGTCGCCGCCGCCGACGGCCTCCTCGCTGTGGCGCAGCGTGAATGCGCCGAGGACGGCCGCGATGTCCGCCGCCTCGCCGGCGTGGACGTTCTCGAGTATCGCAATCGCGTTGCGCCAGTCGAAAATCTCGAAGCGGTCTCCCAGCGCCGCCAGCATCGCTATTCGGCGGCCTTCTGCTTCTGGTCGTAGCGGGCGAGGATGCTGTCTGCGTTGGCGAGCAGGCGCTTCACGCCGCGCGCCGCCTGCCGGATGCGCTGTTCGTTCTCCACGAGGCCGATGCGCACGAAGCCCTCGCCGTATTCGCCGAAACCCACGCCGGGGCTGACGGCGACCTCGGCCTCGGTGAGCATCAGCTTGGCGAACTCCATCGAGCCCAGACGCGCGAAGACCGGCGGCACCGGCGCCCAGGCGAACATCGTCGCGGGCGGCGCGGGCAGGGCCCAGCCGGCCTTGCCCATCGCCTCCACCAGCACGTCGCGCCGGGCGTGGTAGACGGCGCGGATTTCCGCGACGCATTCCTGCGGGCCGTTGAGCGCGGCGGCGGCGGCGACCTGGACCGGCGTGAAGGCGCCATAGTCGAGATAGCTCTTGATCCGCGTCAGCGCGTCGATCAGCCGGCGGTTGCCGACCGCGAAGCCCATGCGCCAGCCCGGCATCGAATAGGTCTTGCTGAGCGAGGTGAACTCCACCGCGCAGTCCTTCGCGCCGTCGACCTGCAGGATCGAGGGTGGCGGGTTCCCGTCGAAGTAGATCTCGGCGTAGGCGAGATCCGACAGCACCCAGATCCCGTGCTTCTTCGCGAATCGCACCACCTCGGCGTAGAAATCTAGGGTGCATACCTGCGCGGTGGGGTTGGACGGGAAGCTCACGATCAGCGCCGAGGGCTTCGGCACCGAGTGCATCACGGCGCGGTCGAGCGCGCGCAGATACTCCTCCGGGTCGAAGCGGCCCTCGTGCAGCGCCGGGATGTGGCGCAGCGCGGCGCCGGCGATCATGAAGCCGTAGGGGTGGATCGGGTAGCTGGGGTTCGGCGACAGGATCACGTCGCCGGGGCCGGTGATCGCCATGGCGAGGTTCGCCAGCCCCTCCTTGGAGCCCAGCGTCGCGACGATCTCGGTCTCTGGGTCGAGCGGCACGCCGAAGCGCCGGGCGTAGTAGCCCGCCTGCGCGCGGCGCAGCCCGGCGATGCCCTTCGAAGCGGAATAGCGGTGCGTGCGCGGCCGCTTCACCGTCTCGATCATCTTCTCCACGATATGGGCGGGCGTGTCCATGTCGGGGTTGCCCATGCCGAAGTCGATGATGTCGACCCCGGCCGCCCGGCGCTCGGCCTTCAGCCGGTTGACCTCGGCGAAGACGTAAGGCGGCAACCGCTTGATGCGATAGAATTCCTCGGCCATGGCCGCACCCCCAGATCCCCGGATGTCGCCGGAGCCGCCGCAAGCCGCCGCGAGCCCTCGCGCGCCGTCGCCGCGGCGACGCGGCCTTGTAGCGCCGTCGCCGCCGCGCGCCAAGCGGCGGGCCGGCCGGCGCGCGGCCGGAGGGGCGCCCCCGCTCGCAGATCGCGCGGCGGCGCCTATGTCTGGATTGCGCGGCCGGCCTTGGGCATGATCGCGCGACGGTTTCGGCGGGAGGTTGGAGTTGCAGACGGCGCAGGCGCGGCATGGCGGAAACTACTCGCCGGCGGAGCGGCTGGCGGATGCCGTGGTCCATTGGGCGGGGCTGGCGCTGGCGCTCGCCGCGATACCGGTTCTGGTCACCGTGTCGGCGATGCTGCTGGGCGAGCCGCCGGTGATCGCCGCGGTCTCGATCTACGCCGCCGCGCTGCTGGCGATGATCGCGGTATCCGCCGCCTATCATCTCAACCCCGGCTCGCGATGGCGCGAGGCGCTGCGGCGCTGCGATCACGCCACGATCTATCTCAAGATCGCCGCGACCCAGACGCCCTTCGCGGTGATGATCGGGGGCGAGCGCATCGGCTGGGCGCTCGGCGCCATCTGGTTCGCAGCGCTCGCCGGCGCGGCGGGCAAGCTGCTGGCGCCGCACCAGATGCGCCGCGTCGCGCTGCCGCTCTACCTGCTGCTCGGCTGGGCGGGCATGACGCTGATTTGGCCCGGCGAGAACAGCCGCCCGCTCGGCGCGCCCACGACGCTGCTGATCGTGATCGGCGGAGCGCTCTATTCGGTGGGCGTGGTGTTCTTCCTGTGGGAGCGGCTGCGGTTCCACAACGCGATCTGGCACGGCTTCGTGCTGGTGGCGAGCTTCGTCTTCTACAGCGCCGTGCTGACCGAAATCGGGATGAGGGCGGCGGCGCAGCCCTGAGCCTAGGGAGCCGCTTCCCGAGCGGGGTCCTGGGCGGCGCCCTGTGCGGCGTCCTGGGCCGCGCGCTCTCGACGCAGCGCCGCGGCGTCGGCCTGCAGCGCCTCAACCTCGAAGACGGGTACGGAGAGGCGCTCGGCCTCGGCCCGCATCACGGCGGCCTCAAGCGTCAGGTCGCGCACGATGGCCTCGCCCTCGGCGGGGTCCGGCGGCGGCGGCAGCGCGCGCCCGGCCTCGGCGGCCGCCGCCAGGTCGGGCCATGGCGCGTCGCCGGCGTCGGGGATCTCGACGTCGGGAAACAGCCGCAGCGCGTCCGCGTCCACGCAGGCGCAGAGCGCGAGCGCCGCGGCGAGCCGTGTGGCCTTCGCGGCGACCCTCTGAAACTGCCGCATCGGCCCTCTCCCCGTTGCCTATGCCGCCGTGCTCTTGTAGCCCCAAAGTCTAGCGAGACGCCAGTGACGGACCCCGGAGCAGAAGGGCCGCGCTGCGCCGCGCCAACGCCACCTGGGAGGCCGGCATGACGACCCCGACGCATCAGACCATCGACCATGGCGCGCCAAGGCCCTTCGCGTCGCCCGAGGAACTCGCCGCGCTCGCGTCCGACGGCGCCGACTTCGCCGCCAACATGGCGAAGGTGGTGGAGCGGGCCTCGGAAGTCTGGTCGAAATTCGCCAGCGCCAACGTCGCAGACGCGCACCCGATGCACGCAGACCCGCTCAACGTCGCGCCCGCTTTCGCGGAACTCGGCCAGAGCTGGCTGGAGCACCCGCAGGAGATGGGCGACGCCGTCATGCGCCTGTGGCTCCGCCAGGCGGAGCTGTGGCGGCGGGCGACCATGAAGATGTGGGGGCTGGACGAGGAGCCGCTCGTCCAGCCGGCGCCCGGCGACAAGCGCTTCAAGGACGAGGAATGGTCGAAGAACGTGATCTTCGACTATGTCAAGCAGTCCTACCTGCTCACCTCCGGCTGGATCATGGACACTGTCCACAACGTCGGAGACCTGGAGGAGCGCGACCGGCGCAAGGTCGAGTTCTACACCCGGAACTTCATCGAGGCGATGTCGCCGGCGAACTTCGCCCACACCAACCCCGAGGTGCTGCGCGAGACCTTCCGCCAGAAGGGCGAGAACCTCGCCCGCGGCCTCGAGAACATGCTGCGCGACCTCGACCGCGGCAAGGGCAACCTGCTGATCCGCCAGACCGATCTCGACGCCTTCGAGGTCGGCCGCGACATGGCGACGACGCCCGGCTCGGTGATCTACGAGAACAGCCTGTTCCAGCTCATCCAGTATGCGCCGACGACCGAGACGGTCCACAAGACGCCGCTGCTGATCATCCCGCCCTGGATCAACAAGTTCTACATCCTCGACCTCAACGAGAAGAAGTCGATGGTGCGTTGGCTGGTCGCGCAGGGCTGGACGGTGTTCGTCATGTCCTGGGTCAACCCCGACGAGGCCCAGAAGAACGAGACCTGGGAAAGCTACATGACGAAGGGCGTCTTCACCGCGCTGGACAAGGTGCTGGAGGAGACGGGGGCCGGCAGGGCTCATATGATAGGCTACTGCATCGGCGGCACCATGCTCGGCACGAGCCTCGCCCACATGGCGGCCCGCGGCGACGCCCGCGCCGCCTCCGCCACCTTCTTCACGACGCAGCTCGACTTCACCGACGCGGGCGAGCTTCAGGTCTTCGTCGACGGCGAAACGCTGAAAGTCCTCGAAGAGCGCATGGACGAAGGCTATCTGCCGGCCGAGAGCATGGCGACGGCGTTCAACATGCTGCGCGCTTCCGACCTGATCTGGAGCTTCGTCGTGCAGAACTATCTGCTCGGCAAGGATCCGTTCCCGTTCGACCTGCTGTTCTGGAACGCCGACAGCACCTGCATGCCGGCGCGCGTGCACCGCTTCTACCTCGACAGCTTCTACAACGCGAACCGGCTCGCGACGGGCGAGATGACGCTCGGCGGCGAGCGGCTGGACCTCGGGCGCGTGTCGCTGCCCGTGTACCATGTCGCGACCAAGGAGGATCACATCGCGCCGCCGCAGTCGGCCTATCGCGGCGCGCGGCTGCTGGGCTCGAAGGACGCGACCTTCATCCTGTCGGGCTCGGGCCACATCGCCGGGGTGGTGAACCCGCCCGCCGCCAAGAAGTACCAGTACTGGACCTGCAAGGGCATCGCGGCGCCCGAGCTTGAGAACTGGGCCGCGGCGGCGTCGGAGACCGACGGCTCGTGGTGGCCGGACTGGGACGCATGGCTGGCGAAGCGCGGCGGCGGCAAGGTCGCCGCGCGCGAGCCGGGCGCGAAGCTGGGCGTCGTCGAGCCGGCGCCGGGGCGCTACGTCAAGAAGCGCTTCGACGGGAACTGAGCCTCGGACGGGCGGCGTCGCGCCGGGGCTTGCCGCGAAAGGCCGCGGCGCCGGCCGGACGGCGCATCGGACCCGGGCACGCCCGCGGGGCTCGCCCGCGCGGCTTGGGCGCGCGGCTTGGGCGCGCGGCTTGGGCGCGCGGCTTGGGCGCGGAGACTTCGGCGCATTTGCGCGGGGGCGGGGGCGGCGGCGCTTGCGCGTCGGGGCGGCGGGCGGTTTCATGCGGTGGGGTCTCGCAGGAGCTTCCAGTTGATAAGCTCGGGTCGTCAGGGGCGACTTGAGGAGGGCCGGCGATGCTGCGTGTCGCGACCATCGGCTATGAGGGAGCCGCGCAGGCCGAGGTCATCGACCGTCTGCGCGCGGCGGGCGTCGAGGTGGTGGCCGACGTGCGCGCAGTCGCGACGTCGCGCCGGGCCGGCTTTTCCAAGACCGTGCTGCGCGGGAGCCTCGCCGAGGCCGGTATCGGCTACATCCACTTCCGCGATCTCGGCACGCCCAAGCCCGGCAGGGAAGCCGCCCGCAAGGGCCGCGTGGCCGAGATGCGCGCGATCTTCGCCGATCACATGAAGGGCGAGGCGGCGCAGGCGGCGCTGCTCGCGCTGCGGCGGCAGGCGGCCGAGGCGCGGGTGGCGCTGCTGTGCTTCGAGGCGGAGGCCGCCGGGTGCCATCGCCGCGCGCTGGTCGAAATGCTGGGCGCCGAGGCGGACGACCTCTGAAGCCTCAGCCGCCGAAGGCGCCGAAGGTCGCGAGATCGACGTCGGAGACCTCCCGCAGCAGGCTCAGGAAACCCCGCGCCTGATGATCGGCGGTCCGCCGGCCCTTCTCGGCCGTCGCCAGATGCGCCTCGCCCACCACGCCTGCGGCGTTGAGGTCTGACGCGATCCAGCCATAGGCCACAGGGCCCGTGGGCCGCAGCGCCCCGGTCATCGTCTCCGCGCCGGAGGCGAAGTCGCGCGCCTGCTCCATCGCCACGAGGTCGGGGCGGAAATGCAGCATCAGCGAGGTCTCGACGTCGCCGCCATGGATGCCGAAGGACCGCTCGCGGTCGGAGTAGTGGCTCTCCGGCGTTCCGAAGGCCATCCAGTGCGCGCGGGCGACGAACATGCCGGCGCGCACGCGCAGTTCGCGCGCGACGATCCCCACGACGTCGACGTTGCCGCCATGGGAGTTGACGACGACCAGCTTGCGCAGCCCGGCGCGCGCGACCGACAGGCCGATCTCGACCCAGAGCGCCGTCGCGAGCTCCGCCGGCAGGGTCAGGGTCCCCGGCGCGTGAAGATGCTCGTTCGACTTGCCGACCGCCTGAGTCGGCAGCAGCAGGAAGTCGAGGTCGTCCGGCGCCAGCGCCAGCGTCGTGCGCAGCATCCCCTCGGCGATCTCGGCGTCGGTCGAGACCGGCAGGTGCGGGCCATGCTGCTCGATCGCGGCCACCGGCAGCACGGCCACAGTGCGGGCGGGGTCGACCGCGGCGAAGTCGATGGTGCGGAGGTCGCCCCAGAGGCGGGCGCGGCGCGGCTCGGTCATGCGGCGGTCTCCTGCGGGGCGGGCCGCGTCGGCCGGGGGAACAGGCTGAGGAAGGCGGGGGTGAGGTACATCGGCGCCTGATAGCAGCCGATGAAGAGCAGCAGCGGCGCCATGGTCTCCTCAGGCAGGGCGGTCAGGAACAGCGCCATGTTGCGGTTGCCCGCGACCACGGTGACGGCGGTGCGCTCGGCCGGCGGGCCCAGGCGGCCGGCGGCGAGCCAGGCGGCGGTCTGGAGCCCGAAATTCGCCGCGACGGCCAGCGCAAGGACGGCGAGCAGCTCGCCCGGCCGCTCCGTCAGCGCGGGGCCGACGGCCGACATAAGGCCGATCACCATCAGCGCCAGCCCGATCACCGAGATCCCGTCGATGTTCGCCAGCGCCCGCGGCGTCGTCTCGCGCAGGAACAGCCGGCGCGTCAGGGCCGCCATCGCCGCCGCTCCGGCGATCACCGCCAGCAGCCGCGCGGAGGCGCCCAGCACCGCCTCCGCCGCGCCGAGCGCGGGGACCAGCCAGAACACCGGCAGCGCCGTCAGCGGCAGCAGCGCCGCCCCGACCGCGAGCAGGCGCAGGGCCGGCGCGGGGTCGGCGCCGCTCAGCGCGGTGATGCTCGGCGCGCCGGAGATCGTCGGCGCCGCGAGCATCAGCACCAGCGCGAGCGGGATCGGCCCGGAAATCCCGGCCGCGGCGAAGGCGAGCGCCAGCGCGACCGGCGTCGCAAGCTGCAGCGCCAGCGCCGTGACGCCGGCGCGCAGCAGCGGCCCGCGGGCCATCTGCGCCGCCAGCGGCCCGATGCGCAGGGCGACGAGGTAGAGCATCGCGGCCGTCGTCTCGGGCAGCAGCGGGCGCATGAACGCGGCGAGATCGGGCAGGCCGACGCCGAGCAGCAGGCCGACGGCGAGCCCCCAGCGGCCGTTTCGCGCCACGAAGGCGAGCGCCCGGCTCAGGGCCGTCATGACGGCGCCCTCCCGAACCGCGCGCAGAAGCGGTGGCGCGCGACGCCCGCCTTGCGCTGGCGGACCAAGTCGGTCGTCTGGAACGCTGGCGGGCGCGACGCGGCGCAGGCGTTCGCCGCATGGCCCATCTCTCCGGGAATGCGCGCAGAACCGGCGCGCGGCGCCGGCGCGCCGGTCGCCGCGCCTTCATTCGCCTTGCCGCCGCCCGCCAGAACCATCTGCGCCTCCGCACCCTGCTTCCCACGGCGCGACGGGCCGCGGCAAGCGCTTGACCTGCGCGTTCGGGTGGAGAACCCTGCCATGGAACGGGCGAGGGCGTTGATGGCCGGTTGCGGCGGCGGGCGAGGCGGCGAGGGCGGAACTGTCGCGGTGATCGGCGCCGGCGTCGTCGGCGTTGCGACTGCGCTGCACCTGCTGCGCGCGGGCCGCGCGGTGACGCTGATCGACCGCGCCGAGCCGGGCGCCGCCACGGCGGCCAGCTACGGCAACGCCGGCGTGCTGGCGGCCAGCGCGGTGGTGCCGGTGACGGTTCCGGGCATCCTCGCCAAGGCGCCGCGGATGCTGCTCGACCGCGACCAGCCGCTGTTCCTGCGCTGGGCCTACCTGCCGAAGCTGGCGCCGTGGCTCGCGCGCTATCTGTCGCACGCCAGCGAAGCCGAGACGCGGCGGATCGCGGCGGCGCTGACGCCGATCATTGGCGACAGCCTCGCCGACCATCAGGCGCTTTCGGCGGGAACGCCCGCGGCGCGTTTCGTCGTTCCGGCGCGCTACCTCTACGCCTATCGCGACCGCGCGGCCTTCGATGGAGACGCCTTCGGCTGGAGCGTCCGCGCCGCCAACGGCTTCGCGTGGGAGACGCTGGAGGGCGAGGCGCTGCGCGCGGCGGAGCCGGCGCTCGGGCCGGCCATGGGTTTCGGAGTGCGGCTCGACGGCCATGGCCGCATCTCCGACCCCGGCGCCTATGTCGCGGCGCTGGCGCGCGAGGCCGTGAGGCTGGGCGCGCGCGTCCTGCGCGGCGCCGTGGAGGACGTCGCGCTTCAGGGCGGCCGCGTCGTCGGCGTGCGGGTGGACGGCGAGACGATCCCCTGCGAGGCCGCGGCGCTGACCGCCGGCGCGTGGTCCGGCCCGCTGGCGCGGCGGCTGGGCGTCGCCGCGCCGCTGGAGAGCGAGCGCGGCTACCATCTCGAACTCTGGGGGCCTTCGGCCATGCCGCGCGGGCCGATCATGGTGTCGGCGGGCAAGTTCGTCGCCACGCCGATGGAGGGCCGGCTGAGGCTTGCGGGCGTGGTGGAGTTCGGCGGGCTGCGCGCCGGCCCCTCGCGGGCGCCGCTGGAGATGCTGCGCCGCCATGTGCGCCGCGCCTTTCCCGCGCTGCGCTGGGAGCGCGAGGAGGAGTGGATGGGCCATCGCCCGGCGCCGGCCGACAGCATTCCGCTGATCGGCCCGGCGCCGGCCGTCAGGGGCGCATGGCTCGGCTTCGGTCATCACCATGTCGGGCTGACGGGCGGGCCGCGCACCGGGCGCCTGCTGGCGCAGATGATCGCCGGCGAACGGTCCAACATCGACCTCTCGCCCTACGCCCCGGCGCGCTTCGCGGCGGCCAGGGGGGCTTGAGTTCGGCCCCGGCGATGCGCAGATGACGGCCACCGGAGCAGGGCGGGGGCCGTGACGACAGGAACAGCCGCGCGCGAGATCAGCTACGCCCATGGCGCGCGCACCCCCGCCGGGCGAGCGGCGATCCGCGCCATCGAGAACCTCACCGGCCGCCCGCGGCTGCTGCGCATGGCGCAGGGCTACGAGGCAGACGTCGCCGCCGGGGCCGATTTCTGGGAGGTGATGGCGGCGCGCTACGGCGTGCGGCTGGAGGTCGACGGCCTCGAACGCATCCCGACGACCGGGCCGGCGATCGTGGTGGCGAACCATCCGTTCGGCATTCTCGACGGGTTGGCCATGGGCCTGATGCTGCGCCGCCGGCGGGCGGATTTCCGCATCCTCGCCCACCAGGTGTTCGGCAGGGCCCCCGACGTCGCCTCCGCGATCCTGCCGATCAGCTTCGACGCGACGCGCGAGGGCATGGCCGCGAACCTCGCGACGCGGCGCGCGGCGGAGGCGCATGTCGCGGGCGGCGGGTGCCTTGCGGTCTTTCCCGGCGGCACGGTCTCCACGGCGGCGCGCGCGTGGGGCAGGGCGCTCGACCCGGCCTGGAAGACATTCACGGCGAAGCTAGTCCAGCGCACCGGGGCGCCGGTCTTTCCGGTGTTCTTCGATGGCGCCAACAGCCGGCTGTTCCAGATCGCCAGCCACGCGCACATGACCCTGCGCCTCGCGCTGCTCATCAGGGAGTTCGGCGCCCGGCTCGGCGAGCCCGTGCGCGCCCATGTCGGCGAGCCGCCGCCGGCGACGGAGATCGCGCGTCATCGCGGCGACGCGCGGGCGCTGATGGCGCATCTGCGGACTGCAGTCTACGCCCTGTCGCCGACGCCCCTGGCGGACATCTCGCCGGGGCGCAGCTTCGACTGAGCCGCTTGGCGGCTCGCGGGCGGCCCGGCATGCTGCGGATGCGTCTTGAAGGGGAGCCAAGCCGATGCGCCTACGCCTCGCCCAGCCCGCCGCCGCGGCGCTGCTGATCTTCGCGGCGCCCTTCACGGCTGCGGCGGCGCCGTCATTCGACTGCGCGAAGGCCGACGGCGCCGCCGAGGAACTCGTATGCGCCGACGCCGACCTCGCCGCGCTGGACGTCGCGCTCGCCGCCCGCTTCTCGGCGGCGATGGCCGCCGCCCGCTCCGGCGCTGACGCGGACGCCGCAGCCGCCCGCCTGCGCGCCGAGCAGCGCGGCTGGATCAAGGGCCGCGACGCGTGCTGGAAGGCCGCCGACCTGCGCGACTGCGTGGAGGACGCCTACACGCGGCGCGACGCGATCCTCGCGGCGTCGTGGATGCTCGGCGACGTCGGCCCGCCGGTCTTCTACCAGTGCGGCGGGAACCCCGCCGACGAGATCGCCGTCTTCTTCCTCGACGCGCCGCGGCGCGCCCTGCGGCTGGAGCGCGGCGACCGTATCGAGGCCATGGCGCAGACCCGCTCGGCCTCGGGTGCGCGCTACGACGGCGACTTCGGCGCGATGTTCTGGGAGAAGGGCGGGGAGGCCCGGCTCATGCTGCCGCCCGAGCCCGAAACGGTCTGCCGGCGGCGCTGACCCGATACCCCGCCGCATTGCGGAGAAGGGCCGTCCGCGTTACCCCGCGGGTATCCGCGGCCCGTGTTCGCCGCGAAGTTCTTGGGGGACCGCGCCATGGCGCGCATCGCGATTCTCGGGGCGAGCGGCTACACCGGAGCCGAACTGCTGCGCCTGACGGCGACCCATCCCGGCCTCGACGTCGCGGCGCTGACGGCCGACCGCCGCGCCGGCGCGGCCATGGCGGAGGTGTTCCCGCACCTGCGCGCGCTCGACCTGCCGCGCCTGACCCGGATCGAGGATGTCGACTGGTCCGGCGTCGACCTCGCCTTCTGCGCCCTGCCGCACGCCACGACTCAGGAGGTGGTCAAGGCGCTGCCGGCGTCGCTCAAGGTCGTGGACCTCTCGGCGGATTTTCGCCTGCGCGATCCCGCCGTCTATGCGGAGTGGTACGGCCATGAGCACCTCGCGCCGGAATTGCAGCAGGCCGCCGTCTACGGGCTGACGGAATTCAACCGGGAGGAAATCCGCGCCGCACGCCTGACCGCCGGCACCGGCTGCAACGCGGCTGCCGGCATATACGCCGTGATACCGCTGCTCAGGGCGGGCGTCGTCGATCCTGACGACATCGTGATCGACCTCAAGACCGGCGTCTCGGGCGCCGGCCGCGCGGCCAAGGAAGCGACCCTTTACACAGAGATCGCAGAGGGCGTCCACGCCTACAATGTCGGCCGCCACCGCCACACCGCCGAGTTCGACCAGGAGTTCAGCCGCGCCGCCGGCCGGGAGGTGCGCTGCACCTTCGTGCCGCACCTGGTCCCGGCGAACCGCGGCATCCTCGCGACGGTCTACGTTCGGGGAGAGGCGCCGGCGATCCACGCCGCGCTCGCGGAGGCCTACGCCGACGAGCCCTTCGTGGTGACGCTGCCGCTGGGCGAGGCGCCGCACACCCGACATGTGCGCGGATCGAACTATGTCCACGTCTCGGTCGTTGCTGACAGGAGACCGGGCCGCGTGATGGTGTTCGCGGCCCTCGACAACCTGATGAAGGGGGCCTCTGGACAGGCGATGCAGAACGCGAACCTGATGCTCGGGCTGCCCGAGACGCAGGGGCTGACAGCGGCCCCGATGTTCCCTTGACCGCCGCCGACGCGACGCTCGGCGACCGGGCGCGCGCCTTCGGCAGGCGCGTCCCGGCGCTGCTGCGACGGCTGCGGATGCGGCTTTCCTGGTGGTGGCGCGGGGCTAGGCTCACCTTCCGGGCGGCGATCCGCGCGGGCCACCGCTTCAACGAGCACGACGGCGCCGCGATGGCCGGCTACATCGCCTATGCCGGATTCCTCTCGATCTTTCCCTTCGCGATCTTCGCGACGGCGCTGGCGGGCGTGATGATCGGGCCCGAGCGCGCCGACGAGGTGATGGCGGCGATCTTCGACCTCGCGCCGGAGCACATCGCGCAGACGCTGGAGCCGGTGATCCTCGGCGTGACCAACACCTCAGGCGCGAACCTGATCACCTTCTCGGCGCTGGGCGCGATGTGGGTGGCGTCCAACGCGCTCGAGGCGATGCGGATCGCGTTCGACCGGGCCTACGAGGCGCCGAAACCCCGCGCCTTCGTCACGCGGCGGCTGCGCGCGATGGGATTCGTGCTGCTTGCGGCGCTGACCTTCGCCATCATGGGGCTGCTGATCGTGCTCGCGCCGCTGGGGCTGCGCGTCGCCGAGCAGACGCTGGGGTTCCGCGCGCCCTTCGGCATCGGGCTCGTCCGCTACGGGCTCGGCGTCGGGGTGCTGGCGGTGTTCCTGTTCCAGCTGAATCTGCTGCTGCCCTCGCGGCGGCCGGTGCGCCAGGGTCTCTGGCCCGGCGTCGCCGTCTCCGGCGCGCTGGTGATCGCGGGGGCGACGGGGCTCTCGGTCTATCTCGCCTACGCCCCCTCCTACACCGTCACCTACGGCGCCTTCGCCGGCGTCATTGTGACGCTCCTGTTCTTCTATCTCGTCGGCGCCGCTATCATCTTCGGCGCGGAGCTGAACGCGGCGCTCATCGGGCTGCGCGGCGAGACCTGGAGGGATGGACGGGGATGGCGATGACGCGCAAGAAACGCAGGATCATGTTCCTCGCCGCGGGTGCGCTCGCCATGACCGGCGCCACCGCGCTGGCGGTGGTGGGCTTCCGCGAGAGCATCGTCTTCTTCATGCCGCCGGCGGAGCTGCTGGCGAAGGCGCCGGGGCCCGAGCAGCGGCTGCGCGTCGGCGGCATGGTGGTCGAGGGCTCGGTGGTGCGCGGGCAGGGCGAGACCGTGCGCTTCACGCTGACCGACTACGAAGGCAGCGTCGAGGTCGCCTTCGCCGGGGTGCTGCCGGACCTGTTCAGCGAGGGGCAGGGCGCGGTGGCCGAGGGTTATTTCCGCGAGGGCCGCTTCGAGGCGCGCGAGGTGCTCGCCAAGCACGACGAGAAATACATGCCCCGCAACGTCGCCGACACGCTGAAGACCCCGCCGCCGGGGACTTGAGGCCGCTCAGGTTGCGACCACATGCACGTTGTGCTTGCCCTGTGACCGGTCGCCGATGACGATATCCTGCTCGAAGTTGGCCTGATACTGCTCCCAGTTCTTCTTCCAGGCGGCATCGCGGAAAGTGCGATGGGCCAGCTTCGCCCATTCCGCGCCCGCCAGCGTGATGATGGCGCTGTCTTCGGAGAGCTGGTTGCCGCCCTTCTTGAAGCCGTATTCGAGATCCTTGGGGAAATTGGCCGTCTTCTCGCCACCGCCACCTTTGATCATGACTTCGATCCGCTTGAGCAGTTTCCCGACCCGCGTCGCCTTTTCGGCCTCAATCTTCTCGACGTGGCGCTTCTGCGCCGCCTTGGCTTCCTCCATGAGGCGCGCCTTGCGCTCCTCCGGCGTCTCCTCCTTGATGACGAGCGTGCCGCTGCCCCACGCGCCGGTGAGCCCCGTCGGCTTCGGCGGGACGGCGACGGTCTGCGGCGGCGTCACTTCCGGCAACTTCTCGACAACCGCGAGGGTGACGGGGTGAGCAAGCGCATCTCGATTCATCAACCCGAGGATGTCGCCTTCGCCCTCGGGAAGGCGCCCTGTCGCGAGATACTGCGCCATCGACCCGTTCGGACATTCGGGGAAGGACAATTGCGGCGACGATCCGAACCTGATCGGGTCGAAGCCTGTGAACACGATGTTGCATCTCTTGCACAGATAATCCGTAGCCATGGCGGCGCTCTCCCCCGAAGCTCGCAGTCGACAGTAAGACACCGCGCGCAGTCCCGCACGCTCGAAAGCGTGATGGCGCGCGACCGCGCGCCGCGGGCGGTCGCTTTGCCGGGGCGCACGCCTCGGCCTATGCTCACGATCTCGATCTGGTTCATGGACGGATGCCGCGCATGATCGCCGAACTCGGACATTTCGCCCTGATCCTCGCTTTCGCGGTGTCGATCGCGGGCTCGGTCGCGCCGCTCTACGGCGCTCATCGCGGCTGGTCGGACTGGATGACGTTGGCCACGCCCGCCGCGACTGCGCTCTTCGCGCTGGTCTGCCTCAGCTTCGCCGCGCTGACATGGAGCTTCGTCACCTCGGACTTCTCGGTGCGGCTGGTGGTGGCGAACTCGCACTCGCTCAAGCCGATGATCTACAAGATCGCCGGCGTCTGGGGGAACCACGAAGGCTCCCTCCTGCTCTGGGTGCTGATGCTGGCGCTCTTCGGCGCGATGGTGGCGGCTTTCGGACGCAACATCCCCACGGGCCTCAAGGCGCGGGCGCTGGGGGTGCAGTCGCTGATCGCCTGCGGCTTCATCGCTTTCATGCTGTTCACCTCGAACCCGTTCGAGCGCCTGTTTCCCGCGCCCTTCGATGGGGCGGACCTCAACCCGCTGCTGCAAGACCCCGGCCTGGCGTTCCATCCGCCGTTCCTCTACCTCGGCTATGTCGGCCTGAGCATGGCGTTCAGCTTCGCCGCCGCCGCGCTGATCGAGGGGCGGGTGGACGCGGCCTGGGCGCGCTGGGTGCGTCCTTGGGCGCTGGCCGCCTGGGCGGCGCTGACGGTGGGCATCGGTCTCGGCTCGTGGTGGGCTTACTACGAGCTCGGCTGGGGCGGCTTCTGGTTCTGGGATCCGGTGGAGAACGCCTCCTTCATGCCGTGGCTGGCGGCGATCGCGCTGCTGCATTCCGCGATCGTCGTGGAGAAACGGTCTTCCCTGAAGAACTGGACGATCCTGATGGCGATCCTCGCGTTCTCGCTGTCGCTGCTCGGCACCTTCATCGTGCGCTCCGGCGTGCTCGACAGCGTCCACGCCTTCGCGGTGGACCCCGAGCGCGGCGTCTTTATCCTGCTGCTGCTGGTCGTGGCGATCGGCGGCAGCCTCGCGCTCTACGCGTGGCGGGCGCCGTCGCTGAAATCGGAGGGCGTGTTCGCGCCGGTCAGCCGCGAGAGCGGGCTGATCCTCAACAACCTGCTGATGATGTCGAGTTGCGGCGTGGTGTTCGCCGGCACGATGGCGCCGCTGGTGCGGGAGGCGCTGACCGGCGCGAAGATTTCCGTCGGCGCGCCGTTCTTCGACCTCGCCTTCACGCCCTTCATGGTGCTGCTCGCCATCGCCCTGCCGCTCGGCGCGATGACGCCCTGGAAGCGCGGCGACGCCGGCAAGGTGCTTTCGAAGCTCTGGTGGGCGGCGGCGGCGGCGCTGGGCGCTGGCGCACTGGTGTGGGGCGTGCAGACCGGAACCTCGCCGGCGGCGCCCATCGCCATGGCGCTGGCGGCCTGGGTCGCGCTCGGCGTCGCGGCGGAGATCGCCGAGCGCGCGAAGGTCGGGTCGGCGCCGCTCGCGGAGAACTGGCGGCGGCTGGCGCGCGCGCCGCGGGCCGACTGGGGCAAGTGGGTCGCCCATTTCGGTCTCGGCGTCACGATCTGGGGCGTCGCGGCGATCACCGCCTGGACCGTGGAGGACATCCGCGTGGCGCGACCGGGCGAGAGCTTTGCGCTCGGCGCCTACGAGGTGACTTTCGACGGCGTCACGCGCGCCCAGGGGCCGAACTACGTCTATGAGCGTGGCGAGTTCCATGTCTATCGCGACGGCGTTCAGGTCGCCCATGTCTATCCCGAGAAGCGCATCTATACCGAGACCCGCACGCCGACCCCGACGACCGAGGCCGGCATCGATAACGGTTTCACCCGAGATCTCTATCTGGTGCTCGGCGATCCGCAGGTCGGGACGGGCGGCGTTCCGACGGGGGCGTGGGCGGTGCGCGCCTATGTGAAGCCGTTCGCCAACTGGATCTGGGGCGGCGCCATCCTGATGGCGCTCGGCGGATGCCTGTCGCTGACCGACCGCCGCTACCGCGTCGGCGCGCCGACGCGCGCGGCGCAGGCGCATGCCGCCATGGCGCCGGCGGAATGATCCGCGCCGTCCTGCTCGCGGCGACGCTGGCGCTCTCCGCCGGTCCGGCGCCGGCGGTGCAGCCCGACGAGGTGCTCGCCGATCCTGCGCTTGAGTCGCGGGCGCGCGAAATCTCCAAGGAGTTGCGGTGCCTCGTCTGCCGCAACGAGGCGATCGACGACAGCAACGCCGAGCTTGCGCGCATCCTGCGCCTGCTGGTGCGCGAACGGGTCGTCGCCGGCGACAGCGATGGCGAGGTGATCGACTATGTCGTGGACCGCTACGGCGAATATGTGCTGCTGCGCCCGCGCTTTACGCTCGGCAACGCGCTGATCTGGCTGTCGGGTCCGCTGATCCTCGCGCTTGGCGGCTTCGCGGCGTGGCGTTATGTGCGCGCGCGCGCGCCGCAGGCGGCGGCGCAGCCCGCGCCCCTCACCGAGGCGGAGCGGCGCGACCTCGACGCGCTGCTTCGCGACGGAAGCTGAGCGACCGTCACGCAACTGCATCAATCCTCGGTTACGCCGTAGCAGGGGCAGCCGGAGGGATGACGGATGGCGCAGGATCGCGACAAGCTGGACTGGATCGAGTCGGAGCTGCAGGACAGCTACGACGAGGAGTGGGAGCTGGAGCTCGACGACGAGCGGATTCCCGAGGCGCTGCGCCCGTTCAAGGACCGCATCAGGGCCAAGGGCATCGACCGCCACACCTATTTTCGCGAGCTGCTGCGGCTTCAGGCCGAACTCGTGAAGCTTCAGGACTGGGTGGTGGAGAAGAAGCTCAAGGTCGTCGTGCTGTTCGAGGGCCGCGACAGCGCCGGCAAGGGCGGCGCGATCAAGCGCATCACCCAGCGCATCAATCCGCGGGTCTGCCGTGTCGTGGCGCTACCGGCCCCTTCGGACCGCGAGAAGACCCAGTGGTACTTCCAGCGCTACACGCCGCACCTGCCGGCGGGCGGCGAGATCGTGCTCTTCGACCGCTCCTGGTACAACCGCTCCGGCGTCGAGCGGGTGATGGGCTTCGCGACCCCCGACCAGGTGGAGCAGTTCTTCCAGGACGTCCCTGAGTTCGAGCGCATGCTGGCGCGCTCCGGCGTCATCCTGATCAAGTACTGGTTCTCGATCACCGACGAGGAGCAGCAGTTCCGCTTCCTCATGCGCATCCACGACCCGATCAAGCAGTGGAAGCTCTCGCCGATGGACCTCCAGAGCCGGGTGCGCTGGGAGGACTACACCAAGGCCAAGGAGGAGATGCTGGCCCGCACCAACATCCCCGAGGCTCCGTGGTACATCGTCGAGGGCAACGACAAGAAGCGCGCGCGCCTCAACGTGATCGACCACCTGCTGACGCGCATCCCTTACGGCGAGGTGCCGCATGAGGAGGTCGTGCTGCCGGAGCGCGTCCACAATCCCGACTACGAGCGCCGGGTGCTGCCCGACGATCTCTACGTCCCCCAGAAGTACTGACACGGCGCCGCGCAGCCTCTGCGCGGCGATGCGTCCCGGCGCGGCGCGTCCGGGCGGCCTCGACGCCGCCCGGACGTCCGGTATCATCGCGGCCCCGGATGGAGGCGCGCGATGAGCGAGAGCAGCGGCTATCAAGACATCCTTTACGAGGTGCGGGGCGGCGTCGCGCGGGTGACGCTGAACCGGCCCGACAAGATGAACTGCCTGTCGGGGCGGATGCGGCGCGAACTGCTGCACGCGCTGACCCGCGCGCCGGAGGAGGCGCGGGCGCTGGTGCTGACCGGCGCGGGGCGGGCGTTCTGCTCGGGGCAGGATCTCGGCGACGCGGCGAGCCTGACGGCGCTCGACCTCGAAAGCGTGCTGCGCGACGAGTACGAGCCGCTGCTGCGGGCGATCTACGACTGCCCGATCCCGACGCTCTGCGCCGTAAACGGCGCTGCGGCGGGGGCGGGGGCCAACCTCGCGCTGGCGGCGGATGTGGTGATCGCGGCGCGCTCGGCCGTCTTCATCGAGGCCTTCGCCCGCATCGGGCTGATCCCGGACGCCGGCGGCACCTACTGGCTGCCGCGGCTGGTGGGCCTGCCGCGCGCGATGGGCATGTGCCTGTTCGCCGAGCCGATCGAGGCGGGCCGCGCGGCGGAGTGGGGGCTGATCTGGGAGGTCGCCGAGGACGATCAGCTGGAGGCCCGCGCGGCGGAGCTGGCCGGGCGGCTGGCGCGCGGCCCGGGCCTCGCCTATCGCCTCACCAAGCAGGCGTTGCGCGAGGCGATGACCAACACGCTCGACGTCCAGCTCGGGCTGGAGGCGCAGCTCCAGGGCGAGGCGGGGCGCTCGCGCGACTTCCTGGAGGGCGTCAGCGCGTTTCTGGAGAAGCGCGAGGCCCGGTTTGAGGGCCGCTGAGCCGTTCGAAACCCGCATCGTGGCCGCGCCGCGCGGCCATGACGCCGCGAAAGGCGCCGCCGCGGTGGAGCTTCTTGGCGTCGCCGGCGCGGCCGCGGAGCTGGTCGCCGGGGCCGCCGGCTCCAGCCCTTTCCTCGCGCGGTTGATCGAGCAGGAAGCCGATTGGCTGCGCGCGGCGCTCGCCGCCGACCCCGCCGCCGCGCTCGCCGAGGAGCAGGCGGCGCTCGGCGGCCTCGACGGCGCAAGGGCGCTCGCGAGCGGGCTGCGCCGCGCGAAGCGGCGCGTCGCGCTGCTGACCGCGCTCGCCGATCTCGGCGGCGTCTTGCCGCTCGATGCGACGACGGGGGCGCTGACGGGCTTTGCCGACGCCGCGCTCGCCGCGGCGATGGACCGTGCGACGGCGGAGGCGAACGGCCCGCTCGCCGGGTGCGCGACCGCGGCGCAGGCGGGCCTCTTCTGTCTCGCCATGGGCAAGATGGGCGCGCGGGAGCTGAACTATTCCTCCGACATCGACCTGATCTTCCTGTTCGACGACGGGCGCTGGGGGGAGGAGGCCGCCGAGGCGCGCGGCCGGCTCGTCCCCGTCGTGAGGCGCGTCGTCAAGCTGATCTCGGAGATCGACGCGGAGGGCTACGTCTTCAGGACCGACCTGCGGCTGCGGCCCAATCCTGGCTCCACGCCGGTCGTGATCTCCATGAGCGCGGCCGAGGACTATTACGAGAGCGTCGGCAGGACGTGGGAGCGCGCGGCCTTCATCAAGGCGCGCCCCGCCGCGGGCGACGTCGAGGCCGGCGCGCGGTTTCTGGAGGCGCTGACGCCCTTCGTCTGGCGCCGCCACCTCGATTTCGCCGCGATCGAGGACGCCCACGAGATGCGGCTGAAGATCCGCGACCACAAGGGCGTCGGGCGACGGTTCGAGATCGCCGGCCATGACCTGAAGCTCGGGTTCGGCGGCATCCGCGAGATCGAGTTCTTCGCGCAGACCCAGCAACTGGTGCGCGGCGGGCGCGACGCCTCCCTGCGCGACCCCACGACGCGCGGCGCGCTGCGGGCGCTCGTCGCGGCCGGGGTGCTGGACGAGGCGACGCGGGCCGCGCTCGACGATCACTACGTCGCCCATCGCACGCTCGAACACCGGCTCCAGATGGTCGAGGACGCGCAGACCCAGACCATGCCGGTCGCCGCCGAGGCGCGCGACCGCGTGGCGGCGCTCGGCGGTTGGGCGAGCCGGGCGGCGATGGAGGACGAGGTGGAGCGCCGCTGCCTCGACGTCCGCGTGCGCTGCGACGCCTTCTTCGCGCCGCGCCGGGCCGATGACGGGCCGCCCGACGCGGCGGCGCTTGGGAAACTCGGTTTCGGAAGGCCGGACGCGGCGGCGGCGCTGGTCGAGCGCTGGCTCTCGGGCGCGCTGCCCGCGACGCGGACCGAGCGCGCCCGGCGCCGCCTCGCGCGGCTCGCGCCGCTGATCGCCGAGAAGCTCGCCGCCGCCGGCGACCCGGATGAGGCCATCGCCGAGTTCGACCGCTTCCTCGCCGGGCTCCCGGCGGGGGTTCAGTTCTTTGCGCTGTGCGAGGCGAACCCGCATCTGCTCGACCTGCTTGCGGAGATATGTGCGGCGGCGCCGCGACTTGCGGGCTATCTGGGGCGCCACTCGGCGGTGCTCGACGGCGTGCTCGACCGCAGCTTCTTCGCGCCCGTCGCAGCGGCGCCGGCGCTGACCGACGAGTTGGACGCTGCGCTCGACGCGGCGCCGGACTATGAGGCTCGCCTCGACGCGGCGCGCCGATGGGCCAAGGAGCGGCGCTTCCGCATCGGCGTGCAGACGCTGCGCGGGGTGGCGACGCCGGAGGAGGCGGGCGCGGCGTTCTCGGCGGTGGCGGAGGCGTGCCTGAAGGCGCTGCATCCCGTCGTGACCGCCGAGTTCGCGCGCCGTCACGGCCCGCCGCCGGGGCGGGGGGCCGCGGTGCTGGCGCTCGGCAAGCTCGGCTCGCGCGAGATGAGCGCGACCTCCGACCTCGACCTGATCGTGATCTGCGACCCCGGCGAGGACGAGGACAGCGCGGGGCCGAAGCCCTTGCCCCATGCGGTCTATTTCGCCCGGCTGACGCAGATGCTGATCGCTGCGCTGACCGCGCCGACGGCGGAGGGCGCGCTCTACGCCGTCGACATGCGGCTGCGGCCTTCGGGTCGCTCGGGGCCGGTGGCGGTGCGCCTCAGCGCCTTCGCCCGCTACCAGCGCGAGGAGGCGTGGACCTGGGAGCATCTGGCGTTGACGCGGGCGCGCGGCGTCGCAGGTTCCTCCGAAGTGCTGGCGGACGCCGAGGCGGTTGTCGCCGAGGCGCTCGCCGCGCCGCACGACCGCGAGAAGACGCTGGCCGACGTGCGTGAGATGCGGGCGCGCATCGCCGAGGCGCACCGGGCGCGGCGCGGCATGGTCTGGGAGCTCAAGCATGCCGAGGGCGGGCTGATGGACGTGGCGCTGGCGGTGCAGGCCGGCCAGCTCGTGACGCGGCTCGGCGCGGCGGGAACGCCGGCGCAGGCGGCGCGGGCTCTGGCGGCGGAGGGCTGGCTGACCGAGGCCGACGCCGCGGCGCTGGCGGAGGCGCACCTGCTGATGTCTGCGCTGCAGCAGGTCGAGCGGGTCGCGCTCGACCGCCCCTTCGACCCCGGGAAGGCCGGCCCCGGGCTGCGCGCCGCCATGGCCCGCGCCGCCGGCGCCGCGGATTTCGACGCGGCCGAGGCGGCGCTCAGGGCGGCGCAGGCCCGCGCCGCCGAGGCGGTGTCGCGCGTCCTGGAGGGCTGAGCCGCTTGGCGCTGCCGATCGTCCACCACCCCGACTATGTCGCGCCGCTGAAGCCCGGCCACAGCTTTCCGATGTCGAAATACGGCTATCTGCGGCAGGCGCTGGAGCGGCGCGGCCTGATGAAGCCGGGCGGCTGGCTGGCGCCGGCGGCGGCCTCGCCCGCCATGCTCGGGCTGGCGCACTGCCATGACTATGTCGAGCGCGCCATCGGGTTGCGCCTGACCCCTGACGAGAGCCGCCGCATCGGCCTGCCGCAGACCGAGCAGGTCGTGCGCCGCGCCCGGTTGGCGGCCGCCGGCGCGGCGCTGGCGGGGCGGCTGGCGCTGGAGCGGGGCGTGGCCTGCAACGGCGCCGGCGGCTCGCACCACGCCGCGCGCGACTTCGGCGCCGGCTTCTGCGTGTTCAACGACGTGGCGGTTGCGGCGGCGACGCTGCTCGCCGAGGGACGCGTGGGGCGGGTGCTGGTGATCGACGCGGACGTGCATCAGGGCGACGGCACCGCGCGCATCTTCGCGGGCGACGCGCGGGTGTTCACGCTGTCGATCCATGCGGAGAAGAATTTCCCGGCGCGAAAGGCCGCCTCGTCGCTCGACACGGGTCTCGCCGACGGGCTGGGCGACGCGGCGTATCTGGAGGCGCTGGCGGCGGCGCTGGAGACGGCCTTCGCGGCCGGGCCCTTTGACCTCGCCTTCTACAACGCCGGCGTCGACGTCCACGCCGAGGACAGGCTCGGGCGGCTGAAGCTGAGCGATGCGGGGCTCAGGGCGCGCGACCGCATGGCGCTTGGCGCCGCGCGGGACCGGGCGACGCCCGTGGTCGGCGTGCTGGGCGGCGGCTACGGCGACGACCCGGCGGTGATCGCGGAGCGCCACGCCGTCCTTTTTGAGGAGGCGGCGCGGCTCGCGGAGTAGGCCCTTGCGAAAGCGCTCAGGCCGAGGCCGGCCTCTGCGCGGCCTGTTCGTCCGCCGCCTTGCGCGCGAGCGCCTGCTTGAGCGTGAGCGACCAGACGATCACGCCGACGCTGACGATCCCGATCAGGATGGTGCAGATCGCGTTGATCTCCGGCGTCACGCCAAGGCGAACGGCTGAGAATATCTTCATCGGCAGCGTCGTCGAGCCGGGCCCGGCGAGGAAGCTCGCGATCACCAGATCGTCCAGCGACAGCGTGAAGCTCAGCAGCCAGCCGGCGGCGACGGCGGGCGCGATCAGCGGCAGGGTGATGCGGAAGAACACCGTCGCGGGGCGGGCGCCGAGGTCCTGCGCGGCTTCCTCCACCGAGGCGTCGAAACCCGCCAGCCGCGCCTGCACAACCACCGCGACATAGCACATCGAGAAGGTCGCATGGGCGATGATGATGGTCAGGATCCCCCGGTCCACCGCCACCGCGATGAAGGTCAGCAGCAGCGACAGGCCGGTGATCACCTCCGGCATCACCAGCGGCGCCAGCACCATGCCCGAGAAAAGCGTGCGGCCGAGGAAGCGCGGGATGCGCGCCAGCGCCACGCCCGCCAGCGTGCCGAGCACGGCCGCGAGCGTCGAGGAGCAGACCGACACGATCAGCGAGACGCGCGCGGCGTCCATCAGCCCCTGATTGTTCCACAGCTCGAAATACCACTTCGTCGAAAACCCGGCCCAGACGGTGACAAGCTGGCTTTCGTTGAAGCTGTAGACGATGAGGATCAGAATGGGCGCGTAGAGGAACGCGAAGCCGAGAAGCAGGGCCGCGAGGTGAGTCCAGTGGAAGCGGCTCATGGATCGGACTCCGGGTCAGCAGCGGCCCTGGCCTCGCGGATCGCCCTTGCAAGGTCGTCGCGTTCGGCGCAGCCATAGAGGCAGACGTCGACCAGCCGCGCTAGAAGCCGCTCCGCGCCGGCGATGTCGCCGCGCTGCAGGCGCAGTTCGCCGTAATACTCCAGCGCCCCGCGATGCTCGGGCTCCAGCGACAGCGCCATCATGTAGGCCGCTTCGGCCGCGCCGAGTCGCCCCTGCTTGCGCAGCGCGAAGCCAAGCAGGCTCAGCACCTCCGGGGTCTCCGGCTCGGCCGCGTCGAGCCGGCGCAGGATCTTCTCCGCCGCCGGCCAGTCGGTCCGCTCGATGGCCTCGCGCGCCGCGCGCAGTTCGAGCTCGGGCGGCGAGCCCGGCCCGAAGGGCGGCAGGCTCGACGGCACTGCGGCGGCTGCTGCGGCCATCAACGCGAAGGCGAGCGCGAAAAGGGGCGTGCGATTCATCCCGCCCCCGCCCGGTTGGCCATGCGCTGGAAGATCATGATCGGCAGCACCAGCACGATCAACAGCACCACCGCCACGGCTGAGGCGAGCGGCCAGTCGCGGTTGAGGAAGAACTCGTTCCAGAGCGTTCGCCCGATCATCTGCGTGCGCGCCCCGCCCAGCAGTTCGGGGATCACGAATTCGCCCATGGCGGGGATGAACACCAGGAAGCACCCCGCCGCGACGCCGGCCAGCGACAGCGGCAGGGTGATGCGCGCGAACGCCTCCCACGGCTTGCAGCCAAGGTCGGCGGCGGCCTCCAGCAGGCTCAGATCCTGCTTCTCCAGCGCGGAGTAGAGCGGCAGGATCATGAAAGGCAGATACGAATAGACGATGCCGATGTAGACCGCGATCTCGGTGTTGTGGATCACCAGCGGCTGCGAGATCAGCCCCATCGACTCCAGCGCGAGGTTGAGCAGCCCGTCGCGCTTGAGGATGCCGATCCAGGCGTAGACGCGGATCAGGAACGACGTCCAGAACGGCAGGATCACCAGCATCAGCAGCGCCGGACGCCAGCCCTGCGGCGCGCGCGCCATGGCGTAGGCGATGGGGTAGCCGACTAGCAGCGTGATCAGCGTCGCCGTCGCCGCGATGCGAAGCGAGCTGAGATAGGCGCCGACGTAGAGGGGATCCTCTATCAGGAACAGGTAGTTGCCGACGTTGAAATTGCTGAAGTAGGCCTGCACGCCGGCCCAGCTGTCCCAGGTCGGCGTGTAGGGCGGCTGTGCGATCGCAGGCTCGGAGAAGCTGATCTTGAGAACGATCAGGAACGGCGCAACGAAGAACATCAGGAGCCACAGATAGGGCAGGCCGATGATGGCCGCCCGGCCCCAGTTCACCCCCCGCATCGACAATCCCTCATCGCGTCGCCGCGGCCACTGAAGCGCGCGCGCGCCGGTCGCGCAAGGGGGTGCGCGCCTCCATCGCGTCGGCGAGGCGAAAGCCCGCGATGGCGCCGGCGAGCCATAGCGTCCTGAGCCCCGGCAGCAGGATGCGCGGCGGCAGCCCGCGCCAGAGCGCGGGGATCGCCGCTTCCTCGCCGGAGACGATCGCCTCCGCAAGCAGCCGTCCCGCCGTCTGTGCGCCGTTCACGCCCGAGCCGTGCCAGCCGAAGGCGTGGAACACGCTCGCGTCGTCGGGCAGGCGGCCCACCGCGGGAGCGTAGGCGCGCGTCGCGCAGATCGGGCCGCGCCAGAAATGCGTGAGCGGTATGTCCGCCCAGCCGGGGAAGGCGCGCGCGAGGCTCGCTGCGAGCCGCGCCCGCCAGACCGGCGCCGCCGCCTCGGCGCCGGTCAGGTCGCCGCGCATCCCGAAAAGCAGCCGGCGCTGCGGCAGCATCCGCCAGTAGAACAGCATCCGTCGGGTGTTGGCGAGCGGGTTGTCCTCGCGCCAGCGATGGCGCGAAAGCTCCTCCGCCGTCAGCGGGCGGGTGACGCCGATCATCGAGATCACCGGCATCGCGCGGGCGGCGAAGGCGGGGTGCAGGCCGTCCGGCGTGAAGCCGTTGGTCGCGAGCACGATCCGGCCCGCCCGCAGCGTTCCGCGGGCGGTCTCGACACGGTGCGCGGCCCCCTCGCGCCGCCAGCGCAGCGCCTCGCTGAACGGGTGGATCGCGACGCCGGCGGCCTGCGCGGCGCGCGCCCAGGCGCGCACGAGCTGCAGCGGGTGGACGCCGAAGCCGGGCCGCATCAGCGCCGCGCCGTGCTGTTCGGGCCCCTCGTAGCCGCGCTCGGCGTAGGCCTCGCGCGAGAGGATCTCGAGGCTCGCGCCGCCGACGGCCGGCGCGTCCGCCAGCGCCGCGAAGGCCGCGGGGCAATGCGCGACGAGCGCCTCGGCCTCGCCCTGCGTCTCGACGCCCTGCGCGGCGCAGAAGGCGCGCAGCCGCTGCGCGCCCTCGACCTGCGCCGCGACGGCGCGCGCGGCCTCCGCCTCCCCGACGCGGCGCGCGCGGGCGGCGTGCGAGAGCTTGTCGGAGGCGAGGCCGACGATGCCGCCATTGCGCCCCGAGGCGCCCCAGCCGATCTCGCCCGCTTCGAGCACGGCGCAGGAGACGCCCAGCTCCGCCAGCCGCAGCGCCGTCGAGAGCCCCGCATAGCCGCCGCCGATCACCGCGACATCAACTGTCGCGTCGCCTTCGAGCGGGGCGAGGGCCGGACCGGGCGCCGCCGTCTCGCGCCACCAGCTCTCGCAGGGGCGCGCGACGTCGTAGAGTTCGGGGGCGAGCGGGCCCTTCATCCTGCGGTCTCCGGAAGGGGCGTTGCGCGGCGCAGCAGAGGCGTTATCGTCGCACGAAACTGGGCCCACGCGAAACGGGAGAAGGTGGACCACATGAAGAGCGTCACGCTGCTTGCAGGAGCTTCGATCCTCGCCATGGCCGCCGCCGCAGGCGCGCAGGACCGGGTCGTCAACGTCTACAACTGGTCGGACTACATCGACGAGAGCATCCTCGCCGACTTCACCGCCGAGACGGGGATCAAGGTCGTCTACGACGTGTTCGACAGCAACGAGATCCTCGAGACGAAGCTGCTGGCCGGCGGCTCCGGCTACGACGTCGTGGTGCCGACCGGCACCTTCCTGCGGCGCCAGATCCAGGCCGGCGTGTTCCAGCCGCTGCAGAAGGACAAGCTGCCCAACCTTTCCAACATGTGGCCCGACATCAGCGAGCGCCTTGCGAAGTACGACCCCGGCAACGACCACGCCATCAACTACATGTGGGGCACGACCGGCATCGGCTACAACGTCGCCGCGGTGCAGGAGCGGCTCGGGACCGACAGCATCGACAGCTGGAGCGTGGTGTTCGAGCCCGAGACGCTGGCCAAGTTCGCCGATTGCGGCGTGATGATGCTCGACGCGCCCGACGAGATCATGCGCGCTGCGCTCAACTACCTCGAGATCGACCCGGACACGACCGAAGCCGCCGACTACGAGAAGGCGACCGAACTGCTGATGAGCGTCCGGCCCAGCGTGCAGAAGTTCCACAGCTCCGAGTACATTAACGCGCTGGCCAACGGCGACATCTGCCTCGCGGTCGGCTGGTCGGGCGACATCCTGCAGGCGCGCGACCGGGCGGCCGAGGCGGAGCAGGGCGTGACCGTCCAGTACGTCATCCCGCAGGAAGGCGCGCTGATGTGGTTCGACAACATGGCGATCCCGACCGACGCGCCGAACGTCGAAGAGGCGCATGAATTCCTCAACTACATCATGCGGCCGGAAGTGGCGGCGAAGGCCTCGAACTACGTCTATTACGCCAACGGCAACCTCGCCTCGCAGGAGTTACTCAACGAGGACGTGATCGGCGACCCGGCGATTTATCCCGGCGAAGCCGCCACCAGGCGGCTCTACACCGTCTCGCCGTTCGACGCCCGCCTGCAGCGCACCGTCACGCGGCTGTGGACGCAGGTCCGCACCGGTTCCTGAGCCGATGGACCCCCAGCGCCGCGCCGCCAGCGGTTCGAGCTTCGCGCCGTGGCGGGATCCCGCGGCGCGCCCCCACCTGCGCATCGTCGACGTCGTGAAGGACTTCGGCGACGCGCGGGCGGTCGACAACATCTCGCTCGACATCTTCGGGGCTGAGTTCTTTGCGCTGCTGGGGCCGTCGGGCTGCGGCAAGACGACCCTGCTGCGGATGCTGGCGGGCTTCGAGACGCCGACTTCCGGCCGCATCGAGCTCGACGGGCAGGACCTGACCGCCGTGCCGCCGCATGAGCGGCCGGTGAACATGATGTTCCAGTCCTACGCGCTGTTTCCGCACATGAGCGTGGCGAAGAACATCGCCTTCGGGCTGGAGATGGACCGGCTGCCTAAGGCGGAGGTCTCGCGCCGGGTCGAGGAGATGCTGGCGCTGGTGAAGCTGGAGCGCTTCGCCGGCCGCAAGCCGCAGCAGCTTTCGGGCGGCCAGCGGCAGCGGGTGGCGCTGGCGCGGGCGCTGGCCAAGAAGCCCAAGCTGCTGCTGCTCGACGAGCCGCTGGGCGCGCTGGACAAGAAGCTCCGCGAGGAGACGCAGTTCGAGCTGGTCAACATCCAGGAGAGCCTCGGCCTCACCTTCGTCATCGTCACGCATGACCAGGAGGAGGCGATGACGGTCGCGACGCGGCTGGCGGTGATGCGCGACGGAAAGATTGCGCAGCTTGGTGAGCCGCGCGAGGTTTATGACGCACCTGCAAGTCGTTACGTTGCGGAGTTCATAGGGGATGTGAATATCCTCGAGGGCCGGCTGGAAGATCCGGAGGCCGGCGTGATCCGCATCGATGGCGCGGCCGCGCCGGTGCAGGCCGGCCGGCCCATCTCCGGCGCGAAGGGCGCGCCCGTCGCGGTGGCGCTGCGGCCGGAGAAGCTCGTGATCGAACGGCGCGACGACGGGCCGGACCCCGAGGCGAACATGCTCGATGGCGTGGTGGAGGACATCGCCTATCTTGGCGACATGTCGATCTTTCGCGTGAGGCTCTCCGGCGGCGGGCTGGCGCGGGTCGCCCGGACCAACCGCGTGCGGCTCCAGAGCCAGACGATTCTCTGGGAGGATCCGGTCCGGCTGAGCTGGGACGCGCAGGCGGTGGTGCCGCTGGAGGGATAGGCTGCTCCGCCCGTCAGTTGACGTCCATCGCCTGGAGGCTGAGCTGCGCTCGATCGGCGGCGTCGGAGCCGGGGTGCGCGGCCACTGCGTCAAGCCATGCGTCGCGGGCCTCGCCCGGCTCGCCGAGCGCGGCGAGGGCGGCGCCTTTCTCGAACAGCGCCTCGGCGCGCTCGACGCCGGGCGTGTCCAGCGCCGCCCGCGCGTCGGTCAGCGCGCCGGCCGCGTCGCCGGCGTTGCGTCGGGCGGCGGCGCGCAGCGTCAGCAGGCCGGCGCGGTCGGCGCCCCGCGCCGAGGCCAGCGCGGCCGTGAGGTCGGCCGCGGCGGCGGCGTGGCCGCCCTCGGCCGCGTTGAGGCCGGCGCGCGCCTCCAGCGCCGCCGCGAAGTCCGGCGCGAGCCGCAGCGCGGCGTCGAGCGCCGCGCGGGCCCGGGCGGCGTCCGCGTCGCGCAGCCAGAGCGCTGCGGCCTGTTCGAGCATCTCGGCCCGCGCCGCCGCAGGGGCCGCGCCGGGGCGGGCCGCGAGGTCGGCGAGACGCTGCGCCGCCGCGCCATGCGCGCCGAGTTCCGCGAGCGCCACGGCGGCGCAGTGTTCGGCGGCGGGGTCGCCGCTGGCGAGCGCCCAGGCCTCGGCCTGCGCCAGCGCCGCAGAGGGGTTGCGGGCGGCCGTCTCGATGCAGGCGTCGTAGCTCTGCGCGCCGGCCTGCGTCGCAAGCGCGAGTCCGACAAGGACCGACGCGAGGCTCTTTCGCAGCATGGCGCATCTCCGCATAAGGGTCGCCGCCTCATATCCCAGCGCGCGGAGCGGAGCCATGGCTGACCCTGAAGCGACCGGCGACATGCTCGTGATCGGCTGCGGCTACAGCGCGCGGGCGCTGGCGCGGCGGCTCGTCGGGCGCGGCTGGCGGGTGCGCGGCACGACGCGCTCGGCCGAGACGGCCGAGGCCCTGCGCGCGGAGGGGATCGAACCGCTGCTCTGGCCGCTGGCGGACCCCGCGGCGGCGCTGGAGGGCGCCGACCATCTCCTCGCGTCGGCGGCGCCGGGGCCGCAGGGCGACCCGGCGCTCGCGGCCCTCGGCGGCCCGATCGCGGCGCGGGCGGCGCAGTTCCGCTGGGCGGGCTACCTCTCGACCACGGGCGTCTACGGCGACCACTCGGGAGGCTGGGTGGACGAGGGCGCGCCGCTGGAGCCCGCGACCGAACGCGGCCGCGCCCGCGTCGCCGCAGAGGCGGCGTGGCGCGAGCTGCATGAGAGCGCCGGCCTGCCGCTGCACGTCTTCCGGCTCGCCGGCATCTACGGGCCGGGGCGGGGACCGTTCGAGAAGGTGCGCAACGGGACGGCGCGGCGCATCGTCAAGCCGGGACAGGTGTTCAGCCGCATCCATGTCGAGGACATCGCGACGGTGCTGGAGGCCTCGATCGCCCGGCCCGACCCTGGCGCGGCCTACAATGTGTGCGACGACGACCCGGCGCCGCCGCAGGACGTCATCGGTTTCGCGGCGCGCCTGCTCGGGCTGCCGCCGCCGCCCGAGGTCGCCTTCGAGGACGCGGAGCTGTCGCCGATGGCGCGCAGCTTCTACGCCGAGAGCAAGCGCGTCTCGAACGCGCGCCTGAAGCGGGAGCTCGGGGTGCGGCTCGCCTATCCCGACTATCGCAGCGGGCTTGCGGCGGTGATGGCGGCGGAGGGCCTCAGCCCGTCTCCGTCTCCGTCTCCGTCTGCGTCTCCGCGAGCGTGAGCGTCGCCTCGCCCGCGCGCATCAGCCCGGTCGCCCGGTCGAAGCGCAGATGCGCGAGCCCGGCGCCGCCCGCCACGGTGTAGAGCGCGCCGGCCGCCTTGCCGTCGGCGCTCGTCACCGGAGCGCCCGGCGGCGGCGCGGCGCCCTCGACGCGGACCCTCGCTAGGCCCTTGCGCAGTTCGGTCTTGTGGCGCATCCGGGCCGTGACCTCCTGGCCGACATAGCAGCCCTTGCGGAAGTCGACTCCGTTCAGCCGGCCGAAGCCGGCCTCCAGAATGTAGCTGTCGTCGGGGACGAGCTCCACGCCCCCGCGCGGCACGCCGAGGGCGACGCGCAGCGCGTCGCGCGCCGCGGCGTCGGCGGGCGCGACGCCCGAGAGCGCCGCGGCGGCGTCCCCTGCGTAGAGGCGCCAGCCGAGCCGGGCGTCTCGCGGGTCCGCGACGACCAGGGCGCCGGCGACCGGCGCCGGCGCGTCGCCGCCCCAGACCAGAGCGACCTCGATCTCCGGAGCGGGCGTCACGCTCACCGCGCGGCGCAGGCGATAGAGCACCAGGCGCTGCGCCAGCGCCGCCGCCCTGTCGGCGGCCACGTCGACCAGCACGGCGCCGTCGGCGCCCTCCACCAGAAAGAAGTCGAAGAGATATTTGCCCTGCGCCGTCAGCATCGCGGCGTAGACAGCCTGATCGCGCGAGAGGCGGCGCACGTCGTTGGTGACGAGGCCCTGGAGCCAGTCGCGCGCGTCGTCGCCGCCGACGCGCAGCAGCGCCCGGCCCCGGTCGATCATGCCAGTGGGTTCAGCCATCCGCGCGCCCTCCCGTCTTCGCCTTCGGAATGGTATCAGGTCGCGCGGGGCGCCCGCGTCAAGGGCGGGCCCGCGCGAAGGGGGCTGGGGCGATGCTGCGGGTGAACGACGAGATCGCGCTGGCCGACTGGGAGCTGACCGAGACGTTCTCGCGCGCTTCCGGCCCCGGCGGGCAGAACGTCAACAAGGTGTCGAGCGCCGTGACGCTGCGCTTCGAGGCCGCGCGCTCGCCGAACCTCGCGCCCGACGTCAAGGCCCGGCTGCGGCGGCTCGCCGGCCGCCGCTGGACTGGCGAGGGCGCCCTGATCATCACCTCCGACCGTCACCGCTCGCAGGCGCTGAACCGCGAGGACGCGCGCGAAAAGCTCGTCGAGATGGTGGCGAAGGCGGCGGTGAAGCCGGCGCGGCGGGTGCCGACGCGGCCGACGCTGGCCTCCAAGCGCCGCCGGCTCGACGGCAAGGCCGCGCGTGGCGCCACGAAGGCGCTGCGCGGGCCGGTCGACCCCGACTGACGCCCTCAGTTTTGCGGCGGCGTCTGCAGGCCCTTCGCGACGGCCGGGCGGGCGGCGAGGGCGTCCATCCAGCGCCGCAGGTTCGGCATCCCGTCCACGTCGACGCCGGCGTAGCGCGAGGCGACCCATGGGTAGGTCGCCATGTCGGCGATGGAGTAGTCCTCGGCGAGCCATTCGCTCTCGGCCAGCCGCCCGTCTAGCACGGCGTAGAGGCGGCGCGTCTCGTCATGGTAGCGGGCGTAGCCCTTCGGCATGTCGGGCGCGTTGGTGCGGAACCAGCCGGCCTGGCCCTGCATCGGCCCGAGCCCGCCCATCTGTAACATCAGCCACTGCATCACCAGGCTGCGCGGCTTTGCGCCCGTCGGCAGGAAGCGGCCGGTCTTTTCCGCAAGGTAGACGAGGATGGCGCCGGATTCGAACACGGCGAAATCGGCCTCCTCGCGGTCCACGATCGCGGGGATGCGGCCGTTGGGGTTGATGCGCAGGTAGTCGGGGGCCTTCTGGTCGCGGTTGGCGAAGCTCAGCACATGGAGCCTGTAGGGCAGCGCCATCTCCTCCAGCGCAATCGAGGCCTTGTGGCCGTTCGGCGTGGCGGCGGAATAGAGGTCGATCATGGCGCTGGTCCTTTCCGAAGCGGTTCTGTCTTGAACGGGACTCACCTAGGGGGGCGGGCGCGGGGAGCGAAAGGCGCGCGTCCGGAGACAGGCCGTTTCCAGGGCGGGCGTCTGGGGCAGGGCGTCGGGGTCGGCCTGCCCTGCGGGCCTGCGCGGGCTTCGGGGCCTGTCGCCGGCTTCGCGCCGCTCAGGCCGCGCTGGCCTCGTAGCGCGGCGGGGCGTGGGGGCGCAGGCCGCCGGGCGCCGTGGCCCGCCAGGCGCCGGGCGGGCCGCCCTTGTCGCGCAGCAGCCGCAGGCGCCAGCGCGCGGGCCCCTCGGCGGCGCCAGCCTGCCCTGCGGCCCAGCCGGGAGCGGGGTCGATCCACCAGCGCGTCTCCACCGCCGCCGCCGCGCCGCCTTCGGGCAGCAGGATGAGGCAGAGCGGGGCGCGCCCCGCGCCGTCTCGCGCCTCGCGCCCGGGGTCGGCGTCCAGCGCGCCTCCCGCCTCCGCGGCGAGTTGCAGGCGGCGCACCGGCGTCAGCGCCGGCGGGGCGGCGGGCTCCAGCGCGACCAGCGGCGCCGCGCCGCTGCGCAGCGCCTCCTCCGCCGCCCAGAGCGCCTCGATCGCCGAGGGCGCCTCGACTGTCACCAGCCTCGCGGGGTTGAAGAACGGCCGGAGCCCCTCGGGGTTCAGCCGCTCCTCCCGCCACGGACCGCGCACCCAGAGCACCGGGCCCGACAGCGCCCCGGCGACCATCGCGGCGAAGGCCCGCCGACCCGGCCCCGCGACCTCATGCGCGCGGCCGAGCGCCAGCGCAGGCGCGCCGGCCATTGGCGCGCCGGGACCGGCGAGAGACAGCATGGGGAGGCGTCGACGGATCATGCGCGCTCCGATGTTCATTTTGTGTTCTAATCGATTCGTCGCATGCCGTGAACGTCTTCTCAACGCCGGGCGCCGATTGTTCGCCGACGAGCTTTTTTGCGGAGAACCGCTTGACCCCGACTGCGGCCTGCTTAGTTGCGCCGCAGCAAAGCAAGAGGATCCCGATGACCGCCAGCCCGAACCTGCCCCGACGCCGTCGCGGCCTTCTCGCCCGCGTCATCTTCGCCGTGCCCGTCATCGGCTGGATGCTGCGCGACGTCGCCGAGGGCGACGACATGGCCCTGCTGTGGTTCGCGTTGACGCTGATCGGCGTCGCGGCCATCGTCACGCTCACCTTCGGTCTGGCGGGCCTGGTGCCGCTGATGCTGTGCTTCGCGGCGGCCGCGCTCGCCATGATCCTGTTCATCACCTTCGGCTGAAGCTGAAGGCGGCTGGCCGCTGATCCGAACGCGGTTGGACAAAGCGGGGCGGCGGCGCTAGAAGCCGCCCAAACCTTGGGGCGGCAACGTAGCAGCCCTGCCGGAGACAGCGAGCCCATGGAACAAGTCGTCCTCATCGTCCACCTCATCCTGGCGCTGTTTCTCATCGTCGTAGTGCTGCTGCAGCGCTCCGAGGGCGGAGCGCTCGGCATGGGCGGGGGCGGCGGCGGGGGGCTGGTCTCCAGCCGCGGCGCGGCGACCGCGCTGACCAAGGCGACATGGGCCATCGCAACGGCGTTCATCGTCACGAGCCTCACCCTTACGGTTCTCGCCGCCCAGAACCGCGGCGCGAGCGCGGTGATAGAGGCCGGCGAGACGCCGGCGGCCCCGCCTTCACAGGACGGCCTTCCGTTCACGCCGCAGCTGCCTAATCTCGGCGGCTCCACCGGCGGCGACGGCCCGGCGACGCCGCCGCCCGCGGAATAGGCCGCGCCGAGCCTTTCCCGTCGCGAGAGGCGGGCCGCGCCGGGAGCGGTCCCGCCGATCAGCCGCCTTAAGGACGCCGGTGTTGGCGCCCGGCGCCGAATCTCGTATGCGTCGACTCCCGTGGACCTAGATGTGCGCGCCGCCGACCGGCCTGCACGAACGCCGCGGGGGCTCAATGGCGCGCTACATCTTCATCACCGGCGGCGTGGTCTCGTCGCTCGGCAAGGGGCTCGCCGGCGCGGCGCTCGGGGCCCTGCTTCAGGCGCGCGGCTACACCGTCAGGCTTCGCAAGCTCGATCCCTACCTGAACGTCGACCCCGGCACGATGTCGCCGTTCGAGCACGGCGAGGTGTTCGTCACCGACGACGGGGCCGAGACCGACCTCGACCTCGGCCATTACGAGCGCTTCACCGGCGTCGCGGCGCGCAGGACCGACAGCATCAGCGCCGGCCGCATCTACTCCAATGTGCTTGAGAAGGAGCGGCGCGGCGACTACCTCGGCAAGACGATCCAGGTCATTCCGCACGTCACCAACGAGATCAAGGACTTCCTGCGCATCGGCGAGGACGAGGTCGATTTCATGCTGTGCGAGATCGGCGGCACGGTGGGCGACATCGAGGGCCTGCCGTTCTTCGAGGCGATCCGCCAGTTCGCGCAGGAGCGGCCGCGCGGGGCGTGCATCTTCATGCATCTGACGCTGTTGCCCTTCATCAAGACGTCCGGCGAGCTCAAGACCAAGCCGACGCAGCATTCGGTGAAGGAGCTGCGATCCATCGGCATCGCGCCCGACATTCTGGTGTGCCGCGCCGAGATGGCCATTCCGCCGAAGGAGCGCGAGAAGCTGGCGCTGTTCTGCAACGTGCGGGCCGAGAGCGTGATCGAGGCGCTCGACCTGCCAAGCATCTACGCCGCGCCGCTGGCGCTGCACGACGCGGGGCTCGACGGCGCGGTGCTCGACGCCTTCGGCATCTCTCCGGCGCCGCGTCCGGACCTGTCGCGCTGGCGCAGCGTGCTGGAGGCGGTGGAGAAGCCCGACGGCGAGGTGCGCATCGCCATCGTCGGCAAGTACACGCAGCTCGGCGACGCCTACAAGTCGCTGGCCGAGGCGCTGACCCATGGCGGCGTCGCGAACCGGGTGCGGGTGCGCGCGGAACTGCTCGATTCGGAAGTCTTCGAGCGCGAAGATCCCGCGCCCTACCTTGAGGGGCTGCACGGCATCCTGGTGCCCGGCGGCTTCGGCGAGCGCGGCACCGAGGGCATGATCCGCGCGGCGCAGTTCGCCCGCGAGCGCAAGGTGCCCTATCTCGGCATCTGCCTCGGCCTGCAGATGGCGGTCGTGGAGGCGGCGCGGAACCTGGCCGGCGTCAACTCCGCCGGCAGCCAGGAATTCGACCATGAGGCCGCGGCGGCGCGTTTCGAGCACGTGATCTACCACATGTCGGAATGGGTCGAGAACGGCGAGACGGTGCGCCGCAAGGCCACCGACGCCAAGGGCGGCACCATGCGCCTCGGCGCCTATGACGCCGTGCTGACCGAAGGCAGCCACGCCGCGCAGGCCTACGGGACGACGCGCATCAGCGAGCGCCACCGCCACCGCTACGAGGTCGACATCGCCTATCGCGAGCGGCTGGAGGCGGCGGGGCTGGTGTTCTCCGGCCTCTCGCCCGACGGCGCGCTGCCCGAGATCGTGGAGGTTCGGGACCATCCGTGGTTCGTCGGCGTGCAGTTTCACCCCGAGCTGAAGTCCAAGCCGTTCGAGCCGCATCCGCTGTTCGCGAGCTTCATCGGCGCCGCGGTCGAGCAGAGCCGGCTGGTCTGAGGGCGCGTCGCCCACCACCCCGCGGCCCGGTTGCGCGTCGCGGGGGGCGGCGGGTAATACGAAAAACGACCAAGCGCCGGGAGCGGTTCATGGACGACGACATCCGGCAAGCGCCGCAGGCGGCGCCCAACGGCGACGACACCGTGCTTCCCTTCGAGCTGGAGCGCGCCGACGTCAGGGGCCGCGTCGCGCGGCTCGACACCGCGCTGGAGGCGATCCTCGCGCAGCACGCCTATCCCGACGCGGTGTCGGCGCTGGCCGCGGAGGCGGCGTTGCTGACGGCGCTGATCGGGCAGACGCTGAAGCTGCGCTGGCGGCTGAGCCTGCAGGTGCGCAGCGAGGGCGCCGTGCGGCTGATCGCCACCGACTATTTCGGGCCGTCGGAGTCGGGCGAGCCCGCGCGCATCCGCGCCTACGCCGGGTTCGACGCGGAGCGCGTCGCCGCGGCCTCCACCGACGCGAAGGATTTTGGCGCGGACCCGTTCGCCCTACTCGGGCCGGGGCTGTTCGCCATGACAATCGACCAGGGGCCGGACATGCGGCCCTATCAGGGCATGACGCCGCTCGCGGGCGGGTCGCTGGCGGCCTGCGCCGAGACCTATTTCGCCCAGTCAGAGCAGATCGCGACGCGCTTCCACCTGTCGGCGGCGCTGAGCGCGGCGCCGGGCGAGGCGGCGCGATGGCGCGGCGGCGGCGTGATGCTGCAGCAGCTTCCCAAGGCCTCGCCCCACGCCGCGCCCGCCGAGCCTTCGGCCGAGGACGGGCTGATGCGCGCCGAGGACGTCGCGGCGATGGGGGACGGCGCCGAGGCCTGGCGGCGCGTCAACATCCTGCTCGACACCGCCGAGGCGCACGAGCTGCTCGGGCCAGTCGTCGGCGCCGAGCGGCTGCTGCTGCGGCTGTTTCACGAGGAGCGCCCGCGCGTCTGGCCGGCGCAGCCGGTCGCCTTCGGCTGCACCTGCTCGCGCGAACGGGTCGAGGCCGCCATGGCGCAGTATTCGGCGCGCGACATCGAGACGATGACGACGCCCGAGGGCAAGGTGACGGCCGACTGCCAGTTCTGCGGCGCGCGCTACGCCTTCGACCCGGGGTCGCTGGGTTTCGAGAGCGGCGCCGAGGGGCCCGGCGCGCCGACGAGCTGACTACCTGATGCGGTGACGACCTGAGGCGCCGAGGGGCCGCCTCAGCCGTTCCTGGCGAGGCGGTCGAGCTGGTCCTGCATGTCCGACAGGCGCTTCTTCATCGCGTCGAGCTCGTCGTCGGTCGGCGACGCCTTCGGCTGCGCCGGCTTTGCGACGCCCTGCTCGTTCTTGGCCAGCCCCGCATAGGGCGAGAACATCGCCATGGCGTTCTGGAACCACTCCATGTTGGTGCGCGCCATCGCCTCGAAGCCCGCGAAGGCGGGGTTCTTGCCGAAGGTGGCGGAGACATGCTCGCGCATCTTCTCCTGATTGCGCGTGAAGGTCTCCATGGAGGCTTCGAGGTAGCCCGGCACGAAGCCCTGCAGCGTGTCGCCGTAGAGCCGGATGATCTGGCGCAGGAAGGTCGCGGGCAGCAGGCTCGCGCCCTTCGCCTCCTCCTCGAAAATGATCTGGGTCAGCACGCTGCGCGTGATGTCCTCGCCGGTCTTGGCGTCGTAGACCACGAAATCGTCGCCAGCGCGCACCATTGTCGAGAGGTGCTCCAGCGTCACGTAGCTGCTTTTGGCGGTGTTGTAGAGCCGCCGGTTCGCATATTTCTTGATGACGATCGGGGCCGGTTTTTCGCCCTCTGTTCCATCCATCATGGCTGAGCCCTCCCAACGGGCGTTTCGCCCTTGCACACTACAGTAGCGCCGCGCGGCGCCGCGCCGCAACCGTCCTGTGCCGCACGTCAAGCGGGCGTGACAGGCGCGGCGCTGGGACGCTTGGCGCGCGCAGCGTTCGCTATGGGCGGCGCAATCATGCTTTGTTAGTGTCCGCCGGCGGCGCTGGCCCTGACGGGCGCGCCGGAGAACTGGTGAGGGGAAAACCGCCATGACCAACATCGTCATCGCCTCGGCCGCGCGCACGCCGGTGGGCTCGTTCAATGGGGCGTTCGCCGGCGTCGCCGCGGACGATCTCGGCGTCGTCGCGGTGAAGGCGGCGCTGGAGCGCGCGGGGCTGGAGCCCGGCGCGGTGTCGGAGACCATCCTCGGTCAGGTGCTGACGGCGGGCGTCGGCCAGAACCCGGCGCGCCAGACCCATGTGAAGGCCGGCCTGCCGCTCGAGAGCGCGGCGTGGACCATCAACCAGGTCTGCGGCTCGGGGCTGCGCTCGGTCGCGCTCGGCGCCCAGCACATCCTGCTCGGCGATGCGGAGATCGTCGTCGCCGGCGGGCAGGAGAGCATGTCGCTCAGCCCCCACTGCGCCCACATGCGGCAGGGAACCAAGATGGGCGACGTGAAGTTCATCGACACGATGATCAAGGACGGCCTGTGGGACGCCTTCAACGGCTACCACATGGGCACGACCGCCGAGAACGTCGCCTCGAAGTGGCAGCTCACCCGCGACGAGCAGGACGCCTTCGCCGTGGCCTCGCAGAACAAGGCCGAGGCGGCGCAGAAGGCGGGCCGATTCGCCGACGAGATCGCGCCAGTGACCGTCAAGACCCGCAAGGGCGACGTCGTGACCGAGCATGACGAGTACATCCGCCACGGCGCCACCGTCGAGGCGATGGCCAAGCTGCGGCCGGCCTTCTCCAAGGACGGCACGGTGACGGCGGGCAACGCCTCGGGGCTCAACGACGGCGCGGCGGCGCTGGTGCTGATGACCGAGGCCGAGGCCGGGCGCCGCGGGATCACGCCGCTGGCGCGCATCGCGAGCTACGCCACCGCCGGCGTCGACCCCGCGATCATGGGCACGGGGCCGATCCCCTCCAGCCGCAAGGCGCTGGAGAAGGCCGGCTGGAAGGCCGAGGATCTCGATCTCGTGGAGGCCAACGAGGCTTTCGCCGCCCAGGCCTGCGCCGTGAACAAGGACATGGGCTGGAACCCTGAGATTGTGAACGTGAACGGCGGCGCCATCGCCATCGGCCACCCGATCGGCGCGTCGGGCGCCCGCATCCTCAACACGCTGCTGTTCGAGATGAAGCGCCGCGGCGCGAAGAAGGGCCTCGCCACGCTGTGCATCGGCGGCGGCATGGGCGTGGCCATGTGCGTCGAGGGCGTCTGAGAGACATCGTCGCAAGGGCCGCCGAGAAGGCGCGGCGGCCCGGCGCGGCGCGCTTCCGACCGTCGGCCCCCCGATGAGGGGAAGCGCGCATCGAACGATCCGGCGGGAGGGGCCCGACCGGAGAGACCCATAAATGGAGGAATTCCCATGGCGCGAGTCGCACTCGTCACCGGAGGGTCGCGCGGCATCGGCGCGGCGATCTCGAAGGCGCTGAAGGCCGCCGGCTACGCCGTCGCCGCGAACTATGCGGGCAACGATGACGCCGCGAACGCATTCAAGGCCGAGACCGGCATCCCGGTCTACAAGTGGAACGTCGCCGATTACGAGGAGTGCAAGGCCGGCGCCGCGCAGGTCGAGGCCGATCTCGGCCCCATCGACATCGTCGTGGCCAACGCCGGCATCACGCGCGACGCGCCGTTCCACAAGATGACGCCCGAGCAGTGGCGCCAGGTGATCGACACCAACCTCACCGGTGTCTTCAACACGGTTCACCCGGTCTGGCCGGGGATGCGCGAGCGCAAGTTCGGACGCGTCGTCGTGATCAGCTCGGTCAACGGCCAGAAGGGTCAGTTCGCGCAGGTGAACTACGCCGCGACCAAGGCCGGCGACATCGGCATCGTGCGCAGCCTCGCGCAGGAGGGCGCGCGCGCCGGCATCACCGCGAACGCCGTCTGCCCGGGCTACATCGCGACCGAGATGGTGATGGCGGTGCCCGAGAAGGTGCGCGAGTCGATCATCGCGCAGATTCCGGCGGGCCGCCTGGGCGAGCCGGAGGAGATCGCGCGCTGCGTGGCGTTCCTGGTCTCCGACGACGCGGGCTTCATCAACGGCTCGACGATCTCCGCCAACGGCGCCCAGTTCTTCGGCTGAACCTGCGCCGCGCCTTTCACCGGACGATCTGCGCCGCGGCGCTGCTGTGCGCCGCGGCGATCCTCGTCGGGTTCCTCGGGCGTCTTTGGTTCCCGCTCGACAGCCTCGCGCATTTCCGCCTCCATCTGGCCGCCGCCGCCGCCTGCCTCGGCGCGGTCTCGCTGGCGGTTGACCGGAGCGTGGGGCTGGCGGCGCTTGCGTGCTCCGCGATCGCGCTTGCCGGCCTCGGACCGGCGCTGCGGTCGCCGATCGCGCCGCCCGCCCCGGGCGACGTCGCCCTGCTGACGGTGGCGCTCGCCAATGTCGACATCTCGAACACGCAGCCCGACGCGGCGCAGGAGACGCTCGCCGCGCTCGGCGCCGATGTGCTGGTCACGCTCGAGACGGTTTTCGCCTTCCGCGCCCCGGAGGGCGCGCTGTCGCGTCGCTACGGTCACGTCGTCAACCGCGTTCGATACGTCTACACCGGGGCCTGGCTCTGGAGCACGCTCGAACCGGCCGCCGGCGCCAAGGTGGACAACAGCGCCGACCGCCCGGCGCTCGTCTGGGGGCGCTTCGATCTGCCGGGCGGCGGCGTGGTCACGGTCGTGGGACTGCACCTGCGACGGCCGCTGACCGAGCCGCAGGAGAGCCAGATCGCCGGGCTGCTCGCCGCGTTGCCGCCGCTGGACGGCCCGCTCATCGTGCTCGGAGACTTCAACGCAGCGCCCTGGAGCGTCGCGGTCTCGCGCGTCGCCGAACAGCTCGGCGTCGCGCCGGTGGGCGGACTGCGGATGACGTGGCGCAGCAAGCTTGCGGGGCTTCTGGGGCCGTTGGGGCCGCTGATGTCGCTGCCGCTCGACCACGCGCTCGTCTCGCCGGGCATCGGAGTCGAGGAGGTGCGCAGCTTCGAGTTGCCGGGGTCGGACCATCGGGGGCTGCTTCTGCGGCTTCAGGCGCCCCGCAGGTCCGCGCCCACCGCGTCCGCCACGCAGGAGAAGCCGTCGCGCGCCAGCAGCGCGTCGAGCCCGCGGGCGATGCGCGCGCCGAGGCTCACCCCGCCGAACACGAGCGCGCTGTAGAGCTGCACCGCGCTCGCGCCGGCGCGGATCTTGGCGTAGGCGGCCTCGGCGCCGTCCACGCCGCCGACGCCGATGAGCGGCAGTTCGGTCATCCCCGCCAGCAGGCGCAGCGCGCGGGTCGACTTCTCGAACAGCGGACGGCCGGAAAGCCCCCCGGCCTCCGACGCGTGGACGCTGCGCAGGCCGACGCGCGCCAGCGTGGTGTTGGTGGCGATGATCGCCGAGACGCCGCGCGCCGCCGCGGTCTCCGCCACGTCGCGCAGGGCCGTCTCGTCGAGTTCCGGCGCGATCTTCACCGCGAGCGCCGCGCCCTCCGCCGCTTCGGCGCAGGCCGCCAGCAGCTCGTCGAGGGCGGCGCGGTCCTGCAGGCCGCGCAGGCCGGGGGTGTTGGGGGAGGACACGTTGACGGTCAGGAAGTCCGCCAGCCCGCGGAGGCCGCGAACCAGCGTCACATAGTCGTCGAGCCGGTCGGCGCTGTCCTTGTTCGCGCCGAGATTGACGCCGACGACCCCGGGCGGCCGCGGCGCCCTCAGCCGCGCCTGCATCGCGGCGAGCCCGCCATTGTTGAAGCCGAAGCGGTTGATCACAGCACGGTCCTCGGTGAGCCGGAAGAGGCGCGGGCGCGGATTGCCGGTCTGCGGCCGCGGGGTCACGCCGCCGACCTCCACGAAGCCGAAGCCCGTGCGCAGCGTCGCATCGAGCGCCTCGGCCTGCTTGTCGAACCCCGCCGCGACGCCCACCGGGTTCGGCAGGTCGCGCCCGAAGAGCCGCGTCGCGAGGCGCGGCGAGGAGACCGGGCCCGGCAGCGGCGCCAACCCCATCCGTAGCGCCTTCAGCGCCAGCGCGTGGGCCGTCTCGGGGTCGAGCCTGCCCAGAATGGCCAGACCCGCCCGCTCCAGCGCGCCGGTCATGCGCGGTCGCCGAGATCGGGGCCGAGATCGGGGAAAACGTGGCCGTCCGCCTCAAGCGGCAGCGGCGCCGCCCAGGCCACCTCGTCGCGGCGCAGCGCCCGGTAGAGGTGGGGGAAGAGCGCGCCGCCGCGCGAGGGCTCCCACCGCAGGGCGTCGCCCAGCCGCGCCGCCTCCACCGCCGCCACCACGAGGCCGCGCTCGCCTGCGAAGTGCTTCGCGGCGGTCTCCCTCGCCTGGCCGGCGGTCGAGAAGTGGATGAAGCCGTCGGCGAGGTCCACCGGCGCGCCGTGGGTGAGGCCGGCGGCCTCCAGCTGCGCCCATTGCTCGGCGGTGAATATCTTGAAGATGAGCATGGCGGCAGGCGTGCACTGCGCCGCGCTTGCGGTCAAGCGCCGTGTCGCGCGGGGCGGGAATCACCCCCTGAAGCCATACAAATAACAATAAAAACAATTGCTTGAGGCGATGTTTCAGGCCGTAACAATGATTGAATTGTGCGGCGCGGGACACGCAGGCAGCTTATCCACACATAAAAAGAGCGTTGAGGCCCGAATGGGCCCTGTCGAAACGAGGACAAGAAAATGCAGGCGACTGTCGCACGTTCGCTCGTCTTCACCGGCGTCGGCCTCCATGGCGGCGCGCCCGTGCGCATGGTGGTGCGTCCCGCGGCGCCAGGCGAGGGCGTGCGCTTCCATCGCGTCGACGTGGCGGACCGCGATCCGCTCGTGCATGCGCGGTTCGATGCGGTCGTCGATGCTCGGCTCTGCACCATGATCGGCAACGCCGACGGCGTGACCGTCTCGACCGTCGAGCATGTGATGGCCGCGCTGGCGGGCATGGGCGTCGACAACGCGCTGATCACCATCGACGGCCCCGAGGCGCCGATCCTCGACGGCAGCGCGCAGCCTTTCGTGGACGCCATCGCCGCCGTCGGCCTCGCCTATCAGGCCGCGCCGCGCCGGGCGCTCCGGGTGCTCAGGGCGGTGCGGGTCGAGAACGGGGCCGCCTCGGCGGCGCTCAGCCCCGCCGCGGCCCCGACCGTCGCCTTCGACATCGACTTCGCCGACGCGGCCATCGGGCGGCAGACCTGCGCCTTCGCCGTGACCCCCGAGATCTTCTCGCATGAACTCGCCGACTGCCGGACCTTCGTGCGCCGGACGGACATCGACGCGCTGCGCGCGGCGGGCCTCGCGCTCGGGGGCGGCCTGCACAACGCGGTCGTCGTGGACGGCGCCGCGGTGCTTAACCCCGAGGGCCTGCGCCGGCCCGACGAGTTCGTGCGCCACAAGGCGCTCGACGCGGTGGGCGATCTCGCGCTCGCCGGCGGGCCGATCCTGGGCGCCTACCACGGCGTGCGCGCCGGCCACGCGATGACAAACGCGCTGCTGCGCGCACTCTTCGCCGACCGCTCGGCGTGGCGCTGGGAGCCCGCGCCGCCGCGCGCGGACGCCGGCGGCGCCGTCGCCGCGGAGCGCATGGCGGCGGAGTGATCGGGCCATCGAGCGGGCCGCGGCCGCGCTCGGCCGCGCCAGTCTCGCGCCTTGCTGAGCGATGTGCTAACCGCATCCCGACCGCCCCGTAGCGGCGCATCGAGAGGCGAAGCGAGACAGCCCGATGGAGCGACCCCCGACCTGCGCCGCGCGCGCGAAAACCTTCCGTCTGGCGGCCGTCCTCGCGGCGGCGCTCGGCGTCGCGTCGTGCGGCGACGACGAGATTCCCATCGAACTCCGGTCGGCGGAGGCGATCGTCGCCGAAGCGGACGCGCTGGCGGCGGAGGGCGAGCCGCTTCAGGCCGCCGCGCTCTATGACGAGATCGAGCGCCTCTATCCCTACTCGCAGCTGGCCAAGACCTCGATTCTCCGCGGCGCCGAGGCGTATTATCAGGGCGGCGCCTATGATCAGGCCCGGCTCGCCGCCGAGCGGTTCCTGGCCTTCTATCCGGCCGATCCCGCCGCGGCGCGGGCGCAGTATCTCATCGCCAACACCTGGTACGATCAGATCGTCGACGTGGGCCGAGATCAGGGCGCGACGCGCGAGGCCCTCGCCGCGCTGCGCGAGGTGGTCAACCGCTACCCCGACACGGAGTACGCCCGCGAGGCGCAGCTCAAGCTTGACCTCACCCAGGACCATCTCGCCGGCAAGGAGATGGAGATCGGGCGCTACTACCTGAAGAACCAGCACTATGTCGCTGCGATCAACCGCTTCCGCGCCGTGGTGGAGGACTATCAGACCACCTCGCACACGCCCGAGGCGCTGCATCGCCTCGTGGAGGCCTACCTGCGGCTCGGGGTGGTCGGCGAGGCGCAGACGGCGGCGGCGGTGCTGGGCGAGAACTTCCCGGGATCGACATGGTACGCCTCGAGCTTCGACCTGCTCACCGGCGCAAACACCGCGCCGCGGATGAACTCCAACAGCTGGCTCGCGCGAAGCTGGCGGCAGGTGGTGCTCGGAGAATGGCTCTGAGGCGCCGCAGGTGCTCGTAAGTCTCGCCATCCGCGACATCGTTCTGATCGAGGCGCTGACGCTCGATCTCAGGCCCGGCCTCAACGTGCTGACCGGCGAGACGGGGGCCGGCAAGTCGATACTGCTCGATGCGCTGGGGCTGGCGCTGGGGCGCCGCGGGCGGGCGGACATGCTGCGCCCCGGCGCCGCCGAGGGCTCTGTGACGGCGGCGTTCGAAATCGGGGACGGCCACCCCGCCCAGGCGCTGCTGCGCGACATGGGGATCGGCGCCGCCGAGGACGTGCTGATCCTGCGTCGCGTGCTGGGGGCTGACGGGCGCGCGCGCGGTTTCGTGAACGACCAACGGGCGAGCGCCGAGGCGATGCGGGCGATCAGTGAGACGCTGGTGGAGATCCATGGCCAGCATGACGACCGTGGGCTTCTGAACCCGGCCGCGCACCGCGCGCTGCTGGACGCCTTCGCGGGGCTGGATCTCGGGCCGGTCCGCGCCGCCTGGGGGGCGCTGCGGGCGGCGGAGGGCGCGCTGGACGCGGCGCGGCTGGCGCTGGCGGCGGCCGAGGCGGAGGGGGACTTCCTGCGCCATGCGGTCGCGGAGCTCGACGCCTTCGCGCCGCAGCCGGGAGAGGACGCCGCGCTCGACGCCGGGCGGCGGCGGATGCAGGCGGCGGCGCGCATCCGCGAGGATGTCGAGAAGGCCGCCGCCGAGCTGGGCGGGCAGGGCGCCGAGGGCGCCATGGCCAACGCCGCGCGTCGGCTGGAGCGCGCCGCCGAGCTTGCCGGCGGGCGGCTGGACGAGGGCGTGGCCGCCATCGACCGTGCGCTGGCCGAGCTCGCCGAGGCGCAGGCCGCCGTCGACGCGGCGCTGGAGGCGCTGGAGTTCGACCCGCTGGCGCTGGAGCGCGGTGAGGAGCGGCTGTTCGCCCTGCGCGCCCTGGCCCGCAAGCACGATGTCGGGCCCGACGACCTGGCGACCCTCGCCGAGGCGTTGCGCGGCCGGCTCGCGGCGCTCGAGACCGGCGCCGAGCGGCTGGCCGAGCTCGACGCCGCCGCCGCCGCCGCGCGCGCCGCCTACGACGCCGAGGCCGGGCGGGTCGGCGCGGCGCGGCGCGCGGCGGCGGCGCGTCTGGACGCCGCCATGGCCGCGGAGCTGCCGCCGCTGAAGATGGAGCGCGCGCGCTTCCTCACCGAGGTCTCGCCGGGCGAGCCCGGGCCGGAGGGCGCCGACCGCGCCGCCTTCACCATCTCCACCAACCCCGGCGCCGCGCCGGGGCCGATCGACCGCATCGCCTCGGGCGGCGAGCTCTCGCGATTCCTGCTGGCGCTCAAGGTCTGCCTCGCGGCGCGCAGCGACGGGGTGACGCTGATCTTCGACGAGATCGATCGCGGCGTCGGCGGCGCGACGGCGGACGCGGTGGGCCGCAGGCTCGCCCGGCTGGCGTACGCCGCGCAGGTGCTTGTCGTCACGCACTCGCCGCAGGTCGCGGCCCGCGGCGCGCATCACTGGCGCATCGAGAAGCGCATGGCGGGCGGCGCCATGCGGACCATGGTGCTGCCGGTCGCGGAGGCCGAGCGCACCGACGAGATCGCCCGGATGCTGGCGGGCGAGACCGTGACGGACGGCGCCCGCGCCGCGGCGCGGGAGCTTCTCGCCGCCGTCTGAGGGCGCGCCTCTCGCCGGGCCTCAGTGCGCCGCGCCTGGCGCCGCCTCGCGCGCCCCGCCCGGGAACAGCCGCCTGAGGGCGACGAAGAACACCGGCGTCAGGAACAGGCCGAACAGCGTCACCCCGATCATCCCCGAAAAGACCGCCGTGCCGAGCGCCTGCCGCATCTCCGCGCCGGGCCCCTGGGCGATGACGAGCGGCACGACGCCGAGGATGAAGGCGAAGGCGGTCATAAGGATCGGCCTCAGCCGCAGCCGGCACGCCTCAACAGCGGCGTCGGCGGGGCCGGCTCCGCGCTCCTCCATCGCCTGCTTCGCGAACTCCACGATCAGGATGGCGTTCTTGGCCGCGAGCCCCACCAGCACGATCAGGCCGACCTGGGTCAGCACGTTGTTGTCCATGCCGCGGAAGTCGACGCCGATGAGCGCGGCGAAGATCGAGAGCGGCACGATCAGCATGATCGCCAGCGGCAGCACCCAGCTTTCATACTGCGCCGCGAGCACGAGGAACGCGAAGAGCACCGACAGGGCGAAGATGTAGGTCGCCGTGTCGCCCTGCTGGCGCTCCTGCAGCGCCAGCTCGGTCCATTCGTAGCTGACGCCGGCGGGGGCGACGCGCTCGGCAAGTTCCTCCATCGCGATCAGTGCGTCGCCGGTGGAGACGCCCGGCGCGGCCTCGCCCTGCACCGGCACCGAGGTCTGGAGATTGTAGCGCTGGATGAGCTGCGGGCCCGCCGTCTCGCGCACCTCGACCAGCGTGCCGAGCGGCACCAGAGCGCCTGAGGCGCTGCGCACCTTGAGCGTGCGGATGTCGTCGACTTCCAGCCGGAAGCCGGCGTCCGCCGCCAGCCGCACCTGGAACTGGCGACCGAAGGCGTTGAAGTCGTTGACGTAGTAGGCGCCGAAATTGGTCGACAGCGCCTCGAACAGGTTCGGAATCGGCACGTTGAGGATCTGCGCGCGGACCCGGTCGATGTCGAGATAGAGCTGCGGCGTGCTCGCGGTGAAGGTCGTGAAGACGCTCTGCAGCCGTTCGTCCTGCGACGCCGCGCCGGCCAGCGCGCGCGCCGTCTGGAGCACGCGGCCGATGCTCGCGCTCTCCTCGTCCTGGAGTTGGAGCTTGAAACCGCCCGAGTTGCCCACGCCGCGCACCGAGGGCGGCGGCACGGCGATGATGAACGCCTCTCGGATCTGCTGCATGGCGCCGAAAAGCGAGCCGATGACGCGGCCGGAGGGCAGGCCCTCGGCGATGCGCTCCTCGAAGGGTGCGAAGGTGGCGAAGATCACGCCCTGGTTGGTCGCGTTGGTGAAGGTCGCGCCGGAGAAGCCGGCGAAGGCCACGGCGCTCTCGACGCCGGGCACGCCTAGCGCGATATCGGTCGCCCGCTTCATCACGGCGTCGGTGCGGTCTAGCGCGGCGCCGTCAGGCAGCTGGACGACGACGATGGCGTAGCCCTGGTCCATCGGGGGAATGAACCCGGTCGGCACCTTCTGTAGCATGAACCAGACGCCGGCGAGCAGCACCGCAAAGACGGCGAGCATGGCCAGCAGCGCCGTCCAGCTTCCCACCAGCAGCCCGATCAGCCGGGCGTAGCGGTCCGACAGCCAGTCGAAGCCGCGGTTGAAGCCGCCCGCCAGCGCCGAGCCGAGGCGCGCCACGGGGTTGCGCGGCCGGTCATGGCCGTCGCCGTGCGGCTTCAGCAGGATCGCCGCCAGCGCCGGCGACAGCGACAGCGAGTTCAGCGCCGAGATCGCCATGGCGACCGACAGCGTCACGGCGAACTGGGTGTAGAACTGCCCGGTGATGCCCGGCACGAAAACCGTCGGCACGAACACCGCGATCAGCACCAGCGCCGTGGCGATGAGCGCGCCGGAGACCTCGGTCATGGTGCGGTGAGCCGCCTCCCGCGGCGACATGCCCTCGGCCATGTTCCGCTCGACGTTCTCGACCACCACGATGGCGTCGTCGACGACGATGCCGATGGCCAGCACCAGGCCGAACAGCGTCAGCAGGTTCAGCGAGAACCCCAGCAGCAGCATCGCCGCGAACGTGCCGACGAGCGACACGGGAATGGCGACGATGGGAATGAGCGCAGTGCGCCAGCTCTGCAGAAACACGAGGATGACGATGATCACGAGTACGACCGCTTCGAGGATCGTCTTGTAGACCTCGGTGACGGAGGCCTCGATGAACTCGGTCGGGTTGTAGACGACGCGATACTCCAGGCCGGGCGGAAAGTCCTGCGAGAGCGTCTCCATGGTCGAGAGGATCTCGGCCGCGGTGTCGAGCGCGTTCGAGCCGGGCCGCTGGAAAATGCCCAGCGCGACGGCCTCGGTGTTGTCGAGATAGGAGTTGTTGGCGTAGTCGCGCGCGCCGAGCTCCACGCGCGCGACGTCGCGCAGTCGGACGATGCGGCCGTCCTCGCTGGCGCGGACGATGACGCTCTCGAACTGGCTCGGCCGGTCGAAGCGGCCCTGGGTGATGACGCTGACCTGAAAGGCCACGTCGAGGTCGTTGGGCGCCTGCCCGAGCGCGCCGCCGGCCACCTGCACGTTCTGCGCGCGCAGCGCGTCAACCACGTCCCCGGCGGTCAGACCCAGCGAGGCGAGCTTGTCGGGGTCGGTCCAGATGCGGGCGGCGAACTCGCGCTCGCCGAAGATCTGCACGTTTCCCACGCCCTCCAGCCGCACCAGCCGGTCGCGCGCGCGGGAGCGGGCGTAGTTGGAGACGTAGAGCTGGTCGAAAGTCCCGTCAGGCGACAGCATGTGCACGACCATCATCAGGTCGGGCGAGGACTTGGTGGTGGTGACGCCTAGGCTGCGCACCTCCTCCGGCAGTCGCGATTCCGCCACAGAGACGCGATTCTGCACCAGCACCTGCGCCTGGTCGAGGTCGACGCCGAGGTTGAACGTCACGGTCACGCTCACCGCGCCGTCAGCGGTGGAGTAGGACGAGAGGTAGAGCATCCCCTCGACGCCGTTGATCTCCTGCTCCAGCGGCGTCGCCACCGTCGAGGCAAGCGTCTCGGCGTCCGCGCCCGGATATGTGGCGCGCACCACGATCGAGGGCGGCGCGATCTCGGGATACTGCTCGACCGGAAGCTGGAAATACGCCAGCAGGCCGAGCAGGGTCAGCACGATCGAGACGACGGACGCGAAGATCGGCCGGTCGACAAAGAAATGGGTCATTCAGCCTGCTCCGCGACCGGCGGCAGCGTCACGATCTCCGGTGAGACCGTGGCGCCTGGGCGGGCGCGCATCAGGCCCTCGATCACCAGCGTCTCGGAGCCGTCGAGGCCCTCGCGCACCACGCGATAGCCGTCGATGCGCGGGCCGGGGCGAACTTCGCGCGGCGTCACCTTGCCCTCGCCGTCCACCAGCATCACGAGCCGCCGGTTCTGGTCGGCGACGACCGCCGCATCGGGGATCAGAACGCCCTCATAGGGCAGCGAGCCGGGCACGTTGATGCGGCCGAAGAGACCCGGCTGCAGCTCGCCATCCGGGTTGGGCAGGATCGCGCGGACGCGCATCGTCCCGGTCTGCTCGTCGAGCCGGTTCTCGGCGAAGTCGAGCTCGCCGGAGTGCTTCTCGCCGTCCGACAACGTCACGACGACGGGCAGGCCGCCGGCGCCGCGCTGGAGCGAGGCGCCGCGCGTGCGCGCGTCGCGGGCGTAGGCGAGGAAATAGCGCTCGTCGATGTCGAAATAGAAGTGGATGGGGTCGAGCGAGACGATGTTGGTCAGCACCGTGCTGTTGGCGTTGACGAGGTTCCCCGGCGTCACCAGCTCGCGCCCGATGACGCCGGCGATCGGGGCTGCGATGTTGGTGAAGTCGAGGTCGATCTGGGCGGACTTCAGCGCCGCGCGGGCGCGTTCGCGCTCGCCGCGCGCCGAGAGGAAGGCCTCGCGCCGCTCGTCGACGGTGCTCTGGGCGATGTTGCCGTTCGCCAGAAGGCGTTCGGCGCGCTCGAGCTGCTCGCTTGTGAACGCGTAGGAGGCCTCGGCGACGTCGATCTGCGCCGCCGCCTGATCGAGCGCCGTCTGGAACGTTCGGGCGTCGATCGTGAACAGAAGGTCGCCCTTCGCCACCACCGAGCCGTCGGTGAAGTGCACGCCGTCGAGATAGCCGTCGATCCGGGCGCGCACGTCCACGGCGGCGACGGCGTCGAAGCGGCCAACGAACTCGTCGTCCTCCACGATCTCCTTCACCACCGGCTTCGCCGCGGTGACCTGCGGCGGCCCGTTCTGCGCCGACGCCATGGCGGCGGACAGGACGACAGCGACGATTGATGTCGGAAGGCGCATGGGCTGCTCCCCAAGAGCGACTATTTCGGGACTTGTTAGGGCGCCATGGCGCACTGCACAACCGCGATGTGGGGTGGTCTTACATCAAGGCCGTCATGCGACCGACTGCAGTGCGCCCGCCGGCGCCGCGGCGAGCATCGGCTCGAAGAGCGCGGCGCGCAGATGGGCGACCACGTCGACCGCGACGCCGTCGCCAGTGAGATGGCAGGCGTCGGACAGGCGGGCGGGAAGGCGGTAGCCGTCGGGCAGGCCCATGAGGCGCGCCATCTCGCGCGCCGAGAGCAGGCGCGAGCGGACGTCGCGCCCCTCCACCACCAGAAGGGTCTGACGGCTGGAGCCGCCGCCGGGCGTGCGCAGGCAGCCGGCGAGGCCGTCGAAGCGTATCTCGGCGCGCTGGATGCGGGCGCCCGTCTCGTCGCGACGGGTGCGGCGGTAGACGCAGCCGGCCATCCGCGCGCCTGTCGCGGCGGCGGCCTCGACGCGCGCGCGGTGCGCCGGCGCCATCAGCGAGAGCAGCCGCGCGGTGTGTTCGGGGGTGCGCCAGGGCGCGTCCGAAGGGTCGTCCTCGAGGATGTCGGCGAGTGTGGTCGCGCGCGGCGGCGGCGGCGGCAGCCGCCACCAGACCAGCGCCTCGCGCAGCGCCGCCGGCAGCGCGTCGACGGCGCGCACGAGGCCGGCGGCATGGAACGGCCCCTCGGGCCGCGGCGCGGTGAGCGCCGGGTCCGGCGCGCCGCGAAAGCCGATGACGAACAGCCGCGGGCGCGACTGCGGCGTGAACAGCGCCGCGTCGATCACCAGGGCGCCGGGCCGGTAGCCGTGGCCGAGGAACGTCTCGCAGATGGCCCGGAAATCCGCGCCGCCGGCGGAGGTCAGCGTCCCGACGACATTCTCCACGGCGACGATGCGCGGCGCGCGGCCCTGCGCGGCCAGACCGTCGATGACGCGCCAGAACGGGTAGAACGCGCCGGATCGTCCGCCGGCGAGCCCGGCGCCGGCGCCGGCCAGGGAGAGATCCTGACAGGGAAAGGACGCCCAGGCGAGATCGGCGCGGCCGGGGACCATGTCCGGCGCCACCTCGGCGACATCGCCGACCCGCAGCGCCTCGGCGCCCCAGTTGCGGACGTAGGATTCCGCCTTGCGGGGGTCGAAGTCGTTGGCGAAGGCGCAGGTCCAGCCCGCGCCGAGCCCGGCCCGCACCATGCCGCCGCCGGCGAAGAATTCGTGGAAGACCGGCATCGCCGCCTTTCGTCGCACCCGCGCGGCCGTCGCCGACCGCGCGCACAGACTGCCCCGGCGCGCGCCCGCCCGTCCAGCGCGGAAAGCGCCGCTCAGCCGACCAGCGCCACGGCCCCGGCCGCCGCCGCGCCGCTCAGCAGCGCGCCCCAGACGGTGTCCAGCGCGGCCATCCCGACGGTCCAGCCCTTCAGGGTCGCAAGATTGGTCGCCTCGTAGGCCCCATAGGCGCACAGGCCCAGCAAAGCGCCGTCGACGAAGGCCGCGCCGGGGTCTCCCGCGGCGGGGGCCGCAGCGAAATAGACGATGCCGGCGCAATAGCCGACGTAGAACAGCGCGGCGACACCCAGCCGCGGCTCCTCCAGCATGAGTGCGCCGACCTGTCGGCGAAAGAACGGTCCCGCCACGGCCTTGAGCCAGACGGCGTCGACGGCGAGAAAGATCGCGGTGACGGCGAGGTAGAGGGCGAAGTGGGTCAAACGGGGGTCTCCCTTGGCGGCGCGGCGCTTGGAGGCGCGGCGCTCCTCGGATATATGCCGCCCATGATAGATTTCCTTCGCAGGATCGCCGGCGCGCCGCAAACCCCGCCGAGCCAGCCCGGCGCCGACGAGGCCGTGGCGGCGCTGCTGGTCGAGGCCGCGCGCGCGGACGCCGACTACACCGCCGACGAGGCCGCCGCCATCGAGCGGATGCTCGCCGTCATGTTCACTCTGGACGCCGCGGCCGCCGCCGAGGCGCGGGCGCGCGGCGAGGCCGCGCAGGCCGGCGCGGCTGACGTCGTGCGGTTCACGCGGGTGCTCAAGACGCAGATGAGCGGCCCGGAGCGCGGCGCGCTGATGGAGGCGCTGTGGCGCGTCGTCCTGAGCGACGGCGAGCGCGACCCCCATGAGGACGCGCTGATGCGCAAGCTCGCGCCGCTGCTGGCCCTGACCGACCGCGAGAGCGCGCAGGCCCGCCAGCGCGCGGCAGGGGGCTGAGGCCGGCGCGCGAACCGGGAGCGGCCCGGCCTCGTCGCCTACTGGACGACGAACTCGGCGTGGAGCGCGCCGGCGAGCTTGATCGCCTTGAGGATGTCGATCATGTCGCGCGGGCCGACGCCCAGCGCGTTCAGCCCGCCCACGAGGTCGGCAAGCGTCACCGCTTCGTTGACGAGGGCGAGGCCAAGGCCCGGGTCCTCCTGGATGTCCGCCTCCGTTCGGGGCACCACCACGGTCTCGCCGTTGCGGGCGAAGGGGTTGGGCTGCGAGACGATGGGCTGCTCGTTGACGCGCAGGATGATGTTGCCCTGGCTGACGGCGATGCGGCTCACGCGCACGTCCGAGCCCAGAACGATGGTTCCCGAGCGGTGGTCCACCACGACGCGCGCCTTCTGCGACGGCGCGACCTCGATGTTCTCGATGGACGCGATCACCTCCGCCGGCGTGAAACCGCGGGCCGCGGAGACGTCGAGCTCGACGGTGCCGGAATCGAGCATGTGGGCGATGCGCCGGCCGAAGACGCCGTTGACCGCGGCGGCGATGCGGGCGGCGGTGGTGAAGTCGGCGTCGCGCACGGCGAGGCGGATCTGGCTCATGCGCTCGAAGTCGAACACGACCTCCCGCTCGACCCTCGCCCCGCCCGGCACGGTGCCGGCGGTCGGCACGCCCTGGGTGACGAAGGCGGCCTCGCCGCCGGCCCTCGCGCCGCCGGAGATCACCGAGCCCTGGGCCACGGCGTAGATGTCGCCGTCGGCGCCGTTGAGCGGCGTCATGATGAGGGTGCCGCCCAGCAGGCTCTTGGCGTCGCCGATGGTCGACACGGTGACGTCGATGCGCGAGCCGGCGCGCGCGAAGGCCGGCAGGGTGGCCGTCACGAGCACGGCGGCGACGTTGCGCGGCCGGAACTGCTCGCCGGTGACGTTGACGCCGAGGCGCTCCAGCAGGCTGGAGAGCGCTTCCTCGGTGAAGGGGGAGTTTCGCAGGCCGTCTCCGCTGCCGTCGAGGCCGACCACGAGGCCGTAGCCCACGAGGTCGTTGCCGCGGACGCCTTCGAACTCCACGAGATCCTTGATCCGCGCGGCGCCCTCTCCGGCGGCGGGGCCGGGGTCCACGACGAAGTTCGAGCCGGCGCGGCCGCCGGCCGGTCCGTTCGGGCCGTCGTAACCGCCGTCGGCGAAGCCGGTCCTGGGCGCCAGGGCCAGTGCGATGGCGGCGGCGCGCGAAAGGAATGCGCCTGCCGCGCGGAGCGTCGGGGCCTTCTGGCCCGCCTGATCGGTCATGGGCTCCTCAGCGCAGATAGTTGACGAAGGAGAGGTTCGCGGCGCGGGCGGTGATGGCGTAGAGCGCCTCGAGCTGGGTCTCGATGCGGCGCAGCCGCGTCGCGGCCTCGAAGTCGTCGACGCCGATCATCCCGTTGCGGGCGAGGGTGAGCGTGGTGCGCTCGGACTGCTGGGCGACGGCGGTCTCCTCGATGCGGGCCTCGGCGGCGCCGAGATCGCCGCGCAGCAGCGACACGCCGACGTCGCCGGTCGAGAGCGCCTGCCCGGCGGCGGCGCGGATCACCTCCGCATCCACGCCCGCGTAGCCTGACTCCTCGGCCAGCGCCGCCAGCGCATATCCCTTCATGAGGTCCAGCAGGGCGGGGTCGTCGGCGCGCACGGCGTAGTCGAGCCGCTCGCCGTCGTCCAGCGACACGCCCGGCGCCACGCCGGCGACGACGTCGGGATAAATCACTGCGCCGACGATCGTGGTCGGGGCGGCGCTGGCGGGGTCGAAGTAGTCGTCGATCCGGGCGAGCGCCTGCTGGGGCGTCTCGCTGAGGCTGATCGAGGTGGCGAAGATCGCGCGCACTTCGTTCAGCAGCGTGTCCGCGCTCGAGACCGCCGGGCTGTCGACCGCGGCGCCGGCGAAGAGGGCGCGTCCGCCAGGGGCCGTGTTCAGCGTGAAAATGACCTCCTGGAGCGCGGCGCCGGCCTCCGCCGCGCGGGCGGCGCGCACGGTGGCGCCGATGTTCGAGGCGTTGTCGAGCTGGCCCGCCCCGATGCGCGCGGCGTCCGCCTGCACGCGCGCCAGCGCGGTCTGCGTGATGCCCGCCCTGCCCATCGCGAGCGCGAGCTGCGGCGCGCGCTCCTCGATCTCGCGGATGTGGCGGTCGAGCGACATCAGCTGCGCTGTGTCGCCGCCGAGCGCCGAGACGCGATCCGCCTTCTCGCCCGTCGTCACCTCCTGCTGGGCGATGGCGAGGTCGCGCTTGACGCGCTCATGGGCGGCGGCGGTGAGCCTGCCGGCGAGGATGTCGGGGGCCGAGGCGAAAAGGCTCATGGATCAGATCTCCAGCAGACGGCCGATGAGCCCGTCCACCACCTGCAGCACGCGGGCGTTGGCGGCGTAGGCCTTTTCGATGGCGAGCAGGTCGCGAAGCTCCTTGTCGGTATCGACGGCGGTGACGCGCAGCTCCGCCTCCTGCGTGGCCGCGAAGGCCCCTCCGGCGAAGGCGGCGGACTGCTCGGCGGTCTGGGCGCCGAGTTCGCGCAGGGCGATGATCGACTCGACCCTGCCGACGGTGGAGCGGCCGACGTCGAAGCCGGTCGGGTCGAGCGTCGTGACGGCCGGGAACGCCGAGTCGGGGCTGATGGGCGAGCGCGCCACCCGGCTCGCCGTGAAGGCGTCGACCATGGCCGCCGGCAGCGTCGCGTCGCCCTCCAGCCCGGGGGCGGCGCTGTTGACGCCGTCGCGCAGCCGGCGCAGCGCGCCGCCCTGGGACGGGTCTACGCCGGGGTTGACCACGATGCGGGCGGCTAGGCCCACCTGCTGCTCCGGCGTCAGGGCGAGATCGACGAACGGGCCGCCAACGCCTTCGTCGATGAACAGACCGCCCTCTCCGGCTGCGATCGGGCCGACCACCGCAGGGTTCTGGAACCGCTCGATGAGGTCCGTCGCCAGGGCGTCGAGCTGCGCGGCGAACTCGACGCCGACTTCGTCGCGCACCCTGAAGGCGGCTTCCAGCGAACCGCCGGCGAGCGCGGCGCTGTTGGTCGGCGCGGTCGGCGCGGCTGGCTTGCCGAGGAAGGCCACGTCCGAGAGCGAGCCGGAGGCGAGCGTGTCGGCGTCCGTCACCATGCTGGAGCGGTCGAATTCGAGGGATCGGGCCTTGCCGTCGATCAGCAGGCCGCCGCCATTTGTGTAGAGGGCCACCCGCCCGCCGTCGCGCGGGCTGGCCTTGATGGGGACGATGCCGTTGACGACGTCGATCTGACGGTCGCGCTCGTCCTCCAGCGCAGTGGCGTCCCGACCCGTCGCGCGGGCGGTCACGATCTCGCCGTTGAGCGACTCGATGCGGGCGAGGGCGCGGTTGACCGCCTCCACCTGGCGCGCGATCGAGGTGTCCGCCTCGAGCCGCAGGCTCTGCGCGCCGGCGCTCAGCTCCTGCAGCGTGCGCGCCACGGAGGTCGCGGCGTCCAGCACCTGGGCCTGGATGGCGACCGACTCGGGCGTCTCCGCCAGCGCGCGGAGCGCCGTGTCGAGCTTCTCGTAGCGGTCGGAGAGGGACGCCTGCCCCTCGCCGGGCGCGATCATGTTCGAGATCTTGCGCATGGCCTCGGCCGTGACGCCCTCGCTCTCGGAGCGCGCCTCGGACTGCCGCCGGTCGGCGGTGAGGAAGGCGTCGCCGGCGCGGTTCGGCGCGCTGGTGAGCACGCCCGATCCCACATCGGCGATGACCCGGTTGCTGAGCGTCACGGACCGGGCGGCATAGCCGTCCGTCGCCGCGTTCGCCACGTTCCGCGAGACGATCTCGGAGAGACGGGTGTTGGCCGTCAGCCCCGAGTACGAGTTCGCGAGCGCGCTGTTGATGGTCATTGCGGCCTCCTTGGGCGCGCTGGACCGACTTCAGCCGGTCTCAGCGCTTGAGGTTGGTGGTCTCCTGAAGCATCTCGTCGACCGTCTGGATGATCTTGGCGTTCGATGAGTAGGCGCGCTGGGTCTTGATCAGGTCGGTCAGCTCCTGGGCGATGTCGGTGGTGCTCTCCTCCAGCGCGAAGCTCACCATGCGGCCCGTCGGACCCTCGCCGGCGTTGAAGAAGTAGACGCCGCCCGACTGCGGCGTGATCGTGAAGGCCTGCCCGTCCTCGGCCGAGAGACCGCGCGTGTTCGGCACGGCGCCGACCGGGATCTGGTAGAGCGTGCGGCGGAAGCCCGACTCGAAGATCGCGTCCAGGAAGCCGCGCTGGTTGATCTCGATGCCGATCAGCGGCGAGGCCGGCGAGCCGTTCTTCTCGATCTCGATCACCGTGAAGTCGGTGTCGAGCTGCTGGAAGCCGTCGTTGGTCGTGAGCCGGCCGATGTCGATGGTGATGTCCTGACCGTTCACCGTCGTGCTCAGTTCGCCGGAGGCCGGATCGTAGGCCGTCAGCGTGTCCGTCAGTGCGGTGGTGGCGTCGTCAGGCGTGGCGAATTGCGAGAAGTTGCCGGAGAGCGTGCCGTTCGCCGAGACCTCCTCGATCCGCGTAAGCACGCCGCCGGAGGTTGGCGAGGCGGAGAAGGTCAGCCGGTAGGATGCGATCGGCGTCTCGTTCAGCACCTGGTTGAGCGTACCTTCCTCGTTCGGAAACAGCTCGAAGTTCCACTGGTTGGCCGGCAGCGACGTCTGCGCATAGGGCGTCGTCACCGTCCGGTCGGTGGTGAAGTTCGAGAACTGGATCGACAGCGTGTCGGAGCCGCCGAGCGCGCCGAAATACTCGACCGGAAGTGAAAGCGACTCCCGGTCCGCCGGCGTGGTGGGGCCAGTGACGGAGGAGGGCAGGTTGACCGCGAGCTTGATCTCGGACGTCGGGTCGGAGGCGATGGCGAGGTTCTTGATCTGCACCGGCTCGAGGCCCGCGGAGCTCTCGCGGTTCGGAGGCGTGACCACGCCGTTCGCGTCAGCGGCCCAGCCCATCAGCGTCAGCCCGGTGGCGGACGTCATGACGCCCTGGGCGTCGGGTCGGAACGAGCCCGTGGTGGTCAGCTTGAGCGGCAGGTTCACCGTCTTGTCCACGAGCGAGCGGTCGGTGACCGGCAGGAACCCGCCGCCGCCGATGGCGATGTCGCCGACATTGGTGGTGGAAAGGATCGCGCCGCGCTGGTCGATGTCGCGCACCGTCGTGCCGCGCACGCCGCCAGCATCGTAGCTCGTCGGGCGCTCCGTCATGACGAGGTTGGAGAACTCCACGTCGGCGCGCTTGTAGCCCTTGGTGCCCGAGTTCGCGATGTTGTCCGAAATCGTCGACAGCTTGCTGCCGTTGACGTTCAGCCCCATCACGCCTGCGTTGAGCGCAGAAGAAATACCCATGTAACCGCCTCATCCCATTCTGAGGATCACCGATGACCGCACCCTGCGCGCGGCCATCTTAATTCCCGCCTAACGACGGTTGGTCGTCATTCGCCCTCGGCCTCCGCCGCGGGCTTCCCTTTCGGAACGTCGAAGTGCGCCTCCTGCGGCGGCCTGCGCAGCAGGGTGATCTCGACCCGCCGGTTGCGGGGGTCTTCCGGATCATCCACCAGCGGCTGCGTTCCTGCCTTGCCGGAGACTTCGGAGATGCGGCCGGGGTCGAGCCCCTCCGCGAGCAGGGCGCGGCGCGCGCCGTTGGCCCGGTCGCTCGACAGGCGCCAGTTGCCGTCGTCGCCGTTCACCACGAAAGGCGAGGAATCGGTGTGGCCGGTGATCGCGACGTCGTTATCGACGAGTTTCGCGACGCTTGCGACCATGCCTAGCAGGGCGCGCAGCATCGGGGTCGGCTCCGAACTGCCTGCGGTGAAGAGCGTCTCCCCCTCCGTGTCGAACACCTCGATCACCAGGCCCTCCGGCGTCGTGCGGGTCCGGATGTGGCGCAGCATGGTGTCGGCCACGTCGCTTTCGCCGCTTAGCGATTCGAACGCGGATTCGATGTCGGAGAAGGCCTTCTCGCCCGCGGCGCCTTCAGCGGCGTCGCGCTGCTCCACGCCGTCGGTCTCGGCGGGCTTCTCGCTTGGGCCGTCGTTGCTGGAGACGGAGGAGGAGGTCTCGTCGAGATCCTCCCGCGCATTGGCGGCGCCCCTGCCGCTCGCGGCCTTTGCCCCCATCGCTTCGAGCGAATCGCCCTTGAGCGCGCCGTCGCCGCCGCCGGAAACGGGCGAGATCGGGATGCGCTGCACGAAATACTCGGCGAGACCCTCGCGCTGCTCCTCCGAGGTCGCGTTGAGCAGCCACATCAGGAGGAAGAACGCCATCATGGCGGTGACGAAGTCGGCGTAGGCGACCTTCCAGGCGCCGCCGTGATGGCCGCCGCCCATCACCTTCTTCTTCTTCTTGATGATCGGTCTGAGGTTGGACATGCGCGCTCCCCGTCGCGGCGGAATGCTGGACGGCGCGTGAAGACTGCGCGGGGGGCCGTTGAGAAATCGTGCATCGGCCCAGCCTTGGGCAACGAGCGGTTAACGGCGGGCGGTGCATGCATGTCGCAACGCGAAACGATGGGGGCGGCATGTCGACCGAAGCGGTTCTCCGAAAGAAGATCGACCAGAGCCGGGTTTCGGTGGCTTCCTACCCGAAGCTCAGCGTCCTCGCGGCCAGCCATGCGCGCGAGACGGCGGCGCGGGTGCGTTCGCTGTTCAACACGCCCGCAGACGTCAAGACGGAGGCGAACGCGGTGATTCGAGCCGGCCGCTACCTGCGCGGCCTGCCGGCTCCGACGCTGCTGGGCGTGCTGGAGGTGGACGGCGTGCCGAACTCCGCCGCGTTCCACATGGACGCCGAACTCGTGAGCCATGTGGTCGACATGTCGCTCGGCGGTGATCCGGGCGTCGACAGCTCCTACCCCCAGCGCTCGCAGACCGCGATCGACCTCGCCATGTGCACCCGTTTCGCGAACTCGGTGCTGCAGGCGCTCGACACGGCCGTGCGCACCGTCTGCAAGGGCAAGTCCCTCGGCTACATGCGCTGCATGCGCTTCGAGACGACGCCGCAGATGGCCAACATCGCGCCGGAGCGGTCCGAGGTGATGATCATCAACCAGCGCGTCGAGATCGGCGAGGCCGGGCGCAACGGCTTCTTCGAGCTCGTGCTTCCGCTCTCGGTCGTCGACCCGATCAAGGGCGACCTGATGCAGCACTACGGCTCGCCGTCGTCGCTGAACTCCGACCTGTGGGACAAGCGGCTGCGGCGGAGCCTGCTGCAGTCCGCGCTGACGCTCGACGCCGTCATCGACATGCAGCACCTGCCGCTGGAGCGCCTGTCCACCATGAAGGTCGGGGACGTCATCAAGCTCGGCCACGGCGCCATGGAGCAGCTTGAGCTCGTCATCGACACCCAGCGCGGCAAGCGTTCCTTCGCCGCCTGTCGGCTCGGGGCCAAGGGGTCGCTGAAGGCGGTCAAGCTCGTCTCGGATCCGCCGATCGACCTGATCGACCAGCTCCGGCTCGAGGGCTGACGCAGGGACGGCTTGCCCGCGCCGCGCGGTCGCGCTCTGCTGCGGGGAGAAGCGATCCGGAAAGCGGCGCCGTGCCAGAGCATCTCCCGAAGGACGACCCCGAGGCGCTGCTGCGCTGGGCGGGGGAGGATGATGTGGACCTGCGGCGCCTGTCGACGCTCGCGCCCCGGCTCGACGCTCTCTTCGCGCTGCCGTCGCCGACCGCGCCGCTGGCGGTCGTGGTCGGCGCCGTGTTCGCCGGAGCCGGGGCGCGCTTCAACGCCGCCGGCGTCGGCGCCAGCCGCCGCGCCGCGCTCGGCGGCTGTCTTGGCGAGGCGGCGGAGACGCTGGCGCAATGCGTCGCGGCGAAGCCGCGCCTGCGGGCGCCGCTCGGCGCCGCCGGGATCGGCCTGTCCGTCGCGGAGCAGGCCGTCTGCGCCGCGCGATTGAGCGCCATGGGCCTCGATCCGCGCGCGCCGCTCGACTGGATCGACGCCGAGATCGACGACGCCCCGGCGCTCGCGCCCGCGGCGCTGGCGATCAGGACGGCGCCCGCCAGTCCGCAGGCGCCGCGCGCAGGGCCGCCGCTGAGCGTCGGCTGCGCGGCCGGCGTCACGCCGACCGCGGCGCTGCGCGCGGCTGCGCTCGAACTCTTCGAACGCCACGCCATGGCCGGTTTCCGTCGCCATGGCGCGTGCAGCTTCGACGCCGATGCGGCCGAAGCCGGCGCCGCGACGCTCGCGCGCCTCGGCAGGCCGGCCGCCGCGCCGCCCGTCGCGCTGTTCAGGATCGATCGCGACTGCCATCCGCTGCCGGTGGTCGCGGCGTTCTCGGAACTCGGCGAGGGCGCGGCTGCCGGCGAGACCGCCGCCGAGGCGGCCTGCGCCGCCGCGCGCGAACTCGTCGCGGCGGAGACCGGCGCGCTCTTCGCGGCGCGCCGGGGCGGCCTCGCGCCGCCTCGAGGGCTTCCGGCGGGCGCGGCGTGGCCGGGGCGACGGCCCGGAGCCTTCGAACTGGGCGCGGCGCTCGCCGACCTTGCGCACCCGGTTCGCCGCGTGACGCTTGAGGCGCCTCTGGGCGCTGCAACCGTAGTCAAGCTGATCTGTTTCGCCCTCGATCCGGGCTGAAATTGCGCGTGTCGCCTACGCCAGTGGCGCGGCTGCGGAGAAAGTCCTAACGTCCCGCCATGGGGCGTCCAGGACGAGAGATGGTGCAGGAACGGTGGCGGAAAAGCGCGACGGCGGCGCATGAAATCAGGGTGATCGGCGGCTTCGCGCTCTTGGGCGCCGACGGCCCCGTAGACCTGCGCAACCGCAAGGCGCAGGCGATCGTCGCGCATATCGCCCTGTCGAGCCCTCCCGTGCAGCCGCGCGAGCGCCTCGCCTTCGCGCTGTGGAGCGAGCGCGCGGCGGAGCAGGCGCGGCAGTCGCTGCGGCAGACGCTGCACGACCTGCGGCGCGCCCTCGGCGCCGCCTTCGACGAGCTGGTGGACGTGCGCCGCGACGCGGTGGGACTGCGGCACGAAGCCTTCACGGTCGACGTGCTGTCGCTGGTCGACGCGCTCGAAGCCGGCGCGCCGCCGCCGTCGGACATCGACTGGGCCGCGTTGCCGCAGGCGATCCTGCCTGGTTTCGACGAGGTGGACGGCGTTTTCGGGGAATGGCTGGCCGCGCGCCGCATCGCCCTGATCGACCGGGTGACGGCCGGGCTCGAACATCGGCTGACCGATGCGGACGACGACGCCGCGCGCCACGCCGCCCAGGCCCTTCAGGCGCTGGAGCCGAGCCACGAACCCGCCTGCCGCCGCCTGATGGAGAGCGACGCCGCCCGCGGCGATCTTCGCGGGGCGCTCAAACGCTACGCCGCGCTCTGGGATCTGCTCGACGACGAATTCGCGGCGGAGCCCTCGCCCGAGACCCAGGCCCTTGCGGTGAAGCTGAAATCGATCGAGGCGCCGCCGCCGGCGGCGGTCGCCGGCGGCCGGCCGGCGCTGACGCTCAGCATGGGCGAGTTCCGGCTGGACGGCGTCGACGAACGGCACGGCTACCTCGTGCGCGGCTTCCGGCAGGATCTCATCGCCTCGCTGACGCCCTACCGCGAATGGGTCGTCGTGGAGCCCGGCGAGGGGGCGCCGCCGCCGCGCGCCGACGGCGTCTACGAGATCGAGGGCCTCGCCTTTCCCAGCCGCGACGGCGTGCGCCTGAACGTGACCCTGAAGGAGAGCGCCGCGCGGCGCTTCATCTGGGGCCAGCAGGACATCGACCTGACCATCATGCGCTGGTTCGAGACATGCCGCGTCACGACGCGCCGCATCGCCGCCGCGCTGGACGTGCGCATCGCCGGCGACCGGCTGGCGCGGCGCTCGGACGTCGCCGACGTCTCGCTGCCGCTCTACGACAAGCTGCTGAAGGCGCGCGACCTGATGGCGCAGTGGACGCCCGAGGCCGACCAGCGCGCCGAGGCGATCTTCCGCGACATCCTGCGCGCCGATCCCGGCTTCTCGCGCGCGCAGATCGGCATCGCCAAGATCATGAATTCCGGCCATATCGTGTTTCCCGGCGTGCGCCGCCTGCGGCCGGGCGAGTCCGAGGCGGTGCGTCTGGCGCAGGCCGCGGTCGACGCCGATCCGCTCGACTCCGAGGCGCTGCTCTGTCTGGGCTGGTCGCTGGCGATGGCGGGCCGCTGCGACGAGGCTGTGGCGCCGCTGCTCGCCTCATGCGAGGCAAATCCCACGAGCCCCAGCAAGCTCGCCTCCGCAGCGGACGCGCTCGCCAACTGCGGCGCGCAGGCCGATGCTGAGCGCTACGCGCAGACCTCGCTCGACCTCGATCTCGGGGCCTCGCGCCTGAACTGGGGTTATCGCGTCGCCGTCCACCTGCACGGCGGGCGCCTGGAGACCGCCGTCGAGGCGGCGCGCCGAAGCCAGTCGACCATACCGCTCGCGGGCGGATACGAGGCCGTCGCGCGGGCGCGCATGGGCGATCTCGCCGGCGCGAAGGAGGCCTGGGCGCGATACTGCGGATGGGTCCGCAGCCGCTGGAAGGGGGCCGAACCGCCGGAGGACGCCGCCATCGCCCGATGGTTCGTGGCGGCGCCCCCGATGGTCCCGCTTCTCAGAAGCGCTCTTGTCGAAACGGTTTCGCTGGTGTCGCCCGTTTCAGCGGCATGAGGAAAAGACGTAGTCCGCGATGCGGCTGTCGAGGAAGTCGCCGTTGCTCATCTTGTAGGAGCTGTCGCGGATGTAGTCGTAGTAGAACTGGTGCGTGTAGATGCGGCCGCCCTGACGCCCCGCGTCGAATGCGATCGCAAGGTTCCGGCCCTCCGCCAGCAGCTCCGGATCGGGCATCCGCAGGGTGATCCGCTTGGGCGTGTGCCATGCGTAGTCGAGCGCGGCGTCCTTTTCGATCCCGATCATCTCGATGACGCCATGGATGCGCCAGGTGCGGGTGCCGGCGTCGTAGACGGCCGTCATAGCCTCGACGCCCAGCGCGTCGTTGACGAACTCCGCGAGGCCGTGGAGCAGGCCCTCCACGGAGCTCGGGCGACCGTCGGGATGCAGCGCCAACTTGGAGATGTAGGCGCCCACAAGCTGGTGCTGCATGACGTTCATGTTGACAGGCATTTCGGGTCTCCGTCGTTTGGCGGCTCTGGGCCTGCCGATCTTCACCGAGTGAGGCGGGCGAGAAGCTGCGACATCTCCGCCGGGCGGGGCGAGCCGCCGTCGTCGCCGAAGACCTTTGCGATGTCGTTGTCCAGCCCCGAGACTTCCTCGACGTCGCGCAGGGTGGCGTCCCGCGCGGCGTGGAGCGGTTCGGCGACGATGGCGCCTCCCATCACGCCGTAGCGCGCCCGGTCGCCACCCCCGACCGCCGCCGGCGCCGCCGCCTCGACCATGAGGAAGAGGTAGAGCGGCGGGTCCGAGCACAGGTTCGCCAGATAGGGCTTCAGCGTCGTTTCGCCGTCGATCCAGTCTAGCATCGCCTTGCCGCGCGCGGCGGCGTCGAAGGCGAGCCACTCCTTCGCGCCGGGCGTCCCGCCGAAGCCCGGCGCGATCGCCGCGCCGAGCGCCGCGACGTTGAGCAGGCCGGCGTCCATGCCGCGCACGAGGTCGCGCAGGATGAGATGCGCGCCGCGCTTGCGCGGGTAGTCGTCGTCCAGCAGTCCGGGCGCCTCGGCGAGAAAGACGTTCACATGGGGGCCGAAGGGCTGCGCCCCCTGCGCCGAAGGCCCGAAGAAGCGCGACCAGTCGAGCGGCCACGCGCGCCCTTCGGCGAAGGCGTCCGGGTCGCGCCGCGTGGTGTGGCGGATCATCGAGCGGACGTTGATCGCCATGCCCCCGTTGACCGCCGGCCCGATGGCGTAGTCGGCGCGCACGAGCGCGTGGCCGGTGCGGAAGGCCGCATGGCTGAATTCCACCGGCATGTCGTCGGTCTCAAGCGCCGGGCTGTCGAGCCGCAGGCCGCCGGCGTAGGCGGCGGCGACGTCCGGGCGCAGGAGCCTCGGGAGCAGGTCTCCGAACACCAGCCCGCGATAGACCGCGCGGGTGACGCGGCGCGCCGCCTCGAAGCGGGCCTCGGGCTCGGCGTAGTCGGTCAGCCTGCGCATCGCGACGTTGTGCAGGCGGATGAAGGCGCCGGCGACCTGCGCGACCACCGGGTTCTCGTCGTTGCGGATGTCGGCGGCGCAGAGCGTCTGCCCGCTCGCGCCGCCCATCCGCGCGAGGGTGCGCTGGCCGGGCGAGACGCCGGGCCCGAAGGCGCCGTAGCGCAGACGGAAGCGGGCGAACGCGTCGTCGCCCGCCTGGTAGAGGCCCGGTTCGCGCTCCGGGCCTTCGCCGTAGATCGTCTCGAGCATCAGCCGGCGGCGGCGCAGCGCCACGTCGGGCACGGAGCCGGGCGGATACTCGGCCTCCTCGGTGGAGAACTGCATGTCGTGGGCGACGAACTGCGCCAGATAGGTGTAGCCGGCGGGGAAGGGCGAGGGCGCCTCGGAGGGCCGCGCGCCCATCATCCGCTGCGCCACCGCCGCCAGCATCCGCTCCGTCTCGCTGGCGCAGCCCTCGCCGCGCCAGCGCTCGGGCTCGTCTGCCTCATGGAGGTTGAACATGTTGCGGAACCCCGCCGCGGGGCGCGCGGGAAGCCGGGCGTCGCGGGCGTCGTGGCGCAGGCTTTCGGGCAGGGAGCGACGGAACATCTGAACCGACATGGCGCGTCCTCGTGGGGTCTGCTTTCGTTAACGAAGCGTTAAGCGCGCAAGCGTCAGAGAAACGTCAGAGCGCGCCGAAGGCTCGCGCGCGACCGAAGGCGCGGGCTGCGGCGCGGGCTGACGGCGCGAAAAGCCGGGGCCGACGCGCGATACCCGCGCGCGACGGACCCCGCAGGGCCGCGCGGCCTGACGGGCCGGCGCGGGGCGACGGGGGCGGAGGCCTGGGGCGAAAGCCCGGCGTCCGGATGCGAGGACGGGAGACCCCGTCGCCGCCTGCATCATGGCGCGGCCGGCGTCAGCGCCGCGTCAGCCCGCCGTCTCGCGGCGCCCCGAGCGCCGGGCCATAAGCCCGCCGCGCCGCCGCGCGCTCCCGGTGCACGACGACGAGCCCGGCGCCGACGATGACCGCGACGCCGGCCCAGGTCATCGGCCCCGGCAGGTCGTCGAACACCAGCCACCCCACCGTGACCGCCGTGACGATCTCGAGATACTGCAGGGGCGCCAGCACGCCGGCCGGCGCGCGCTGGAACGCGGCAGCGATGGCGAGATGCGCGACGGTCGCGCAGGCGCCCATGCCGACGAGATAGAGCCCGGTCTCCACGCCGAAGGCGCGCACCGCGAAAGTCTCCGACCCCGTCGCGAAGCCGAGCCCGAGCGCCGCCGCCATCGCCAGGCCGCCGACGAGGCCCGACCAGAACTGCATCGTGACCGGGTCGCTGCGCGCGCCGTGGCGCCGGGTCAGGGCGAGGTAGAGCGCGAAGAACACCGCCGTGCCCAGCGGCGCCGTCACGACCCAGCCGACTTCGGAGAACCCCGGCTGCGCCACCAGCATCGCGCCGCCGAGGCCGGCCAGGCAGGCGAGGCGTCGCCGCCAGCCCACCGTCTCGCCGAGCATCGGCCCGGCCAGCAACGTCAGGATCAGCGGCGAGACGAAGACGATGGCCAGCGCGTCGGCGAGCGGCATCACGGCGATGGCGGTGAAGAAGCAGGTCGTCGCGGCGGCCAGCATCGCGCCGCGCCCGGCATGGATCGCCCATTCCGCGCGGTCGGGCAGGCGCAGCCGTCCGCGCAGCGCCAGCACCGGCGCCAGAAACACCGTCTGCAGCGCGAAGCGGGCGAAGGCGGTCTGGGCGGCGGTCGCTTCCGGCGCGGCGAGCTTCGCGAACATGTCGAGCAGCGGCGCGATGGCGGCGAAGACCAGCATGAAGCCCACGCCGGCCATCAGGCCGGGCGCCGGCACCGCCGCCATGGGCGTCGCCGGGGGAGGCGCGGTCGTGGGGTCTGCGGCGGCCACCATGCGCATCCTCAGCAGTTGGGGACGTTGACGGCGAGGCCGCCGAGCGACGTCTCCTTGTACTTCTCCCCCATGTCGCGGCCGGTCTGGCGCATGGTCTCCACGCAGGCGTCGAGGCTGACGAGATGCGCCCCGTCGCCGCGCAGCGCCAGCGAGGCCGCGGTGACGGCCTTGACCGCGCCGAGCCCGTTGCGCTCGATGCACGGCACCTGAACGAGCCCCGCGATGGGGTCGCAGGTCATGCCGAGATGATGCTCCAGCGCGATCTCGGCCGCGTTCTCGACCCGTCGCGCGTCGCCGCCCCAGACATGGGCGAGGGCGGCGGCCGCCATGGCCGAGGCGGAGCCGACCTCGGCCTGGCAGCCGCACTCGGCGCCCGAGATCGAGGCGTTCGTCTTGATCAGCCCGCCGATCGCCGCGGCGGTCAGCAGCATGTCGCGCACGTCGGTCGGCCGGGCCCCGGCGACATGGTCGAGGTGATAGCGGATCGCCGCCGGGATCACCCCGGCCGCGCCGTTCGTCGGTGCCGTGACTACCTGCCCGCCGGCGGCGTTCTCCTCGTTGACGGCCATGGCGCAGACCGTCAGCCAGTCGTTCACCGTATGGGGCGCCGCGCGGTTGAGGCCGCGCTCCGCCACGAGCTGTTCGTGGATCGGCCCGGCGCGGCGGCGCACGCGCAGCCCGCCGGGCAGTTCGCCGCGCGCGGCGAGGCCGCGGTCGATGCAGGCCGACATCGTCGCCCATATGCGGTCGAGCCCGGCGTCGAGTTCGGCGCCGTCGCGGCGCGCGAGTTCGTTCGCACGCATCATGCCCGCGACGCCAAGCCCCGACGCGAGCGCCATGTCGAGCATCTGGGAGGCGGAGCGAAAAGCGAAGGGCAGGGGGGCATCGTCCGCGACGGCCTGATCGCGGCGCGCAAGCTCGGCCTCCGTGAGCACGAAGCCGCCGCCGACGGAATAGTACGTCTCGCGCGCGGCGACGACGCCGGCGGCGTCCCGCGCCTCCAGCACCATCGCGTTGGCGTGGCCGGGCAGGGGCGGGCCGTAGTCGAAAACGAGGTCGGCGTCGGGCTCGAAGCCCATCTCCGGAAGGTCCGGCGGCGCGACGCGCCCCTCCTCCTGCGCCCGGCGCACCGCGGCGGCGGCGGCTTCGGGCTCGAACGTCTCCGGCGTCTGCCCGGCGAGCCCCTGGATCACCGCGCGGTCCGTCGCATGGCCGCGTCCCGTGAAGGCGAGCGAGCCGTGCAGGCGGCACGAGAGCCGCGCCGGAGCGCCGGCCCCCGGCGCCCGCGAGGCCGGGTCGCGCAGCAGGTCGAGAAACCGCGCCGCGGCCGTCATGGGCCCCATGGTGTGGGAGCTGGACGGGCCGACCCCGATCTTGAAGATTTCGAAAACGCTCAGGACCATCTCGAACTCCAGCCGGTGCGGCGCGCCTTGCGGGGCGCCGGCTCAGCGACCCACTGTGCGCCGATATTCCTTCACGCACACGCCCAGCGCGCCGAGCATCGCGCCGAGCGCCTTGGCGCAGCGCGACAGGCGTCGGATGCGCCGCTCCGGACGCGAGGCCGGCGCGACCGCCGCCACGCCGTAATAGGCGGCCTGCAGCAGCCCCGAAAGGAAGGTTTGCGCGGAACTGTAGCCCTTGAGCCGGAACAGCGCCTCGGCGTTGCCGACGCGCATCGCGCGGCGCAGCAGCCAGGCGCGGGTCTGTTTCGCGGCGGGGCGGAACTCCACCTCATGGGTTTCCCGGGTCAGCGTCATGACCGCGCCGGCGGCGGCGGCGCGGGTGAAGTAGCCGGCGTCCTCGCCGCCGATGAGCGGCCTGCGTTCGTCGAAGGAGAGGCCGATATCGCCCCAGACGCGCCGCGACACCAGAACGCCGTTGGTGGCGACATGGCCGGTCAGCGCGGTGCGCGGGGGCGGGTCGGCCGGCTCCTTTCGGCCCTCGAACGCCTCCCCATACCGCGCCGGCGGCTCGAACTCCCAGCGCACGAGCGGCTTGACCACGTCGGCGGCTTCCTCGGCGGCGACTTTCAGCAGCGTGCGAAAGATGTCGGGCGCGACGGTCTGATCGGCGTCGAGCAGGAACACCGCGTCGTGGCCTCCGCGCCGCGCCGCCGCCAGCGCGCGGTTGCGCACGAAGGGAATGCCGAGCCGGCCCTCCGTCTCGACGCGCGCAGGGAACCGCCCCGCCGAATCGGCGACGAGCGCCGCGATCCGGGCGGCTTCGTCGGGGTCGGCGTTGTTGTCGACCACCAGGATCTCGATCGTCGCGCCCTCGGGGGCGTCCGCGCGCGCAAGGCTGTCGAGCGCGGCCTTCAGCAGTTGCGGGCGATTGCGCGTCGGTATCGAAACGAGCAGCCGCACAGCCTGCTTCTCCACGTCCGGCCCCGAAACGCTTCGCGGCGGAGATTGCGCCAGCCCCGCGGGAAGCTATGGTGCGCGACGAGCGAGGAGTCCAGCGCATGACCAAGACCCCCAGCGCCGCCGACGCCGGCAAGCGCGCCGCCGCGCTGGCGGCGCTTGACGATGTGCAGAGCGGGATGCGCCTCGGGCTCGGCACCGGGTCGACGGCCGACTGGTTCGTGCGCCTGCTGGGCGAGGCCTGCGGCGCGGGCCGCTTCAGGGACGTCGTCGGCGTGCCGACGAGCCTGCGGACGGGCGAACTCGCGGAGCGTTCCGGCCTGCGGCTGACAACCCTCGACGATGCCGGCTGGCTCGACCTGACGGTGGACGGCGCCGACGAGGTCGATCCGGAGTTGAACCTCATCAAGGGCGGCGGCGGGGCGCTGCTTCAGGAGAAGATCGTCGCCTGCGCGTCCGACCGCATGATCGTGATCGCGGATGCGAGCAAGTCCGTCGACGTGCTCGGGGCGTTTCCGCTGCCCGTGGAGATCGTGCCCTTCGGCTGGGAGACGACGAAGGCGCTGGTGGAGGCGGTGCTCGCGGACGCCGACGTGTCCGGTCGTGAGACCGCGCTGCGGCTCGCCAGGGACACGCCCTTCATCACCGACGGCGGCCACATGATCCTCGATCTCAGGCTCGGTCGAATCGGCGCTCCCCGGCGGCTCGCGTCGGAGCTCGTGGCGATCCCCGGCGTGATCGACACCGGCCTGTTCCTCGGCGTCGCCGACGCCGCGATCTTCGGGCGCGAGGACGGAGGGACCGAAAGGCGCGACGCGCCGAAGGCGTGACCGCGCGCCGGCCGCGCGGCGGCGGCGAAGGGCAAGCTCCGCCGGTTGCGCGGCGGTCGGGCGGACCGCCGGCCTTCGGCGGCCGGATGAGGGGGATCGATGGCTTTCGACTATGACCTTTTCGTGATCGGCGGGGGCTCCGGCGGCGTGCGCGCCGGCCGCCTCGCCGCGCAGGGCGGCGCGAAGGTGGGCGTGGCGGAGGAGCACCGCTTCGGTGGCACCTGCGTCATCCGCGGCTGCGTGCCGAAGAAGCTCATGGTCTACGCCTCCGCCTTCTCGGAGGCGTTCGAGGACGCCCGCGGCTTCGGGTGGAGCGTGGGCGAGACCAGCTTCGACTGGCCGACCTTCCTTCAGGCGAAGGATCGCGAGATCGCGCGGCTTGAGTCGATCTACGAGCGCAACCTGTCGAATGCGGGCGCCACGCTGCATCGCTGCCGTGCGACGGTGGCGGGGCCGCACGAGGTGGCGCTGGCCGAGGGCGGAACCGTCAGCGCCCGCCACATCCTCGTCGCGACCGGCGGGGCGCCCTTCGTGCCGGACATGCCCGGGCGCGCTCTCGGGATCACGTCGAACGAAGCGTTCCATCTCGACCGGCTGCCGCGCAAGGTCCTGCTCGTCGGCGGCGGCTACATCGCCTGCGAGTTCGCCTGCATCTTCCACGGGCTGGGGGTGGAGACGACGCTGGTCTATCGCGGCGACATGTTTCTCAAGGGCTTCGACAACAACCTTCGCGCCTTCGTCGCGGAGAGCATGGCGGCGCGCGGCGTCGACGTGCGCTTCGGCGAGGACGTCGTCGCCATCGAGGAGACCAGCGACGGCCTGCGCGCGAAGCTGCGGTCCGGCGGCGAGGCGAGCGCCGACGTCGTGTTCTTCGGCACGGGCCGACGGCCCAACACCGCCGGCCTCGGGCTGGAGGACGTCGGCGTGGCGCTGACGCCGGGCGGCGCGGTGAAGGTGGACGACTATTCCCAGTCCACCGTCCCGTCGATCTACGCGGTCGGCGACGTGACCGACCGCATGGCCCTGACGCCCGTGGCGATCCGCGAGGGCGCCGCCTTCGTCGAGACGGTGTTCAACGGCCGGCCGACGAAGCCCGATCACGCCTGCGTCGCCACCGCGGTCTTCACCCAGCCAGAGCTCGGCACGGTGGGGCTGACGGAGGAGCAGGCCCGCGCGGAGGGCGAGGTGGAGATCTACCGCGCGATCTTCCGGCCGATGATGGCGACGCTTTCGGGACGTGACGAAAAGGTGATGATGAAGCTCGTGGTGCGGCCGTCGGACCGCCGGGTGCTCGGCGTGCACATCGCCGGTCACGCCGCAGGCGAGATGATCCAGCTCGCCGGCGTTGCGGTGAAGATGGGCGCCACCAAGGAGGATTTCGACCGCACCGTCGCCGTGCATCCGACTGCGGCGGAGGAGCTCGTGACGATGCGCGACCCGGTTGCGTGACGGTCGCGGCGCGACATCGTCGCGCCCCTTGAACCCCGGGCCCGCGGCTCCAGGCGCGGCGCAACGAAAAAGAAGCGCCGGGCTGCGCGTTGCGACGCCGCCGGGGGGCGCCTATAACCAGTGCACGGTTCGTGCAGGAGGATCAGGTCCATATGCCTTGGAGCAATAATTCCGGCGGTCCCTGGGGCGGGGGCGGCCAGGGAGGCGGATCCGGCGGCGGCAAGGGGCCGTGGGGCGGCGGCGGCGGCGGCGGCGGCGACCGCAGGCCGCCCGACATCGACGACATCCTGCGCCAGGGGCGCGAGAAACTCCGGGTGATCGTCGGCGGCGGCGGCGGGGGCCGCGGGCGCGGCGGCGGCGGTCTGCCGCCGCTCGGCAGGAAGGGCTTCGCGCTCATCGGCGTCGCGCTTGTCGCCGTGTGGATTTTCGCGTCGCTCTATACGGTCAAGCCCGAAGAGCAGTCCGTCGAGCTTCTGTTCGGCGAGTACATCGGCACGCGCGACAGCGGCCTGCAGTTCGCGCCATTCCCCTTCGTGACCTACGAGAAGCGCGCGGTGACGCGGGAAAACACCGTGGACATCGGTTTCGAACAGAGTTCGCGCAACCGCCTCGCGGACACCGGCCTGATGCTCACCGGCGACGAGAACATCGTCGACATCGATTTTCAGGTCGTGTGGAACATCAACGACCTGCGGGCGCATCTCTTCAATCTGGCGGGCCAGACCGAGACCATCCGCGCCGTGAGCGAGTCCGCGATGCGGGAAGTGATCGGCCGCTCCCAGCTCAGCCCGATCCTCAACCGTGACCGCGCGCTCGTCAGCCAGCAGGTCCGCGACCTGATCCAGCAGACGCTCGACGGCTACGAGGCCGGCGTGAACATCCTGCGCGTGAACTTCGACCGCGCCGACCCGCCGAACGAGGTCATCGACGCATTCCGCGACGTTCAGGCGGCGGCGCAGGACCGCAACACCGCCGAGAGCCGCGCCGAGGCCTACGCAAACCAGGCGCTCGCCGAGGCGCGCGGCTCCGCGGCGCAGATCCTCCAGGAGGCCGAAGCCTACGCGGCGCAGACGGTCAACGAGGCCTCGGGCGAGGCGGCGCGCTTCGTGTCGATCTACGACGAATACGCCCGCGCCCCTGACGTGACGCGGCAGCGCCTCTATCTGGAGACGATGGAGAGGGTGCTCGGCGGCATGGACAAGGTGATCCTTGACGACGTCGGCGCCAATGGCGGGGGTGGACAGGGCGTCGTGCCCTATCTCCCCCTCAACGAACTGACCCGCAGGAGCGACCGGTGATGCAGGGACGTTGGCCGATCATCGCAGGGGCGGCGCTCGCCGTCGGGCTTTTCCTGCTTGCGAACGCGCTGTTCATCGTGGACGAGCGCCAGCGCGCGCTGGTGCTGCAGTTCGGTCAGGTCCGCGGCGACCCGGTCGAGGAGCCGGGCCTCTACGTCAAGGCGCCGTTCATCCAGAACGTCGTCTATTTCGAGGATCGCATCCTGCCGCTCGACACCCGGGCGCTCGAGGTCACGCCGCTCGACGATCGCCGTCTGGTCGTGGACGCCTTCGCCCGCTGGCGCATCGTCGACACGATCCGCTTCCGCCAGGCGGTCTTTGACGAGGCGGCGGCGGTTCCGCGGCTCGAGCGCATCCTGAACGCCTCACTGCGCGAGGTTCTGGGTTCGGTCGGTTCGGACGCGGTGCTGTCGGACGAGCGCACGGCGCTGATGGAGCAGATCCGCGACGACGCGCGGACATCCGCCCGCGAACTCGGCGTCGACATCGTCGACGTCCGCATCCGTCGCGCCGACCTTCCCGAACAGAACCTCCAGGCGACCTTCGAGCGCATGAAGGCCGAGCGCGAGCGCGAGGCCGCCGATGAACGGGCCCGCGGCGCCGAGGCCGCGCAGCGCGTGCGTGCGAACGCCGACAGGCAGGCGGTCGAACTCGTCTCCGAGGCGCGCCGGGAAGCCGACGTGATCCGCGGCCGGGCCGACGCCGAGCGCAACGCCGTCTTCGCAGAGGCCTTTGGGCGCGACCCCGAGTTCTTCGCGTTCTACCGGTCGATGCGGGCCTATGAGGGCGCGCTGCAGGGCGGCAACTCGTCGATGGTGATGTCGCCCGAGAGCGAGTTCTTCAACTACCTGCGCAACCCCAACGGCGCGCCTGCGCAGGCGAGACCGACGCAGTGAGTGCGGGCGCCATGCGCCCGATGCGGTCGCCGCGCGCGCGCGGCGGCCGCCCGTAGCGGCCTTTTGAGCCAGGAGTCGAAACATGACTGAGTTTTCGCGACTGTTCAGTTTGGCCCTCAGGGCTGGGGCCGTCGGCCTGACCATGGGCCTCGCCGCGCCGGCCTTTGCGCCGGACGAGGCGGCGGCGCAGGAGCGGCCGCCCAGTTTCGCCGATCTCGCCGAGCAGCTGAGCCCCGCGGTCGTCAATATCTCCACCAGGCAGAGCGTCGGCGCGGCCGGGCCGCAGCCGCCCAACATTCCCGAGGGCGCCCCGTTCGAGGACCTGTTCCGGGACTTCTTCGAGCGCAACCAGCGCGGCCCGCGCTCGGTCAGCTCGCTGGGCTCAGGCTTCGTGATCGACCCCTCGGGCGTGATCGTCACGAACAACCACGTGATCGAGAACGCCGATGAGATCGTCGCCAACTTCTCGGACGGCTCGTCGCTGCCGGCGACGCTGCTCGGCACCGACCCCAAGACCGACATCGCGGTGCTGAAGGTCGAGCCGACGTCGCCGCTCATCTCCGTCGATCTCGGCGACAGCGACGCCATCCGGGTCGGGGACTGGGTGCTGGCGATCGGCAACCCGTTCGGCCTCGGCGGCTCGGTTTCGGCGGGCATCGTCTCGGCCCGCAACCGCGACATCAACGCGGGCCCCTACGACGACTTCATCCAGACCGACGCGGCGATCAATCGGGGCAACTCCGGCGGTCCGCTGTTCAACCTCGAAGGTCAGGTGATCGGCGTCAACACGGCGATCATCTCGCCCTCGGGCGGCTCCATCGGCATCGGCTTCTCGGTTCCGTCCAATCTCGTCAACAACATCGTCGCGCAGCTGCGCGAATACGGCCAGACCCGGCGCGGCTGGCTCGGCGTGCGCATCCAGACCGTCACGCCCGAGATCGCGGAGGGGCTTGATCTCGATCCGGCCCGCGGCGCGCTCATCGCCGACGTGACGCGCGGCGGTCCGGCGGCGGAGGCGGGCATGGAGCCGGGCGACGTCATCGTGACCTTCGACGGACAGGACGTCGACGAGATGCGGGATCTGCCGCGCATCGTGGCCGACACCGCCGTGGGGGCCGATGTGCCGGTCGGCGTGTGGCGCAAGGGCTCGCTCCAGACCCTGCGCGTGGAGGTGGGCCTGCTGGAGGAGAACGAGGTCGCGACGCTGCCTGACGGCGCCAACGGCGCGCCGAGCGCTGAGCTCGGCATGACGCTTGAGGCGCTGACCGCCGAGACGCGCGCCAATCTCGGTCTCGACGAGGACGTGGAAGGCGTCGTGGTGTCTGCGGTGGAGAGCGACAGCCCCGCCGCGGAGAAGGGCGTACGGCCGGGCGACGTCATCGTGGAGGTGGCCCAGACGCCGGTCAGCCAGCCGCGCGAGGTGGTCGCCAAGATCGACGAGGCCCGCAAGGCCCGCCGGTCCACCGTGCTGCTCCTGCTGCAGACGGCCGGCGAACTGCGCTTTGTCGCCCTGAGCCTCGAGAACTGAGTCAAAGGCCGATCTTCGCCGCCGCCCGCCCGGGCGACGGCGTTCAGACCAGCGCGGCGGCTTCGTCCCGGGCGAGCCGCGGCGCCACCTTCTCCTCCATCCACGCATCGAGACGCCACGCGATCCGCTTCCAATGCGGGTCAATCGGCGCGCCGTGGGCCATTTCGGCGAGGACGGCCGTCTCGGCGCCATAGAACGCGGCGAGCGCCATGAGGTCGGTCGGCGGAATGAAGGCGTCGGCGGCCCCCAGAAGCGCCAGCGTCGGCGCTCGTCTGGCCAGCATCCACGCCGGCAGATCCCAGGTCATCGCGTCGAGCAGCGCCAGGGGGCTCTCCGGCGCGGGCGAGGGTGCGTGCTCGCGGATCCAGGTCTCTGGCGTGTCGGAGGTGAACAGCGTCTCGCGCACCGCCGCCACGCTGAGCAGCGCGCCGGCCCCGGCCTGCGCGGCGAGAAGCGCCGCGAGGGCCCGCGGCCGCACCGTCGACAGCTGCATCAGCGAGGGCGCGATCCCGAAGGGGCCGGGCGACCCCACCAGCGCAAGCCCGGCCACCGGCCGCTCCGCCGCGAGATGCTGCGCGATGAGGCCGCCGAGCGAATGGCCCACCACGACAGGCGGCGCATCCAGCGCATCGGCCGCGGCCCGCGCGGCGGCGACATAGGCGCGAAGCCGCGCGTGCGGCCCGGTCCGAAGATCGGGCGTGGCGACTTCGCGGCCTCTTGCGGCGAACCAGGGCGCGATGAAGCGCCGCCACATCTCGGGGCCGCCGAACGCGCCGTGCAGAAAAAGGATCGGCGGCTGGCCGTTCGGCGTGGTCTGGCTTCTGCGCACCGTCGCAAGCTCTCCTGCAATCACTTTTGGCGCATAGTTTATCACCGGGCGCGCGACCGCCGCCAGCGTCGTGCTTGACTTCGCGTCCGGCCTCTCCATTCTAATGAGAATAATTCGCATTAACAGGAGAGGCATCATGCTCTCGCGACGCGCGCTGGTTAAGGCCGGAGCCGCCTTATGCGCGGCTCCGGCGCTCGCCGCCGGGTCGGACCGACTGGATGTCGTGGCGACGACCGCGATGATCGCGGACGCCGCGCGCGCGATCGGCGGCGACAGGGTTTCGGTTCGGGCGCTGATGGGGCCGGGCGTCGATCCGCACGGCTACCGGCAGACGCGGACCGACGTGCTGGCGCTGTCGCGCGCGGGCCTCGTTCTGTGGAACGGGCTCTATCTGGAGGCGCAGCTCGAGGAGCTGCTGCTGGATCTGGGCGCCAGGCGGCGTGTCGTGGCGGTCGCCGAGGCCGCGCCCGAGGCGACGCTGCTGGCGCATGCGGACTATGCCGGCCGGTTCGACCCTCATCTCTGGATGGCCCCGCCGCAGTGGCGGCACGCCGTGGAGGCGGTGGCGGCGGCGCTGTCGGAGGCCCAGCCCGCGGGCGCCGACGATTTCGGCGCCAACGCGCAGGTCTATCTCGACGATATGACGAGGCTCGACCGCTACGCGCGCGAGACGCTGGCCTCGGTGCCCGAGGCGGCCCGCATGCTGGTGACCGCGCATGACGCCTTCGGCTATTTCGGCCGCGCCTACGGCTTCGACGTCGAGGGCGTGCAGGGCGTCTCCACCGAGGCGGAGGCGGGACTGCGGCGCATCGAGGAACTGGTGGCGCTGATCGTCGCGCGCCGCGTGCCGGCGGTGTTCGTGGAGAGCTCCGTTGCGCAACGCAACGTGCGCGCGCTGGTGGAGGGGGCCGCCGCGCAGGGCTGGCGGGTGAGCATCGGCGCGGAGCTCTTTGCAGACGCGATGGGCGCGGAAGGCTCCTATGAGGGCACCTATGTGGGCATGATCGACCACAACGTGACGGTCATCGCCCGCGCGCTCGGCGGCGCCGCGCCCGAGCGCGGCCTCAACGGACGGCTGGAGGTGGCGGCGTGAGCACGGGGGGCGACGCGTCAGCCCTGCGCGCCTCCGGCCTCGGCGGGATGCTCGAGGTCGTCGGCGCGCATCGCGGCGCCGAGGCGCGCGACGCCGTCACGGTGCGCAGCGTCACCGTGTCCTATGGCGAGCGGCCCGCGGTCTTCGCCGTCGACGCGACCTTCCCCGCCGGGGCGATGACGGCCGTGGTCGGCCCCAACGGCGCCGGCAAGTCCACCCTGATGAAGGCGATGGTCGACGCGGCGCCGAAGCTGGCGGGGGAGGTGCGCTTCTTCGGCGAGCCCTTCGCCCGGGCGCGCGGCCGCGTCGCCTATGTCCCGCAGCGCGCAAGCGTGGACTGGGAGTTCCCCGCCCGCGCCGTCGACGTCGCGATGATGGGGCTCTACCGCGAGATCGGGCTGTTCCGCCTCGCGCGCCGCCGCCACCGCGAGGCGGCGCTCGCCGCGCTCGATCGCGTGGGCATGGCCGACTTCGCGGAGCGGCAGATCGGGCAGCTCTCCGGCGGCCAGCAGCAGCGCGTGTTTCTGGCCCGCGCGCTGGCGCAGGGGGCCGACGCGTTCCTGCTCGACGAACCTTTCGCCGGCGTCGACGCGACGACCGAGCGCGCCGTCATCGCCCTGCTGCGCGAGCTGCGCGACCGGGGCGCCGTGGTGATCTGCGTGCATCACGACCTCTCGACGCTGAACGACTATTTCGACCGCGCGCTTCTGATGAACGTGCGGCGGGTGAGCGAGGGGCCCGTCGCCGAGGCCGCGACGCCCGAGGCGCTTCAGGCGGCCTATGGCGGCAGGCTGGCTCAGGCGCGCGCCGAGGCGATGGCGGGCTAGAGCGATGGATGTGGCGCTGTTTCTGGGCGCGCTCGCGCTTTCGGCGGGCTGGAACACCGCGCTCGTGACGGTGGGGGCGGCGCTGCTGGGCGCGGCGGCCGGCGCCGCCGGAGCGTTCCTGTTCCTGCGGCGGCGGGCGCTGGCGGCGGACGCCGCGGCCCATGCGACCCTGCCGGGCGTCGCGCTGGCATTCATCGCGATGGTGTGGATGGGGGGCGACGGCCGCTGGCTGCCGGGGCTCATGCTGGGCTCGGCGGCGTCCGCGGCCCTGGGGCTCTGGGCGGTCGAGGCGATCCCGCGCCGCACGCGGCTCGGCGAGGACGCGGCCATCGGCGGCGTTCTGGCGAGCTTCTTCGGCTTCGGCGTCGTGCTGCTGACCGTCATCCAGGCGATGCCCGGCGGGCGTCAGGCGGGTCTCGACGGCTTTCTGCTCGGCGCGACGGCGGGGATGCTCCAGGCCGAGGCGCTGACCATCGCCAGCATGGGGGCGGCCCTCGCCCTTGCGACCTTCGCGCTGCGCAGGCCCATGACGCTGGCCTCCTTCGACCCCGGCTACGCCGCGGCTGTGGGGGTGAACGTGCGCGCGGTCGACCTCGCGATCCTCGCGCTGGCGCTGGCCGTGACCGTGACCGGCCTGAAGGTGGTGGGGCTGATCCTGATCGTCGCGCTGCTGATCATCCCGCCGGCGGCGGCGCGGTTCTGGACCGAGCGGGTCGACCTCACCGCGCTGGGCGCGGCGCTGATCGGCGCGGTGTCTGCATGGATCGGCGCGGCGCTGTCGGCGGCGATCCCCGGAGCGCCCACCGGCGCGCTGGTGGTGCTGAGCGCGGCGGCGCTGTTCACCGTCTCCATGCTCATGGCGCCGAAGCGCGGCGCGCTCGCCGAGGCGCTGGCGCGACGCCGGCTGAGCCGGCGCGTGCACCGGCGCCAGGGGCTGCTCGCGCTGGCGCGGGGCGAGGCGATCCACGACCGCGACAGCCTGCGCGCGCTGCGCGGCGAGGGCCTCATCGGCCGTGACGGCGCGCCGACGATGGCGGGCCGGGCGGCGGCGGCGGCCGCGCTGCGCGACGAGGCCCGCTGGGCGCTCGCCCGGGCCGACGCGCCCGGCGCGCCCGGCATGGAGGGGCTGCGGCCGATCGCGGAGGCCTTCACGCCCGACGAGATCGCGGCCTTCGACGCGCGGCTCGGCGCGCTGAGGCTGGCGCCATGAGACCCGCGCCATGATCGGGGGGATGAGCCACGCCGAGTTCGTCGCGCTCGGCCTGCCGCCGCTGGTCGCCGCCCTGCTCGGCGCGCTCGCCTGCGCGCTGCCGGGCAATTTCCTGCTGCTGCGTCGTCAGGCGCTGATCGGCGACGCGATCTCCCATGTCGCGCTGCCGGGCATCGTGCTCGCCTTCCTGCTGACGGGGACGATCTCGACATGGCCCATGATGCTGGGCGCCGGCGTCGCGGCGCTGGCGGCGGCGGCGATGATCGAGGCGGTGCGTCGGCTCGGCCGTCTCGAGCCGGGGGCGGCGATGGGCGTGGTGTTCACGACGCTGTTCGCCGTCGGCGTCGTCGCGCTGGAGCTGAGTTCGGCGTCGTCCGTGCACATCGACGTCGAGCATGCGCTCTACGGCAACCTGGAGAGCGTCGTCTGGTTCGAGGCGGAGGGCTGGGGCTCGCTGCTCGACCCCGAGGCGCTCGCGGCGGCGCCGGCGCAGATCTGGCGCATGGCCGGGGCGCTGGCGCTGATGGCGCTCTGCGCCCGGCTGTTCTGGAAGGAGCTTGCGCTGAGCGCGTTCGACGCGGGCTTCGCGGCCAGCGTCGGCGCGCGGCCGAGGCTCGCCGGCGCCGCGCTGACGGCGGCGACGGCGGTTGCGGCGGTCGCGGCCTTCGAGGCGGTGGGCTCGGTCATCGTCATCGCGATGTTCATCTGCCCGCCGGCGGCGGCCCGGCTGATGACCGACCGGCTGGACGCGCAGGTGGCGTGGAGCCTCGTCTTCGCCGTGGCCTCCGCGTTCTTCGGCTGGCTGCTCGCCGGCTGGGGGCCGGGATGGCTGGGCTACCAGGGGTCGGTCAGCGCCGCCGGGATGATCGCGACGGTCGCTGGCCTGATCATGTTCGCGGCATGCGCCGTCGGGCCGAAGCGTCGCGGCGTCGCCCATCCGTGACGCGTTCGTCACGATTGCGCGGTAGATCACGGGCCATGCTGGCGCGTCTGTTTCTCCTGGCCTGTCTGCTCTGCTCGGCCGCCCCGTCAGCGCAGGGGCGGGAGGCGCGCGAGATCTGCGGGCTGATCGCGCGCGGGGCGGCGGCGCATGGCCTTCCGGCGCCTTATCTCGCGCGGCTGATCTGGACCGAGAGCCGTTTCGACGCGCGGGCGCTCAGCCCGAAGGGCGCGCAGGGCGTGGCGCAGTTCATGCCCGGCACCGCGGCCCTGCGCGGGCTGCGCGACCCGTGGGATCCGGCGCAGGCGATTCCCGCCGCCGCGGCCTACCTCGCCGAGCTGCGCGCCCGCTTCGGCGACCTCGGTCGCGCCGCGGCGGCCTACAACGCCGGCGAGGCGCGCGTCTCCGACTGGCTGGCGGGGCGTCGCGGCCTTCCGGCGGAGACGCGGGCCTATGTCGTGAAGATCACGGATCGCCCGGCGGACTGGTTCCGGCCTGGTGGGCGCGAGGTCGAGCCTGCGCCGCTGGAGCCGCATCTCGGCTTCCTCGACGCCTGCGAGCGCCTGCCGGTGATGCGGACCCGCGCCGCCTCGGCGACTTCGCAGCCGTGGGGCGCGCAGCTCGCCGGCGCCGTCTCGCGCGACGCCGCGCTGGCCGCGTTCCGGCGCCTGCAGCAGCGCTACCCCGCCCTGCAGGGCGAATCGCCGATGCTGGTGCGCAACAACCTGAGGCGCAACGCGACCGCCTACTGGGCGGTGCGCGTGGGCCGGGACAGCCGCGCCGCCGCGCAGTCGCTCTGCCGGCGCGTGAAGGCGCAGGGCGGCTACTGCATCGTGCATCGAAGTTGAATCGCGGCGCTTTGCGCGGGGGTCCGGGCGCAGCTATAGATTTTACGCCTGCCGCCCAGGAGATTGCGCCCTATGCCCTATGAGTACGACAGCCAGAACATTTTCGCCCGGATTCTGCGCGGGGAGATCCCCTGCGCGCGGGTCCATGAGACAGAGCACAGCCTGGCCTTCAAGGACATCAATCCGCAGGCGCCTACCCACGTGCTCGTCATTCCCAAGGGCGCCTACGTCAACTACGACCACTTCTCCGCGGAGGCGTCCGACGCGGAGATCGTGGATTTCACCCGTGCGGTGGGCAAGGTGGCGGCGATGCTCGGCCATGCCCAGATCGCCGGCGGCGAGGGCTATCGCATCCTCTCCAACGCAGGGCCGGACGCCCATCAGGAGGTGCCGCACCTCCACGTCCACATCTTCGGCGGCAAGTTCCTGGGCCGGATGATCAAGGTGCCCGACTGAGGGCTCAGAGCGCCCGCCGCGCCCGCAGGGCGGCGCCGATGGTGCCGTCGTCCAGGTAGTCGAGCTCGCCGCCCACGGGCACGCCCTGCGCGAGCGAGGTGACCGGCACGCCCAGCGCGGCGAGGCTGTCGGCGACGTAGTGGGCGGTGGTCACGCCGTCGACCGTCGCATTCAGGGCGAGAATGACCTCGCGGGCGGTCGCCGCGCGCTCCGCCAGCGCCGGGATGCGCAGATCATCGGGGCCGACGCCGTCGAGCGCGGAGAGCACGCCGCCGAGCACATGGTAGCGCCCGCGGAAGGCGCCTGCGCGCTCCATCGCCCACAGGTCTCCGACCTCCTCCACCACGCAGATCAGCCCGTCGTCGCGCTCGGGGTCGCGGCAGATCGCGCAGATTTCCGTGGTGTCGAGGTTGCCGCAGCGCGCGCAGAGCCTGGCGCGCTCGGCGACAGTGGCCATCGCCTCGGCCAGCGGCGCGAGCAGCGCCTCGCGCCGCCGCACCAGCGCCAGCACGGCGCGGCGCGCGGAGCGCGGCCCGAGCCCCGGCAGCTTGGCCATCAGCGCGATCAGGCGCTGAATCTCCCCGCCGTCATCCATCGACGCCACCGGCGGACACCGGCCGGCTCAGCCGAACGGCGGGGCCATGCCGGGGGGCAGCGCCATGCCTTCGGTGATCTTCGCCATTTCGGCCTGCGCGGCCTCCTGCGCCTTGGCGTGCGCGTCGTTCACGGCTGCGACCACGAGATCCTCGAGCACCTCGCGCTCGCCCTCGACCATCAGCGAGGGGTCGATGGAGAGCCGCCGCAGCTCGCCCCGGCCGCTGACCGCCGCGGTGACGAGGCCGGCGCCGGAGCCGCCTTCGGCCTCGATCGAGGCGACGCGCTCCTGCGCCTCGGCAAGCCGCTCCTGCATCTGCTTGGCCTGCTGCATCAGCTTGGCCATGTCGCCGAGACCCTTGAACATTGCCGGCTCCTCTCCCTTCGCCTGTCAGTCTGCTTACCGGAGGCCGTGGCGGGCGGCCAGTCGCGGGCCTACGACTCTTCGAAAGGATCGAACGGCGACCAGTCCTCGCCGGCGTAGGCGTCGAGCGGCGGCGCGCCGTCGTAGTCTTCGTCCGGGGGCGCGACGTCGCCCTCGTCGTCGATGGTGTCCGAGGGAGCGTCCACCTCCTGCGCGAAGGGCCGAACCGTCGCGATCTCGGCGCCGGGGAAGGCGGCGAGGGCGGCCGCGACGAGCGGGTTCCGCGCCGCCTCCGCGCGCATCGCGGCGGCCTCGGCGGCGCGGCGCTCCTCGATCGTGGGCGCGTCGCAGTCCGGCGCCTGCGAGACGCTCCAGCGGGCGCCGGTCCATGCGGTCAGCCGGCCGGCGAGCTCCGTGAGCAGCGCGGCGTCGGTTCCCGGGGCGAGAGCGGCTCGGATGCGCCCCGGCCGGCACTCGGCGACGCGCAGTCCCCGCTCGACGTTGACCAGCAGGCGGAGATCGCGCCGCGCGCGGATCAGCGCGATCACCGCGTCGAAATCCGCATAGGGAAGGAGGGCCGCGGGCGCCTCCTCCGGCTCCGGCTCCGGCTCCGGCTCGGTCTCCGGTTCGGGCGGCGGTTCAGGGTGGGGCGCGCGCTCGGCCCGCGCCGCCGGCGCCTGCGCCACGGCCTGTCCGGCGCGCGCAGGCTGAGCCGAGACCGCCGCGCCTGCCGAGACCGCCGTGACCGCCGCGCGGGTGGGCGGCTGCGCGATCCGCGCTTCCTGCCCCGCGCCGCGAGCGGGGCCGGCGGAACCGTCTCCGTCGCCATTGCGGTCGGGCGCGGGGGCGTTGCGCGGCCCGGACGCCGACGCCGACGCCGACCCTGGCGACCCGCCGGCCGAGAGGCGGCGCACGAGATCCTCGGGACTGGGCAGGTCCGCCACATGGGTCAACCGGATCACGGCCATCTCTGCGGCCATCATGACGTTGGGCGCGACCGCGACCTCCTCCAGCGCCTTGAGCAGCATCTGCCAGGCGCGCGCGAGGCTGCGCATGCCGAGCCGCTCCGCCAGCGCCCGGCCGCGCTCGCGCTCCGCCGCCGCCGCGGCGGGGTCGTCGGCGGCGTCTGGCGCCACCTTCACGACCGAGAGCCAGTGCGTCACCTCGGCGAGATCGCGCAGCACCGCCTCCGGGTCGGCGCCGTCGGCGTATTGCGCGCCAAGCTCGGCGAGCGCGCCGGCGGCGTCGCCGCGCATGATCGCCTCGAAAAGGTCGAGTACGCGGCCGCGGTCTGCGAGGCCGAGCATCGCGCGCACCTCGGCGGCGCTGGTCTCCGGCCCGCCGGGCGTCAGCGCCTGGTCCATCAGCGACAGCGCGTCGCGCACCGAGCCGCCCGCCGCCCGCGTGATCAGCGCCAGCGCGTCGTTGGCGATCGCCGCGCCCTCCGCCTCGGCCACGCCGCGCAGGTAGCCCATCATCACCTCCGGCTCGATGCGCCGGAGGTCGAATCGCTGGCATCGGCTGAGGATGGTGGCCGGCACCTTGCGGATCTCGGTGGTGGCGAAAATGAACTTCACATGGGGCGGCGGCTCCTCCAGCGTCTTCAGCAGCGCGTTGAAGGCGCTGGTGGAGAGCATGTGCACCTCGTCGAGGATGAACACGCGGAAGCGGCCCGAGGGCGCGGTTCGCGCCATCTCGGTGACGTCGCGCACGAAGTCGACGCCGGTGTTGGAGGCGGCGTCGATCTCCAGCACGTCGATGTAGCGCCCCTCGGCGATGCGCCGGCACGGCTCGCAGACGCCGCAGGGCGCAACCGTGGGGCCGCCGCTTCCGTCCACGCCCTCGCAGTTGAGGCCCTTGGCGATGATGCGGGCGGTGGTCGTCTTGCCGACGCCGCGCACGCCGGTCAGCACGAAGGCGTGATGGATGCGGTCTGATGCGAAGGCGTTGCGCAGCACGCGCACCATCGCCTCCTGGCCGATCAGCGCCGCGAAGTCCTGCGGACGGTGCTTGCGGGCGAGGGCCTGATACACGGGCTGGTCGGTCATCGCGTCCTCGCCGGGGAGATCGGCGCGAGACTACCGGGCGCGCGGGCGGGCTCGCAAGGCGCGCGGCTCACAGCCGCCGGCGCACGCGCGCCGCGTAGTCCCGCCACTCCGAGCCGAAGGTCTCCAGCAGGATCGCCTCCTCGGGGATCGCGAAGCGCTTCAGCAGCAGCAAGGCGTAGGCGGCGGGGAAGATGAACGCGGTCGTCTCGCCGCAGATCAGCGCCCAGCCGGCCAGAATCATGACGAGGCTGCGGTAGATCGGGTTGCGCGTGAAGGCGAAGGGGCCCTCGGTCAGCAGGGCGCGGGGCGTCTGGCGGGGCTCGATGGGCGTGCGGCGCTTCAGAAAGAACCACGCCGCCCAGAGCGCGAGCCCGAGAGCGAGGGCGATCAGCGCCCGACCGCCCCAGAGCGCCGGCGTCGCGGGCAGGGGCGCGATCGTGACGTTCTCGGCCCATAGCCAGATGAGCGCGGCGAAGAGCGCGCCCCAGACCGGGGGAAGATCGAGCCCGCGGAGCATCGCGACACCTTGTTGGAGAAGCGGGGCTGGAGAAGCGTGGCCCGAGGGGAGCGACGAGAGGCGGGTGAGAGGCTGGACAACGACCCAAGCGGGGCTCGTTACGGCTGCTTCCTTCCGGACCTGACCGGGTTGGCGAGGCGCCTGCCCGCGCCAACCTCTCATGCTTCAGATAGCAACGACCGGCCCCGGGCGCAACGGTCGGCTCGCGTTGCGCAGGCCGGCGCGGCGGTGCATCCTGCGCGCTCAGCGTTCCCGCCGAGAGGCCCCTTTCCATGATCGACGCGTTATTCGCCGGCGGCGCGATCGAGCGGGCGACGCATCTGCGCGCGTCCAGCGCCGCGATGCTCGACGACGAGGGCGCGCGCGTGCTGCCTTTCTGGCGCGGCAAACCGCTGATCTCCGACGGGCCGCGGCTCGCGTGGCTCGGGGCGGGCGACGGCGCGCTGTCGGGCGCGCGGGAGGCGCCGGTGTTTCTCGGCATGGCGCCGGACGGCCCGCGATTCGCGCTCGACCTGAGCCACCTCGAAGGCCCGGAGAGCGAGCCGGGCTTTCTCGATCCGGCGACCCTGCCGCTCGGCGACCACGGGATTTTCCGCGAGCTGCGCGGCCTGATGTCGGACCTCGACGCCGCCGCGGCGGGCGACGCGGCCACTGCGAAGGGCGTGCTGGAATGGCACCGCAGCCACCCCTGCTGCGCCCGCTGCGGCAAGCCGACGATGATGGAGGACGGCGGCTGGCGCCGCGGCTGCGGGGCCTGCGGCGCCAAACACTTCCCGCGGACGGACCCCGTCGTGATCATGCTGATCCTGCACGGCGACCGTGTCCTTCTGGGGCGTCAGGCGGCCTGGCCGGAGGGCATGTACTCCCTGCTCGCGGGGTTCATGGAGCCCGGCGAGACGATCGAGGACGCGGTGCGGCGCGAGACGCTGGAGGAAGCCGGCGTGCCGGTCGGGCCGGTGCGCTACCTGTGCTCGCAGCCCTGGCCGTTCCCGTCCTCGCTGATGCTGGGCTGCGCAGGTCTGGCGCTCGACGCCGCCATCCATCGCGCCGACGAGGAGCTGCAGGACGCGCTGTGGGCGCCGAAGGCGGAGGTCGCGGCGTCGCTCCGCGGCGAGCCCGGCCGCTTCACCGCCGCGCGCAAAGGCGCCGTCGCCCGGGCGATCCTCGAGGCCTGGGTGGCCGGCGAGGTGGAGGAGTTCTAGCCGCGCGCGCCGTAGCGCTGGATCAGCCAGATCAGCAGGCAGGCGCAGGCCACGGCGCCGATGAAGCTGCCGATCAGCGGCACGACGAAGCGCAGCACGAAGCCGCCTGCGAGCGCGCCGAGAACGCCGATGGCGACCGTCTGCGGCACGCTCATGCGCACCTCCATGATGCGGGTCGCAAGCCAGCCTGCGACGGCGCCGAGCAGCGCCAGCATGATCACCGAGCCGAGCATCGCGTTCCCCCTGTAGGCGTCGGCGCAGCCTATCCGCCATGGCGCGCCGCGTCAGCCGAGACGTCCGCCTTTGGGAGCGTGAAATCCGCGCAGCAGTTCGTCTGCGTCCATGGCGCCCTTGCCGGGCCGCTGCGCGCGGAGAATGCGCAGGGCGCGGCCGTCGCCGCAGGCCACGAGCAGGCGGTCGTCCAGCAGCGCACCCGGCGCGCCGGCGCCCGGCTCCTCGCGCGCCAGCAGGATCTTGAGGCGCTCGGCGCCCGCCTCGGTCCACGCGCCGGGGGCGGGGTTGAGACCGCGCACGAGGCGCGCGAGGCGTGCCGCGGGCGCCGTCCAGTCGATGCGCGCCTCGGCCTTGTCGATCTTGGCGGCGTAGGTCGCACCCGCGTCGGGCTGGCGCTCGGGCGTCGTCAGCCCCGCTTCCAGCGCCGTCAGCGTGTCCGCCAGCAACGGCGCGCCGAGAAGCGCGAGACGCGCCGCAAGCGCGCCGGCCGTCTCCTCGGGGCCGATGGGCGTCGCGGCCCGGGCGAGCACCGGCCCTGTGTCCAGCCCCGCCTCCATCTGCATCACGCACACGCCGGTCTCCGCGTCGCCGGCCATGATCGCGCGCTGGACCGGCGCCGCGCCGCGCCAGCGCGGCAGCAGCGAGCCGTGGAGGTTCACGCAGCCGAGCCGCGGCGCGTCGAGCACCGGCTGCGGCAGGATCAGGCCGTAGGCGACGACCACGGCGGCGTCGAGGCGGAGCGCGGCGAAGTCCGCCTGCGCCCCGGCGTCGCGCAGGGTGGGCGGCGTGCGCACCGGCAGGCCGAGCCGCTCCGCGAGTGCGTGCGTGGCGGTGGGCTGGAGCTTCTTGCCCCGGCCCGCCGGGCGCGGCGGCTGGCTGTAGACCGCCGCGATCTCGAAGCCGTCGCGCCCCGCCAACTCCTCGAGGGCCGTGGCGGCGAACGCCGGCGCGCCCATGAAGGCGATGCGCATCAGGCGTCCGACGCGGCCTTGGCGCGCTCGCGCTTCAGCTTCTTCATCTTCTCGGTGATCATCATGCGCCGCGCGGCGCCGAGATAGTCGATGAAGAGCCTGCCGTTGAGGTGGTCGATCTCGTGCTGCACGCAGGTCGCCCACAGCTCGTCGAAGCTGCGCTCTATCAGCGCGCCGTTGCGGTCGAGATAGCGCACCGTGACCGAGGCCGGGCGCGTCACCGGCGCATAGACCTCGGGGATCGAAAGGCAGCCTTCCTCGTGCTCGTTGAGCGCCTCGGACGCCTCTACGATCTCGGGATTGACCATCGCGACCGGCTCGGGGAGCTGGTCCTTGGCCGCGCAGTCCATCACCAGCACGCGCAGGCCGACGCCGATCTGCGGCGCGGCGAGGCCGACGCCGGGCGCCTCGTACATCGTGTCGAACATGTCGTCGATGAGGTCCGTCACCACGTCGTCGACCACGGCCACGGGCGCGCAGACCTTCTTCAGCCGCGGGTCGGGATGGATGAGGATGGGGCGCGTCGTCATGGGCGCGAGGTAGCGACGCGGAGCAGGCCGGTCAATCCCCGGCCTTGCGGGGCGCCTTCGGCTGTCGCGGCCATTGCCGCACCGCACGCGCCGCCGTAGCTTTCCGCCACGTTGCGCAGGGGAGAAGCATGGCGTTCGACTTCGATCATCCGATTGACCGGCGGGGCACCCACGCCAACAAGTACGAAGCCATGGCCGCGCGCACCGGCGTGACGGCGCCGGACGGCATTCCGATGTGGGTGGCGGACATGGAGTTCGCCGCGCCGGAGCCGGTGCGCGAGCGGCTCGCCGAGGCCGTGCGCCATGGCGTCTTCGGCTATTACGGCGGCGACGAGAGCTGGCGCGCGGCGGTCTGCGGCTGGATGGCGCGGCGGCACGGCTGGGCCGTCGAGCCGGACTGGCTGACTGTCTCGCCCGGGGTCTGCGCCGCGCTGAGCATGGTCGTGCAGGCGTTCAGCGCGCCCGGCGCGGGCGTCGTGGTCTTCGCGCCCGTGTACCACGCCTTCGGCGCGCTGATCCGCGCCAACGGGCGGCGCGTCGTTGAGAGCCCGCTTCGGCAGGTCCAGGGCCGCTACGAGATGGATCTCGAGGCGCTCGGCGCGAACCTGCCGGCGGACGCGCGCATCGTCTTCCTGTGCAGCCCGCACAACCCCGGCGGCACGGTCTGGACGGCCGCGGAGCTGCGCGCCGTGGCGGCGTTCTGCGCGGAGCGCGACCTCATCCTCGTATCGGACGAGGTGTGGCACGATCTGGTGTTCGAGGGCGCGCGACACGTCCCCACCGCCGTCGCGGCGCCGGATGTCGCCGACCGGCTCATCACCTGCGCCGCGCCCTCCAAGACGTTCAACCTCGCGGGCGGCAGCGTCGCGGAGGTGATCATCGCGGACGCCGCGCTGCGCCGGCGGTATCGCGCGGCGGCGGACGCGGGCCATGCGATGAGCGGAAACCTGTTCGGGATGCTCGCGGCGGAGGCCGCCTATGACGGCGGCGCGCCATGGCTCGACGCGCTGCTCGCCTATCTCGCGGTCAACCGAGACGTCTTCGCCGCAGGGGTCGCAGAACGCGCGCCGGGGGCGCGGGTCATGCCGATGGCGTCGACCTACCTCGCCTGGACCGACTTCGCCGGGACCGGGCTCGACGCGGCCGACGTGATGCGCCGCCTGCAGGAGGCGGCGCGGATCGGCGTCAATTCGGGCCCGAGCTTCGGGACCGGCGGGCAGGGATGGGCGCGGTTCAACCTCGCCTGCAGCCGCTCGGTGATCGACACCGCGCTCGACCGTCTCGGCGAGGCGTTCTCCGACCTGCGCTGACGCGCGGCGGGGCTCAGACCGGGGGCGTCTCCAGCGAAGCGACGTCCTCGAGCCAGGCCTCGCCCGCCGCGACGGCGCACGACACGCCGTCGGGGCGGGTGACGAGGATGGTCCAGGTGCCGGTCTCGCTGGAGGCGAACACCTCGGTGACGGAGCCGCGGTTCTGCAGGCCGGCGCCGCGGCGCGTCTCGCCGTATTTCTTCTCGAGCTGGGTGACGATCTGATCGCGCGGGGCGCAGGGGGCCGCGCCGGTCGCGGCGTTCTCGGCGAGCGCGGGAGCGGCGAACAGGAACGCGAGGGCGCAGGCGGCGATGCTGGGCAGGCGCATGGAGACTACTCCTGGCTCTGGCGCGCGCGTGTCGCTGTCGCTCCACGCGCCGCGGGTGATCTGCACTCTTGACTTCATCGAAGTGTCATCGAGGCAGGGTCATTACCCGCAACATGCCCAAGAGGGACGAAGTTATCGTTAATATCGCGATCGGCCTCCCGCAGCGCAAGCTTTCGAAGCGCTGCGGGGTATTGTGCCCATTACATGGTCGGAATCGAGAACTCGGCGCCCTCTTTCACGCCAGAAGGCCAGCGCGACGTGACGGTTTTGGTCCGGGTGTAGAATCGGAAGGCGTCCGGCCCGTGCTGGTTCAGGTCGCCGAACATCGATTTCTTCCACCCGCCGAAGGTGTGGTAGGCGAGCGGCACCGGAATCGGCACGTTCACGCCGACCATGCCGACGTTGACCCGCGCCGCGAAATCCCGCGCGGCGTCGCCGTCTCGCGTGAAGATGGCGACGCCGTTGCCGTATTCGTGGTCCATGGCGAGCCCGAGTCCCTCCTCGTAGGTCGCCGCGCGGACCACCGACAGCACCGGGCCGAAGATCTCGGTGCGGTAGATGTCCATGTCGCGGGTCACGCGGTCGAACAGGCAGCCGCCCATGAAGTTGCCGTTCTCGTAGCCCTGCAACGAGAAGTTGCGGCCATCCACGACAAGCTCCGCGCCCTGCTCCACGCCGCGATCGACGAGGCTCTTGATGCGCGTCAGCGCCTCCGGCGTGATCACCGGCCCGAAGTCGACGTCCTCTCCGGCGGTGTAGGGGCCGACCTTCAGCGCTTCGATGCGCGGGGCGAGCCTCGCCACGAGCCTGTCGGCCGTCTCCTCGCCCACCGGCACGGCGACGGAGATCGCCATGCACCGCTCTCCCGCCGCGCCGTAGCCGGCGCCGATCAGCGCGTCGACGGCCTGATCGAGGTCGGCGTCGGGCATCACGATCATGTGGTTCTTGGCGCCGCCGAAGCACTGCACGCGCTTGCCCGCCGCCGTCCCGCGGGAATAGACGTAGTGGGCGATGGGCGTCGAGCCGACGAAGCCGACCGCCGCGATGTCGGGGTCGTCCAGAATCGCGTCCACCGCCTCCTTGTCGCCGTTGACGACGTTGAGCACGCCCGCCGGCAGCCCCGCCTCGATCATCAGTTCGGCGAGCATCAGCGGCACCGACGGGTCGCGCTCGGAGGGCTTGAGGATGAAGGCGTTGCCGCAGGCGATGGCGGGGCAGAACTTCCACATCGGGATCATGGCCGGAAAGTTGAACGGCGTGATGCCGGCGGTCACGCCGAGCGGCTGGCGCATGGAGTACATGTCGATGCCGGGCCCGGCGCCCTCGGTGTATTCGCCCTTCAGCAGATGGGGCGCGCCGATGCAGAACTCCGCGACTTCCAGGCCGCGCTGCACGTCGCCGCGCGCGTCCGGCAGCGTCTTGCCGTGCTCGCGCGAGAGCGCCTCGGCGAGCTTGTCCATGTCGCGTTGCAGCAGCTGCACGAAGCGCATCATGACGCGCGCGCGGCGCTGCGGGTTGGTCGCGCCCCATCCGGGCTGCGCCTTCAGCGCCGATTCCACCGCGGCGCGGACCTCGTCGCCGCTTGCGAGCGGCGCGCGCTTCTCGACTTCCCCGGTCGCAGGGTTGAAGACGTCGGCGAAGCGCCCCGACCGGCCTGCGACATGCGCGCCGTCAATGAAGTGCGTGAGGTCCTGCATCGTCTCCCTTTCCGCCGCTGAAGGGCCAGTCGCCCGCGGCCTTCATACGCCAGCCCTGCGCCGCAAGCATCGTGGGCTTGCGGGGTCAGCGGCTTTTCGACGTTCATAAAGCGATTACCTCCGTGAGGTAAATCGCGTCTGCGAAGAACGCCTGGGAGGGCGACGGGAGTGGCGGCGGCCGCGCCATTGGCGAGGGTGTTGCGCAGATGACCATGACCGAGAGACGCAGGCGACATGGGGGCGTGTTTCGCGAACTCTGGTCGCTCGACTGGGTGCACTACACCGCCCACCTGAAGCGGCTGAGCCCCGAGGATCGCGTTTCACGCTTCCACGGCGTGGTGCGCGATCATCGCATCGAGGCGCACGCCCGAGAGGCCCTGCGGCGGCCGGGCCGCGTGCTGGGATGGTTCGACGGTGGAACGCTGCGGGCCGCCGCGGAGGTGGCTTTTGCGCCGGGCGAGACCGAAGCGGAGGCGGCTTTCGAGGTCGAGCAGTCGTATCGCGGCCGGGGCGTCGGCACCGAACTCGTGGCCCGAACGCTCCTTTGGTCGCGCAATCGCGGCGTGCGCAGGCTGCTGATCCACACCACGCGCCGGAACCTGCCGATGCTGCGCGCGGCGCAGGCGAATGGCGCCGCCTTCGAGTTCGACATCGCGGACGCGGAGGGCGTGATCGCCGCCGAGGCCCCGAACCTGCTCAGCCACACGGCGGAGGCGATGCAGGCGCTGGAGGACGCATGGCGATGGAGCCTGAGGCGCTTCGGCGGAGGCGGGATGGCGCCGTTCCTCTGACGGTTTCGGCTTGAAGACCGCGCGCCCCCGCGCCAATGGTCCTCGGGTCTGAACGAGAGGGGCGACCATGGCGATTCTGATCCTGGGGCTGGCGCTGTTCTGCGCCGTCCATCTGATCCCGACGGCGCGTCCTCACACGCGCGCGGCGCTGGCCGAACGCTTCGGCGAAGGCGGCTTCAAGATCGGCTACACGGTGGTCTCGCTCATCGGGCTGCTGCTGATGATCTACGGCTACGGCGCTGCGGCCGGCGGCCCGATCCTGTGGTTCCCGCCGCCGTTTCTCGTGCACGTCAACAATCTGCTGATGCTGGTCGCCGTCGGCATCTTCATCGCGGGGCCGTTCGGGGGAGCCGTGGCGCGCGCCATCCGCCACCCCCAGCTCATCGGCCTCAAGACCTGGGCGATCGCGCATCTGCTGGTCAACGGCGACCTGAGATCTCTGGTGCTGTTCGGCGGCCTGCTCGCCTGGGCCGTCGTCAGCGTGATCATGATCAACAAGCGCGACGGGGCGCGGGTGAAGCCCGAGCCCGCGGCGCGCACCCGCGACCTCGCCCATGCCGGCGCCGCCGTCGTGGTCTTCCTCGCCGTCACGGCCGCGCACAACTGGCTCGGCGTCTGGCCGTTCCCGGGCTGAGGCGATGGCGACGCTGTACCGATTCCTGAGCGGCGACGACGACTCCGCCTTCTGCCACAAGGTCAGCGCGGCGCTGGCGGCCGGCTGGGCGTTGCATGGCGGGCCGTCCTACGCCTTCGATGCGGCCCGCGGCGTCATGCGCTGCGGCCAAGCGGTGATCAAGGACGTCGACGAAGCCTATGATCCGGCGATGAAGCTCGGCGAGCGGTAACGCGCTGCGACAGGCGGGCGGCTTGTCCTGCGGTCCGCATCGGCCGATTGTGCGCTGCGGCGACTCGCGAGCGGGCGCCGATCCCAGGACGCTCCGGTATCATCCGGGGCGGGCAAGGAGACGTTCATGGCAGACGTGAACCGGGGCGCGCGGCCGCTCTCGCCCCATCTTTCGGTCTACAAGCCCGAACTCAACATGGTGATGTCGATCATGCATCGGATCACCGGCGTCGGACTGACGCTCGGCGCGGCGCTGGTGGCCTGGTGGCTGCTGGCGGCGGCGACGAGCGCGGAATATTTCGCCTTCGTCGACGGGCTGATGACGTCCTGGCTCGGCGCGCTGCTGCTGATCGGCTCAACCGCGGCGCTGTGGTATCACTTCTGCAACGGGCTGCGGCATCTGGCCTGGGACGCGGGCTACGGCTTCGAACTCGACAAGGTCGACCAGTCTGGAAAGCTCATCATCGCCGCGACCGCGGCGCTCACCGCGCTCACCGTCGCGCTGGTCTGAGGGGGAAATCGTCATGAGCTATCAGACGCCCATGAGCCGGGTGATCGGCCTCGGCTCGGCGAAGGAGGGGGTCGGCCACTGGTGGAGCCAGCGCGTCAGCTCCATCGCGCTGATCCCGCTCACGCTGCTCGCGATCCTGCCGCTCGGCCGCGCCATCGGGGCGGGGCGCGACGCGGTGCTCGCGACCTACGCCGACCCGTTCAACGCGCTGGTCATGCTTCTGCTGATCGGCGTGACGTTCCGCCACCTTCAGCAGGGCTTGCAGGTGGTCATCGAGGACTATGTCCACCACAGGGCTTGGCGGACGGGCCTGCTGCTCGCGAATTCGGGCTTCTGCTGGATCGTGGGCCTGGCCGGCGCATTCGGCGTGGCGAAAATTGCGCTGAGCGCGTGACGCGGGCGGCCTGACGGGGAAAGACATGGCTAATTCATACGATTACGTCGATCACGCCTATGATGTCGTTGTGGTCGGCGCCGGCGGCTCGGGGCTGCGGGCGACGCTCGGCATGGCGGAGCAGGGCCTGCGCACGGCCTGCGTCACCAAGGTGTTCCCGACGCGCAGCCACACGGTCGCAGCCCAGGGCGGCATCGCCGCGAGCCTCGGCAACATGGGGCCCGACAGCTGGCAGTGGCACATGTACGACACGGTGAAGGGCTCCGACTGGCTCGGCGACACCGACGCGATGGAGTACCTCGCGCGCGAGGCGCCGAAGGCTGTCTACGAGCTCGAGCACTACGGCGTTCCGTTCTCGCGCACCGAGGACGGCAAGATCTACCAGCGCCCCTTTGGCGGCCACACCACGGAGTACGGCGAGGGCCCGCCGGTGCAGCGCACCTGCGCCGCCGCCGACCGCACCGGCCACGCCATCCTGCACACCCTCTACGGCCAGAGCCTCAAGCAGGGCGCGGAGTTCTACATCGAGCACTTCGCGACCGACCTCATCATGAACGATGAGGGCGCCTGCGTCGGCGTCGTGACCTGGGATCTCGAAAGCGGCCAGGTGCACCGCTTCCGCGCCAAGATGGTGGTGCTCGCGACCGGGGGCTATGGTCGCGCCTACTTCTCCGCCACCTCGGCGCACACCTGCACCGGCGACGGCGGCGGCATGGCGGCGCGCGCCGGCATTCCGCTGCAGGACATGGAGTTCGTGCAGTTCCACCCCACCGGCATCTACGGCGCCGGCTGCCTGATCACCGAGGGCGCGCGGGGCGAGGGCGGCTACCTCACCAACTCCGAGGGCGAGCGCTTCATGGAGCGCTATGCGCCGACCTACAAGGATCTCGCCTCGCGCGACGTCGTCTCGCGCTGCATGACCATGGAGATCCGCGAGGGCCGCGGCGTCGGCGAGCGCAAGGATCACATCCACCTGCATCTCAACCACCTGCCGCCCGAAGTTCTCGCCGAGCGTCTGCCCGGCATCTCCGAGAGCGCGCGCATCTTCGCCGGCGTCGACCTGACGCGAGAGCCCATCCCGGTCCTGCCGACGGTTCACTACAACATGGGCGGCGTGCCGACGAACTACTGGGGAGAGGTGCTGCGACCGACCGAGAGCGACCCGGACGCTGTCGTTCCCGGCCTCATGGCCGTGGGCGAGGCGGGCTGCGCGAGCGTGCACGGCGCGAACCGGCTCGGCTCGAACTCGCTGATCGACCTCGTGGTGTTCGGACGCGCGGCGGCGATCAGGGCGGGCCAGACCGTCGAGCGCGGCACGGCGGCGCCGGACCTCGACAGGAACGCGCTCGACAAGGCGATGGCGCGGTTCGACCGCATCCGGCATTCGAGCGGCGACACCCCGACGGCGAGCCTGCGCGACAAGATGCAGCGCGCGATGCAGGAAGACGCCGCCGTGTTCCGCACCGAGGAGACGCTGAAGCAGGGCTGCCAGCGCATCAGCGGCATCTGGCAGGAGGCGGCAGATATCCGCGTCACGGACAGGTCGATGATCTGGAACTCCGACCTGATGGAGACGCTGGAGTTCGAGAACCTGATGGCGAACGCCATCACGACCGTCTATTCGGCGGAAGCGCGCACGGAGAGCCGCGGCGCCCACGCCCGCGAGGACTATTCCAGCCGCGACGACGCCGAATGGCGCAAGCATACGCTGGCCTGGCTGTCCGACACCGGACATGTGACGCTCGGCTATCGGCCGGTTCATCTGGAGCCGCTGTCGAACGGCATCGAAATGGCCAAGATTGCGCCCAAGGCGCGAGTGTACTGACCGGGAGCCTGCATCATGGTTGAGTTCAACCTGCCGAAAAACTCCCGGATCGTGGCCGGGAAGACGTGGCCGAAACCCGAAGACGCCAAGAACGTCAAGGCGTTCCGCATCTATCGGTGGGATCCGGACACCGGCGACAACCCGCGCGTCGACACCTATTTCATCGATCGCGACAAATGCGGGCCGATGGTTCTCGACGGGATCATCAAGATCAAGAACGAGATCGACCCGACGCTGACCTTCCGGCGCTCGTGCCGCGAGGGCATCTGCGGTTCCTGCGCGATGAACATCGACGGGCTGAACACGCTCGCCTGCACCAAGGGCATCGACGAGATCTCCGGCGACGTGAAGATCTACCCGCTGCCGCACATGCCCGTGATCAAGGATCTGATCCCCGATCTGACGCATTTCTACGCGCAGCACGCGGCGATCCAGCCATGGTTGGAGACAAAGACGGCGACGCCGGGGACGGAGTGGCGGCAGTCCATCGAAGACCGCAAGAAGCTCGACGGCCTCTATGAATGCGTGATGTGCGCCTGTTGTTCGACCTCCTGCCCGAGCTATTGGTGGAACGGCGACCGGTATCTTGGTCCGGCCGCGCTGCTGCACGCGTATCGCTGGCTGATCGACAGCCGCGACGAGGCCACTGGCGAGCGGCTCGACGCGCTGGAGGATCCGTTCAAGCTCTACCGCTGCCACACCATCATGAACTGCGCCAAGGCCTGTCCGAAGGGCCTCAACCCGGCGAAGGCGATCGCCGAGGTGAAGAAGATGATGGTCGAGCGCACGCTCTGAGGCGCTTGACCCGCTCGCGCCGCCCGGCGCCCTTGGCCGCAATGGACGCCCGCCTCGTGCGGGCGCTCTTTCGTTGGGCCCTCAGGGGGTGAGGGAGGCGCTCCGCCTGCAGGGCGGGCTCAGCGCAGCCGACCCATGGCGTAGGTGGGCCTCACGCCTTCCGCCGCGATGAACCGGGCTACCGCTTCCGGGTCGGGGTTCTCGGGGTCGCCGCCGATCACGTCATGGGCGATGCCGCCGGCGAGAAAGATGCTGTCGAAGCCGTGGTTTAGGCCGCCGAGCACGTCGGTACGGATGCCGTCGCCCACGGCGAGCACACGGTGCGGGCCTGCGCCGCACAGGTCGTTCAGCCTGGCGGCGCCAAGACGGTAGATCGGCGCGTGCGGCTTGCCGGAATGGGTCACGACGCCGCCGGCGGCCTCATAGGCGGCGGCGACGGCGCCGGCGCAGTAGAGCCGCGTCTCGCCGCGGTCGACGATGAGATCGGGGTTGGCGCACAGCATCGGCAGCGCGCGGGACTTCCACAGCGCGATGTCGTCGGCGTAATGGGCCGGGGTCTCGAAGCTGTCGTCGCGCAGGCCGACGGCGATGACGCTCTCGGCTTTTTCGGCGGCAACGAGTTCGACCTCGGCCCCGTCGAAAAAGCTCAGGTCGCGCTCCGGCCCGAGATAGTGCACGCGCCGCCCGAAGCGGTGCGAGGCGACCTCGGCGCGCGCCGCGTCGCCGGAGCTCACGATGGCGTCATGGGTGTCGGTCGGCGCGCCCATGCGCGCGAGATGGCCTGCCACCTGGTCGGCCGAGCGTGGCGCGTTGGTCATCAGGATCACGGTCTTGCCCGCGGCGCGGAACGCGCGCAGCGCCGCCACGGCGGCCGGGTAGGGGGCCAGCCCGTTATGATAGCAGCCCCAGAGATCGCAGTAGAGCGCGTCGTAGTGGTCCGCAACGTCCTCAAGGCTTTCGATGATGCGCGTCACGCCGCCCTCCGCGAATGGATGTCGCGGGGATAGGGCCGCGCGGCCCCGGGGTCAACGCGGCGCTGCGCAAATGCGTGGTATTGAGATACCCCATATGTCAGCATATTGGCTTTGCACGCAGAATCGCGGTGTCGCAAGATTGACAAGCGCCGCGAAATCGCTATCCACCGCGCTGGACAACGCGGGCGCCCATGCGTCTTTCGAGCGAAAGCGAAAACATGAAAACCTTCAGCGCCAAACCGGCGGACATCGACAAGAAGTGGGTGGTGATCGACGCGCAGGGCATCGTCCTCGGCCGTCTCGCCTCCATCATCGCCATGCGCCTGCGCGGCAAGCACAAGCCCAGCTTCACCCCGCACATGGACATGGGCGACAACGTGATCGTCGTGAACGCGCGCGAGGTCCAGATGACCGGCAACAAGCGCGCCGACAAGACCTACTACCGCCACACCGGCTATCCGGGCGGCATCAAGTCGACCACCGCCGGCAAGGTGCTTGAGGGCAAGCACCCCGAGCGCGTGATCGAGATGGCCGTGAAGCGGATGATGCCGGGCGGCCCGCTGACCCGCAAGCAGCTCTCCAACCTGCGCGTCTATGGCGGCGCCGAGCACCCGCACGAGGCGCAGCAGCCGCTTCCCCTTGACGTGGCCGCGATGAACCCGAAGAACACCCGTTCCTCCGCTGACCGGAGCGCCTGAGCATGGATGACATCCGCACCCTTGACGACCTGAAAGAGGCCGTCGCCGACAGCGATCTCGACGCAGACATCGCGCTCGTCCGCGAGCCGAAGCGCGACGCGCTCGGCCGCAGCTACGCCACCGGCAAGCGCAAGGACGCCATCGCCCGCGTCTGGGTGAAGCCGGGCCGCGGCGCGGTGATGGTCAACGGCAAGGAGATGGCGGCGTATTTTGCGCGGCCGGTGCTGCAGATGGTGATCGGGCAGGCCTTCACGGTCGCCAACGTCGCCGGGCAGTTCGACGTCTACGCAACGGTGAAGGGCGGCGGGCTCTCGGGCCAGGCCGGCGCCGTGAAGCACGGCATCTCCAAGGCGCTGACGCTTTATGATCCCACGCTGCGCCCCGCGCTGAAGGCCGCCGGCTTCCTCACCCGTGACGCCCGCGTGGTGGAGCGCAAGAAGTACGGCAAGCGCAAGGCGCGGCGGAGCTTCCAGTTCTCCAAGCGCTGAGCCGAGGGGAAAACGACGACGGCCCGCCTATCGGCGGGCCGTATGCTTTCGGGGAGTTCGGGCGCGGCGCGGCGACCGCCCGGAAGAGCGTCAGGACGTGCGTGCGTGGGCCGACGCGGCGGCCGCGTCGATGGCGCCGAGCGTCGCGTCCCACGCCAGCAGGATCGAGGCGTGGCGATTCTTGTACTCGGCGGCGGGGCGCAGCGCCTCCAGCCCGTCGAAGGGGACCGCCGGCGGCTCGCCGCCCTGCTTCAGCATCGCCTTGAGCGCGTCGCGCGCGCCGGCGATCTCGTCGCGGGTGCGACCGATCACGGCCCCGCCCAGCACCGAGGCGGAGGCCTGGCCAAGCGCGCAGGCCTTGACGTCCTGCCCGAAGCCGGCGATGCGGTCTCCGTCAAGCGTCACGTCCACCGTGACGGTCGATCCGCAGAGCGGGGAGCGCTTCGTGGCGCTGCCGTCCGGCGCGTCGAGCCGCTCGGCGTGCGGCAGGTCGGCCGCGAGCGCGAGGATGCGGCGCGAGTAGAGTTGGATAAGATCCTGACCGTCAGCCATGCTCAGGCTCCCTGCGCGTATCGTTGGTTGGGTTAGATAGCGCGGCGCGCGCGAATGTTAAAGCGCGCGCTTGCAGACGTGAAAGGTGGCCGATGCCGGAACCGTTCGACCCCGCCTCGCTCAGGTTCGACGCCGCAGGGCTCATCACGGCTGTCGCGCAGCAGCATGACACCGGCGAGGTGCTCATGGTGGCGTGGATGAACGCCGAGAGCGTCGCGCGCACGCTGGCGGAGGGGCGCGTCGTCTACTGGTCGCGTTCGCGCCGGGCGTTCTGGCGCAAGGGCGACACGTCGGGCCATGTGCAGCGGCTGGTGGAGATGCGGCTCGACTGCGACCGCGACACGCTGCTGCTGCTGGTCGATCAGACCGGGCCGGCCTGCCACACCGGGCGGCGCTCCTGCTTCTTCACGGCGGTGCGCGAGGGGGCGGAAACGGCGATCTGAGGCGCTCAGGCCGCCGGGAGGCCGAGCCTCGCGCGGATGCCTGCCGGCGTCGCGCCGGCCTCGCGCAGGGAGGCCAGCGAGCGGGCGTCGTCGCGCTTGGCGAGGCGGCGGCCGAACCCGTCGCGGATCAGCTGGTGATGGCGCCAGACCGGCGGGGCGAGGCCGAGCAGCGCCTGCAGCAGGCGATGCAGCGGCGCGGCCTCGAACAGGTCTTCGCCTCGGGTGACGCAGGTCACGCCCTGGGCCGCGTCATCCACGACCACGGCGAGATGATAGGCGGCGAAGCCGTCCTTGCGGGCCAGCACGACGTCGCCCAGGCCGCGCAGCAGCGCGTCGGGGTTGAGCGGCAGGCGGCCGGTCTCGCCGTTCGGGCCGGCGCCGATCTCGTCGAGTGCGAGGCCGGGCGGCGCGGCGGCGAACGCCGAGGCGAGGTCGAGTCGGAGCGCGGCGGGCTTTGACGGGTCGACGGCGGCGCCGCGGCAGGTTCCGGGATAGACGGCGGCCGCGTCGCCCTCCTGCGGCGCGGCGGCGGCGGCGATGTCGGCGCGGGTGCAGACGCAAGGGTAGAGCAGCCCGCGCGCAGCGAGCCGGTCGAGCGCCGCGCTGTATGCGTCGGCGCGGGCTGACTGGCGCATCACCGGCCTCTCCCAGCGCAGCCCCAGCCAGCCGAGTTCGCGGAAGATGGCGTCGACGAACGTCTCGCGGGCGCGGCCCTCGTCGAGATCCTCGATGCGCAGGAGGAAGCGGCCGCCGGCCTGCCGCGCCGCGTCATGCGCCAGCATCGCCGAAAAGGCGTGGCCGAGATGCAGCAGGCCGGTGGGGCTGGGGGCGAAGCGTTCGACAGGGGGCGGCGCCGGCGCCATGGCGGCGGCTCAGTCGAAAAGTTCGTCCATGTCGGGGCCGCGGGGCGGCTCGGCGTCGGCCATGGCGGAGGTGATCCCGCCGGGCATCGCGACGTCCTGACGGCCCGAGAGCAGCCCGGCCTCGCGCAGTTCCTTGAGGCCGGGCAGGTCGGTCGCCGCGCTCAGGCCGAAATGGTCGAGGAACGCCTGCGTCGTGATGAAGGTCGCGGGGCGGCCGGGGGAGAAGCGGCGGCGGCCGAGCTTCACCCAGCCCAGCTCCAGCAGCAGGTCGAGCGTGCCCTTGGAGACGGCGACGCCGCGGATCTCCTCGATCTCGGCGCGGGTGACGGGCTGGTGATAGGCGACGATGGCCAGCGTCTCCATCGCCGCGCGGCTGAGCCGGCGGGTCTCGCTCTGCTCACGGTTCATCAGGAAGCCGAGATCGGGCGCGGTGCGGAAGGCCCAGGCCTCGCCCACGCGGCAGAGCGTGACGCCGCGGCCGTCATAGCGCGCCTGAAGCCGGGCGAGCGTGGCGGCGGGGTCGGCGCCTTCGGGCAGGCGATCGGCGAGCGCGCGCGGCGTTAGGGGTTCGGCGCTGGCGAAGAGCAGGGCTTCGACCATGCGCTCCTGCTCAGCCTCCTGCGGGGCGTCGAACAGGCCTTGCGAGGGGGTGTGGTTCATGACGGCTGCTCCGCGTCGAATGCCTTGGCGCGCAGGTAGACCGGGGCGAAGGGCGCGTCCTGCCTTAGCGAGAGCACGCCCCTTCGCGCGAGCTCCAGCGTCGCGGCGAAGGTGGAGGCGCAGGCGCTGCGGCGGCGCTGCGGCGTCGTGAGCCAGTCGGCCGGCAGCATCGCGCTCAGCGCGCGCCAGTCCTCGGCGGTGACGGCGAGCAGGCGCTGGAGCCTGGCGAAGGCGTCCTCCAGCGTCAGCACCGCCGGCCGCTTCATGTGCAGCGGCTCATAGGCGTCGCGCGTCTTGACCGAGGCGTAGGCGCGCAGAAGGTCCATCAGCTCGGCGCGCCACTCGGTCGTCGTGGTCTGGCCGGCCGTCTCGGGCGCGCCGCGCGGAAAACGGTCGCGGCCCATCAGGTCGCCGCCGAAAAGGCGCGCGGCGGCGCGGCGCATCGCCTCCAGCCGCTCCAGCTGGAAGGCCAGCCGGGCCGCCATGTCCTCGGCGCTGGGGCCGGGCCCCTGCGCGGGCTGGGGCAGCAGCAGGCGCGACTTCAGGAAGGCGAGCCAGGCCGCCATCACCAGGTAGTCGGCTGCGAGCTCGATGCGCAGGCGCTCGGCGGCGGCGACGAAGGCGAGGTAGCGCTCCGCGAGCTGCAGCACCGAGACGCGGCGCAGGTCGACCTTCTGGCTGCGCGCCAGCGTCAGCAGCAGGTCGAGCGGACCCTCGAAGCCGTCCACGTCGACCAGCAGCGCCTCGGCGTCGGGGTCGAGCGGCGGGGGGTGCATCGCCCCGGGCGCGAAATCATCGGGCATCGGCGCGCTCCATGCTCGGAGCCGTTTCCGGCCTGCCGGGGCGGGCGGCGAGGGCGGCGTCGGCGCGGTCGCGGGCTCGGCCCGCCAGGCGCGGCGCCGCCTCGGCGACGGCCTCCATCTCGGCGCGGTCGCCGGTGCAGTGGAGCACGAGGTCGCAGCCGGCCTTCAGCGCGCGGGCGGCGCGCTCGGCGGCGGTCCCGCTCAGCGCGCCCATCGCAAGGTCATCGGTCATCAGCAGGCCGTCGAAACCGATCTCCGTGCGGATGACCTCGATGACCGCCGGCGAGAAGGTGGCGCAGGCGTCGGGGTCGATGGCCGGCAGCATCAGGTGTCCGGTCATCGCCATGGCGGCGTCGGCGTTGGCGCGGAACGGCGCGAAGTCGACGGCGCGCAGCGTCTCGATGTCGGCTTCGATCACCGGCAATTCGCGATGGCTGTCGACGCGCGCGCGCCCGTGGCCGGGGATGTGCTTCACGACGGCGCTGACGCCGCCCCCGGCCATGGCCTCGCGGATGGCCCGGCCATGGCGCGCCACCGTCTCCGCATCCGAACCCAGCGCGCGCGGCGTGAGGAAAGGGTGGCAGTCGGGCGCGGCGACGTCGAGCACCGGCGCGCAGTTGACGTCCACGCCGCAGGCGGAAAGCTCCAGCGCGATGGCGCGGTAGCGGTCGCGCAGCATCGCGTCGCGCGCCCCTGGCGGCGTGGCGGCGATGTGGTCGGCGACGTCGGGCCACTCGCGCCAGACCGGCCCGCGCAGGCGGGCGACGCGGCCGCCCTCCTGGTCGATCAGGATCGGCGCGTCGCGGCCCACGGCGTCGCGCAGGGAGGCGCAGAGCGCGGAAAGCTGCCCCGGCGTCTCGACGTTGCGGCCGAAGAGGATGAAGCCCCAAGGGTCGGCGGCCCGGAAGAAATCCCGCTCCATGGGCGTTGGTGTCGGGCCGGACAGGCCGAAGATCGCGGCGCGGGCGGCGTTCACCGGGTCATCTCGGCGGCACGATGCAGTCGAGGCCGCGCGCCTTGAGCGCCTCGCACATCTCGCGCGCCTCCGCGTCGCTGGCGAAGGGGCCGGCGCGCAGGCGATGCAGGGTGCGGGTGGCGCCGGCGACGGGCGAGACGACCGGGCCGCGCCCGGCGAGCAGCCCGTCGCTGCGGCGCACGATGCCGGGCCAGCGGCCGCGGGCGTCCTCGCCCGTCAGATAGGCGCCGAGCTGGACCATGGGCCCATCCGCCGAACCGTCAGCCGGCGCGGCGGCAGGCGGCGCGGCGGGCGCGGTCATCGCAGCGGCTTGCGCCGCCGGGCTGGCGCCGGCGACGTCGAACGAGGCTGGCCGCGGGCGCGGCGACGGAGCGCCCTGCGGCGCTTCGGCCCTGCCCGCGTCGGGAGCGGCCCCGCCGGTCACGGAGGCCACGAGCTGGTCGATCTCGGCCCCGAGGGAGGCGAGGGCGCTCGGCTCCTCGGCGGACGGCGCATCGACCGCTTCCTGCTCGCGACCGGTGGCCGCCGAGCGCGCGACCTCGACATCCTCGGCGACGGGCGTCTCGGCGGGCGGCGCCAGCGTCACCGGGCGCTCGGGCGTCGGCGCGCCCTCCATCAGGCCATAGACCGAGCGGCCCTGGTGGGCGAAGCGCGCGCCGCCGGGATCCTCCGGGCGGATCTTCGCGGGGCCTTCGACGGCGCGGATCACGGGGACGTCCGAGGCGTCCCGCACGCCCAGACGGTAGGTCCACGCCACCACCAGCCCCAGCACCACCAGCGACGCCACCGCGGCGGCCGCGGCGCTCAGCCTGCCGACGCCGCGTGTCCCGATGTCGTCATACGCTTCATAGACCTGGGAATCGTCCCGCATGGGCCGTTGCGCCTGTTCCTGCCCGCGGTCGCGTCTTTCGCCTGTCGGCGGAGCGCATCCTGACGGTCGCCTGCTCGAAACCCCGACCGCCGGCAGCTTGACGCTACATTTCGTCCAGCGGGGTCACGCCAAGCATACCAAGACCAGCCGAAATCACAACCGAAACGGCGGAGGCGAGTGCGATGCGCGCCGCATTGCCCGGCGCGTCTCCGTCCTGGACCACACGCAGCGCGGGTTCGTCCCGCCCGAGATTGTAGAGGCTGTGAAAGGTCGAGGCGAGATCGTAGAGGTAGAAGGCCACGCGGTGCGGCTCCGCGGCCTCGGCGGCCTGCTCGACCTGCCGCGGCCATTCGGCCAGCTTGCGGGCGAGGCCGATCTGGGCGGGATGGACGAGCGGCGACAGGTCGGCCCGCGCCAGCGCCTCGAGGTCCACCCCCTGCGCGGCCGCCAGCTTCCGCATCGAGGCGACGCGGGCGTGTGCGTACTGCACATAGAAAACCGGGTTGTCCTTGGACTGCTCGACCGCCTTCGCGAAGTCGAAGTCCAGCGCGGCGTCGTTGCGGCGGGTGAGCATGGTGAAGCGGGCGACGTCGGGCCCGACCTCCTCGACCACCTCGCGCAGGGTGACGAAGGTTCCGGAGCGCTTCGACATCTTCACCGGCTCGCCGGCGCGGAACAGCTTCACGAGCTGGCAGAGCTTCACCTCCAGCGGCACCCTGCCGCCCGAGACCGCCGACACCACCGCCTTGAGCCGCTTGACGTAGCCGGCGTGGTCGGCGCCCAGCACGTCGATCAGCAGGTCGTAGCCGCGGCTCACCTTGTCGAAATGATAGGCGATGTCGGGCGCGAAATAGGTCCAGGCGCCGTCGGACTTCTTCAGCGGCCGGTCCATGTCGTCGCCGAAGGCGGTGGAGCGGAACAGGGTCTGCGGGCGCGGCTCCCAGTCCTCCGGCGTCTTGCCCTTGGGCGGCTCCAGCGTGCCGACATAGATGAGGTCGGCCTTCTCCAGCGTCTCCAGCGCCGTCTCGACGCGGCCCTCGCGGGCGAGCTGCGCCTCCGACTGGAAATGGTCCATCTCCACCCCCAGCGCCTTGAGGTCGGCGCGGATCATGGTCAGCATCGCGTCGATGGCGAAGGTCCGCACGACCGGCAGCCAGGTCTCCTCCGGCTGGTCGAGCAGCTCGCGCCCGTGGAGCTCGGCGAGCTTCTCGCCGACGGGGCGCAGGTAGTCGCCGGGGTAGAGGCCGGCGGGGATCTCCACCGCCTCGCCGAGCGCCTCGCGGTAGCGCAGATGGGCGGAGCGGGCGAGCACGTCGACCTGCGCGCCGGCGTCGTTGATGTAGTACTCGCGCGTCACGTCCCATCCTGCGAAGGCCATCAGCCCCGCCAGCGCGTCGCCGAAGACGGCGCCGCGGGCGTGGCCGACATGCATCGGGCCGGTGGGGTTGGCGGAGACGAATTCGATGTTGACGCGCCTGCCCGCGCCGGCGCGCGCGCGGCCATAGTCGGGGCCGGACTCCAGCGCTGTCGCGACGGCGCCGCGCCAGACCTCGGGCGCGAGGCGCAGGTTGATGAAGCCGGGCCCGGCGATCTCGGCGGCCTCGACGCGCGCATCCTGCGCGAGCCGCGGCGCCAGCGCCTCGGCCAGCGCGCGCGGGTTCATCTTCGCCGGCTTCGCGAGCGCCATGGCGGCGTTGGTGGCCATGTCGCCGTGGGACGCGTCGCGCGGCGGCTCGACGGCGACGGCGCCGAGGTCGAGCCCCTCCGGCAGGACGCCATCGCCGGCGAGGGCGACGAGGTTCTCGATCACGAGGGCGCGGATGTCGGCGAAGAGGTTCATTGGGCGGGCTTCCCGGAGCAGTTCACGCGCCCTAGCAGATCGTCGCCGCCTGCGCCATCGCCGGCGCGCCTCAGAACGGGACCGGGATGACCGGCATTGGCGGCGAGGTCGCGAGATGGCCGGGCGCCTCGATGATCGACCCGCCGGTCACGGGTCCGAACATCGAGAACGGCGGCTGGAACAGCGGCACCGGGCCGCGTCCCATGACGTTGGTGACGTGGGTCGTGGTCAGCCACGCGGCGAAGGCTGGCGCGAGCCCCAGGCTCAGCTTCGCGACGAACTCAAACCCCTCGGGCGTGCGCAGGGTCGCCGGGAGCATCACAAATATGGCGTTCGCCAGTTCGCCGGCGACCGTGATTCGGCTTGCGCCGGTGGACAGACACAGCCCGATCGGCGTGGGAACGTTGGCCATGGGCGGCGCATAGGCGGCTGGGTAGGCGAGGAAAGCCGGCCAGAAAGTCAGGTTCGGCGCCGTGACGGCGTCGCGCCACGCTGCGAAACATCCTGCGACCCCGTCGGCGACCGCCTCGCGCATTTCCGCGTCGCCCCGCGTCAGCGAAGCGACGAATGGCGCCGCGCTGATTTGCGACGCGATATCGGGGCCGGTGAGGCAGCCGGTGTGGCCCGTTGCAAGCGGCCCATTGACGGCGAGGGCGCGGAAATGGGCGAGCGAGGTGAACATCATCACGCCGTATTGCACGGCCTGCAGCAACTGTAGCTGCAGGACGGGCGTCAGCAGCACCCAGGGCCGCGGGTCGCCGCCAGGGGTGGAGCCCGTATCCGGGTTTGTGCCAGAGCCGCCGCCGGGCATCGGGCCTGACCAGCCAAAGCCGGCGCCCGACATCCCGCCGAGGTTGCTGACGATGACGCCGGTCTGCGCGGACTTGGCCACGAACCGCGCCGCCGCCGTCCTGCGATGCGCGCCAGCCATCTCAAGGTGATTGTCCACCGCCTTGGCGGCGGCGGTGCGCGGCGCAACGCCCGCCGCCTTGAGGGCGGCGGCCTGCTCCTTGAGGGCCGCATTCGAGACAGCCGAGAAGCCTTCCTTCGCAACCGGGAGCTTGCTCGTCGATACGCCAGCCTGCGCCATGTCGCTTCCCTCCCCGCCTGCAGCGCTCCAAGTGAAAGGTTAACCCCGGGCGGGACGCGACGGAATGCGGCGCCGCGCGCGACGCGCGCCGCGCAGGCGACCGAGCCGATGGCGGGCGGCGGCGGACGTCGGCCCTTGAGGTTGCACGTCGGCGGCGTCACCATTTCCACAGGGCGCAACGAGCCGGGCGACGCCCTTTCGGCCAGAAAACCCGGCGCACAGGAGGAGACCCCTTGGACGCCATCGCACCGACCGGGAAGGTGACGACCTTTCTCGCCAAGCTCAACGACGCGCTGGAGGCGCAGGACGCCGACGCCGCCGCCGCGCTGTTCGCCACTGAGTGCTACTGGCGCGACCTCGTCGCGCTGACCTGGAACATCAAGACGATGGAGGGCCGCGACGCCATCGCCGAGATGCTGCGCGCGACGCTCGGCTCGGCCCGTCCGCGCCACCTGACGCTGGACGGCGACGCGACCGAGGCGGGCGGCGTCTCGGAGGGATGGTTCACGTTCGAGACCGAGACGGGCAGGGGCCGCGGCCACCTGCGCCTCAACGGCGAGGGCTGCTGGACGCTGCTGACCACCCTGCAGGAACTGAAGGGCTTCGAGGAGCCGAAGGGCCCCGCCCGCCCGCGCGGCGTGGAGCACGGCGTGCAGCCCGGCCGCAAGAGCTACGCCGAGCGGATGGAGGAGGAGCGCCGCGAACTCGGCTACTCCCGCCAGCCCGAGGTGGTGATCATCGGCGGCGGGCAGGGCGGCATCGCGCTCGGCGCCCGGCTGCGCAGGCTCGGCGTGCCGACCATCATCCTGGAGAAGAACGAGCGCGCCGGCGACTCGTGGCGCAAGCGTTACAAGTCGCTCTGCCTGCACGACCCGGTCTGGTACGACCATCTGCCCTACCTGCCGTTCCCCGACCACTGGCCGGTCTTCGCGCCCAAGGACAAGCTGGGCGACTGGCTGGAGAGCTACACGAAGATCATGGAGCTCAACTACTGGACGCGGTCCACGGCCCAGAGCGCACGCTGGGACGAGGCCGCCGGCGAGTGGGTGATCGAGGTCGAGCGCGAGGGCAGGCCGGTGACGCTGCGCCCGAAGCAGCTCGTGCTCGCCACCGGCATGTCGGGCGTGCCGAACATGCCGAAGATCCCCGGCATGGAGAGTTTCAAGGGCGACATCCACCACTCCAGCAGGCACCCCGGCCCGGACGGGTTCAAGGGGAAGAAGGTGGTGGTGATCGGCTCCAACAACTCCTCGCACGACATCTGCGCGGCGCTGTGGGAGGCGGGCGTCGACGTGACGATGCTGCAGCGGTCGAGCACCCACATCGTGAAGTCCGACACGCTGATGGAGCTGGCGCTCGGGGCGCTCTACTCCGAGGAGGCTGTGGCGAACGGCATCGACGTCAACACCGCCGACCTGATCTTCGCCTCGATCCCCTACAAGGTGCTGCCGGCGATCCAGAAGCCGCAATGCGACGAGACGAAGAAGCGCGACGCCGACTTCTACCGGAGGCTGGAGAACGCGGGCTTCATGCTCGACTTCGGCGCCGACGAGACCGGGCTTTTCCTGAAATACCTGCGGCGCGGCTCGGGCTACTACATCGACGTGGGCGCGTCGGACCTGGTGGCGAACGGCTCGATCAAGCTCAGGACCGGCGAGATCGACCGCATCACCGAGAACGCCGTGGTGATGAAGGACGGAACCGAGCTGCCGGCGGATGTCATCGTGTGCGCCACGGGCTACGGCTCGATGAACGGCTGGGCGGCGCAGCTCATCAGCCAGGAGGTCGCGGACCGCGTCGGCAAGTGCTGGGGGCTCGGCTCCGACACGCCGAAAGACCCCGGCCCATGGGAGGGCGAACTGCGCAACATGTGGAAGCCGACGCAGGTGGATAACCTATGGTTTCACGGCGGAAACCTTCACCAGTCACGGCACTACAGCCAGTTTCTCGCCCTGCAGCTCAAGGCGAGGGCGGAAGGGCTGGCCACGCCGGTCTATGGGCTGGCGCAGGTGCATCACACCGGCTGAAGCCCGGCGGCGGCCCCGGGGCTCTGGCGCCCGGGGCCGCCGCGCACCGGCTCAGAACCGGTAGCCTACGCCGAGGCCGATGATCAGCGGGTTGATCTCGACATTTCCGCCAACCGTCCCTGCGCCGGTGTCCAGCGTCCAGTCGGTTTCAAGGAAGATGTACTTCACGTCGGCGTTGAGATAGACGCCCTCCGCGATCTCGTAGTCGAGCCCGGCCTGCAGCGCGAAGCCGAACGCGTCGTCATAGCGGATCTTCTGGAACTGGCCGGCGTCCTCACCCAGAAACATCGTGTAGTTCACGCCGGCGCCGACATAGGGTTTCAGCGCGGCGAGGCTCTCCATCCCGGTCCAGTCCCCGAGTTGATCGACGTGATACTGCAGCGTCAGCGTCGGCGGCAGCAGCCAGACGTCGCCGAGGTTCGCGCCCGCGAGCGCGCCGCGCCCGCGCACGTCATGCGGCGTGACAGCAAGGATCAGCTCTGCGGCGATGTTGTCGGTGAAGAAATAGGTGAAGTCGAGTTCGGGCACGACGGCGGTCGAGATCGAGGCGTCCGCCCCCGGAATGGCCGCCGTGGAAAGCTCCTCGTTCGGGATCACCGCGAGCCCGCGCAAGCGCACGAGGAAATCGCCGTCGCGCTTGGCGTCGAAAAATCCGTCCTGGGCGGCGACCGGGGCCGCGGCGAGCGTCATAGCGGCGATCGCGACCGCCGCGCGCTGTATTGCATTCATGGCGAGGGGTTCCTGCGCTTGTAGTCTTGTCCGGAGCGATGCGCTCCCCGGTCTGGCGACCGGTCCGCAATCATGCCGAAACGCGCGCGCCTGCGCCTTGATCCGTGTCAGTCGATCGCGGCGAGACCGCCGCCGCCCGATGCGCCGGCCGAAAGGGGTTTCGAACCCGCGCGAAAGCCCCCACCTTGATGGCAGAAAGTGAAGCGAGGAGACCATGACGCACCAGACCATCCACCGTCAGGACCGTGTGCTTAAGCGGAGGTTCTTCCGCTTCGGCGTTGCGATTACGGCGATCGCGGGGCTGGCTGCGGTGTTGCTGGGCCTTGCGGCGCTGGCGTTCGGGTTCGACGCTCGGCCGTTCGTGGCGGCGCTGCCCGTCATCTACGCGCCTGTGCTGCTGGCGGGCGTCGCGTGGCTCGCATGGACGACCGCGGCGCCATCCCGGGGGCGCTGAGGCGCCGCGACGGCCCGTCGCCGGCGCAGGTGGGTCCGCCGCAAGTTTGGCGGCCCGCCGAATCGGCGCCCTCTGGTCAAGTCCAAGTCGCAGCACGACGTCTGACGACACGCCGCCGTGCGTGACCCTTCCGGTTTCGGTCTGTCGCTTGCGGCTGACGCGGAGATGACGGTGTGATCACGCCGACATGACGCGTGTTAAGCATGATCGTCTCACTTCTCATCACCATGGAGGAAGTTGAGATGTATCGTGAGCTCTCTTTCGACTTCAAGATCCTCGTTCCCGAACCGATCGATAACGGCATTGTCGATCCGTGGTTCGTCCAGAAGGTCGGCGGCTTCGCCACTGCAAGCCGCGGCGGGCTGACGCTCGACGCGGTGAAGTTCGAAGCGATCGAGAAGATCCTGCCCGGCGACGACGGGATGATCGACGGCATTCCGTCGGACTTCTTCGACGGCGGCCTGATGGGCTTCTGAAGCCCGCGCCGGGCCGTTTCGGCGGCCCGGCGCTCTCCCCCACCGATGCACCTCAGACGGAAGGCGAGCGACCGATGGCTGATCGTCCCGCGACCCGCACGCTGCAGATCCATGTGACGCGGCGCTGCAACCTCACCTGCCGCCACTGCTATTCCTCGTCGGGGCCGGACGTTCGCGAGGCGCTGGAGGCGCGCGCGCTGACGGCGGCGCTCGACGACGCCGCGGCGCTCGGCTTCACCTTCGCGACCCTCTCCGGCGGCGAACCTTTCCTGTATCCGGCGGCGCCGGAGATCGTCGCGCACGCGAAGGGCCTCGGCATGCGCACGGCGATCGTGACCAACGGCATGTATCTCGACCCGCGGCGGCTGGCGCCGCTGCAGGGCGCGCTTGACCTGCTGGCGGTGTCGCTCGACGGCGCGCCCGCCCGGCACGACTGGATGCGCGCCAACCCGCGCGCCTTCGAGACCATGGCGGCGAAGCTGCCGGCCCTGCGCGACAGCGGCGTGCCGTTCGGCTTCCTGTTCACGTTGAGCCGAGACAATGTCGGGGAGATCGCGTGGGCGGCCGAGTTCGCCGTAGAGCAGGGCGCGGCGCTGCTGCAGATCCACCCGCTCGACACCACGGGACGCGCCGAGGGCGACGCCGAGATGGCGGCGGCGAAGCCAGACGACGACGCGGCGCTGCGCGCTGCGGAAGCCGCGACGGCTGCTCAGGCGCGCTGGGAAGGCAGGCTGAAGGTGGTTCTGGACTATCAACTCAGCATGCCCGGCTCGCCGGAGATCGCGCCGGAGATCGCGCGCGGGCGCTGCGGCCGGGAGGCGGGCTTCGCCGACGTGACGAGCCCGCTGGTGATCGAGAGCGACGGGGCGATCCTGCCCATGGGCCACGGCTTCGCGCGGCGCTTCGCTGTGGGTCGGCTCGGGCAGGGGCGGCTGGCGCAGATGGCGGCCGACTGGATGCGCGACGGCCGGGCCGAGGCTTTCAGAGACCTCGTGGCGCGCACCCGCGTCGAGACGCGGGCCGAGACCGAGGCCGCCGCGACGCCCCGGCTGCGCAACCTCGCCCACGCCTACCGGCGGGCCTCGCTCGCCGCGCCGGACGCCAGCGCCGCCTGAGACGCGCGGCCGCGCTCAGCCGGCCCCTTCCTCCAGCCCTGCGACAGGCTCCGTTCCGGCGGAGCGGCGCTCAGGCGCGAAAGTCGCGCCAGCGTCAGGCGCGGCGTTCTTGTCGGCCCTGATGTGCAGGTCCTGCTGGGGGTAGGGGATCGAGACCCCGGCGGCGTCGAACGCCTCCTTCACCTGGCGCGTCAGATCCCAGTAGACTGTCCAGTAGTCGCCGCCGCGCACCCAGGGCCGCACGACGAAGTTCACCGAGCTGTCGGCGAGTTCATTGACGCGGATCACCGGCGCCGGCTCCTTCAGGATGAGCGGGTGGGCGCCGACGACCTCCTCCAGAACCTTCTGCGCGGTCTCGATGCTGTCGTCGTAGCCGATGCCGAAGGTCAGGTCGACGCGGCGCGTCGGGCTGCTGGTGACGTTGGTGATGATGTTGCCCCAGACCTTGCTGTTGGGGATGACGATCACCTGGTTGTCGGGCGTGGTCACGGTGGTCGCCACCACGCTGACCGACTTTACCGTGCCGGCGGTGCCGCCGATGTCGACGAAGTCGCCCTCGTCGAAAGGCCGGTTGATCATGATCATCAGGCCGGCCGCGAGGTTGCCGAGCGTGTCCTGGAAGGCGAAGGCGAGAATGAAGGACGCGCCGCCGATCAGGGCGAACACGGGCGAGATGTCGACGCCGAGCGCCGAGAGCACGATCATCAGGCCGAAGGCCATGACGATCCAGTAGATCAGCATGACGAGGAACGCCTGCAGCAGCTTGGAGAGGTTCGGCACCCTCCCGACGATGCGCCGGAAGATGCGCCGCACGATGCGCGCCACGATCACGAGGCCGATCAGCGCGGCGACGATCACGCCGATGTCGCGGGCGAGCCCGAGGCCGCCATCCCATGAGACGGCCCACTCAATCGCCTGGTTCATCAGCGTCTCGAAGTCGGCGCTGCGGGTCTCCTCCACCACGATGGAGTTGCGGTAGGCGCGCATCTGGGAGATCGCGGCCTCGTCGCCGCCCTTCTTCTCCCAGCTGCTGAGCACGGTGGTGAGCGCGTCGAACATCCGGTCGCGCTCGGCGGTGCGCTCGACGACGAGCTCGCGGGCGGCGTCGGCCGCCTCGCCCTCGGACGCGCGAACGGCGAGCTGCGCGTCGACGACGGCCTGCGTGCGCTCCTTGACCATGCCCAGCCATGCGCCGGCGGCGATGCCGAGATCGTCCGCGGTGAGCGGCACGAGACGCAGGGTGAGCTCCTCCACGCCGATCTCGGGGTTCACGATCTCCAGAGGCGGCGGGGGCGGCCCGTCCTCGGCGGCGTCCTGCGCCGCGGCGACGCCGGTGAGCAGCGCGAGGGCCAGAAGCCCGCGCAGGATGAAATTGTGGACCATCGCAAACACCTCCCGCCTCGGATCGGGGTCCGTTTACCAACATGAGGGCTTTCCGGCCACCCCGGGCCGACGTCACTCCCTCTCCGCGGACCGTGCGGACCGTGCGGCCCGGTCGGCGGTCCCGGTCGGCGGCCTCAGTCGGCGGCGGCTTTCCGGTCGAGCAGGACGTCTGTGAGGAGCGCCTGCCGGTCGATATCCTCGACGAGCGGGACTGTTCCTGCAGCCGCGGTCGCGGGGGGTGGCCCGAGGCGCGCGGCGCCGCGGCCGCCGGGCCCTCGTCGTCAGCGGCCGGGAGGTAGATGCTGAACGATGCGCCGCGACCCGGTTCGGAACGTACGGCTATCGCGCCGCCGGACTGCTGAACGAACCCATGCGCCGTCGCCAGCTCGAGGCCGCGGTCCCTGTCAGGGGGGGCAGGTGGGCAAGAACGGCTCGAAGATTCGTCCGAGATGCTCTTGCCCAACGCCTTCGCTGATGCCGGTCACCGCGATCATCACATGGCGGCCGGGCGCGAGCATCTCGGCGCGCCCGGCGATGAAGTCCGCGGTAACGTCGATGTTCGCGGTCTCGATGATCAGCGCGCCGCCCCTCGGCATGGCGCCGCGGGCGTTGACCACGAGGTTGAGCAGCGCGCACTCCAGCAGCGCCCGGCCCACGCGCGCCCGCCGCAGGTCCGCCGCCAGCGCGACCTCGATGGAAATGTTCTCGGGCGGCGTCAGGCGGATGAGCGGGCGAATTCAGGAGATCGCGTCATTGGTGTCCAGCATGGTGGGGTTGGGGGTCGAGCGGCGTGCGAAGCTCAGCAGGCTCTGGTTCAGTTCGGCGCCGCGAAGCGCCGCCGCCCGTATTTCGGATAGAATGCCGTCGCGGTCATGGGCCTCCGGCGTCTCCATCGCGAGTTCGGCGTTCCCGAGAATTGTGGTGAGCAGGTCGTTGAAATCATGAGCGACGCCGCCTGCGAGCCGCCCGATGACCTCCTGCTTCCGGGCCTCGTTCAGCATTCTGACTGTCTCGGTCAACTCGCGTTGAGCCGCGACCTCGACGGTGATGTCGAGGATGAGGGTGTTCCACAGCACCGAGCCGTCGTCGAGACGGCGGGGCGCGCCGTAACCCTGCAGCCATTTGGTCTGGCCCGAGGGCGTCACGATGCGCCAGCGATGGCGCCACGGCGTGAGATCCTGCGCCGAACGCCGGACCGAGGCCACCGTGTCGGTGAGATCCTCGCTCTCGACGGCTTCCCACAGCAGCTTCGGGTCGCCCATCAGCCGTTCCGCCGGGATTTCCCAGATGTCGACGCAGCCGGGAGACATGTACTCGATCGCGTCGCGGCCGCCGGGGCGGGCCAGGTAGCGGAAGATCGCTCCCGGCACGTTGGCGGCGAGGTCGGCGAAGCGGCGGTTGGCCTCGTTCAGCGCATGGGAGACCGCCGCGATCTCTCGCTGCGCCTTCTCGGCGGCGCGCAGCGACAGCTTGAGGCTGATCTGATTCGAGACGGAGTCCGCGATCACCCGGAGGTCATCGAGATCGGCCGCAGTCCAGTCTCGCGGGGTCGACCCGATCGCGCAGAGCGCGCCGATCGGCGAGCGGCCCACCGGCGCGACAGGCACGCCCAGATAGGCGATGACGCCGAGATCAGCGATCGCGGGGTTCTCATAGACCCGCTCATCCTCCCGCGCGTCCCGGATGACCACGGGAGCGTCCGTGGCGGCGACCAGTCGGCAGAACGAGTGGGAGAGCGGCGTCTGCCGCTGAGACGCCCATGGCTCGGCGAGGCCGAGGGCGCTCTTGAAGAACTGCCGATCGCCCTGTTCGTCGATGACGCTGAGCAGCACGACCTCCACCCCGAGACGGTGGGCGATCCAACGCAGCAAACGGTCGAAGGAGGGCTCGGCCTCGCCGTCGAGCAGGCCGATCTCCCTCAGCGCGTCGCTCTGCGCCACCGGCGGGTGTTCCCTTCGTCTCAGGACATTCGACGATTGATGAATGATTGTGCATGGGTTTGCCCGTCGGCGCCAGCCCGCTTTGGCGGGCCCGACGATCTGGCGGTCGCCGCGCCGCCAGGGCGCGCGGCGACCGCGCGGCTCAGCCCGCGGCGCTCAGATCGCCCGGCGCGGATTTCTCGCGCCGCACCAGCAACTTGTTGAGCGCGTTCACATAGGCGCGGACGCTTGCCACGATGGTGTCGGTGTCGGCGGCCTGGCCGGTGACGATCTTGCCGGCCTCCTCCAGCCGCACGGTCACGGTCGCCTGCGCGTCGGTGCCGTCGGTCACGGCGTGGACCTGGTAGAGCTTCAGCGCCGCCTCGTGCGGGGCGAGCGCCTTGACGGCGTTGAAGGCGGCGTCCACGGGGCCGTCGCCGGTCGCCTCGACGCGGTGATCCGCGCCGTCGACGCTCAGCGTCAGCTCCGCGGTCTGCGGCCCCTCGGTGCCGCACACGACGCGCAGGCGCTGCACCTGGAGGCGGTCGTTGGAGAGCGAGGTCTCCGCATCGTCGACCAGCGCGCGGAGGTCGTCGGCGAAGACCTCCTTCTTGCGGTCGGCCAGCGCCTTGAAGCGCACGAAGGCGTCCTCAAGCGCGTTCTCGCCCAGCTCGTAGCCCATCTCCTTGAGTTTCGTGCGGAAGGCGTGGCGCCCCGAGTGCTTGCCCATCACGAGGTTCGACTCGGTCAGGCCGACGTCCTCCGGGCGCATGATCTCGAAGGTCTCGGCGTTCTTGAGCATGCCGTCCTGATGAATGCCGCTCTCGTGGGCGAAGGCGTTCTTGCCGACGATGGCCTTGTTGAACTGCACTGCAAAGCCCGAGACCGCCGCCACCAGCCGCGACGCCGCCATGATGCGCGTGGTGTCGACGCCGGTTGCGAAGGGCATGATGTCCCCGCGCACCTTCAGCGCCATCACGACCTCCTCCAGCGCGGTGTTGCCGGCGCGCTCGCCGAGGCCGTTGATGGTGCACTCGATCTGGCGGGCGCCCGCCTCCACGGCGGCCAGCGCGTTCGCGGTCGCCATGCCGAGGTCGTTGTGGCAGTGCGTCGCCAGCGTCACGCCGTCGACGCCTGTGCATTTCTCGCGCAGCATCGCGATGAGCTGCGCGCTCTCGCGCGGGGCGGTGTAGCCGACCGTGTCGGGGATGTTGATGGTGGTGGCGCCGGCGGCGATGGCGACGTTCACCGTCTCCACGAGATAGTCGTGCTCGGTTCGCGTCGCGTCCATCGGCGACCACTGCACGTTCTCGCAGAGCGCGCGCGCATGGGTCACGGTGTCGTGGATGCGGTCGAGCACCTGCGCCTTGTCCATGTTGAGCTGGTGGGCGCGGTGAAGGGGCGAGGTGCCGATGAAGGTGTGGATGCGCGGCTTGTCGGCGCGCTCCAGCGCCGCCCAGGCGCGGTCGATGTCCTTCTTCGAGGCGCGGGCGAGGCCGCAGATCACCGCGCCGCGCACCTGGTCGGCGATGCGGGAGACGGCCTCGAAGTCGCCTTCGGAGGCGATGGGGAAGCCCGCCTCGATGATGTCGACGCCCATCTCGGCCAGCAGATGCGCGATGCGCAGCTTCTCGTCGAGCGTCATCGAGGCGCCGGGCGACTGCTCCCCGTCGCGCAGGGTGGTGTCGAAGATCTTCACGCGCTCGCGCTGCGGCGCAGGGGTGGTGTCGGTCATGGCGTATGGTCCGTAACTTGCTGCTGGATGGTCCCGCGGCGTCGGAGGTCACCCCCGAGCGCGCGCCGCGAGACGGCCGCGCTCAGGGGCGGCTAAGCAGCAGGGGCAGCGAGGTGCAGCGGGCGTCGCTCATGGCCGCCACTATACACGCCATGTCGCCCATGAGAAGCTCTGGTGACCTTGGCGCGGCGGAGATTGGTTTCTCGAGCTTTGGAGGGGCGCCTGCAATGATCGTGTCCACGTTAAGAGGGTCAGAGCAGATCGGCGATGTCGACGGCGACGGCGCGCTGGACCTGTTCGTCACCGAAACCGCGTTCTTCGTCGACGCAAGCAGCGGCGACTTTCTGGTCGATCCCGATACCGGCTTTGCCTTTGAGCCGATTGTCTACACCACGATCCTCGGTGGCGCCGCCTTTCCGCAACGACGCGTCCTCATCGACCTCGCGCCGCCGCAAGGGGCGGCCGTGGAGGTCTTCCAGAACTTCGCGCCCCCGTTCATCGTCGCATTCGACGCCGTGCGCGGCAGTGACGCGCCGCTCGCCGGTGCGCCCGGGGCTTCGCAAGGGGCTGTCGGTTTGTTCGACGGTCCCGCGTTCATTGATGCGGACATCGACGGCGACGGCTACGCCGACCGCGTGACGCTGGCCATGGTGGATTACGACAGCGAGACCGGCCTCCCCGGCGGTGACGACCCCCATGCGGTGATCGTCTACGGAGGCCCAGACGGCGTTCCCGACCTTGCGCTTTCGGCCATCGATGGGTCGAATGGCTTCATCCTGACCGGGTGGTCGAATGCGATCGCCGGGAGCGGGTTTCCTAGCCTGCGCTACGTGAACGTGATCGACGACATAACCGGGGACGGATTGCCGGACATCATCGCCGTCGAGTCGGCTCAATCTGGCGGGGAGTTCGAACGCGACGTCTATGCGTCGGCGGTAATTTCGGCCGACCGCGACGCGCTGGCGCTGCTTGACCGACTCGACGGCGCGGCCGACGGCCGGGTGAGCTACGTCGCCACCACCGCCGTGCTCGGCGGCGATGGCGCGGATCGTCTGGTCACGGAGCGGGGCGACCGTTTCGCGGTCGGCGGCGGCGGCGCCGACGTGATCGACGGGCGCGTCGGCAGCGAGTTCGGCGAGGCGCGCGCGGGCTTCCCCGTGGTGCTCGACGGCGGCGACGGCGACGACCGCATCATCGGCAGCGCGTTCCGGGAGTGGCTGATCGGCGGCGACGGCGACGACGTGCTCAGGAGCGGCGACGACGACGACCGCATCTCCTGCGGCGCCGGCGACGACGTGGCGCTCGCCGGCGACGGCGACGACACCGTGTTCGGCCAGTCCGGCGCCGATACGGTGAAGGCGGGGCTCGGCGACGACCTGATCGACGGCGGCGACGGCGACGACGTGCTGTTCGCGTGGCGCGGCGACGACAGCATCGACGGCGGCGCGGGCGACGACTTCATCCGCGGCGGCATCGGCGACGACCTGATCGAGGGCGGCGCCGGGAACGACCGCATCGTGGCGGGGCCGGGGCGCGACGTGCTGGTGTTCCGCGAGGGTTTCGGTTCGGACCGGGTCATCGATTTCCGCGTCGGCTCCGACCTGCTCGACTTCTCCCTGCACGCGGGCGTCGGCGGGTTCGGCGACCTCTCGATCCGACTGGTCGGCCGGCGCGCGGTGATCGAGGATGGAGACGGCGGGCGCATCGTTCTCGACGGTTCCGGGCTCGACCTCCTCGACGAGACGGCGTTCGTCTTCTGATGGGCCGCGATAGAGCTGCGCAGAGCGGCGGTTCCCGAAGCTCTGCGCGGGCGGGTCCTCTCAGTCCGCCGCGCCGGTCCCGGTTTCGGGCGCGCCGCTGCGCTGGCCGTTGACCCAGTAGCCGGCGTATTCGGCCCCGCTGGCGTAGGTCATCACGCCGTAGCCGTGGCGCTGGCCCTCGCGGAAGGCGCCCTTGTAGACGTCGCCGTTGGCGTAGCGCGCGACGCCCTCGCCATGGATGTCGCCTTCGGCCCAGGCGCCTTCGTATGTGAAGCCGTCCGGCAGCACGAGCTTGCCCTGGCCGTGGCGCATCCCCTCGCGGAAATCGCCAGTGTACACGGCGCCGTCGGGAAAGCGCGCGACGCCGGCGCCGTCAAGCTTGCCGGCCTTCCAGAGCCCGGCGTATTCGTGGCCCTCCGGCGAGGTCAGCACGCCCTCGCCGTCGCGCTCGCCGGCCTTGAAGGAGCCCTCGTAGCGCAGGCCGTCGGCGGAGACGAAGACGCCCTCGCCCTCGATCATGCCGTCGACCACCGCACCCTCGTAAACGCCGCCGTCGGGATAACGGATGACGCCGACCCCGTTGGGCTTGCCGTCGACGAAGGACCCTTCGTGCACCACGCCGTTGGCGTAGGTCGCGACGCCGGCGCCGGTGATCGCGCCGTCGCGCCACGCGCCGCTGTAGCGGAAGCCGGAGGCGGCGGTCAGCACGCCGGCGCCCTCGCGCCGCCCGTTGACGAATCCGCCCTCGTACACGTCGCCGTTGGCGTAGCGCGCGACGCCGTCGCCCTCGCGCACGCCGTTGACGAAGCCGCCCTCGTAGGTCTCGCCGCTGGGATAGACCGCCTTGCCCTGGCCGGTCATCTCCCCGTCGCGCCACTCGCCCTCGTACTTGAAGCCGTCGGCCATGGAGATCTCGCCGTGACCCTCGCGCACCCCGTCCACGAAGCCGCCGCGATACACCGCGCCGTCGGGATAGGTGACGAGACCCTCGCCATGGGGCGTGTTGTTCTTCCAGCCGCCCTCGTAGCGATAACCGTTCGGCTCGCTCATCACGCCCTGGCCGTCGAAGGCGGAGGCGTTGAACTCGCCCTCGTAGATCATGCCGTCGGCCTGCACCGAGCGACCGTAGCCCTCGATCTGGCCATTGACCCACTCGCCCTCGTAGGAGCCGCCGTCGGCGTAGACGATGCGGCCCTCGCCGTGGGGGGCGCCGTCCTTGAACTGGCCCTCGTAGACCGAACCGTTGGGGTAGCGCGCGACGCCGCGACCCTCGATGCGGCCCTCGACCCATTCGCCGGTGTATTCATAGCCGCCGGGCAACCGGAACGTGCCGGAGCCATGCTGCTTGCCGTCGCGGAACTCGCCCTCATAGACGCCGCCGGTGTCGTATTCCTTCACCGCAGTCTGGCCGCTGTCCTGACCGATGGCGGCGAGCCCGACCAGGCCGGCGACGCCAAGGGCGGCGAGACGCGTGATGATGCCCGTCATCTTCTCCCTCCCCCGGTCGTTCATCATCGCCACCCTGCGTTCTTCAGGCGAACAAAGGGTTTATTCGCCTTGCTTGATGCAGTCCATAGCGTTCCTGGCTCGGCGGCGCGATGACTTGCGCGGCTGCGCGGCGCGCGCGATACCTCAGCCGACGCATCAGGAGGGGCCCTTATGACGCTGACGCGCTTCGCGCCTTCCCCCACCGGCCTGCTCCATGCGGGCAACCTCCGCACCGCGCTGATGAACTGGCTGCTGGCCCGGCGCGACGGCGGCGGGTTTCTTCTGCGGCTCGACGACACCGACGCGGCGCGGTCCGAAGCGCGCTTCGCCGATGCGATCCGCGCGGATCTGCGCTGGCTGGGGCTGGGCTGGGACCGGGAGGCCGCGCAGTCCGACCGGCTCGACCGCTACGCGCTGGCGGCGGACCGGCTGCGGGCGGCGGGGCGGCTCTATCCCGCCTGGGACACGCCGGAGGAGCTGGAGTTCCGCCGCCGAGTGCAGCGCTCCCGCGGCTTGCCGCCGGTCTATGACCGCGCCGCGCTGAAGCTGGACGAGGCCGGGCGCGCCGCGCTCGGGGCGGAGGGGCGCCGCCCGCACTGGCGCTTCCTGCTGGCGCCCGAGGCGGTGGAGTGGGTCGACGGCGTTCTCGGGCCGCAGCGCGTGGATCCCGCCTCGCTGAGCGACCCGGTGCTGATCCGCGAGGACGGCACGGTGCTCTACACGCTCGCCTCGGTCGTGGACGACGCTGAACTCGGCGTGACGGACGTGGTGCGCGGGGCCGACCATGTCACCAACACCGCCGTCCAGATCCAGCTGTTCGGCGCGCTCGGGGCGGCGGCGCCGCGCTTCGCGCACCATTCGCTGCTGACCGGGCCGGGCGGGGCGGGCCTCAGCAAGCGCGACGGGGCGGCGTCGCTGGCCGAGATGCGCGCCGAGGGGATCGAGCCGCAGGCGCTGGTCTCGCTGCTGGCGCGGCTCGGCTCCTCGCGCGACGTGGCGCTGACGACGCTGGCGGAGGAGGCTGCGGGGTTCGACCTCGCGGCGTTCGGCGCGGCGCCGGTGGCGTTCGATCCCGAGCAGCTGCGCCGGCTGAGCGCGCAGGCGGTGCGCGCCACGGACTTCGCCGGGGCCGCGCCGCGCCTCGCCGCGCTGGGAATCGAGGGGCCGAAGGCGGCGGCGTTCTGGGAGGCGGTGCGCCCCAACCTCGACCGCGTCTCCGACGCGGCCGGCTGGTGGGCGCTGATCCATGACCCTCAACCCGCCGACGCCGGGGAGGACGCGGATTTCGTGGCGCAGGCGATGGCCCTGCTGCCGCCGCGCCCGTGGGGGCCGGAGACCTGGGGCGCGTGGACCGGCGCGGTGAAGGCCGCGACGGGCCGCAAGGGGCGCGCGCTCTACATGCCGCTGCGCCGCGCGCTGACGGGGCGCGACCACGGGCCCGACATGGCCGCGCTCATGCCGCTGCTTGAAAAACCCTGAAGCCGGGCGCATAAGGTCGGTCATGAACCGCGCCGCCATCACCCGGGGCATCTGCATTGTCCGCTGACACATGTCCGCGGCGCGCAGGTTCGTCTTCTCCAGACCCGACTTGACCCGCCGCGGGCCAGACCTGCGAGCGAACCCATGACGACCATCCGCCTGCACGACAGCATGGCCCGCCAGAAGCGGGATTTTTCGCCGATCGACGAGAAGAACGTGCGGATGTACGTTTGCGGGCCGACCGTCTATGACCGCGCCCACATCGGCAACGCCCGCCCCGTGGTCGTGTTCGACGTGCTGTTCCGCCTGCTCCGCCACGTCTACGGCGCGAAGCATGTGACCTATGTGCGCAACATCACCGACATCGAGGACAAGATCATCGCCCGCGCCGCCGAGAACGGCGAGGCCATCGGCGAGTTGACAGCCCGCACCGCGAAGTGGTTCCGCGACGACATGGCGGCGCTCGGCTGCCTGCCGCCCACGCATCAGCCGCGCGCGACGGAGCACGTCCCCGGGATGATCGCGATGATCGAGGCGCTGGTCGCCCAAGGGAAGGCCTACGCCGCCGAGGGCCACGTGCTGTTCGAGGTCGGTGGGTTCGCCGACTACGGCCGGCTCTCGGGCCGCTCGACCGAGGACATGATCGCCGGCGCCCGCGTCGAGATCGCGCCCTACAAGCGCGACCCGATGGATTTCGTGCTGTGGAAGCCCTCGACGCCCGACCAGCCAGGCTGGGAGAGCCCATGGGGCAGGGGGCGCCCCGGCTGGCACATCGAGTGCTCCGCCATGGCGCGCGCGCTGCTTGGCGCGGAGTTCGACATCCACGGCGGCGGCGCCGACCTGATGTTCCCGCACCACGAGAACGAGGTCGCGCAGTCGGTCTGCGCCCATCCCGGCGAGGGTTTCGCGCGTTACTGGCTGCACAACGGAATGGTGCGGGTGGAGGGGCGCAAGATGTCGAAGTCGCTCGGCAATTTCCTCACCATGGAGGATCTTCGCGCACAGGCGCCGGGCGAGGTGCTGCGGCTGGCGCTGCTGATGACGCATTACCGCGACCCGCTGGACTGGACCGCGCAGCGGCTGGAGGAGGCGGCGGCGACGCTGCGGCGCTGGCGGGCGCTGCCGACCGACGAGCCGGCCGCGGCGAGCGCCGGGGCGCGGGTGATCTCGGCGCTGGCCGACGACCTCAACACGCCCCGCGCCATCGCCGCGCTGCACGTCATCGCAGCGTCGGGCGACGGCGCGACGCTGCGCGCGGCGGCGGCGCCGCTCGGCCTGCTGGGCGATGAGCTTGGCGACTGGGCGGCGGCGCCCGAGGCCGGCGACGACGGCTGGCGCATCGACGCGCTGCTCAAGGCCCGCGCAGAGGCCCGCGCCGCGAAGGATTTTTCCCGCGCCGACGCGATTCGAAAGGGCCTCGACGCCGCGGGCGTGGTGGTGATGGACCGGCCGGACGGCCCCAGCGAATGGAGCCTGACGCCGGAGTTCGACGCGGCGAAACTCGCGGAGTTGAGGGCGTGAGCGGCCCCTCGCCCCGGCGCGCGCCCTCGCCCCGGCCCTCTCCCGCTGGCGGGAGAGGGGGCGACGGCCTCGCCGACGCCGCCCCGGCCGGGCCGGCCACGCGCCGCCGCGCCGCATCCCGCGCGGCCCGCCCCGCGCCGCGCAGGCGGGGTAGAAATCGCCCCCTCTCCCGCGGGGCGGGAGAGGGTCGGGGTGAGGGCGTGCGCGCGGGAGCCGCGGCATGACCGACCGCCTCTCCCTTTTCGACACCACGCTGCGCGACGGGCAGCAGACGCAGGGCGTGGGCTTTTCCGCCGAGGACAAGCGGCGCATCGCCGAGAGCCTCGACCGGCTGGGGGTCGATTACATCGAGGGCGGCTGGCCGGGCGCGAACCCCACCGACAGCGCCTTCTTCGCCGCGCCGCCGAAGCTGAAGCGCGCCACGCTCACCGCCTTCGGCATGACCAAGCGCGCCGGGCGCTCGGCGGCGAACGACGAGGTGCTGGCGGAGGTGGTCAACGCCGGCACGCCCGCCGTCTGCCTTGTCGGCAAGACCCATGTCTATCATGTGAAGCACGCGCTCGGGATCAGCCGCGACGACAACCTCGCCAACATCCGCGAGAGCTTGGCGCGGCTGCGGGCGCTGGGGCGCGAGGCGCTGTTCGACGCCGAACACTTCTTCGACGGCTTCGCGGCCGACCCCGACTACGCCATGGCCTGCCTCGACGCCGCCATCGAGGGCGGCGCGGCCTGGGTGGTGCTGTGCGACACCAACGGCGGCGCGATGCCGGCGGCGGCGGCGCGGGTGGTGGAGCGGGTCTGCGCCCGCTTCGGCGGCGGCCGCGTCGGCATCCACGCCCATGACGACACCGGGCAGGCGGTGGCGTTGAGCCTCGCCGCCGTCGAGGCCGGCGCCCGGCAGGTGCAGGGCACGCTCAACGGGCTCGGCGAGCGCTGCGGCAACGCCAACCTCGTCTCGATCATCCCGACGCTGATGCTGAAGGCGCCCTATCGCGATATCGTGCATACCGGGGTGAACGTCGAGGGACTGCGGTCGCTGCCGGAGATCAGCCGGATGCTCGACGAGGTCCTCAACCGCCAGCCCAACCGCCATGCGCCCTATGTCGGCGCGGCGGCCTTCGCCCACAAGGCGGGGCTGCACGCCTCGGCCATCGTCAAGGATCCCACGACCTACGAGCACGTCCCGCCGGAAGTGGTCGGCAACGAGCGCGTCATCCCGATGTCGAACCAGGCGGGCAAGGCCAACCTGCTGCGCCGCCTGCGCGAGGCGGGCATCGAGGCGGAGCGGGAGGACCGGCGCCTCGCGAAGCTGCTGGCGCTGGTCAAGACGCGCGAGGAGCAGGGCTTCGCCTATGACAGCGCGCAGGCGAGCTTCGAGATGCTGGCGCGCGAGGCGTTCGGCCAGTCCCGCCGCTACTTCGACGTGGAGCGGTTCCGCGTGACGGTGGAGCGCCGGCACGATCCGCGGATGGGCGCCCAGGTCGTCTCCGAGGCCGTGGTGGTGGTGAACGTGGACGGCGAGCGGATGATCTCGGCCTCCGAATCGCTCGACCCGGTAACGAAGGCCGATCAGGGGCCGGTCAACGCGCTGGTGCGGGCGCTGAAGCGCGACCTCGGCAAGTATCAGGACTACATCGACGACATGGTGTTGACCGACTTCAAGGTGCGCATCCTGACCGGCGGCGCCGAGGCGGTGACGCGGGTGCTGATCGAGCACCGCGACGGTGCGGGGGCGCGCTGGTCCACGGTCGGCGTCTCGCCCAACATCGTCGACGCCTCGATGCAGGCGCTGCTCGACGCCATCGCCTGGAAGCTGACGCGCGACGGCGCCCCGCTGCGTCAGCTGCAGCCCGGCGAATGAGCGCCGCGCCCTCCTGCGCGGCCCGACTAGCAGCCCTCGCTTCGAGGGGCGCCCGCCAGGGCGCGTCCAGCACGGGCGCGGCCCGGTCGAGCGCATCGCGGTGAGCGAGCCGGCGCTCAGCCCCTGCGCGGCGCTGGTGCGGCGGGGAGACCCTGACCGCTTCCTCTCCGCGATGACGGCGCTGCCGGCGCTGCGCGAGCGGCTGTTCGCACTCTACGCCTTCAACCTCGAACTCGCGCGCATTCCCGCCGTCGTCAGCGAGCCGACGCTCGGCGCGATCCGCCTGCAATGGTGGCGCGACGCGGTGGCGCTGGCCCATGAGGGCCGGTCGCGCAGCCACGAGGTCGCCGCGCCGCTGGCGGAGACGATCCGGGCGGCGGACCTGCCGCGCGCGCCTTTCGAGCGGCTGATGGACGCCCGCGCGCTCGACATGGAGGCGGGCGCGCTCGACGGCGACCCTGCGCTCAGGGCTTATCTCCGCGACACCGGGGCTTCGCTGCTGGCGCTCTCGGCCCATGCGCTGGCGGGCGAGGCGGGGCCGGCCGAGGAGGCGGGCTTCGCCTTCGCCGCCGCCGCGTGGCTGAGGGCGCAGCCGGCGCTTGTGGCCGGCGGCCGTCGGGCGATGGCGCAGGATCAGGCGCAGGCACTCGCGCGCGACGGGCTTGCGGCGCTGGCGGCGGCGCGGCGGGCGGGGGCGCCGCGCGGGGCGGAGGCCGCCTATCGGGCCGGCTGGCTTAGCGAGGCGGCGTTGCGCGCGGCGCTGTCTGAGCGTTTCGACCCCGAGGCCGGGCCGGCGGCGCCGTCACCCTTCCGCGCCCGCGCCTCGCTGCTGTGGCGCGCGGCGCGCGCAAACTGGTGAGGCGGCGCGCCGCCGGCCTCGCGTCGAGGCGTCAGCTCCGGGCGGCGCCCGAGCGCGTCGACGTCGAATGGCCGGAAGCTTTGGTGGCGTCGGCTGGAAGATTGGCTGCGAGAGGCGCCGCCGCCCTTGCATCGGCTTCGCGCCTGGCTGCGACGCCGCCGCCTGCGCCGAAACTGTGGCGCGGCGCGGGCTGACCCGCTAGCCTTTCCTCTTGGCGGGGACAGGCTGCGCTGGAGGGACGTTGTGACAAAAGGCTGGATCGCCGTTCTCGCGCTGATCGCCGCCGATGCGCGGGCCGACGTGTTCTCCTTCGAGACGCCCTCGGGGAACATCCAGTGTTCGGTGGGTCTTGAGGTCGACGGCTCCGACATCCGCTGCGTCATCATCGATCGGAGTGGCCCGCCCGCCGCGCCGCGACCGGCATGGTGCGCGTCGGACTGGGGCCATGTGTTCTTCATGCGCAACCGCGGTCTCGTCGAGATGAGCTGCGAACCGCTCGACCGCAGCCGCCATGCCCAGGAGACGGCGGAGTACGGGGTCACCGGCGAGTTCGGCGGGCTCACCTGCCTCTCCTCCCGTCAGGGCCTCAACTGCGTCAACGAGGACGGCAGGGGCTTCTTCCTGTCGCGAGGCAGTCAGCGGGCGTTCTGAGGCGCGGCGAAGGACGGCTCGGCGGCGCGTGGCGCCGCCGAGCCCCGCTCACGCGGCGCCTTCCGCCGGCGCGGCCCCGGATGCGGCCCCGAACGCGGCCCCGAACGCGGCCCCGAACGCGCTCTCGATCTCGATCAGCCGCTGCTTGCGCCAGAGCCCCCCGCCATAGCCCGTGAGCGCGCCGTCGGCGCCGATGACGCGGTGGCAGGGGATCATCAGCGCGATCTGGTTGGCGCCGTTGGCGCGCGCGACGGCGCGCACGGCGTCGGGCCGGCCGATCAGGCGCGCGACCTCGCCGTAGCTCCGCGTCTGTCCGGCGGGGATTTCGCGCAGCGCGCGCCAGACCTGCCTGGAGAAATCCCCGCCCATTGGCGCAAGGGGCGTCTCGAAGCGGGCGCGGCGGCCCGCGAAGAAGGCGTCGAGCTCCCCGGCCGCCTGTTCCGTCGGCGCGGGGCGGCCGAACCCGACGCCGCGGCCGGCCGCGGCGAGACGGCGCAGCTCGGCGGGCAGGGCCTTGCGGTCGACGAACTCCAGAAGGTGCAGGTGCGTCGCGCTGCTGACGGCGATCATGTCGCCGAGCGGCGTGGCGATCCAGCCCGCCTTAAGCGGCGCGTCGGCCCGGAAGTCGCCGGGCGCGCAGCCGAGCAGCCGGGCGAAGGCGGCGCGGAACGCGCTTGGCGAATCGAACCCGGCCTCGTGCTGGGCGGCGATCATCCGGCCGCCGGTCGACAGCGTCTCGAACCCGTCGCGCAGGCGGCGCCAGCGCGCCATCTCGAGAAATGTCATGCCGAAATGGCGCTTGAAGCTGCGCCGCACGGTGGCGAGGTCGTAGCCAAGCGCGGTCAGGTCGCGCTCCGACCAGCGGCGCTCGGGCCGCTCCTCCAGCGCGTTGAGCAGCGCGGCGACGGCCGGATCGGCCGCGGCCGCGGCGCCGAGGGGCTTGCAGCGCAGGCAGGCGCGATAGCCGGCCTCGACGCAGGCGGCGACGGTGCGGTGAAACGCGCAGTTCTCGAATTTCGGTTTGCGGGCGGGGCAGGTAAGGCGGCAGAAGACGCCGGTGCTGCGCACGCAGACGTACGCCTGACCGTCGAAGCGGGGGTCGCGCGCGAGAAGGGCGCGATAGAGCGTCTCGTCGTCTGGAAGATCGAACAGCATAGCCCGAGCCTAGCGGCGGCGCCGGCGCGCGTCCGTCCGAAATCGGGCGTCTATTGCGAAAACGCCCTCAGAGCCGATCAGCGGCGGCGGCTCAGCCTTTCGCGACGCCGCTCCTCGACGATGAGGCGGTCGACGCGCTTGCCCTCAAGATGGGCGTAGAGCACCGCCAGCAGGCCGAAGGCCACGAGCCCGAACGGCACGCCGTATTCGAACCAGATGTTCATTGCGCGTCCTCCCGTCGTCTCGCGTCACGCTTCCGGCTTGAGCCAGCCGAGAAGCCACAGGCCCAGAGCATACCCCACAAAGGCCACCGCAATCCATAACAGATCGAGTTCGGCGGCGCCGGAGGCCAGCGACGTCTGCGCCCCGTCGATATTGCGCTTGATGACGCCGAGGACAAGGACGGCGCTCGAAAGCGTGTTGAGCGCCGCGGCGATGGCCTTGAGGCGCTCGTTGAAGATCTTTCCGGGATGGGCGCGCATGGGGCCGAGGCGGAGCGCGGCCCTCAGGCCGCGGCTGCCCGGCCGGCGAGCCAGGCGTCGCAGGCGAGCAGCGCGCGAGCGCTCATCGCCTCGGCGCGGGCGGCCTTGCGCGCGGCCTTGCGGCCCTTGGCTCGCGTGTCGAGCGGCGGGAACAGCCCGAAGTTGACGTTCATCGGCTGGAACGTGTCGGCATCCGCCCCGCCGGTGACATGGGCGAGCAGGGCGCCGTGGGCGGTCTCGGGCGGGGGCGGGCCGAAGGGGCCGTCGAGCGGGCGGCCCAGCGCCTGCGCCGCGGCGAAGCGACCCGCGAGCAGGCCCATGGCCGCGCTCTCGACATAGCCCTCGACGCCGGTGATCTGCCCCGCAAAGCGCAGCCTCGGCTCCGCCTTCAGCCGCAGCGACCCGTCGAGCAGGCTCGGCGAGTTGAGGAAGGTGTTGCGGTGGATGCCGCCGAGCCGCGCGAACTGGGCGTTCTCAAGGCCGGGGATCAGCCGCAGAACCTCGGTTTGTGCGCCGTACTTCATCTTGGTCTGGAAGCCGACGATATTGTAGAGCGTGCCGAGCGCGTTGTCGCGGCGCAGCTGGACGATTGCGTGGGCCTTGATGGTGGGCTGGTGCGGGTTGGTGAGGCCGACCGGCTTCATCGGGCCGAAGCGCAGCGTCTCGCGGCCCCGCGCCGCCATCACCTCGATGGGAAGGCAGCCCTCGAAATAGGGCGTGTTCTTCTCCCACTCCTTGAACTCGGTGACGGGCGCTTCGAGCACCGCGTCGATGAAGCGGTTGAACTGCGCCTCGTCCATCGGGCAGTTGAGATAGGCGGTCCGGTCGGCCTCGGTCTCGCCCTTGTCGTAGCGGCTCTGGAACCACGCCTTCGACATGTCGATGCTGTCGAAATGCACGATCGGGGCGATGGCGTCGAAGAAGGCGAGCGCCTCGGCGCCGGTGCGCGCGGCGATGGCCTCGGCCAGCGCCGGCGAGGTGAGCGGGCCGGTGGCGACGATGACGTTGCCCCACGCCTCGGGCGGCAGGCCGGCGACCTCGCCGCGGTCGATCTCGATCAGCGGGTGCCCGGTCAGCGCGTGCGTGACGGCGGCGGAGAAGGCGTCGCGGTCCACCGCCAGCGCGCCGCCGGCCGGCAGTTTGCAGCGGTCGCCCATCGCCATGATCAGCGAGCCCGCGCGCCGCATCTCCTCATGCAGCAGGCCGACGGCGTTGGTCGCCGCGCAGTCGGAGCGGAAGGAGTTGGAGCAGACGAGCTCGGCGCAGCCGTCGGTGCGGTGGGCCTCGGTGCCGCGATGGGGGCGCATCTCGTGCAGCACGACGCGCGCGCCCGCCTGCGCGGCCTGCCATGCGGCCTCCGAACCGGCCATGCCGGCCCCGACGATGTGGACTGGATCTGTCATGGCGCAGAGATCGCGCGCGCAGCCGCCTGTGGCAACCCCCGGCCGGCGGGCGTAGTTAGGAAGAGACCTGCAAGGAGAAACCGGCATGACCGACACCGCGATCCCCGTCGTCGAGGCGAACGGCGCCAACATTCCAGCGCTCGGCTTCGGCACCTGGCCGATGAAGGGCGAGACCTGCGCGCAGGCCGTGGCGGAGGCGCTGCGCGCCGGCTACCGCCACATCGACACCGCGGAGATGTACGGCAACGAGGAGGCGGTGGGCGAGGGGCTGCGCGCCTCGGGCGTCGAGCGCCACGGGATCTTCGTCACTACGAAGATCTGGCACGACCACCTGAAGCCCGACGACGCCCGCAAGGCGGCGGAGGCGAGCCTGAAGAGGCTCGGGCTCGACCGGGTCGACCTGCTGCTCATCCACTGGCCCGACAACGCGATGACGGCGGCCGAGATGCTCGAAGGGCTCTGCGCCTGCCGCAAGGCGGGGCTTGCGCGCCATATCGGCGTGTCGAACTTTCCCACCACGCTGCTCGACGCGGCGCTAGACGCGGCCCAGAAGCACGGCGAGCGGCTGGCGGCCAACCAGGTCGAGCATCATCCCGAACTCGACCAGTCGAAGCTTCTGGCGGCGTGCCGCGCGCATGGACTGGCGCTCGTCTCCTACGCGCCGCTGGGCAAGGGCGGGCTGCTGGAGGCGCCCGAGATCACGGCCGTCGCGGAGGCGCACGGGCGCACCCCGGCGCAGATCGTGCTGCGCTGGCACATCCAGCAGAAAGGCGTCGTCGCCATCCCCAAATCGCAGACGCCCGAGCGCATCCGGGCGAACCTCGCCATCGGCGACTTCGCGCTAAGCCCCGAGGAAATGCGCGCGCTGCACGCGCTGGCGCGGCCCGACGGGCGCCGGATCGACCCGGACTGGGCGCCGGTGTGGGATGTCGCCTGAACGCCTTGCGGTCCGGCGCGCGCCCCGACCCTTTACCGTAGCGTTACGGTTCGAGGGCACACATGCGGTGGTGTGTTCGTGTTTGCAGGAGGACCGCCATGCGCGGCGTTGCGTTGTTCTTCGTGATCGGCTCGGTGGCGATGGTCGTGCTCGGTCTGAAATGGGGCGTTCTGGCCCATGTCATGGCGCTTGACGCCGAGCCGGTCTGGCGTTCGTCCGTGCTGCTCGGCTGGGCGGTGCTCGCGCTGTGCGGCGCCTGGTATCATGTCGCGCCGCGTCAGGCGGAGACGCGGCTGGCGCAGGCGCATCTCGCGCTGGGCGCGGCGGGCGCGGCGCTGATGCTCACCGGGGCGGCGTGGACCGCGCTGGCGCCGATGGCGGCGGCCGATGCGGTGGAGACGGTCGGCGGCGTGCTGATCGTCTCGGCCACCGCGATTCTTCTGTTCAACATTGTCGGCGCGCGCCGCGTCGAGGGCTGAGCCAGGCAGCTCGCCAACGCCGCCGAGGCGCCGGGCTACGGCGGTCGCCACGGCCGACTGTCGCGGACCGGACCGGTGAGGCCCCCCACGACGATTCAGAGGCCGAGGCCGAAGCGCGTCACGATGCGGTCGCGGATCTGGTCGCGGGTCTGGCGGTAGGCGTGCAGCTTCTGCTCGCGGGTCTCGCCGAGGTCGGTCGGGTCGAGCGTCGGCCAGTACTCCACGGCGACATGGCTGAAGGCGCTCGCCTCCAGCGCGCGGCGCTGCGCGGCCGGCGACAGCGCGATGATGAGGTCGTACTGCGCGATGTCATCGCCCCATTCCTCCATCTCGTCGAAGGTGTGGGTCGAGTGGCCGGCGATGTCGACGCCGATCTCGCGGCAGACCTCCACGGCGAGGGGGTCGAGGTCGAGCAGCCCCGCCGCGCCGGCCGACTGCACGAAGACGCGCTTGCCGAGCAGCTTCTTGGCGATGCCCTCCGCCATCGGGGAGCGCACCGCGTTCCAGTCGCAGGAGAACAGCGTCGCGCTGGGCAGGCCGCCGGCCACGGTCTCAGCCTGCGGCCAGTTCAGGGGGGCGATGCCAGGGCGGTCGCGTCGCATCTCGCGCCATGCCTCCCCTCAGCCCTTGAAGTGCAGCACGCAGATCAGCGTGAAGAGACGCCGCGCGGTGTCGTGGTCGGTCTCCACCTTGCCCTTGAGGCGCTCCAGCAGCAGCGTCGAGCCCTCGTTGTGGATGCCGCGCCGGCCCATGTCGATCGCCTCGATCTGCGCAGGCGGCAGGCGCTTGACCGCGTCGAAATAGCTGGCGCAGATGGCGAAATAGTCCTTGATGACTTGCCGGAACGGGCTGAGCGACAGGATGAAGGCGCCTGCCGGCCCGCCGCCCTCGGTCGCGACCTCGAACACCAGCCGGCCCTCGGCGACGGCGAGGCGCAGGCGGTAGGGGCCCTGCGGCGCCGGCGCGTCCTCGCGACCGGGCAGGCGGAAGAAGTTCTCCTCCATCAGGTCGAACAGCGCGACCTTGCGCTCGCGCTCCACCTCCGGCGTCGGCGGGGCCAGCCCGCTGTCGTCCAGCGTGACCTCGACGAGGCGATCCGGCGTCTGGCCGGCGCTCATGCGACCGGCTCGGCGGCGAGGCGGCGCGTGACGCTGAGGCCATGCGCCTCCAGCCCCTCCGAGGCTGCGAGCGTCGCCGCTGCGGGGCCGATGGCGGCGAGCGCCGCGGGCGTCGCCCTCAGCAGGGTCGTGCGCTTCATGAAGTCGAGCACCGAGAGGCCGGAGGCGTAGCGCGCCGCGCGCGAGGTCGGCAGCACATGGTTCGGCCCGGCGACATAGTCGCCCAGCGCCTCGGGGGTCGAGGGACCGAGGAAGATCGCCCCGGCGTGGCGCACCTGCGCGGCCAGCGCGTCGGGGTCGGCGACGCAGAGCTCCAGATGCTCCGGCGCGGCGCGGTTGGCCAGCGCCGCCGCCTGCGCGAGATCGCGCACGACGACCAGCGCCCCGTTGTCGCGCCAGCTCGCCGCGGCTATGGCCGTGCGGGACATCCGCCGCAGCAGCCGTTCGACGGCGCGGCCGGTGTCGGCGGCGAGCGCGGCGTCGTCGGTGACGAGGATCGACTGCGCCGCGACGTCGTGCTCGGCCTGCGCCATCAGGTCGGCGGCGAGCAGCTCCGGATCCTGCCCGGCGTCGGCGATCACCATCACCTCCGAAGGGCCGGCGACGCTGTCGATGCCGACATGGCCGAACACGCGGCGCTTGGCGGCGGCGACCCAGGCGTTGCCGGGGCCTGCGATCTTGTCGACGGGCACGATGGTCGCCGTGCCGTAGGCCAGCGCAGCGATCGCCTGAGCGCCGCCGATGCGGTAGATTTCCGACACGCCCGATAGCCGCGCGGCGAGCAGCACCAGCGGGTTCACCACCCCGTCCGGCGTCGGCGCGACCATGGCGAGGCGCGGCGCGCCGGCGACGCGCGCCGGGATCGCGTTCATCAGCACCGAGGACGGATAGGACGCCGTGCCGCCCGGCACATAGAGCCCCGCGGCGTCCACCGGCGTCCAGCGCCAGCCCATCTCGACGCCGGCATCGTCGGTCCAGCGCGCGTCCTCGGGGCGCTGGCGGGCGTGGAAGACGGCGATGCGGTCGGCGGCGAGCTCCAGCGCCGCGCGCTCGGCGGCGGGAACGGCGGCGATGGCGGCGTCGATCTCGGCCTCGGAGACGCGCAGGGTCTCGGGCGTGAGGGAGATCCGGTCGAACTTCTCCGTCAGGCGGATCAGCGCCGCGTCGCCGTTCTCCCGCACGTCGGCGATGATGGCCGCGGCGCTCGCGTCCACGTCCTCGGAAGCCTCGCGCTTGGCCGAGATCAGCGCGTCGAATGCGATGTCGAAATCCGGGGCGTCGTGGTGCAGTTCGGCGGGCATGGGCGTCCTCGTCTCGCGATGGCGCGGACCATAGCGGCGGAGCGGCGGGGGCGCCACTGCGCAGGCCCGCGGCGCCCCGCTCGCCGGCTCAGCGCAGGGCGGCGAGGGCCTCCTCGGCGGAGGCGTCCGGCGGGAACACCGGGTAGAGCGCACGCTCGACGCGCCCGGCCCGCGTGATCAGCGTCAGCCGCCGGTGAAGGCGCATGCCCGCCGCCTCGAAGGTCGGCAGCCGCAGCGCCTCGGCGAAGGCGAGCCCCGCGTCCGACAGCAGCGGATAGGGCAGGTGGAGCCGCTCCGCCGCTTCGCGCTGGTAGTCGGTGGTCTGCGCGCTCAGCCCGTAGACGCGTGCGCCCAGCGCGGCGAACTCGGCGTGAAGGTCGCGGAACGAGCAGGCCTGGGGCGTGCAGCCGCGCGCGCCGGGGATCGCGTCCCACCCCTCGGGCAGCGGCTTGCCGGGCTCGCCGGTGCGCGGATAGCAGAACACCACGGTCAGCCCCTGCGCCGGGTCGCCAAGGTCCACCGCGCCGCCGGTCGTGGCCGGCAGCGCGAGCCGCGGCAGGGCGAGGCCGGGCAGATGGTCGGCGGCGCCGTCGTCCTCGGGGCGGGGCAGGTCGTCGGGCAGGACGGTCAGCGTGGCCATGGCGGCGCTCCTGTTGCGGCTCGCCGGAGATGTGCCGCCCCCCGGCGCGCGACACAAGCCCGTCCGGCGCGTTGCCCGCGCCGCGCCGCTGGGCGATAAACGCCGCGACGGTTTCGACAGAAGGGCGAGAGCATGGCGCAGGCGATGATCGGCGTGATCGGGGGCAGCGGCGTCTACGGCGTCGACGGGCTGGAGGGCGCGGAGTGGCGCAGGGTCGAAAGCCCGTGGGGCGAGCCCTCCGACGCGCTGCTGTTCGGGACGCTGGGGGGCACGCCGGTCTGCTTCCTGCCCCGCCACGGCCGCGGCCACGTCCAGACGCCGAGCTCCATCAACTACCGCGCCAACATCGACGCGATGAAGCGCGCCGGCGTGACCGACGTGATCTCCGTCTCCGCCTGCGGTTCGTTCCGCGAGGAGATGGCGCCGGGCGACTTCGTGATCGTCGATCAGTTCATCGACCGCACCTTCGCGCGCGACAAGAGCTTCTTCGGCCCAGGCTGCGTGGCGCATGTCTCGATGGCGGAGCCGGTGTGCCCGCGCCTCGGCGACGCGCTGGAGACGGCGGCGAGGGCCTGCGGCATCACCGTGCACCGCGGCGGAACCTACCTCGCCATGGAGGGGCCGCAGTTCTCCTCGGTCGCCGAATCGCGGCTCTACAAGGGCTGGGGCTGCCATGTGATCGGCATGACCAACATGCCCGAGGCCAAGCTCGCCCGCGAGGCGGAGCTCTGCTATGCCACGGTCGCGATGGTGACGGACTACGACGCCTGGCACGAGGACCATGACGCCGTGGACGTCGCGGCGGTGATCAGGGTGCTGACCGGCAACGCCGAGAAGGCCCGCGCGCTGGTGAAGGCGGTCGTTCCCGCGTTCGGCGGCGAGCGCGCGCCCTGCCCGCATGGCTGCGACAGGGCGTTGGAATATGCGCTGATCACCCAGCCCGAGGCGCGCGACCCCCGAGCGCTCGCGATGCTCGACGCGGTCGCGGGGCGGATGCTGGGCTGAGGCGGGCCGGGGGCGGGGGCCGCCCGGGGGCCGCGCTCAGGCGATCTCCACGCGCACCAGCGGCGCGCGAAGCCCGAAGGCGGCGAGCTCCCGCGCGGTCTCGGCGCGCACGCGCAACGTCAGCGACGCGCCCCGGCGGGCGGTCTTGCGCGCAAGACCCTCGATCAGCGCCGCGCCGCTGCTGTCGATGAAGGGCGTCTCGGTGAGGTCCAGCGCCAGCGCGCCGGCCTCGTCGCCGATGCGGTCCAGCACCGCGCCGATTGACGCGGCGGCCCCGAAGAACAGCGCGCCGCGGACGCGATAGACGATCGGGCCGCCCCGCGACTGCGCGGCGTAGGCGTCGCGCCCCTCCGTCGCGTCGGGAACGTCCTCAGTCGCCAGCACGCCGGCCGGCTCGACCGCCGCGGCCTGCGACATGCGGTGGATGAAGAGCAGCCCGCCGAGCGCAAAGCCCACGACGATGGCCTCGGTCAGATCGCGGAAGATCGTCAGCAGGAAGGTCACGGCCAGCACCGCGGCGTCGCCCCGGTTCGCCCGCAGCAGGGTGACGGCGGCCTCGCGCTCCACCATGTTCCACGCCACCACCGCCAGCACGCCGGCGAGCGCGGCGAGCGGGATGAAGGCCGCCAGCGGCGCGGCCAGCAGCACGAAGGCCAGCAGGAAGGCGGCGTGGAGCATCCCCGCGACCGGCCCATGCGCCCCTGCGCGCACGTTGGTCGCCGTGCGCGCGATGGTCCCCGTCACGCAGAAGCCGCCGAAGAGCGCGGCGCCGACATTCGCCGCGCCCTGCGCCACGAGCTCGGCGTTGGATCGGTGGCGCCGTCCGGTCATCCCGTCGGCGACGACGGCCGACAGCAGCGACTCGATGGCGCCGAGCAGGGTGAAGGCGACCGCGTTGGGCAGCACGGCGAGCGCGAGCGCCGGCTCGAAACGGGGCAGGGCGGGCGCCGGCAGGCTGGACGGCACGCCGCCGAAGGCCGAGCCGATGGTCTCGACCGGGGCGCCGGTCAGCGCGGCGACGAGCCCGGCGAGCGCGACCGCCGCCAGCATTCCCGGCCAGTGCGGCCGCCACCGCCGCATCCCGACGATGACCGCGACGGTTCCCGCCGCCATCGCCACGGCGGCGGCGTTCACGGTCGGCGCCGCGGCCCAGAGCGCGGGCAGCTTCTCGGTCAGCGGACCCGGCTCCGGGCCCGAGAGCGTCAGGCCGAGCAGGCTGCGCAGCTGGCTGGCGAAGATGATCACCGCGATGCCGGCGGTGAAGCCCACGGTGACGGGATAGGGGATGAACTTGATGTAGCCGCCGAGCCGCATGAACCCCAGCGCGGCGAGCATCAGCCCCGAGAGGAAGGTCGCCAGCACCAGCCCCTCGACGCCATGCTGCGCGACCGTGCCGGAGACCAGCACGATGAACGCCCCCGCGGGCCCGCCGATCTGGAAGCGCGATCCGCCGAGCGCCGAGACGAGGAAGCCGCCGACGATGGCGGTGTGCAGCCCCGCGGCGGGCGACATGCCCGACGCGATTGCGATCGCCATCGACAGCGGCAGCGCCACGACCGCCACCGTCAGGCCGGCGACGGCGTCGGCGCGAAGCTGCGCCGCCCCGTAGCCCTCACGCAGGACGGTGGCGAGCTTGGGCGTGAACATCTGTGCGAAGTTGCCGACAGGCTCCGGGCGCGGCGCGGGCTCAGCAGCGGACATGCGGATGGTTTCCCCCGGGACGCAGGCTCGGCGACGCCGCCCCCGCCGCCGGGGCTGTGGCGCGCGCAGCCTCAAGGTCCGGCGACCCGGCGTCAAGGGATGCGGGCGGCGCGTCGCCGCGCTTCGCCTCGGCCCGCGGCGGCGGCGCTTCGCCTCAGTCCGCGTCGCGGCGCGCGATCCAGCCGCCGCCGAGCACGCGCCCGTCGGCGTAGAACACGCAGGCCTGACCCGGCGCGACGCCCTCCTCGGGCTCCGCCAGAACAACCTCCGCCGAGGCCGGGCCGGTCGGCAGCACGCGCGCCGGCGCCGGCGGCCGGGTCGAGCGGACGCGCACGGCGACGCGCCAGCCGCCGTCGGGGGCGCGCTCGAACGGCCCGTCGCCGAGCCAGTTGACCTCGCCCACGGCCAGCCTCGACACGCCCAGCGCGGCGCGCGGGCCGACGACGACCCGCCTCGCCCGTGGCTCCAGCCGCACGACATGCAGCGGCGCGCCGCCCCCGACGCCCAGCCCGCGCCGCTGCCCCACGGTGTAGTGGATCACGCCGGGATGGGTTCCAAGCACGCGGCCCTCGAGGTCGACGATCTCGCCCGGTTCGGCGGCGCCTGGGCGCAGCTTCTCGATCACGTCGGCGTAGCGCCCGCCCGGCACGAAGCAGATGTCCTGGCTGTCGGCCTTGTCAGCGACGGGCAGGCCATGCGCCGCGGCCATCGCCCGCGTCTCAGCCTTCGTGGCGACGCCGCCGAGCGGGAAGCGCACATAGGCGAGCTGCTCGGGCGTCGTCGCGAACAGGAAGTAGCTCTGGTCCCGCGCCGGGTCTGCCGCGCGATGGAGTTGCGGGCCATGCGCCCCCTCCACCCTGCGGACGTAGTGGCCGGTGGCGAGACAGTCCGCGCCGAGCTCTCGCGCCGTAGACAAAAGGTCGCGGAACTTCACGCTCTGATTGCAGCGGACGCAGGGCACGGGCGTCGCGCCGGCGAGATACTGGTCGGCGAAATCGTCGATGACGCTCTCGCGGAACCGGCTCTCGTAATCCAGCACATAGTGCGGAAAGCCCATGCGGTCGGCCACCGCGCGCGCGTCGTGGATGTCGCGCCCGGCGCAGCAGGCGCCTTTCCGGGCGAGGGCGGCGCCGTGGTCGTAGAGCTGGAGCGTCACGCCGACGACATCGTAGCCCTCGCTCTTCAACTGCGCCGCGACCACTGAGCTGTCCACGCCGCCGGACATCGCGACCACAACCCGCGTCTCCGCGGGGGTCTTCGCAAAACCGAGCGAATTGAGAAGGTTAACCGTATCAGACATCGTTCGGCCGCCCTCGGCTTCACATCATTTTAAAGCGTACCGGAGCACACTCGCCCGGTCTTTCGACACCAGTTTTGCGTGGAGTGTCCATGAGTATGTCGGAAAGCGTGAACAGCGCCAACACCCGGTCCCGGAGCCGCATGACCCTCGAAGATCTGCCGTCGCCCGAAACCCGTCGCTGGGTCGCGAGCCGCAAGGCCGCCGTCGTCGCGGCGGTGCGCCAGGGGCTGCTCTCCGAGGAGGCCGCCTGCGCGCGATACAGCCTCACCGCGGAGGAGCTTGACAGCTGGCGTTCCGCGCTGGAGGAGCATGGGGTGGGCGCACTGCGCACCACCCGACTGCAGCTGTATCGCGCAACTTGAAGTAGCAGAATTGAGTCACTACTCCTAACATGGTAAAGGTTCGTTAATCTTTTGATGGCTAGAACGGTCATCAGGTTAACCATCGTGCGCCAAAGGGGGTTTGGATGCGAGTCCTGCTGATCGAGGATGATCCGTCGACCGCGCGCAGCATCGAGACCATGCTGCGCAAGGCCAATTTCAACGTCTATGCGACGGATCTTGGCGAAGAAGGGCTCGACCTCGCCAAGCTCTACGATTATGATCTCATAATCCTCGACATCAATCTGCCGGACATGACCGGCTATGAGGTTCTGCGCAAGCTGCGCCTCGCCAAGATCGACACGCCCGCGCTGATCCTCTCCGGTCTCGACGACATGGACAACAAGATCAAGGGCTTCGGCTTCGGCGCCGACGACTATCTCACCAAGCCGTTCAACCGTGAGGAGCTCGTCGCGCGCATCCACGCGATCGTGCGCCGCTCCAAGGGCCACGCGCAGTCGATCATCCAGACCGGCGAGATCCGCGTAAACCTCGACGCCAAGACCGTCGAGGTCGGCGGTCAGCCGGTGCACCTGACCGGCAAGGAATACCAGATGCTCGAGCTGCTCTCCCTGCGGAAGGGCACCACGCTCACCAAGGAGATGTTCCTCAACCATCTCTACGGCGGCATGGATGAGCCGGAGCTCAAGATCATCGACGTCTTCATCTGCAAGCTGCGCAAGAAGCTCTCGGCCGCGACTGGCGGCGACAACCACATCGAGACGGTGTGGGGCCGCGGCTACGTCCTGCGCGACCCCGCGCCGCGCGAGATGGCGGAGAAGCAGCGCATCGCCGGCTGACCCCCGGGGCCGGCTTGACCGGCCCGCGCCCCCGCAGCACTTTCCGCGCGACGACGCGGGGAGGGCTCGATGGCCGGCGGGAAAGAAGACCGGGACGCGGCCGAGATCGCGCGTCTCACCGAGGAACTGGCGCGGCTCGACCGCGCGTATCACGCCGAAGACGCCCCCCTCGTCGACGATGCCACCTATGACGCGCTGAAGCGCCGACGGGCGGAGATCGTCGCGCGCCGGCCCGAGCTGGCGCCGCCCGAGACCGTCGGCTCAGCGCCGTCGGAGGCGTTCGAGAGCATCGCGCACCGCGCGCCCATGCTGTCTCTCAAGAACATCATCGTGAAGCGCGGGCGGGACTGGTCGGACGAGCGTTACGCCGAGGAGAACCGCGCCGCAGCGCTGGAGTTCGAGGCCGACTGCCGACGGTTTCTCCAGACGCCCGCCGAGGCGCCGCTCGCCTTTGTCGCCGAGCCCAAGATCGACGGCCTGTCGCTGTCGCTGCGCTACGAGGAAGGCCGGCTCATCTCGGCGGCGACCCGCGGCGACGGCGAGACCGGCGAGAACGTCACGCCCAATGCGCGCACCCTCCACGACATCCCCGAGGAGATCGCCGACGCGCCCGCGGTGCTGGAGGTGCGCGGCGAGGTCTACATGAGCCACGCGGACTTCGCGGCGCTGAACGCGCGGCAGGCCGAGGCCGGCGCACGGACCTTCGCCAACCCGCGCAACGCCGCCGCAGGCTCGCTGCGCCAGCTCGACGCCTCGATAACGGCCTCCAGGCCGCTGAAATTCTTCGCCTATTCCTGGGGAGAAGTCTCCGAGCCGCTCGCTGCGACGCAATGGGAGGCGCTGGCCCGGCTGAAGGCGATGGGCTTCGCGGTCAACCCCGACGCACGCCGCTGCGATGGGATGGACGCAGCCTTCGCAGTTTATCTGTCGCTTGAAGAACGTCGTGCAAGCCTCGGATATGACATCGATGGCGTCGTCTACAAGGTGGACGACATCGCGCTCCAGCAACGGCTCGGCGCGCGCTCGACCACCCCGCGCTGGGCCATCGCGCACAAGTTCTCCGCCGAGACGGCGATCACGGTGCTGGAGGGCATCGAGATCCAGGTCGGGCGCACCGGCGCGCTCTCTCCCGTCGCGCGGCTGCGGCCGGTGACGGTCGGCGGCGTCACAGTCTCCAGCGCGACGCTGCACAACGAGGACTACATCGCCGGCCGCGGGGCGAAGGGCGAGCCGATCCGCGAGGGGCGCGATCTGCGCGTCGGCGACACGGTGACGGTCTATCGCGCGGGCGACGTGATCCCCAAGGTGCTGGACGTCGACCTTGCGAAGCGGCCCGCCGACGCCGTTCCCTTCGTGTTTCCCGACCATTGCCCGCAATGCGGCAGCGCCGCGCCGCGCGAGCCGGGGGAGGCGGTGCGCCGCTGCACCGGCGGGCTGACCTGCCCGGCGCAGGCGGTGGAGCGGCTGAAGCACTTCGTCTCGCGCGACGCTTTCGACATCGAGGGGCTCGGCGCCAAGCAGGTCGAGGCGTTGCACCGCGACGGCTGGGTGCGCGAGCCGGCCGACATCTTCACCCTGGAGTCGCGCTTCGGCCCGGGCAACCTCCAGCAGTTGAAGGCGCGCGAGGGCTGGGGCGAGAAGTCCGCCGCCAACCTGTTCGCCGCCATCGCGCAGAAGCGCCGCATCCCGCTCGACCGCCTGATCTTCGGCCTCGGGGTGCGCCATGTCGGCGAGACCTCGGCGCGGCTGCTGGCGCGGGCCTATGGCGACTGGGAGAGCTTTTCGGCGGCGATGACCGCCGCTTCGGCGCGCGAGGGCGAGGCGTGGGAGCACCTGCTCGCCATCGACGGGGTCGGCGCTGTCATGGCGGGCGCCGTCGTGGATTTCTTCGCCGAGCCCCATAACAGGGACGCCATGTCGCGGCTTCTGGCGCATCTCGACGTGGCTCCGGTCGCGGCGCCGCAGACGGTCGCGAGCCCCGTCGCCGGCAAGACGGTGGTGTTCACCGGAACGCTGGCGCAGATGAGCCGAGCCGAGGCGAAGGCCCGCGCCGAGGCGATGGGGGCGAAGGTCGCCGGCACGGTCAGCGCCAGGACGGATTACGTCGTCGCGGGCTCGGACGCCGGCTCGAAACTGAAGAAGGCGGAGGCGCTTGGCGTGGAGGTGCTCACCGAGGAGGCATGGCTTGCGCTTGCGCGCACATGACCTCTTGCCGGCGTGTCGTAAAACCGTCATGGAGTGCGCATGCGTGAAATCGAACTCAAACTGCTGCTGACGGAAGAAGCCGAGAAGCGCCTGCGGCGCAAGCTCGCCGAGGAGTCCGGGGAAGCATCGGAAATAAAAGCCATTTCTCTGCACGCAATCTATCTCGACACGGTGGATCGCGCGCTTGCGGCGCATGGGCTGGCGCTGCGCCTGCGCAAGGAGGGGCGGCGCTGGGTCCAGACCGTCAAGATGGGCTCCGGACTTTCCGGCGGTCTGTCGACGCCGCTGGAATCGAACAATCCGGCCCCTGGCGGAAAACTGTGCATCGGCGCGATCCCGGACGTCGCACTGCGCGAGCGGGTGCTCGACGCCGCCGACCCCGCCGACCTCGCGCCCGTGTTCGAGACCGACATCCGCCGCACGCTGCGCCTGATGCATACGCCGGATGGCGGCGTCGTGGAGGTGGCGCTCGACGTCGGCGAGATCCGAGCGGGCGCGCGCGCCGTGACCATCCGCGAGGCGGAGCTGGAGCTGAAGTCCGGCGAGCCCCCGGCGCTCTATGCGCTCGCGAAGGCGCTGTTCGAGGAGGGCCCGGTGCGCTTCTCGCGTCGGACCAAGGCGGCGCGGGGCCATGCGCTCGCCGAAGGGCGCAGCGCGCTGTCGCAGACGCCGGAGCCCGTCATGGCGAAGGCCGTGGCGCTGACCCCGGAGATGACGGCCGAGACCGCGGCGGCGGCGGTGCTGCGCTGCTGCCTCGACCAGATCTCGGGCAATCTCGCGGCGGCGGCGCTGAACGACGCGCCGGAAGGGCCGCATCAGCTTCGCGTCGGCCTGCGCCGGCTGCGCACGGCGGCGACGGTGTTCGCGCCGGTGCTGGGCGGCGAGGCGCTCGACGCCATCGCCGCGCAGGCGCAGGCGCTTGCGTCCGCCGTCGGCGGCGTGCGCGACCTCGACGTGCTGACGGATGAGCGCATCGGGCCGATGGCCGCCGCCGACCCGCGCCTCGCACCGCTGGCCGAGGCGCTGTCGGAACGCCGCGACGCGGCGCGCGTGGCGGCGCGCGGGACGCTGGCCTCGCGTGAGGCGTCGGCGCTGCTCTTCGACCTCGGGGCCTTCGTCGAGGGGCGCGGCTGGCTGCGGCGCAGCGACTTCGGCCAGACGGCGGCGCTCGCCCAGCCGGTGACGCAGCTTGCTGCGGCGGCGCTCGACAAGCGCTGGCGCAAGGCGGCGGCCCTCGGCGAGCGGATCGAGACGCTGGAGGGAGAGGCGCGGCATGACCTGCGAAAAGCCCTCAAGAAACTGCGCTACGCCACCGAGTTCTTTGCGTCGCTCTACCCTGCGAAGCGCATCAAGCCGTTCGTGACGCGGCTCAAGGCGCTGCAGGACGACTTTGGCGCGCTGCAGGATCTCGCCATGGCGGAGGAGGTTCTCTTCGCAGAAGACGCGCCCGGCGCCGCGTCGCCGGCGGCCCAGCGCGCGGCTGGGCTCGCGCTCGGCCGTTGGGAGGGCAAGGCCGATGCGGACTGGCGCAGCGCTCAGGCGCACTGGGCGGCGCTGGCGGCGCAGCGGCGCTTCTGGCGCTGAGCCGGTCACGAAGCCTTTACGCCTGCTCCGATAGGCTTTCGCAGTCTTGCGAGGAGTTGCGTGATGGCGCCGGACACGCGTTTTCCCGATCGGATCAAGGGCCGCGGCGCGCTGCGCGCGCTCATCGAGCAGCGGCGGATCAGCCGCGCCTACGGCCGGAGGCGCGTCGTCACCGTGCTGGCCGGCGGTTCACAGGGCGACGTAGCGATCTCGGCGATGATTGACGCCGATCACCAGATTGAGGATCGCCGCGCCGAGTAGCGACGCGGCCACCGCGCGCCACGGCATCACGGCGAGCGCGGCCGCGAACACCGCGGCGTCCACGGTCATCTGCGTCCACCCTGCCCTGAAGCCGGTCGCGTCCTGAAGCCACACCGCGACCACACCCACGCCGCCGAGGCTCGCGCCGTGGCGGAATAGCGCCAGCAGCCCGGCGCCCGCCAGCAGCCCGCCGATGGCGGCGGCCAAGAAGGCGTTCGTCGGCGCGACGGTGAGGAAGGGCGGCGCGACCTCCACCATCGCCGAGAACAGCGCGACGGCGGCGAGGCTCTTGAGCGTGAAGCGCCAGCCCACGCGCCACAGCGCGAAGGCGTAGAAGGGCAGGCTGATGGCGATGAACAGCGGCCCGAAGCCGACGCCTGACGCGTAGGAGGCGACCAGCGCCATCCCGGCGGCCTGCCCGGTGGTCAGCCCGGCCTCCCTGAGAAACAGCAGCCCGAGCGCGCAGAGCGCGGCGCCAAAGGCGATCCCCTGCGCGTCCTCCAGCGGCGTGTGCCGGGGCGGCCCGGCGCCGGGGTGCGCCGCGGGGGCCGACACGCCGCTGGTCCGCCCGCCGGCCGCCGGCGGGGTGGGAGGCGCGGTCTTGGCTCGTCGGCGGGGCGTTCGCCGGCTCAGGCGGCGCCCGTGGCGCCGGCGGCGGGCGCGGCGGCGCGCACCTCCTCGCCGACATGCGCCTCGTACCTGGCGAAGTTGGCGATGAACATGCCGACGAGCTTGCGCGCCTGCGCGTCATAGGCCGACGGGTCGGACCATGTGGCGCGCGGGTCGAGCAGCGCTGGGTCGACGCCGGGGCAGGCGGTCGGCACGTCGAAGCCGAAGTTGGGGTCGCGCCGGAACTCCGCCGCGTTCAGCGAGCCGTCGAGCGCGGCGTTCAGCAGCGCGCGGGTCGCCTTGATCGGCATCCGGGCGCCCTCGCCATGGGCGCCGCCGGTCCAGCCGGTATTCACCAGCCAGCAGGTCGCGCCGTGCCTCGCGATGCGGTCGCGCAGCAGGGCGCCGTAGACCTCGGGGCGACGCGGCATGAATGGCGCGCCGAAGCAGGTGGAGAAGGTCGGCTCCGGCTCGGTCACGCCTTTCTCGGTGCCGGCGACCTTGGACGTGAAGCCCGAGAGGAAATGGTACATCGCCTGCGCCGGGGTCAGCCGCGAGATCGGCGGCAGCACGCCGAAAGCGTCGCAGGTCAGCATCACCACGTTCCTCGGCGAACCGCCGAGGCCGGTGGTCGAGGCGTTGGGGATCGCCTCAAGCGGATAGGCCGCGCGCATGTTCGGCGTCAGCGAGGCGTCGTGGAAGTCGAGCGCGCGGGTGTGGGGGTCGTGCACCATGTTCTCGATCACGGCGCCGAACATGGTGGTGGTGGCGTAGATCAGCGGCTCGGCCTCCGGCGAGAGGTCGATGGTCTTGGCGTAGCAGCCGCCCTCGAAGTTGAACACGCCTTCATCCGACCAGCCGTGCTCGTCGTCGCCGATCAGCGTGCGCGAGGGCTCGGCCGAGAGGGTCGTCTTGCCGGTGCCGGAGAGACCGAAGAACACCGCGCTGTCGGCCGGGTCGTCCTTGGCGTGGTTGGCCGAGCAGTGCATCGGCATCACGCCGCGCTCGGGCAGCAGGTAGTTCAGCAGCGTGAACACCGACTTCTTGTTCTCGCCGGCGTAGGAGGTGCCGCCGATCAGGATCAGCTTCTTCTCGAAGCTCATGGCGATGACGGTCTCGCTGCGGCAGCCGTGGCGCGCGGGGTCGGCCCTGAAGGAGGGGGCGTTGAGGATGGTGAAGTCGGCGACGTAGTCCATCAGCTCGCCCGCATCGGGCCGGCGCAGCAGGTGGCGGATGAACAGCGCGTGCCAGGCCAGTTCGGCGATGACGCGTACGTTGAGCCGGTAGGCCGGGTCGGCGCCGGCGTAGAGATCCTGCACGAAGGCCTCGCGGCCCTTCATGTGCGCGGTCATGTCGGCGCGCAGGCGCTCGAACGCTTCGGGCTCCATGCGGCGGTTGCTGTCCCACCAGATGTGCTCCTCGACGGAGGGCTCTGCGACAATGTGCTTGTCCTTGGGCGAGCGGCCCGTGTGCTGGCCTGTCTCGACGATCAGCGCGCCGCCCCTGCCGAGAACGCCTTCCTTGCGCTGCAGCGCAGCCTCGACCAGACCCGGCTCGGTCAGGTTGTAGTGCGCCGCCCGCAGCCCGGAGAGCCCGATCGTCGCGATACGCTGGCCAGCATTGAAGACGCCCGTTTCCATAGACTGAACTCCTCCGAAATCACCTGTTCGCGCGACCGGCGACCGACTGCATCACCCGAATCGGTGAGAGGTTTTGCCGCCGTCGGGTAACATCATAGTGCCACGGACTTGGCAACAGCGGGATGGTTGCAGTGCAATAAAATTGCGCGTTGACCATTGTTGCGCGCACGGGATGCGGCGAGACCCCGGCGCCCGCGGCCATGAACCCGCCCGATTGCCGCTGTCTTGGCTGTGACGTAGGATCGGGGGTCTATGGAGAAGGATGTGTCGATGTCGACGATTGCGCTGGTGGATGACGATCGGAACATTCTGGCGTCGGTGTCGCTGGCGCTGGAGGCCGAGGGCTTCGAGGTCCGCTCTTTCACCGACGGCGTCGCCGCGCTCGCCGAGATGGGGCGCAACCCGCCGGATCTCGCCGTGCTCGACATCAAGATGCCGCGGCTCGACGGGATGGAGCTGCTGCGCCGCCTTCGACTGAAATCCGACCTGCCGGTGATCTTCCTCACCTCCAAGGACGAGGAGATCGACGAGGTTCTCGGCCTGCGGATGGGCGCCGACGACTACATGCGCAAGCCGTTCAGCCAGCGCCTGCTGGTCGAGCGCATCCGCTCGCTGCTGCGCCGCCGCGAGGCGGTGGCCGACGCCGACCGGGCGGAGGACGACCGGCCCATCGTGCGCGGGCGGCTCGGCCTCGACCCGATGCGCCATTCGGTGACCTGGGGCGGCGAGCAGGTGACGCTGACGGTGACGGAGTTCCTCATCCTCAAGACGCTCGCGATCCGGCCCGGCGTGGTGAAGAGCCGCGACCAGCTCATGGACATCGCCTACGAGGACGAGATCTACGTCGACGACCGCACGGTGGACAGCCACATCAAGCGCATCCGCAAGAAGTTCCGCGCCGTGGATTCGCAGTTCAGCTCCATCGAGACGCTGTACGGCGTCGGCTACAAGTTCAGGGAGGTCTGACCGGAGAGCGATGCGCGACCTGCCGGACGACGCGACGCCGCCCGAGGGCGCGACAGGCCGCAACGACGGCCGCGCCGGCGGCGCATCGCTGTTGGGCGGCGGATCGCGGGCGATCGGTGCGCTGGCGCGCGCCTGGGTGTTCTCGCCGGTCTCGTCGCTGACGCGGCGCATCGTCTTCATCAACCTGATCGGCCTCGGCCTGCTCGTCGCGGGCGTCCTGTTCCTCAACCAGTTCCGCGCCGGGCTGATCGACCTGCGGACCCAGGCGCTCCGCACGCAGGGCGAGATCATCGCCGCCGCAATCGCGCTGGTCGAGACGTCGGGCGAGGACGGCGCCCTCACCGAATACAACCCCGACAAGGCGAACGTGCTGTTGCGCCGTCTCGCGCAGCCGGCCGGCGTGCGCGCGCGCATCTTCGACCGCAGCGGTCGTCTGACCGGCGACACCCGCAGCTTCAGCGCCCCGGCCGCACCCATCGCGATCGAACCGCTGCCCCCGCAGGGGGAGGGGCCCGACCTTGGGCTGCTGAACCGCCTCGAACGGATCTACAAGATGGCGACGTCGTGGCTCGTCGACCGACCGGAACTCTACCAGGAGACCGCCATCGCCGGCATCACCACCGAGGCCGAGGTCTACGAGGCCCTGCGCGGCGAGGGCGTCACGGCTGTGCGCGCCAACAGCGCGGGCGAGCTGATCGTGTCCGTCGCCATCCCGATCCAGCGCTTCAAGGCGGTGCTCGGCGCGCTGGTGCTCTCGACCGAGGGCGGCGACATCGACGCCATCGTGCGCGCCGAGCGCATCGCGATCCTGCGGGTTTTCCTGGTGGCGCTCGGCGTCTCGGTGGTGCTGTCGCTGCTGCTGGCGGGCGCCATCGCCAAGCCGCTGCGCCGGTTGGCCGCCGCCGCCGAACGGTCCGGCGCGCTCGACAGCCGCTCGCTCGACCTGAGCCGGGTGAGCTTTCCCGACCTGACGCGCCGCGCCGACGAGATCGGACACCTCTCCGGCGCGCTGCGCGAGATGACGACGGCGCTCTACGGGCGCATCGAGGGCATCGAGCAGTTCGCCGCCGACGTCGCGCATGAGATCAAGAACCCGCTGACCTCGCTGCGCTCGGCCGTGGAGACGTTGCGCCGCGCCCGGACGCCGGAGGTGCAGGAGCGGCTGCTGAAGGTGATCGAGCACGACGTGCGCCGGCTCGACCGGCTCGTGACCGACATCTCCAACGCCTCGCGGCTCGACGCCGAGATGGTGCGCGAGCAGATGGAGCCGGTGGACCTGAAGGCGCTGCTGGGCGCCGTCGCCGAGGTCGCCGAGGTCGCACAGCGGCGCAGCGGCCGCTCGGCGGGCGTGCGGGTGATGGTCTCCGCGCCGCCGCTCATCGTCATGGGTCTCGACAGCCGGCTTGGGCAGGTCTTCGCCAACCTCGTCGACAACGCGATCTCGTTCTCGCCGCCGGGCGGCGCCGTGCGCGTGCGCGCGAGGCCGTTCTCGGGCGGCATGGTGCGCGTGAGCGTGGAGGACAGCGGCCCCGGCGTGCCTGCGGACAGCCTCGAGGCGATCTTCCGCCGCTTCTACTCGGACCGGCCCGGCCACGAGGCCTATGGCGACCACTCCGGGCTCGGCCTGTCGATCTCTCGGCAGATCGTGACGGCGCATCGGGGCCGCATCTGGGCCGAGAATATCGAGGGCCCGGGCGGCCCGGTCGGCGCGCGCTTCGTCGTGGAGCTGCGCGGCGGATGAGCGCCGAGCCCTGAGCGCGCCTCGATGAGCGATCCGGCCCCCGAGACAGTCCACGCAAGCTGCGTCTGCGTCGGCCCGCCCGCGGACGGCTCCGCCGACGCGCCTGCGGGCGCGCCGGACGACGCGCCGCCCACCGCCTGCCGGGCGCTGCTGATCCTCGGGGCGCCGGGCGCGGGCAAGTCCTCGCTGGCCATCGGCATGATCGCGCTGGGGGCGACGCTCGTCGCCGACGACCAGGTGCGCCTGCGGCGAGACGGGGCGGCCGTGGCCGCAAGTCCGCCACCCGCGCTGGCCGGTCTTGTCGAGGCGCGGGGCATCGGGCTCCTGCGCCTGCCCTGGCGCGCGGCCGTCGTCGCGATGGTCCTGGACCTCGACGCGCCGCCCGAGGGCCGGCTGCCGCCGCGGCGCACGCGCCTGTTGCTTGGCGCGGCGGTTCCGCTCATGGTCCGTCCCGAGCGGGTGTGCGCCGCGGCGACGCTTCTTGCGCTGCGGCATGGTCCGCCGCTCGACCCGGACGTGGCCGCTGGGACGAGCAGTGGGGCGGCCTCTCGGGCGTGAGCGCGCCCTGCCGTCCATCCGGTAGCGTGGAGGGCCTGAGAGGCGATGGAGCAGGGCGAACAGCGCGCGACCGGCTGCGGGACGGCGCGAGGGCCTGACGCGGACGCGCCTGCGAAGCAGCGCGTCGCCGTGGTCACGGGGCTGTCGGGCGCCGGGCGCAGCACCGCGCTCGGCGCGCTGGAGGACCTGGGCTGGGAGACCGTGGACAACCTGCCCATCGCGCTCATCCCCCGGCTGGCCGACCCCGCGAGCGGCGCCGGAGCGGAGATCGGCCGTCCGGTCGCGATCGGGGCGGACACGCGCACGCGCGGCTTCTCGGTCGCTGCGCTCGAAGAGGCGCTCGCCGGCCTTCGGGCCAACCCGCGCGCCGAACCGATGCTCATCTTCCTCGACGCAGCCGACGGCGCCATCATCCGCCGCTACGCCGAGACGCGGCGCCGGCACCCGATGGCGCCGCAGGAGGACGCGGCCCTCGGCGTGGCGCGCGAGCGCGACGCGCTGAGCGGTCTGCGCGAGCGCGCCGATCTGGTGATCGACACAACGGACATGTCGCCCCACGCCCTGCGCGCCCAGGTGCGCGCCCAGCTCAGCCACGGCACGGCGCACGGCATGGCGGTCTCGCTGCAGTCCTTCTCGTACAAGCGCGGCGCGCCGAGGGAGGCAGACATGGTCATGGACTGCCGATTCCTGCGCAACCCGCACTGGGAGGCCGCTCTGAGGGCCGAGGACGGCCGCCACGCCGGCGTCGACGCCTATGTGGCGGCCGACCCGCTGTTCGAGCCGTTCTTTTCGCGACTGGCCGATCTGGCGGCGCTGCTGCTGCCTGCCTATAAATCCGAAGGTAAGGCCTATTTCTGCATAGCTCTGGGATGCACCGGCGGACGGCATCGTTCGGTCATGATGACGGAGCGGCTCGGACGCAGGCTTGCCGACGAGGGATGGCGCGTTAACCTGCGTCATCGCGAACTGGAGCGCCGGGACGGCGCTCCGCGGGAGGATTGATGATCGGCCTTGTCATCGTCGCCCATGGCGGGCTTGCGCGGGAGCTGCTGGCCGCGACGGAGCATGTCGTGGGCCCGCTGGAGCGCGCCGTCGCCGTGTCGACGGCGCCTGCGGACGACCTGCGCGCCAAGCAGGCCGAGATCAACGCGGCCGTCGCGGCGGTGGACACCGGCCATGGCGTCGCGCTCGTCACCGACATGTTCGGCGGCACGCCGTGCAACCTCGCCATCGGCGCCATGAGCTCCGACGGCGTGGAGGTGGTTTATGGCGCCAACCTGCCGCTGCTGGTGAAGCTCGCCAAGATGCGCGAGCGCCCGCTGGCGGAGGCGACCGACGCGGCCATCGAGGCCGGGCGCAAGTACATCGACGGCGCGAAGCGGATGCTCGACACGGTGGACGGCGCGTGAGCCGCGGCGACGCCGGGCAGTGCGACGCCGCCCAATCCGACGCCGCCGAATCCGGCGCGGCCCGGTCCGACGCCGCCCGGTCCGACGCCGCCCGGTCCGACGCCGCGGCGGTCCTGCGGCGCGATCTCAGGATCGTGAACCGCAAGGGGCTGCACGCCCGCGCCTCGGCGCGCTTCGTCGAGACCGTGGAGCGCTTCGAGGCCGTCGCCACCGTCTCCAAGGACGGAATGCGCGTGGACGGCCGCTCGATCATGGGCCTGCTGATGCTCGCGGCGTCCCATGGCAGCGTCATCGAGGTCGAGACCCGCGGGCCGGAGGCGCCGGCGCTGCTGAAGGCCCTCGCCGAACTCGTCGGCGACATGTTCGGCGAGGGCGGCTGAGCGGCGTCAGTGGATGCGGAGCTCGGTCCCGACCATCCGCACCTCAGCGGGCTTCACGAGCTGCGTGTGGCACAGGCGCACCGAGTGGATCGGCCCGTCCAGCTCGCGCGTCCAGAAATCCAGGAACTTCCTGAGCTGGGGAAAGCGCGGCGCGATGTCGTAGTCCTGCCAGACGAAGGTCTGGAGCACCGACCGGGCGTCGGGCATGCGGTAGAAGATCTCCGCGGTCGCCAGCGACCAGCCGGCAAGTCTTTTCTGCAATTCGCCTTCGGCCTCGCCGATGCGGCGGCTCTGGGCGTCGATGGAAAGATCGAAGGCGTCGTCAGGGGTCTTGACCATGTCTTCTCCTTGGTTGCGTGGTCCTCCTCCTGCGCTTGCGCGGGCGCGCCTGGGCGTCTCAGCTACGCCGTCGGGCGCGCCGCGGTGCCTCCAATGCTACGGAAAACGATGAAGGATTTGCAAACCTTCCTCGATCCTGACCCGAAGCCGGGGGCGGAATGCCGCAAGTTGCGGCAATTGCGGCGGCGCCGCCCTGCAACGTGGCGCCGGCTGCGCCCTCGCCAAGTGCGCCGGGCGGAATATGTTCGCGCGATGACCGAGACGACCCTGCTCTGGCTGCGCCGCGACCTGCGCCTCTCCGACCATCCCGCGCTCGCTTCGGCGGTCTCGGGCGGGCCGGTGATCCCCGTCTTCGTGCTCGATCCGCTCGTCGAGGGCTGGGGAGCAGCGCCGCTGTGGCGGCTGGGCGAGAGCCTTCGCGACCTGTCCGCCCGCCTCGCCGGGAAAGGGTCGCGCCTGGTGCTGCGCCGCGGCGACGCGCTGGAGACGCTGGCGGCGCTGGCCTTGGAGACGGGGGCGCGGCGCGTCGTCTGGTCCCGCCTCTATGACGCGCCGTCGCGCGCGCGCGACGAGGCGGTGAAGGCGGGACTGAAGGCGCGCGGGCTTGAGGCGCGCAGCGTCAACGGTTCGCTGCTGTTCGAGCCCTGGACGGTGGAGACCGGCTCGGGCGGCTTCTACAAGGTCTACACGCCGTTCTGGCGCGCGGTGTCGCAGCGCGCGCCGGCAGAGCCGGAGGCCGCGCCCCCGCGCATCCCGGCGCCGGAGAGCTGGCCCGCCTCGGACGGTCTCGACCACTGGGCGCTCGGCAGGCGGATGAACCGCGGCGCCGGGATCGTCGCGAAGCACGCCAGCATCGGCGAGGCGGCGGCGCAGGGCAGGCTCGGCGCGTTTCTCGGCGGGAGGGTCGGGGATTACGCCGACGCGCGCGATCGGCTCGACCTGCCGGCAACCTCGGGGCTGTCGGAGAACCTCGCGCTCGGCGAGATTAGCCCGCGCACGGTCTGGCATGCGGGCCGCGCCGCGCTGGAGCGGGAGGGCGGGCCGGGGCCGGAGACGTTCCTGAAGGAGATCGTCTGGCGCGAGTTCGCCTATCACCTGCTGTTCCACACGCCACGGCTGACCACCCGCAACTGGCGCGAGGAGTGGGACGGTTTCCCCTGGCGCGGCGACAACGAGGACGCCGAGGCCTGGCGGCGCGGCATGACCGGCGAGCCGGCCATCGACGCCGCGATGCGCGAGATGTACGTCACCGGCCGCATGCACAACCGCGCCCGGATGCTCGTGGCGTCCTATCTCACCAAGCACCTCATGACCGACTGGCGGGTGGGCGAGGCGTGGTTCCGCGACTGCCTGATCGATTGGGACGTGGCCTCCAACGCCATGGGCTGGCAGTGGGCGGCCGGCTCGGGGCCGGACGCCGCGCCGTTCTTCCGCGTGTTCAACCCCGCCGCGCAGGTCGAGAAGTTCGATCCGCAAGGGAGGTATCGCGAGCGCTGGATCGCCGAACTGAGCCGTAATCCGGGCGAAGACGCCGTGGAATTCTTCGACGCAGCGCCCCAGGCATGGGGCCTGTCGCCGCAACAAGCCTACCCGAAACCGCTCATCGCGCTTAGTCATGGGCGCGAAAGGGCGTTGGCGGCGTACAGGGCGTTGCGCGAAGCCGCCTGAGGGGGAGACTTTAAGACGTGAAGATCGCAGTGATCGGCTCCGGCGCGGCCGGGCTCGGGGCCAGCCTTGCGCTGTCGGAGATCGCCGAGGTCCGGCTGTTCGAGAAGGAGGCGCGCTTCGGCGGCCACGCCAACACCGTGGATGTGGACTACGACGGCGCCCCTATTGCGGTGGACACCGGCTTCATCGTGTTCAACCATCGCAACTATCCCAACCTGACCGCGCTCTTCGACTGGCTCGGCGTCGAAACCAGGCAGTCGGACATGTCGTTCGGGTTCTCGCTGAACTCCGGCGCGCTGGAATACGCCTGCGACAATCTCGACACGATCTTCGCCCAGCGCCGCAACATGCTGGACCCACGCTTCCTGTGGGTTTTCCGCGAGGTGCTGCGCTTCTGCAGGGCGGCGCCGCGAGACCTCGCGGCGGGGCGGGCTGCGAGCGTGTCGCTGGGCGAGTGGCTGGCGTCGCGCGGATTCTCGGGCTGGTTCCGCGATCGCTTCATCCTGCCGATGGGCGGCGCGATCTGGTCCACGCCGATGTCCTCGATGCTGGACTTTCCCGCCGAGAGCTTCCTGCGATTCTTCCAGAACCACGACCTCTACACCGGCCTCGGCGACGCGATGAAGTGGCGCACGGTCGAGGGCGGCTCGCGCGAATACGTCGCGCGCGTGCTGCTGAAGCTGGGGCCGCGGGCGCAGGCGGGCGTCGGCGCCGTCTCGGTCTCGCGTGAGGCCGGGCGGGTGCGCGTGCGTCTCGACGACAGCACGCAGGACGTGTTCGACCACGCCGTTCTCGCCGTGCACGGGCCGCAGGCGCTGGCGCTGCTGGCCGACGCCGACGCAGAGGAGCGCGCGACGCTTGGCGCCTTCCGCACCACCGCGAACCGGGCGGTTCTGCACCGCGACAAACGCCTCTTGCCGGCGCGGCGCAAAGTCTGGTCGAGCTGGAACCTGATGAGCGCCGAGGGCGCCGGAGAGCGGCCCGTCGCGGTCAGCTACTGGATGAACCGCCTGCAGGGCCTCGATCCGGCGCGCGACCTGTTCGTGACGCTCAATCCGCACATCGAGCCGGACCCCGCGCTGGTGTTCCGCGAATTCGCCTACGCCCATCCGCGCTACGACGGCGCCGCCTTCGACGCGCAGGCGGCGATGGACGCGGTGCAAGGGCGCGGCGGCGTGTGGCACGCCGGCGCATGGCTCGGCTACGGCTTTCATGAGGACGCGCTGCGCGCCGGCCTGCGCGTCGCGCACGCGCTCGGCGCGCGCCCCGAGTGGGGCCGCGACTATGGCCCGCCGTTCGACGGCGCCGTGCGGATCGCCGCGCAATGAGCGCCGCGCCCCCAGAAGCGCGCTCCGGATCGGGTCCAGAAGCGCCCCTAGACGCGACCCGGGATGCGCCGCCGCCGGAGGCGATGCTCTACGAGGGCGAGGTGATGCACATGCGTCTCCAGCCCTTCGGCCACCAGTTCCGCTACCGCGTCGCCACGCTGCTGATCGACGTCGACCGGATGGAGGCGGTGGCGAGCCGCCTGAGGCTGCTCTCCATCGACCGCTTCAACCTGTTCTCGGTGCGGCGGCGCGACCACGGCGCCCGCGACGGAAGCGGTCTGCGGGCCTGGGTCGAGGCGCGGCTGGCGGAAGCCGGACGCCCGCGCCCGGAGCGCGTGCTGCTGCTGGCGATGCCGCGGCTGCTGGGCTACGCGTTCAACCCGTTGTCGGTCCTTTACTGCTACGATCAGGACGATAGGCTGCAAAGCGTGATCTACGAGGTGAAGAACACTTTCGGCGACCAGCACCCCTACGTCATGGCCGCGGAGCCGGACGAAGACGGCGCCGTGCGTCACAGCCGGCTCAAGGAGTTCTTCGTCTCGCCCTTCATCCCGATGGAGCAGACCTACCGCTTCACCCTGCGCCCGCCGGGCGAGCGGCTATCGATCCGCATAAAGCAGGCCGACGCGCACGGCGACTATCTGATCGCCACGCAGTCGGGCCGCGCCGCGCCGCTGACCGACGCCGCGCTGGCGCGCATCGGGCTGCTGACGCCCTGGGCGGCGCTTAAGGTGATCGCCGCGATCCACTGGCAGGCGCTGCGCCTGTGGCTCAAGGGTGCGCGGTTCCTCGGCCATCCGGGGGACGACAAGATCGTTGTGCGGCGCGAGGGGTCGGCGACATGAGCATCATCTCCATGGACGGCGCGCCGCGCTGGTTCCACACCGTCTTCGCCATCGTCGGGCGGATCGACGTCGGCAGCCTGACCTTCGTGCTGCCGGACGGGCGGCTTCACGTCGCGCAGGGCTCGCGCCCCGGGCCTGACGGCGTGATCCTGGTGCGTGACCCGCGGCTGTTCTGGCGCATGATCCGGGACGGCGAGCTTGGCTTCGCCGAGGCCTACATGGACGGCTGGTGGGACACGCCAGACCTTCAGGCCGTGCTCGACGCGGCGCTGCTCAACAACGACACCGTCGCGCGCAGCCTGACCGGGCGCACGCTGAGCCGCGTGGTGGAGCGGCTGCGCCACCTGATGAACCGCAACTCGCGGCGTGGCTCGGCGCGCAACATCGCGGCGCATTACGACCTCGGCAACGACTTCTACGCCAAGTGGCTCGACGAGAGCATGACCTACTCCTCGGCGCTGTTCCGCCGCGACGACGAGCCCCTGATGGAGGCGCAGACGACGAAATACGCCGCCATCTGCGACCGGATGGGGGCGCGGCCCGGCCAGCGCGTGCTGGAGATCGGCTGCGGCTGGGGCGGCTTCGCCGAATACGCCGCCGGCAAGCGCGGGCTCAATGTGACGGGTCTGACGATCAGTCGCGAGCAGCACGACTTCGCAAAGCGCCGGGTGTTCGAGGCCGGGCTCGCCGAGCGCGTCGAGATCGTGATGCGCGACTACCGCGACGAGCGCGGGAACTACGACGGCGTCGCCTCCATCGAGATGTTCGAGGCGGTCGGGGAGCAGTACTGGCCGGTCTATTTCGACACCGTGCGCGAGCGGCTGAAGCCGGGCGGGCAGGCGACGCTGCAGATCATCACCATCGCCGACCGGCTGTTCGACGGCTACCGCGAGAGCGCCGACTTCATCCAGAAGTACATCTTCCCCGGCGGCTTCCTGCCATGCCCGGCCGCGCTGCGCCGGGAGACGGGCAGGGCGGGGCTCGACTGGGTCGAGAGCCACGAGTTCGGCCAGAGCTACAGCGCCACCCTCAGGCGCTGGCGCGAGACGTTCAACGCCGCGTGGGACGAGATCGCGCCCATGGGCTTTGACGAGAGGTTCCGGCGGATGTGGAACTTCTACCTCGCCGTCTGCGCCGCCTGCTTCCGCGCCGAGACGACCGACGTGACGCAGCTCACCCTGCGCCGCGCCCCTGTCTGAGCCGGCGACCCCCGCGACGGCCAGACCGTCGCGCGCCTGCGCGGCGCTGCTCTTTGCGCTCGCCGGGGCGGGGGCGGCGGCCTTCCACGTCGTGACGGAGACGCCTGGCGAACTGCGCGACTGGCGCCAGACGCTGCCGCTCGCTTCGGCGCTCGGCGCGGGGTTGGGAGCGCTCACGCGCCCGCGGGGCCCGCGCGTCGGCGCCGGCTGGACGCTCGCGGCGCTGGCGGACTTCGCGCTGCTCTTCGCCGTCGGCCACGGCGTCATCGAGGGAAGCCTGGCGGCGGCGTGGGCCGGTCTTCGCGGCGCGGCGGCGACGCTGCTCGGCTGGACGGGCGCCGTCGCGCTCGCGCTCGGCGCCGTCGCCGGCTGGCTGGCGGGGCGGCTCGCCCGGTCAAAGCCCCGCCTTGCGCCGGGCGCATCCGGGAGGGACGACGCGCGCGCCGCCGACGACCCTGCCCCCCGATGAGCTGCGCGCGCCGGCGGCCCGAGGCGCCGGATCGAGTCCGGGGCCGCGCTTCGCAGGCAGGCGACGCCGAAAGGTTCGTGATCCGGCTGGCCGATCCGCGCATCCGCGCCATCTCCGCGCGGGTGCGAAGGCGCCATTGCGCGCCGCACCGGCCCTGCGCCGGGGCCCCGACGAAAAGCGCGAGAGGCCGGCGCGCAAGCGGCGCGTCGGCTCAGGGAAAACGCCGGCGGCGCGACCACCATCAGACTTCCGGCGTCCGCGCCGCGCAGAAGGAGCCGCGATGACCCTCTCGACCCGCGCACTCGCGGCCTACGCCCTGCCGGCGGCGCCGCTCGCCGCGCTCTACTTCCCGGTCTACGTCTACGTCGCGCCGTTCTACGCCGAGACGCAGGGCGTCGCGCTCGCGGCGCTCGGCGGCCTCTTCATCGCCGCGCGCCTGCTCGACGCCGTGACGGACCCGCTGATGGGCTGGGTGACGGACCGCTCGCGCAACAGCATCGGGCGTCGGCGCGTCTGGATGCTGGTCTCGGCGCCGCTGGTGGCGCTCGCGGTCTGGATGCTGCTCGTCCCGCCGCCGGGCGCCGGCTTTGCGCACGCCGCCATCTGGCTGACGGCGCTGACGCTGGCGTGGACGGTTGCGCTGACCCCCTATTACGCGTGGGGCGCGGAGATCGACCCCGACTATGCGGGCCGGGCGCGGGTGACGGCGTGGCGCGAGGGCTCGGCGCTGCTCGGCACGGTTCTGGCGGTGGTGCTCTACAACCTTGCCGACGAGGCGAGCGGCGGCCTGCGCGCGGTGGCGATCTTCGTGGCCGTCGGCCTGCCGCTCGGCGCGCTCGTCGCCGTGAGCCTGGCGCCCGAGCCGGCGGACCACAGCCGCACCGCCGTCACGGCGCGCGAGGCGCTGGCGGCGCTGCGGCGCAACGCGCCGTTCCGCCGGCTGCTGCTGGCCTATTTCCTCAACGGAGCCGCCAACGCCCTGCCGGCGGGGCTGTTTCTGTTCTTCATCGAGAACGTGCTGCGTGCGCCCGACGCCGGCTGGCTGCTGCTGGTCTATTTTGTCTGCGCCGTTGCGGGAATGCCGCTCTGGTCCTGGGCGGCGCGGCGCTGGTCCAAGCACCGCGCCTGGGGCGGCGCGATGCTGTTCACCTGCGCCGTCTTCGCCTTCGTCCCGCTGCTGGGCGCCGGCGACGTGGCGGCCTTCACGGCGATCTGCGTGCTGACCGGCCTCGCGCTCGGCGCCGACCTGGCGCTGCCGCCGGCGATCCAGGCCGACGTCGTCGACGTCGACACCGCCGAGACCGGCGAGCAGCGCACGGGGCTTTTCTTTGCGCTGTGGTCGGTCGCGACCAAGGCGGCGCTGGCGCTGTCGGGCGGGGCCGCGCTGATCGCGCTCGACGCGGCCGGCTTCACGGCCGGCGGCGACAACGCGCCCGCCGCGCTGCTGACGCTCTCGCTGCTCTACGCCGCGGCGCCGGTGGCGCTGAAGCTCGCCGCGATCGCCATCATGTGGGGCTGGCCGCTCGACCGGAGCAGCCATGACGCCCTGCGCGCGCGCATCGAGGCGTGAGGACCGGTCCATGCGAAACGCTTGCCCGGAATGCCCCGCGTAAGTATCGTTAACGCGCGAGTTGACCTGCTATTGAACGCCTGCTCCGAGACCCGGTCGCAGTTTCGATGCCTGACGACTGCGCCATGGCCGCCGCATGTCGCGGGCGGCCCGAGGAGAATCGACGGAGCTGACATGCCTCAGGGAACTGTGAAGTGGTTCAACGCCACCAAGGGTTTCGGGTTCATCGAGCCGAGCGACGGCGGCAAGGATGTGTTCGTCCACATCTCGGCGGTCGAGCGCGCCGGGCTGCGCACGCTGAATGACGGTCAGGCGCTGACCTACGAGCTTGAGACCGGGCGCGACGGCCGGGCCTCGGCGGGCGCTCTCTCGCTGCTCTGACGGCCTTTCGCGCGGCGCCGACGGGCGCCCGCCAGCCGACGACGCCGGGCCCTGCGCCCGGCGTTTTTCGTTTTTCGGTCCGCGCTTCAGAAGGCGCTAACGACCGCAAGGCCATCTTCCGCGGCGTGACGCGCTTTCCGTTCGCCGCCGGAGTTACCCATGGCCGTTTCCGACCCCTGGTCCGACATCTCGATCGACGCGCTGCGCAGCCACAGCGAGGCGCTTGCCGACGCCGAGATCGCCTCCGAGCTCAGCGAGGAGGCCGCAAGGGAAGCCGCCGCCCTGCGCCACGTCTCGACCACGCCGACGACCATCGGCTTCCTCTGCCAGATCGGCGAGACGGCGCTGCTGGCGCTCGCGCTCTGGGGCGGGGCGCGGACCTGGCCGAAGGAAGCGCCGCTGTCGGCGCTCACGGCGCTGATCGCGGCCTGCGCGCTCGCGCTTCTGGCGACCATGGTCGCCCGCGCGCTCGGCGCCTACCGGGTCGGCGCGCTGCGGCGGTTCGGGGCCGGCTATGGCCGGGTCATGGCCGGGTTCCTCGGCGCCGTCCTGTGCTTTGCGGCGCTGATGGAGGCGGTCGGCCCCGCGAACTGGGCCCGCGGCCTCGCCGACAGCGCGCTGGTCGGGGCCGGGGCGCTGGCGCTCGCGCGCGTCCTGATCTCCGCGACGGTGGACTGGTGCGTGGGCGCCGGCCTGACGGAGCGCCGCGCGGTCGTCGTCGGCGGCGGCCCGCACGCCGAGCGGCTGATCCGCGCGCTCGAGGCCTCGTCCGACAACGACATACGCATCTGCGCCCTGTTCGACGATCGCGACGACGAGCGCTCGCCGCCTCTGGTCGCCGGCGCGCGCAAGCTGGGCGGCGTGGCCGAACTGATCGCCTTCTCGCGCATCGCCCATGTCGACATGCTGATCATCACCCTGCCGCCGAGCGCGGAGGCCCGCATCCTCAAGCTGCTCGGTCGGCTCTGGGTGCTGCCGGTGGACATCCGCCTCGCCGCGTTCTCGGACGATTTCAGCTTCCGGCGCCGCGAGTCCGGGCTGATCGCCCTGTCGGAGCGGAAGATGCGCGGCATGGGCGCGCTGGCCAAGCGCGCGCTCGACGTCTCGGTGGCGGCCTGCGCGCTGGTCGCGCTCTCGCCGGTGCTGGCGCTGACGGCGCTGGCGGTGAGGCTCGACAGTCCGGGCCCAGCGATCTTCAGGCAGAAGCGCCACGGCTACAACAACCGTGAGGTCGAGGTCTGGAAGTTCCGCTCCATGCGCGTCGAGGCGGCCGACCCCACCGCCCGACGCGTCGTGACCAAGGGCGACGACCGGGTGACGCGCGTCGGCCGCTTCATCCGCAAGACCTCGATCGACGAGCTGCCGCAGCTCGTGAACGTGCTCGGCGGGTCGCTGTCGCTCGTCGGGCCGCGGCCCCATGTCGTCAACGCCGTGTCGAGCCAGGCGCAGGCTTTCGGCGAGATCGTCGCGGGCTACTCCGCGCGCCACCGCACCAAGCCCGGCATCACCGGCTGGGCGCAGATCCACGGCCTGCGCGGCGAGATCGACCAGCCCGACGCCCTGCGCCAGCGCTTCGAGCACGACCTCTACTACATCGAGAACTGGTCGATCTGGCTCGACATCCTGATTCTGCTCCGAACGCCGCTCAGCCTGCTGCGCACCGAAAAGGCGTATTGATCCCCCTTTCTCCCGCCGGCGTCGCGCCTTAGGGTCTGCCCCGCAGGCGGGGGGCGGGGGACGACATGGCGACCAACTGGCGGGAGGACGCGCGCGCCTTCCTGGCGCGGCTCTTCGAGGCGGCGGTCGCCGCCGCGGACCCCGGCAAGGCGCTCGCCGCCCACATGCCGGCCCCCCCGAAGGGCCGCACGGTGGTCATCGGCGCCGGCAAGGGCGCCGCCCAGCTCGCAGCGGCGTTCGAGACGCTGTGGGAGAAGATTCCCGGCGCCGGGCTGCTCACCGGCGTCGTGGTCACGCGCTACGGCTACGCCGCGCCCTGCCGCCATGTCGAGGTGCTGGAGGCGGCGCATCCTGTGCCCGACGCTGCGGGGCTCGAGGCGTCGGCCCGGCTGATGGCGGCGGTCTCGGGGCTGACGGCGGACGATCTCGTGGTTGCGCTGGTCTGCGGCGGCGGCTCGGCGCTGCTGCCTGCGCCGCCGGAGGGGTTGACGCTGGCCGACGAGCAGGCGGTCAACGCGGCGCTGCTGGCCTCCGGCGCGCCGATCTCCGCGATGAACGCCGTGCGCAAGCATGTCAGCCGGATCAAGGGCGGGCGGCTTGCGGCGGCGGCGCATCCGGCGCGCGTGCTGTCGCTCGTCGTCTCCGACATCCCCGGCGACGATCCGGCGCTGGTGGCCTCCGGCCCCACCGTGGCCGACGCGACCGGACGACAGACGGCGCTCGACGTGATCGCGCGCTACGGCATGGAGCTTCCCGCCGCCGTGACGGACTGGATCGCCGGCCCCGACTGCGGCGCCCCGACGCCCGACGATCCGCGGCTGGCGCGCGCGGAGACCCGCGTCATCGCCTCGGCGCGCATCTCGCTGGAGGCGGCGGCGGCGGCGGCGCAGGCCGAGGGCGTGGCGGCCGCGATCCTGTCCGACGCGGTGGAGGGCGAGTCGCGCGAGGTGGCGCGCGTCCACGGCGCCATCGCGCGCGAGATCGCGCTGCGCGGTCGGCCCTTCGCGGCGCCCATCGTGCTGCTCTCGGGCGGCGAGACGACAGTGACGCTGCGCGGCAAGGGCGGCCGGGGCGGGCGGTGCAGCGAGTTCGCCCTGTCGCTCAGCGGCGACATCGAGGGGCTGGCCGGCGTCAGCGCGCTGGCGGCGGACACCGACGGCATCGACGGGTCGGAGGACAACGCCGGCGCCTTCGCCGACGGGACGACGCGCGCCCGGCTGCGCGACCTCGGTCTCGACCCCGCGCGCCTGCTCGCCGCCAACGACGCCTGGGGGGCCTTCGAGGCGGTGGGCGATCTTTTCGTGACCGGCCCAACCGGCACCAACGTCAACGACTTCCGCGCGATCCTCGTCGCGCCGCCCGACGCGAAGGGCTGAGACGCGGCGCCCGGCGCGAAGGTCTGAGACGCGTCGCGCTCAGCCGGCTTCGGCGGCGGCGCGCAGCAGCTCCAGCGCCACGGCGACGCTCCCGCGGCGCACGTTGTCCCGGCCGATCGCGCCGAACTGTCGGCAGAGCGCCTGCGCCGGCGCGCCGCGGCGCGCCACCGCGAACCACACCATGCCCTCGGGCTTCGCCTCCGTGCCTCCCGGCCCGGCGACGCCGGTGATCGCCACGGCCACGTCGGCGGGCGAGGCGGCCAGCGCCCCCTCCGCCATGGCGCGGGCCACCGGCTCGGACACGGCGCCGTGGGTCTCGACGAGCCGCGCGTCCACGCCGAGCATCTCGGTCTTTGCCGCGTTGGAGTAGGTGACGAAGCCCCGCTCCACCACCGCCGAGGAGCCGGGCACGTCGGTCAGCGCCGCGGCCACCATGCCGCCGGTGCAGCTCTCCGCCGTCGCCAGCATCAGGCCGCGCGTCCGGAATACGTCGAGCACCTCCGCCGGCGATGGCGTCGCGGGCGCGCTCACAGCAGCACCCCATGCGCCACGATCGCGGCCGCCGCGCCGAACACCGCCGCGAGCAGCCCAGCTACGACGTCGTCCATCATCACGCCCCAGCCGCCCGGCAGCCGCTCGGCCCGGTTCACCGGCCAGGGCTTGCGGATGTCGAAGAACCGAAACAGCGCGAAGCCCAGCACCCAGCCCGGCCACGGGAACACCCACGGGTCGGTCCCGCGCAGCCACAGCCCCAGCGAGAGCGGCCAGAGCGCGATCAGCATCCCCACGACCTCGTCGATCACGACCTCCGAGGGGTCATCCGGCCCGCCCGTCTCGGCGACATAGGCGCCGGAGGCCCAGACCCCGAGCGCGAACAGCGCCAGCGTCGCGGCGGCGAACAGCGGAAAGCCGCCGAACCCGTGCAGCGCGAAGGCCAGCGGCAGCGTCGCAAGCGCGCCCCAGGTTCCCGGCGCCTGCGGCAGGCGGCCGATCCCGGCGACAGTTGCGACTATGGCGGCGGGCGTCATGGCGTGGTCCTTGCGGGTTCCGGACAGGATATGGGGCGCCGCCGGGCGCGGTCCCGCCTCACTTCAAGGGCTCGCCGCCCGGCGCCGGCCCGCGCAGCGCCGCCGCCGCCTGCGCGGCGACGCCTTCGCCGCGGCCGGTGAAGCCCAGCCCCTCGGTCGTCGTGGCCTTCACGTTCACCCGCTCCGGCGCGCAGCGCGCGATGGCGGCGACGGCGGCGCGCATCGCCTCGGCGTGCGGCGTGATCTTCGGCCTTTCGCAGATCAGCGTCACGTCGAGATTGACCACCGTGAAGCCGCGCGCCTCGGCGCGGTCCAGCGCCGCGCGCAGGAAGCGGTCGGAGGAGGCGCCCCTCCACTGCGGGTCCGACGGCGGGAACCAGCGGCCGATGTCGCCCTCGCCGATGGCGCCGAGCACCGCGTCGGTCAGAGCATGCAGGCCCACGTCGCCGTCGGAATGGGCGACGAAGCCGGTCGAGTGCGCGACCCTGACGCCGCAGAGCATCAGGTGGTCCCCCGGCCCGAAGCGGTGCACGTCGAAGCCTGTGCCGAAGCGGGTCTCCATGGCGGTCTCCGGTCCGGGAGAAGGGCGCCCGCCGCCGGCGCGGGCGAGAAGCAGCCGCTCGGCGCGGGCGAAGTCTCCGGGGCGGGTGATCTTGAAGTTGTCGGCCTCGCTCTCGACGATGGCGACGCGCAGGCCGGCGCGGCGCGCCACCTCGGCGTCGTCTGGCGCGGTCGGGTCGCCGCAGGCGCGATGGGCGGCGAGGATCGGGCCGTAGCGGAAGCCCTGCGGCGTCTGCGCGCGCCAAACGCCGTCACGCGGGATCAGCGGGCCGCAGGCGCCGGCCTCGGCCCGCCGCAGCGCGTCGACGATGGGGATCGAGGCGCAGGCGCCGGGCGCGTCGTCCAGCGCCGCGATCACCGCGGCGATCACGGCGTCGGAGACGAAGGGGCGCGCCGCGTCGTGGATCAGCACGCGGTCGGGCGGGTCGCCGGCCATCGCCTCCAGGCCCAGCAGCACGGTCTGCGCGCGTTCCGCGCCCCCGGCGACGACGGTGATCGGTTTTTCGGCGCCAAGCCCCGCCGTCGCCCCGTCGAACAGGGCGCGGTCCGCCTCGCGGATCGCGACGACGATGCGATCGACGCCCGGCGCGTCGAGAAACCGCCGCAGCGTGCGCGCGATGACCGGCGTTCCAGCGACGTTTCGATACTGCTTGGGCGGGCCTTCCCCGGCGCGGGCGCCGCGCCCCGCCGCCACGATCAGCGCTGCTGTGGTCATCCGCTCCGCCGCTGAACCCTTGTCCACTAGGGACGCTAGCGGTCGGCCTTGCCGGCGACAAGCGGCGGCGGTATGAGGGAGTGCAGTGCACAAGGTTTGAGCCCCATGTCTCTTCGTGTCGGAAATGTAACCATCGCTGAACCGGTTCTGCTCGCGCCGATGGCGGGCATCACGGATCTGCCGTTCAGGAGGCAGGTGAGCGGCTTTGGCTGCGGCCTCGTCGTCTCCGAAATGATCGCCAGCGCCGATCTCGCCCATGGCAAGCCGAGCGCGGTCGCGCGCGCCGAGGTCGACGGCGACATCGCGACGAGCGCGGTCCAGATCGCCGGCCGCGAGGCGCGGTGGATGGCCGAGGCCGCCCGCATTCTGGAGGCGCGCGGCGCGCGGCTGATCGACGTCAATTTCGGCTGCCCCGCCAAGCAGGTGACGGGCGGCTGGTCGGGCTCCGCGCTCATGCGCGACCCCGACCTCGCCGCCAGTCTCTTCGAGGCCGTCGTCGCCGCCGTCAAGGTTCCCGTCACCGCCAAGATGCGGCTGGGCTGGGATGGGCTGACCGCGCCCGGCTTCGCGCGCCGGATGCAGGACGCCGGCGCCGCGATGGTCACGGTCCACGGCCGCACCCGCCAGCAGTTCTACAAGGGGCGGGCAGACTGGTCGCAGGTGGCGGCGGTGAAGGCGTCCGTCTCGATCCCGGTCGTCGTCAACGGCGACATCATCGATCTCGCGACCGCGCGGGCGGCGCTGAAGGCGTCGGGGGCGGACGCCGTGATGATCGGCCGCGGCGCCCAGGGCGCGCCCTGGGTTCCGGCGGAGGTCGCCGCCGGCCTCGCCGGGCGGCCCTTCGCCGCGCCGGGGCTCGCGGCGCGGGCGGCGCTGATCCTCGACCATCACGCCGCGATGCTGGAGTTCCACGGGGAGGCGCTGGGGGTGCGGGTGGCGCGCAAGCATGTGTCATGGGCGCTGGAGCGCATCGCGTGCGACAGCCTGGGCGAGACGAAACCGCTGCGCGACGCGGTGGTGCGGATCGGCGAGGCCGGCGAAGCCCGCGCCGCGCTGCGGGCCGGGCTCGACCGGCTGATCGAAGCCGAGGGCGCGCGCCGGTGGGCCGCGTGAACGCCGCCGCCTTCGAGCAGGTCTGGCAGGCGCTGCCGCAGCCTGCGCTGCTGGTCCACGACGACGGCCGCATCGTCGCCGTCAACCCGGCGGCGGAGAGCTTCCTCTCCGTCAGCGCCGTGCAGCTCTGCCGCAAGACCATGGCGGAACTGTTCGGCGCCTCCAGCCGCGTGGGCGAGTTGGTTGAGCGGGGCAGGGGCGGCGCGGTCTCGCTCGCCGACCACGACATCGAGATCATCACCCCCTCCGGCCGCACCCGGCTCGTCGACGCGCAGGCCGCGCCGCTGGACGAGAAGTCCGGCCAGGTGCTGCTGCTGATCCAGCCGCGCTCCATCGCAGAGCAGATGGACCGCACGCTCACGCACCGCTCCGCCGCGCGCTCGGTGAGCGGCATGGCGGCGATGCTGGCGCACGAGATCAAGAACCCGCTCGCCGGCATCTCCGGCGCCGCGCAGCTTCTGGAGATGACGCTGGGCGACAGCGAGCGCGAGCTCACCACGCTGATCCGCGAGGAGACGGCGCGGGTGGAGAAACTGCTGACGCGGGTCGAGGCCTTCGGCGACACGCGGCCCATCGCGCGCGAGGCGGTGAACATCCACGAGGTTCTCGACCGCGCGCGCCGCTCCGCCGAGGCCGGCTTCGCGAGCCACGTGCGCTTCTTCGTGGAGTTCGACCCCTCGCTGCCGCCGGCCGCCGGAGACGCCGACCAGCTCATGCAGGTGTTCCAGAACCTGCTGAAGAACGCCGCGGAGGCGACGCCCAAGGTCGGCGGCGTGATCCAGCTCCGCACCAGCTACAGCCCCGGCGTCGCCATCGAGAGCGCCGGCGGCGCGCGCGAGAGCGTGCCGCTGCTGATTGTTATTCAGGACAACGGCTCCGGCGTGCCCGACGAGATCCGCCGCGACATCTTCGAGCCCTTCGTCACCTCCAAGGCCGGCGGCAGCGGGCTGGGGCTGGCGCTCGTGTCCAAGGTGATGGCCGACCATGGCGGCGTCATCGAATGCGACAGCGAGCCGGGATGGACAGTGATGCGCCTGCGGCTGCCGATCTGGCGGCCGCACGCCAAGGATCGTCCGAAGGGAAGGGGAGCGCGATGAACGCAGGGGGCTCGATGGGGGTTGTGCTGCTGGCTGACGACGACCGGGCGATCCGCACCGTCCTCACCCAGGCGCTGACGCGCGCGGGGTGCCGGGTGCGCGCGACGGGCAGCGCCAACACGCTGTGGCGCTGGGTCGAGGACGGCGAGGGCGACCTCATCGTGACAGACGTGGTGATGCCCGACGGCGACGGGCTCGACCTGCTGCCCGCGATCCGCCGCAAGCGCCCCGACCTGCCCGTGATCGTCATGAGCGCCCAGAACACGGTGATGACGGCGATCCGCGCCGCCGAGGCCGGGGCCTACGAGTATCTGCCGAAACCCTTCGATCTCAAGGAGGTGCTGGCGCATGTGAAGAAGGCGCTCGATGGCCGCGGCGGGCGGACCGACGAGACGCCGGAGCCCGGCGGCCGCGACGAGACCATGCCCCTCATCGGCCGCTCGCCCGCGATGCAGGACGTCTACCGCATCATGGCGCGGCTGATGACCACCGACCTCACCGTGATGATCAACGGCGAGAGCGGCACCGGCAAGGAGCTGGTGGCGCGCGCCCTGCACAATTTCGGTCGCCGCAAGTCCGGCCCGTTCGTAGCCGTCAACATGGCCGCCATCCCGCGCGACCTGATCGAGAGCGAGCTCTTCGGCCACGAGAAGGGCGCCTTCACCGGCGCGACCGACCGCGCGCAGGGACGCTTCGAGCTGGCGCAGGGCGGCACGCTGTTTCTCGACGAGATCGGCGACATGCCGCCCGAGGCGCAGACCCGGCTGCTGCGCGTGCTGCAGGAGGGCGAGTTCACCACCGTCGGCGGTCGCGCGCCGATCCGCGCGGACGTGCGCATCATCGCCGCGACGCACCAGGATCTGCGCGAACTGATCTCCGAGGGGCGCTTCCGCGAGGATCTGTTCTACCGCCTCAACGTCGTGCCGATCCGCCTGCCGCCGCTGCGCGAGCGCGTCGAGGACATCCCCGACCTCGCCCGAGCCTTCCTGCGCCGCGCCGAGAGCGAGGGCCTGCCGCGCAAGACCATCTCCGCCAAGGCGCTCGACGTGCTGCGCGGCCAGAGCTGGCCGGGCAACGTGCGCGAGCTGGAGAACCTCATGCGCCGGCTCGCCGCGCTCTGCGCCGACGAGATGATCGACGCGGCGGTGGTCGAGACCGAGCTCGCCGCCCGGCCCTCCTCCGCGGCGGACGGCGACCGCGACGGCGGCGGGACGCTCTCCACCGCCGTCGAGAGCCACCTGCGGCGCTATTTCGCGCTGCACGGCGACGCGCTGCCGCCGGCGGGCCTCTACGACCGCATCCTGCGCGAGGTGGAGCTGCCGCTGATCGCGCTCACGCTCTCGGCGACGCGGGGCAACCAACTCAAGGCTGCGGACCTTCTGGGCCTGAACCGCAACACCCTGCGCAAGCGCATCCGCGATCTTGACATACCGGTAACGCGCGGCAAGAAACTGATGTAACGCAGCAACAGTCCCCGCGTCTCGCCGGGGCGCGGAGCATCATGGCGCGCAGCGATAGTCCCGCCCCGTCGTTGTCCCTCGGCCAATGGCGCATCTGGCGGTTCGGCCTGAGCGCGAGCATCGCCATCGTCCTCGCGGGCCCGGTGATGGCGCTGGCGACCGCGGCGGTGTTCGGCCTCGCCGAGGACGGCCGCGTGGGGCCCGACGTGGTGCGCGCCGTGCTGCTGGCGGACCTCGTCTATGTCCTGACGCTCGCGGCGCTGATCGTGTGGACCATCGCCCGCATCTTCGCCGCCCGCCGCGCGCGCTCGGCCGGCGCCAAGCTGCACCTGCGCCTTGCGGGGCTCTTCACGCTGGTCGCGCTGGCGCCGACGGTGCTGGTGGCGGTGTTCGCGACGCTGACGGTGAATTTCGGCATCGAGGCTTGGTTCTCCTCACAGGTGCAGGGCGTGGTGCAGAACGCGCTGGCCACCGCGCAGGCCTATGAGCGCGAGCACCGCGGCAACATCCGCGGCGACGCGCTGGCGATGGCCAACGACATCAACCGCGCCGCCGTCACCGGCATCGACCGCGCCCAGCTCGGCGCGCTGGTGCGCCAGCAGGCGCTGATCCGCGAGATCCCCGAGGCCTACATCCTCGACGGCGACGGCGAGATCATCGCGCGCGGCGAGTTCAGCTACCTGTTCACGCTTGATGCGCCGAGCCGCGACCAGTTCATTGCGGCGCGGGCCGGCGACGTCGTGGTGATCGAGGATCTCGCCGCCAACGAGATGCGCGCGCTGGTGCACCTCACCAACGCCGTCGACACCTACCTGTTCGTCACCCGCCGCATCGACGGCGAGGTGCTGAAGCTGCTCGACGAGACGCGCGACACGGTGAACCTCTACGAGCGGATGGAGCGCGAGCGCGCCAACGTCCTGTTCGACTTCGCGCTGCTCTATCTCGGCTTTGCGCTGCTGGTGATGATGGCGGCGGTCTGGATGGGCCTGCGCTTCGCGGAGCGTCTGGCGCGGCCCATCGGCGACCTTGCCGCGGCCGCCGAGCGCGTCGGCGCCGGGGATTTCGCGCTGCGGGTGGACGAGGAGCGCGGCGATGACGAGGTCGCCGTGCTCGGCCGCGTCTTCAACCGCATGACCGCGCAGGTGAAGCTTCAGCGCGACGCGCTGGTGGCGGCGCGCGACGACACCGAGCGCCGCCGCCGCTTCATCGAGACGGTGCTCTCCGGCGTCAGCGCCGGGGTCGTCGGGCTCGACGACCGCGGCCGAGTCGAGCTGATGAACGCCGCCGCCGGCGCCATGCTCGGCGTGAATCCCGCCGCGTCTTCGGCCCGCCCGCTCGCCGAGGTCGCGCCGGCGCTCGGGCCGATGATGGCCCGCGCGGCGCGCGGCCATGGCGGGCTGGCGCAGGAGGCCGTGAAGCTCAGCGTCGGGGATGTCGAGCGCGAGCTGATGGCCCGGCTGACGCCCAAGAGCGGCGACCGCGCCGACGGCGCCGTGCTCACCATCGACGACCTCACCGACCTCGCCGCCGCCCAGCGCGCCGCCGCCTGGGGCGACGTCGCCCGCCGCATCGCCCACGAGATCAAGAACCCGCTGACGCCGATCCAGCTCTCCGCCGACCGCCTCAAGAGCAAGTTCCGCAAGCTCGACGAGGCCGACCGCGCCGCGCTCGACCAGTACGCCGACGTGATCGCGCGGCAGGCGGGCGACATCCGCCGCATGGTCGACGCCTTCTCGCAATTCGCGCGGATGCCCGAGCCCGAGCGCCGCGACGAGGATCTCGCCGCCATCGCCCGCGCCGCCGCCCTGCTCCAGAACGAGGCGCAGAGCGAGGCGCCGGTGTCGGTCGAGGGGGTCGACCCGGCGCCGGCGCGCATCGACCGTGGGCTCATCTCGCAGGCGCTGACCAACCTCGTGAAGAACGCCGTTGAGGCGGTGCAGGAGCGCATCGCGCAGGAAAAGACCGCCGGCGCCGCGCCTGCGCCCGGCGCCGTGCGCGTCGTGATCGGGCGCGACGACGCGTCGGTGTGGGCCTCGATCATCGACAACGGCCCCGGCCTCCCGGCGGCGGAGCGGTCCCGGCTCACCGAGCCCTATGTGACGACGCGGGCGCGCGGCACCGGACTGGGGCTGGCCATCTGCCGCAAGATCGCCGAACAGCATGGCGGGGCGCTACTGCTCGACGACGCGCCGCAGGGCCGCGGCGCGATGGCTACTCTGACGCTGCCGCACGGCCCGTCGCCCGACCCTGCGCCTGGCTCGGCGGGCGCATCCGCAATACCCGCGATCGGCGCGCGAGACGCCGGCGCATCGACTGGGGCCGCGACCGGCGCGAAAGCCGCCGGCGCATCGAGCGAGGCCGCGATCGGCGCGCGAGACGCCGGCGCATCGACTGGGGCCGCGACCGGCGCGAAAGCCGCCGGCGCATCGAGCGAGGACGAAGAGATGGCGCAGGACGCGACATGAGCGACATTCTGATCGTAGACGACGAGGCCGACATTCGCGCGCTGATCGCGGACATCCTGTCCGACGAGGGCCATGTCGCCCGCGAAGCCAGCGACGCAGACGGCGCGCTGGCCGCCGTGGCCGCGCGCGCCCCGGCGCTCGTGATCCTCGACATCTGGCTTCAGGGCAGCCGCCTCGACGGGATCGAGGTGCTCAAGTCGCTCAAGCGCGACAACCCCGACATCCCCGTGGTGATCATCTCCGGCCACGGCAACATCGAGATCGCCGTCGCCGCGATCCAGCAGGGCGCCTACGACTTCGTGGAGAAGCCCTTCAGCGCCGACCAGCTGCTCGTCGTCGCCCGCCGCGCCATCGAGGCCAACCGGCTGCGGCTGGAGAACGCCGCCCTGCGCGCCCGCGAGGCCGCCGAGGGAGTGATGATCGGCGACAGTCACGCGATGGCCTCGCTGGGCCAGAAGATCGCCCGCGTCGCCCGCACCCAGAGCCGGGTGCTGCTCTCCGGCCCGCCGGGCTCGGGCAAGGAGATCGCCGCGCGCCGCATCCACCAGCTTTCCGACCGCGCCGGCGGACCGTTCGTCGTGGCCAACGCCGCCGCCATCGAACCGCATGCGATGGAGGAGGTGCTGTTCGGCCGCGTGCTGGAGGACGGCCGCCTCGCGCCGGGCCTCTTCGAGCGCGCCCATCGCGGAGTGCTGTTCATCGACGAGGTCGGCGAGATGCCCGCCGGCACCCAGAGCCGCATCCTGCGCGTACTGACCGACAACGCCTTCGTCCGGCCCGGCGGGGCGGAGGTGGTGCGGGTGGACGTGCGCGTGATCTCCGCCACCAACCGCGACCTCGCCGCCGAGATCGCCCATGGGCGTTTCCGCGAGGATCTGTTCCACCGCCTCAGCGTCGTGCCGATCGAGACGCCGCCGCTCGACGCGCGCCGCGACGACATCCCCGCGCTGGTGGCCTATTTCGCCGAGCGCTTCGCCGCCGCCGAGGGTCTCGCCAGGAAGCCCTTCACCGGCGAGGCGCTGGCGATGCTGCAGACGCTCGACTGGCCCGGCAACGTGCGCCAGCTCAAGAACCTCGTGGAGCGGCTGCTGATCATCAGCGAGGGGCCGCGGATCGAGGCGTCCGACATCGCCGCCGACCCGGCCTCCGGCAACGGGGATGCGCGCAGCGGGCTTGGCGGGCTGGTCGCGGGCCTGCCGCTGCGCGAGGCGCGCGAGGTGTTCGAGCGCGAGTATCTCATCGCCCAGATCAACCGCTTCGGCGGCAACATCTCGCGCACGGCGAGCTTTGTCGGCATGGAGCGCAGCGCCCTGCACCGCAAGCTGAAGCTGCTCGGCGTCACCACCACTTCGCGCAGCGGCGCGCGCATCGCCTGTCTCGAGGAACTTGAGAGCCAGGCGCAGTCGTGACGGCCAAGGCGAGGGAGACGCGCCCGTGAAAGTCATCGTCTGCGGCGCCGGCCGGGTCGGCAGCCAGATCGCCAAGCGGCTCGCCGAGGAAGGCAACGACGTCACGGTGATCGATCTGAACGGCGAACTCGTGCGCCAGGTCTCGGAACTGTTCGACGTCGGCGGCGTGGCCGGCCACGCCAGCCACCCCGACGTGCAGGAGCGCGCCGGGGCGCGCGACGCCGACATGCTGATCGCCGCGACCCATCTCGACGAGGTGAACATGGTCGCCTGCCAGGTGGCGCATTCGGTGTTCAGCGTGCCGAGCAAGATCGCCCGCGTGCGCGCCCAGAACTACCTCGAAGCCCGCTGGTCCGATCTTTTCAGGCGGGACCACATGCCGCTGGACGTCGTGATCTCGCCCGAGCGGGAGGTCGCCAAGGTGGCGCTGTCGCGGCTGTCGGCGACCGCCGCCTTCGACACCCACGACTTCGTCGAGGGCGAGGCGCAGCTTCTCGCGTTGCGTTTGCCAGACGAATGCCCGGTGATCAACACGCCGCTGCGCCAGCTCACCGAACTGTTCAGCACGCTCAAGGCCATCGTCGTCGGCGTGCGGCGCGGCGCGAAGCTGATGACGCCGGAGCCGAGCGACCAGCTCTACGCCGGAGACGACGTCTATGTGCTGGCCGCGAAGGCCGACGTGCGCCGCGCCATCTCGATCTTCGGCCGGGAGGAGCCGCCGGCGAGCCGCGTCGTGATCATCGGCGCCGGCAATGTCGGCCAGACGGTGGCCGAGCTGCTGGAGGCCGACCCCCGCGGCGTGCGCTGCAAGATGGTCGAGCGGGACCGCGCGCGCGCCGAGCGCGCCGCCGACCGCCTGCGCCGGACCGTGGTTCTGAACGGCGACGCGCTCGACCCGGCGCTGCTGGAGGAGGCCGGCATCGCCGAGGCCGACGCCGTGCTGGCGCTGACCGACGACGACAAGACCAACCTGCTCGCCTGCGCGCTCTCCAAGCAGCTCGGCTGCCGGCTCTCCATCGCGCTGACCAACGACGCGGTGTTCTTCGACCTCGCCGGCGCCTTCAGCGTCGACGCCACGATCAACCCGCGCGCCACCACCGTCTCCTCGATCCTGCGGCATGTGCGGCGCGGGCGCATCCGGCAGGTCTATTCGATCGGCGAGGGCGAGGCGGAGGTGATCGAGGCGCAGGTGCTGGTGACGTCGCCCATCGCCGGCAAGCGGCTGCGCGAGGCGGGCTTTCCGAGCGGCGCGCTGGTCGGCGCCATCATGACGAAGCAGGGCTTGCGGATGCCCGAGGGCGACCTCACCATCAACGAGGGCGACACGCTGGTGGTGTTCGCGCTCCGTGACGCGGTGAAGCAGGTCGAACAGATGTTCCGCGTGAGCGTGGACTTCTTCTGATCGATGCGAACGGGAGTCGCAGAATTGACACGGCTTTTGTGCAGTTGCGAAAGGGGCTGGAATATCCCCGCGCGTCAGGCCATGTTTACAATGCGTCGAAAGGCGTTCATGACGACAACAAAACAAAACAGGCAGAATCAAAATGGCCCAAGAAAAACAGAGCCTACAGGATACATTCCTCAACCATGTGCGCAAGAACAAGGTGCCCGTCACCATTTTTCTGGTGAACGGCGTGAAACTACAGGGTGTAATTACATGGTTCGACAATTTCTGCGTGCTGCTGCGCCGCGATGGACAGTCGCAGCTCGTCTACAAACACGCGATTTCGACGGTGATGCCGTCGCAGCCGATCAATCTCTATGACGGCGACGAAGCCTCCTGAAGGCGAGGGGCCCGACTCGGCCCCCTCCGACCGGAGCGCGCGGACGCGCGCTCTGGTCGTCCACCCCGCGATCCGGAGCCGCGGCGCCAAGCGGCGCGACCCCGAGGGCGCGCTTGCGGAGTGCATCGGCCTCGCCGAGGCGCTCGATCTCGACATCGCCGGCGCCGAGATCGCGACGGTGGCGACGATGCGCGCCAACGCGCTGCTCGGTGAGGGCAAGATCGAGGAGATCCGCGTCCGCGTCGAGGAGGCCGAGGCCGAACTCGTCGTCGTCGACGGCGCGCTGACGCCGGTGCAGCAGCGCAACCTCGAACGCGCCTGGAAGGCGAAGGTGCTCGACCGCACAGGTCTCATCCTGGAGATTTTCGGCGCCCGCGCCAGCACGCGCGAGGGCGTGCTGCAGGTAGAGCTCGCGCATCTGAGCTACCAGAAGTCGCGCCTCGTGCGCAGCTGGACCCACCTTGAGCGCCAGCGCGGCGGCGCCGGCTTCATGGGTGGCCCGGGCGAGACCCAGATCGAGGCCGACCGCCGCGCCATCGACGAGAAGATCACCCGCATCAAGCGCCAGCTGGAGGGCGTCGTGCAGACGCGCGAGCTGCACCGCAAGGCCCGTCGCAAGGCCCCTCATGCGGTCGTCGCGCTGGTCGGCTACACCAACGCTGGCAAGTCGACGCTGTTCAACCGGCTCACCGAGGCCGACGTGCTGGCGCAGGACATGCTGTTCGCCACGCTCGACCCCACATTGCGCAAGGTGACGCTGCCCTCGGGCCGCGTCGTGATGCTGTCGGACACGGTGGGCTTCATCTCCGAACTGCCGACCCAGCTCGTCGCCGCCTTCCGCGCCACGCTTGAGGAGGTGCTGGAGGCCGACGTCATCGTGCATGTCCGCGACGTCTCGCACCCCGAGACCGAAGCGCAGCGCGCCGACGTGCTCGACGTGCTGGACGCGCTGGGCGTGGAGCAGGCGCGGCTCGACGCGATGATCGAGGCGCGCAACAAGCTCGACCTCATGCCCGAGGCCGCGCGCGCCGACGCCGAGGGCCAGGCCGCGCGCGACGGCGGCGCCTTCGCGGTGTCGGCGCTGACGGGGCAGGGGGTCGACGCCCTGCTCGCCGCGATCGACGCCGCGCTGCCCGAGCCGCGCCACGCAGCCCTTGCCCGTGTCGGCGTGGGCGACGGCCGCGCAGCGGCGTGGCTGCACTCACACGGGCTCGTCCAGGCCCGCCGGGACGGCGACGAATACGCCGAGTTCGACCTCGAGATCACCGAACGCGAAATGAACCAGTTTGCGAGGAGTTTCCCGCAAGCTTCTGTTGTTATGGTCTAAACCGGCTTGAGCCGATGCGGCCCCAGCGCGGCGCCGGCGCCCTCGGGCATCGGCGTCGCGCGATGCGTCTCGATCATCGCATCCAGCGCTGCCCGCACCGGCGCAGGCCAGACGCCTGCGCGGCGCGTCACGGTGTTGACGCAGAGATAGAGCGCCTCATGGGTGGCGGCCGGCGCCGCCGCGCCGCCGGCGTAGAGCGCGCTGAACGCAAGCGCCCGCTTGTCGTCGGCGCCGATGATCCAGGTGGCGACGGAAATCTCCGCTGCGGCAGGCACTTCCGCGAGATAGCGCACATGCGCCTCCACCGTGAACATGCTGCGCGACCAGCGCATGCGGCCTGCGTCGTCCAGCCCGATCGCATCCATCCACAGGTCCGAGGCGTGGCTGAAGGCGACGACGTAGAACCCCTCGTTGAGGTGGCCGTTGTAGTCCAGCCAGTCGTCCGGCACGGCGCGGCGATAGCCGCCGAACGGACCCTTGGCGCCTAAGTTCGACATGGCGCTGCTCCCGTATCCTGCGGCGCCCGGCGGTCGTTCGCCGGCGCCCAGTCGGCAGAGTGGCCGAAATCCCGAAGGTGGGGAAAGCGCAAGCGCGCCGCGCAGGTCCAGACGGCGCGGGACTTGGCGCCGAGGGCTGGCGGCTTCCGGGTCGGGAACGCCGAGCCGGTCATCGCAGGCATGACGCGCCTGATCCTTGCGGCCTGCGCCTGCGACGTCATTTGAGGGAAACGTGCCAGGTGGTGCAACGAGTTAAAGGTCATCGATGCGCTCAGGTCCGCCATCTGATCATCGCCAGCGACAATATTTGACATAATAATGATTATCCGCGATTCAGACGGCGGGATGCGGATTGCGCCGCGCTCCCTCTCAGGCGTTCACGTCCACCACCACGCGGCCCCGCACGCCGCCCTTCAGGATGGCGCGGCCCAGCTCCGGCAGGTCGGCGAGCTTCGCCGGCTGCGCCATCGCCTCCAGCTTCTCCATGTCGAGGTCGCGGGCGATGCGCCCCCATGCCGCCACCCGGTCCTCGTAGGGCCGCATCACGCTGTCGACGCCGAGGAGGTTCACGCCGCGCAGCAGGAACGGCACCACCGTGAACGGCGCCGCCGCGCCGCCGGCGAGCCCGACGGCGGCGACCGAGCAGCGATACTTCATCTGCGTCAGCACCCGCGCCAGCATGTTTCCGCCCACCGCGTCGACGCACCCAGCCCAGGTTTCGCGGTCGAGCGGCTTGGCCGGCGGCTCCGCCAGCTCCTCGCGCGGCACGATGCGCGCGGCGCCGAGTTCCTTGAGGTAGCCCTCCGTCTCGGGGCGCCCCGTCACCGCCGCCACCTCGTAGCCGAGCCTCGCGAGCACCGCCGTCGCGATCGAGCCCACGCCGCCCGCCGCGCCCGTCACCAGCACCGGGCCGTTCTCAGGCTTGAGCCCATGCGCTTCAAGGTCCATGACCGCCAGCATCGCCGTGAAGCCCGCGGTGCCCACCGCCATGGTCTGGCGCAGGTCAAGGCCTTCGGGCAGCGGCACGAGCCAGTCCGCCTTGACCCTCGCGCGCTGGGAATAGCCGCCCCACCACGCCTCGCCAACGCGCCAGCCGGTCAGCACCACCTTGTCGCCGGGCCTGTAGCGCTCGTCCGCGCTCTCCGCCACGACGCCGGCGAAGTCGATGCCAGGCACATGCGGATAGGTGCGCACCAGCCCGCCCTTGCCGGTCAGGCACAGGCCGTCCTTGTAATTGAGCGTCGACCAGGCGACGTCCACGAGAACCTCGGCCTCGGGCAGCCGGTTCTCGGCGATTTCCTGCACCCCGGCGGTGACGATCCCGTCCTCGGCCTTGTCGACGATCATCGCGCGAAACATCGCCTGTTCTCCCGTTCACCCTGTCGAGCGGCACGAAAGGCCGCGCGGCGGCGCGCGTCAACCATGGGGCCGCCCTGCGCCAACGAATTTTTAGAGTTTGACAAACACGGCGGAAATGCGGCATTTCCGGGGCAGTTAACGAATTGCTTTTGACCGACCGCGCGGCGTTGTTTTTCTGGTCGCTTCAGCGCCCCGCGGCCGGTGTGGACGGCTGTGGGGCGTCTCCGCTGCGCCGGTCGTGCTGGCGCCGCGGGCCCGCTCTGCTAGCTTCGCCGCATGGACGCCGCCGCCCCTTCGCCCGACGCGCCCGCCCTGCCCCGGCGCTTGCGCGACTGGTTTGAGGGCCGCGGCTGGGCGCCGCATCCGCACCAGCTCGCGCTGCTCGCGCGCGCGCGACTCGGCGGGGCCGATCTGCTGATCGCGCCCACCGGCGCCGGCAAGACGCTGGCGGGCTTCCTGCCGAGCCTCGCCGCGCTGATCGAAAACCCCGCGCCCGGGCTCCACACGCTCTACGTCTCGCCGCTGAAGGCCCTGGCCGCCGACATCCGCCGCAACCTGGAAGGCCCGGCGCGCGACATGGCGCTGCCGATCCGCATCGAGGACCGCACCGGAGACACCAGGGCCAGCGTCAAGGCCCGCCAGCGCCGCGACCCGCCGCACATCCTGCTCACCACGCCCGAATCGCTCGCGCTGCTCGTCGCCTCCGAACACGCCGGCGAGACGTTCCGCGGCCTCAAGGCGGTGGTCGTCGACGAGGCCCATGCGCTGGCCGAGAGCAAGCGCGGCGACCAACTCGCGCTCTGCCTCGCCCGGCTCGATACGCTGGCGCCCGGCCATCGCCGCGTCGGCCTCTCCGCCACCACCGAGGACCCCGAGGGGCTGGCGCGCTGGCTGGCGCCCGACGGCTGCCGGCTTCTGCGCGCCCCCGACGGCCCCGACCCCGACATCGCCATCCTCGACGACGCCGGAGACCCGCCTTGGTCCGGCATGGGCGGGCGCTACGCCGTGCGCGCGATCTACGAGCGCGTGAAGGCCGCCCGCACCACGCTAATCTTCATCAACACCCGCGCGCTGGCGGAGCTGTTCTTCCGAGCGCTGTGGGAGGTGAACGCCGACAATCTCCCCATCGGCCTGCACCACGGCTCGCTCGGCCGCGAGGCCCGCCAGCGCGTCGAGGCCGCCATGGCCGCCGGAGAGCTGCGCGCCGTCGTCTGCACCTCCTCGCTCGATCTCGGCGTCGACTGGGGCGACGTCGACCTCGTGATCCAGGTCGGCGCGCCGAAGGGCGTGAAGCGGCTCGTCCAGCGCATCGGGCGGGCCAACCACCGCTTCGACGCGCCCTCGCGCGCCCTGGTCGTCCCCGCCAATCGCCTTGAAGTGTTGGAGTGCCGCGCTGCGCTGGAGGCCGTGCGCGAGGGGCGGCTCGACGGCGAGCCCCGCGCCCTGGGCCGGCTCGACGTGCTCTGCCAGCACATCCTGCTGGTCGCCTGCGCCGGGCCGTTCGAGGCCGACGCGCTTTTCGCCGAGGTGCGCCGCGCCGGCCCCTACGCCGCCCTCGACCGCGAGGATTTCGACCGCTGCCTCGATTTCTGCGCCACCGGCGGCTATGCGCTCCGCGCTTACGACGAGTGGCGCCGCCTGATGCAGGCGCCCGACGGCCTGTGGCGCCTGCGCGACCCCCGCGCCGCCCGCCGCCTGCGCATGAATGTCGGCGTCATCGTCGAAGCCGAAACGCTCAAGGTCCAGGCCGGCTCCAGGCGCGGGGGCGGGCGCCTTCTCGGCGAGGTCGAGGAGGCCTTCGCCGCGACCCTCTCGCCGGGCGACACCTTCCTGATCGGCGGCGAGGTCGTGCGCTTCGAGGGCCTGCGCGAGATGTCGCTGCAGGTGACGAAGGCCCCCGGCCGCGACCCGAAGATCCCCGTCTTCGCCGGCGGCAAGCTGCCGATCTCGACCCTGCTGGCCGAGCGCGTCATGGCGATGCTCAACGCGCCGGAGCAATGGTCCGCCCTGCCCGCGCCGGTCGCCGACTGGCTGCGGCTGCACGCCGCCCGCTCCGGGATGCCCCGCGCCGACGACCTGCTGGTGGAGACATTCCCCCGTGCGGGGCGCTGGTTCATGGCCGCATGGGGATTTGCGGGGCGCAACGCGCACCAGACCCTCGGCCTGCTCGCCACCAGGCGGATGGAGGCGCTCGGCCTTGCGCCCTTGGGTTTTCTCGCCAACGACTACGCCGTGCTCGTCTGGAGCCTCGACCCCGTGGACGACCCCGCGCCGATTTTCGCCCGCGAGGGCCTTGCGGAGGGGCTGGAGCAGTGGCTGGCCGAAACCTCGGTGATGAAGCGCGCCTTCCGCCAGGTGGCGGTGGTCTCGGGCCTCGTCCAGCGCCGCCTGCCCGGCGAGGTGAAGTCCGGCCGGCAGGCGACCTTCTCCTCCGACATCCTCTACGACACGCTGCGCAAATACGACCCCGGCCACCTGATGCTCGCGATCACTCGCGCCGAGGCCCAGCGCGGACTGGTCGATTTCGAGCGTGTCGAGGCGATGCTCGACCGCATCGGCGGGCGCATCCGCCACATCCGCAGCCCGCGCATGACGCCGCTCTGCGCGCCGCTCATGATGGAGATGGGCCGCGAGAAGGTGCCCGGCGCCGCCGAGGACCGGCTTCTGGAGGAGGAGGTCGAGGCGCTGGTCGCGGAGGCAGAGGGCCGCGCCTGACTGCGCCGCGCAGGGGCGCGGGCCGAGCTGAGCCGATGTCGGACGCTTCGGGGCGCTCAGCTTCACATCGCGGCCCTCGCGACCAGCACGGGTCAACGTCGAGCGAAGCCCCTCCGGTCCGCCGTCAGACATCCGCGCATATCAAGCATCGGCCCAGCGGCGTCGCGGCGTCTTGCGCTGTGCCGTTCGATCATGCTTTGTTCACACACATGAACATCGCCGCGCGCTTCCCGATTCCCGCCAGCGAGGGCCTTTTCTTCCGGCTCGCGGGCCGTGAGGTTGCGGCGCGGCCCTCCGGCGCGCTCTGGGTTCCCGAGCTGGGGCTGATGGCGGTCGCCGATCTCCATCTCGGCAAGGCCGAGCGCATGGCGCGGCGCGGCGGCGCGTTGCTGCCGCCATACGAATGCGCGGAGACGCTGGCGCGGCTGGAGGCCGAGATCGCCGCGCTCCGCCCCGCCTGCGTCGTCTGCGTCGGCGACAGCTTCGACGACGACCTCGCCGCCCGCGCGCTCGACGGCGAGGCATGCGACCGGCTTGCGGCGCTGGCGCGCGGCCGGCGCTGGATCTGGGTCAGCGGCAACCACGACCCCGCCACGCCCTGCCTTCCCGGCGAGGCCGTGGCGGAGCACGACGCGACGCACCCCGACGCAAGCGCCGGCGGCCCGCTCGTGTTCCGCCACATCGCCGCGCCCGGCGCCGCGCCCGGCGAGGTCAGCGGGCACTATCATCCGGCCGCGACGCTCGCGCCACACGGTCGCCGGATCCGTCGGCGCTGCTTTCTGGAGGACGGGCGCCGCGTGATCCTGCCCGCTTTCGGGGCCTTCACCGGAGGGCTCTGCGCGACCGACGCCGCATTCAATCCGCTGCTCGGCCCCGGCGCCCGCGCGCTGCTCGTCGGAAGCCGCGTCATCGCGGCGCCGCGGTCGGCGCTTTCGGGCCGCGCCGGGTGAGCGCCACTCCATCCGATATCGGCGCGCCCGGCGCCGCCGAGGCTCGGCTTCTCCCGCGCGACCCCGCCTTCGCCGAGCGGGCGCGTCTGGAGTTCTCGCGCCAGGGTTTCGTGGCGCTGCTCGGCGCCGAGCTTTCCGCCGTCTCGCCGGGCGCCGTGGAGATCGTCCTGCCGATCCGTCCGCAGCTTTCCCGGCAGCATGGCTACGCCCATGCCGGCGCCGCATGGGCGATCGCCGACAGCGCCGCCGGTTTCGCGGCGCAGACGCTGCTCGGACCCAGCGACGGCGTGCTGACCGTGGAGCTCAAGATCAACCTGCTGGCGCCGGCGAAGGGCGACCGCCTGATCGCGCGCGGCGTCGTCGAGCGCGCCGGGCGCCGCCTCACCGTCGGCCGCAGCGACGTCTACGCCGAGACCGGCGGCGTCGAGACGCGCGTCGCCATCGCGTTCGGCGCCTTCATGGCCATGGAGGGCCTCGCCGATGCCTGACGCCGACCTCCCGCTCAGCGGCCGCTGCAACTGCGGCGGCGTCGCCTTCACGGTGGACCGGCTGACGCGGGACCGCGCCGCCGCCTGCCACTGCCGCGAGTGCCGCCGCGGCTCGGGCCATGTCTGGGCCGCCGTCACCGCGCCCGTCGACGCCCTGCGCTTCTCGTCGGACGCGACCCTGCGCTGGTGGCGCGCCAGCCCCCGCGCCGAGCGCGGCTTCTGCGCGCGCTGCGGCGGATTTCTCTTCTGGCGCCCAGAGATCCCAGAAGGCGGGATCCCAAAAGGCGGGAACCCAGAAAGCGGGACCGCAGAAGGCGGGGCCGTTATCGACATCGCGCTCGGTCTTCTCGATGCGCCGACCGGGGTGCGGCTCGACGCCGACATCTTCACCGCCGAGAAGGGCGACTACTACGACCTCGGCGCCCTGCCCGCCTTCGCCCATGGCCGGCCCGGCGTCGACTAGCGCCGCGATCCGGCCCGCCCGTCGGGCGGATGCGGGCGCGATCGCCGTCGTCCACGCGCAGGCGTGGCGCGAGAGCTATGGCGGCATCCTGGGCCCCGCAGCGTGGGACGCCGGGGCCGAGGGCCGGCGGCTGAGGCAGTGGCGGCGCATCCTCGCCCGGCCGCGGCAGGGCGGCGGAACCCTCGTGGCGACGCTGACTGGAGAGACGGTCGGCTTCGGCGCTTACGGACCGCAACGCGAGGACGACCGCCTCGCCGACGGTGAGATCTACGCGCTCTACCTTCTCGGGCGCGCCCAGGGTCTCGGTCTTGGAAGGCGGCTCGTCGCGGCGATGCTCGCGCGGATGCGCGGCTGGGGCGCGACCTCAGCCGACGTCTGGGCGCTTGAGCGCAACGAGAAGGCCTGCGCCTTCTACGCCGCCCTCGGCGCCCGGCCGGAGGCGCGGCGGATCTTTTCGATGCAGGGCCGCCGCGTCGCGGAGCGCGTCTTCGTCTGGGACGACATCGACCGCCTTGCGGACCTCGCGGAGCGATGACGGGGGCGCCGGCGCTCGACCGCGTGAAACAGCCCTGAGCCGCCCGTTTTCCGATTCGTGCGGTATCGCGCCCTCATCGGAACGTGACACGGTGGCTCCATGTCTCGCCGTCGCTCAGCGTGAGCGTCGCGAAGCCCATCAGCTTCACCATGTCGTAGAAGGTCGCGCGGTCGGAGACGGCGTTGCGCACGAAGAACTCCGTCGTGCGGGCCGGCGCCGAGAGCTGCGCCATCACCGCCCTCGCCCGGTAGAGCGTTGAAAAAACGTCACGATCCAGCGCAATGACGATCATCTCCTGCGCCTGCTCCCCCTTCGCGAAAACGGCGAAGCGCGGCGGCGTGGGGTGCTCCAGCTGCTGCCGCGTCACCTGGGTGACGAAGCCGATGCGCACCGCGCGGTCCGCCGCCGGCGCTTCGGCGAGCGTCCGCTCGAAGACTTCCGATGTCGTGACGGGCGGATAGTAGTATCCCTCTTCGTCGTCGGCATGAGCGGCGACCGCGATCAGGGCGGCGAACATCAACGATATCAGGCGCATAGGTGCGTCTCCCGGCCAGCGCCCGCCATGGCGCGACTCGAGGCTGACCCGCCCCGCGCCCGGACGCAAGACCAGAGAGCCGCCCGGAGAGGCGCCCCCTGATCTCCCCGGCGGCGGCGCGTCAGAACAGGCCCTGCACCAGCCCTTCCTCGTCCATGCGGATGCTCTCCGCGGAGGGAACGCGCGGCAGGCCCGGCATGGTCATGATCTCGCCGCAGATGGCGACGATGAACCCCGCACCCGCCGCCAGCCGCACTTCGCGCACCGGAATCTCGAAACCCTCCGGCGCCCCGCGCAGGTTGGGGTCCGTCGAGAACGAGTACTGCGTCTTGGCCATGCAGACGGGAAGGTTTCCGTAACCCTCTTTCTCCCAAGCCGTGAGTTGATCGCGGATCTTCTTGTCCGCATGGGCGGCGCCGGCGCGATAGATCTTCTTGCAGATGGTGTCGATCTTCTCAAAAAGCGGCATCTCATCGGGATATAGGGGCTTGAAATCGGCCTTCCCACTCTCGGCGAGCGCCATGACTTTCTTCGCCAGCTCTTCAGTGCCTTCGGAGCCCTTGGCCCAGTGTTCGCACACGACGGCCTCGCTGCCCAGCGCGGCGACCTGCGCCTGCACCGCCTCGAGTTCGCCGTCGGTGTCGGTGTAGAAGCGGTTGATTGCAACTATGGCGGGTATGCCAAAGCCCTGCACGTTCTCGATGTGGCGCGCGAGGTTGGCGCAGCCCTTCTCCACCGCCGCGACGTTCTCGACGCCCAGATCGGCCTTGGCGACGCCGCCGTTCATCTTGAGCGCGCGCACCGTCGCCACGATCACCGCCGCCGCCGGCTTCAGCCCCGCTTTGCGACACTTGATGTCGAAGAACTTCTCCGCCCCGAGATCGGCGCCGAAGCCGGCCTCCGTCACGACGTAGTCGGCCAGTTTCAGCGCCGTACGCGTCGCCATCACCGAGTTGCAGCCATGGGCGATGTTGGCGAACGGGCCGCCATGGATGAACGCCGGGTTGTTCTCCAGCGTCTGCACGAGGTTGGGTTGCAGCGCCTGCGCCAGGAGCACCGTCATCGCGCCGTCGGCCTTGATGTCGCGGCAGGTGATCGGCGCCTTGTCGCGGGTGTAGGCCACGACGATGTCGCCCAGTCGCCGCTCCAGATCGCCCGCGTCCTTGGCGAGGCAGAGGATCGCCATGATCTCCGACGCCACTGTTATGTCGAAGCCCGCCTCCGCCGGGAAGCCGTTGGCGACGCCGCCGAGCGAGGTGGTGACCTGGCGCAAGGCCCGGTCGTTCATGTCGAGCACGCGCCGCCAGACGATGCGGCGCTGGTCGATCCCGAGGCCGTTGCCCCAGTAGATGTGATTGTCGATCATCGCGCTCAGCAGGTTGTGCGCGCTGGTGATGGCGTGGAAGTCGCCGGTGAAATGGAGGTTGATGTCCTCCATCGGCACGACCTGGGCGCGCCCGCCTCCCGCCGCTCCGCCCTTCATGCCGAAGCATGGCCCGAGGCTCGGCTCGCGCAGGCATATCGCAGCCTTTTTTCCGATCCGGTTGAGACCGTCTCCCAGACCCACCGTCGTCGTGGTCTTTCCTTCGCCGGCGGGCGTGGGGTTGATCGCGGTGACGAGGATGAGCCGTCCGTCCGGCCTGTCCTCCAGCCCCTTGATGAACTCGGCCGACACCTTCGCCTTGTCGTGGCCGTAGGGCTGCAGGCTCTCGGCCGGCACGCCGAGCCCGGCGCCGATCTCCATGATCGGCTTCTTGCTGGCGGCGCGGGCGATGTCGATGTCGGAAGGCTGTGACATGGGCGTTTTCCTGGAGCGACTTTCCCAGACTGGGCGCCGGGGAGGTTTTCATTGGCGCGCCGGTGCGCGCGTCTCGCGGGGTGGGGCGGGGCCTAGGCCGGGCGCGACAATGCGGTTCGGCGGCTGGACGCGCAAGAGCCCGAAAGGGTGGAGCGCGACCATCTCCCGGCGGCGCGGGCCCACCCTTCCGGGTGAGACGGAGCTACCCGGCCGCGGCTTCCCGCGGGCTGCGCGCCGGTCTGGCGTGGGGCCAGACGCGCTGGGGCGGAACATGCAGCCGCGCGACGTCGCCAAGCGCGACCACGCCGGTCTTCTCGACCCAGGCCGTGACGCCGCGCCGGCCGGCCGCAACCCGCGGGAACGCCGAGCCGTGGCCCGGCCGATGCTTCTCGATGGTCTCTCCGACGAAGCGGCACGGTCCGTTCTCCATGTCGATCGCCAGCGACGCGCCGGGCCCGCCGCCTTCCGTCTCGAAGATCAGCCTGCTGGCCGGCGGGGCCTGCGTGAAGTCCGGCGCGCCCTCCACGACCATGTTGGCGCCCGTCCAGGCCGGGGGCAGCGTCTCCAGGCCGAGATCCGCGGCGATGGCGGCGAGCTCCTCCGCGGAGAGGATGCTGAGCTGGCGCGCGTTGCGGATCTCCGTTCCGCGCGGATATTGCAGCTTCACGCGGCTGCAGGAGGGGCGCGTCAGGCCCCCGTGGCACTCGCCCTCGGGACCGTCCCAGCCCAGCGAGAGGCTGTCGCGCGGCGCGCTCTCCAGCGTCACGGCGCGGTCTCGCACGACGCCGAGCCATGTCACGCGAACGGTCACGTCCGTCGGGGTCAGAATCGCCATGCCGGTCTCCTCCGTGTCACGCTCAGCCTCGCCTCGGCTCTCGCCGGAGACAAGCCGCGGCGGGAGCCTCGGCTCATCCGGCGGCCGCGTGGCGCCGGGCCGCAAGCCTGCTAGGTACCACCGGACTCGGCGCGGGAGGCGGCATGTCTGAACTGGAGGTTGCTGCGGCGCTGGCGGGCCTGTTCGCCGCCGCGTTCGGCGCGGCGACGATCCTGCCGTTCCAGTCGGAGGTCGTCTATGTCGCGATGGCGGTCGCCGAGACCGCGCCCTACCCGCTCATCCTCATCGTCGCAAGCCTCGGCAACACCCTGGGATCGGTCGTCAACTGGTTCATGGGCCTCTGGATCGAGCACTATCGCGACAGGCGCTGGTTTCCCGTCACGGAGGCGCAGCTGCAGAGGGCGCAGGGCTGGTATCGGCGCTACGGCGTCTGGACGCTGCTGCTTAGCTGGGCGCCCTTCGGCGACGCCTTCACCGTGGTCGCAGGCGTCATGCGCACGCCGCTCTGGCTGTTCGTCCTGATCGTCGCCGCGGTCAAGACGGCGCGCTACGCCGCCCTCGGCTGGGCGATCGGCGCTTGACATTGCAGCGCAGCACGTCCATGTCAGGCCCAACGACAGCGCACGCGGCCCGAGTTTGTGTGCCGCGCACCGTCGCAACCCCGAGCTTTCCGCCAGTTGCGCTTGGCGATCGCCGAGCCGCCCTCCGCCTCCGAGCGGAGCGGTAAACTGTGGATGCATTGATGAAATTCTCCGACTTCGCGCTTTCCCCCGCGATCCTCAAGGCTTTGGCCAAATGCGGCTTCGAGGCGCCGACGCCGGTGCAGGAGCAGGCGATCCCGCCGCAGCTCGAAGGCCGCGACGTGCTCGGCCTCGCCCAGACCGGCACCGGCAAGACGGCCGCCTTCGCGCTGCCGCTGATCGAGCGCCTCGGCGGCCGGCCCGGCCGCCAGCCGCGCCAGCCGCGCGCGCTGATCCTCGCCCCCACCCGCGAACTCGCCGCGCAGATCGACGACGAACTGCGCCGCTTCGGCTCCGGCCTCAGCCTGCGCACCGTGCTGGTGCTGGGCGGCATGTCCCGCGCAAACCAGACCCGCGCCATCGCGCAGGGCGTGGACGTCGTCGTGGCGACGCCGGGGCGGCTCATCGACCTGATGGACGACAACCGCATCAGCCTCGCCGGCGTCGAGACGCTGGTGCTTGACGAGGCCGACCGGATGCTCGACCTCGGCTTCGTGCGCGACATCCGCAAGGTCGCCGCCGCCACGCCGAAGAACCGCAAGACCGCGCTCTTCTCGGCCACCATGCCGAAGGAGATCGAGGCGCTCGCGGCGGAACTGCTCAACGACCCTGTGCGCATCGAGATCGCGCCGCAGGGCACCACCGTCCAGGTGATCGAGCAGCGGGTCGAGCACGTCTCGGCGGGCTCCAAGCGCGGCGCGCTGGCGAAGCTGCTGGCCGACCCCGAGATGGCCCGCGTCATCGTCTTCGCCCGCACCAAGCGCGGCTGCGACCGCGTCGCCAAGAACCTCGAGACCGACGGCTATCCCGCCGAGGCGATCCATGGCGACAAGGCCCAGAACGCCCGCCAGCGCGCGCTCGACGCCTTCAAGCGCGGCCGCGCCCGCGTGCTGGTGGCGACGGACATCGCCGCGCGCGGCATCGACGTCGACAACGTGACCCATGTGGTGAACTTCGACCTGCCCGACGAGCCGGAGAACTACACGCACCGGATCGGCCGGACAGGGCGCAACGGCAAGACGGGCGTCGCGATCACGCTCTGCGACGAGACCGAGACCGACAAGCTGCGCGCTGTGGAGAAGCTGATCCGCCGCGCGTTCCTCGCCGACGGCAGCCTCGGCGACCAGCCGCCCGCGCCCCAGCGCCCGGCCCAGAACCCGCCGGGAACGGGCCGCCGCCGCTCCCGCAACCGCCGCGGCGGCGGCGCGCGCCAGGCGGCGTGAGGCGCCGCTGAGCAACAGCCCGCGCGGCCCGGCCGGAGCGCCGGGCGCGCTCCGACCGATCGCCGGCGCTGCGCGCGGCCCGCTAGGACGCCCGCCACGCCGCAGGGTCGATGGCGCTCAGGAGAGGTCGATCACGGTGATTTCCGGCGGCATGCCGAGGCGCACCGGCGCGATGGAGCAGCCGAGACCGGCCGAGACCATCAGATCGCGCCCGTCCTCGCGGATATGGCCATAGGCGTAGCGCGCGCCGAAAGCCGAAGGCACGATCGGCGACCAGCCGAACAGGCGCACTTGCCCGCCATGGGTGTGGCCGGCCAGCGTCACGGCGAACCTCGGCGGGGCCAGCGGGAAGATGTCGGGTTCATGGGCGAGCAGGATCGCCGGCGCGCCGTCGTCGGGGGTGGCCGCCGAGACCTGCGCCAGATCGTCAAGCCCGCCCGCGGGCAACACGCGCCCTTGGGCGACGTGCCAGAACGGCCGATAGGCGAGCTGATCGCCGAGGCCAGCGATCCAGACCCTGCGACCGTCCACCGAGGCCGGAGCGACCGTGTTGTGCAGCACGGCGAGGCCGGCGTCCTCCAGCTCGTCCCACCACCGGCAGCGCCCGCGCCGGTCGCGCTGCTCGGCCATGTCGTCCCACCAGTCATGGTTGCCGAGCACGGCGAACACGCCGGCGCGCGCTTTGAACCGCGCCAGCGCGCGCGCCGCGCGACGGGGCGGCGTGCGGTCGAGAACAAAGCTGTGGCTGGCGCGGTAGTCGCCGAGAAGCACGCCGGTGTCGCCCTCCAGGGCGTTCGCCGCCTCGACGATACGGGCGATGCGGGACAGCGGTATGTGCGGCCCGCCGGCATGCAGATCCGCCAGCGCCACGATCCGCAGTGTTAATCCGCGCGGCCAGATCGCGGGGCGCACCTCCCAGCGCTGGATGCGCAGGCGCAGACCCGGCTCGACCACCGTCGCATAGGCCCCGACGGCCCACGATCCGATGGCGAGACCCGCCAGCCCCCGCAGAAGGCGCCGGCGGGTGAGCGTGTCAGCCCGGCAGACGGGAGGCGACGTTCTCCCAGTTCACAAGCTTGTCGAGGAAGTTCGACAGGTAGGCGGGGCGCTTGTTGCGGAAGTCGATGTAGTAGGAGTGCTCCCACACGTCGCAGCCGAGCAGGGCGGTCTGGCCGAAGCAGAGCGGGTTGACGCCGTTCTCGGTCTTGGTGACCTTGAGCGAGCCATCGCCGTCGACGACGAGCCAGCACCAGCCCGAGCCGAACTGGCCGGCGCCGGCGGCCGAGAACGCCTCCTTGAACTTGTCGACCGAGCCGAAGCCGTCGACGATGCGCTTCTCCAGTTCCGACGGCATGCCGCCCGGGTTCGGCCCCATCATCTCCCAGAACTGGATGTGGTTCCAATGCTGCGAGGCGTTGTTGAACAGGCCGGACTGCACGAGTTCGCCCGGCTTGTAGGTCGCCTTGACGATCTCCTCGAGGCTCTTGCCCTCGTGCCCCGAGCCGTCGAGCAGCTTGGCGCCGTTGTCCACATAGGCCTTGTGGTGGATGTCGTGGTGGTACTCCAGCGTCTCCTTTGACATGCCGGCCGAGGCCAGCGCGTCATGGGCGTAGGGCAGATCGGGGAGAGTGAAAGCCATGGAAAGGCCCCTTCTGGACTGGTGGTCAGGCGCGGCGGCGAGCGCCGTCGCGCGGGTTATAGACGCTTAACGATCCGACCGGAACCGGCGTTCCGACCTCGCGCCGTCAAACCGGCGCCAGCGCGGCGGCCACGCGCCGGTCTTCGGCCAGCAGCACGTTGTAGGTGCGGCAGGCCGCCGGGGTGGCCATCACCTCGACGCCCAGCCCCGCCGCCTCGATCGCGGCGCGCGTCTCGCGCGGCAGCGGCGCAATGTCCGGCCCCATGCCGACGAGCAGGATGTCGATGGCGTCCGCCGCCGCGATGACGTCGGCGAAGCAGGCAGGCGATGGCGGCTGCGCCGGGGCCCATGCGCCCACCCTGCCCGGCAGCAGCAGCAGACCGCCCTGATGGGCGTAGCCGCCGATGCGGAAGCCGCCGGCGCCATAGCCGTCGATCGGCGGGCGGTCGGGAAAGGCGACCTCGTGCATCTTCATGGGCGCGATACCACCGGGCCGCCCTCAGGCGCCGCCGTCGCTGAACTTCACGCCCGCCGCCGCGTCAGCATCGAGCGGCTCGCGCGTCACGCCCAGCCACAGCAGCACCGCCGCCGCGACGAACACCGACGAGTAGGTGCCGATCACGATCCCGAAGATCATGCCGAAGGTGAAGCCGCGGATCACCTCGCCGCCGAGCACATAGAGCGCGATCAGCGCGATCAGCGTCGTGCCCGAGGTCATGAAGGTCCGCGAGAGCGTCTCGTTGATGGCGAGGTCCAGCACCTCCGCCAGCGGCCGGGTCTTGAACTTGCGCAGGTTCTCGCGCACGCGGTCGAAGATGACGACGGTGTCGTTGAGCGAGTAGCCGATGATCGTCAGCAGCGCGGCGATGATCGACAGGTTGAACTCCGTGGCGGTGATCGAGAACACGCCCACGGTGATCAGCACGTCATGGGCGAGCGCAATGACTGCGCCGACCGCGAACTGCCACTCGAACCGCAGCCAGATGTAGACGAGCACCGCCAGCACCGCGAGCAGCAGCGCCAGCGCGCCGGCCTGGAGCAACTCGCCCGAGACCTTCGCGCCCACGGCGTCGGTCTGCAGGATGGTGACGTCGGGGAATGCGTCCTCCAGCAGCGCGCGGGCCTCGCTGGCGGCGGCGTTGGGGTCGTCGGCGCCGATGCGCACCATCACCGAGTTGCGCGCGGCGCCCGTCAGCTCGGCGGCGGGGTCCGAGATCGACGTCACGGCGACGTCGCCGGCCTCCAGCGTTCCCAGCGCCGCCCGCCATTCGGCGATGGGCCGCGGCTCGGGCGTCTCGGCCATCACCACCGCGCCGCCGCGGAAGTCGATCCCGTAGTTGAGCCCGATCACCGCGAGCGACAGCACCGACAGCAGCGCCAGCGCGGCGGAGAACAGCACCGCCGGCTTCGCCAGCTTCATGAAGCCTACATGGGTGTCGTCGCGCACCAGCCTCATCAGTCGCATGGGACGCTCCTTGCACGAGTGATGACGCGGGTCACAGGGCCAGCGCCTTCGGCCGGCGCGCTTCGAACCACGTCGCCACCATCAGCCGCGTGACCATGATGGCCGTGAACACCGAGGTGACGACGCCCACGCTCAGCGTCACCGCGAAACCCTTGACCGGGCCGGAACCCATCGCGAACAGGATCACGGCGGCGATCAGCGTGGTGATGTTGGCGTCGACGATGGCCGAGAGCGCGCGCTCGTAGCCCGCCTCGATCGCGCGCGCCGGCCCCTTCGACCGCTTGAGTTCCTCGCGGATGCGCTCGAACACCAGCACGTTGGCGTCCACCGCCATGCCGATCGTCAGCACGATCCCCGCGATGCCCGGAAGCGTCAGCGTCGCGCCGAGCGCCGACAGGACGCCGATGATGAGCGCGATGTTGACGATCAGCGCCACGTTGGCGAACAGGCCGAACAGCCCGTAGCTCAGCCCCATGAACACCATCACCGCGATCAGCGCGACGACGGTCGCGATCTTTCCGGCTGCGACGCTGTCCGCGCCGAGCTCCGGCCCGACCGTGCGCTGCTCCAGCACCTCGATCTCCGCCGGCAGCGCGCCCGCCCGCAGCAGGATGGCGAGGCGGTTCGCCTCGGCCACATCGAAGCTGCCGGTGATCTGCCCGGAGCCGCCGGTGATGGCGGAGATGATGCGCGGCGCCGAGATCACCTGCCCGTCGAGCACGATCGCGAACACCTTGCCGACATTTGCGCGGGTGTAGTCGCCGAAGGCGCGCGCGCCGGCCGTGTCGAAGCGGAAGTTCACCGCCGGCCGCCCGTCCTGGTCGAACCCGGTGGAGGCGTCGACGAGGTTCTCCCCCGCCACGGTCGGCGCGCTCTGCAGGACGTAGGAGAGGCCGACCTGGTCGGCGTCGGGGACGATCATCTCGCCCGGCGCCGCCGACGCCTGCGCGTTCTCGGTCTGGCTGACGACCTCGTGGAAAGAGAGTTTCGCGGTCTCGCCCAGCAGCGCCAGCAACTCCTCCGCCGAGCCGACGCCCGGCACCTGGATGAGGATGCGCCGCTCGCCCTGCCGCTGGATCGTGGGCTCGCGGGTGCCCGCCTCGTCCACGCGGCGGCGCACGATCTCCAGCGACTGCGCCATGGTGCGCTCGAGCGCCGCGGCGCGCTCGGCCTCGGTCAGCGTCACGCGCAGGCGGTCGTCGCCGAGCCGCTCCACCGCGATGTCGCGGCCGGCCGGTCCCCCGAGGATGCCCGAGGTCACGGGTTGCGCGATCTCCTCCAGCGCGCCCACGGCTGCGTCCATGCCCGCCGCGGAGGGCTGCAGCAGGCGGATCTCCAGCGCCTGCCGGTCGCCGTCGACCTCTCGGAACGGCCCCACGACCTCCCGCGCCTCGCGCAGCGCAGACCGCGCCTCCGGCCACAGCGACGCGATGCGCTCGGCGTAGACGTCCTCGACTCGCACTTCAACGAGCAGATGCGCGCCGCCCCGCAGGTCGAGCCCGAGGTTGAGCACCGAGCCCGGCAGCCATGAGGGCCACGCCGCCGCCTGCGCCGCAAGGTCCGGCGGAACCGGCGCGCCGCGCTCCTCCAGCCGCTCGACCTGCGCGCGGGCGCGCGCGGCCTCGTCGGCGGTCTCGTAGAAGAAGTTGGGCGCCGTGAGCGCCACGCCCAGCAGACAGAGCGCGATGACGAGCGCCTTCTTCAGGGCCGAGTACTGCAGCATGGCCTGCCTCCGATGCGGGTCAGGCTCAGTTGTCGTTGGCGGGTTCGGACTTCGAGACCAGCGCGGCGACGGTGGACTTCACCACCTTCACCTTCACGTTGGGCGCAAGTTCCGCCTCCACGGCGTCGTCCATCACCTTGGTCACCTTGGCGTAGACGCCGCCCTGGGTGATGATCTGGTCGCCGCGGCGCAGGCCGTCGATCATCGCCTTGTGCTCCTTGGCCTTCTTCTGCTGCGGGCGGATCAGGAAGAAGTAGAAGATCACGAAGATCAGGATCAGCGGGATGAGCTGGATGATGAAGTCGCCCCCGGCGGGCGCCCCTCCGGCCTGGGCGTAGGCGGGCGAAATGAACATCGGCGTTGTCTCCGTATCTCGTGCGTCCGCCGGATCATGACCGGCCCTGCGAAAGTCGCGCGGACTATAGCCGCGGGCGCCATGGGCGCAATGGGGGGGCGACCGGCGCCGACCCGGGGCCTGCGACGCTGGCGCAGGCCCGTGCGATGCGGCATAAGCCGCGCCATGAGCCCTCCCGCCGCACGCTTCGCCGCAAGCCCGTCGAGTTTACGCCATGCATGACATCCGCACGCTGCGCGACGCGCCAGACGCCTTCGACGCCGCCCTCGCCCGACGCGGTCTGCCGCCGATGGCGGAGACGCTGCTGGAGATCGACGGCCGCAGGCGGGCCGCCATCACCGCCGCGGAGGCCGCGCTGGCCGCGCGCAACGCCGCCTCGAAGGAAGTCGGCGCCGCGAAGGCGCGGGGCGACGACGCGGAGTTCGAGCGTCTGCGCGGCGTGGTCGCGGAGAAGAAGGACGAGATCGCCCGGCTGGAGGCCGAGGCGAAGGCCGCCGACGAGGCGCTGACCGCCGAGTTGATGGCGCTCCCGAACGCGCCCTTCGACGACACGCCCGACGGCGCCGACGAGGCCGGCAACGTCGAGCTGCGGCGCGTCGGCGAGCCTCCGCGCCTCGACTTCGCGCCAAGGGAGCATTGGCAGCTTGGCGAGGCTATGGGCTGCATGGATTTCGAGGCCGCCGCGAAGCTCAGCGGCGCCCGCTTCGTGGTGCTGTCCGGCGCGCTGGCGCGGCTGCACCGCGCGCTGGCCCAGTTCATGCTCGACACCCACATCGACGAGAACGGGCTGACGGAGGCGTGGACGCCGGTGCTGGTGCGCGACGAAGCGCTGCTCGGCACCGGGCAGTTGCCGAAGTTCACCGAAGACCTCTACCGGACCGAGAACGGCTGGTGGCTGATCCCGACCGCCGAGGTGACGCTGAGCAACCTCGTCGCCGGGCAGATCCTCGACGCCGCCGCCCTGCCCCGCCGCTACGCAGCGCACACCCAGTGCTTCCGCTCCGAGGCGGGTTCCGCGGGCAAGGACACGCGCGGGATGCTGCGCCAGCACCAGTTCGAGAAGGTCGAGATGGTCTCCATCGTCCGACCCGAGGACGGCCGCGCCGAACTCGACCGCATGACCGCCTGCGCCGAAGGCGTCCTCGCCAGGCTCGGCCTCGCCTTCCGCACCGTGGTCCTCTGCACCGGGGACATGGGTTTCGGCGCGCGGCGCACCCATGACATCGAGGTGTGGCTGCCGGGGCAGGACACCTATCGCGAGATCTCCTCCTGCTCGCTCTGTGGCGACTTCCAGGCGCGGCGCATGAACGCCCGCTTCCGGCCCGAGGCGGAGGCGAAGCCCGAATTCGTCCACACCCTCAACGGTTCCGGCCTCGCCGTGGGCCGCGCGTTGATCGCGGTGATGGAGAACGGGCAGGACGCGGAGGGGGGCGTCACGGTCCCCGCCGTCCTGCGGCCCTACATGAAGGGAGCGACGCGGATCGCGCCCGATGGAACCCTGGAATCCGGAACCGCCTGATGCGCATCCTCGTGACCAACGACGACGGGATCACCGCCCCCGGCCTGAAAGTGGCCGAGGCCATCGCACATGACATAGCAGGGCCCGACGGCGAGGTGTGGGTCGTGGCGCCGGGCGACGAGCGCTCGGGCGTCTCGCACTGCATCTCCTACACCAAACCCATGCGGCTGGCGAAGCTTGAGGACCGGCGCTATGCGGTGGACGGCAATCCTGCGGATTGCGTCATCCTCGGGGTTCATCACATTCTGGCGGAGGTGAAGCCGGATCTGGTGCTGTCGGGCGTGAACATGGGCCACAACGTCGCCGAGGACGCAGTGTATTCGGGCACCATCGGGGCCGCGATGGAGGGCGCGCTGCAGGGCGTGCGCGCCGTCGCGCTCAGCCAGTACTACCGCCGCGGCGACGACGCGCCCGCCGACGCCTTCGCTTCGGCCCGCGCCCACGGGGCCGAAGCCGTGCGCCGGGTGCTGGGCTGCCCGTGGAGCCACGACATCTTCTACAACGTGAACTTTCCTGCGGTCGAAGGGCAGGCGGTCAAGGGCTTCGCGCTGGCGCCGCAGGGCCGCCGCGGCTCGGGGACGTTCGACTGCGTGGAGTACGTCTCGCCCTCGCGCCGCACCTTCTTCTGGCTCCAGCACCGCACCGCCAACACCAGCGCCGAGGCGGGGTCGGACGCGGTGCTGGGCCATGAGGGCTGGATCACCGTCACGCCGATGCGCCCCGATCTCACCGCGCACGACCTGCTCGACGGCGCGCGCGCCGCGCTCGTCGGCTGACCATGACGCGCGCCCCGGGCGGCCCCCACGGCTCCCTCCCGGCGGGCGCGGGCGCCGCTGCGCCGGGCGCGCCCGACCGCGAGCAGATGATGCGGCTCGTCTATTCCCTGCGCAGCCGCGGCGTCACCGACGCGCGGGTGCTCGCCGCCATCGAGGCGACGCCGCGCCACATGTTCGTGGACCGCGCGTTCCGGGACCGCGCCTATGACGACCTGCCCCTGCCCATCGCGTGCGGCCAGACCATATCGCAACCCTCGGTCGTGGGCGTGATGACGCAGGCGCTCGCGCCGACGCCGCGCTGCAAGGTGCTGGAGGTCGGCGCCGGCTCGGGCTACCAGGCCGCCGTGCTGGCGCGCCTCGCGCGGCGCGTCTACGCCATCGAGCGTCACAAGGCGCTGGCGCGCGAAGCCGCCCAACGGCTCAAGGCGCTCGATCTCGGCTCAGTCTCGCTGGTCTCGGGCGACGGTGCGCTCGGCTGGCCCGACCAGGCGCCGTTCGACCGCATCATGGTGACGGCGGCGGCGGAGGATCCGCCGGCGCTGCTGCTCTCACAACTGCGCGAGGGCGGCGTGATGGTGCTGCCCGTCGGCCAGAGCGACGATGTGCAACAGCTGATAAGGATCGTAAAGACGCCGCAGGGGCTGGAGTACACCGAGCTGCTTCCAGTGCGCTTCGTGCCGCTGCTGGCCGGGCTGCCCGAAGGCGACGCGTGATCCGCCGGCCGCGGGCGGCGCCTCACGAGGCGAGACGAAGGGGAGAAACGTCATGGGCGAGCGCATTTCCAGGTTGAGCGGCGTGGGCGCCGCATTTGCGGCGGCGCTGACCGTCGCGGCCTGCGCCGAGCGACCCGAGCCGGCGCCGGTCGTCTATCGCGGCACCCAGCCGTCGGCGCCGCAGCCGCGGCCCGCCGCGCCCGCCGTCGACAACGCGGCCATCGCCGCCCTCCAGCCCGGCGCGGCCGACGCGCGCGGCGTGGTCGACTACGGCGGCTACCGCGCCGTGGTCGCGCGGCAGGGCGACACCGTGGCGTCGATGGCGTCTCGCGTCGGCCTCTCGCCGGCGGCGCTGGCCGCCTACAACGGTTTGCCGGCGGGATACCAGCCGCGCGCCGGGGACGAGCTGATCCTGCCGCCGTCCCCCGGCGGAACGTCCGTCGCGCAGGTCTCCGCCCCGACGCCGCTCGAGACGCCGCTTGAGACGCCGCCGGCCGCGCCCGAAGCGCCGGCCCCCTCCACCGCCGCCGCGGCCGGCGCGACCGGGTTCGACATCGCCGCCATCGAGGCGAGCCTCGGCGACGACGCCGCGCCGCCCTCGCCCACGCCGCAGAGCGGGACGCCCGAGGCCGCGCCCACGCCGACCCCCGCCCCTGCACCGGCCCCCGACCCCGCGACGCCCCCCGCCCCCGCAGAGGCGCCGGTTCGCGACGCGCCGTCGTCCGTCGCCGTCGTCGAGCCCGCCCCCGCGCCCGCCGTGGTTGCGCCGCCGCCGCCGGCGCCGGCGACCTTCGCGGCGCCGGTGTCCGGCCCGATCGTCCGGCCCTACAGTCGCGCCGCCGGCGCCGGGCGCAATGACGGCGTGGACTTCGGCGCGACGACCGGCGCGCCGGTCTCGGCGGCCGCCGACGGTCAGGTGGCTCTGGTCTCCGAATCGCTCGGCGGTCTCCAGACCATCGTGCTCATCCGCCACGCCAACGACCTGCTGACGGTCTACGGCCATGTCGACGGGGTGACGGTCGCGCAGGGCGACCGCGTGCGCAAGGGCCAGACCATCGGCGTGGTCGCCGCGCCGGAGTCCGGCACGGACGCGGTGCTTCACTTCGAGGTGCGCCGCGGCGCCGCGTCGGTCGACCCGTCCGAGTTCCTGCCGGGCTGAGTTCCTTCCCGGCTGAGCGCCGACGCGCCTGAGGGCCGATGCGAGGCATGAGGAGTCCTGTCGATGTTCGGGATCGACGCGTCGCCTCAGCCGCCCGCGGCCAGCGCCTGCAGCCGCGTCTCGATCCGCGCCAGCTTCTCGGCGGCGCGGGCCTGCGCCATGCGCGCCTCCCGCAGTTCGCCGAGCAGCAGCGCGATCGTGGCGTCGCGGTGGGCGTCGGGCGGCGGCGCCACCCCGTCGCCGATGCCGGTCATGAGCCATTTCATCGAGACGCCGAGCACCCCCGCAAGCGTCTGCAACTGGTTCGCGCGCGGCTCCGCGCGGTCCGTCTCCCACGCGGCGATGGTCTGCGTCTTGACCCCGAGCTTCTGGGCGAGCTGCGTCGCGCCGATCCCGGCTTCCTCCCGCGCCGCGGCCATGCGGTCGCCGAACGTGGCGCTATCCTCGTCGTAGTAGGCGTCCTGCACCCGGTTTCCTCCCCCGATCCGGTCATGCTCGGCTTGACGCTAGGGGTAGCACCGCAGGCGCGTCCTGTCGCCCCCGGTCGGCCGCCGCGGCAAGATCCGGGTCGCCAGGGCGGCGGCGCGGCGATAGACGGGTCTCCCCGGGGTCGGGCGCTGGGGAGGAACGGGAATGCAGGCGCAGGCGCGCATCACGCGGGGCGCGGCGGTCGAACTGGCGCTGCTCGCCGTGATATGGGGCGCGTCGTTCCTCTCCATCGCCGTGGCGCTGCGCGAGATGGGGCCCCTGACGGCGGTGCTGCACCGCGTCGGGTGGGCTGCGCTGCTGCTCTGGGCGATCGCGCTCTGGCGCGGCGAGCGCCCGCCGGCCGATCCGGCGGCGTGGCTGTCCTTCGCGGTCATGGGGCTGCTCAACAACATCGTCCCCTTCAGCCTCATGGCCTGGGCGCAGACCCATGTCGAGACAGGCCTGGTCTCGATCCTGAACGCCGCGACCGCGGTGTTCGGCGCGGTTGTCGCCGCGGCGATCCTGCCCGACGAGCGGCTGACGCCGCTGCGCGCGGCGGGCGTCGCGGCCGGTTTCGCAGGGGTCGTCGCGATCATCGGCGCGGAGGCGCTCTCGGGGCTCGACCTGCGCAGCCTCGCCCAGGGCGCCGTGGGGCTGGGCGCGCTCAGCTACGCGTTCGCCTCGGTCTGGGCCAAGCTGCGGCTGCGCGGGGTGCCGCCCGCCACCGCCGCGGCCGGGATGCTGACCTGCTCCGCGCTGATGGCGGCGCCGTTGGCGGCGGCCGTCGAGGGCTGGCCGACGCTGGCGCTGTCGCCGCAGGCCTGGGCTGCGGTGGCGTGGTTCGCGGGGCTGGGAACGGCCGCGGCCTACCTGCTCTACTACCGGATCCTGGCGACGGCCGGGGCGGCGAATCTGATGCTCGTGACGCTGCTGATTCCCCCCGTCGCCGTCGCGCTCGGCGCCGTAGCGCTCGGCGAGCGGGTCGGTCCGACTGCGTGGTTTGGCTATATGCTGCTGGGACTTGGCCTCATCCTCATCGACGGTCGCTCGCCCCGGCGCTTGATGCGCGCTCTGAGGAGCCCTAAGCGTCACGGGTGATCCCTTTAACCAAGGCTCGTGCGGTATGGCCTTCCTCTCCGACGCGCTGGCGCGCGTGCAGCCCTCGCCGACGGTGGCCATCACCCAGATGGCGCGGGACCTCAAGGCGCAGGGGCGCGACGTCATCGCGCTTTCCGCCGGCGAACCTGATTTCGACACGCCCGAGCACATCAAGCAGGCCGCGCGCGACGCCATCGACCGCGGCGAGACGAAGTACACCGCGCCCGACGGCATCCCCGAACTCAAGGCCGCGATCTGCGCCAAGTTCGCGCGCGAGAACGGCCTGAGCTACACGCCGGAGGAGGCGATGGTCTCCACCGGCGGCAAGCAGGTGCTTTTCAACGCGCTTGTCGCCACGCTCAACCCCGGCGACGAGGTGATCATCCCCGCGCCCTACTGGGTGAGCTACCCCGACATGACGCGGCTGGCCGGCGGCGAGCCGGTGATCGTTCCGGCCGCCCTGGAGACGGGCTTCAAGCTGACGCCCGCGGCGCTGGGGGCGGCGATCACGCCGCGCACGAAGTGGTTCATCTTCAACTCGCCCTCGAACCCCTCCGGCGCCGGCTATTCGGCGACGGAGCTGAAGGCGCTGACCGACGTGCTCGAACGCCACCCCCATGTCTGGGTGATGACCGACGACATGTACGAGCACATCGCCTATCCGGGCTTCGACTTCGCCACCCCCGCGCAGGTCGCGCCCGCCCTGCGCGACCGAACGCTCACCGTGAACGGCGTCTCCAAGGCCTATGCGATGACCGGCTGGCGCATCGGCTACTGCGCCGGGCCGAAGCGGCTGGTGGATGCGATGCGCAAGGTGCAGACCCAGAGCACCACCAACCCCTGTTCGATCAGCCAGTGGGCGGCGCTCGCGGCGCTCGAAGGCCCGCAGGACTACATCGCGGAGAGCCGCGCCGCCTTCCTGCGGCGGCGCGATCTCGTCGTCGCGGGGCTGAACGCAGCCGACGGCCTCGCCTGCCCCACGCCGGAAGGGGCCTTCTACGTCTATCCGTCCTGCGCCGGGGCGATCGGCAGACGCGCTCCCTCGGGCCGCCCGATCGACGACGACGAGGCGTTCTGCGCCGCCTTGCTGGAGGCGGAGGGCGTCGCGGTCGTGCACGGCGCCGCCTTCGGGCTGAGCCCGCATTTCCGTGTGAGCTACGCCGCCGCGGACGCGGTGCTGGCCGAGGCCTGCGCCCGCATCCAGCGCTTCTGCGCCGGCCTGGCGTGAGCGGGGCGCGGGCCTGCGCCGCGGCGCTCGCCTCGTCGCTGGGGCTCGCCGGCTGCATCGGCGGGACCGACGTCGACCAGCCGCTCACCTTCGAGCAGCCGGAGACCGCGGTCGCCTACGAGGCCGAAGTGACCGGCGCGCCGAACGACGAGATCGACGCGCTGATGCGCCAGTCGCTCGGCATCTTCCGGCGGCAGGAGGCCGGCGCGCAGAGCATCGCCTTCCTGCGCCGCCGCGCCCGCGACGACGTCGCGACGGCCGAGAAGATCCTGCGCTCCTACGGCTGGTTCCAGCCGACCATCGCCGTCGAGGTCGTGTCGCTCGAAGATCCGGGCGACGGCGGCGGCGCCGCGCCCGCGCAGGGCGCCGAAGACGCGTCCGGCCCGATCGCCCGCGCCGTCGTGGCGATCGACGCCGGCCCGCGCTTCACCCTCGCCCGCCACGGCTTCACCCCGCTGGGTGAGGTCGACGGCCCGCCGCTCGAGCTCGACGCCGCGGCGCTCGGCTCGCCGGTCGGCGGTCCGGCGGTCGCGGCCGACATCCTCGCCGCGGAGAGCGCCGCGGTGACCAGGCTGCGCAACGAGGGCCGGCCCTATGTCGAGGCGCGCGGCCGCGACGCGGTGGCCGACCTTGAGCGCCACGAGATCGAGGTCGACACGTCCATCGCGCCCGGCCCCTACTACGTCTTCGGCGCTCCGCGCTTCGAGGGGCTGGAGCAGGTCGACGAGGCGTATCTGCGCACCTACCAGAACTGGGAGCCGGGGGAGCCCTACGACGCCCGCAAGCTGCGGGAGTTCCAGCAGGCCCTGGTGGAGACGCAGCTTTTCGACGCGATCTCCGCCGCCCCCCCCGAAACGCCGCCCGAAGGCGACGCCGCGCCGGTCCTCGTCCGGGCCGAGGAAGGGCCGCGGCGCACGGTGACCGCGGGCGCCCGCTACGACACCGACGCGGGCCCGGCGGTCCGCGGCTCCTACGAGCACCGCAACCTGTTCGGCGCAAATGAGACGATCCGCGCCGAGGCGCTCGCCGGGCTGGAGGAGCAGAATCTCGAGCTGCGCTACAAGGAGCCGCAGTACCTCCGCCCCGGACAGGACTTCGTCGCCGGCTTCGGCCTGAACCACACCGACGACGACGCCTTCGAGGAATACGCCGTCAAGCTCACCGCCGGCCTAGAACGGGAGCTCAGCGACACATGGCGCGTCGGCGCCGGCGGCTTGCTGCAGGCGAGCCTGATCGACGACGGGACGACCGAGAAGCGCTTCCTGCTCGCCGGCCTGCCGGCCTTCGCGAACTACGACGGCAGCGACGATCCGCTGAACCCCAGCGAGGGCGCACGCCTCAACATCGGCTTCACGCCGTTCACCGGCTACGCCGATGAGGGGCCGCGCCCCGTGTTCATGCGCTTCGACGGCAGCGGCTCGGTCTATCAGGCGCTCGATTCCGACGCCCGCCACGTCCTCGCCGCCCGCGCGCGGCTCGGCTCCATCGTCGCGGCGGACGACGAGGGCGTGCCCGCCAGCCAGCGGCTGTTCTCCGGCGGCGGCGGCTCGGTGCGCGGCTACGGCGAGCGCGACATCGGCCCGCTCGACGCCGACGGAGACCCGACGGGGGGCCTCTCGGTCGCCGAACTAGGGGTCGAGCTGCGCTCCGTCGTCTGGGGCCCCGTCGGCGCGGCGCTCTTTGCGGAGGCGGGCACGGTGAGCGACGCCCAGTGGCCGGACTTCGACGAAGGCGTGCAGTTCGCGGCCGGCGCCGGCGTGCGCTACCTCTCGCCGGTCGGGCCGATACGGCTCGACGTCGGCGTGCCGCTGAATCCGCGCGACCGCGACGACGCCTTCCAGATCTACATCTCCATTGGACAGGCCTACTGATGCGCGCGCTGCTGCTCGCCCTGTGCCTGGCGCTCGCGCCCCTGCCCGGCCCGGCGCAGCTCTCGATCTTCGGCGTGGGCGAGTCGCTGGTGCAGTTCGCGCTGCGCCAGATCTCCAGCGAGGGCTTCACGGTCGAGGCGCGCGGGATCGAGGACGGCGAGGACGGCGCGGCCGAACTCGTCGGCGTCACCGTCGCGGACCGGCGCGGCGTCTGGCTGGAGATCGAGGGCGTGACGCTGACATGGCGCGTCTCGCGCATCCTGCTCGGCGAGCTGGAGATCGACCGCCTTTCCGCGCGTGGCGTGCGGGTGCTGCGGGCGCCCGAGCCCGAGCCGACGCCTGCGCAGGAGGAGCCCGACGCGGAGACGGCGCAACCCTTCGCCTGGCCGCGCGCCCCCATCGCGACCCGCGTGAACGTCATGGACCTGCGCCGGGTCGAGATCTCGCCAGGCGTCGTCGCCGCGCAGGGGATGCGCTTCGACGCCCGCGGGAACGCGCGCGACGAGGGCGACGAGCAGGCCGTCGCTCTCTACGTCAACCGCACCGACGACGTGTTCGGCTCCATCGCGCTCGACTACCTGCGCGATTTCTCCACGGGTGAGCTGAGGCTCGATCTCGCCGCCGACGAGGCCGCCGGCGGGCTGGTGGCGGAGCTCGCGGGCTTTCCCGACGACAGCGCCACGCGCGTCGACCTGGAGGCGCGCGGCCCGCTCACGGACTGGCGGCTGCGCTTCGACGCCGAGACAGACCGCGTCTATCGCGCGACCGGCGCGGCGACCGTCGTCGTCGGCCCGCCGTTCAGCGTCGACGCGACCGCCGAACTGCGCCCCGGCCCCGCCGCGCCGCCGGCCGTCGCCGCTGCGCTGGGCGAGACGGCGACCCTGCGCGCGCGCGCCAGCGAGAACGCGGACGGCGTGATCGAGATCGCCGAGGGCAGGATCACGGCGCCGGAACTCTCGGTCGTCGTGGACGGAACCTTCGCCCGGGAGACCGGCGCGGTGCAGGCCGACGTCTCGCTTGAGGCCGGCGCCGGCCTCTCGGCGCTGGTCGAGCAGGTCGCGTTCGAGCGCGTCGCCTTCGAGGGCGCCGTCAGCGGCGCGCTCGCCGCGCTGCGCGCCCAGGGCGCGCTCTCGCTCGACGGGCTGCGGACCGCGCCGGTGGACCTCGCGGCCGCCCGGCTGGCTGCGGACCTGACGCTGACGGGGGCCGCCGCCCCTTCCCCCGAAGGCTTCTCGGCGGCGTTCGACGTCTCCGGCGAGACCGCCGGGCTCAGGCTCGACCGCATCCGGCCCGAAACTCTCGGCGACGCGACGCTGCTGGCGCGCGGGCGGCTCGACGACGTTGGCCTGACGCTCGACGCCCTGCGCCTCGCCGCCCCGGCGCTGACCGCCGAGGCCTCCGGCCGGCTTCCCGCCGCCGACGCCCCCGCCCCGCTGGCGGACGACGCCGACCGCCTCGACTACACGCTCGCGATCCCCGACCTCGCGCCGCTCGCCGCCTCCTATGACGTCGACGCCGCCGGCGCGCTCGCGGCGCAGGGCCGCGTCACCGGCGCGCTCTCCGCGCCCCGCATCGACGGCGCGCTCACGCTCGACGGACTCGCCTTTGCCGGCGAACCCTATGGCCGCGTGGCGCTGGAGCACGGCGTCTCCTTCGGCGAGGCGCTCGCCGGTCAGGCGTCGCTGACCGCGGAGGGATCGCGCTTCGGCCCCGCCGCGGCGTCGGCGGGCTTCTCGCTGCGCGACGCGCGGCTCGACCTCTCAGACATCAGCCTCGACGCGCTCGGCGCCGAGGTCCGCGGTGCGTTGCGGGTCGATCTGGAACGCACGCTGGCGCAGGGCGTGATCACCGCCGAACTCGCCGATCTCGCGCCGCTGAGCCGTCTCGCGGGCCGGCCGGCGACGGGCGCGGCGTCCCTCACGGCGACGCTGACCCCGGCGGCCGGCAGGCAGGACGCCGCGCTGACGGGCGTGGTCGAAGGCCTCTCGGTCGCCGACGCGCGGATCGAGCGGCTTGCGCTGGACCTTTCCGCCGCCGACGCCTTCGGACCCGGCGCCGCCGTCTCCGGAACGCTCGACGCGGCCGGCGTGGCGGCGGCCGGGGCCGCGATCGGCTCGCTGACCGCCGAGATCTCGGGCGAGGATCTTCAGGGCGCCGCGCTCGGCGCGCTCTCCGCCACCGCTCGCGACGTGCGCTACGCGGCCGCCGACGCCTCCCTCGCCGAAGTCATGCTCAGCGCCGAGGGCCGCGACCTGATCGCGGCGCCCAAGGTCGAGGGAACCCTCGCCGCGCGCGACGTCGCCGGGGCGGGCGCAGCGCTGGCGCGGCTCGCGGGCGAGTTCTCGGTCGACGACCCTATGGGCGGGGGCCCCGCGAAGATCGCGCTGACGGCGGAGGACTTCGCCTATCCGGCCGCCGAGGCGACGGTCGCGCGCCTGACGCTGACCGCCGACGGCGCCGACCTGATCGAGGCGCCCTCCGGCTCGGCGCTGCTGCGCGCTGAGACGGTGGCCGGCGCCGGCGCCACGCTCGACGGCCTGACGCTGGGCGTCGTCGCGGACGACCTGACCGGCGAGGGCGGCGCCGACGTCAGCCTGCTCGCGCGCGAGATCGCCTACCCCGCCGCCGAGGCCCGCGTCGCCTCCGTCAGCCTTGGGGGCCGGGTCGACCGCCCGTTCGGCGACCCGGCGGCGTCCTTCAGGCTCACGGCGCTGGATGTCGCGGGCGCCGGCGCGCGGGTCGCGCGGATCGAGGCGCAGGGCCTCGGCTCGGGGCTGCTGAGCGCGCCGCAGGGCCGCATCGACGCCACGCTGTCCGCGCCCGGTTTCGGCGACGCGGCGAGCCGGGAGGCCCGGCTGACGGCGGCGGTGACCCAGGCCGACGGCGCGGCCCGGCTCGCCGCGACGCTCGACGCCGAGCCCATCGCCGCGGGCGGCGCGCGCATCGGCGCCGTCTCGGTCGCCGCGACGGTGGACGACGCCCTGGGCGAGACGCCGCGCATCGACGCGAAGGCGCGGGCCGGCGCGACCAGCGCCGGCCCGGCGCGGCTCGACGCGATCGAGGCCGCCGTCTCCGGCGCGCTGGCCGATCTCGCCGTCTCGCTCGATGCCAAGGGCGCGCTGGAGGACGGCCGCGCCCTGTCGCTGACCGCCCGCGCCGGGGTGGACGCCGCCGCGCCGGCGCCGCAGATCACCGTGACGCGCCTCGTCGCCCGGCTCGACGAGGCCGAGGCAGCGCTGCGCCGCCCCCTGCGCATCAGCGCGGGCGCCCCGCTCACCGTTCAGGGGCTCGACCTCGGCCTGCCCGGCGGCGCGCTGACCGGCGAGGTGACGGCGCATGAGGGCGGGCTCGCGGGGCGGCTCGGCCTCGATTTCGCGGATCTGACGCCGCTTGCCCGCCTCGCCGAGGCCCCGCTCGGCTCGGGTTCGCTGGAGGCCGACGCCCGCTTCGACACCCGCCCCGGCTCCGCCGCCGCGACCGTCGCCGCGGCGATGCGCGGCCTGCGCCTGCTCGGCGAGCAGTCCGACGCCGGCGCCTTCGACGCGACGCTCGACGCCCGCTGGACCGGCTCGCGGCTGACGTCCGAGACGGTGCTGCGGGGCCCGTTCAATCAGCCGGTCACCCTCACCGCCTCCACGCCGCTGCGGCTTTCCGGCGGCGCGCCCGCCTTCGCGCCGGGCCTGCCCGTGGAGGGACGGCTGACCTGGAACGGCCGCATCGGCGATCTCTGGGCGCTCGTGCCCGCCGCCGACCATGTGCTTGACGGCGACGTGGCCATCGACCTCGGCTTCAGCGGACCGGCGGCGGCGCCCGCGCTGCTTGGCCGGGTCTCGCTCGCCGACGGCCAGTATCAGAACCTGGAGACCGGCACGATCCTCACCCACATGACCCTCGACGGCCATGCGGTCGAGAACGGCGGCTTCACGGTGGACCTCGACGCCGAGGACGGCTCCGGCAACCCGCTTGCGCTGAACGCCGAGATCGCCGGGGGCCAGCTTCGGGCGCAGATCGACGCGACGCGCGCCGTGCTCGTGCGCCGCGACGACGCCACCGCGGCGATAAGTCTCGACATCGCCGCCGTCGGCCCCCTCGCGGGGCCCGACATCTCCGGCGACGTGACCATCGACGCGGCCGAGGTGCGCCTCGTGAACGCGACGCCGCCCTCGGTCGCCGATCTCGGCCCGGTGCGCATCAAGGGACAGCCCGCGCCGGAACCGGAGGCGCCTGCGGGCGAGGACATCGCGCTCGACATCCGCATCAGGGGAGATCGCGACATCTTCGTGCGCGGGCGCGGACTGACCAGCGAATGGCGCGTCGCGCTCGACGTCGGCGGCGCCGCTTCGGCCCCGATCGTGACGGGAGAGATCGAGCGCATCCGCGGCGAACTGGTGCTGGTCGGCGCCGTCTTCGACTTCACGCGAGGTCTGATCCGCTTCAGCGGCGGCCAGCCGATCGACCCTTCGCTCGACATAGCGCTGCTGCGCGAGGCGGAGGACGTGACCGGCGGCGTGGTGGTGCGCGGCTACGCCTCCGACCCCCAGATCAGCTTCGAGTCGACGCCCGCCCTGCCCGAGGACGAGGTGCTGCCGCGGGTGCTGTTCAACAAGTCGCAGCAGTCGCTGACGGCGGGCGAGTCGCTCCAGCTCGCCGCGGGCCTCGCGACGCTGCTCGACGGCTCTGGCGGCTTTCTCGACCGGGTGCGCGCGACCGCCGGCGTCGACGTGCTGGCGGTGGAGGGCATCGGCGAGAACACCTCCGTCACCGTCGGCAAGAACCTCGGCGAGGGCGTGTTCGTCGGCGCCAAGCAGCCGCTCGACGGCGGGCCGACCCGCGCGACGGTGGAGATCGAGGTGTTCGACAACGTGACCGTCGACAGCGAGGTGGGCGCCGAGGGCGGCTCCTCCTTCGGCCTGAACTGGAAGAAGGACTTCTAGCGCATCTTCCCAATCGACTGGCGCCGCCAGCGACCAGCAAACCGCGACAGGGCGACGGCGCAGTGCGGCGAACCCTGTCGGGTCGAACGCCGCTTCGGGCCCCGCCCGGGCAGGCCATGCGACGCGGACGCCCCCCGCCTCGGCGGCGTCCGCGACGGCGGGGCGGTCAGGCCGGCGCGCCCACCGGGCAGCTCACGCCCGTGCCGCCGACGCCGCAGTAGCCGCCGGGGTTCTTCGCCAGATACTGCTGGTGATAGTCCTCGGCGTAGTAGAACGGCGGAGCGTCGAGGATCTCGGTCGTGATTTCGCCATGGCCCGCCGCCTTCAGCCGCGCCGCATAGGCCGCGCGGGACGCCTCGGCCGCCATGCGCTGGCTTGCGTCATGGACATAGAGCCCGGAGCGGTACTGCGTGCCGACGTCGGTGCCCTGCCGCATCCCCTGTGTCGGGTCATGGCCCTCCCAGAAGACGCGCAGCAGCGCCTCGTAGGGCAGCTCGGCGGGGTCGAAGACGATGTGGACGACCTCGTTGTGCCCGGTGCGCCCCGAGCAGACCTCCTTGTAGGTCGGGTTCGGCGTCGGCCCGCCCGCGTAGCCGACGGCCGTCACCCACACGCCGGGCAGCTTCCAGAACATCCGCTCGACACCCCAGAAGCAGCCCATGCCGACCATCGCCTCGGCCATGCCCTCGGGATACGGTCCATTGAGCGGGCGCCCGAGCACGAAATGCGTCTCGGCGGTGGGGATCGGCTCGGCGCGTCCCGGCAGCGCGTCGGCGGCGCTCGGGATGGTCGCGGGCTTGCGCATGAAGAACATCGGCTGGCCTCCTGTCTGTCGGCGTGGATATGGGCGCCAGCGCCGCGGAAGTCGACGCCGTTCCTCCGCGAAGCGCCGAACTCGCTGCTCAGCGGGCCGCGAACGCGCCCGCGTCGCTGTCGGCATGGTCGCGGCCGGGCCGCAGGGTGCGGAGCCTTAGACCGAGGACGGCTCGACCTGCGACGACGGCGTGAAGCTCCCGCCGTCCTGCCGGCTAGAACCGTCGCCCGTCGGCCGCCGCCCGTCGCCGATGAAGGCCTTGAGCGGGGTCAGTTCGTACGTCTATTGCGAGGACGGGACCAAGGGCGAGCCCCTCCGCCGCGACATCCTCGACAGCGGGCGCGGCGGTGTCATCATGATCCATCGGGAAGCTGCGCTCATGCCCCTGCCCTGGATCGCCGAGAGGATCTTTCGCGGCCGCGAGCGCACCCGTGGCGCGCCGTCGACCGGGAGGAGCCCCATTCCGAGACTGCGCGCCGGCTCGCCCGCTTCGTCGAACTGGCGCCCGCGGGCGCGGTGGGAGCTGGCGCCGGCGGGCGCCCGATTAAAGGACCGAGCCATGACCGCGCACATGATCGACCACGGCGACGGGCTGATGGAGGCGCGGCTGGAGCATGGCGACGCCCTGGCGTCGATCCTCAACCTCGGCTGCGTGCTGCGCGACTGGCGCGCGCCGCTCGGCGGCAGGCTCGCGCCCGCCGTGCTCGGCTACGCCGACCCGCGCGCCTATCGCGGCGACGGCCGGTGGTTCGGCGCTGTCGTGGGCCGCGTCGCGAACCGCATCGCCCATGGCCGCTTCAGGCTGGAGGGTCGGGACCATGCCCTGCCGCTCAACGACGGCCCGCACCACCTCCATGGCGGGCCGGACGGACTGTCGCGCCGGCTCTGGGCGATGGAGACCGACGACGCAGCCAGCGCGGTGCGCCTCTCGCTGGTCTCACCGGACGGCGACCAGGGTTATCCCGGCGCCCTGGCGCTCTCGGTGGACATCGCGCTCGGGCGCGACGGGCTGACCTACGCCATGGCGGCCGAGGCCGACCGGCCGACGCCGGTCAACCTCGCACAGCACGCCTACTACAATCTCGGGCCCGGCGACGTGCGGCGCCATGTGCTCCGCGTCGACGCCGCCGCCTACACGCCGACCGGGGCGGACCTGATCCCGACCGGCGAGGTCGCCCCCGTCGCTGGCACGCGCTTCGACTTCCGACGGCCCCGCGCGCTGGCGGAGGCGGACCCGGAAGGCGCCGGTCACGACGTCAACCTCGCACTCGATCCGGCGCGCGACACGGGCGAGCCCGCCGCCGAGGCCTGGGCCCCCGGCGGCCTGCGCCTGCGGCTGTGGACCGACCAGCCTGGGCTTCAGGTCTATGACGGCGCAGGTATCGGCGAGGTCGCCGGCGGTCTCGACGGCGCCCGCCACAGTGCTTTCGGGGGACTGTGCCTCGAGGCCCAGGGCTTTCCAGACAGCCCCAACCGCCCCGGCTTCCCGTCGATCATCCACGGCCCCGGAGCGCCCTACCGCCAGCGTCTGCGCCTCGCGCTTGACCCCGCGCCGGCCGCTGCCGAGACCGACGGCGCTTGGAAAGGCCGGCCCGAGCAGGGCGAGGCCGCGCCGGCCTGAACCTCAGCGGCTGCGCTCAGAACGGGATCTCGTCGTCCAGATCGGCGCCGAAGGCGCCGCGATCCCCGCCGCGATCCCCGCCCCTGTCGCCGCCGCGACCGCCGCCGCCCGTGCCGCCGCGCTCGTCCATCGGATCGGAGGGGCCGGACATGCGGCCCATGCCGCCGCCCTCGCCCTCGCCGCGGCCGTCGAGCATGGTCAGCGTAGAGGTGTAGGGCCGCAGCACGACCTCGGTGGAGTAGCGGTCCTGCCCGCTCTGGTCCTGCCACTTCCGCGTCTCGAGCTGGCCCTCGACATAGACCTTCGAGCCCTTGCGCAGATACTGCTCGGCGACGCGCACCAGCGGCTCGGAGAAGATCGCGACCGAGTGCCACTCGGTGCGCTCCTTGCGCTCGCCGCTGGCCTTGTCGCGCCACTGCTCCGAGGTGGCGATGCGCAGGTTACAGACCTTGCCGCCGTTCTGGAAGCTGCGCACCTCCGGGTCGCGCCCGAGATTGCCGATCAGGATCACCTTGTTGACGCTTCCGGCCATGTCCGAGCCCCCGCTTGTCCGACGCCGTCGGCCCCGGCGGCGGGATTCGTCCCGCCGGCCGCCGACTGTCGGACCCTACGGCGCATGGGGCGGGCGCGCCAAGGGGCCCCGGGCGCGCCGCCACGCCAATCCGGCCTCATCTGCGACCGTCTTGCGACTAGTCGATTGCAGGCTCTTGAAGTTTGCGCGCCGCGCCCTCGGTCCGGTTGAAAATCGCCGTCCCATCGCTTTGGTGAGTCCGACCGTTCCAGAAGGAGACAGGACATGGCCGATCTCGTCGCCGTCGCGTTCGACGACCCCGCCGACGCCTTCGCGCTGCGCGCGGAGCTGGCGAAGCTTCAGAAGGACTACCTCATCGACATGGAGGACGCCGTCGTGGTCACCCATGAGGAAGGCGGCAAGGTGCGGCTGCACCAGCCGGTGAACCTTACCGCGGCCGGGGCGCTCGGCGGCACGATGTGGGGCGCGCTCGTCGGCCTCATTTTCCTCAATCCGCTGCTCGGCGCGGTGGTCGGCGCCGGCGCCGGCGCCGTCTCGGGCTGGCTGACCGACATCGGCGTCGACGATGCGCGGATGAAGGAGATGGGCGAGGCGCTGCCCGAGGGCGGCGCGGCGCTTTTCGTGCTCGTCCGGAAGTTCACCGGCGACAAGCTGCTGGAGCGGCTGGAGGCCTGGCGCGAGAAGGGCCGCGTCATCCAGACCTCGCTCAGCGAGGAGCAGGAGCAGCGCCTGCGCGCCCTCGTGGAGAAGGCCGAAGAGAGCCGGATCGCCCCGCCGGCGGCGTAAGCGCGCGCTTACGCGGGGCGCGATAAGCCCTCCGCCAATGGAGCGGCGGCGGCTGCGCGACGAGATGGGGAGGGCCGGAGCGACAGTCGCGTCCGGCCTGACCCTATCGAAAGGAACGCGCCATGCGCACCCTCGTCCTCGCCGCCGTCCTCGCCGCTCCCCTGCTCGCCGGCCCGCTGCTGACCGGCCCGGTTCTCGCCCAGCAGACCGCGACGCCCCTCTCCGTCGACGCCGAACTCGGCGCCTCCGCCGACGCCGTCCGCGCCGCGCTGACGGCCATGGGCTACGAGGTCCGCAAGATCGAGACCGAGGACGGCAAGATCGAGGCCTACGTCGTCAAGGGCGACGAGAAGGCCGAGCTCTACGTCAGCCCCGCCTCGGGCCGCGTCACCAAGATCGAGCGCAAGTGAGGGGGGCGCGCCATGTCCTCCATGGAGATCGATGAAGCCGGGCGCGAAAGCGCCCGCCAACCCCAGCCCGACCCGGCGCTTCCCGCCCGCGTGATCGACGTTTGGGACCCGCTGGTCAGGCTGATCCACTGGAGCCTCGCGCTCGCCATCCTGCTCGACGGCTTCGTGCTGGAGGAGAACCTGCTCCATGAATGGGTCGGCTACGCCGCGCTGGGGCTGGTGGCGGTGCGGCTGGTCTGGGGCGTCGTCGGCTCCGCGCCGGCGCGCTTCTCGGCCTTCCCGCCCTCCCCGGCCGCGGCGTTCCGGCACCTACGGGCGATCCTGAGCGGCGACCGTTCGGCGCACCTGTCGCACAACCCGCTCGGCGCGTTGATGGCGTATAACCTGTGGCTGAGCGTTCTGGCGGTCTGCGCGACGGGGGTGATGATGACGACGACGGCCTGGTTCGGCGTCGAGTGGGTGGAGGAGGCGCATGAGGCCGCCTTCGCCTGGGTCATGGCGTCGGTGGCGCTGCACCTGATCGGCGTCGCGCTCGACACCCGCCGCACCGGCGTCGGGCTGGTCCGCGCCATGGTCGACGGCAGGAAGAGCGTGCCGGCTGGCGTGCGGGTCGAATGAAGCTTCCGCGCCTCATCGCGATCACCGGCGAGCGGCGGGCCTGGGCGCTCGCCGCCGTCATCCTCGTGCAGGGCCTCTGCGCGCTGTTCTTCGCCGCCGACGTCGCCTTCGACTTCACCGAGCGCGGCGCGTCGGGGTCGGCGCATCTCGCGCTCGAGGCGGTCGCCGCAGCCGCGCTCGCGGCCGGCACCCTGTTCTTGATGGCCGAACTCCGCCGCCTGCTGACGCGGCAGGAGGCGCTGCGGCGCGGCGTGATGGCGGCGCGCGGCGAGATGGCCGAGGTGATCGACGGCTTCTTCGACCGCTGGCGCCTGACGCCGGCGGAGCGCGACGTGGCGCTGATGGCGCTTAAGGGCCTCGACAACGACGCCATCGCCGAGGTGCGCGGCGCGGCCGCCGGCACCGTGAGAGCCCAATGCGCCCGGGTCTACGCCAAGGCCGGCGTGGACAGCCGCGCCCAGCTCATGAGCGTCTTCATCGAGGAGTTGCTGGCCGAGCCGCTCTCGCGCGAGCGCGGAAAGGCCTGACGACCGCCTCTCAGGTGCGGCTCAGGCCGCACGCCGCGCCGCGTTCGCGCCAAAAGCGCTCAGCGGCCGATAGCCGATCCGCAGGCCGCCCCAGTGCCGGCCGCGCACGACGATCGGGGCGCTGATGTCCTTCATGGTGACGAAGTCGCCGCCGCCCATGTCGCGCCGGTAGGCCTGGATCGTCACCGGCGCCGTCGAGCGGCCGGCCGCCAACCCTACGCGGTCCTGGAAGAAGCGCCGGTTGCGGCTCTGAGCGGCGTTCTTCACCGGGTCCGACCCCTGCGGCGCGGAGAACTTGCGGTTGTGCGTCGGCAGGAAGCCGTCGAGGTTCACGGCGGCGGAGAACGCCACATGCTCGCCGAGCGCCAGCGCCCCTTCCAGCACCGGCGGCAGCACCGCATCGGTAAAGGGCACGAACGGCGTCATGAACTGCTGCGGATTGGAGCCCTCGATCGGCGTGTAGTCGCGGCTGAACAGGGCCTCCATCGTGATGCGGCCGCTCGCGAGGCCCTCTTCGAAAAGGCGCCCGATCTCGGCGGCGCGGCTCCGCACCGCTTCCTCCATGCTGTCGTCGCGCAGCAGCACGCCCTCCAGGCGGCGGCGCAGCCCGCCAGCCGCAGTCTCCAATTCCTCGGCCGCGACGCCGGTGCGCCGGGCGATGGATCCGACGCGCCCGGCCGCGCCGCCTGCGGCGCCGAGCCGCGCCAGCGTGTCTTGCAGCGCGTCGTTCTGCGCCGCGCAGGCTGCGTGGATGTCCTGCGCCGAGCCGGTTACGGCCCCGGCGTCCTCGTCGATGCGCCGGAGAAACTCGACGCAGTCTTGGATGCGCTTCACCGCTGCGTCCACCGCCTCATTGTTCTGCGCGATCTTGGCCTCGATGTCGTGCGAGGCCTTCGCGGCCCGTCCCGCGAGCGCCTGGATCTCCGCCGCGACGATGGAGAAGCCGCGGCCCGACTCGCCGGCGCGCGCCGCTTCGACGGCGGCGTTGACGCCGAGCAGCTTGGTTTGCTGCGCGATCATCCCGGTCATCTCCAGCAGCGCGCCGATCTCCCGCGAGCGTTTCACGAGATCCCCTATGGCGGTTCGCGCGGCGTCCGCCCCGGTCTTCGCGCGGTTCGCCGCCTCCAGGGCGCGGCGGGCGGCGGCGTCGCCGGCGTCGGCGTTTCGGGCCACGCACGACACCGCGTCGCGCAGCGCCTCGCTCGCCGCCCGCGCCCCGTCCAGCGCGCCGGTCTGCTCGTCGATGGCGCCGGTCAGCGCCACGGCGTCGCCGCTGAGGGCGTGCGACTGCGCGTTCATGTCGGCAGCGGCGCCCTGCACCGCCGCAAATATGTCGCGCAGGTTGGACGAGACGCCGTTCAGAGCCCGCAGCAAGGTGTCGTAGCCGCCCTGATGGGCGCGCGAGGCGGTCACTGACAGGTCTCCGCCGGAAAGCAGGTCGGCCAGCGCCATGGCCTCGTCCACGGCGCTCTGCGCCGCCTCCAACGCCCGGTTAACGGCCTCCGCGCCCGGCGCCGAGACCCTTTCCGCGAACCGGCCGCCGGCGACGAGCGCCGCGGCCTCGCCCAGGGCGCGCATCTCATCGCCGGTGGCGGCGGGCTCGGCCGTCGGCTCAGCGTCGACGTCGGGCTCCGTCGTCCGTTCCGCCGGCGCCGGGATCCCGGGTTCGCTCGCGGCGGGCGCGAGACATGCGCAGGCAGCCGCGGCGCAGCTCAGAAGCGCCGCCGCCGCCGCCGCCGCCATGGGCGGGACGAGGCCGAAAGCCGCCGCTGCGGCGGCGATGACGGCGAACCCGCCGCATGACGCCGCAAGCAAGCTGCGCGAGAAAAGTGAGGCTGGCATGAACCCACCTTCGCAACCCCTGGACAAGTTCGGAACTACCCCGAGGATCGTCAACGGACATATAACGCGCGGGGTTCCCCCTGCGTCACGGACGACCATCGTGGCGATCGCCGCCGCCCTGGGCGGCTTTCCGGCCTCGGCCCGCGTCACTTGCGTCGATGCGCCCAGGAAACGACGCCTCGTCCGTCGGCGGCCGACACTCTCGCCGCCAGCCCTCGCCGCAGGCGCTCCCCGCCGCTATGTAGCGGGATTGATCGGCAGGAGGCGGCGGATGGCTGACGGACGCATTCCCGAGCGGCGGTATCTCTCGGTCCGCGGCGCGCGGGCCCACAACCTCAAGAGCATCGACGTGGACATCCCGCGCGACGCGCTCACCGTCGTCACCGGGCTCTCCGGTTCGGGCAAGTCTTCGCTCGCCTTCGACACCATCTACGCCGAGGGACAGCGTCGCTACGTCGAGTCGCTCTCGGCCTACGCTCGCCAGTTTCTTCAGATGATGCAGAAGCCGGACGTCGACCATATCGAGGGCCTGTCGCCGGCCATCGCCATCGAGCAGAAGACCACCAGCCGCAACCCGCGCTCCACCGTCGGCACCGTCACCGAGGTTTACGACTACCTGCGCCTGCTCTACGCCCGCGTCGGCACGCCCCATTCGCCCGCCACCGGCCTGCCGATCGAGGCGCAGCAGATCTCCGAGATGGTCGACCGCGTCATGGCGATGCCCGAAGGCTCCCGCGCCTACCTGCTCGCCCCCTTCGTGCGCGACCGCAAGGGCGCCTACGCCAAGGAGTTCGTGGACCTGCGCAAGCAGGGCTTCCAGCGCGTGAAGGTCAACGGCGAATTCCTCGACCTCGACGAGGCGCCGGTCCTCGACAAGAAGCTGCGCCACGACATCGACGTGGTGGTGGACCGCATCGTGGTGCGCGAGGGGCTGGAGACGCGGCTGGCCGACAGCTTCGCCACCGCGCTGAAGCTCGCCGACGGCATCGCCATCATCGAAACCGCGCCGGCCGCCGACGACGAGGGGAACACGCCCGAGCCCGAGCGCTTCACCTTCTCGGAGAAGTTCGCCTGCCCCGTCTCAGGCTTCACCATCGCAGAGATCGAGCCGCGCCTGTTCTCCTTCAACGCCCCCTTCGGCGCCTGCCCGGCCTGCGACGGGCTCGGCGCCGAGCTCTACTTCGACGAGCGCCTCGTCGTGCCCGATGACGGCCTCTCGCTCGGCCAGGGGGCGCTGGCGCCGTGGTCCAAGACCAAGACGCCCTATTTCCGCCAGACCATCGACGCCATCGCGAAGCACTACGGCTTCAAGACCAGCACGCCCTGGCGCAAGCTGCCGCCCTTCGCGCAGCAGGTGATGCTGCACGGCTCGGGCGAGGACGAGATCCGCTTCCGCTACGACGATGGCGGCCGGGTCTACGAGGTCGTGCGCGGCTTCGAGGGCGTGATCCCGAACATGGAGCGCCGCTACCGCGAGACCGACAGCGCCTGGGTTCGCGAGGAGTTCGAGCGCTACCAGGCCAAGCGCGCCTGCGGCGCCTGCGGCGGCTACCGCCTCAAGGAGCAGGCGCTCGCGGTGAAGATCGGCGGCCGCCACATCGGCCAGGTCACGGAGATGGCCATCCGCGAGGCGCTGGACTGGGTGCGGGACGCCCCCAACCACCTCACGAAGCAGAAGAACGAGATCGCGACGGCCATCCTCAAGGAGATCCGCGAGAGGCTCGGCTTCCTCGTCAACGTCGGGCTCGACTATCTCACCCTCGCCCGCAACGCCGGCACGCTCTCGGGCGGCGAGAGCCAGCGCATCCGCCTCGCGTCGCAGATCGGCAGCGGCTTGACGGGCGTGCTTTATGTTCTGGACGAGCCGAGCATCGGCCTGCACCAGCGCGACAACGACCGCCTGCTCACCTCGCTCAAGGGCCTGCGCGACCAGGGCAACACGGTGCTGGTCGTCGAGCACGACGAGGAGGCGATCCGCGAGGCCGACCATGTGCTCGACATCGGCCCCGGCGCCGGCGTCCACGGCGGTCAGGTGATCGCGAGCGGAACCCCGGCCGACATCGCCGCCTGCCCCGCCTCGATCACCGGCGCCTACCTGCGCGGCGACCGCGAGATCGCGACGCCCTTCGAGCGGCGCAAGGGCAATGGAAAGCACGTCCGGGTGGTGAACGCCACAGGCAACAACCTGACGGGCGTGACCGAGAGCATCCCCCTGGGCGTCTTCACCTGCATCACCGGCGTCTCGGGGGGCGGCAAGTCCACCTTCACCATCGAGACGCTCTACAAGACCGCCGCGATGCGCCTCAACGGCGCCCGCGAGACGCCGGCGCCCTGCGACCGGATCGAAGGCTTCGAGCACCTCGACAAGGTCATCGACATCGACCAGTCGCCGATCGGCCGCACGCCGCGCTCCAACCCCGCCACCTACACCGGCGCCTTCGGCCCGATCCGCGACTGGTTCGCCGGGCTGCCCGAGGCCAAGACCCGCGGCTACCAGCCTGGCCGCTTCAGCTTCAACGTGAAGGGCGGGCGCTGCGAGGCTTGCCAGGGCGACGGCGTCATCAAGATCGAGATGCACTTCCTCCCCGACGTCTATGTGGAGTGCGAGACCTGCAAGGGCGCCCGCTACAACCGCGAGACGCTGGAGGTTCTCTACAAGGGCAAGAGCATAGCGCAGGTTCTCGACATGACGGTGGAGGACGGCGTGGGCTTCTTCGAGGCGATCCCCTCGATCCGCGACAAGCTGGCGACGCTGGAGCGGGTGGGCCTCGGCTACATCAAGATCGGCCAGCAGGCGACCACGCTCTCGGGCGGCGAGGCGCAGCGCGTGAAGCTGTCCAAGGAGCTGAGCAAGCGCGCGACGGGGCGCACGCTATACATCCTCGACGAGCCGACCACCGGCCTGCACTTCGAGGACGTGAAGAAGCTGCTGGAAGTGCTTCATGAACTGGTCGAAACCGGCAACACGGTCGTCGTGATCGAGCACAATCTCGACGTGATCAAGACCGCCGACTGGCTGATCGACTTCGGGCCGGAGGGCGGCGACGGCGGCGGCCGCATCGTCGCCACCGGCACGCCGGAGGATGTCGCCGCCGCGCCCGACAGCCATACGGGGCGCTACCTGCGCCCGATGCTCGCCCGCGCCGGCCGCATCGCGGCGGAGTAGCGCCGGCCCGGCCTGCGCTGACGTCAGCGCCGCCCGCCGAGCGCCCACCCCCGAGCGCAGCCGCGGGCAAGGGACGGACGCCGCCGCCGGCGCCCGCTTTTCAGCCCGTGGTGACGCCCGTCACCGCGCGCCGGGCGCGGGTCTGGCAGGGATGGTCCGCATGAGCCGCGGCGCTTCCGGCGCCGCCCTGAGCGAAAGGACGCGAGCCATGCCCAAGGCCCTGTCGGACCAAGACTGCGAAGCCCTCGGCGAGAAGATCCTCGACTTCCTCTCGATGGCGGACGAAGCCGGCAAGACGTACGATCCGCGCATCGTCAAGCTTCAGCGCGCCTATGACACCTTCGAGCCCGGCTCCAACACCACCGACGTGCTGGCGGAATGCGTCGCGGCGGCGGCGGCGTTCAGGCCCGCCTGGGGCGCGGAGCTCAGCGCGATCATCGCCATCAACATCCGCCGCCACAACTACCCGACGTCGTTCCAGGTGGCCGCCCGCAACAAGGCGCAGGCCGACGTCGCGACCGCCGCCGCCCTGCCGCTGGCGGGCAGTCTCGGGCCGGTCCCGGCATGGACATGCCCCGGCGCCGGCACGCTGGCCCATCCGGCGCATCGCGCGCCGGTGAACGCCGCCTCCATCGACCATGTCGTGCCGGTGGTCGACCACTGGAACAGCGCTGGCCGCTTCACCGACAAGGCGACGCGCGCCGCCTGGTGCCATGACACGCTCAACCATGTGACGCTCTGCGGTCCCTGCAACAGCGCCAAGAGCGCGGCGGCGACCTACATCATCGTCACCGGGCCGAACTACAGCAACTGAACGGGCCATCTCAGGCCAGGCGCGGCCCCGACCCGCGCCCACCGGGCGGGGGCGCGAGTCCCGCGAGGCGGCGGCGCGGCGGTGCTGTCGCCCCGACCCAGGACCGCGGTCGGCGGCGGCGCGCCGACGGCGCAACGCCGTCGCCTCAGTCCAGCGCCAGCTCCTCGCCCGCCGGCGCCGGCGCGAAGGCGCCCGCCACATGGGCGTCGTCCGCTTCAGCCAGCGCAGACGGCCGCCAGCGGGGCGCGGCGTCCTTGTCGATCACAACGGCGCGCACGCCTTCGTAGAAGTCGGGCGACACCATGCAGAATCGCGCCAGCCGGTATTCCAGCGCCATGCAGGCCGCGAAATCAAGCGCCCGCCCCTCCCGCAACTGCCGGAACGCGATCCGCGTCGAGCTGGGGGACTTCGCGCGGATCGCCGCCGCCTGCTCCGCCGCCCATTCCCCGCCGTCGCCGTCGAGCGCCGCCAGCACCGCCTCGACGCCGCCGCCGGAGAACAGCCGGTCGATGTCGGCGCGCAGCCGCGGCAGGTTCGCCGGGCCGGGGTCGGCGGCGAAGGGCGCCAGCGCCGCGTCCACCGCCGCCAGCCCCGCCGAGAGATCCGCCGCCGCCAGCGCCTCCACAGCCGCCGCCTGCGCGGCGGAGGGCACATGCAGGTCGCACAGGCCCGCCGCTCCCGCGTCCGCCGCCTTCAGCCGCGCGCCGGTCAGCCCCAGCCACATCCCCGTCTCGCCCGGCAGCCGCGGCAGGAACCATGTCGCGCCGACGTCGGGAAACAGGCCGATCCCGGTCTCGGGCATCGCGAACAGCGTCGCGTCGCCCGAGACGCGCCGCGCGCCGTGGATCGAGACGCCGACGCCGCCGCCCATCACGATCCCGTCCATGAAGGCGACATAGGGCTTCTGGTAGCGATGGATCAGCGCGTTAAGCCGGTATTCGTCGGCGTAGAAGCGCCAGTTGCGCGCGCCGTCCCGCGCGGGGTCGCCGCGTCCCGCTTCCCACAGCGCGCGCACGTCGCCGCCGGCGCAGAACGCCCGCTCCCCGGCGCCGACGATCGCCACCGCCTGCACGCCCGCGTCGTCGCGCCAGTCGCGCAGCCGCGCGTCCAGCGCCAGCGCCATGGCGTGCGTCAGCGCGTTCAGCGCCTTCGGCCGGTTGAGCGTGACGAGCCCAAGCCCCCCGCGCCGCTCGAAGATGATGTCGTCCATGCGCGCCTCCCCCGCCCTGCGATAGGCGAGCGCGCGCCCGAAAGCAAAGCTCCGCTGGCGCGCCGCCGCCGCCTCGCTAGAGTGGCGCGCCATGGAGATGACGCTCAGGGATGCGCTCGCGCTGCTGACGCCCTACGACCTCGCGGCCGTGGCGTTCCTGCTGCTGACGGCGGGCGTGCTGGGCTGGCGCATCGAGCATCCGGGCCCCCGCCGCCCCTCGGTCGCGGTGCTGATGGAGACCTACCGGCGGGAGTGGATGCGCCAGTTCATCCGCCGCGAACAGAAGATCTTCGACGCAACGATCCTCGCCGGCCTGCGCGAGGGCGCCGCCTTCTTCGCCTCCACCACGCTGATCGCGGTCGGCGGCGCGCTGGCGCTGATCGGCAACCCGGCGCCGCTGGAGGAGGCCGCCGAGGGCCTCGCCGGCGCCGGCGCGCCGCTTCTGCTGTGGCGGATGAAGCTGGCGCTGGTCGTGCTGTTTCTGGCGCACGCCTTCCTGCGCTTCGTCTGGTCCACCCGCGTCTTCGCCTACAGCGCAGTCGCGATGGCCTCGGTCCCGCTCGACCCGGAGGACCCCTGCGCCCTGCCCCGCGCCGACATGGCCGCGGCCCTGAACATCCGCGCCGCCCACAACTTCAACCGCGGCCTGCGCTCGCTCTATTTCGCGCTGGCCGCTCTGGGCTGGCTGGTCGGGCCTTGGGGGCTGGCGGCCGCGACCGTCGCCGTCGGCTGGCTCGTCTGGTCGCGGGAGTTCCTCTCCGCCCCCCACGCGGCGCTCAAGGACTGCAAGTAGCCGTGGCCTGCGCGCCGCTCAGGCGGCGTCGAGCAGCTTGCGGCTGATGATGACGCGCATGATGTCGTTGGCGCCTTCGAGGATGCGATGCACGCGCAGGTCGCGCAGCCGCTGTTCGACGCCGTAATCGGCTATGTAGCCGTATCCGCCGAAGAGTTGCAGCGCCTCGTCGACGATCTCGAAACAGGCGTCGGTCGCGAAGCGCTTGGCCATCGCCGAGCGTTTAGTCGCCTCCGGGTCGCCCCGGTCGAGCGCGTCCGCCGCGGCCCACGTCATCAGCCGCGAGGCCTCCAGCGCGGTGGCCATGTCGGCGAGCCTGAACTGCACGGCCTGCAGCGCGCTGAGGGGCTTGCCGAACGCGACGCGCTCCTTCACATGCGCGGTCGCGGCCTCCAGCGCCCAGGCCGCGCCGCCAAGCGAACAGGCGGCGATGTTGATGCGCCCGCCGTCGAGCCCCGCCATGGCGTAGCGGAAGCCGTGGCCCTCCGGCCCGAGCCGGTTCTCCGCCGGCACCCGGCAGTCGTCGAAGGAGACGGTGGCGGTCGGCTGACTGTTCCAGCCCATCTTGCGCTCCGGCGCGCCGAAGCTCATCCCCGGCGTCCCCTTCTCCACCAGCAGGCATGAGATGCCCTTCGGCCCCGCCTCGCCCGTGCGACACATCACGGCGTAGAGGTTCGAGGCGCCCGCGCCGGAGATGAACGCCTTGGCGCCATTCAGGACGTAGCCGCTGTCGCCATCCGCCCGCGCCGTCGTCCTGAGCGCCGCCGCGTCCGAGCCCGAGCCCGGCTCGGTCAGGCAGTAGCTCGCCACCGTCTCCATGGCGCAGAGCGCGGGCAGCCAGCGCGCCTTCTGCTCGGGGTCGCCGTAGCGGTCGATCATCCCGGCGACCATGTTGTGGATCGTGAGGAACGCCGAGGTCGAGACGCACCCCCTCGCGAGCCCCTCGAATATCAGCGCCCCGTCCAGCCGCCCGAGGCCAGAGCCGCCGTGCTCAGGGTCCACGAACACGCCCGCGAGGCCCAGCGCGGCGGCCCCTCGCATCACGTCGAGGGGAAAATGCGCCGTCCGGTCCCATTCGCCCGTGCAGGGGGCGAGCCTCTCCGCGGCGAAGGCGTCGACCATGGCGACGATCTGCGCCTGCTCCTCGCTCAGCGTGAAATCCATGCCGCATCCTCTTCGACGGGCGCGAATCCGCCCTGCGCCTCCGCAGACAACCTTCCGCGAAACGCGGGGGCGCGGGAAGCGGCCAGGGCGCGACGCCTCGTTCGCCACGCGCCCTCCAGCCGCGGCGATCTGTCTTTTCGCCGCGGGGGGCGCGGCGTGGCATCGATGGAAGCGGAGGAACGCCATGCCGCCCATCACCGCCGCCTATCCGCACGCCCGCCCCCGCCGCCTTCGTCAGGCGCCCTGGGCGCGTCGCATGGTCCGCGAGACGACGCTGACCGCCGACGACCTGATCTGGCCGATCTTCATCATCGAAGGGAAGGACCGGTCCGAACCGGTGCAGTCCATGCCCGGCGTGGAGCGCCTCACCATCGACCGCGCCGTGCGCGCCGCCGAAGACGCGGCGAAGCTCGGCATCTCGGCCATCGAACTGTTCCCCTACACCGAGGAGAGCCTGAAGACCGCGACCTGCGAGGAGGCGTGGAACCCCGAGAACCTCGTCAACCGCGCCACCCGCGCCATCAAGAAGGCTGTGCCGGAGATCGGCGTGATGCTCGACGTCGCGCTCGACCCCTACAACCTCGACGGCCATGACGGGCTTGTGATCGACGGCAAGGTGGCCAACGACCCGTCGCTGGAATGTCTCGTGCGCCAGACGCTCGCGCAGGCGGAGGCCGGCGCGGACATCCTCGGCCCGTCCGACATGATGGACGGCCGGGTGGCGGCGATGCGCGGCGCGCTAGAGGGCGCCGGTTTCCATGACGTCCTCATCATGAGCTACGCGGCGAAATACGCCTCCTGCTTCTTCTCCCCGTTCCGCGAGGCGGTGGGCTCGGGCGGGGCGCTGAAGGGCGACAAGAAGACCTACCAGATGGACCCCGGCAACAGCGACGAGGCGCTGCGCGAGACCGCGATGGACCTCGCCGAGGGCTCGGACATGGTGATGGTCAAGCCGGGCCTGCCCTATCTCGACATCATCCGGCGGCTGAAGCAGGAATTCGCCTGCCCGGTCTTCGCCTACAACGTCTCCGGCGAGTATTCGATGATCAAGGCCGCCGCCGCGAACGGCTGGCTCGACGGCGAGCGGGCGATGATGGAGAGCCTGCAGTGCCTCAAGCGCGCCGGCTGCGACGGCATCCTCACCTATTTCGCCCCGGAGGCGGCGCGCGCGCTGAAAGCCTGAAGCGGGGAAGCGGGCTGAAAAACCGCCCGGCGCGCCTAACTCTGGAGCAGACGCCGAACCGGAGCAGAGCCATGAGCCTTTCCCGCCGCCTCGCCCTCGCCCTCGCGGCCTGCCTGGGCGCAGGCGCCGCCCTGGCCGCCGACGCCATGGTGGTGGACAGCTCCGCCGGCTTCCTGCGCGTGGAGACGGCGGCGGCGGGGCTGGAGCATCCGTGGTCGGTGGCCTTCCTCCCCGACGGCCGCCAGCTCGTCACCGAGCGGCCCGGCCGGATGCGGCTGATCTCGGCCGGCGTGGTCTCCGCCCCCCTGTCCGGCGTGCCCGAAGTCTACGCCTCCGGTCAGGGCGGGCTTTTCGACGTGGCGCTTGCGCGCGACTTCGAGACGTCGGGCCGGCTCTACTTCTCCTTCGCCGAGCCGCGCGACGGCGGCGCCGCGACGGCGGTCGCCCGGGCGCGGCTGGTGGAGGACCGGCTCGAGAACGTGAAGATCATCTTCCGCATGAACAAGCCGTCCCGGGGCGGTCGCCACTTCGGCGGACGCATCGTCGTGAACGCCGACGGCACGCTGTTCGTGACGACCGGCGACCGCGGCGAGGCATCGCGCGCGCAGGACCTGCGCGACCATGCCGGCAAGGTGCTGCGCCTCGCCCCCGACGGCTCGGCGCCAGGGGACAACCCGTTCCAGGGCCGCGCCGACGCGCTGCCGGAGATCTGGTCCTACGGCCACCGCAACCCGCAGGGCGCGGCGCTCGACGCGGAAGGCCGGCTCTGGACCGTCGAGCACGGCGCGGCGGGCGGCGACGAGGTGAACCAGCCGCAGGCGGGCCGCAACTACGGCTGGCCCGTCATCAGCTACGGCGCGCACTATTCCGGCGCCCCCATCGGCGAAGGCGTCGCGAAGGAGGGTATGGAGCAGCCCGCCTTCTACTGGGACCCCTCCATTGCGCCCTCCGGTCTGGCGATCTATGGGGGCGACCTCATCCCGCAATGGCGCGGCGCGCTGCTGGTGGGCGCGCTGAAGCGCCAGCTGCTCTCCCGTCTCGAAGTCGGCCCGCAGGGCGTCGGCGCAGAGGAACGCATTCTCGACGGCGACTTCGGGCGGATTCGCGACGTGCGCACGGGGCCGGACGGGGCCGTGTGGCTTCTCGCCGACGAAGCCGACGGCGCCCTGCTGCGGATGGCCCCGGCCGACTGAGATCCAGGTCGAGAGTCCGTGACATGTCACGCATCTGACATGTCACAGCGCAAAAAACTTCATGAAAAACAGGCGTCACAAGGCGCGGCCGATCGGCTATCGACTGGTTAACGAAATCTGCAAGCGTAGTGTCGCGCCGCGAATCCGGCGCCGCTGCGCGTTTGTTGACCAGCGTGTGACCGGTCGCCTGCCGCGACTGTACCCAGTCATGGAGATTGAACCCGATGGCGCCACTCGACATCAGCGTAAACCGCATCGCCCGATTTGAAACCGGGGTCTTCGATGGAGGCGGCAGCGAAGTCGTCGTCCACGACGGCGGACGCTTCTACTCGACCAACGCTGACGCCAACGCCATCGACATATACACCGTCGCGGACGGCAAGATCGGTTCGATCAGCCTCGCCGGCGTCCCGAACGGCGGCGGCGTCACGTCCGTCGCGGTGAAGGACGGCCTCATCGCGGCCGCAGTCGCGAACGCCGACAAGACGCAGAACGGCTTCGTGGCGCTGTTCGACGCCGCCGACACCAGCGCCCCCGCGGCGGTGCTTGAAGTCGGCGCGCTGCCCGACATGCTGACCTTCACGCCCGGCGGCCAGATCGTCGTCGCGCTCGAGGGCGAGCCGGCCGACGACGGGACCGACCCCTCAGGCGGCGTCGCGGTGATCACGCCCGACGCGTCAGACCTCGGCGCGTCGACCGTCGAGATCTTCGACTTCACCGCCTTCGACGGCCAGGAAGACGCGCTGCGCGCGGCCGGCGTCCGCATCCGCGAAGGCGCCGCCGCCTCGGTCGACTTCGAGCCCGAGTACATCACCGTCGACCCGCAGACCGGAAACCTGTTCGTCACCCTTCAGGAGAACAACGCCGTCGCCGTGTTCGACATGACGGCGAAGGCGTTCACCGCCATCCAGGCGCTCGGAACGGTCGACCATTCGATCGAGGGCCAGGGTATCGACCCCTCCGACCGCGACGACATCGTCGAGGTTCGCACGGTTCCCGTCCAGGGCATGCGGATGCCCGACGCCATCGCCGCCTTCGTCGTGGACGGCCAGAGTTACTACGCCACCGCCAACGAGGGCGACGGCCGCGAGTACGACTTCTACGAGGACGAGACCCGCGTCGAGGACATCGACCTCGATCCTTCCAGTTTTCAGGGCCTCGGCCAGTTGCAGTCCGACAACGGCATCGGCCGACTGACCGTCTCCGCGGTCGACGGCGACTTCGACGGCGACGGCGACTTCGACCAGCTCTTCAGCTTCGGCTCGCGCTCCTTCACCATCTTCGACGCCGACGGCAACGTCGTATTCGACAGCGGCGACGACTTCGAGCAGATCATCGCTCGGGACTTCCCCAACCGTTTCAACGTCAACAACGACGAGCCCTTCGACGTCGACACGCGCTCCGACGCCAAGGGCCCCGAGCCGGAGGCGATCGCCATCGCCCATGTGGACGGCCACACGCTCGCGCTGATCGGGCTTGAGCGCGTCAACGGCGTCATGGTCTACGATGTGACCGACCCCGTGAACGCGGTCTTCCTGACCTACATCGACACGGTGGTCGATGGCGACGGCTCCAACGACACGGCCAACCTCCTGCTGAGCGACCTCGGGCCGGAGACGATCGCCGTCGTCTCCTCCGATGAAAGCGAGAGCGGCCTCACGGAGATCGCCGTGGCTAACGAGATCAGCGGCTCCATTTCGGTGTATACGCTCGAGTTCGTCGCCCCGGCGCCGACCTTTGACCTCCAGGTCACCGAGATGTGGCCGGGCAACGACCCGGGCAACAACCTCACTTCCGACTGGTTCGAGGTGACGAACTTCGGCGACGCCGCGTGGACGGCCGCAGACGGCGCGCTCTACTTCGACGACGAGAGCGCCGACCGCAACGTGGCCGATCTCATGGAGGGCGTCGCCAGCATCGCCGCCGGAGAGAGCGCGATCTTCGTCGAGGGCGACGCCGGCGACGTCGCCGAGTTCCTTGAAGTCTGGGCCGGCGTGATCGACCCCGACGTCAAGGTCGGCTTCTACAACGGCGCCGGGCTCGGTCAGGGCGGCGACGCGGTGGCGCTGTTCATTGACGACGAGAACGACGGGCTGGACGCGGACGACGCGCTGCTCGACTTCGAGGCCTTCCCCGACGCGAACGACGACGGCGGCCAGTCCTACGAGGTCGAAGCCGGCGCCTTCTCCGTGGACGGCGTCAACGGCGCGGCGACCACCGCCGCCGTGAACAGCGCCAGCCAGCCCGCCGTTGGCTCGCCGGGCTTCGAGCAGTCGACCATCTTCACGCTGCAGCTGCTTCATGTCGCCGACCAAGAGGCGTCTACGCAGGCCGTGTTCGACGCCCCGCGCCTTTCCGCGGTTATGAACGCGCTCGAGGCGCAGGACGTCGGCGCCAACGCGACGCTGCGCCTGTCGTCCGGCGACGCGATCCTGCCGGGCCTGTTCTTCCAGGCCTCCGCGGCGGTCTTCGGCCAGGCCGGCGTCGCGGACATGATCATCCAGAACGAGCTCGACTGGGATGCGATCGCGTTCGGCAACCACGAGTTCGACTTCGGTTCGCCGTTCATCGCCGACCTGATCGACGGCACTTTCGACGTCGATCTCGACTCTGCGACGGCCGAGGAATTCCTGTCCTACGCCTTCCCGGGCGTGCCGGCCTATGAGGGAACGCTCTTCCCCTACCTCTCCGCCAATCTCGACTTCTCGACCGAGCCGAGCCTCGCGCCGCTGGAGGTCGCCGGCGGCGGCACGCCGATGGCGCGTACGGTCACGTCCTCCGTCGTCCTCGAGGAGGGCGGCGAACTGATCGGCGTCGTGGGCGCGACGACGCCGACCATCGACTTCATCTCCAGCCCCGGCCTGCTCGGCGTTCTGCCCGAGCAGTTCGACGGCGACCCCACCGCCGAACAGATCGACGCGCTCGCCGCGATCATCCAGGCCGAGGTCGACGCGCTGCTGGACGCCAACCCGTCCATGAACAAGGTGATCCTGCTGGCCCACATGCAGCAGATCGCCATCGAGCAGCAGCTCGCCGCACGGCTCGAAAACGTCGACATCATCGTGGCGGGCGGCTCCAACACCCGACTTTTCGACGAGAACGATCGGGCGCGCGACGGCGACAGCGTTCAGGGTGAGTACCCCATCGTCGTGGAGAACGCCGGCGGAACCGATACGCTCGTCGTCAACACCGACGGCTCCTACAAGTATGTGGGCCGCCTCGTGATCGACTTCGACGCCGCCGGCAACATCATCGCCGAAAGCTACGACAGCGCTGTTTCGGGCGCCTACGCGACCGACGCGCAGGGCGTGGCCGACCTCGGCGCGGAAGGCCTGATCGACCCGGAGATCCAGGCGGTCGCCGACCTGATCGGGGCCGAGATCCAGTCGAAGGAAAGCAACGTCTTCGGCGTCAGCGAGGTCTATCTCGCCGGCCTTCGTCCGGAGGTGCGCCAGGAGGAGACCAACCTCGGCAACCTCACCGCCGACGCCAACCTGGCGGAAGCCAAGAAGACCGACGCCACGGTTCTCGTGTCGATCAAGAACGGCGGCGGCATCCGCGACGACATCGGCCAGATCATCGTGCCGCCGAACAGCACCGAAGCCGTGCGCACGCCCAACGAGGAGATTCTCGACGCCGACGGCGCCGTGATCAAGCCGGCCGGCGGTATCAGCCAGAACGACATCGGCAACGCCCTGCGCTTCAACAACGACCTCTCACTCGTCACTCTCACCGGCGCGGAGCTTCGCGCGGTGCTGGAGCACGGCGTCGCCGCCTCGACCTATGACTTTAACGGCGGGACCAACCAGCAGGGCCGCTTCCCGCAGGTCGCCGGCGTGAGCTTCAGCTTCGACCCCGAACTCGCGCCGGGCGCGCGCATCGTGAACGCCGCGGTGCTGAACGAGGACGGCTCCGTGGCGATCGAGCTGGTCCGCGACCGCGAGACGGTGTCGCCGGATGCGAGCATCCGCGTCGTGACGCTGGGCTTCCTCGCAAGCGGCGGCGACGGCTATCCCTTCCCCGTGGGCGACGCGGTCGACCGGGTGGATCTGATCGAGGCTGGCGTACAGACGGGTCTCGCCACCTTCGCCGACGACGGCACCGAGCAGGACGCCCTCGCGGAGTATCTCGCCGCCAATTTCCTCGAAACGCCCTACGCGATCGCCGAAACCGAAATCGCGCTCGACACGCGCATCCAGAACCTCACCTTCCGTGCCGACTCGGTCTTCGATGATGTCGCGGAGTCCGGCGCCATTTATCTCACCGAGATCATCGAGGGCTCGTCCAACAACAAGGCCGTCGAGATCTACAATGACACCGGCGTGGATATCGATCTCGCGGCGGAGGGATACTCGCTCCAGTACTACTTCAACGGCAATTCCAGCGCCGGTCTGACGATCGCGCTGACGGGCAGCGTCGAAGACGGCCGGACCTACGTCGTGGCCCAGAGCAGCGCGGCCGCCGAAATCCTTGCCGTCGCCGACCAGACCCAGGGTTCCGGCTGGTTCAACGGCGATGACGTCATCACGCTCGTCAAGGATGGCGTGATCATCGACAGCTTCGGCCAGATCGGCGTCGATCCCGGCACCGAGTGGCCGGGCGGCGGCCAGGACGATACGCTGCGCCGCAAGGAAGGCGTCACCGAGGGCGATCCCGAGGCCTTCGACGCCTTCGACGCCTCGGTGGAGTGGGACGTGTTTCCCAACAACACGTTTGACGATCTCGGGGCCTATGGCCGCGACGCCGGCGACGATGGCGATGGCGATGGGGATGGCGACGCCGAACTCACCCTGATCTCCGCGATACAGGGCTCGGGCGACGCATCTCCGCTCGCCGGCCAGCGTGTGACGGTGCAGGCGGTGGTCACGGTCGTCAGCAACCAGCTCAACGGCTTCTTCCTTCAGGAAGAGGCGGCCGACAGCGACGGCGATGCGGCCACTTCCGAAGGCATCTTCGTCTTCACCGGCTCCGATCCGACCGTCTCGGTAGGCGACCTGCTCGAGTTCGATGCGAACGTCTCCGAGTTCTTCACCCTCACGCAGCTCAGCGGCCTCGGCCCGATCACGGTCATCGCCGAGGGCGCGGATCTCCCGCCGGCGGTGGAGTTCACCCTTCCGCTTCCCGACGCGACCGATCCGGCGGCCTTCTACGAGAGCCTCGAGGGCATGCTCGTGCGGGCGACGGCGGCGGAGGGCGAGACGCTGCGCGTAAGCGACGCCTTCACCAACTTCGGCGAAGTGGGCGTGACGGCGGGCGATCCCCTCGTGCAGCCGACCCAGGCGTTCGAGAGCTTCTCGCCCGAGGCCGAGGCGCTCGCCGCGGCCAATGAGCGGAACCTGCTCGTCTTCGAGAACCCGGTCGACGACAGCCTCACCAGCGCGCCGCGCGTCGGCGACGGCATCGTGGGCGGCGCCATCGAGGGCGCGATGAACTTCACCTTCGGCGAGTACAAGGTGGAGACCTCCGCACCGGTCGAGTTCGACGCCTCGGTGAACCCGAACCCGCGTCAGGATGCGCCCGACGACGTCGGCGGCCGCCTCAAGGTCGCATCGTTCAACGTCCTGAACTACTTCACGACCCTGGTTTCGGAGAACGGCGCCGCCCGGGGCGCGGAGACCGCGGCCGAGCTGACCGCCCAGACCGCCAAGATCGTCGCGGCGATCACGGCCATCGACGCCGACATCCTCGGCCTCATCGAGATCGAGAACGATCTCTCGGGCGTTCCGGATGAGGCGGTCTCGGCGCTGGTTGACGCGATCAATGCGGCCCTCGGGGCCGAGGTCTATGACTTCATCGCCACGGGCAAGGTCGGCGGCGACGCGATCAAGCAGGCGATCATCTTCAAGACCGAGACGGTCGCGCCGAAGGGCGACTTTGCGGTGCTCGAGGACGAGGCCTTCACCGCGCCCTTCACGCCCGGCTCCCCGCAGTCCCGCCCCGCCGTCGCGCAGAGCTTCGAGGAGGTCGGCACCGGCGAGGTGTTCACGGTGTCGGTCAATCACTTCAAGTCGAAGGGCTCGACCACGGGCGCGGTCGTCGACGGCGAGGCGGACGACAATCCCGTGGAGGGTTCGGCTGCGCTGACCCGCATCGCCGCCGCTCAGGAGCTTGCGGCGTGGCTCGCCACCGACCCGACCGGCTCGGGCGACGCCGACCACCTGACCATCGGCGACTTCAACGCCTATGCGATGGAGCGCGCGATCAAGGCGCTCGAAGCGGAAGGCTTCACCAACCTCGCGGCGGAAGACGCCATCTCCTACTACTTCAACGGTGAAGGCGGGACGCTGGACTACGCCTTCGCCAATGACAGCCTGCTCGACCAGGTGACCGGCTCGACGATCTGGAACATCAACAGCGTCGAGGCCTATTCGATCCAGTACAACGAGTCCGATTTCGCCGAGTTCGGCGACCTCGGCCCGTTCGCGTCGTCCGACCATGATCCGGTCATCATCGGTCTCAACTTGCAGAGCGTGGCGGAGCCGATCATCATTGTCGGCGAGACCGGCAGCGACCGTATCGTCGGCAGCGAGGCGGACGAGATCATCCGTCTCGGTGCAGGCCGCAGCGAGACTGCCGAAGGCGGCGGCGGCGAGGACGTCTTCCAGTTCTTCGCCGAGGACTTCGCCAACGGCCAGCGCGAGGTGAAGCGCCTGACGGTGGACGCCGACGATCTCATCGACCTCGGCGGCGCCGAGATCACCGGCGCCCGCGACGCCGGCGGCGACCGCCTCATCCTCACGATCGCCGGGGACGGCGACACGCTGATCGTCAGCGGGCTCGAGGACGACGGACAGATCGTCAACTTCACCAGTTCGGTCTTTGGCGATCTGCTGGTCGCCTGACCCGCGCCTGCGCTCCGGCCAGCCGGAGCGCGCCCCGCATCCAACGAAAGGCCCGGCGCATGCGCCGGGCCTTTTCACGTGTGGCCACGCCATCTTGCGGGATGGCCCGTTGCGGGTTTGATCACGCCGCCCAAACCGCTATGTGTCTCCACGCCGCAGGGGATGATGGAGAACGACGCTATGCTGGACATGCAGTCACGACGCGATGCGCCGGGCATGGGCCGTCTCACGCACGCCACGCCGGACCATCCGCCTGTCGCACCGGCGAAAGTCGGCGTTCTGCTGGTCAACCTCGGTACGCCCGACGGCACCGACTACTGGTCGATGCGGCGCTATCTCGGCGAGTTCCTGAGCGACAAGCGCGTGATCGACTACCCCTCATGGCTCTGGCAGCCGCTCCTGCAACTCGTGATCCTCACCAAGCGGCCGTTCTCGTCGGGCGAGGCCTATCGGGGCATCTGGAACAACGAGGCCGACGAGAGCCCGCTGCTCACCACCACGCGCAACCAGACCGAAAAGGTGCGGACGGCCTTCGCAAAGCTCTACGGCGACAGCGTGATGGTTGATTTCTGCATGCGCTACGGCAATCCCTCGACGGACGGCGCAATCCGGCGACTGAAGGACGAAGGCTGCGAGCGCATCGTCTTCTTCCCGCTCTATCCGCAGTACTCCGCGCCGACGACGGCCACAGCCAACGACCACGCCTTCCGGACGCTGATGAAGATGAACTGGCAGCCGGCGATCCGCACCGTGCCGCACTACGCCGACCATCCGCTCTATATCGAAGCGTTGGCGCAGTCGGTCGAGCGGGCCTATGCGAAGCTCGACCATCGCCCCGACGTGCTCGTGACGAGCTATCACGGCCTGCCGTTCCGCTACCTCAAGGAAGGCGACCCGTATCACTGCCTGTGCTGCAAGACGACGCGGCTGATGCGCGAGCGCCTCGGCTTCGACAAGGAGGAGGTGAAGGTCACCTTCCAGTCGCGCTTTGGCCCCGAGGAATGGCTCCAGCCCTACACGGTCGAGGAGGTCGCCCGCCTCGCCAAGGCCGGCAAGAAGCGCATCGCGATCATGGCGCCGGCCTTCTCGTCGGATTGCGTCGAGACGCTCGAGGAGATCAACGAGGAGATCAAGGAGAGCTTCGAGGAGGCCGGCGGCGAAAGCTTCACCTACATCCCCTGCCTCAACGACGACGCGACGCACATCGACATGATGGTGGCGATCCTGAAGAACGAGATGCAGGGCTGGGCGCCGGTGAAAGAGGCGGTCGTTTCAGGATAATCGAGCGGTCCCGCGAGAGAAATATGGGCGCATCGACGTTCCGCTTCAGCTTCACCGGATGACAGGTACAATGTTGGATTGTACCCTGTCCCGAGCGCTTGCTTGCCGGAAGGATGCTAGCCACGCCCGTATTGATCGCTGACTACAAGACAAAGCTCTGGGAAATGCCTGCTCCTGTTGTTCTCAACGAAGCGTTGAGCGACGAACGTGTGCATGTCCTGACCGCCTCGATCAACAAGTTCAACTCATGCTTCAAAGCCGGCTACGACTTCGTCATCTTCGAGGTGATGAAGCCTGAGAAGGCGCGAGCAAAGGGTTCCTGGATCAAGCTGGTCGAGACGGCGCACTTCCACTCCGATATCGGCCGTCAAGGCGGAGAACAGATCGTCAGCGTCAATCCGACTGACGCCGATGGCAGCCACAAGGAGCGAACGCCGTTCCACGAACTGTGCCATGCGCTCGGCATGGCTCACGAGCAGTATCACGTTCATTATCCACTCGAAAATCCCAAGGTAATCGACGCCTTGCTCAGCACCGGCCGGGGCGAAAGACCATTTACGCTCGAAAACATGGTCAAACATATTGAAGAGAACAAATTCGTGTCGCTCGGTCCGTGTGACTTCCAGTCGATCATGATGTACGGACGTTTCCGAAGTGCAGCAAGAGCGGTTGATCCAACCATCACAGAGCCAGAGACGTATTTGAGTGAAACCGACATTCGGGTTCTGAAAAACATCTATCAATGCAACGGACGCCCACTGCCTATAGGGCGGCCAAACCCGGTTGCGTGGTGCGAGGCGACGCGCAAGAACATCAAGGCGTGGTCCCTCGCAAAGAAGGCCCAGACGCTGACGACTTTCACTTCAACGAGCACGAAGGCTGACAAGCCGGGCGCGCGCGGGCGGAGCTTCAGCCAGTGAAAGGCGGCGCCGGAGGTTGTGCGCCGCACTCAGATCAGTACCGCGGTGACGGCAAGGAACACCTGACGCGCCGGCCCGGACGAGGCGTTCACCCTCACAAGGGGGTGACTTTGCGCCGGCGCACAGGGTAGCACCGGGGGCGTCCAACCCGGAGACCGCCATGATCGCCCGAGACGACGACGCAACCGAAGCCCTCGCCACGGCCGCAACGGCGGCGCTGCACGACGCGGCCAACGCCTTCGATGGGGCGGCTGCGCTGGCCCGGATGCTCGGCGCGCATCGAAGGGGCGCCCTCTGCGAAGTGGGCTTCTGGGCCCCTGAGCTGCTCGAGCGGCGTGTGCCGGACGGCGACGTGTTTCTGGAGGTGCTGACGCCGGAAGCCCCGCTGAGCCTAGTCACGTCGCGCCAGATGGCGCGCTTCCGTCGGACGCTCGCGCCGGTGGCGCGCGTCGAGGCGTTCTGTTTCACCGCGGTGGAGGGCATGACGCCGGGCACGCGCGAGACAGTAGGCTCGTTCTACGCGCTCGCCTGGCGGGACGCCGAAGGAGCGTGGCGGCGCATCCTCGACCCGCTGGCTGCCTCGCTGCCCTTCGGCGCATTCGCTCCGGCGGAGTATTACGACGTGGCCTCGATGCAGGCCACCCGCGGCGACCGAGCCTATTTCGCAGCCCTTCGCGACGCGTCGCCCGGCGGCGCCGACCCTGTGAAGCTTGGTCCCGCCGCGAACATCCTCCAGGTCCACGCGCCCACCGCCACCGCGGGAATGACGCTCGCGAGCCTTGCGCGCCACATCGACATGCTGGCGGACAGGGTGCGGCGCGGCGTCGAGCTTGCGCCCGCCGACCGCGTCTTTCTCGGCTATGAGGCGGTGCAGCTGCTGCCGGTCGAGCCGACGACGGTCTATGAGGCGGGCCCGGCCTTCTGGTCCGAGATCGAAAGCGGCGGCGACGACGCGCTGTCGGTCGACCTGCGCCGCCCCGACACGACCAACTGGGGCTACGACGTCGTCATCGCTGGCGCGGCGGCCGTGAACCCAGCCCTGCTGGAGACCGGACGCCCCGACGAACTGATCGACCTCGCCGTGGCGCTGCACAACTTTCCTGGTGCGCCGAAGCGTCTGATCTTCGACGTCGTGTTCGGGCACGCCGACAATCAGGGGCTCGACGCGCTCAACAGCCACTACTTCGCCGGCCCGAACATGTACGGCCAGAACATGAACTACCGTAACCCGGTGGTTCGCGCGATCATGCTGGAGATGCAGCGGCGCAAGGTCGACTACGGCGCGGACGGCGTGCGCGTCGACGGCGCGCAGGACTTCAAGTGGTGGGACAGCGACGCCCAGACCCTGCGCCACGACGACCACTATCTGCAGGCGATGGCCGACGTCGTGCAGGAGGTCGCCGGCGTCCGCTACCGGCCGTGGTTCATCTTCGAGGACGGCCGGCCCTGGCCGCAGGAGGATTGGGAGCTGAGTTCCTCCTACCGCGCCGTGATCGAGAACCAGCGCGACGACGACGTGTTCCAGTGGGGGCCGCTGACCTTCGCCCACAACACGCCGTTTCTCTATACTTTCTGGCTGTCGAAATGGTGGCGCATCCGGGAGATGCTCGACGTGGGCGAGAACTGGATCTCCGGTGTCGCGAACCATGACACGCTGCGCCGCGGCACCCAGATCAACCCCAAGCTCAACATCAACACGCGCCTCGGCGAGACGCGCATGGAGATCCTCGACAAGGCCTACGACAACGCCGCGGTGCAGATGCTCACCTACGCCGCGCTGCCGGGCGTGCCGATGGACTTTCTCAACGCCACCGCGCGCGCGTCCTGGGGCTTCATCCGCAACCAGGACGACCGCTGGGGCGTGAAGATCGTGGCCGAGGAGGCGATCTCGCTCAAATGGCAGGTCGACGAGTACAGCTACTCGCGCCCCGGCGCGTTTCGTCGGCTGAAGGATCTCGGGTTCGAGACCCGCGACCAGCTCGCGCGGTTCTTCGACTTCCTGCCGGCGCTGGTGGACGTCACGGGATACGATCTCGAGATCATCGCCAAGCTGCTCAACGACGTCGACCCGCCGCTGGAGGGGCCTTCGCCCTATGACACCACGCTCCTGAAGCGCGTCGCCCGCGCGTGGATGGACGACATGCACGACTACTGCAACGTGTCGGGCTACCTGGAGCACCTCGGCGAAGCGCAGACGGCGATGATGCTGTCACTGCGCGAGTTCCGGCTGGCGCGGCCATGGCTGAGGCGGAACTTGCGCGCCGGCGAGTACTTCGACTACCGCCGCCCGGTGCAGGGCGCCGTGGTCATCACCGGCTACCGGCGCAGCCCGGACGATCGCGAGGAAGTGCTGACCGTCGTCCACCTAGAGGGCGACAGCACGGGCGCCTTCGATCCTGCTCACCTGTGTCCGCCCGCGGTGGCCGGCGCCTCCGTCGACGCGTGGCGCGTTCGGCTGCGATCTCCCCAGATCGGCGCCGACTACGAGGGCGGGGAGCTTGTGCTGCACGACGGCATGGGCGTCGTGCTCACCAGGGGATGACGCGCCGGGCGTGCGGCGCCGGCTGTCAGGAACGGGGAGACGCGAGCCGCGCCTCCTCCAGCGCGATCGCATGGTCGATGAGCAGCCGCCAGATCGTCTCGTAGAGCGCGGCGTCGAGGCCCGCGCCCTCGGCCTTGGCGCGCACGCCGCGCACGACTTCCTCCACCCGCTCCGGAATGAGCGCCGGCAGGCCGTCACGCCGTTTCAGTTCGGCGGCGCGCTCGATGTGCTCGGTGCGCTCGGCGAAGAGCCGCATGAGCGCGGCGTCGATGGCGTCGATGCCTTCGCGAAGCTGGCTCATGTCCGCGCATTCGACGGGCGTGCGCTCGGCCGCGCGGCGCGGCCCCTCGTCGAGCGCGCGCACGGCGCCGCGCAGCGTCCGGACGTCCTGCTCGGTCAACGGGGCGCGGCGGAAGATGTTGTCGATGTGCCGGCGCATGGCGGGCGCCTTGTGGGGGGGGCGGAAATATCCGGCCCGAGCCAGCGCCTCGCTCAGATGGTCGAGCAGCATTGCGACCTTGCCGCCGGTCGCGAGGTCGGGCGTCGCGGGGGCGCGGACCACGTCTTCCGAATTGCGCCACTCGTAGGCCATCAGGAGCGTGGCCTGGGCGAGATTGATCGACGCGAAGGCGGGATTGGTGCGCACGGAGACGATGACGTTGGCCTGCACGATGTCATCCGTCTCAAGGCCGGTGCGCTCCGGCCCCATGAGGACCGCCACCTTCTGTCCGGCCGCGATCCTGCCCCGCATGTCGCGCACGGCCTCGGCCGGCTCCAGCACCGGCTTGGCGATGTCGCGCGGCCTCGCCGTGGTGGCGTAGACGCAGGCGCAGTCCGCGACGGCTTGCGCCGTGGACGTGAACACGCGCGCCTCGTCGAGCACGCCCGCGGCGCCGGACGCCATCGCCACCGCCTTCGGGTTGGGCCAGCCGTCCCGCGGCTCGACGAGACGGAGCCGCCGCAGGCCGAAATTCCACATCGCGCGCGCCGCCGCGCCGATGTTCTCGCCCAGTTGCGGCCGCACCAGCACGATGGCCGGCCCGTCCGGATCCCAGTGGGGGAGCTTGCTGCTGTCGGTTCCTGACATGCGCAGGCCGTTACCAACCTCTTGGCGCAGCGGCAAGCGGGCCCGCGACGCGGCGGCGTTCGGCGCAAAGCGCGCAAACGCCGCATTCGCCCGTCTTGCAGCGCAGGAGGCCGCGGCTTAGCGTCCGCCGCGCACGGCCTTGGGCCGCATGAGAGGGGCGCAGATGAGCAAGATCAAGGTGCAGAACCCGGTCGTTGAACTCGACGGGGATGAGATGACCCGGATCATCTGGGACTTCATCAAGAAGAAGCTGATCCTGCCCTACCTCGACATCGACCTGAAATACTACGATCTCGGGGTCGAGGCGCGGGATGCGACCGACGATCAGATCACCGTGGACGCCGCCAACGCCATCAAGCAGTACGGCGTCGGCGTGAAGTGCGCGACCATCACGCCCGACGAAGGCCGGGTCGAGGAATTCAAGCTCAAGCAGATGTGGCGGTCGCCCAACGGGACGATCCGAAACATTCTCGGCGGCGTGATCTTCCGCCAGCCGATCATCTGCCGGAACGTCCCCCGCCTCGTGCCGGGCTGGACCCAGCCCATCGTCGTCGGCCGCCACGCCTTCGGCGACCAGTATCGCGCCACCGACTTCAAGTTCCCCTGCGCCGGCAAGCTGACGATCAAGTTCGTCGGCGAGGACGGGACGACCATCGAGCGCGAGGTGTTCGACGCGCCCGGCTCCGGCGTCGCCATGGCGATGTACAACCTCGACCAGTCGATCATCGACTTCGCCCGCGCCTCGATGAACTACGGCCTCTCGCTGGGCTGGCCGGTCTATCTCAGCACCAAGAACACGATCCTGAAGCAGTATGACGGCCGCTTCATGGAACTGTTCCAGAAGGTCTATGACGAGGAATTCAAGGACAGGTTCGAGAAGGCGAAGATCACCTACGAGCACCGCCTGATCGACGACATGGTGGCCTGCGCGATGAAGTGGTCGGGCGGCTATGTCTGGGCCTGCAAGAACTACGACGGCGACGTGCAGTCCGACACCGTGGCGCAGGGCTTCGGCTCGCTCGGCCTCATGACCTCCGTGCTGATGACGCCGGACGGCAAGACCGTCGAGGCCGAGGCCGCCCATGGCACCGTCACCCGCCACTATCGCCAGCATCAGGCGGGCAAGGAGACCTCCACCAACTCCGTCGCGTCGATCTACGCCTGGACTGGCGGCCTCAAGCATCGCGCCAAGCTCGACGACAACCAGCCGCTGCTGACCTTCGCGCAGACGCTGGAGCGCATCGTCGTGGAGACGGTCGAGGCCGGCGACATGACCAAGGATCTGGCGCTGCTCGTCGGCCCCGACCAGAAATGGCTGACGACCATGGGCTTCCTCGAGAAGGTGGACGAGAACCTCAACAAGGCCCTGCCCGGCTGAGGCCCTGCGCCCGGCCTGCCACGACAAGTGGTTCGGCCGCCAGCCTGGCGGCCGTTCCCGTTTCAGGGGGGGTCGCCCGGCCTGCGCCGCGCTCCGCGCCGGGCGGCGCCCTTAGGCAACCCGAGAATACGGCGCCCGCCGCGCCCCGCCTTCCACCACCCGAAGCCGCGGGCGCGCGAAGCCGCCGAGCCGCCCCGAAACATAGTCCTCGATCTGCTCGCGGGTGATGCCGAGGTCCGCCAGCCGCTCGCGGTCGAGGCCGCGAAGCTCGGAGACGGCGCGGCGTCTCTCGCGCGCCTCGCGCAGCGCCATGATCGCGGCCCGCCACACGGAGCCGCCGACATCCGTCACATCAGACCAGTGAATTGCGTGAGACCGCATCAAACCGCCTCCTCCGGAAAGCGCATCGCTCCAGCTGTATAGACATGTAGATGTTACGACAGTTTTGCAACATTCGCTTTCGCCGCGTCGCGCATTGCCGTCATGCGCGGCGCCGCCTCCTTCGAAACGCGCCGCTTGCCCGCTTCGCAGCGGCGCGCTACGGCCCTCACGCCTGAAACCGGGAAGGAGAGGCGCGATGGCGCAGCCTGAAGCGATGGTCTTCGACATAGGCGACGTGCTCGTGAAATGGGATCCGGCGCCGCTCTATCGCCGGCTGATCCCCGACGACGCGGCGCGCGCGCACTTCTTCGCCGAGATCATGCCGCCGGAGGTCAACGCCGGCTTCGATCGCGGCGAACCGATGCCCGAGGGCGTGGAGCGCCATGCTGCGAAACATCCCGAACACGCCCACCTCATCCGGGCGTGGTGGACCAGCTGGCCGGAGACGATCGGCCCCGCCATCGACGGCTCCGTTGCGTGCCTGCGCGCGCTGAAGGCCAAGGGCGCGCCGGTCTATGGCCTCACGAATTTCGCCTCGGACACGCTCGCCATCGCGCGCGAGATGTTTCCCTTCCTGAACGAGTTCGACGTCTGCGTCGTTTCCGCCGAAGTGAAGGCCAACAAGCCGGAGCCCGAGATCTACGCGGCGCTGGAGGCGGCCGTTCCGCATGCGCCGGAGACGCTCTTCTTCACCGACGACAAGCCATACAACATCGCCGCCGCCGAGGCGCGCGGCTGGCGGGGCCACCACTTCACCGGGGCCGATGGCCTCCATGACGCGCTGATCGCCGCCGGTCTCCTGACGCGGGCCGAGATCGACGCCGCACTTGGGGAGATGCGCGCATGACGCAGACGATGAGGCAGGCCGCATGGGGCGTCGTCGCCATGGCGACGCTGGTCACGGCGTCGAACGTCCTCGTGCAGTATCCCGTGGGCGATTTTCTCACCTGGGGCGCCTTCACCTATCCCTTCGCCTTCCTCGTGACCGACCTGACGAACCGCCGGTTCGGCCCGGCGGCGGCGCGGCGGGTGGTGCTTGCGGGCTTCGCCGTCGCGGTGGCGCTGTCGGTGGCGCTCGCCTCTCCCCGCATCGCCATCGCCTCCGGGAGCGCCTTCCTGCTCGCCCAGCTGCTCGACGTGGCCGTTTTCGACCGGCTGCGCGCGGGGGCATGGTGGCGCGCGCCGCTCGCCTCGTCCATTCTCGGCTCGGCGCTCGACACGGCGGTTTTCTTCACGCTGGCGTTCTCGGCTCAGGCGGCGTTTCTCGGCCCGAACGAGCCCTGGGCGCTGGAGTCGGCGCCGCTGCTTGGCGTCGGCCCCGCCGCGCCGTTCTGGGTGAGCCTCGCGGTTGGTGATTTCTGCGTCAAACTGCTCATCGCATTGGCTGCTCTCGGCCCATACCGGGCTATTTCGCGGGGGTTATCGGTTCGGGCTTGAACAGGACGGCGAATGCGGCCACCTTCCACGCATCGGTTCAACAATGGAAAGGAGGTGGTCCAATGTCAGTGACTTCGCAGCGTCTGGCTTGGAATGCGCGTGTTTCGGTCGGGAAAGGGCAGCCTCTTTTCCGCATGTGACAGGCGTGGGCCCGGCCCGTTCCGGCCGGACGCATTGCAAGTTCACGGGGGCCGCGCGACAGCGCGGCCCTTTTTGGTTTATCGACCATGGCCGGCTTCGGCCCGGCCCCGAGACGGGCGATTGGGAGTTTCACCATGGACGCGGACTTCTGGCGCAAGCGCTGGGAAGCATGCGAGATCGGCTTCCACGAGGACGAGGCCAACGAGCTTCTGGTCGCGCATTGGGGCGCGCTCGGGACGGAGCCGGGCGATCGGGTGTTCGTGCCGCTTTGCGGCAAGACGCGCGACATCGCATGGCTTCTGTCGAGAGGCCACCGGGTTGCGGGCGCGGAGTTGAGCGAGATCGCCGTCCGCCAGCTGTTCGATGAACTCGGCTGCGCGCCTGAGACGGTCGTCGACGGATCGCTTGTCAAGTTCAGCGCCGAGAACGTCGAGATCTTCGTGGGCGACATCTTCGAGTTGACCGCAGAGCGGCTGGGCCCGGTCGAAGCCGTCTATGACCGGGCGGCGACCGTCGCCCTGCCCCACGACATGCGCACACGCTACGCCACGCATCTGCGAAGCCTGACGCAGCGCGCGCCGCAGTTCGTGATCTGCTTCGAATACGACCAGTCGGCGCTGGAAGGCCCGCCCTTCTCGGTCAACGAGGCGGAGATGGAGAGGCTGCACGCCGGCGACTACGCCCTGAGCAAGATCGCGGAGCGGCCGGTGGCCGGCGGGCTCAAGGGCCGCTGCCCCGCGAGCGAGGCGGCCTGGCTGCTGACCTGACCTTCGCCGACCGATGGTCGACGCCGGGCCGCGGCGCGGGAGCGCGGCGGCCCGGCGCGTTGCGAGCGCGTCAGAGCGCGCCGGCCGCCATCTCCTTCGCGATGTGATCGGCCTGGCGGATGGCGAGCGCCACGATCGTCAGGGTCGGGTTCTCCGCCCCGCCGGTGGTGAACTGGCTGCCGTCCGAGACGAACAGGTTATTCACCTCATGCGCGCGGCCGAAGCGGTTCACCACGCCGTCCTCGGCCCGCTCGCTCATGCGCAGGGTGCCGAGGTTGTGGGTGGAGGGATAGGGCGGCGTCGGGAAGGTGCGGGTGGCGCCGACCGCGTCGTAGATCGCCTTGCCCTGCCGGAAGGCGTGGTCGCGCATCGCGACGTCATTGGGATGGTCGCTGTAGTGCACGTTCGGCGTCGGCAGGCCGTACTGGTCAGGCGCGTCGGCGTTGAGGGTGATGCGGTTGCTCTCCTGCGGCATGTCCTCGCCGACGATCCACATGCCCGCCATGTTCTCGTAGCCGTCGAGGGCGGAGGCGAACTCGCGGCCCCAGCCGCCGGGGTCGAGGAACGCCGCCATGAAAGGCAGGCCGAGGCTGAGCGTCTCCATCTCGTAGCCGCCGACGAAGCCGCGCGAGGGGTCGTGCCGCGCCTCGTCCTGGATGATGCCGGCCATGGTGGTGCCGCGCCACATCTTCACCGGCCTGTCGAACACGCCATAGACCGAGGCGGTGAGGTGGCGCATGTAGTTGCGGCCCACCTGTCCCGACCCGTTGGCGAGCCCGTCGGGGAACATCGACGAGGCCGAGTTGAGCAGGAGCCGCGGGCTCTCGATGGAGTTGCCCGCCACGCACACCGCGCGCGCCGCCTGCCGCAGGCGCGCGCCGTTCGGTCCGGCATAGACCACGCCGGTCACCTTGCCGCTGGCGTCGTGCTCGATCTGCAGCGCCTGGGCGTTCTCGCGCACCTCAAGGTTGCCGGTCGCCTCGCCGCGCGGGATCTCGGTGTAGGCGGTGGACCACTTCGCGCCCCACTTGCAGCCCTGGAAGCAGAAGCCGGTCTGCTGGCAGGGCGGGCGCCCGTCGCGATCGACCGAGTTGATCGCCATGTTGCCGGTGTGGACCTCCTTGTAGCCGAGCGCCCTGGCGCCCTTCTCGAACACCTTGTAGTTGTTGCTGCCGGGCAGCGGCGGCAGGCCGTTGGTGTTGGTCACGCCCATCTTCTTCTCGGCGGCGTCGTACCACGGCGCCATCTCCTCCGCGTCGATGGGCCAGTCGATGAGGTTGGCGCCCTCGACCGCGCCGTAGCTGGTGCGCGCCTTCCACTCATGCGGCTGGAAGCGCAGCGACGCGCCCGCCCAATGCACGGTCGAGCCGCCGACGGCCTTGACGATCCACGCCGGCAGGCCGGGGAAATCCTTCGCCACGCGCCATGTGCCGGACGTGCTGCGCGAGTCGAGCCACGAAAGCTGCGAGAAGCTCGCCCACTCGTCGTTGACGTAGTCCTCGGGAAGATGCCGCCCGCCCGCCTCGAGCGCGACGACCTTGACGCCTTTCTGCGCGAGTTCGTTGGCGAGCGTGCCGCCGCCCGCGCCGGTGCCGATGATGACGACGACGCTTTCGTCGTTCAGGTCAAAAGGTGCAGACATTCTTCGACCCTCCCCTCACAGCCACGCGATGTCGTCGAAGCCGCGGTCGATGTAACCGCCCTGCGAAAACGACTCGCCTTCGTAGCCAAAGAGCGGCCACAGCTCCTTCTGGTTGTAGAGGCTCACCACGAGCCCGCCGCGCACGGTCTGGAAGAACGCGCCGTCCTCGATCTTCCGCAGAAGCGCGACGCGATCGGTCTCCCAGCCGACGGCGGCGTAGCCCGCCGCGCCCTCCGCCTCGGCGAGCGCGTCGAGGCCCGCCACGCCGCCTTCGATGAGCGCCTTGTGCGCGGGGTTCTCCGCGGCGGCGTCGTCATGGCCGCGGATGGCGACGGCGTAGAAGCGGTCCGCGACATGGTCGTGCGGATAGATGTCGCGCGCGATCTGCAGCAGGGTCGCCATGGCCTTGGGGTCGACGGCTTTCGTCTCCATCGCCCACGCGGCGTCCGGCGCGGCGATGAAGCCGGGTCCGGCGACGGCGACGGCGCCCACCGCCGCCGCCTGCGAGAGTAGGGCGCGACGCGATATCCCGCGGCGCTCGAGGGTCAGCATGACGTTTCCTCCTTGGTGTGTCGGCGCGCCCCGGTCTTGCGCCGGGCTGGCCGCTTCCTGGGTTGGGCCGCTCAGCGGTAGCGGCCGTGCTTCTCAAGAACTTCGATCTGGTATCCGTCGGGGTCGGCGACGAAGAAGAACTTCGCCAGCAGCGCGCCGTCGCGATGGAACTCCTTCACGTCGCGCGGATTGAAGCCCTCCGCCTTGAAACGCGCGTGCTCGGCGTCGACGTCGTCGACGGCGAAGGCGATGTGACCGTAGGCGTCGCCGTGCTCGTACGGCTCCGCACGCCCCTTGTTGACGGTCAGCTCCACTTCGAAATCCGCATCCGCGTTGCGCAGGTACACGAGGGTGAACGTCTCGAAATCGAAGCGGTCAGCGATCCTGAGCGCGAACGCCTGCTCGTAGAACGCGACGGACCGCGCCTCCTCGAGCACGCGGATCATCATGTGTATGGCCTTCGCCACCGGCGGCCTCCCCAAACTGTCAGAGTTGGAACAAGCCTAACCCCGCCCCGGCGACCGGGGTGGTAGCGGGATAATACGTCGCACGGCAGCGTCACTCCGCCGCGAGGGCCGCGCCTGCTTTGTGGCGCGGGCCGCGCGCCATGCGGCCCAGATGAACGAGGCAGGCGCAGCGCAGCAGCGACGTGAAGTTGCGCGCCTCGCCGTGCATCTCGATGACTTCGTCGTGGAGGCGCCCGATGAACTGCGGCGTCGTCAGCCCATCGGCGGCGGCGATGTCCTCCAGCGCGGCCCAGAATGCGCGTTCCAGCCGGATGCTGGTGCAATGGCCGTGCAGCCGGAGAGAACGGGTCTCGCTCTCGTAGTCTTCCGGATCCTGGCCTGCGAAAATTCGGCACATGGCGTCATCGCTCCCGTCGTCTGTTGTTTGAGGCGACGATCACGCGCGAAGCGTCAGGACGCAAGCGCCGCGCCTTTACGCCGGCTGACAAGCGCCCGCAAATGGGTTAACCGCTGCGGATGCGCCGTCCCCTGATCTATCCCCACCGCGAAGCCTATGTCGCCGCGCCCCGCAAGGCGGTGGCGCTGATCGGCATGTCGGGCGTCGGGAAGACGTCGATCGCGCAGATGCTGCGGGGCGCCGGCGACTGGTTCCACTACTCGGTCGATTACCGCATCGGCACCCGCTACATGGGCGAGAGGATCGTCGACGCGTTCAAGCGCGCCGCGATGCAGACCCCTCTGCTGCGCGAGTTGCTGATGAGCGACTCCATCTACATCGCGTCGAACATCACCTTCGAAAACCTCGCGCCGCTCAGCACCTATCTCGGCAAGCCTGGAGATACGGCGCGCGGCGGGCTGCCGTTCGAGGAATATGTCCGAAGACAGCGTCAGCATCGCGAGGCGGAGATCTCGGCGCTGCTCGACGCGCCGGAGTTCATCGAGAAGGCGCGCGAGATCTACGGCTATCACCATGTGATCTGCGACACCGGCGGTTCGATCTGCGAGGTGGTGGATCCGATGGATCCTACCGACCCGGTGCTCGTCCAGCTCTCGGAGGCGATGCTGCTGGTGCGCATCCGCGAGACCGACGCGATGGCTGAGGAGCTTGTGCGCCGTTTCATCGCTGCGCCCAAGCCCATGTATTACAACGAGGAGTTCCTTCGGCAGATCTGGCGGGAGTATCGCGGGCAAGGCGGTCTGGCCGAGACCGAGGTCGATCCAGACGCCTTCGCCCGCTGGGGTTTCCGCCGCATCGTCGAGCATCGGCGCCCGCTCTATGCGGCCATCGGCGACAACTGGGGCGTCACGGTCGACGCGGCGGACATCGCCCGCGTGCGCTCGGCGGAGGCTTTCGACGCCCTGATCGGGGATGCGGTCGCCGCGGCCGCCGAGCACGGCGCCGTGACGTCGTAAGCATCCCGGGAGCTTGATTCCCGCCGGTTTCGGCGGCAAGTGACCTGCCCGCGCCGAGAGAGCCAGCTCAGGGGGAGACGTGCTCCATGCCGATACGGATTCCGGAGAACCTTCCCGCGATCGACGTGCTGCGCGACGAGGGCGTGATGGTGATGGGCGCGGACGCCGCCGCGCGGCAGGACATCCGCCCGCTGCGCATCGCGCTGCTCAACCTCATGCCCAACAAGGTGCGGACCGAGACGCAGTTCGCCAGGCTGATCGGCGCCACGCCGCTGCAGATCGAGTTCACGCTGCTGCGCATGACGGAGCACAAGTCGCGCAACACGCCCTCGGAGCATCTGGAGGCGTTCTACACCACATTCGCTGAGGCGCATGAGCAGCGCTTCGACGGCCTGATCGTCACGGGTGCGCCGGTCGAGCGGATGCCGTTCGAGGAGGTCGGATACTGGGAGGAGCTGCGCTCGGTCTTCGACTGGACCCAGACCAACGTGCGCGAGACTTTCGCGATCTGCTGGGGCGCGCAGGCGATGCTGCACCACTTCCACGGCACGCCGAAGCGCGACCTGCCGAGAAAGGCGTTCGGGTGCTTCCGGCACCGCAATCTGGCCCCCGGAGCGCCGATTCTGCGCGGCGTCTCCGACGACATCGTGATCCCCGTCAGTCGTTGGACGGAAACGCGGGAGGCGGATCTTCCGGCCGGACTGCGCGTGCTGCTGACCTCGCCCGCCACCGGGCCGGCGCTGGTGGAGGAGCCGGGGCGCCACGCGCTCTACATGTTCAACCACATCGAATACGACACGACGTCTCTGGCCGAGGAGTTCATCCGCGATCAGGAGGCGGGAACCGAGATCGGACTGCCGGCGAATTACTTCCCCGGAGATGACCCGTCCCGCCAGCCGGAGAACCGCTGGCGCAGCCATGCGCATCTGCTGTTCGGAAACTGGATCAACGAACTCTACCAGCACACGCCGTTCGACTGGTGTTGACGGGCCTGTCCTCGCGCCGCGCGGAAGGCGGCTAAGGGCTGGCGCCGCCGGGCGCTGAAAGGGCGTCGCGTCGGTCGTTGAGAACAAGCGCATACAGACGCCGTGTGGGCGTCGATGAGCCCTCGCGCGCAACAACAGCCTTGAGCACATCGAATGTTCGCATGGGTCGACAAGCGCCCCCCAAACGCCCCCTATCTGCAACTCCGCCGCGCATCCGCCTTGCGGCGCCCGCCAACCTCCGACAACCTGTGGTTGGGCGTCCGTGAGGCGGCCCGAAGCGCCACTCCATGCGGCGGGGGCGGCGCGACAAAGATGCGCCGCGACCCGATGGAGGATCCCCATGCCAGCCAGAACTCTCCTGCTGTCCGCCGTCCTTGCGGGGGCGCACGCGCTCGCCGCCGCGGCGCAGGCCCTGCCGACCACCGATCCGGCCGCGGTCGGGATGTCGGTCGAGCGCCTCGCGCGCATCGACGCGGCCTTTCAGGCCGAGATCGACAAGGGCGCCCTGCCCGGCGCCGTGATCATGGTGGCGCGCGACGGGCAGCTCGCCCATGTCGCGGCGCTCGGCGCGCAGAACCCCGCCGGCAACGCGCCGATGGGCGAGGACGGCGTCTTCCGCATCTACTCCATGACCAAGCCGCTGGTCTCGGTCGCGGCGATGATCCTGATGGAGGAGGCGAAGCTGCAGCTCACGGACCCGGTCTCGAAGTTCCTGCCGGAGTTCGCCTCGACGCCCGTGAGCGTCGCCAGCGCGAACGTCTACGGGACCGTCTCCTACGCCACGGTTCCGGCTGCGCGGCAGATGACGGTGCAGGACCTGCTGCGCCACACCAGCGGGCTGGCCTATGGCGAGCTGACCGGCAACGCGGCGGTCAAGGCGGCCTACGCCGAGGGCGGGCTGTTCAACCCCGGCGGCATGGCGTTCGACGCGCGTTCGGTCGAGCCGGCGGCGCAGGTGGCGGCGCTGGCTAAGGCGCCGCTGGTCCACCAGCCGGGGACGGTATGGGAATACTCCCTCGCATCGGACCTGCTGGGGCGTGTGGTCGAGGCGGCTTCCGGCCAGCGGCTGGGCGATTTCCTTGAGGCGCGGGTGTTCGCGCCGCTTGGCATGGACGACACCGGCTTCTTCGTGGACGAGGACGAGGCGATGCGGCTGGTGGAGCCGGGCGTCGATCCGGCCACCGGCCAGCCCTATGCGATGATCGACGTGTCCCAGCAGCCCGCCAACGACAGCGGCGGCGCCGGCGCCGTCTCGACCGCCGGCGACTACCTGCGCTTCACGCAGATGCTGCTGAACGGCGGGGCGCTGGACGGGACGCGCATCCTCAGCCCCACCTCGGTGAAGCTGATGACGTCAGATCATCTCGGCGACCGCATCGCGCAGCCGGTCGAGCCGGGCGAGCTGCTGATGGGCGTGCCGGGCTACAGCTTCGGCCTGGGCTTCATGGTGCGCGAGCAGGATGGCGTGGCCGGCGTGCCGGGCTCGCAGGGCGAGTTCATGTGGGCGGGCTATGGCGGCACCTTCTTCTGGGCCGACCCCGAGGAGCGCATCGCCGCGGTGCTGATGACCCAGCAGCCCGGCGCCACGCGCGCCTACTACCGCCGCATGATCAAGCAGCTCGTGCATCAGGCCGTGGTGGACGAGACGCCCGCGATGGCGAACTGACCGGGCGCGACCCCGGGGGGCCGGGCGTCAGCGCCCGGCCCTGCCCCTTCAATAGCGGTTGGCGATCGGCAGATCCTCTGCGGGAAAGAGCGTGATCACCTCGCAGCCCTTGTCCGTCACGACCACCTCCTCCTCGATGCGCGCGGCGGAGTAGCCGTCGGCGGCGGGGCAGTAGGTCTCCAGCGCGAACACCATGCCGGTCCTGATCTCCTGCGGCTGGTCGAGCGAGCAGGCGCGCGAGATGATGGGCCGCTCGTGCAGCGCCAGCCCCAGCCCGTGGCCGAACTGGAGGCCGAAGGCTGAAAGCTCGTCGGGAAAGCCCAGTTCCTGCGCCGTCGGCCAGACCTTCGCCACCGTGTCGGTGCTGACGCCCGGCTTGATGAGCGAGATGGCGTGGTCGAGCCAGTCGCGGCACTTCACATAGGCGTCGTTCTGCGCCGGCGTGGCGCGGCCGATGTTGAAGGTGCGGTAGTAGCAGGTGCGATAGCCCTGATAGCTCTGCAGGATGTCGAAGAACGCCTGGTCGCCGGGGCGGAACATCCGGTCGGTGAAGTTGTGCGGATGCGGGTTGCAGCGCTCGCCGGAGATGGCGTTGATCGCCTCGACGTCGTCGGAGCCCATCTCGTAGAGCAGCTTGTTGGACATCGCGACGATGTCGCATTCGCGCACGCCCGGCTTAAGCTCCTCGTAGATCATGTGGTAGCAGCCGTCGACCATGGCGGCGGCCTGGTTGAGCAGCATGATCTCGTCCTGGTTCTTGATCTCGCGGGCGTCGAGCATGACCTGCTGGCCGTCGACGACCTTCAGGCCGGCCTCCTGCAGGGCGAAGAACATCGCCGTCTCGGCGTAGTCGACGCCCACCGGCATGTCGGCCATGCCGGCGTCGCGGATCAGCCCCGCGATCTCCTCGGCGTATTTCTTTATCAAGCCGAAGCTCGGCGGGATGGTGCCGCGCATCCCCACCACGCCGGCGCGGCAGTGCTCGGGGTTGAGCCAGTCGCAGTTGAGCTTGTGGTGGACGGCGGCGGAGCCGAAATCCCAAACGAACGGCTCGTCGTCGCCGGCCAGAAGCGCGAAGCGGCACATCTTGTCGCGCTCCCACTCGCCGATCTTGGTGGCGGTGACGTAGCGGATGTTGTTGACGTCGAAGAGCAGCAGGGAGCCGCACTGCGCGTTCCTCAGCGCCTCGCGCGCGCGGCTGAGGCGGTAGCGGCGCAGGCGGTCGTGGTCGACGCGGCGCTCGAAATCGACGGCGGTGTGGCCATGGCTCGGAATGTGCCGGTCCCAGCGCCAGTTTGGGTCGAGATCCTCGGGGCGGAGGATGCGGGGGTTCAGCGCGTCCATGGCGGTTCTCCTGTGCGTGTCAGTAGCGGCCGCGCGCGCGCATCACGGCGTCGGCGCGGTTCTGGGCGTCGGCGAGCGCTGCGCGGACCGGTTTCTCGCCGCGCAGCATCTGGTGCATCTCCTCGCCGAGCACGGCGGTGATGTCGGCGAAGTCGGGCGCGGCGGGGCGCGGCCAGAGCTGGAGGCTCCCGTCGCGGGCCATCGCGTCCACCGCGTCGACGATGGGCGAGAGCGCGCGCACCTCGGGGTCGGCGGCGACGCTGTGGCGGGGACAGACCCGCGAGCCGTTGACGAAGTAGAGCTTGCAGGCCTCCGCGGAGGTGAGCAGGCGGACGGACTTCTCCACCGCCTGCCGGCGTTCGGGCGCAAGGTTGGCCGGGATGCCGAGGACGTAGCCGCCGACCGGCGCGATGGGCCGCGCGCCGCAGCCGGAGGGATGCGGCAGGTAGCCGGTGCGGCCGTGGGCCGGCGCGGTCGGGTCAAGCTCGAAATAGGGCGCAAGCAGCGAATAGCCGTAGGCCATGGCGACGGCGCCCTCGGCGTAGGCCTTCACCCGCTCGAACCACGACATCGCCAGCACGCCGGGGGCGGAGACGTCCAGAAGCTCTTTCAGGAAGGTCGCCGCGGCGAGGCCTGCGGCCGTGTCGATCATCGGGCGCAGGCGCTCGCCGCGCAGGTCCATGGGGTCGAAGCCGTCGCCGCGGGGCTTGAGGTCGATCACCGGCTGGCCGAAATCCGCCATGGCGAAGATGAAGCTGTGGCCGAGCGGCGTGCCGCGGGCGCCGTTCCACGCCACGCCGCGCAGGCCGCGTTCGGGCCGGTGCAGGGCGCGGGCGGCGGCGAGCATCTCGTCGGTGGTGCGCGGCGGCGCGACGCCGGCCTCCGCGAAAAGGTCGGTGCGGTAGAACAGCAGTTCGGGCGTCGTCTGGATCGGCACGCCGTACTGCCGCCCGCCATGCAGGCAGCCGAGCCAGCCGGCGGCCTGGAAGTCGGAGCGATTGACGCCCTCCCGCGCCACCATCGCGTCGAGCGGCGCCAGCACGCCCTTCTCGGCGCATTCGCCGATCCAGGGCAGGTCGACGGCGACGATGTCGTAGGCGCTCTCGGCCCGCTCTGCGTTGGCCAGCGTCTCCAGCCGCAGCCGGTCGATGGAGAGCGCGCGGTTGCGGATCGCGACGCCGAGGATGTGCTCGAACTGGCGCTTGAGGCTGTCCATGGCGAGGAAGGTCGGGTCGGCGTGAACGAGGATGCGCAGCGGCGCGCTGACGCCGAGCGGCGTGGTGCGCGCGGCGGGCAGCGGGATGATCTGCGCCTTCAGGTAGGAGCCGCCGAAATAGTAGTCCTGCGCCCTGCCCTTCTCGCCGAGCCCGAACGCCTTGCCGATGACGAGCTTGATGCGGTGGGCGTAGTCGCTCCACGCCGCGATCATCTCCGGCGAGGGGTGCAGCGAGAAGGTTTTTCCGGTGGCCGAGCGCGGGCGCTGGTCGATCAGCCCGTCGCGGATCATCTGCTGGATGCGCCGCATCGCGGTGGCGTAGGGCGCGCCGGAGGCGATCGCGAGCGAGGAAATCGTGGTCAGCTTGCCGTCGAGGTGGTTGCGCATCAGGAACAGCGTGACGCGCAGGCAGGGGTCGGGTGTGAAATGCGGCAGGATGAGTTCGCCCTCGGTCTCAAGCTCCTCCACGAAGTCGATGAAGCGCAGCATCTCCTCGGGGCTGAGGGCGGGGCCGGCGAGCGGCGCGGCGCCGGCGCCGCGCGGCCGTCGCAGGGCCGGGCCGAAGCCCTGGCGCGCGAGCGCGGCGTCGAGCCGGCCGGAGGCGCCGCGCCCCGTCACAGCGCCCGCGCCGCCCAGCGCGCGCCGCGTCGGATGATCTCGCGGACCTGCGGCGTCTCAAGATCCTCGACCGTGTGGCCGACGGAGCAGTAGAAGACGCGCCCCCGGTCCCACACCCGCGTCCAGACGACGGGGATGCGGGCGCCCTCGATCCACCACAGATGCTCGCCGGAGAAGGTCGTGGTCGCGAGCACGTCGTTGGAGGGGTCGACCAGCATGTAATACTGCTCGGAATGCAGGCGGAAGCTGTCGATGCCGGCCATGATCGGGTGGTCGGGCCGGGTAACGGTCACGTCGTAGTCCACGAAGTCGTCCGACGGCACGGGGTTGTCGGGCCAGCCCGGCGGATGGGCGACGAACTGGCCGCCGATGAGGAAGTGATAGGTCGGGCGGTCGCGGAAGGCGTCTCCCATGTGGCCGTGCCAGCCGGCGAGCCCGCAGCCGCGCGCGACCGCCGCCAGCAGCCCGTCCTCCTGCGGCTTCGTCATGTTCCCGAACTCGGGGCGGTGCGCCGAGCGGGCGGAGGACCAGATCGGCACGATCAGGTCGACGTCGGCCATCGCCTCGGCGTCCTCCAGCGGCGCGAGGCTGTCATGGCTGACGACCTCGAAGCCCTCAGGCGCGAGCAGACCCTCGGCCCAGGCGCGGAACGCCTCGGGGCGGTGCCCCTCCCAGCCGCCGACAAAAAGCATCGCCTTCATTGCGCAGCGCCTCCTTCGCGCATGAACCGCAACATCGCCGCCATGTCCGCCGCGCCGAGCCCGGCGGCCTCGGCGCGGGCGAGCAGCGCATGGGTGATCTCGGCTTGCGGCATGGCGACGCCGCCCTCGCGCGCCAGCGCCAGAGCCAGCGCCATGTCCTTCGCCGCGAGGCCGAGCGCGAAGCTGACCGGCGAGGCCTCGCCGTCGAGATACTGCGGCTTGCGGTAGCGCAGCATCGGCGCGGCGGCGGCGCTGTCCTCGATGACGGCGTAGGCGGCGGGGGCGTCGACGCCGCCGGCCTCCGCCAGCGTGAGCGCCTCCGCGAGCGTCTGGTTGAGGCCGTGGATCAGGCAGTTGACGACGATCTTCATGTGCGCCGCCGAGCCAAGCGGTCCGGTCTCGCGCACGGCGCGGCCCATCGCCAGCAAAGCCGGTCGGGCGCGTGCGATGTCGCCTGCGTCGCCGCCCGCCATGATGAGGAGCTGTGCATCTTCGGCCGCCGCGACCGAGCCGGAGACCGGCGCATCGACCAGCGCGCCGCCGCGCCCCGCCAGTTCGGCGCCGAGCGCGCGCACATGCGCCGGCGAGACGGTGGACATGGCGACGAAAAGCCGCCCCGGCGCGGCCTCCGCAAGGCCGTCGCGCCCGAGATGCAGCGCCTCTGACGCCGCGTCGTCGGCCACCATCGACACGACCACGTCGCTTGCGCCGGCCAGCGCGGCGGGCGTCGGCGCCGCCTCGGCGCCCAGTTCGGCGCCCAGTTCGGCGGCCAGCGCCGCCGCCTTGGCGCCGGTGCGGTTCCAGAGCGTCAGCGCGAAGCCCGCCCGCGCGAGGTTCGCCGCCATCGGCGCCCCCATGCGGCCCAGCCCGCAGAAGCCTATGCGCAGGCCCTCCGTCACAGGCCCGAGATCGCCTGCACGAGCGCGTCCTCGGTGACGTCGGCGGCGGCGAACTCGCGCGCCAGCCGGCCATGGTAGAGCGCGAGGATGCGGTCGGAGACGGCCAGCACCTCGGGCATTTCCGAGGAGATGACGAGCACGGCGATGCCCTCGGCGGCGAGGCGGCGGATCAGGGCGTGAATCTCGGATTTCGAGCCGACGTCGATGCCGCGCGTAGGCTCGTCCACGATCAGCACGCGCGGCTTCACGCCGAGCCACTTGCCGAGGACCACCTTCTGCTGGTTGCCGCCGGAGAGGTTGCGCACCGGCGTGCGCCAGCTCGGCGCCTTCAGCGAAAGGCGCCCGGCGTACTCGTCATAGATCGCCTGTTCGGCGCCGCGGTCGAGCCAGCCGCCGCGCGACACCGCGTCGAGCTGCGACAGGCTCATGTTGTCGCGGCAGTTCATGCCGAGCACGAGGCCCTGCTCCTTGCGGCTCTCCGGCGCCAGCGCGACGCCGTGGCGGATCGCGTCGGGCGGGCCGGAGATGTCCACCGGCGCGCCGTCGATGCGGATCTCGCCGCCATCCTTCGCGCGCAGGCCGAAGATCGTCTCCGCGATCTCGGTGCGGCCGGCGCCGACAAGGCCGTACATGCCGACCACCTCGCCCCGGCGCAGGGAGAAGGAGATGTCGCGGAACAGGTCTCCGCAGGAGAGGCCCTTGACCTCAAGCGCCACGGGGCCGGGCTCGGGCGCGGCCTTGCGGGCGGACTTGTCGAGGCTGCGGCCGATCATCAGCCGGGTCACGCCGTCCTCGTCGGTGTCGCGCGTGTTCAGGGTGCCGCGGGTCTGGCCGTCGCGCAGGACGGTGATGCGGTCCGACAGCGTGAAGATCTCGTCCATGCGGTGCGAGATGTAGACTATCCCGGTCCCCTCCTTCTTCAGCCCGGCGATGACGTCGAACAGCACCACCTTCTCGGCGTCGGTCAGCGAGGCGGTGGGCTCGTCGAACACCACGACCTTGGGGGTAAAGACGAGCGCGCGGGCGATCTCCACCATCTGCTGATTGGCGATGGAGAGGTCGCCGACGCGGTCGTAGCTCTCGAACTTCACGCCAAGGCGGTCGAGGATGTGGGTGGCGGCGGCGTTGAGGCGCTTCCAGCTCACCAGCCCAAAGCGCTTGGTCGGCAGCGAGCCGAGGAAGATGTTTTCCGCCACGCTCAGTTCCGGGGCGAGGGACAGCTCCTGGTGGACGAGGACGATGCCGCGGGCCTTCGCCTCCAGCGGCGAGTTCACCTCGACGGGCTCGCCGTTGAGGTGGATCGTCCCCGAATTGGCGCGGTGCACGCCCGCAAGCACCTTCATCAGCGTCGACTTGCCGGCCCCGTTCTCGCCGAGCAGCGCATGGACCTCGCCATGGCGCACGTCGAAGCTCACATCGTCGAGCGCCTTCACGCCGGGGAAGGTTTTCGTGACGCCGTCCAGGCGCAGGAGCGGCGCACGGTGCTTGAGGTCCGCAAGTTCTTCGGCGGTGTGGTGCGCGACCCGGCTCATAGTCTCAGCTCCCCTGCCCCGCGGCGGTTCACCCGCGCGTCGATGAACAGCACCGCGATCAGGATCACGCCCATCACGACCAGAACGTAGAAGGCCGGCACCTGCATCAGGTTCATGCCGTTGCGCAGCACGCCGATGGTCAGCACGCCGCCCAGCGTGCCGAGGATCGAACCCGCGCCGCCGGCGAGCTTGGTGCCGCCCAGCACGACGGCGGTGATGGTCCACAGCTCGTAGTCGCGGCCGAGATTGGGCGTCGAGGCCCCCATCTGCGTGCTGAGCGTGACGCCGGCGAGCGCGGCGCAGAAGCCGACCAGCATGAAGTTGATCACCATGTGGCGGCCCACCCGCACCCCGGCGTGCTCGGCGGCCTCGCGGTTGCCGCCCACGGCGTAGGCGTTGCGGCCATGGACCGTGGCGGTCATCACCCAGTGCATGATCGCCGCGAAGACGAGGAAGATCGCCGCCAGCGTCGGCAGCCCGGCGATAGTGGACATGCCGAAGTCGGAATAGGCGAAGTCCATCGCGAAGAAGGACTGCTCGCCGGTGTAGATGAACACCAGCCCGCGCACGCCGATCATCGCGCCGAGCGTGACGATGAAGGCGTCCACCCCGGTCTTCCAGACGATCATCCCGTTCAGCAGGCCCAGCGCTACGCCGGAGCCGAGGCCCACGACGACGGCGGGCAGCGTGCCAAGCTGGTCCTGCAGGCCCACCGAGAGGCTCGCGGCGAGCGCGACCACAGCGCCGACGCTGAGGTCGATGTTGCCGTTGATCATCACCACGGTCATCCCCAGCGCGATGATGCCGATAGTGGACGTCTGGATCAGGATGTTGGTGAAGTTGCCCGGCGCGAGAAAATCATCCGTCAGCACGGAGAAGAACGCGACGCAGGCCAGCAGGAACAGCCAGATCGGCGGGATCACCATGTAGCGGCGAAGGCTTGCGAGCGTGTCGGCCATCGGAGCGTCCTCCTCAGCTCGTGCGGGTGAAGAAGGCGCCGCGCTTGGAGGCGACGTCGAGCCAGACGGCGAGGATGATCACCACCCACGTCACCAGCCACTGCGCGTAGTAGGGATAGCCCATCAGCAGCAGGCCGTTCTGGATGAAGCCCAAGATCAGCACGCCGATCACCGTCTTGGGGATCGAACCCGAGCCGCCGAGCAGCGAGGCGCCGCCGAGGATCACCCCCGAAAGCACCAGCAACTCATAGCCTTGGCCCACGTTGTTCTGGCTGCCCATCACCCGGCTGCCGAGGATCACCGCCGCGCAGGCGGTGGTGAAGGCTGACAGCACATAGGCCGAGAACACCACCCGCGCCCGCCGCACGCCCGAGAAGGCCGAGGCGGTCGGGTTGCCGCCGACGGCGAACACCCGGCGGCCGAAACTCGTGCGCGTCAGCATGACGTGGAAGGCTACCGCGAGGCCGAGGAAGATCAGCGTCGGCACGGCGAGACCGAGCAGGAAGCCGCGGCCGAAGACGGCGAACCACGTCCCCTCCTGATCGGCGATGTCGACGTTCTGCCCGCCGCTGTAGATCAGCGTCAGGCCCTGGATCGCTGACAGCATCCCCAGCGTCACGATCAGCGAGTTGAGCCGGCCATAGCCGACCAGCAGCCCGTTGACGCAGCCGATGAGCAGCGTCGCGGCGAACATCACGAGGATCGCCGGCGCCGGGCCGATCTGGTCGTGCAGGTCCACCACCAGCACGGTCGCGAAGGAGAGCAGCGAGCCAACGGAGAGGTCAAGGTTGCCGGTGATCACCACCACCGTCACCCCCAGCGCCATGGTCCCGATGATCGAGACCTGCCGGAACACGGTGGAGACGTTGTCCCAGCTCGCGAAACGGTCCGACATCAGCGAGAAGCCGACGAGAAACAGCGCGAAGGCGATCAGGATACCCTGTTTCTGCAGCGTCTCGCGCAGCGCGTCGCGGTCGGGGACGCCGAGGCGCGGCGCCGCCTGACCGGACTGGATGTCCAGTTTGGTCATTTCCGTGCTCCTCCCAAGCCCATGGCCCATCCCCGCGCCGGTCTCGCGCCGGCGTCTCTGGGGCGGCGGCGGCCCGCTGCGGGCCGCGCCGTCGTCAGACGAGGATCATGCCCCCGTCGATCATCACGCACTGTCCCGTCATGTAATCGCTGTCGGACGACGCGAGGAAGGTCGTCGTGCCGGTGATGTCCTCGGCGGTGGCGACGCGGCCGACGAGAATGCCCTCGCTGAACTCCTCGATCGCCTGACCGGGGCGCTCGGAGGCGCCGATGTCCATCAGGTCGCGGTCGAGCTGCTTCCAGAGTTCGGTGTGGACGACGCCGGGCGCGAAGCCGTTTACGGTGATCCTGTGTTTGGCGAGGTCGCGCGCGGCGCTCTGGGTCAACGACAGCACGGCGAACTTCGAGGCGCAGTAGGGCGCCACGTTGTCGAAGCCCTGCCGGCTGGCGATCGAGCAGGTGTTGACGATCTTGCCGCCATTGCCCTGGTCGATCATCTGGCGCGCGGCCTCCTGGCAGCCGATCAGCACGCCGAGGCCGTTGATCCGCATGATGAAGTCCCAGTTCTCCTCGGTGACGTCGAGGAAGTTCATCGGCTTGTTGACGCCGGCGTTGTTGAACTTGACGTCGAGCGAGCCGAACTCGGTCACGGTTCGATCGATCATCTTGCGCACCTGCGCCCGCTCGGTCACGTCCACGGTGCAGGCGATGGCGCGGCCGGGGGCGCCGTTGGCGCGCTGCGCGGCGCTCTCGGCGACCTGCTCGACCTCGGGGTTGAGGTCGGCGTAGCAGACGTTGGCGCCTTCGCGCAGCAGGGCGTCGGCGATGGCCATGCCGATGCCGCGGCCTGCGCCGGTGACGATCGCGTTCCTGCCAGTCATGCGTGCCATGTCGGCGTTCTCCTTGTCAGCGGCGCCGGGCGACCCGCCCGGCGCGGGTTGTCGCGGCGCGGCTCAGAACACCGGCTTGGAGAACTCGTCCATGTTGGACTGCGTGATCTTCGGCGTGTCGAAGTAGTTGAGGAACGGCACGTCCTCGCCCTGCGCGACGGCCTTGGCCGTGGCGAGCGCGTTCTTGGCGTCCTCGACCGGGGACTGATAGACCGAGCCCCAGTACTCGCCGCGGCCCATCGCCTCGTAGCCGACGGCGAAGTTGGTGGCGCCGATGAAGGCGATGCCGTCGCGCCCCGCGGCCTTGGCGGCGTTCAGCGCGCCGACGCCCATGTTGTCGTCGCCGGAATAGACGCCGTCGATGTCGTCGTATTTGGTGAGGAAGTTCTCCATAACGCGCTGCGACTTCTCGCGGTTCCAGTCGCCGGGCTGGGTCTCGAGGATCTCCACGCCGGGGCAGCTCGCGGCGAGTTCGTCCTCAAAGCCCTTCTGGCGCTCGATGGCGGTGGTGTAGCCGGGCTGGCCGCTGATCTGCACGATCTGGCCCTCGCCGTTCAGCGCCTCGCACATCATCTGCGCCGAATACTGCCCCTGCGTGATGTTGTTGGGGCCGGAGAACGAGGCGATGAAGTCGAAACCCGCCTCCGCGATCTGGCTGTTGGTGACGACGACGGGAATGCCCGCCTGATGCGCCTGACGCACCACCGGCACGACGGCCTGGCCGTTGGTCGGCCAGATCACGATGACGTCGACATCCTGCTGGATGAGGTCGCGCATCTGGCCGATCTGGCGCGCCACGTCGCCGCCGGCGTCGAGCACCACCGCCTCGACGGCCGGATCGGCTTCGGCGGCCTCGATGAAGGCCTGCTCGTAGGTGGTCTGGTAGCTGTCGACGCCGACATTGTTCTGCGTGATGCCCACGCGGATCGTGTCCTGCGCCGAGGCGGCGAAGCCGAAGCCCGCCGCGACGCAGGCGGCTGCGGCGGTCCTGACGGTGAATGCGGTCATGTCGTCCTCCCGACGGTTGGCGGCGGCGCGCGCTGCGTTTGCGGCGTGAGCGCGCGGCCCCGCATGGCGACTGGTGTCCCAGTTCCGGGACCGACATGCGCGGGCGATTATATCCGGAATGGACAGGTTTTGATGCGGCGCGTCATCGCCGCGACGTCAGACGGCCTCGATCGTGGCCAGCAGCGCGCCGTCCTCCACGAGGTCTCCGGGCGCGACGTCGAGCCGGGCGACCACGCCCGCCAGAGGCGCGCGCAGGGCGTGCTCCATCTTCATCGCCTCCAGCGTCGCGACGCGGTCGCCCTGCGCCACGGCGTCGCCGGCGGCGACATGGACGGCCTTGACCAGCCCGGGCATTGGCGCGCGGACGTCGCCGGAGGCCGAGGCGGCCTCGACGAAGCCGGCAAGCGGGTCGGTCAGCCGGAAGCGATGGGCGCGGCCGGCGCGGAAAACGTCGACGGCCAGCCCCTCGCGAACGGCCGTCGCGCGCTGCGCCCGGCCCTCGACCGCGGCGCTCCACGCGCCGTCGCCGAAGGCGAGGAGCGTCGCCGTCACGGGGCCGGCGGGCGTCTCGCAGGCCCAGGCCGGGCCCTCACGGTGGAGCCTGACCGCGCCGCCGTCGAATTCGGCCGCTGCGAGCGCGCGGCCCCAAGCGCGCCAGCCGTCGCGCGCCGACCAGACGTCGCCGGACTGGACATCCCCGCATGCGCCCAGGTCGAGCGCCGCCGCGGCGGCGAGCGCCCAGTCGAGCGGCGCCGGCGCGGGGTCGTCTGCGAGCGCCGCTCCGGCGCGCGCGATAAGCCCGGTGTCGACGCGCCCGGCGGCGACGTCCCCATGGCGCAGGAGCCGCGCCAGAAACCCCGCATTGACGACGCAGCCGGCGGCCTCGACCGTGTCGAGCGCCGCCGCCAGCTGCGCGAACGCGGCCTCCCGCGTCGGCGCATGGGCGATGAGCTTCGCGATCATCGGGTCATAGTGCGGCGTCACCGTGTCGCCCTCGCGCACGCCCGCGTCGACGCGCACCGAGGACGGCAGGCGCAGCCGGCGCAGCCGCCCGGTCGCCGGCAGGAAGCCGGCGGCGGCGTCCTCGGCGTAGAGCCGCGCCTCCACCGCCCAGCCGTCGAGCCCCAGCGCCGCCTGCGCGCGCGGCAGCGGCTCGCCGCTCGCGACGCGGAGCTGCCATTCGACGAGGTCGACGCCGCAGACGGCCTCCGTCACCGGATGCTCCACCTGAAGACGGGTGTTCATCTCCATGAAATAGAAGCGATCCGGCCGCAGCCCCTCGCTGGCGTCGGCGATGAACTCCACCGTGCCGGCGCCGACATAGCCGACCGCCTGCGCGGCCCGCACCGCCGCTGCGCCCATCTCGGCGCGCATCTCGGGCGTCATGCCGGGGGCCGGCGCCTCCTCGATCACCTTCTGGTGGCGGCGCTGGAGCGAACAGTCGCGCTCGAAGAGGTGGACGGCGTTACCGTGCGCGTCGGCGAAGACCTGCACCTCGACATGGCGCGGCGTGGCGACGTATTTCTCCACCAGCACCGCGCCGTCGCCGAAGCTGGAGGCGGCCTCGCGGGCGGCGCTCTCCAGCGCCTCGGCGAAGTCCGCCGCGCGCTCCACCAGGCGCATCCCCTTGCCGCCGCCGCCGGCGCGCGCCTTGATCAGCACCGGAAAGCCGATCTCTGCCGCGCAGCCGGCGAGGAAGCGCGCGTCCTGTTCCGCCCCGTGCCAGCCGGGCACGATCGGGACGCCGGCGGCCTCCATCCGCGCCTTGGCGGCGTCCTTGAGGCCCATGGCGCGGATCGCGCCCGACGGCGGGCCGATCCACACTAGGCCCGCAGCGCCGACCGCCTCGGCGAAACCGGCGTTCTCGCTGAGAAAGCCGTAGCCGGGGTGGATGGCCTCGGCGCCGGCAGCCAGCGCCGCGGCGATGATCGCCTCGCCGCGCAGGTAGCTCTCGGCGGCGGCGGCCGGGCCGATGCGCACGGCCTCGTCGCAGGCCGCGACGTGCATCGCGCCGGCGTCGGCGTCGGAGAACACCGCGACGGTGCGGATGCCGAGGCGGCGGCAGGTTGCCGCGATGCGCACGGCGATCTCGCCGCGGTTGGCGATCAGGACGGATCTCAGCATGGCGCGACCTCCGTGTTGACAGGCGCGCGGCGCCGCGCGAGCGTCGCGCGATGTATCGCCGCCCGCTCCTTCCGCCCGGCTTCGCCCCGCCCCTTCGCGTTGAGGGCGGCGCCTTCACGCTGCGCCCGCTGCGGCTGGCCGACGCCGAGAGCGATTTCGAGGCGGTCATGGCGAGCGCAGCGACGCTGCGCGGCGCGATGGACCCCGACAGCCGCTGGCCCGAAGGGCTGACGCTGCACGAGAACCGCGTCGACCTCGGCTGGCACGAGCGTGAATTCACGCAGGGCCATTCCTTCGCCTACACCGTCGTCGCGCCCGACGAGAGCCGCACGCTCGGCTGCGCCTACGTCTATCCCAGCGACCGCGCGGGCTTTGCGGCGATGGCGTTCTGGTGGGTGCGCCCCGACAGCCGCGAAGGGCTCGACGCGGCCGTGGGCGCGGCGTTCAGGGCGATGGTGGCGGCGTGGCCGCTCGCGCCCGTCGCCTATCCGGGGCGGGACCAGCCGTGGGCGGCGTGGCGCGCCCTGCCCGTCGGCCCCGGCGCCGCTCACGCCGCGACCCCGTAGAAGGCCGCCGTCATCGCGCCGCAGCCGAGCGCCGTGAAGGTCAGCGCCATGCCGGCGACGCGCAGGCGGAAATCCTCCGGCGCGCGCGAGACGCCGAGCGCGTGCAGGGCGCGGCCCGAAACGAGGATCAGTCCCAGCGCGTGCAGCGCGAGGCCCGGCGCGCCGTTGGCCTCGGCGAGCGCCAGCAGCAGCAGGCCGAGCGGGGCGTACTCCGCGCAGTTGCCCTGCGCCCGCGCCGCGCGCAGCAGCCCCGCGTCCCCTTCCGCCCCCAGCGGGATGCGCGAGCGCCGCCGGGCGGCGATGACGCGGAGGCTGAGCAGGATCAGAAGGAACGTGAGCGGGAGCGCGTAGAGCCCTGTGACGGCGAACATGTCTCACATCCTGAAGACGCCGAAGCGGGTTTCCTCGACGGGCGCGGCGAGGCTGGCCGAGAGCGACAGGGCCAGCACGCGTCGGGTGTCCCGCGGGTCGATCACGCCGTCGTCCCAGAGCCGGGCGGAGGCGTGGAGCGGGTGGCCCTCGCGCTCGAATTTCTCCGTGATCGGCGCGCGGAAGGCGGCTTCGTCCTCGGCGGACCACTGGCCGCCGCGCCGCTCGATCCCGTCGCGCTTGACCGTGGCGAGCACGCCCGCCGCCTGCGCGCCGCCCATGACCGAGATGCGGCTCGCCGGCCATGTCCACAGGAACCGCGGGGAATAGGCCCGCCCGCACATGCCGTAGTTGCCGGCGCCGAAACTGCCGCCGATGATGACGGTGAGCTTGGGCACCTCCGCGCAGGCCACCGCCGTCACCAGCTTCGCGCCGTCCTTGGCGATGCCGCCGGCCTCGTATCTCCGCCCCACCATGAAGCCGGTGATGTTCTGTAGAAACAGCAGCGGCACGCCGCGCCGGCAGCAGAGCTGGACGAACTGCGCCCCCTTCAGCGCGCTCTCGGAATAGAGCACGCCGTTGTTGGCGAGCACGCCGACCGGCATCCCCTCAAGGTGTCCGAAGCCGCAGACCAGCGTCTCGCCGTAGCGCGGCTTGAAGGCGTCGAACCGCGAGCCGTCGAGGATGCGGGCGAGGATCTCGCGCACGTCCGACGGTTGGCGCAGGTCGGCGGGCATGACGCCGAGCAGTTCGTCGGGGTCGAAGGCCGGCGGCTCGGGGGGCTGCAGCGAGAGGGGCGCGCGGCTCGCCGGGCCGAGATTGGCGACGGCGCGGCGGGCGAGCGCGAGCGCGTGGGCGTCGTCGCGCGCGAGATGATCGGCGACGCCGGAGAGGCGGGTGTGGACGTCGCCGCCGCCGAGATCCTCGGCGCTGACGACCTCGCCGGTGGCGGCCTTCACGAGCGGCGGGCCGCCGAGGAAGATGGTGCCCTGCCCCGCGACGATGATGGTCTCGTCGCTCATCGCCGGCACATAGGCCCCGCCGGCGGTGCAGGAGCCCATGACCACGGCGATCTGCGCTATCCCCTTCGCGCTCATCCGCGCCTGGTTGAAGAAGATGCGGCCGAAATGGTCGCGGTCGGGGAACACCTCGTCCTGATGCGGCAGGTTGGCGCCGCCGCTGTCCACCAGATAGACGCAGGGCAGACGGTTCTGTTCGGCGATCTCCTGCGCGCGAAGATGCTTCTTCACTGAGATCGGGAAGTAGGCGCCGCCCTTAACGGTGGCGTCGTTGGCGACGATCATCGCCTCGCGGCCCGAGACGCGGCCCACTCCTGCGATGACGCCGCCGGCCGGCGCGGCGCCGTCATACATGCCGTGGCCGGCGAGGAGGCTGATTTCGAGGAACGGCGCGCCGGGGTCGAGCAGCCTCGCGACGCGCTCGCGCGGGCTGAGCTTGCCACGGCCCTCGTGACGGGCCAGCGCCTCGGGCCCGCCGCCGGCCATGGCGGTCTCCGCCGCGGCGGCGATCTCGGCCAGCGCGGCCTCCTGCGCGGCGCGGTTGGCGCGGAACTCGGCGGAGCGCGGCGACAGGGCGGAGGCGAGCACTGCCATCTCAGGGGTCCATCAGCCAGAAGCGGAAGTCCAGCACGCGCTGGGCGGTGTGGTCGCGCACGCAGGCCGCGCTGGCGACGCGGCCCATCGTGCCGCCCTGGTGGCGGAGGCGATGGAACAGGCAGTCGGCGTCGCGCCACGCGATCCAGGCGCGTTGCGCCGACAGCAGCGCCTCGGCGGCGTGGCTCTCGTGCTCCGTCACCCGCGGCCAGTAGGCGTTGAGCAGCGCGTCCCACGCGGCGGTCTCGGCGCCGAAGCATTCGACCATGCCCTGCGTCGTCCAGCCGCCAGGCGCCTCGAAACAGGGGTCGGAGATCAGGCCCACGCAGGTGTCGCCGTGCTCCTCGTCCGTCATGCACGCCTCCAGCGCCGCCGCGCCTTCGATCGGGCCGGGCGGCTCGGCGGCGCGCGCCGCGCCCTCGCCTCCGCCGATCAGCGCGGCCGTCAGTCCGGCGACGATCACCCTGCGCATTCCATCCTCTCCGCAGCCCGCGCCTTCACACCATGTTCACGCAGGCCGGGCCAGCCTGCGCGCCTCGCAGCGAAACCGCCAGCCCCTGCAAGGACATCCCCGCCATGCGCATCGCCGCCATCCTTCTGCTCGCCACAGCCCCCGCAATCGCCAGCGAGGACGCCTACTGGGAGTTCGGAGACTGGAGCGTGACGGTCACGCACTCCTTCGGCGAGGAGCACGCCTACACCGAATGCCGGGCGTGGACGGGCGGCGACGGCGACCCCACGCTCTCGGTCGTCGCGGGGCTGATCGACGGCGAGACGCACGAGCCGCCCCATGTCGAGGTCGTCGAGCGCGCCATGCGGGGCCAGCCCACCGCCATGGTCGACGGCGCGACGACGGCCTTCCTGTTCGACGACGGGACGCTGTTTCCCGCGTCGATGCACACCGGCGAAAGCGAGGACGGGCCGATGTACCGGATCGGCCAAATCTTTCTCGATCAGGACGTGGTGACGCCCGTTCTGCGCGCGATGCGCAACGGCGCGATGGTGCATGTCGGCATCTCGCCGCAGTGGACGCAGACCTTTTCGCTGACCGGCTTCACCGCCTCCTTCGGCAAGATCGCCGAGCAGTGCGGCTTCGACCCGAGCGGTGTGATCTAGCGGCCGGACGGCGCGCCTCATGCGCCCGCCCCGAAAATCTCCCGCCCGATCAGCATGCGCCTTATCTCCTGCGTGCCGGCGCCGATCTCGTAGAGCTTGGCGTCGCGCAGCAGGCGCCCCGTGGGGTAGTCGTTGACGTAGCCGTTGCCGCCGAGCGCCTGTATCGCCTCCAGCGCGACCTGCGTTGCGCGCTCGGAGGCGAAGAGCAGGCAGCCGGCGGCGTCCTGCCGTGTGGTCTCGCCGCGGTCGCAGGCCTGCGCCACCGCATAGACGTAGGCGCGCGCGGCGTTCGTCGACACATACATGTCGGCGAGCTTGCCCTGCATCAGCTGGAACTCGCCGATGGGGCGGCCGAACTGCTCGCGCTCGCGCACATAGGGCATGACGACGTCGAGACAGGCGGCCATGATGCCCACCGGCCCGCCCGCCAGCACGACGCGCTCATAGTCGAGGCCGGACATCAGCACGCGCACGCCGCGCCCCTCCTCGCCCAGCACGTTCTCGAAGGGCACCTCGCAGCCGTCGAACACCAGCTCGCAGGTGTTGGAGCCGCGCATCCCCAGCTTGTCGAGTTTCTGCGCGGTGGAGAAGCCGGCCAAGCCCTTCTCGACGAGGAACGCCGTGATGCCCCTGGAGCCGGCCTCGGGGTCGGTCTTGGCGTAGACCACGAGGGTGTCGGCGTCGGGGCCGTTGGTGATCCACATCTTCGAGCCCGTCAGCACATAGCGGTCGTTGCGCCTGACCGCGCGCAGCTTCATCGACACGACGTCGGAGCCCGCGCCCGGCTCGCTCATCGCCAGCGCGCCGACATGCTCGCCGCTCACGAGCTTCGGCAGGTACTTTTCGCGCTGGGCCGGCGTGCCGTTAAGCGTGATCTGGTTCACGCAGAGGTTGGAGTGCGCGCCGTAGCTGAGGCCGACGGAGGCCGAGGCGCGGCTGATCTCCTCCACGCAGACGCAATGGGCGAGGTAGCCCATGGCCGCGCCGCCATACGCCTCCGGCGCGGTGACGCCGAGCAGGCCGAGCGCGCCCATCTCGCGCCACAGGCGATGCGGAAACGCGTTGTCGCGGTCGATCTCCGCGGCCAGCGGCGCGACGCGCTCCTGCGCGAAGCGGCGCACGACGTCGCGCAGCGCCTCGATCTCCTCGCCGAGCGCGAAGCCCATGGACGCGTTGAACACTGCCGATCCTCCCGTTGCGGGCCGCCCGCAAGGCGTAGTCCGGCCCGACCGCCCCCAAAGCGCGGCGCCCATCGACGCGCCGCCTGCGCCGCCCCGGCGCCTGCTTCGTGACCATACCTTGACAGCGTCACCGCGACACCCCCATCTCATGGACGAGCGAGGCGCGCCGCCTTTATGCTCAGGTTGAGCATTAAAGCGGGCGCAGAGGGAGAGAGACCATGCGGATCAACGCCGCCCAAGACCTCAAGGCCGCGCGCGCCGCGCTCGCGGGCGCCTATGATCTGGCCCCGTCCGCGGCTGCGGCGCGCGAAACCGCGGCGGAATACGCCCGCGTCGCACGGGTCATCCCCGAGCCGGACTGGATGCTCCACGCGCCCTACATCCGCGCCATCAAGGCGCTGAAGAAGGAGCGCGGCGCCGTCATCCTCGGCCACAACTACATGACGCCCGAGATCTTCCACGGCGTGTCGGACTTCCGCGGAGACAGCCTTGCGCTGGCGATCGAGGCCGCGCGCACCGAGGCGCCGGTGATCGTGCAGTGCGGCGTGCACTTCATGGCCGAGACCTCCAAGATCCTCAGCCCTGAAAAGACCGTTCTGATCCCCGACAGCCGCGCCGGCTGCTCGCTCGCCTCCTCGATCACCGCGAAGGACATCGAGGGGATGCGGGCGCAGTATCCCGGCGCGAAGGTCGTCAGCTACGTCAACACCACCGCCGAGGTGAAGGCGGCGTCCGACATCTGCTGCACCTCCGCCAACGCCGCGCAGGTGGTCGAGGCGATGCCGGGCGACACGGTCATCATGACGCCCGACGGCTATCTCGCGCGCAACGTGGCGCGGCAGGTGAGCAAGCGCGTCGTGTGGTGGGAGGGCGCCTGCATGGTGCACGAGCGCTTCACGCCCGAGGAGCTGCGCGCCTACCGCGAGGCCGACCCCGACACCGCGATCATCGCCCACCCCGAATGCCCGCCGGCGGTCATCGACGAGGCGGACTTCTCGGGCTCCACCGCCGACATGATCAACTGGGTCCGGCGCGAGAAGCCGCGCAAGGTGGTCATGGTGACGGAGTGCTCGATGTCGGACAACGTGGCGTCCGAGCTGCCCGAGACCGAATTCGTGCGGCCCTGCAACATCTGCCCGCACATGAAGCGGATCACGCTGGAGAACGTGCTGTGGTCGCTGCACACGATGACCGAGGAGGTCGTCGTGCCCGAGCATCTCATCGCGCCGGCGGCGCGGGCGGTGCAGGCGATGATCGACCTCGGCGCGAAGCCCACCCGGCATTGAGCGCCGGCGCGTCGGCGCGCGCCCGATGCGGGCGCCGCCGACGTCTGGCGCCGGCGCGCCCTTCCCCTAGGGCGCGGGCGACGGGCGCCGGACGGCGCAACCGACATTCCGCAGGACGCCGAGCAGCATGAGATCCCCCCCCGACACCATGTTCGACGCAGGCGGCGCGCTGATCGTCGGCGCCGGCCTTGCGGGACTTTTCACCGCCCTCAAGATGGCGCCGGCGCCCTGCGCGGTGCTCTCGCCCGACCCGCTCGGCGCCGGCGCCTCCAGCGCCTGGGCGCAGGGCGGCGTGGCGGCGGCGATCGGCGTCGGCGACAGCGCCGAGGCGCATGCGCGCGACACGGTCGCCGCCGGCGCCGGCGGCGTCGACCCCGACGTGGCGCTGGCGGTCGCCCGCGAGGCCGCCGCCCGCATCGACGATCTGCTCGAATACGGCGCCCCCTTCGACCGGGACGCCGAGGGCCGGCTCGCCCAGTCGCGCGAGGCCGCCCATTCCTTCGCCCGCATCGTGCGGGTGAAGGGCGACGGCGCCGGCGCGGCGATCATGGCCGCCCTCATCGCCGCCGCGCGGGCGGCGCCCTCGATCACGGTGGTGGAGGGCGTGCGGGCGGGCGATCTGCTCGTCGAGGACGGCCGCGTGGCGGGCGTGATGGCCGCGCGCTCGGACGATCCCTACGGCGAGCCGCTGGTGTTCCGCGCACGCGCGACGGTGCTCGCCACGGGCGGCGTCGGCGGCCTCTACGCCGTCACGACGAACCCGCCATCGGTGCGCGGCGCAGGGCTGGGGATGGCGGCGCGCGCCGGCGCGCTGATCTCCGACCCGGAATTCGTGCAGTTCCACCCGACCGGCCTCGCCGTGGCGACCGACCCTGCGCCGCTCGCCTCCGAGGCGCTGCGCGGCGAGGGAGCGACGCTGATCGACGCGACCGGCGCGCGGTTCATGCCGGCGATCCATCCCGACGCCGAACTCGCGCCGCGCGACGTGGTGGCCCGGGCGATCCACGCCCGCGTCAGCCGGGGCGAGCCGGTGTTCCTCGATGCGCGGCAGGCGGTGGGCGCGCGGTTTCCCGAGCGGTTCCCGACCATCGCCGCCCATTGCCGCGCCGCCGGGATCGACCCCGCGCGCGAGCCGATCCCGGTCGCGCCCGCCCAGCACTACCACATGGGCGGAGTGCGGACCGACGCGCGCGGCCGGTCCTCGCTGCCGGGCCTCTGGGTCTGCGGCGAGACGGCGCGCACGGGGCTGCACGGCGCCAACCGCCTCGCCTCGAACTCGTTGCTGGAGGCGCTGGCCTTCGGCGCCCGGATCGCCGGCGACCTGCAGGGGATCGAGCCGACCGCGGCCCCGCGCCGGACGCCCCGGCCCGCGCCGCTCCCCTCGCGCGACGCCGCCGCCGTGGACATCGCCGCCGAGACCGCCGCCCTGCGCCGGACGATGAGCGACCTCGTCGGCGTGGAGCGCGACGCCGAAGGCCTGACGGAGGCGCTGCGCCGCATCGCGGCCTTCGAGCGGGCTGCGGCGCCGCGCTCGCGCGACTGCCTCAACATGGCCGCCGCCGCCACGCTGATCGCCGCCGCCGCCCTGCGGCGGGAGGAGAGCCGCGGCGGGCACTGGCGGCGCGACTTTCCCGACACGGGCGCCGGACCGGCCTCGACGGACATCACCCTGGCGGAGGCGCTGGCCATCCGCGACGCCGCGGAGACCGACACGCGATGACAGAGCCGCTCTCCCTCGCCCCTCTGCCCCTCGCCCCTCTGCCCCGCGTGATGCTGGAGCCGGTCGTGCGCGCCGCGCTGCTGGAGGATCTCGGGCGGGCCGGCGACGTCACCACCGACGCGACGATCCCCGAGGGGACGCGCGCGGAGGCGCTGCTCGTCGCGCGCGAGGCTGGCGTCGCGGCGGGGCTGGACGTCGCGCGCCTCGCCTTCGCGCTGGTGGACCCCGGCTTGAGCGTGGAGGCCTGCGCCGCCGACGGCGACCGGGTGGCGGCGGGCGCGCGCCTGCTCGCCGTCTCGGGCTCGGCGCGCTCGATCCTCACCGCGGAGCGGGTGGCGCTGAACTTCGCCGGGCGGCTCTCGGGGGTCGCGACGCTGACCCGGCGCTTCGCCGACGCGGTCGCGCACACCCGCGCCACGGTCGCCGCGACGCGAAAGACGACGCCGCTGCTGCGCGCGCTGGAGAAGCACGCCGTGCGCGCCGGGGGCGGCGGCGCGCACCGCTACGGCCTCGACGACGCCATCCTCATAAAGGACAACCACATCGCGGCCTGCGGCGGGATTGAGGCGGCGCTGGCGCGGGCGCGCGCCTACGCCGGCCACATGATGAAGGTCGAGATCGAGGTCGACACGCTGGAGCAGCTCGCGGAGGTTCTGGCCGCCGGCGGGGCCGACGCCGCGCTGCTCGACAACATGGCGCCAGAGACGCTGCGCGAGGCGGTGGCGATGATCGGCGGGCGCGCGGTGGCGGAGGCCTCGGGCGGCGTCACGCTGGCGACGGCCCCGGCGATCGCCGAAACCGGCGTCGACCTGCTATCGACCGGCGCGCTGACCCACAGCGCCCCGGTGCTCGACCTCGGGCTAGACTTCGTCTGACGGCCCCGCGGCTCAGCCGATGGCGGGTTCGGCGACCGGGGAGACGTCCACCGCCACCTCCAGCGTGTGGCCGCCGCCGCCGAGCACGACGCCCGTGACCGGCCCGACGTCGCCATAGTCGCGCCCCCAGGCGCAGGTGACGTGCTCAAGGCCTGGGATGCAGTCGTTGGTCGGATCGAAGTCCACCCAGCCCGCCACCGGGCACCAGACCGAGACCCAGGCGTGGCTGGCGTCGGCCCCGACCAGCTTCTCCTGCCCTTCCGGCGGGCGCGTCAGCAGGTAGCCCGAGACGTAGCGCGCGGGCACGCCGAGCGCCCGGCAGCCGGCGAGGAACACATGCGCGAAGTCCTGACACACGCCGGCGCGGGCGGCGCAGCTCTCCTTCGCGGTGGTCGCGGCGTCGGTGGCGGCCGGGTCGTAGGCGAAATCGCGAAAGATGCGCGCCGTCAGGTCGCGCGCGGCCTCCAGCACCGGACGGCCTGGGGCGAAGCTCTCGCGCGCGAAGTCCTCAAGCGCGTCGTCCGCGCCGGTGTAGTGCGAGGGAAACGCGAAGCCGCTCGCGGCGAGCGCATTCGGCCCTTCGGGCGCGCGGGCGGCGGCGACGGCGGCCTCCCAGGGCGTGAAGCCGAGCTCGGGCTCCTCCGCCTGCACCTCCACGACCGAACGGGCCTCGATGGAGAGCGCTGCGTGGCTCTCGCGGATCTCCAGCAGATGAGCGGCGTTGCCGAAAGGGTCGCGTTCGGCGACGAGGGTGTGGCTCGCCGGGCTTATCTCGAGCCGGAAGCGCCGCACGCTCTGGCGCGGCGTCGTGCGCGGGCTGAGCCGCAGGCGGTGGGAGGAGAGCGTCACCGGGTCGGCGTAGCGGTAGATCGTCTTGTGCCGCACCGAATAGATCATGCGCCCGGCTCCTTCGGCGGCTCGAAGCGCATGGCCGAGACCTCGGTCAGCGCCGGTTCGGCATGGGCGAAATACGCGTTGGTCACGAGTTCGGCGATCGCGAGCAGCGCCTCCTCGGCGTCGTCCACGAGCCCGAGCAGCGCGGCGCGGCGGCCCGTCGCGTCGACCTCGCCGAGCGCGGGGGCCTCGGCGACGCGCAGATCGGTCAGCAGACGCAGCGCCTTGCGATGCTCGGGGTTGCGGTAGGGCGTCGCGCGCGGCAGCGCCCCCAGCACGGCCTCGGCTTGCGCCACCTGGTAGGCGAGGCTGCGGGGGTTGGCCTCGTCGAGAATCAGCAGGTCGATCGCCGGAACGGCCTCGGGCGTGGTGAGGTAGCGCGAGCGATAGGCGAAGAAGCTGTCGCAGAGCAGCAGCAGCGCATAGAGCGTCGTCGGCTCGTCGTCGTCGGGCGTCGCGGCGAGCGCGCGGAACATCTGCGCCACATGCATGCCGCGCTGGAGCCGGCGGCCGAGTTCGAGGAAGCGCCAGGCGAAGTTGCGGGTCATGTTCTCGTGGCTCGCCCCGGCGAAGGCGGCGAGGCTGCGGATGGCGTCCTCGATGCGCCCGCCGATGGAGAGCGCGCGCGCCGGGTCGGGCGCCATGCGCCAGAGCGGCGCGGCGTGCAGCGCGCCGACGTCGCGCCAGGCGTCGCGCGAGAGATGCGCGCGCGCGCGATTGGCGTTCCAGTAGATCGCCTCGACGGCGCGGGTGGCGCTTTCGGGCAGCTCGGGGTCGACGGCGAGGCGCATGATGCGCAGGCGCAGCTCGGCGACGTCGGGCGCAGGCTCCGGCGCGGCGTCGGCGGGCGGCGCGTCCATGCGCAGCGCGAGAAGGCGTGCGAGCAGCGCGGGCTCCTCGGCGCGGCGGGGCGCGTCGATCATGCGCTCGATGACGATCTTGAGCACGCGTAGCGTCAGGTCCGCCCGCTCGCCGTAGCGGCCGAGCCAGAACAGGTCGTCCGCGACGCGGCTCAGCAGGTCGCGCCCGGTGCGCTGGAGATGGGCGACGCGCCGGCGCTCGCCGAGCCGCGAAGTGGCCGCCGGCTCGCCGCCGAGCGCGAGCCCGGCGCCGCCGGGCGCCGCGTCCACCACCCAGACATCCTTGGAGGCGCCGCGCCACGGCAGCGCGTCGAGCGGCCCCTCGGGCGCGCTGAAGGCGAGCCCGCCCGGCATCACCTGCGCGCCCTCGGGCCCGGCCAGCACGAAGAGGCGCATCGCGAAGGGCGCGCCGGTCAATTCGCCGCCGGACAGGGCGTCTGCGGCGCCGCCGGCCTGCGCGCAGGGCGCGAGCCCGGTGCGCACCGGCGCGCGGGCGACGTAGCGCCAGCCCTCGCGGGCGAGCTTGCGCTCCAGCCCCGGACGTTCGAGGCCGGCGAGCGCATCCTCCACGCCCGAACCCGGCCGGCTGACGGCGGCGGTCTCGGTGACGCGCCAGCCGTGCGGGTCATCGAGATAGCGCGCGCGCGCGACGGGATCGCCGAGCCAAAGGCTCTCGGCTTCGGCGAGGATCGGCTCCTCGCCGAGCAGGTCGCGGATGAGCTGCGCCGAAAACGGCGCCAGCACCCGGCCGTCGACGGCGCCCGCGCCGATGGCGTTCACGATGCTGACCCGCCCGAGCCGCGCGGCGCGCAACAGCCCCGGCGGGCCGACCGAGTGCCCCGCCCTGCCCGGCGCATAGAGCGGATCGATCCCCGCCGAAGACGCGCCGCGCAGCATCACGTCGACGCGTCGCAGGCCCTCCAGCGTCTTGACATGGGCCTCGCCGTCGCGGGCGGCGAGATCGCCCGGCTCGACCAGCGTCAGCCCGAGATACCGCGCGAGGTAGGCGTAGCTGAAATAGGCCGGATCGCTCGGGCCGGGGGTGACGCAGGCCATGCGCCCCTCGGCCGCCGCGTCGCGCTCCAGCGCCTCGCGCAGGGCGTCGAACCAGCGCGCGAGCCGCCTCGCGCCGCTGGAGACGAACATCTCCGACGCCGCCTGTCCCAGCGCGACACGGTTTGCGAGCGCCCAGCCCACGCCCTCGGGCCGGTCGAAGGCGTCGTCGAGCACCACCCATTCTCCGGATGCGGTGCGCGCCACGTCCACCGCCGAGCGCAGCAGCCAGCGCTTCGGCGGACGGTCCCACAGCGCGGCGGCGCGCATGTAGCCGCCGCCGCCCAGCACCGCCGCCGGCGCCAGCGCGCCGGAGGTGAACAGCGACTGCCGGCCGTAGATGTCGGCGAGAACCTTTTCCGCCATCCGGGTGCGCTGGGCGACGCCGGCGGCGAGCCGCGCCCATTCCTCGGCCGAGATCGCCAGCGGGAAATGATCGAACCGCCACGGCGCCGCGACGCCCGAGCGCGCGGCGCCCGGCCCGGTGTCGAGATAGGGGTTGAACGAGAGGCCAGCCTCCTCCAGCGCGCGGCGGGCGTCACGCCCGATCTGGCCGCGGCCCTCCGGCCCCGCCTCGATCCAGGCCGAGACGAGCCCGCGCCAGGCGGGGCGGACGACGCCGGCGGCGTCCACCATCTCGTCATGGACGCCGGCGCGCTGGACATAGCCGGCGCCGCCGCGCCGCTCCGCCGCCTTCGACGCCGCCGCAGCGGAGAAATCCGCGTTCATCGAAGCGTGTTCCTAACGCTGAAGCCGAAGGTCGAGGGTGCAGCCCGGGCGCCCGTCAGCGTCGGCGACCATGCGGGGCGTCCTCGGCGCGGCGCGGCCGGGCGTGTGACCCATGGCCTGGAAGCGCCCGAGCCGTCTCCCCTGCGCCTCCAGCGCATTGATCGGCCGGGTCTCGTAGGCCCGCCCGCCCGGATGCATGACATGGTGCGTCGCCCCGCCCAGCGCCCTTCCCTGCGCGAGGTCGTAGACCTCGATGGTTAACGGGGAATGCACACCGATGGTAGGGTGCAGGCAGGACGGCGGCAACCACGCCCGGAAGCGCACGCCGGCCACGCGGTCATGCGGGCCGGTCGCCTCGGTCAGCGGCAGCGTCCAGCCGTTGCACGCAACCGCGTAGCGGTCGCCGAGATCGCCATTCACGCGCACCTGAAGCCGCTCCAGCGAACTGTCGACGTAGCGCGCCGTGCCGCCGACCGCGGCCTCCTCGCCCAGGACGTGCCAGGGCTCCAGCGCGGTGCGCAGCTCGACCTCGACGCCCGCCTGCGAGAAGCTCCCCGCCACCGGGAAGCGGAACTCGAAATGCGGGACGAACCACGCCGGCTCCAGCGGGAAGCCGGCGGCGGCGAGGTCGGCCAGCACCTCCTCGAAGTCCGACCACACGCCATGGGGCAGCATGTAGAAGTCGCGAAGGCGCCCGCGGTGCGGGGTCAGCGGCTGGGTGAAGGGCCGCTCCCAGAACCACGCGATCAGCGCCCGCAGCACGAGCTGCTGGGCGAGCGACATGCGCGGATGCGGCGGCATCTCGAAGGCGCGGAACTCCACGAGGCCGAGCCGCCCGGTGGGGCCGTCCGGCGAATAGAGCTTGTCGATGCAGATCTCGGCGCGGTGGGTGTTGCCGGTGCTGTCCACGAGCAGATGGCGGAAGATGCGGTCCACCAGCCAGGGCGGGCAGCCGACGCCGGAGGCCGGGTCGGGAACCTGCTGGAGCGCGATCTCCATCTCGAAAAGCTGGTCGTCGCGCGCCTCGTCGATGCGCGGCGCCTGGCTCGTCGGGCCGATGAACAGCCCCGAGAACAGGTAGCTGAGCGACGGGTGGCGCTGCCAGTAGCGGATGATCGAGGCCAGCATGTCGGGCCGGCGCAGGAACGGGCTGTCGGGCGGGCTGGCGCCGCCCATCACGACGTGGTTGCCGCCGCCGGTGCCGGCGGGGCGGCCGTCAAGCTCGAAGGTGGAGCTGTCGAGCCCGAGCTGGCGCGCCTCCTCGTACACCGTCTCGGTGATGTGGACCTGCTCCTCCCAGCTCGCCGAGGGCTGGATGTTGACCTCGATCACGCCGGGGTCGGGCGTGACCTTGATCTCGCGCAGGCGCGCGTCGCGCGGCGGCGGGTAGCCCTCGACATGGACGGGCTGGCCAAGCTCGGCGGCGACGTCCTCGACCGCCGAGATCAGGTCGACATATTCCTCGGCGTCGCGCACGGGCGGCAGGAACACGCAGAGGACGCCGCCCCGCGGCTCCACCGTCAGCGCGGTGCGCACCGAAAGGCCGCCGCCGAGGAAGGGCTCCCCCGGGGCCACGGGCCCGAGGCCGGCTCCCGTCCGCTCGCGCCCGCGGCGACGCTCGGCCATCGTCTTGAGCCGCGTCCAGAACGCCTCGTAGTCCTCGGTCTGCGAGCCCTCGACGGCGGGCGTCGCCAGCGCGCCGGCGGGCGCCCCCTGCCCCTGCAGCACCAGCGTCCGCTCGGGCCGGGCGAAGAGCGGCCGCTGCGCCTCGGCGGAGAAGGCGTCGGTCGGCAGGATCAGCGGATACAGCTCCTCGTCTATCCACGGCAGCGTGTTGAGCGGCAGGCGGAAGCCGGCGGGGCTGTCGCCCGGCGCCAGCACCAGCCGCTTGAGCCGCACCGCCCAGATCTCCGACAGCCACTGGAAGCGCCGCCCCCGCGTCGCCGGCTGCGCCTGCGCCGCCTGGATCGGCAGGATGAAGGCCTTGGGCTTGCCGAGCCCCTCGCCGAACACGCGCGCGAGCCGGGCGCGCTCCTGCGGGTCTTCGAGCCTGTTGTCCTCCGTCGTGACGTTGATCGGCAGGCCGGCCTCCTGCCGCAGGAAGGCGGCGGCGTCCTCATAGGCGGCCTGGACATAGTCGCCGCCGACGCCGAGCTGCTCGGCCAGCCGGACGGCGAAACGCTCCGCGCCCTCGACAGTGGCGCCCTTGTCGGCCTCGGGCGCGACGAGTTCGGGGTTGAGCCAGAGCGGCTGCGCGTCCGTCCGCCAGTAGAGCGAGAACGCCCAGCGCGGCAGCTGCTCGCCGGGGTACCACTTGCCCTGGCCGTAATGCAGCAGCCCGCCGGGGGCGAAGCGCTCGCGCAGGCGGCGGATCAGCCGGTCGGCGAAGCCGCGCTTGGTGGGGCCGACGGCGGCGGTGTTCCACTCGTCGCCGTCGCGGTCGTAGGCGGCGAGGAAGGTCGGCTCGCCGCCGACCGTCAGCCGCACGTCGCCGGCCTCCAGCCGCCGGTCGATCGCCTTGCCGGCGGCGTCCATCGCCGACCACTGGGCGACGGTGTAGGGCGCCGAGACGCGGGGCGTCTCGAGGATGCGCTCGACCTTCATCTCGAAGTGGAACTCGACCTCGCAATTCTCGACGCCGCCAGAGATCGCCGCCGCAGAGGCCGGCTCGGGCGTGGCGGCGAGAGGGATGTGGCCCTCCGCCGTCAGCAGGCCGGAAGTCGCGTCGAGCCCCACCCAGCCGGCGCCGGGCAGGAACACCTCCGCCCAGGCGTGCAGGTCGGTGAAATCCGCGGTCGGCCCCGCCGCGCCGCCGTCGATGGGCGAGAGGTCGGCGGTGAGCTGGATCAGGTAGCCCGAGACGAACCGCGCGGCGAAGCCGTGGTGGCGCAGCAGGTGACAGAGCAGCCATGCGCTGTCGCGGCAGCTTCCCGACGCCTTCTTCAGCGTCTCCTCAGGCGTCTGCACGCCCGGCTCCATGCGGATGAGGTAGTCGACCAGCGTGCGCAGCTTCTGGTTCAGCGCCACCACCCAGTTCAGGGTGTCGTCGCTCTCGGTCGGCCGCGTCTCGGCGATCAGCTTCGCCAGCAGCGGGCCGGGCTCGAAGGTCTCCAGATAGGGCGCGAGATCCTTCTTCAGCACCGCCTCGTAGCGGAAGGTGGGCGTGCGCGCCTCCTCCTCGATGAAGAAGTCGAAGGGATTGATGGCGAGCATCTCGGCGACGAGGTCGACGTCGACGTGGAAGTGGCTCACCTTCTCGGGGAACACCAGCCGCGCCTGCCAGTTGCCGAACGGATCCTGCTGCCAGTTGGTGAAGCGGCCCTTCTCGGGGCTGACGCGCAGGCTGTAGCTCAGCACCGGGGTGCGGGCGTGGGGCGCCGGCCGCAGGCGGACCACCTGCGGATAGAGGTACACCGGGCGGTCGTAGTCGTAGCGTGTCCGGTGGGTGAGTGCGACCTGAAGCGTCATCGGGGCCTCGCGCGGGTTGAGCGGCCGGCTCGACGGCGCGTCGGAGATCGCCGGCGCCGGGCGAACCGCCCCGGAGGCAGGATGTTAACCATCGACCGGCGCGGGCGTCCAGCGGTCCTCGCGCATGCGGCGCCGCGAGCGCTCCCGCCGACCCCGCCGCGGCGCCGGCGTGGAGGCCGCAGCCCGGCGACGCCCCGCGCGCGGCGAATTCGCCTTGATTGACAGGCGACGAGGCGCGCGGCTAGGCGCCGAGCGCGCCGTCGGCGGCGGCGCGGCTCCATTGCAGAAGCGCGCGCAGCTTCGCAGGCGCCACCGGCTTGGTGAGCACCTCCGCCCCCGCCTCCGCCGCCGCGGCCTCGAGCGCGCGCGAGCGGTCGGCGGTGATGATGACGGCGGGGGCCTCCACCCCGGTCTCCTCGCGCAGCCGCCGCAGCGCCTGAAGCCCGGTCAGCCCGTCGCCGAGGTGGTAGTCGAGCAGCATCACGTCCGGCGACATGCCGAGCTGGCGCACGGCCGAGACCGCCTGCCCCGCCGTCGCGGCCTCCATCGCGTCGACGCCCCAGCGCGCCAGCAGCGCCGAGGTGGCGCCGCGCACGGCGTCGTCGTCGTCTAGCACCAGCGCGATCATCCCGCGCGCGTCGCCGAAATGCGGCGCGTCGGTCTCGCCCGCCTCGCGCGCGGCGCGCGCCGCGCCCGCGCAGCCGAGCGGCGCCGTCACAGAGAACACGGAGCCGACGCCCGGCTGCGACCGCACGTCGACGCGGTGGCCCAGCAGCCGCGAGGCGCGGTCGACGATCGCCAGCCCCAGCCCCATGCCGCGCTCGCCGCGCGGGTTGGCGGCGTCGATGCGATGGAACTCCTCGAACACGCGGCGCCGCTCCGACGGCGGCACGCCCACGCCGCTGTCCCAGACCTCGATGCGCAGCGTCTCGCCCCGGCGCCGGCAGCCCAGAACAACGCCGCCGCGGATGGTGTACTTGAGCGCGTTGCTGACGAGGTTCTGCACGATCCGCCTGAGATAGTGCGGGTCGCTCCGCACGATCGCCGAGCACGGCGCGACCGACAGCTTCAGGCCGCGCGCGGCCGCCACGGGGCCGAACTCCTCCGCCACGGGCTTCAGCACGCGCGCCACCGGGAAGTCGGCGATGTGCGCCTCGCCGCCGCCCGCGTCCAGCTTGGAGATGTCGAGCAGCGCGTTCAGCAGCGCCTCGACCGAGCCGAAGGCGCTCTCGACCCGCGCCACGGTCTCCGACGCCTCGGGCGAGAGCCGGCTCGCGGCGAGGGCGGAGAGGAAGAGCTTCGCGGCGTTCAGCGGCTGGAGCAGGTCGTGGCTCGCGGCGGCGAGAAAACGCGTCTTGGAGAGGTTGGCGGCCTCCGCGGCGTCGCGGGCGCGGCGCATCTCGCTCTCGATGGCGCGGCGTTCGGCAACCTCCTGCACCAGCCGGTCGTTGAGGTCGGTCAGCGCGGCGGTCCGCTCCACCACGCGGCTCTCGAGCGTGCGCCGGGCGCGTTCGAGTTCCTCGGCGCTCTCGCGATCCTCGGTGATGTCGGCGAGGGTCATGGAGACGCCGTCGCCTTCGCCGTCGTGGCAGTTCACGCGCAGCACGCGGCCGTCGCGCGCCCTGAGATCCGTCGAGAGCGGCGGGCGCGGGCGCGGCCCGCGCAGCCACTCCGCCAGCGCGCCGGCGACCCGTCCAGTCGCCGGCCCAGCCGGCCCAGCCGCCCCCCCGGCGGCCGGCCCGACGCCGGTCGCGTCGGCGATCAGCGCGACCATGGGCGCGCCCGGCTGCGCCGCGGCGAGGCCAAGCCCGAGCAGGGCGCGGAACGGGCCGTTGCAGCGCGCCAGCGCTCCGTCCTCATCGAAGGCGGCCAACCCGATGCGCAGCCGGTCGAGCGCCCGATCCGGCCAGCCGCCGACACCGCCCTCGCCGTCCTGCAGGGCGGCGGCCCCGCGCGCGACCAGCGCAGTGACGTCGGAAACGACGAGGGCGAAGGGGCCGCCGGCAGCGCGCCTGAGCGTGAATTCGACCCAGCGCCCGTCCGTCAGCGGCGCCGTGCGCGCCGACTGCTCCGAGCCGGAGAGCGCGGCGGCGAGCGCCGATCGGGAGTCGGGCTCCAGCGCCAGCGCGGACGAGCCGCACAGCGCACGCGCGGCGTCATCGAGCCGCTGGCCCGCGGTGATCCGCGCGCCCGCGTCGGGCAACATCGCCTGCAACCTGGTATTGTAAAGCGTGAGCCGCCCGTCCTCCGAAAAAAGCGCGAGTCCGTCGGCGCAGACGTCGAGCGCCGCCTGAGCCTGCCGACGCGCCAAGAGCTGCGCCTCGCCGGCGTCTGTCGCGCGCTGGGCCCCGTCAAGGCCGTGCGCCGCCTGCCGCTCCATGCGCTCGCGCAGCGCGTCGTTCGCCCGGCGCAGCCGCTCGTTGTCGGAGAGGGCCGCGTCGAGGCCGATCTCCGGCGAGGCGCCACCGCCCTCACCCGGGCCGAAAAAGCTTACCTTGAGTTTCTCGGGCATCGGCGTCAGTCCCGCAGGATGTCGGAAAAGCTGACCTTCCGCGCAACCAGCACCGCCTGGGTGCGGCTCTGCACGCCGAGCTTGCGCAGGATCGCCGTGATGTGCGCTTTCACGGTGGTCTCGGCGATGTCGAGGTCGAAGGCGATCTGCTTGTTGAGCTTGCCTTCGCAGACGAGGCCCAGGATGCGAAGCTGCTGGGGCGTCAGGTCGCCCAGCCGCTCCGCCGCGTCGGCAGGGTCCGGCTCCGAGCCGCTTCCCTGCCGCGGCAGGACCATGCCCGGCGGCACATAGAGTTCTCCGTCGAGCACGAGGCGCATCGCCGAGACCAGTTCGGTGCTGGGCGCGTTCTTGGGCACGAATCCCGCCGCGCCCGCGCGCATGACCTGCGCCACGATCCGCGCGTCGCTCATCGCGGAGACCACGACGACCGGGGTGCGGGGTGTCGCCGCCTTCAGGCGCAGCAGCCCGTCCACGCCGCTGACGTCGGGAAGATTGAGGTCGAGCGCCACCGCGTCGATCTCCAGCCCCCCGGAAATCATGTCGAGCGCCGCGCCGAGCGTATGCGCCGTGACGACCTGCTTGAGGCCCAGACCACCCTTGAGGGCGAGCGACAGCGCCTCGCAGAACAGCGGATGGTCGTCAACGACCAGCGCGCTCTGCGCCAGCGTCGCGGTTGCGCCACGCGCCGTTCCGCTCACATCCATGCGTCGCCCAGAGTCGTGACCATGCGTCAGCCCCCCTCGTTTACGCGCCTGCGCGGGCCGTTAACCCTTTAGTCTTATTCAACCACTGCGCCGGCCCCGCGCCAAGATGAAAACGCAACGATGTCGAACCGGATGGCGACGCGCGCCGCGCCGTGGGCGATTTTGACGCTTGCGCAAGGTGTGGAAATCACTGAGCGTCACGCCTATCGTCCCCAGTAACAAAGGCGCCCGGAAAATCGAGGCGCCGAATGACGGGAGGGGTGCTTCGTCCATGAAACTCGAGGGAAGCCAGATCATTGCGGCGGACCGCGCGACCGTCTGGGCCGCGCTGAACGACCCCGAGACCCTCAGGGCTTGCATCCCGGGGTGCCAGTCGCTCGAAAAGACGTCGGACACGTCGTTCGAGGCCGTCGTGAAGCAAAAGGTCGGCCCCGTCTCCGCGACGTTCAACGGCGCGATCGAGCTCACGAACATGAACCCGCCCGAGGGCTACACGATCTCCGGTGAGGGCAAGGGCGGCGCGGCGGGCTTCGCCAAGGGCGGCGCCGACGTGGCGCTCAGGGAGGTTTCCGAGGGCACCGAGCTGACCTACAGCGCCGAGGCCAAGGTCGGCGGCAAGATCGCCCAGCTCGGCGCGCGGCTGATCGACGGCTTCGCCAAGAAGATGGCCGACCAGTTCTTCACGAACTTCAAGGACCAGGTCGAAGGCGCCGGCGGCGCCGAGGCGCCCGCGGAGGGCGAGGCGGGCGCGCCCGCGGAGGCGGCGGCCGGCGTGGAAGGCGAGAAGAAGGGTTTCTGGAAGCGCCTGATGGGCTGACGGCCCCGCGCGACCACACCAAGGCGAAATCCCAGGGAGGACGGAACACATGGCGTCTGTGTCGATGACGGTGAACGGCAAGGCCGTCTCCGGCGAGGTTGAGGGGCGCACGCTCCTGGTGGAATTCCTGCGCGAGGGGCTCGAACTGACCGGAACGCATGTCGGGTGCGACACCTCGCAGTGCGGCGCCTGCGTCGTGCACGTCAACGGCGAGAGCGTGAAGGCCTGCTCCGTGCTCGCCGTCGCAGTGGACGGCGCCGACATCCGCACGATCGAGGGCATGGCCGCCCCGGACGGCACGCTCAGCGTGCTCCAGCAGGCGTTCCAGGACCATCACGGCCTGCAGTGCGGCTTCTGCACGCCGGGCATGGTGATGTCCGCCGCCGACCTGCTCCAGAAGAACGCCGACCCCTCCGAGCAGGAGGTGCGGGAATGGCTCGAGGGCAACATCTGCCGCTGCACGGGCTACCACAACATCGTCAAGGCGATACTGGCCGCAGCCGCGACGCTGCGCGGCGAGAAGATCGCAGCCGAGTGAGTCGCCTGCCGACGGCCGACATGATGAGCGCCGACGCAGGCGCCGACAGGGGAAACGCATGAACAAGCAGATGACCGGGATCGGCGCCTCGTCCAAGCGGCGGGAAGACGTCCGGTTCCTCACCGGCAAGGGCCAGTACACCGACGACATCAACCGCCACGGCCAGCTCTACGCGCATTTCGTGCGCTCCGAGGTCGCCCACGGCAAGATAACGAAACTCGACGCAAGCGCAGCCGCCGCGGCGCCCGGCGTCGCGCATGTCTTCACGTCGAAGGATTTCGAGGGCGTCGGCGGCGTGCCCTGCGGCTGGCTCATCACCGACAAGAACGGCGAGCCGATGAAGGAGCCCAAGCACCCCATCCTCGCCGAGGGCAAGGTGCGCCATGTCGGCGACCCGATCGCCGTCGTGGTCGCCGAGACGCTGGCGCAGGCTCGCGACGCCGCGGAGCTGATCGACCTGGAGATCGAGGAGCTGCCCGCGGTCATCGACATGCGCGAGGCGCTGAAGGGCGGCGTGGCGGTGCATGACGAGGCGCCGGACAACCTCTGCTACGACTGGGAGTTCGTGGCCGAGAACAAGGCCGCCGTGGACGAGGCGATCGCCAGGGCCGCCCATGTCACCACGCTGGAGCTGGTCAACAACCGCCTCGTCGCCAACCCGATGGAGCCGCGCTGCGCCATCGGCGAGTATGACCGCGCGGGCGACCAGCACACGCTCTACACCACCTCGCAGAACCCCCACGTCATCCGCCTGCTGATGGGCGCCTTCGTGCTCGGCATCCCCGAGCACAAGCTGCGCGTGGTGGCGCCGGACGTCGGCGGCGGCTTCGGCACCAAGATCTACCACTACGCCGAGGAAGCCTTCGTCACCTTCGCAGCTAAGAAGCTCAACAAGCCGGTGAAGTGGACGGCTTCGCGCTCGGAAGCCTTCATGTCCGACGCCCAAGGTAGGGACCACGTCACGAAGGTGGAGCTGGCGCTCGACGCCGACAACAACTTCACCGCGCTGCGCTGCCTGACCCACGCGAACATGGGCGCCTATCTCAGCACCTTCGCGCCCTGCATCCCGACCTGGCTGCACGGCACGCTGCTGGCGGGCAACTACCGCACGCCGCTGATCTTCACGAACGTGAAGGCTGTGTTCACCAACACCGTGCCGGTCGACGCCTATCGCGGCGCGGGCCGGCCCGAGGCGACCTATCAGCTCGAGCGCGTGATCGACAAGGCGGCGCGCGAACTCGGCGTCTCGCCCATCGCGCTGCGCAAGCAGAACTTCATCAAGCCCGACCAGTTCCCGTACCAGACCCCCGTCGCGGTGGTCTATGACACCGGCGACTACGACGCGACGATGGACAAGGTCGTGGAGATGGCCGACCTCGCCGGCTTCGACGCCCGCAAGGCGGAGGCGAAGTCCCGCGGGAAGCTGCGCGGCCTCGGCTTCGCGCACTACATCGAGGCTTGCGGCATCGCGCCGTCCTCTCTGGTCGGCGCGCTCGGCGCCCGCGCCGGGCTCTACGAGGCCGCGACGGTGCGGGTGAACCCGACCGGGTCGGTCTCGGTGTTCACCGGCTCGCACAGCCACGGCCAGGGCCACGAGACGACCTTCGCGCAGGTGGTCTCGGACATGCTGGGCATCCCCGAGGACCAGATCGACATCGTCCATGGCGACACCAACCGCGTGCCCTTCGGCATGGGCACCTACGGATCGCGTTCGCTGGCGGTCGGCGGCTCGGCCATCGTCAAGTCGGTCGAGAAGATCGTGAGCAAGGCCAGGAAGATCGCGGCGCATCTTCTGGAAGCCTCTGAAGCCGACATCACCTTCGAGGACGGCCAGTTCAAGGTGGCCGGCACCGACAGGGCGAAAGCCTTCGGCGAGATCGCGCTGGCGGCCTATGTCCCCCACCAGTACCCGATCGAGGAGATCGAGCCTGGGCTGGAGGAGACCTCCTTCTACGACCCCAAGAACTTCACCTACCCCTCCGGCGGCTACGCCTGCGAGGTCGAGGTGGACCCGGAGACCGGCGTCGTGAAGGTCTGCGCGTTCCATGCGGCGGATGATTTCGGCAATCTCGTCAACCCGATGATCGTCGAGGGCCAGATCCACGGCGGCGTCGCGCAGGGCATCGGCCAGGCGATGCTGGAGCACTGCACATTCGACGCAGACGGCCAGCCGCAGGCGGGCTCCTACATGGACTACGCGATGCCGCGGGCCGCCGACATGCCGATGGTCAACATCGACTCGTCCTGCGTCACGCCCTGCACCCACAACCCGCTGGGCGTGAAGGGCTGCGGCGAGGCGGGGGCCATCGGTTCGCCGCCCGCCTTCGTCAACGCGGTGATCGACGCGCTCGCCGAGCGCGGCGTGACCCATATCGACATGCCGCTGACGCCGCAGGCGGTCTGGAAAGCCATCCACGGCGCCAGCGCCGTCGCCGCCGAGTGAGGGACCGACCATGTACGCCTTCGACTATGTGAAACCCGCCTCCGTCGCCGACGCCGTCAAGGCGCTCTCGGCGGAGGACGCGCAGCCGATCTCCGGCGGGCAGACGCTGATCCCGACGCTGAAGCAGCGCCTAGGCCAGCCCTCCGCCCTGGTGGACCTCACCAAGATCGCCGATCTTGTGGGGATCGAGGCCGGCTCCGACAGCGTGCTCGTGAAAGGCGCCACCACCCATGCTGCGGTCGCCGCGCATGAGGGCGTGATGCAGGCCATCCCCGGCCTCGCCAAGCTGGCCGCCCATATCGGCGACCCGCAGGTGCGCAACCGCGGCACCATCGGCGGCTCGGTGGCCAACAACGACCCCGCGGCCTGCTACCCGGCCGCGGTGCTGGGCCTCGGCGCGACGGTGCTGACCGATCGCCGCGAGATCGCCGCCGACGACTACTTTCAGGGCATGTTCACCACCGCGCTGGAGGAAGGCGAGATCGTGACGGGCGTGCGCTTCCCGATCCCGGAGAAGTCGGCCTACGCGAAGTTCGTGCAGCCGGCCTCGCGCTTCGCGCTGACGGGCGTCTACGCCGCCAAGCTTAAAGGCGGCGTGCGCGTCGCCGTCACCGGCGCGTCGGAGAGCGGCGTGTTCCGCTGGGCCGAGGCCGAGGCGGCGCTCGCCTCCAACTGGTCGCCCGAGGCGGTCGAGACGCTCGCCGCCCCTGCCGCCGACGGCATGATCGGGGACATTCACGGCGCCCCCGACTACCGCGCGCATCTCGTGAAGGTGATGACCAAGCGCGCCGTCGCAGCCGCCTGATCCGGTCGGCGCCTGCCCGCCGACAGCCTGACGAGCCGCCGCCGATGAGGATCGGTGGCGGCTTTTTCGTATCACCACCCGCGCGCTTCGCCGGCGGGGTGCGTCCCCGACCGGGCCTAAGCGCGGCGGGAGGACCCCCGCGGCGAGCGCCTCCACGAAGGCGCTGCTGAGCGAGGCCCCGTCGGGGCCTGGGTCGTGGGCGGCGTGGAACACCGAGCGGAACGACCAGTCATTGGGCTTCAGCGCCCGCATCCTGCCCAGCCGCTCCCACATCGCGCCGCGATGGGCCGGCAGGAAGCCGAGCCACGCCCCCGACAGCACGAGGATCTCCTGCGCCTCCATACCGCCGACCACCGCCCGAGCCGTGACCCGGTCGAGGCGATAGGTGTCGCCAAAAGGCATGTGGCTGCGCACGGAAAAGGCGGCCTTCAAGAAGTCGCCCTGCCCCAGTTGGGCGTCCGGCCGCTCGAACCACGGATGGTCCCGCCCGCAGTATGGGTGATGGGCCTCCGAGGCGAGTTCGCGATACGCCAGCCCCGGCAGCGGCTGGAAGGCGGGCCTCACGATCACGTCGCGCTCGCCGGAGAGCAGGCTCTTCTGCAGCCCCGCCGGCGTGTCGGTCTCCATCTCCACCACGACGTCGGGGCGCGCCGCGGCGAAGCGGCCGAGCGCGCCGGGCAGGTCGATGGCATCGAAGGTCGAGACCGTGTCGATGGCGCCGATGCGCAGCCGCGCCGTCCGGGGCGCATGGACGCGGTTCATCGCGGCGGCGAAGCGGTCGAACTGGCCGAAAAGCGCCTGCGCGGCGGCGCGGGTCACCTCCCCCGCCGTGGTCAGCCGGAAGCCGCGCCGCCCACATCGCGGAGCCTTGAGCCGAGCTTGGCCTCCAGCGCGCCAAGTTGGGCGCTGAACGTGGACTGAGCCATGTTCAGCGCGATCTGCGCGCCCTTGAAGCGGTTGCAGTCGGCCACCGCGCAGGAGCCGCAGGTCGACGTCGCTCCGTCTTCGCATGGCGGCGATACTTCGGGTTTTCCCAATGCGATGCGCCGACGATTTCTCATCCTTCCGGCGGGGTCCAATGCATTAACCTTCGGGATCGGGCGCCACTGAGGAGCATGCCGGATGATCGGCCGCCTCGCCCTCTCCGCCCCCTGCCTCGCCGTCGCGGCCACAGCCTTGGCGCAGGACGCCGTGATCCGCGTGCTGCCGCCGACATGGCTAGGATTCGCGCCCGCGCTCCTGGCGCAGGATCTCGGCTGCTACGCGCAGCAGGGCGTGACGCTCGACTTCCGTTTCGAGGACGACCGCGCCAACGTCATGGCGGCGATGGAGCGTGGCGACATCGACGCCGACATGCGCACCGTCGGCGAACATCAGGGCCGGCCCCGCGCGCCCGAGACGCCCGGCATCATCACCGGGACCATCGATATCTCGGTCGGCGGAGACGGCGTGCTGGTCAACGGCTTGATCTCGATGGTCGCCGACCTCGCCGGCAAGAGGGTCGCCATCGAGCCCAACATCCCCGCGCGGCTGCTGCTTCAGATGGAGTTCGCCAAGGCGGGGCTGTCGATCAACGACGTCGACCTGCGCGAGATCACGACCGCCGACAGCATCGCCGTCTTCGCCGACCCGTCCATCGCGGCGGTCGACGCCTGCGAGCCGTTCCTGTCGCAGGCGGTCTCGATCCTGACCGACCGCGCGCCGCGGATGCTCGTGTCCTCGCGCGACGCGCCCGACCTCATCGTGGACGTCCTCACCGCCCGTGACGCGGCGCCGGCGGAGAACCCCGCCAGGTTCGAGAGCCTGCTGCGCTGCGTCCATCGCGCGGCGGACTTCCAGCGCGCCAGTCCCGACGATTTCTCGCGCCTCGCCGCGCCCTATTACGGCCTGAGCGCAGAGGAGGTCAGCGAGATCATCGAGACTTCGATGGCCTACACCACTTACGAGGACGACGCGACATATCTCGGCGAGGGCGGCGGAACCGGCACGCTTCACCCGGTGTTCGACGCGGTGATGAAGCTCGACATCGATTCTGGCGCGGCCGACACGGTCCTCTCGGCGAAGGATGAAATCGACAACGGGCTGCTGACCGGCCTCTTCGTCGGCCACGCCCGCTAGGGCTCGGCCATGCCCTCGACCAAGGCGCTCTCGTCGGCGCGGCGCGCACGCTCGCGCTGCTGGCGGCGTGGAAGGTTGCGGCGCGCGCCGAAGTGGCGTCGGACCGGTTCCTGCCGTGGCCGCGCGTGGCGCGGGCGCCGAGCGTGGTGCTGGCGACGCTCGTCGAGATGATCGCGGGGCGGGATTTGCTCTACCACGCCGGCGTCCCGACGCTGAGGGTGTGGGCGCCTTCGCGCTCGCCGGCGCGATGGCCGTGCCCATCGGCCTCAAGATGGGCTCGTTCCGGCTGGTCGGCGCGGCGCTGGAGCCGGTGGTCGACCTCATCCGCTACCTGCCGGCGCCGGCGCTGCCGCCGCTCTCGATCATCTGGTTCGGCGTAGGCGAGAAGACGAAGATCTTCCTGCTGTGGCTGGGCGCCTTCTTTCAGCTCGCTCTGCCGGTGGCCGACGACGTGCGGCGCGTCCCGGTGGAGTTCCACGAGACCGCGATGACCGTGGAGGCGCCGTGGTGGCGGCGGCTCACCGATGTGTCGCTGCCGGCGATGGCGCCGACGCTGGTGGACAACATGCGCATCACGCTCGGCTGGTGCTGGACCTACCTCATCATCGCGGAGATCGTCGCCGCCAACAGCGGGCTGGGCTTCGTGATCTGGCAGGCGCGGCGCTTCTTCCGGACGCCGGAGGTGATGGCGGGCGTCGTCGCCATCGGCTTCATCGGTCTGGCCACCGACCAGCTGATCCGCGTGCCGCACCGGCCCCGCTTCGCGCATCTGACCCGATGAGCTATCTTGCCTTCGACGCGGTCGAGAAGCGCTATGGCGAGATGGAGGCCATGGCGCGCTTCGATCTCGCGGTCGCGGAGGGCGAGTTCGTCGCCTTTCTCGGTCCCTCCGGCTGCGGCAAGACCACCCTGATGCGCATGGTCGGCGGGCTGGAGGCGCCGAGCGCGCGGCGCATCCGCCTGCGCGGCGAGATGCTGACGCGGCCCGACCGGCGGCGCGGCATGGTGTTCCAGTCCTACTCCGCGTTTCCGTGGCTGAACGAGGCCGGCAACGTCGCCTACGGGATGCTCTATCGCCGCGACCTGACGGCGGCCGAGAAGCGCGCGCGCGGCGCACTTCCTCGGCCTCGTCGGTCTGAGCGACTTCGCCAGCAGGTTCCCAGATCGCATATCGGGCGGAATGCGCCAGAGCGTCGAGGGGAGCACGATAATACTCGTCGCCCATGACGTCGACGAGGCCGCGTTCCTTGCTGATCGCATCGTCGTCTTCATGCGCCGCCCCGCGCGCATTCTGGCGGAGGTGGGCTTCCGCGCGCGGCTGGGCGCGGAGGGGACGCTGGAGCTGCGCGGCGGAACCGACTTCTTCGCGCTGCGCAACGAGCTGCTGGCGCTGGTGCGCTCGACCGCCGACGCCGAGGAGGGCGGCGCATGAGCGCGCATGGGCTGGAGGGGCGGCGCGTGCTAGAGACCGGCGCGAGCCGCGGCATCGGGCTCGCGGTCGCGCTCGGCTTCGTCGACGCAGGCGCCGAGGTGACGGCCCTCGCCGAGGTTGCGGCGGTGCTGGAGGCCGCGCGAAGGGTCGGCGCGACGGGTGTCGTCGCCGACGTGACCGACCCGGCAGCCGTCGCCGCGGCGCTGGCTGGGATGCCGCGCCTCGAAGTCCTGGAGAACAATGCCGGGCTTGAGCGCATCACGCCCGCAGAGGACGCCTCGCCCGAGGCCGTGGCGCTGTTCCGCCGTATCATCGACGTGAGCGTGGCCGGCATGGCCGTCGTCACCGGGCAGGCGCTGGCGCTGGTGGGCGCGGGCGGCCGCATCGTCAACACCGCTTCGGTCTGGGGGCGCGTCGCCGAGCCGCTGTACGGGGCCTATGTCGCCTCCAAGCACGCCGTGATCGGGCTCATCAAGACCTGGGCGCGCGAACTGGGGCCGCTGGGCCTGCCGGTGAACGCGGTGGCTCCGGGCTGGGTGCTTCACCGAGGCCTCGATCCGCACCGCCCGCGTGCCAGCGGCGCGGACGGGGCGCGACGAATGCGCGGCGGTCGAGGCGGGCCAGGCGCTCGCCGACGGCCTGATGGAGCCGGTGGACGTCGTCGGCGCGTATCTCTTTCTCGGCTCCGACGCCTCGCCCAACATCACCGGGCAGACGCTGGGCATAGACCGAGGGGAGACGCCGTGGTGAGGGTGGCGGTCGTCACCGGCGCGGCGAACGGCATCGGCCGGGCGACCTGCGCGGGCCGTTCGTCGCGGCGGAGGCCGCGCTTGGGCGCATGCCGGAGGGCGGGCGCATCGTCAACGTCGCCTCGGAGCTCGCCAATCTCGGGCGCGAGGGCGCCTCGGCCTACGTCGCCACCAAGGGCGCGATCCTGTCGATGACGCGCTCATGGGCGCGGGAGTTGGCCCCGCGCATCCTCGTCAACGCCGTCGCGCCCGGACCGGTGGACACCGCGCTGCTCGGCTACGCGCGGATGAGCCCCGCCGAGCAGGCGCGCGAGGCGGCCAATCCGCTCGGGCGGATCGGCCGGCCGGAGGAGATCGCCGCCCTGATCGCTTTTCTCGCCAGCCCCGCCGCGAGCTTCGTCACGGGCCGATGCTTCTCCGGCGACTGCGGGGCGGCGATGCACTGAGGGACCGCTCATGTTGCTCCACCCGCTGCCCTGGCCCGAGGGCAGGCGCCTCGCCGCCGCGATCACCTTCGACGTGGACGTCGACAGCGTGATCCGCAACGCCCGGCCCGAGGACGGCCATCTGCGCCTCGCGGCCGTCAGCATGGGCCGCTACGGGCCGGCCGTCGCCGTGCCGCGCATTCTCGACACATATGGCCGGTTCGGCCTGCGCCAGACAGTCTTCATGCCGGCCTGGTGATGGAGCGTCATCCCACGACGGTGGAGGCGATCCTGACCGGAGGTCACGAGATCGGGCGCCACTCCTGGCGGCACGAGGATCCGCTCGGCCATTCCGACGACCGCGAGGCGGGACTCTTCGGCCGGGCGATGGAGGTGCACCGGCGGATGACCGGGCGCGCGCCGCGCGGCTATCGCGCGCCGGTCTACAACGCGACGCCGCGCATCATCGACCGGCTGATCGCCGAAGGCTTCCTCTATGACAGCTCGCTGATGGCCGATGACATGCCCTATCTGCTGAGAACGCCGGCGGGCGAGCTGATCGAGCTGCCGCCGCACTGGGGCGCCGACGACTGGCCGCCCTTCGCCCGTTTCGAGGAGATCGGCCACCTGATGCCGGTGCGCGCGCCTTCGGACGGCCTGCGGCCCTTCTTCGAGGAATACGAGGCGATGCGGGCCGCGGGCGGCTTCTGGATGGCCGTGCTCCACCCGTTCCTGACCGGCCGCCTCGCCCGCTGGGCGGTGATGGAGCGCTGGCTGGAGGGCGTGCTGGAGACCGGCGAGGCCTGGTTCGCGCCGCTGGAGGACATCGCCGCCCACGCCGCCGCCCATCGCGACCGCCTGCGCGTCGACGAAATCGACGAAGCGGCGCCGTGACCTGCGCCCGCAACCCACGACACGGCTTCAGGGGAGTTCACGATGGCCCACGGCTATGAGACCGGCAGGCTCAACCTGCCCTTCGTCGGCATCTCGACCTTCGGCAAGTCGCCCTATCTGCCGGACTGGAGCGCCATCGACGCAGACGTGGCCATCCTCGGGGCGCCGTTCGACTTCGGCGCCCAGTGGCGGGCGGGCGCGCGCTTCGGGCCGCGCTCCATCCGCGAGGCGTCGACCCTGTTCTCGTTCGGACACGCCGGCGCCTGCGACCACGAGGACGACGTCACCTATCTCGACGGCGTGCGCATGGTGGACCTCGGCGACGCCGACATCGTCCACACCGACACGCTGACGAGCCACGCCAACATCGAGGCCGGCGTGCGCGCGATCCTGAAGGCCGGCGCGCTGCCGGTGGTCCTCGGCGGCGACCACTCGGTGAGCATCCCCTGCATGCGGGCGTTCGCGAAAGCCGGGCCGGTCCTCATCGTCCAGATCGACGCGCATCTCGATTTCGTGGACGACCGCCACGGCGTGCGTTTCGGCCACGGCAACCCGATACGCCGCGCCGCCGAGCAGGCCTATTTGACGGGGCTGACGCAGCGCTGCATCCGCAACGTCTCCTCCACCGCGCGGGGACGGCTACGAGGCGGCGCGGGCGATGGGCTCCGACATTCTGTCGGTGCGGCAGGTGCGCGCGCTCGGCGCGGCGGCCACCGTCGCGCGCGTGCCGGCGGGCGCGCGCTGCTACGTCACTATCGACATCGACGGTTTCGACCCCTCCATCGCGCCGGGCGCCGGCACGCCGTCCCATGGCGGGTTTCTCTACTACGACGTGCTGGAGATCCTCGCAGCGCTGGCGCAGCGCCACGAGATCGTCGGGATCGACCTCGTGGAGGTCGCGCCGGACTACGCCTACAGCGGCTCCACCGCGATCCTCGCCGCCCAGATCCTGCTGAACCTGATCGGGCGCGTCATGCACGCGCGGGTGGGCGCTTCAGCGGAGGGGAAAGGGCGGGCGAAGCTTGACCCCGGAGCCACGCTTGCGCATGTGAGCCCCCATGACAGACGCCGCCCGCCAGCGCCGCGCTCAGCGGGTCGCCCGCCGCCGCCGCCGCTACCAGAGCCCGTTCCCGAATGGCTGGGCGCGCTTCCGCGCGCATCTGAACGCGTGGTTCGTGGACCATCAGGTGTTCCGAGCGGTCTATCCGAACCTCTGGCGGCTCGGCCCGCACGCCTGGCGCTCCAGCCAGCCCTCGCCCGCGCAGCTCCGCCGCCTTGCGAAGCGGGGGCTGCGGACGGTGGTGAACCTGCGCGGCGGCAGCGAGTTCGGCTCCTATGCGCTGGAGCGCGAGGCCTGCGCCGACCTCGGGCTCGCCTATCGCGAACTGAAGCTGTTCTCGCGCCATGCGCCGGAGCGGGAAGCCATCGCCGAGGCCGCTAAGCTTTTCGACGAGATCGCGTATCCGGCCCTCCTGCACTGCAAGTCGGGGGCGGATCGGGCGGGCCTCGCCGCGGCGCTCTACGTCCTGCTGCGTGAAGGCGGCACGCTCGCCGAGGCGAAGGCGCAGCTCGCGCCGGTCTACGGCCATTTCCGCATGGCCAAGACCGGGGTGCTCGACGCGACGCTCGACGCCTTCGGCGCGGCGGAGGCCGAGGCGGCGGCGCGCGGCGAGACGCTCGATTTCCTCAAGTGGTCGCAGACCGACTACGACCCCGCCGCCGTCACGCGCGGCTTCCGCGAGAGCAACCTCTTCGGCTTCATCGTTGACCGGGTGCTGCGGCGCGAGTGAGACGCACGCTCAGCCCGTCGCGCCCTCGAACTGCATCCGGTAGAGCATTGCGTAGAGCCCGCCCTCGGACACCAGCGCCTCATGGCGGCCCTGCTCCACCAGCCGACCCCGGTCCATCACCGCGATCAGGTCGGCGTCGAGGATGGTCGAGAGGCGATGGGCGATGATCAGCGTGGTGCGCCCTTCGCTCAGCCGGTCGAGCGCGGCGCGGATGGCGCCCTCGCTCTCGGCGTCGAGCGCGCTGGTGGCCTCATCGAGCAGCAGGATCGGCGCGTCGCGCAGGAAGGCGCGGGCGATGGAGACGCGCTGGCGCTGCCCGCCCGACAGCCGGTCGCCGCGCTCGCCGGCCTGCGCGCCGTAGCCGCCTGGCAGGGCCGAGATGAAGTCGTGGCACGCCGCCGCCCGCGCCGCCGCCTCGATGTCGCCCTGCGTCGCGCCGGGCCTGCCGAGCGCGATGTTGGCCCCGATCGTGTCGTTGAAGATCACCGCGTCCTGGCTGACCACCGCGACCGAGCCGCGCAGCGAGGCGAGCGCGACCTCGCGCACGTCCCGCCCGTCGATAAGCAGCCGCCCCTCGGTCACGTCGTAGAGCCTCGGGATCAGGTTCATCACCGTGGACTTGCCGGCGCCGCTGCGCCCCACCAGCGCCACGCGGGCGCCGCCGGGAATATCGAGCGTGAAGTCGCTCAGCGCCGGGGCGCCCTCGCCGTAGCGGAACGAGACGCCCTCGAAGCGGATCGCGCCTTCGGTGACGGCCAGCGCCGGTGCGCCCGGCGGCTCGGCGATCTGCGCCGGCTGGTCGAGCAGGTCGTAGACGCGCCGCGCGCTCGCCAGCCCACCCTGCACGACCGCGTTGAGGTTGCCGAGCGCGCGCACCGGCTGCGCCGCCAGCAGCAGCGCCGTCACGAAGCCTGTGATGTCGCCCAGCGTGTTCTCGCCCGCCGCGATCCGCGCGCCGATCAGCCAGATGACGATGGCGACGGCGACGCCGGCCAGCACCTCCATCAGCGGGTCGATGAGCGACTGGGCCTGCCCCGCGCGCACCCGCAGGCCGCGCAACGCGTCGAAGGCGCCGGCGGTCTTGACCTTGAGATAGGGCTCCATGCCGTAGGTCTTGGCGACATGGACGCCCGCGAAACTCTCCACCACCGTCGCCGAGGTGGAGGCGACCCGCTCGGACGTCGCGCGCGCCAGCTTGCGCAGCCTGCGGCCCACGGCGGCGATGGGCCAGGCCGCAAGCGGCGCCAGCGCCAGCACGATCAGCGTCAGCTCCACGTCGATCCAGAGCAGCGCGCCGAACAGCGTCACGACCATCAGCGCGTCGCGCAGGGCGTTGGTGACGACCGCCCGCATCGCGCCGGACATGATCGCGACGTCCGCCGTGAACCGGGACGCCAGCGCCGCCGGCGGCTCGCGCGAGAGCCAGGCGAGGTCGGCGTCGACGAGATGGCGGAAAAGGCGCGTCTGGATGTCGGCCTCGACCTGCGCCATCACCGCGTTCGTCAGCACGCGGTGGCCGTAGAGCAGGCCGCCCTTGAGCGCCGTGACCAGCACGATGATGGGCGCGATGACGCCGATCACGCCGACATCTCCCGCCTGCAGCGCGTCGACGCTGCGGCGGATGATCTCGGGATAGAGCGCGTTCGAGCCGGCGAAGGCGGCGATCAGGCCGATGTTGAGCGCGAGGCGGCGGCGGTGCGGCCACAGCCAGTCGCGCCACGCCCTGCGCAGCAGCCGGTCGCCTCCGTCGTCCTGCGATGCAGCGTCCCGCGCCATGGCGGTGCGCTACACGCGCGCCGCGCGCCGCGCAACCCGGCCCGGAGGCGCCGCGCGTCTTGGGGCGCGTCAGGACCCCTCGGCCGCCTCCCGTCGCGGCGGCGCGTCAGAGGCGCTCGGCCGCGGCGCCGCCGACCACCGCGCCGAGGATGGAGCCCGCTGCAATGGCGGCGGCCCTGCCGCCCCCGGCGCCGATGGTCGATCCGACGGCTGCCCCGGCCGCCCCGCCGACCGCCTGCCCCACGAGCCGCCGGTCGCCGGCGCTTCCCGAGCAGCCGGCGAGCGCGAGGCTCGCCGCCAAGGCGAGGCCCGCCGCGATGGTTCGCATCGTCATTCCGGCGCACATGGCGTCCCTCCCTCGTCGCTCGCCGTTCGCCATACCGCGCAAGGCCTGGCGAAATGCGAATTCTCGTTCAGTCGGCGGCGCGGCGCCACGGCCGGGTGAAGGCGTCCAGCGCCGTAGCGATGCTCGTATCGTCGGCGCCCGGCGCCTCGACTTCCGCCACGACGCCCAGCTTCTCGTCGTCCACCGCCCGGACCGTCGCCGCGACGCCCTTCCCCGCCAGCGCGGCCGTGTAGACCCGCTCCAGCGCGCGCTTGCGCAGGTCGGGCTTGTAGATCTTGCCCACGGCGGTCTTGGGCAGCTCCTGCACCAGCTCGACATGGGCGGGCCGCGCCGCGCGCTCGCTGACATGCTCCGCGGCGAAGGACTTCAGCGCGTCGGGCGTCTCGCTCGCGCCCTGCACCAGCTCCACATAGGCGCAGGGAAGCTCGCCGGCGTAGGCGTCGGGCTGACCGACCGCGCCGACGAAGGCCACCGACGGGTGCGCCATCAGCGCGTCCTCGATCACGCCGGGGTCGATGTTGTGCCCGCCGCGGATGATGAGATCCTTCGCGCGCCCGGTGATCCAGAGATAGTTGTCGGCGTCCAGCCGCCCGAGATCTCCGGTGCGCACCACGCCTTGCGCCGCGAACAGTCCCGCGTTGCGGGCCTCGTCGAGATAGCCGGGGATGCAGCCGGGGCTCGCGACGCAGATCTCGCCGACCTCGTCGGTTTCGCAGGCGATCGCCGAACCGTCGGGCGCGAACTTGAGAATGCTGACCTGCGAGTAGGGGAACGGCAGGCCGACCGAACCGATGCGCCGCTCGCCCATCGGCGGGTTGCAGGAGATCAGGCAGGTCGTCTCGGTCTGGCCGTAGCCCTCCAGCAGCTTCACGCCGGTCTCGGCCTCGAAGCGGCGGAACAGCTCCGGCGGCATCGCCGCCGAGCCGGAGATCGCGTAGCGCAGCGAGGAGATGTCGGCGTCGACCTTGCGCTGCATCAGCGCCGCCACCGCCGTCGGCACGGTGGTGACGAAGTTGATGCGCCAGCGCTCCACCAGCTTCCAGAAATTGTCCATGACGCCCTCGCCGCGATAGCCGGCCGGCGTGGGCATCACGAAATGCGCGCCGGAGGCGACGCAGGCCATCAGCATCGGGTAGGCGGCGAGGACATGGAACAGCGGCAACGGGCAGAGCATCGCGTCTCCGGACCTGAGCAGCAGCCTGTCGACGAGCCAGCCGTTGTAGAGCGCGCCGCGGTGCAGGTGCTGCGCGACCTTCGGCGTGCCGGTGGTGCCGCCGGTGTGGAAGCAGGCGCAGGGGTCGTCGGGGCCCGCGTCATAGGCGAAGTCGAGGCGGTCGGGGTTCATCCGCGCCATCTCGGCCCGCAGGTTCAGCACCCGCGCCGAGCCGGCGGAGACGCGCTTCGGTGCGAGATAGGGCGTCACCCACGAGAGCGGCGGCCCGAGATGGCGCCCGAGATCCACCTCCAGCACCAGCCGGCACTCCGGGGCGTAGCGCACGGCGTAGGAGGCCTTGGCGCTGATGTCGGTCCGCACGAAGGGCGACAGCGTGATGAGCGCCTTCGCCCCGGTCTCGCGCAGGATCGCCGAGATCTGCTCGCTCTCCAGCAGCGGATTGATCGGCGCGGCGACGCCCGCCGTCATCGCCCCCAGCAGCGCCACCGCCGCCTCGGGCGCGTTGGGCAGGAGACAGGCCACCCGGTCGCCCGGCCCGACGCCGAGGCTGCGCAGCAGGTTCGCCGCGCGCGTGACCTCGGCGCGCAGATCCTCCCAGCTCAGCGTCGTCGCGCGCGCAGTGGCGTCGCCCTTGAGCTGGAAGCTGACCGCCGGGCGCGCGGCGTGCGCGCGCGCCGTGGCGCACAGCATCTCGTAGACGTTGCGCGCCGTCACCTGCTCGCGATAAGGCCGCGCCTCGATGCGCCGCATGTCGGCGATCGTGGCGATGGTCTCCGGCTCGTCGTTCATTGGCGTGTCCCTCCCCTGCGCGGCAGAGTGGTCGCGCGCGCGACGGGCGGCAAGCGCGCGACAAGCGGGCGCACGCAGGGTTGATGGGGAGGGCGCGCATGGCGCGGGGCGCTGGGCCGGACTTCAGCCTTGAGACGGCGGCGCGCGACGTCCTTGGCCGGGCGGCCGACCTGTGCGGCGTCGACGAAGCCGGACGCGGCCCCTGGGCCGGTCCGGTCGCCGCGGCGGCGGTGATCCTCGACCCGCGCCTGCCGCCGGAGCGGCTGCCCGAGGGGATGGACGACAGCAAGAGGATGACGCCCCGCGCCCGCGCCCGCGTCGCGGCGGAACTGCGCGCGCTGGAGGCGGAGGGCCGCGCCGCCATCGGGATCGGCTGGGCCGAGGTGGCGGAGATCGACGCCCTGCGCATCGTCGCGGCCTGCGACCGCGCCATGGCGCGGGCCGTCGCCGCCCTGCCCCTCCGCCCGGCGCTGGCGCTGGTGGACGGACTGCGCGCGCCTTCGCTCGGCTGCCCCGCCGAGGCGGTCGTGCGCGGCGACGGGCGCAGCCTCTCCATCGCCGCGGCCTCGGTCGTCGCCAAGGTCGCGCGCGACGCGCTGATGGAGCGGCTCGCAGCCGACTGGCCAGGCTACGGGTGGGAGACGAACCGCGGCTACGGCGCCGCGGCGCACCGCGCCGGGCTTCTGGCGCTGGGCCTGACGCCGCATCATCGGTTGAGTTTCCGTCCCGTCCACAACATCTGGTGCGCGCGAGGACTTAACTATGGGAAATAAGCACCTGATTCACAACAGGGATTGACTGCGAATCACCAATGCGGGATTCTTGCGCTCCGCCGTCTGGAGACCGTCGAATGCCCCGCAAGCCCGCCGCCGCGACCGCCGCCCTCGATCTGCCGCTGGACCGCATCATCGAGGGCGACTGCATCGCCGCGATGGCCGCGCTGCCGGAGGCGAGCGTAGACCTGATCTTTGCCGACCCGCCCTACAACCTGCAACTCAAGGGCGAGCTTCACCGGCCCGACAACTCCCAGGTCGACGCGGTGGATGCGGCGTGGGACCGCTTCGCGAGTTTCGAGGCATACGACGCCTTCACCCGCGCTTGGGCGACCGAGGCGCGCAGGGTGCTGAAGCCCGACGGGGCGATCTGGGTGATCGGGGCCTACCACAACGTCTTTCGGGTCGGCGCCACGCTGCAGGATCTCGGCTTCTGGATCCTCAACGACGTGGTGTGGCGCAAGTCCAACCCGATGCCGAACTTCCGCGGCAAGCGCTTCACCAACGCCCACGAGACGCTGATCTGGGCCGCGCGGTCGGACGCCGGACGCCCGGTCTTCAACTACGACGCGGCCAAGGCGCTGAACGAAGGCCTGCAGATGCGCAGCGACTGGGTTATCCCGCTCTGCACCGGCGCGGAGCGGCTGAAGGGGGCTGACGGCGCCAAGCTGCATCCGACCCAGAAGCCCGAGGCGCTGCTGCACCGCGTGCTCGTCACGACGACGAAGCCCGGCGACGTGGTGCTCGACCCGTTCTTCGGCGCCGGCACCACCGGGGCGGTCGCCAAGCGCCTGCGCCGCCGCTGGATCGGGATCGAGCGCGAACCGGCCTATGTCGAGGCCGCGCGCCGGCGCATCGAGGGCGTGCGCGCGGTCTCCGAGGAGGCCGCCAGCGCCACGCCCAGCAAGCGCGCCGAGCCGCGCGTCGCCTTCGGTCAGCTCGTCGAGCGCGGCCTGCTGCGCCCCGGCGAGGTGCTGCGGTCGGCCTGCGGGCGCAAGCAGGCGCGGGTGCGCGCCGACGGCACGCTGGTCTGCGCCGACGCCACCGGCTCGATCCACCAGATCGGCGCGCATCTCCAGCGCGCGCCGAGCTGCAACGGCTGGACCTACTGGCACTTCGAGCGCGACGGGGCCGTTGTGCCCATCGACGCCCTGCGCAGCGCGATCCGGGCGGAAATGCAGGTCTGAAGCGGTCGCCGCCTTGCGCCCGCTTCGGAAGGCGGTCGAGCGGCAGTCGGGATGCGCGGATTTCAGCCATCCTCGCTGCGACGCCGCTGAGCGATGAGGGCCGCGCCCTCCCTGGGGGGTGAGCCGCGCCCGGAAACCCCTCCGGGGGAGGGTTTTCAGCGGCGAACGGGCGGAGCCCCGGAGGGAGGGCGCGGCCCGTGCTGGTCGCGCGGGCCAAGGGTCGGGCGACGCGCCTCCAGTCCACCGTCCGTCTCCCGCACAGAGCCGCCCTGTCCTCGGGGATCGGCGCTGGTCGCGCAGGACGAGCGTCGAGCGCCGCGGCAAGCGCACTTCGCCGTCCAACCTCCACGCGCGCCGCCCCGTCGTCACCCCAGAGCCGACACGTCCCGAAGCGCCGCGAGGCCGATGTCGAGCGCCTTGCGCAGCGCTGTGGGCGCCGCGGCCCGCGCCTGCTCGGCGGGAACGAAACCGCCGCGGGCCGGGCGCGCGCCCTGGCCGACACGCGCCGTCAGCACCTCAAGCGACAGCGTGAAATGGGTGAAGACGTGCCGCGCCTCCGCCGCCGCCGCGCGCCACTCCGCCTCGATCGGCGCGGCGGCGGCGACCGCGGCGGCGTCCGGCGGCGCGTCGGTCCAGTCGGTGCAGGGCGGGCCCGCCATGCCCCCCAGCAGGCCCCTGTCGGGGCGCGTCTCCACCAGCACGGCGCCGTCCGGCCGCTGCGCGACGAAGGCGACGCCGAGCCGGTGCGGCTTGGCGGCCTTCGGCTTCTTGCGCGGCAGGCTCTCGGCGACGCCGGCGGCACGCGCCGCGCAGGGCGCCCGCCACGGGCAGAGCGCGCAGGCCGGCCGGCGCGGCGTGCAGATCGTGGCGCCGAGGTCCATCATGGCCTGCGCGAAGTCGCCGGGCCTGCGGCGCGGCGTCAGCCGCTGCACCTCGACCCGAACCAGCGGCTTGGCGTCGGGCAGCGGCGTCTCGATGCGGAACATGCGCGTGACGACCCGCTCCACGTTGCCGTCCACCACCGCCGCCGGCGCGTCGAAGGCGATCGCCGCGACCGCCGCGGCGGTGTAGGCGCCGACGCCCGGAAGCTCCCTCAGGCCGGCCTCGTCCTGGGGAAAGCCGCCCCGCGCCGCCGCCGCCTGCGCGCAGGCGTGAAGGTTGCGCGCCCGCGCGTAGTAGCCCAGCCCCGCCCACGCCGCGAGCACGTCCTCGCGCGGCGCGGCGGCCAGCGCCTCGACCGTTGGCCAGCGCTCGATGAAGCGGGCGAAATAGGGACCGACGGTCGCCACGGTGGTCTGCTGGAGCATGATCTCCGAGAGCCACACCCGGTAGGGATCGGGGCGTGCGCCGGCGGCGCGCTCGGCCGGGCCGGTGCGCCATGGCAGGCGCCTGGCGTGCCGGTCGTACCAGTCGAGCAACGCCGCCGCCCAAGCGGCCTCGGGCGCGGCCGCGTTCACGTCTGCGCGCGCACCCTCGACGGGCCGCGGCTCAGGCGGCATGGTCGCCGGCGGGACGGTGACAGCGGGCGTTCGGAGTCGGGCCATGGCGGCGGAGAATGGCGCGGATCGGCGCTGGCGCAAGCGGGCGAAGGGATTCGTATCCGCCGCCGCCGTCGCGGCGCCCGTCGTCTCGGCCGCCGGGGCCGCGCGCGGCTTCGCCGACCGCCGCCTCATCGCGGAGTGGCCCAGCATCGCTGGGCCCGAGATCGCGCAGGCCTGCCAGCCGGTCGAGATCAGCCACCGCGGCAAGCAGGCGCGGCTCGGCGCGACGCTGGTCGTCACCGCTCCGGGGGCGCTGGCGCCCGAAGTCGGCCACATGGCCGAGCGCATCATCGAGCGCGTCAACGCGGTCTACGGCTACCGGGCTGTGACCCGGCTGCGCGTGGTGCAGACCGGGGCCGCCGGCGGCGCATGGCGCGCGGGCGAGACCGTTCCCGCCGCCTTTGCGGAAGCCGCCGGCGGCTTCGAGGCGGCGCCGGCGCTTGATGTGCCCCCTTCCGCCGATATATGCGCCGTCGGCGACGCATCGCTGCGCGAGGCGCTCGCGCTTCTGGAGCGCAACATCCGCACCGCCGCGCGCCGGCGCGCCGCCCGGTCGACGCCGCCCTGTCACGGAGCCTATGAATGACCTTCACGCCCACCCGCCGCGCCGCGCTCGCCGGCGTCGCCGCCGCCCTCGCGGCGCCCGCCGCCTTCGCGCAGGACGCGGACCTCGCCGCCAGCGGCTACGCCATCGGCGACATGAGCATCGGCAGCGTCGACGCGCCGCTGACGGTGACCGAGTATTCCTCGCTCACCTGCCCGCATTGCGCGACGTTCCACGTCAACACCTGGCCGGCGATCAAGGAGCAGTACGTCGACACCGGCAGGGTGCGCTTCGTGTTTCGCGAGGTCTATTTCGACCAGTACGGGCTCTGGGCCTCGATGATCTCGCGCTGCGGCGGCGAGGGGCCGTTCTTCGGCTACGTCGACACGTTCTTCAAGCGGCAGCGGGAGTGGTCGCGGGCCGACGACGTCGTGAGCGAGATGCAGCGCATCGGCCGGCTCGGCGGTCTGTCGCCGGAGCGGATGCAGACCTGCCTCACCGACGAGGCGTTCATGCGCCGGCTGGTCGAGGACTACCAGCGCAACGCCGAGGCGGACAATCTGCGCTCCACGCCCACCTTCATCATCGACGGCGCCTCGCATTCCGGCGCGATGGGCGTGCAGGAGTTCTCCGCCCTGCTCGACGCCGCCCTCGCCGACTGAGCCGACTCAAGATGTGGCGCCGCGGCGACGCTCGCGCGCCACATCGCGTTGACAGCGACCCGAGCGCGCGCCACCCTGCGCGCTTGCGGGAGGCGCGATGCAGTTCGTCAGGCTGAGGCTCCAGGGCTTCAAGAGTTTCGTGGACGCGACCGAAGCGCCCATCGCGCCGGGCCTCACCGGCGTGGTGGGGCCGAACGGCTGCGGCAAGTCCAACCTGCTGGAGGCCGTGCGCTGGGTGATGGGCGAAAGCTCCGCCAAGGCGATGCGCGGCGCCGGAATGGACGACGTCATCTTCGCCGGCTCCGCCTCGCGCCCGGCCCGCGCCTTCGCCGAAGTCGCGCTGACGCTGGACAATTCCGCCCGCCGCGCGCCGCCGGGCTTCAACGACAGCGACACGCTGGAGGTGGTGCGCCGCATCGCGCGCGAGGCCGGCTCGGTCTATCGCGTCAACGGGCGCGAGGCGCGCGCGCGCGACGTGCGGATGCTGTTCGCCGACGCGGCGACCGGCGCCCATTCGCCGGCGCTGGTGCGTCAGGGGCGCATCAGCGAGCTCGTCAACGCGAAGCCGGTCAACCGGCGGGCGATCCTCGAGGAGGCCGCCGGCGTATCCGGCCTGCACCAGCGCCGCCATGAGGCGGAGCTGAAGCTCGACGCCGCCGCGCGCAATCTCGAACGGGTGGACGAGGTGCTCGACGCGCTGGAGGCCCGGCTCAGCCAGCTTTCAAGGCAGGCGCGCGAGGCGGCCCGCTATCGCCAGGTCGCCGAGGCGCTGCGCCGGGCCGAACTGGCGCTGGCCTGCGCCCGCTGGCGCGAGGCCGACGCCGCACGCGTCGCCGCCGACGCGGCGCTGACCGAGGCGACGCGCGAGGCGGCGCGCCTGACGACCCTCGCAGCGCAGGCCGAGGCCGCGCGCGAGCAGGCCGCAGGCGCTCCGCCGCCGGCGCGCGAGGAAGCCGCCGTCGCCGCCGCGATCCTGCAGCGGCTGGAGCTGGAGCGCGGGCAGATCGAGGGCCGCGCCGCCGCCGCGGCGGAGGCGCTGGACGCCGCGCGGCGCAGGCTGGCGCAGATCGACGCCGACGCCGGCCGCGAGGCCGCGCTGAACGAGGACGCCCGCGCCGCGGAGGCCCGGCTCGCCGAGGAGATCGCCGAGATCGAGCGCGCCCGCCACGGCTGGCCCGCGGCGTTCGCCGCCGCCGAGACCGCGAGCGCCGCGGCTCACGCGCGGATCGCCGGGGCCGAGACGGCCGCGGTCGCCGCCGGCGAGGCGGCGGCGGAGGCGCTCGCGCGGCGCGGCGCGGCGGAGCGTCACGCCGCCGAGACCGCCGCAGCGGCCCGCAAGGCCGACGCCGCAGCCGTCGTCGCGCGGGCTCAGGTCGATGCGCTCGCGACGAAGCAAGCCGACCTCTCCGAGACGCGCGCGCGCGCCCTGCGCCAGGCCGCGTCCGCGGAGGCGGAGAGCGCCGAGGCCGAGGCGCTTGGCGAAGCCGCCGAGGCCGCCCGCGCCGAGGCGCAGGGCGCGGAAGCCGAGACCCGCGCGGCGGCCTCCGAGGCCGGCGGCGCGCTCGCCGCGCTGACCTCGGAGACGGCGTCGGTCCGCAAGCTGCTGGCCCAGGCGCCGGGCCGCAAGGGGCAGCTCCTCGACGCGGTGCGCGCGGCGCCCGGCTACGAGGGCGCGCTCGGCGCCGCGCTGGGCGACGACCTCTCCCATCCCGAGGCCGGCGACGCGAGCGGCTGGGCGCGGCGCGACAGCCTCGCCGCCGACGCGCCGCCGCCCGGCGCCGAACCGCTGGCGCCGCATGTGCAGGCGCCCGACCTGCTCGCCGCGCGGCTGGCCCGCGTGGCGGTGGCGCCTGACGCAGCGACCGGCGACGCGCTTCAGCCGAGCCTCGCGCCCGGCTGGCGGCTGGTCACGCGCGCGGGGGACATGTGGCGGTGGGACGGGCTGCGCCTGCGCGCCGGCGCCGCCCCCAGCGCAGCCGCGGCGCGGCTGACGCAGCAGAACCGCCTCGATGCGCTGGAGGCCGCGCGGGCCGAGGCTGAGACGCAGGCGCAGGCGGCGCGTGCGGCGCAGTCGGCCGCCGCCGCCCGCCTGCGCGACTGCGCCGACGCCGAGGCCGCCGCGCGCGCGCGTCGCCGCAAGGCCGACGAGGCCGGGGCCGCCGCCCGCCGCGCCGAGTCGGAGGCCGCCGCCGCGCTCGCCCTCGCCGAGAGCCGCCTCAGCGCGCAGGCCGACGCCGCCGCCGCCGCGACATCCGCCGCCGACGAGGCCGCGGCGTGCGCGGAGGCCGCCGCCGAGACGCTCGCCGCCACGGAAGACCCGGCCGAGGCGCGGGCCGCCGCCGAACAGGCCCGGCGCGCCGCCGCCGACGCGCGCCAGACCGCGCAGACCGCCGCGGCGGCTGTCGACGATCTCAGGCGGCGCGAGGCCGGTCGGGCGCGCCGCATGGAGGCCGCCGGCAAGGAGCGCGCGGGATGGGCGAACCGCCTGCGCGACGCCGAGCGCCGCTCCGCCGAACTTGCCGCGCGGCGGGACCGCGCCGCCAGCGAGGTCGAGGCCGCCGAGGCCGCGCCCGCCGCCGTCGCGGCCGATCGCGCTCGGCTCTCGGAGAGCATGGCGGCCGCCCGAAGGCGCAAGGCGCTCGCCGACGACGCGCTCGCCGCCGCCGAGAACGCCCTGCGCGCGGCCGAGACCGGCTTGCGCGAAGCCGAGGCGGCCGCCGCCGCCGCGCGCGAGGCCCGCGCCCGCCGCGAGGCGCTCGCGGAGGCCGAGGCGGCCCGGGCCGAGGCCGCCCGCGCCCGCCTGCTGGAGACCTGCCCCGAAGGCCCCGAGGCCGCCCTCGCCCAGCTCGGCGAGACGCCGCCGGCGCCCGAGGCCGCGGAGATCGACGCGGCGAAGCTGCGCCGCCAGCGCGACGCGCTCGGCGCCGTCAACCTGCGCGCCGAGGAGGACGCCGCCGAGGTGCGCGCCGAGCGCGACCAGCTCGCCGCCGAGAAGGCCGATCTGGAGGCCGCCATCGCGCGGCTCAGGCAGGGCGTGGCCGATCTCAACCGGGAAGGCCGCGCGCGCCTGCTGGCCGCCTTCGACGAGGTCAACGAGACCTTCACGGGCCTGTTTCGCCACCTTTTCGGCGGCGGCGAGGCGTCGCTGGCGCTGGTGGAGAGCGACGACCCGCTCCAGGCGGGGCTTGAGATCATGGCGATGCCGCCTGGCAAGAAGCTCACCTCGCTCTCGCTGCTCTCGGGCGGCGAGCAGACGCTGACGGCGCTGGCGCTGATCTTCGCGGTGTTCCTCGTCAACCCCGCGCCGATCTGCGTGCTCGACGAGGTGGACGCGCCGCTCGACGACGCAAATGTGGGCCGTTTCTGCGACCTGCTCGACGAGATGACGCGGCGGACCACGACGCGCTTTCTGGTCATCACCCACCACGCCGTCACCATGAGCCGGATGGACCGGCTCTACGGCGTGACGATGGCCGAGCAGGGCGTGAGCCAGCTCGTCAGCGTCGATCTGGCGCTGGCGGCCGAGATGGCGGTCGGCTGATCGCGGCGTCAGCCGTCGGCGCCGCGCTCCCGCGCGGCCTTGACGAAGGCTCGGAACAGCCTCCGGTGAGGGCGCTTGTAGAACAGCAGTTCAGGGTGCCACTGCACGCCGACGCGGAAGGGCGCGCCCTCGGCCTCCACCGCCTGGATCATGCCGTGCTCGTCATGGGCGCCGACCCGGATGCCGGCGCCGAGGCGGTCGACCGCCTGGGAGTGCAGCGAGTTCACGCGCACCTTCTCCAGCCCGATCGCCTCGGCGAGCCGGGTGCCTTCGCAGACCGCCACGGTCTTGAGCGCCAGCGGCGTGCGCGGGTGGCGGGTGAGGTTGAAGCTCTCCTTCACGTCGCGATGCAGCGCGCCGCCGCGATAGACGTTGATCATCTGGCTGCCGCGGCAGATGCCGAGGATCGGCCGCCCGGTGTCCCAGAACCGCGCGAGCGCGGCCAGCTCCAGCGCGTCGCGCTCGGGGTCGAGACGGACGTTGGGGCGCACCTGCCCGCCGTAGAGCTCCGCGCTCACGTCGTCGCCGCCGCCGATCAGCAGGCCGTCGAGCCCGTCGAGCGTCGCCGGATCGAGCGGCGGCGCGATGCGCCGCGCCCGCGCGCCCTGGAGCCACAGCGAGATCACCGCGCCGACCCACAGCGCCCAGCCGCGGCCCCGCGGCCCCGTCACGCCGATCAGCGGTCCGCCAGCCATGTTCCGGCCCCCTTCGTTCGCAAACGCGGACCCTAGCCTCCACGCCGACCTGCGGCTACAGCGGGCGCGCGGGTCTTGTTGAGAAATGAAGCGCAAGCGCCTATCATGAAGTCATCTGACGTCGAGGGCCCGCCGCCCCGGCCGCAGAACCAGGGAGGACGTTCTGAAGGAACATCTCCATCAGGGCGCTTCGCGCGCCCATGTCTCGCCGCCGCGCATGGTCGCCGCGGACGGGACCGACAGCGACGCCGCGCTTGCGCTCGTGCTCGCCTCGCTCGACGACGACAAGGCGGAGGACGTCGTCTCCTTCGACCTGCGAGGCAAGTCGCCCATGGCCGATCACATGGTCATCGCATCCGGACGATCTTCACGGCAGGTCTCGGCGATGGCTGAGAAGCTGCTCGAAAGGTTCAAGGAACGCTTTCATCGTACAGCGCGGGTCGAGGGCAAGGAAGCGGGCGACTGGGTGCTTATCGATTGCGGCGACGTGATCGTGCACCTGTTCAGGCCCGAGGTGCGCGCCTTCTACCAGCTCGAGAAGATGTGGGCGCCCGAGGCCGACATCCGCGCGCGGGCCGCCTCGGCCTGAGCGCGCGGCGGCGGTGAGGATTTCGCTTCTGGCGGTCGGACGGCTGCGCGCCGGCCCGGAGGCGGTTCTTTTGCGCGATTACATGGATCGATTCGACGCGGCCGGACGCGCGCTCGCGCTCGGTCCCGCGCGGATGGTCGAGGTCGAGGACAGGCGCGGCCGCGGCGTCGACGCTGAGGCCGATCTTCTGCTCGCCGCCGCGCCGGAGGGCCCCCTCGTCGCGCTGGACGAGCGCGGCCGGCAGCTCGACAGCCCCGCCCTCGCCCGGCTGATGGCGGCGTGGCGGGACGACGGGGCGCGCGACGTCGCCTTCGCCATCGGCGGCGCGGACGGGCATGGCGAGGCGGTGCGGGAGCGCGCGGCGCTGACGCTCTCCTTCGGGCCGATGGTCTGGCCGCACATGTTGGCGCGGGTCATGCTCGCCGAACAGCTCTACCGCGCGGCGACGATACTCGGCGGCGGACCGTATCACAGGGCGTGACGGCTGGCGTGGGCCGGCGGCCGTGTTCGACGAGCAGGGTTCCGCCGGAGCGAATCGGACCTAGCTCCGCGGGGCGGATGCTTCATCCGGGCGCCAGCCGCAGATACCCATGCGCATGACCATCGTCGCCGTTTCGTCAGCCCTCGCAGGAGCCGCCACCGCGCCGGCGTTCGCCGATCGCGCGCCGACGCCGCGTGAGCGCACAGCGATCGAGGCCAGGCTTCAGGCGCTCGGCTTCGTCGCCTGGGACGAGATCGAACTCGACGACGGCCTGAGGGAGATCGACGACGCGCGCCGCGCCGACGGGGCGGAGTTCGAGCTCGAACTCGACCGCGAACTGAACCTCGTCAGCCAGCGCCCCGACTGAGCCGAGCCAGCGCCGTCAGGCGCCGGGACCACGCACGCGCCGTCAGGCGCAGGGACAACCCACGCGCCGGCAGGCGCAGGGACCACGCACGCGCCGTCAGGCGCAGGGGGCCATCAGACGCACGGGCGGCCGCTCGAAGCTGACGCGGCCATCCTTGACGCCGAAGCGGGCCGGCGCGACGCGGGCCACGGCGTCCGCCGGTCCTGCCCCGTCCAGCGCCACCAGCGTCGCAGGCGCGCCCGGCTCCAGCGCATGCAGCGGGCGGTTCATCAGCGCCGCCGCGTCGGCGGACATCATCGCGAACACGCCCTCCAGCGCCTCCGGGGCGCCGAGCTGCGCGACATGGGCGTAGAGGTTCGCGATGCGCAGCGGGTTGGCGTCGCCGAAGGGCGTGAACGGGTTTAGGACATTGTTGGTCGCCAGCGAGCAGCGCGCGCCGCAGGCCGAGACCGTGTGCGCCGGGGCGACGCCGCGCGGCGCCAGCCGGTCGGCGCCGCGCCCCATCATGTAGAGGTCGGTCGCCGGCAGCACGGTCAGCGCGACGCCGGCGCCGGCCATGCGCCGCGCCATCGCCTCCAGCCTGTCGGGCGCCATCGCCGAGAGCCGCGTGACATGGCCGATGGTCACGCGCCCGCCCCAGCCCGCCGCCCGGGTCCGGGCGCAGACCGCCTCGATCATGCTCTCGTCGGGGCTGAGGTCGAAGTCCAGATGCATGTCGATGTCGACGTCGAATTCGCGCGCCATCCGGAAGACGATGTCGAGATGCGCCAGCGGGTCGGGGTCGGCGTAGGGGCAGGCGCCGATGAGCCGCGCGCCTCGGTCGAGCGCCGCGCGCATCAGCGCCTCGGTTCCGGGCAGGTTGGTCAACCCCTCCTGCGGGAACACGCACAGCTCGACGTCGACGCCCCATGCGTGGGCCTGCGACGCCGCCTGCACGCCCTCGAAGCCGGTGAGCCCGATCACCGGGTCGACCTCGACATGGCTGCGCATGAGCGTCACGCCATGGGAGACAGCGGCGCGCAGCACCCTGCCCGCCCGGTCGGCGACGTCCTCGGCCGTGAAACCTTTCTTGGCGCGGGCGACGCCGGCGATGGCCTCGGCCACGCCCTCCGCGGCGGGCGCGCGGTCGAGGATCATCGCCTTGTCGAGGTGGACATGGCTCTCCACGAAGCCGGCGAAGGCGAAGGCCCCGCCGCCCTCCAGCACCGCAGCGCCCTCGGCGGGGGCGATGCCGGGGGCGACGGCGGCGATGCGCGCGCCCGACACCGCGATGTCCACCGGCGCCGCGCCCTCGGCGAGGCGCACCGCGCGTATCAGCAGGTCCATCTTGCGCGAGCCTTCCCGTTCGAGTGAGGGCTGCGCTCGGGGCGCGGCCGCAGCGCGCATGATGACCGTTGCGCGCCCGTCGGCAAGCGCCGCGCTACTCGGCCGGCGCAGGCTTCGCGCCGACGACCGCCGGCTGCGTCGCCATCGCAAGGCGCAGCAGCGGCGGCACGATCAGCAGCGTCAGCACCGCCGACAGCGCGAGACCGCCGACCACCACCGAGCCCAGCCCGCGATAGAGCTCCGACCCCGCGCCGGGAAACACCACCAGCGGCAGCATCCCGAACACCGAGGTCAGCGTCGACATGAAGATCGGCCGGATGCGGTTGCGCGTGGCCTCGAGGATGGCGGCCTCGACGTCCATCCGCTCCTCGCGGTGGTGGTAGAGCGCCTGATGCACGACGAGGATCGCATTGTTCACGACGATGCCGACGAGGATGACGAAGCCGAGCAGCGTCAGCATGTCGAGCGGCTGGGTCTGCCAGACGTTCAGGAGCGCGAGCCCCGCCACCCCGCCCGCCGCCGCGACCGGCACCGAGACCAGGATGACCAGCGGCAGCACGAAGCTCTCGAACAGCACCGCCATCACCAGGAACACGATCACCAGCGCGAGGACGAGGTTGATCTGGATGGCGCTCCAGGTCTGGGTAAGCTGGTCGGCGGTGCCGGACACCGAGAAGCGCACGCCCTCGGGCACGCCCTCCGCCTGCAGCGCCGCCGCGATGTCGCGCTCGACGATCTCCAGCGCGCTCTCCAGCGGCAGCGTCGGCGCGGGGCGGATCTCCAGCGTCACGGTGCGCAGACGCTCGCGGTGGCGGATCTCGGTCGGCCCCGCCGTCAGCGTGACGCGCGCCAGGGACGTCACCGGGACGATCCGGCCGCCCGGCGTCACCACCGGCAGCGAGCCGATGTCCTGCGTGCGCAGGCCGCCGGCGCTGACCGCCCGCCCCTGCAGCGTGAGGTCGATGCGCTCGCCGTCGACCGTCACCTCCTCCACGCGCAGCCCGTCATTGTAGACGTCCACGGTCGCCGCCAGCACGCTCGCCGGCACGCCGGCGTCGGCGAGGCGCAGGCGGTCGGGTTCCAGCCGTATCTCGGGCGCCCCGAGCTCAAGCCCCGGCTGCGGCCGGAACTGGTGGCCTTCGCCGCGCGGCAGCAGCCGGCCCACGAGGCCCGCCGCGCGCTGGGCGACTTCCAGGATGTCGTCGAGGTCGGGCCCCGAGACGTTCAGCTCGATGGCCCGTCCGCCACCGATGCCGCGCCCGAACAGCGAGGGCTGCGTCATGAAGCCGAAGGTGCCCGGCTCGGCGAAGATCGGGCGCGAGAGCAGTGGGATAAGCTCCGCCGCGCGCCCCGCGTCCATCGCCGAGGCGCCGACGAAGCTCGTGCCGGGCGTGGCGACGAAGAAGAAGTTCTCGATGCCGGGCTCGCCGTTCGGCCCCGTGACGTCGCCGCCCCAGAGCGGCTCGGCGACGCGCTCGATGCGCTCCGCGATCGTGGTCGTCGTCGGCAGGTTGTAGCCGGGCGGCGGGATCAGCACGCCGAAGACGAGGTTGCGGTTGCCCTCCGGCAGATACTCCAGCTTCGGCAGATAGGCCCAGGCGCCCCCCATGGCGGCGCCCGCGATCGCCAGCACGGCGAGCAGGCCCGCGACGCGGTTGCGCACGGTGAAGGCGGCGTAGCTCCGCACGAGCCAGCCGAAGCCGCGCCCGAAATGGTCCACGCCGGGCAGCGGCGTGACGCTGATCTTCGCCGAACCGCGCCCCAGCAGCCGGCTCGAGAGCGCCGGGATCACCGTCACCGCGACCACCAGCGACAGCATCACCGCCACCGAGATCGCCACGGCGATGTCGCGGAACAGCTGCCCGGCCTCCAGCTCCATGATCAGGATCGGCACGAAGACCAGGACGGTGGTCAGCGCGGAGACGAGGATCGCCCCCCAGACCTGCCGCGCGCCCTCATAGGCTGCGTCCGCGCGCGAGCGGCCCTCCTGCCGCAGGCGATAGATGTTCTCCAGCACGACGATGGCGGCGTCGACCACCATGCCCACCGCGAAGGCGATGCCCGCCAGCGAGATGACGTTGAGCGTGCGCCCCAGCGCCGCCATCGCGACGAAGGACGCAACGATTGAGACGGGGATCGCCAGCGACACCACCAGCGTCGCGCTCGCGCTGCGCAGGAACAGCATCAGCACGCCCGCGGCGAGCAGCCCGCCCATCCAGATGTTCTGGATCACGAGGTCGATGGCGGAGTTGATGTAGGTCGTCTCGTCATAGGCCTGCAGGATGTGCAGGCCCGCACGGCCGAGCTCGCGCGCCTCCAGCTCGGCGACTGCCTCGCGTATCCCTTCCATGGTCTCGATCACGTTGGCGCCGGTCTCGCGCACCGCGTTGATCGCGATGGCTTGCTCGCCCTTGTAGCGGATGCGCGCCGTCGGCTCCTTGTAGCCGATCCTGACGTCGGCGACGTCGGAGACGCGCACGCGCCCGAAGCCCGCGCCGTCGGACGTCGCCGCCGAGCGCAGCACCACCGCGCCGACGGAGGCGACGTCGTTGAGCTGGCCCTCGGCGCGGACGACGTAGCGCCGCTTGCCCTCCTCGAGATCGCCCGCCGAGAGCGAGATGCTCTCGTCGCGCAGGCGGTTGACGACCTCGGGTATGGTCAGGCGGAAGCGCGCGAGCCGCTCCGGGTCGATGACGATCTGCAGTTCGCGGTCCACGCCGCCGAAGACGTTGACGCGGCTGACGCCCTCCACGCGCTCGATGCGCTCCTTGACGACGTCCTCGACGAAGCCGCCATATTCGGCGATGGCGCGGTCGTTGCCGGGCAGGCGGCGCAGCGTGAACCACGCGATCGCGCTGTCCTCGGAGCCCGACGTGTCCAGCGTGGGCTGGCGCGCCTCGGCGGGGTAGCTCGACACGCGGTCGAGCCGGTTGGCCACCAGCAGCAGCGCCCGGTCCATGTTGGCGCCGATGGCGAATTCGAGGGTGATCTCCGCCTCGCCGGTCTGGGACCGCGACACCATGCTCTGCAGGCTCTCGAGGCCCTTGAGCTCGTCCTCCTGCGGGTTGGTGATCTCGCGTTCGATCTCCAACGGCGCAGCGCCGGGCCAGAGGGTCTTGACCTGGATGATCGGCTTGCGGACGTCCGGCGCCAGCTGGATCGGGATGCGGTCGATGGCCACCGCGCCGAACATCACCGCCATCAGCACCGCCGCGATGACGGCGATGGGGCGTTCGATGGCGGCGCGGATGATGTCCACCGTGCTCAGCCCTTCGCGGCGGCGCGGGCGGCGACGCGGTCGCCGTCGGCGGTCGCGGGGTCGATGGGCTGGCCGGGGCGGAGGCGCTCGTTGCCGCGCACGACGACCCATTCCCCCTCCGACAATCCGTCGAGAACCTCCATGCGCTGGCCGACCGGCGCGCCGATGCGCACATCGCGGGCCTCCGCCGCGCCGTCGACCGCGACGAACACCGTCCAGCCGCGGGAGGACTGCACCAGCGCGTCCTTGGCTACCGTCAGCGCGGCGCGCGCCGGCGCCGTGGGGATGCTGAGCGCGATGGACTGCCCCGCCGCGGTCGCCCCGTTCAGCGCGCCGCTCTCCAGCGTGAAGCGCGCGGGGCGGGTGCGGGTCGAGACGGCCTCCTCGGGCACGATGGCGCGCAGCGCCGCCCTGACGACATGGGACGCGCCGACCACCGCCTCCACCGTCATGCCCTCGCTCAGCGCGGAGACGTATTCGGCCGGAATGTCCGCCTCGATCTCGAGATCGGAGAGGTCGAGCAGCGTCGCCACCGGCGCGCCGGTCTGGAGATAGGCGCCGGGCTGCGCGCTGCGCTCGATCACGACGCCGTCGAACGGCGCCCGCGTCGCCGCATAGGCGAGATCGTACTCGGCCTGCGCCACGTCTGCGCGCGCGCGCTCGGCCGCGGCTGCGGCCGCCCCGACACGGCTCCGCGCCCGCGCCAATTCGGTGCGCCTGTCCTCGAACGCGCCGCTGGAGAAGGCGCTGGAGCCGCGCAGGCCGCTGATGCGCTCCAGAGCCTGCGCGGCGAGCGCGACGTCGGCCTGCGCGGCCTCACGGGAGGCTTCCGCCTGCGCCAGAGCGGCCCCGGCCACGCGCTCGGCGATCTCGAGACGCTCGGTGTCGATGCGCGCCAAGAGATCGCCGCGCCGCACCCTGTCGCCGACCCGCACCGGCGCCGCGGCGACGACGCCGGCGGTGCGCGCGGCCACGACCGAGCGGGTGGCGGCGACGAGGCGGCCGAGAACCGGCGCGGTCTCCTCGAGCATCCGCACGTCCACGGCGTCCACGACGACGCCGGCCGGCCTGTCCTGCGCAAGACCGCATAATGCGAACGAGACCGCGACCGCCGCACCCGCAACCGCGCGAAGGAGCGTTCGCATTGACGGCCTCCGTGTCAAAGTTACGAGACGCAACATGCGCCTCTGCGTCGAAATGTCCAGCGGCGCCGGGGCGGGCCGCGTTGGCTCAGGCGCTGCGGAACGGCGCGGCGGGATAGACCCCGAGGATGCTGAGCCGGCTCGTGAAGAAGCCGAGTTCCTCCAGCGCCCGCCGCACGGCCGGGCTCTCGGGGTGGCCCTCGATGTCGGCGTAGAACTGCGTCGCGGTGAAGGAGCCGTCGGTCATGTAGCTCTCCAGCTTGAGCATGTTGACGCCGTTGGTCGCGAAGCCGCCCATCGCCTTGTAGAGCGCCGCCGGCACGTTGCGCACCTGGAACACGAAGGTCGTGATCGCCGGGCCGCCGGCGGGGTCGGCCTCCAGCTTCTGCCGGCTCATCACGAGAAAGCGCGTGGTGTTGTGGCTGGCGTCCTCGATGTCCTCGGCGAGGACGTTCAGCCCGTAGATCTCGCCGGCCAGCCGCGAGGCGATGGCGGCCCGCTCCGGTTTCCCGCCCTGCGCCACAAGGGCCGCGGAGCCCGCGGTGTCCGCGCCGATCACGGGCCTGATCGCGCGGTCCTTGAGGAAGCGGCGGCACTGGCCGAGCGCGACGGTGTGGCTCTGCGCCTCCGTCACGGCCTCCAGCGTCGCCCCCTCGGCCCCGAGAAGCTGCAGGCGGATCGGGACGAAATGCTCGCCGATGATGTACAGGCCGCTCTCCGGCAGCAGGTGGTGGATGTCGGCGACGCGGCCATAGAGCGAGTTCTCCACCGGCAGCATGGCGAGGCGCGCGTCGCCGCCCTTCACCGCCGCGAAGGCGTCCTCGAAGCTGGCGCACGGCATCGGCTCCATCTCGGGAAACACCTCCCGGCAGGCCTGATGCGAGTAGGCGCCGAGCTCGCCCTGGAAGGCGATGCGCCCCGACGCGCTCGCGCCCATGCCCGTCAACGGCCCAGAATTCATGTCGATTTCTCCGCAGGTGGCGCCGCGGACCCTCTCCCCCGACGTTTAGTCGCGCGCTATACAGCTTGCCTGACAGGCCCGGAAGGGCATATTGCGCGCCGAACCGCAAGATCGCCTCGCCGCCGCGGCGCCTGGGCGGCCCAAGCCACGAAAAGGTTGTTCGCGCATGAACACTATGGAGTTCAACAAGATCTTCGGCGCGCTCACCGCCGCGTTGCTGGTCTATCTGCTGGCCAACTTCGTGTCGGAGTCGCTCTACCACGTCGACGAGCCGGAACGGCTCGCCTACGCGCTGGAGATCACGAGCGACGAGCCGGGAGACGCCGAGGCGCCGGCCGAGGCCGACATGGCCACGCTGCTTGCCGCGGCGACCGTGGACGACGGCGCCAAGGTGTTCCGCAAATGCGCCGCCTGTCACAAGCTTGAGGAGGGCGCAAACGGCGTCGGGCCCTCCCTTTGGCAGGTCGTCGGCCGCCCGGTTCAGGCGATCGACGGATTCAACTATTCGGGCGCGCTCGCCGAGCACGCCGACGAGTGGACCTTCGAGAACCTCTACGCCTTTCTTGAGAACCCGAAGGGCTGGGCCCCAGGCACGAGCATGGGCTTCGCCGGGCTCTCCAAGCCCGAGGAGCGCGCCGCGGTCATCGCCTACATGAACGCTGAGGGCGGCTCCAACCTGCCGTTGCCCGAAGCGCGCGCTGCGGCTGAGCCCGCCGCGGCGCCTGAGACCGAGACGGCAGCGGCCGCGCCCGCCGAGGAGGCCGAACCGGCTACCGAGCCCGCGCCCGAGGCCGCCGCGGCCGACGCTGCGCCGCCGGCCGGCGACACGGCCGTGGCCGAGGCCGAGGACGCCGCCGAGGCGATCGCAGAGGAAGTGACCACCAGCGCCGAGGCGCCCGCCGCAAACGGCGAGCTCACCTTCGCACAGGCCTTCGCGGAGGCCGACCCGGCCTATGGCGAACAGGTCTTCCGCGCCTGTTCGATCTGCCACATGCTGACCGAAGGCGCCCACGGGATCGGGCCGAGCCTGTACGAGGTGATCGGGCGCGACATCGCGAGCGCCGCAAACTATCCCTATTCCGACGCGCTGTCGGGCCTCGACGGCGCGTGGACGCTGGAGCGGCTGAACACCTATCTCGAAGATCCCGTCGCGATGGCGCCCGGCGTCAAGATGGGCTTCAAGGGCCTGAAGCGGCTGGAAGATCGCGCCGCCGTGCTGGCCTATCTCAACAGCCTGAGCGCGACCCCCGCCGAGCCCGCCGCCGAAGGCGATCAGATCGCCGCCGTCGCCGGGGAGGCGCCCGCCGCTTCCGAACCGGCGGAGGTCGCCGCGCAGGAGCCAGAGACCCCGGCCGCGGTTGAAGAGCAGCCGGCGGAGACTGCGGAGGCCCCGGAAGCGGCGGCCGCGCCAGCCCCGGAAGCGGCCGCTGAGTCAGCGCCGGAAGCGCCTGCCGAAGCGGCGCCCCAACCGGAGCCTGCGCCTGAGCAGCAGGTGGCGGCGGCCGAACCGGCCCCAGCCGCCGAGCCCGCGCCTCCGGCGGCGTCGTCCGATGATCCGTTCGTGGCCGCCTACAATGCCGCCACCGTCGCCGACGGCGGCAAGGTGTTTCGCAAATGCGGCGCCTGCCACAAGCTCGAGGAAGGCCGCAACGGCGTCGGCCCCTATCTCTACGGGGTCGTGGGCCGCGACATCGCGTCGGTCGAGGGGTTCAGCTACTCCGATGCGCTCGCCGGCAAGGAGGGCGCGTGGACCTTCGAAAAACTCGACGCGTTTCTGACGAAGCCCCGCGACTGGGCCCCCGGCAACAAGATGGGCTTCGCCGGCCTCAACAAGCTGGAGGAGCGCGCCGCGGTGATCCGCTATCTCAACGAGGAAGGCGGCTCGAACCTCCCGATCGAGTAAGTCGCGCCAGCCGTATCGCTTGAACTACGAAGGACGCCGGCCGTTCGGGTGCGAACGGCCGGCGTTTCTCGTTCAGGCGCGCCGGCCCGCAGTCAAACGGCGCCAAGGCGCCAAGGCGCCTAGCCGCCGGCCGTGCGAGGGTCGACGCCGCGAAACGGTCGGTGGAAAAGAGCGCTCAGCCGCCCAGTTCGCGGCTCCGCGCGGCGGCGGCGGCGACGGTGCGCCGCATCAGGTCGATAAGGGCGCCATCGCCCATCAGCACTGAGAGCCCCGCCGCAGTCGTCCCCGCCGGGCTGGTCACGGCCTCGCGCAGCGCCGAGGCCGGCAAGGGGCTGCCGTGCGCCAGTTCTCCCGCCCCCGTCACGGTCGCGCGCGCCAGGCGCATCGCGAGTTCTTCGGGCAGCCCTTCGGCCACGCCGGCCGCGGCGAGCGCCTCGATCATGTGGAAGACATAGGCGGGGCCGCTGCCGGAGACGGCCGTCACCGCGTCCATCTGCGCCTCGCTCTCCAGGCGCACCGTCTCGCCTACGGCCCCCGCCAGCGCCTCTGCGAGCGGGGTCAGCGCCTTTCCGGGCGCGTTGGCGAACAGCGCAGTCACCCCGCGCCCCACGGCGGCGGGCGTGTTCGGCATCGCGCGCACGATCGGCGTGCCGGCGGCGAGCCGCGCCTCGAAGTAGGACAGCGGGGCGCCGGCGGCGATCGACATGAACAGCGTGCGCGGCCCCGCAAGCGGCGCCACCGCCGGCAGCGCCTCTGCCAGCAGTTGCGGCTTCACCGCGACCACCACCGCGGCGGCGCTGTCCGGGGGCTTGAGGCCGCAGCGCGCGCCCCGCGCCGTCAGCGCGGCGGCGCGCTCGCCGAGCGCGGGATCGACGACATGGACGGCCGCGCCGGGCAGGCCCGCCGCGAACCAGCCGTCGAGCATGGCGCCGCCCATCTTCCCGCAGCCGAGCAGCACCAGGCCGCCGGCGGCGACGGGCTCGAGGCCCGCCGCGAGCTTCGCCGGCTCGCTCACGCCCGACCGTAGGCTTCCGCGATCGCGACCGAGATCGCGTCCGCGGCGGTCTCGTCGCCCCAGCCGACGAGCTGGAAGGCGGGGTAGAAGCGTTCGCAGGCGCCCAGCGCCGAGCGCAGCATTGCGTCGATCTGCTGCGGCGTGGCCACCGCGCCGCCGGCGAGCGTCAGCCCGTAGCGGAACACCATCATCTGCTGCTCGCGCCAGCGGGTGAAGCACCCTGTCCAGCACTTGTCGTTGGCGAGGTCCATGGCGACAGCCAGCTCATGCTCGCGATTCTCCGGCGGGTCGCACTCGAAGGTGCAGACGAGCCGCAGCGTCTCGTCATGGGGAGACCACGAGAGCGTGATGGCGTAGGTGCGCCACTGGCCCTCGACCGCCATGGCGATCTGGTCCTCGCATATCCGGTCGAAATCCCACTCGCGATACTCGGCGAGGGATTCGACGATATCGATGGGATGGACGTCTTCGGAATGGAAACTCTGCTCGACGGCCGTCATGCCGTGCGCTCCCGTGCTCGGGCCTCCGCGGGCGCCAGCGTGAGCGGACGCGCCGCAAGAGGCGGTGCAGGCGCCTATGGGTCGCGGGTCTTGCCGCCCGTCCCACGACATATGGTGGGGGAGAATCCGGGCCGACGCAAACGGGAAATTGCGTCGTTTTGCGCGATCGGCGCCGCAGGCGGCTGTCAGCCGTTCCCTGCCAGCTTCGCCTCCAGCGCGGCGACGCGGGCCTCGAGCGCGGCGTTCTCTTCCCGGGCCTTCTGCGCCATGTCGCGCACGGCGTCGAACTCCTCGCGGGAGACGAGATTCGCGTCGGCCATGAATCGCTCCATGCGCGACCGGACCAGCGTTTCGGCCTCCTCGCGCACGCCTTGGGCGACGCCGGCGGCGTTGGTCATCAGCTTCGAGATGTCGTCTAGCAAGGTGCTGCGGGTCTGCATGGGTCCACTCCTCCGGTCGCTCGACATATGCGTGCGCGGCGAGGCCGCGGCAACCGTGCTTGACGACGGGCCGGCGAGGCGGAAGGAAGGGGCCGCCCGCTACGGACGATGCGAAAGGAGCGCCCTGCGATGACCCTGCCGCCGCTCGCGGAGACGGCCGCGGCGTTGTGGCGCGACGCGGCGCCGCTGCGCGCGGCGCTGCCGTTTCCGCAGATCGACCCCGCGCTCCTCTCGGTCGATCTCGGCTTCGTCACGCTCTCGCTGCGCTGGTATGCGCTCGCCTACATCGCGGGGCTGGCGCTCGGCTGGTGGATCGTGCGCGCGCTGATGCGCCGGCCCGCGCTCTGGCCCGGCCGGCGCGCGCCGATGACGCCGGAGCAGCCGGAGGAGCTGCTGACATGGATGGTCGCCGGCGTGATCCTCGGCGGAAGGCTCGGCTTCGTGCTGTTCTACCAGCCGGCCTACTACCTCGCGCATCCGCTGGAGGCGCTGGCGATCTGGCAGGGCGGCATGAGCTTCCATGGCGGCTTTCTGGGCGTCGTCGTCGCGGCGCTGCTGTGGAGCCTGCGCAACGCGGCGCCGCCGCTGAGCGTGGGCGACGCGCTGGCGGTCGCGACGCCGCCGGGCCTGCTGTTCGGCCGGCTCGCGAACTTCGTGAACGGCGAGCTGTGGGGGCGGCCGACCGAGGCGTGGTTCGGCATGGTGTTTCCCGGCGGCGGCCCCCTGCCCCGCCATCCCAGCCAGCTCTACGAGGCCGCGCTGGAGGGTCTGCTGCTCGGGGCGCTGCTGCTGTGGCTGGCGCTGGCGCAGCGCTGGACGCTGCGCCCCGGCGCACTGACCGGCGCGTTCCTCGCGGGCTACGGGGCCGCCCGCGCCTTCGTGGAGAACTTCCGCCAGGGCGACGCGCAGTTCGTGACCGCCGGCAACCCCAACGGCCAGGCTCTGAGGTTTGGCGACGGGGCGGAGGCGTGGGGGCTGACCATGGGGCAGATCCTGTCGCTGCCGATGCTGTTCGCGGGGCTGCTGCTGATCGCCTACGCCTTCGCGCGCAAGCGCCCGCAGACGGCGTGAGCGGGGGCGCCGGGCCGCTGGAGGCGCTGATCCGCGCCGAGATCGCCGCCGAGGGGCCGATGCGGCTGGACCGCTACATGGCGCTCTGCCTCGGCCACCCCGAGCACGGCTACTACGCGCGCGGCGAGGCCTTTGGCGCAGCGGGGGACTTCACGACCGCTCCCGAGATCAGCCAGATGTTCGGCGAGCTGCTCGGCCTGTGGTGCGCGCAGGTCTGGCTCGACATGGGCGCGCCGGGCCGGGTGATCCTCGCCGAGCTCGGCCCCGGCCGCGGCGCGATGATGGCCGACGCGCTGCGCGCCGCGCGCGCCCTGCCCGGCTTTCTCGACGCCGCCGAGCCATGGCTCGTCGAGACCAGCCCCGCGCTGCGCGCGCTACAGCGGCGGTCGGTGCCCGCCGCGCAAGGCGCCGGACGGCTCGCGGAGGTTCCGCGCGGTCCGATCATCCTGCTGGCGAACGAGTTCTTCGACGCGCTGCCGATCCGCCAGTTCGTCCGGGCAGGCGGCGCATGGCGCGAGCGGCGCGTGGGCGTCGTCGAGGGCGCGCTCGCCTGGGGGCTCGGCCCGCCGCTGGCGGAGGGCCTGCCGCCGTCCGCCCCGAACGGGGCGGTGCTGGAGCGCAGCGCGGCGTCGGAGGCCGTCGCCGCGGAGATCGGCGCCCGGCTCGCGGCCGATGGCGGCGCGGCGCTCGTCGTCGACTACGGCGCCGCCCCGCCCGCGACCGGCGGCGGGGATACGCTGCAGGCGCTGCGCCGGCACGCGCCGGCCGATCCGCTGGCCGAGCCTGGCGGCGCCGACATCACGGCGCATGTCGACTTCGCCGCGCTCGCCGGGGCGATCGCCGCGCAGGGCGCGCGGCTCTGGCCGCTGACGACCCAGGGCGCCCTGCTCGGCGCGCTCGGGCTGGCCCCGCGCGCCGCCGCGCTTGCCGCAGCGCGCCCGGACCGCGCCGCGGATATCTTCGCCCAGCGCGACCGTCTGGCGGCGCCGGAGCAGATGGGGCGGCTGTTCAAGGCGCTGGCCGCCACCGGACCCGAACAGCCGCCGCCGCCAGGCTTCGGACCGGGAGAATGAGGATGGAGGACGCGATGCAGCCGGAACGCTTCACCTCGCGCGCGCTCGGCCGAGCGCCGCACGGCTTCTTCACGCGCCGCGGCGGGGTCTCGGCCGGGATCTACGCGGGCCTCAACTGCGGGCCGGGCTCGGGCGACGACGCGCAGGCGGTGCGGACGAATCGCGCAGCCGTGGCCGATGCGCTCGGCTGCGCGCCGGAACGTCTGCTCACCGCCCATCAGGTGCACGGCGCCGAAGCGCTGGCCGTCGCCGCGCCATGGGAGGGCGCGCGGCCCCGCGTCGACGCGCTCGTGACCGCCGCGCCCGGCCTCGCCGTCGCCGCCCTCGCAGCAGACTGCGCCCCGGTGCTTTTCGCCGACGATGCGGCCGGCGTCGTGGCGGCCGCCCATGCCGGCTGGCGCGGCGCGCTGGCCGGCGTGCTGGAGGCGACCGTGGCGCGCATGGAGAGCCTCGGCGCCGAGCGCGCCCGCATCGTCGCCGTCGTCGGCCCCTGCATCAGCCAGTCGGCCTACGAGGTCGGCCCCGAGTTCCTCGACGCCTTCCTTGCGGAGGCGCCCGACGCCGACCGCTTCTTCGTTCCGGGCGCCGAGGGGCGCCCCGCCGACCGGCTGCGGTTCGATCTGCCGGGTTTCTGCCTGTCGCGGCTGCGCGAAGCGGCCGTCGGCCGCGCGGAATGGCTGGGCCGGTGCACCTATGGCGACCCCGACCGCTTCTTCAGCTTCCGCCGCGCGACCCATGCCGGAGAGCCCGACTACGGTCGCCTGATCGCCGCCATTGCGACGTCGCTGTGATCGTTTAGTGAAGATTTCCCCCGATTGTTCCGGATTGCCGCGGACGACATTATTTCATTATTCGTTCCGGCTATCTCTGCACGCGGTCGCCGCCGGACGACCGCTCAGCAGTCGGGTGAGCCGTGCCGCACATCGTGTCAGCGTTCGATAACGACCTACAGCAGCTTTCCTCCAAGATTTCGGAGATGGGCGGGCTGGCCGAGGAGCTTCTGGCGCACGCGCTCGAGGCGGTGCAGCGGCGCGACCATGACCTCGCCGCCGAGGTCGTCGCTCGCGACAAGGCGCTCGACCGGATGGAGGCGGAGCTGGAGCAGCGCGCGATCCGCACGCTTGCGCTGCGCCAGCCGATGGCCGCCGACCTGCGCGAGACCATCGCGGCGCTGAAGGTCGCGTCGACGCTGGAGCGCATCGGCGACCTCGCCAAGAACATCGCCCGCCGCTCCCAGTATCTCACCCGCAATCAGCCGGTGCGCCTCGCCGCGCCCGTGGTGCGCATGGGCCGCCAGACGCTGACCCAGCTCACCGAGGTGCTCGACGCGTACACCGCGCGGGACACGGCGCTGGCGGTCGCGGTGTGGAATCGCGACGTCGAGATCGACGAGATCTACAACTCGCTGTTTCGCGAACTCATCACCTACATGATGGAGGATCCGCGGACGATCTCGACTTGCAGCCAGCTCATGTTCGTCGCCAAGAACCTCGAGCGCATCGGCGACCACACGACTTTCATCGCCGAGATGGCCTACTACATGGTCGAGGGCGAACCGCTGGGCGACGATCGGCCCAAGGGCGAGCCGTTGGACGCGATGCTCGATTTCGACGTCTGAGCGACGCGGCTGCGGCTCATCGCGGCGGGGCGCAGCGGCGCGCGGCGCGCTAGGGTCGCCCAACCTTGACCGACGCGAGACGCCGCCAGATGACGATCCTGCGACCATGATCCTCCGCCAGAACGCGCCGCGCCGATGACGCGGCCGCGGCTAGACTGGGCGCGCGACGGCGCCGACTGGCCCAATCGCGACGCCAGCTGTTTTCTGGAGGCCGGCGGCGTGCGCTGGCATGTCCAGACGCTCGGGCCTGAGGACGCGCCGGCGCTGCTGCTCGTCCATGGCGCCGGGGGCGCGAGCCATTCGTGGCGCGACGTCGCGCCGCTGCTCGCGCCGCATTTCCGCGTCGTCGTCCCCGACCTGCCCGGCCACGGCTTCTCGGGGCCCGGCTATGGCGACCATGCAAGCCTGCCGGGCATGGCGCGCGCGCTGGCGGCGCTCTGCGGGGCGCTCGGGGCGTCGCCGGCGCTGATCGCCGGCCATTCCGCGGGCGCGGCGATCGCGACGCGCATCGCGCTCGACGGCCTCGCGGCGCCGGCGTCGATCGTCAGCTTCAACGGCGCCTTCTTGCCGTTTCGCGGGGCGGCGGGCGTGCTGTTCCCGATCATGGCGAAGCTGCTCGCCCTCAACCCGTTCGTTCCCCGCGCGATGGCGTGGACCGCGGGCGGCGCCGCCGCCGACCGTCTGATCGACGCGATGGGAGACGGGCTCGACGCGCGGGGCCGCGCGCTCTACCGGCGGCTGTTCGAGAGCCCCGGCCATGTCGCCGCCGCTCTGGCGATGATGGCGGCCTGGGATCTGCGGCCGCTGGGCCGGGATCTGCCCAGTCTTCGCCAGCCGCTCAGCCTGATCGTGGGGGAGCGCGACCGCGCGGTGCCGCCGGAGGACGCCGACGGCGTGGCGGCGCGGGCGCCGCGGGCGCGCGTCCGGCGGCTGGCGGGGCTCGGTCATCTCGCCCACGAACAGGCGCCGGAGACAGCCGCGGAGATCGTGAACGAGGCCTGGCGCGAGGCCGCCGCCGCGGCGGAGCGCCCCGGCGCGGGATAAGACTTGCGCCAACCGCCGTGACAGACTTACTGTCAACTTATGTTGACGTATCGCGAAGCGCCCGCAGGCGCACAGGGCGGCCCGCATGGCCCGGGCTCAGGCCCCAGGCGGGGCTCGGGACCGGCGGGGCGACCGGCGGCCATCGTGATCGGCGCAGGCTTCGGCGGGCTCGCCGCGGCCGCGCGACTGGGGGCGCGCGGCTACGCCGTGACGGTCCTCGACAAGCTCGACAAGCCCGGCGGCCGGGCCTATGTCTGGAAGCAGGACGGGTTCACCTTCGACGCCGGGCCGACGATCATCACCGCCCCGTTCGTGTTCGAGGACATCTGGAGGCTCTGCGGCCGCGACATGGCGCAGGACGTGGACCTGCGCCGGCTCGACCCGTTCTACCGCATCCGCTTCGACGACGGCGAGACGCTGGACTGCTCGGGCGACCCCGCGAAGATGCGCGCCGAGATCGCCCGCGTCGCGCCGGAGGACCTCGCCGGCTACGACCGCTTCGCGCGCGACAGCAGCCGCATCTACGACTTCGCCTTCGCGAAGATGGCGCACCACCCGTTCCACAAGTTCATGACCATGGTGACGATGGCGCCGACGCTGCTGCGCCTCGGCGGCCACCGTTCGGTGCACGCCTATGTCGCGAGCCGGGTGAAAAGCGAGCGGATGCGCTTCGCGCTCAGCTTCCACCCGCTGTTCATCGGCGGCAACCCGTTCAACACGACGTCATTCTACTGCCTCATCAACCATCTGGAGCAGGGCTGGGGCGTGAACTACGCCATGGGCGGCACCGGCGCGCTGGTGCAGGCGATGGCGAACCTCGTCGGCCATGTCGGCGGGACAATCCGGCTGGAGACCGAGGTCGCCGAGATCACCCATGAGGGCCGCCGCGCCACGGGCGTGAAGCTCAAGGACGGCGAGACGCTGAAGGCCGACGTCGTGGTGTGCAACGCCGACCCCGCCGTGGTCTATCGCCGGATGATGCCCAACCTGCCCCGACGTCGCTGGACCGACGCCAAGATCGACCGCATGAAATACTCCATGAGCGTCTTCGTCTGGTATTTCGGGACGAACCGGCGCTTCGAGGACGTGCCGCATCACACCATCGTGCTCGGCCCGCGCTACAAGGGCCTTTTGACCGACATTTTCCGCCGCAAGAAGCTGACCGAAGATTTCAGCCTCTACCTGCATCGCCCCTCCGCCACCGACCCTTCCGTGGCGCCAGAGGGCTGCGACAGCTTCTACGCCCTCTCGCCGGTGCCCAACCTCGACGGCGGCGACGACTGGGCGGCGCTGGCCGAGCCCTATCGCCTGAAGGTGCAGAAGCGGCTGGAGGAGACGGTGATGCCCGGACTGGGGGAGGCGGTCGTCACTTCGCGGGTGCTGACGCCGCTCGACTTCCGCGACCGTCTGGCCTCCGAGCGCGGCGCGGCCTTCGGGATGGAGCCGCAGCTGCTGCAGAGCGCGTGGTTCCGGCCGCACAACAGGTCCGAGGAGCTCGACGACCTCTATTTCGTCGGCGCCGGGACGCATCCGGGCGCGGGGCTGCCTGGCGTGGTCTCCTCCGCCCGGGTCGTCGACGAGCTCATACTCGCCGGGAAGGGGGCGCGCGCCCATGCGTGAGCCCTGCGCCAGCGAAGCCGACCACGCCGCCTGCGCCGCCGCCATCCGCACCGGCTCGCACTCGTTCCACGCCGCGTCCCGGCTGATGCCGGCGCGGATGCGCCAGCCCGCCTACGCCCTCTACGCCTTCTGCCGGCTGGCGGACGACGCGGTGGACCTCTCGGCGGGCAAGGCCGCGGCGGTGGCGCGGCTTCGGCGCCGGCTCGACGCCGCCTGCGCGGGGCGCCCGCAGGACGCCGCCGCGGACCGCTGCTTCGCCGACATGATGCGCGAGCACGCCATGCCGCGCGCCCTGCCCGAGGCGCTGATCGACGGGCTGGCCTGGGACGCCGAGGGCCGCCGCTGCGCCGACCTCTCGGCGCTGCGCGCCTACGCCGCCCGCGTCGCCGGCGCCGTCGGCGCCATGATGACGGTGCTGATGGGCGTGCGGGAGCCGCAGATCATCGCGCGCGCCTGCGACCTGGGCGTGGCCATGCAGCTCACCAACGTGGCGCGGGACGTGGGCGAGGACGCCCGCGAGGGGCGGCTCTACCTGCCGCTCGACTGGATGCGGGCGACGGGCGTCGACCCGGAGGCGTTCCTCGCCGCGCCGCGCTTCACGCCGGAGATCGCCCAGATGGTCGCCGCGCTGCTCGCCGAGGCCGAGCGCCTCTACGACCGCGCCGCCTGGGGCGTGCGCGGGCTGCCCCGCGCCGCACGTCCCGGCATCCGCGCCGCAAGGCTGATCTACCGCGAGATCGGCCGCGACCTGGCGCGCTCGGGCTTCGACAGCGTGAACCGCCGCGCCGTCGTCTCCGCCGCGACCAAGCGGCGGCTCATGGCGCTGGCGGTCGGCGGCGTCGGCCTGCCCCGGATCGGACGCGGGGCCGAGCCGCTGGCTGAGACCCGCTACCTCGTCGAGGCCGTCGCGGCCTGTCCGCCGCCGGAGAACCTTGTCCGGCCCACGGTGGGCGACCATATCGGCCGCATGGCGGAGATCATGATGGCGGCGCACCAGCGCGAGACGACCCGGCGCCTCGAGGCGGCGGAGATGGCGCGCGCAGTCGCGGGCGGTCTCGCCACGGCGGGCGAATGAGCGATGTCGTGGACTTGCCGCTCCTCGGCTTCGTCGGCGTGGTGTTCCTCGCCGCGATGAGCGGCGCCGTCTACAAGCCCGGCGACTGGTACGAGTCGCTGGACCGGCCCGACTGGCGCCCGCCCAACTGGGCCTTCCCCATCGTCTGGACGATCCTCTACGCGATGATCGCGGCGTCGGGCTGGATGGTCTGGCGCGCGAATGGCGGGTTTGCGGGCGCCGAGCTGGCCTTCGTCGTCTACGGCGTCCAGCTCTGCCTGAACGCGGCTTGGAGCTACTTCTTCTTCGGGCGGCGGCGCATCGATCTGGCGCTGGTGGAGGCGGGCTTTCTGTGGCTGTCCATCGCCGCGACCATCGCCGTCTTCTCCCCGATCTCCACGACGGCGGCGCTGCTGCTCGTCCCCTATCTGGTCTGGGTGACGGTGGCCTTCGCGCTCAACCTCTCGATCTTCCGCCGCAACCCCGGCGTGAGGGGCTGAGCCGTGGACGCGGTCGACGCCGTGATGGCCCTCAAGGCGCTGGCGATCCTCGCGGCGCTGGTCTGGATCGGGCGGGGCGCCGGGCGCAAGTCCACCGACAGGGCCGACGGCTGACGCGCGCGACCCGCGCTGCGCGTCACGCCATCCGGCTCGTGCGCGTGACATGGCCCATCTTGCGGCCCGGGCGCGCCTCGGCCTTGCCGTAGAGGTGCAGCGCCGCGCCCGGCTCCGCCGAAAGCCGCGCCCAGTCCGCCGCCTCGTCGCCGATTAGGTTCTCCATCGCCGCGTCGCAATGGCGAAGCGGGTCGCCCAGCGGCCAGCCGCAGACGGCGCGGACATGCTGCGAGAACTGGTCGACCGCGCAGGCCTCCATCGTCCAGTGGCCGGTGTTGTGGACGCGCGGCGCCACCTCGTTCACCAGCAGCGCGCCGTCGGGCATGTGGAAAAACTCCACCCCCATGACGCCGACATAGTCGAGCGCCGCGACGATCTGCGCCGCAATCGCCTGCGCCCGCGCGCGCGTCTCGTCGTATATCCCCGCGGGGACGGCGCTGCGCCGCAGGATGCCCGCCTCGTGGACGTTCTCGGCCGGGTCATAGGCGGCGGTTGCGCCGTCGAGCCCGCGGGCGACGACCACCGAGATCTCCCGCGCGAAGGGCGCCATGGCCTCCAGCACCGCCGGCGCGCCGTTCATCGCGGCGAGCGCCGGGGCGGCGTCGCCAGGGGCCGCGATGCGCGCCTGCCCCTTGCCGTCATAGCCGAGCCGGCGCGTCTTGAGGATCGCCGGCAGGCCGAGTTCCGTGATCGCCCGCTCCAGCGACGCCGCGTCGTCGACGGGCCGAAAGGCGACGGTGGGCGCGCCGGCCTCGCTGAGGAAGGTCTTCTCCGCCACCCGGTCCTGCGCCATGGCGAGGGCGCGGGGGCCGGGGCGGACCGGGACGAGCGGCGCGAGTATCTCCAGCGTCGCGACGGGCACGTTCTCGAACTCCAGCGTCACGACGTCGACCTGCGCGGCGAAGGCCGCCAGCGCCGCCGCGTCGCCCCAGCCGCCCCGGTCCACCGGCGCGACATGGCCGGCGGGCGGGTCGGCCTCGGGGGCGTAGAGCCGCGCGCGCAGGCCGAGCCGCGCCGCCGCGACGGCGAGCATCCGCCCGAGCTGGCCGGCGCCGAGTATGCCGACAGTCGAGCCCGGCGGCAGGGCGCTCACGGCGCCTCCGCAGGGTCGAAGGGCAGTTCGGGGACGGCCGCGGTGAGCGCCGCGCGCCAGGCGTCGAGCCGCGCCGCGAGCGCCGCATCCGTCGTCGCCAGCATCGCCGCGGCGAGCAGGCCGGCGTTGGCCGCGCCCGCCTCGCCGATGGCCAACGTTCCGACCGGCACGCCCTTCGGCATCTGGACGATGGAGAGCAGGCTGTCGAGCCCGCTCAGCGCCCGGCTCTGGACCGGCACGCCCAGCACCGGCACCCGCGTCTTGGCGGCGAGCATCCCCGGCAGATGCGCCGCCCCGCCGGCCCCGGCGATGATCGCCCGCAGCCCGCGCCCGGCGGCGGCCTCGGCATAGGCGAACATCGCGTCCGGCGTGCGGTGCGCCGAGAGCACCCGCGCCTCATGCGGAATCTCGAGCGCGGTCAGGATGTCGCTGGCGGCCTTCATCGTCGGCCAGTCCGACCGGCTGCCCATCACCACGCCCACAAGAACCATGCGCCCCTCCCCCACGAAGCCCCCCTCCGCGAAGCGGCGGACCATAGAAGCGTTGCCGCGCAGCGGAAAGGCCCCGCGTCGCGCGTTCAGGCGATGATGTCGGGCGTCAGTTCGTCGTCGAGCCGCGCGATCTCGTCACGCAGCGACAGCTTCTTCTTCTTGAGGCGCCGCAGGTCGAGCTGGTCGGCCAGCGGATCGGCCGAAATGGCCTCGATGGCGGCGTCCAGACGGCGATGCTCCGTGCGCAGGGCCGCCAGTTGGGCGCGCTTCGCCAGGACGGGCGCAAGCTCGCCGTTTTCGCCATCCATCGCCGCACGCCTCCAAGGTTGAATGTCAGGTTGGTTACACTACTCGAGCCGGGCACCGGATCAAACCGCCATCCGCCGCGTAAACCACGTCGCATCGCGTGTGCGCCGTTGTCTTGCGCCCGGCCTCCGCTTAAGTGACGCGCCATGAGTTGGATCATGGAACGCATCGGCAGCCTCGCGCGCCCCGCGCCGGTGGTGTCAGTCCTGCGCCTCTACGGCGCGATCGGGGTCGGCGGGCCTTTCGGCAGGTCGCTCGACGACGCCGGGCTCGCCGGCCTGGTCGAGCGCGCCTTCGCGCCGAAGCGGCTCGCCGCCGTGGCGCTCGCGATCAACTCGCCTGGCGGCTCGCCGGCGCAGAGCGCCCTCATCGCGGCGCGCATCCGGCGCAAGGCGGACGAGAAGAAGACGCCGGTCATCGCGTTCTGCGAGGACGTCGCGGCCTCCGGCGGATACTGGCTGGCCTGCGCGGCGGACGAGATCTATGCCGACGACAACGCGATCCTGGGCTCGATCGGGGTCGTCAGCGCCGGCTTCGGGCTGCATGAGGCGATCGGCCGGCTGGGCGTCGAGCGCCGCGTGCACACCGCCGGCAGCCGCAAGACGATGCTCGACCCATTCCGCCCCGAGGACGCCGACGACGTCGAGCGCCTGAAGCGACTCCAGCGCGGCATCCACGACAACTTCATCGAGCATGTGCGCCGGTCCCGCGGCGCGCGGCTGAAGGGCGACGAGGACGCGCTCTTCACCGGCGACATCTGGCTCGGGCGCGAGGCGCAGGCGCTCGGCCTGATCGACGGGATCGGCCATCTCGCGCCGATGATGAAGGCCCGCTTCGGCGAGAAGGTCCGTTTCAACGTCACGCGGCCGCGGCGCAGCCTGCTGCAGCGGCTCGGCGCCCCGGGCGCCGCCGAACTTATCGGCGCGGTCGAGGAGCGTGCGATGCGGGCGAGGTTCGGCCTGTGAGCGACGACCGTCGCGGACCTGGCGCGAGGCGCGGATGATCTGGAAGATCCTGACGCTCGCCGGGGTGGCGCTTCTCGCCTGGAGTGCGCTGAACCGGCTGTTCGCCGGCGGCGTGGACCGAAGCGCAGGCCGGCGGGAGCCGGGGCGCTCCGTCGCCGACCTTGAGCAATGCGCGGCCTGCGGCGCATGGCGCGCGCCCGGCGAGAGCTGCGGCTGCGACGCTCCGCCGACGCCCTGACGCCGCGCCCAGCTCAGCGCCGCGCATGCCTCCCCCCTCGCAGCCGAGCGACCCGCTTCCATCCCAACCGCACGCCCACCGCCCGACCGCAGCACTTCCAGCGGCGCCGCCCGCCGGCCCACAGGAGAAGCCATGGACTTGATGTTCACGCTCGCCGGACTTGCTCTGCTCGTCGGCGCCGGCGACGCGTTGGTGCGCGGCGCGGTGGCGCTCAGCCTCAAGCTCGGCGTCTCGGTGCTGGTGATCAGCCTCACGGTCGTAGCCTTCGGCACATCCGCGCCGGAGCTGTTCGTCGGCGTGCAGGCGGCGCTCGACGACGCCGACGGCATCGTGATGGGCAACGTCGTGGGGTCCAACATCGCGAACGTGCTGCTGGTGCTCGGCGTGCCCGCGATGATCTCGGGCATCGAGACGAAGGACTGCGACTGCCGCCGCAGCTGGCTCATCATGATCGGCGCAAGCCTGCTGTTCATCGGGCTCTGCGCCGTCGGGCCGTTAACCGTCTGGCACGGGCTTCTGCTGCTGACGGTGCTCGGCTGGATGCTGACGGACACATGGCGGGAGAGCCGCAACGACCCCACCGCGGCCGCCGACCTCGAGGAGCTGGAGGACGTCGACCCGACCATGGCGACGTGGAAGGTCGCGGCGCTGCTGGCCGCGGGCGTGGTCGGGCTGCCGCTGGGGGCGCATCTGCTGATCGAGGGCGCGCGGGGCGTTGCGATGGCCTACGGCCTCACCGAGGCGGCGGTGGGGCTGACCCTCGTCGCGGTCGGAACTTCGCTGCCGGAGCTGATGACGTCGATCTCCGCCGCGCTGCGGCGCGAGGCGGACGTGGCGATGGGCAACGTCATCGGCTCCAACATCTTCAACATCCTCGGCATCATGGGCGTGTCGAGCCTCGTGGCCCCGATCTCCGTCGCGCCGGAGTTCCTGTCGCTCGACCTGTGGGTGATGCTGGCGGCCAGCGCGCTGATCGGCGTCTGCCTCTACCCGCGCTGGCGACTTGGCCGGCTCGCGGGTCTCGCCTTCATCGCGCTCTATGTTCTGTTCGCAGTGGCGGTGCTGGGGCCGCGGATCTGATCGGAGCTGCTGCGATGGACGGCTTGACGGGAGCGATGGCGGCGGGCGCGGCCCTCGTGACGGGGTCGGGAAAGCGCCTGGGGCGCGAGATGGCGCTGGACCTCGCGGCGCAGCGCTGGTCGGTGGCGATCCACTGCAAGACCTCGGTGGCGGAAGCCGAGGCGACCGCCTTGGAGGCGGAGGCCGCCGGCGCTCCGCGCGCGGCCGTGGTGCGGGCGGATCTGCTCGACGGCGCTGCGGTCGACCGGCTTGTAGCCGACGCCGCCGCCGCGCTGGATGCGCCGCTGACGCTGCTCGTCAACAGCGCCTCGATCTTCGAGCACGACGACATCGACAGCGCCTCGCGCGAGAGCTGGGACCGGCACATCGACAGCAATCTCTGGGCGCCCTTCCGTCTGACCCAGCACTTCGCCGAACAGGCGCCGGCGCCGGGCGTCGACGAGGACGGCCTGCCCTATGCGCGCGCCTGCGTGGTGAACCTCATCGATCAGCGCGTCTGGAAGCTCACGCCGCAGTTCATGACCTACACCATCGCGAAGGCGGGCCTGTGGACCTTCACGCGCACCGCGGCGCAGGCGCTCGCCCCGCGCATCCGGGTGAACGCGATCGGGCCGGGCCCGACGATGCAGGGCGTCCGCCAGTCGGCGGCGCACTTCGCCGCCCAGCGCGCCGCGACGCCGCTGGAGCGCGGCGCGGCGCCCGCCGACATCGTCGCCGCGCTGCGCTACATCCTCGGCGCGAGGTCGTTTACGGGACAGATGCTGGCGATCGACGGTGGACAGCATCTCGGCTGGAGGACGCCCGATGTGCTGGGCGTCGAGTAGGCGGCGCGGCGCCTGTTCCGTTTCGAAGCGAGATCGGACGGACTCCCTTTTCCACTTGACGCACGCGCGTCGCAAAGCCGTCGCGATTCTGTTAGTTTCACCAGAGCTTTACCGTTGTTTACCTTTTTTATTGAGCAAAAACAGCTTGTTGAGAATATGCCGCTTTTTTAGGCATGATGGTGAGGGGCTTGTGAATTCAGCGAATTTCAATATCGGCAAGATTCTGTCGACAGAGTTATCCACATCTTTCGGGGACGCAATTTCGATTGCCGGAGTATGGAGGTCGGGCTAAGGGGCGGCGCGACTCAATACCAAGGCGCCATGGCCTCAACGGGATTCGTTTCCAAACCGTAAACAGCGACAGGCCAGGATCGGGAGAGGGGAATTGAGCGGTTTCGGGGAAGGCGAGAGCATCCCGCTCGGCGGCGGGGAGACGACGCCGGGCATGGGTTTCGAGGAGGAGGGCGCGACCCTCGAAGGGGCCCCTGCGCGCGCCGGCGGGGCGGAGGCGATCCGCGCCTACCTGCCCTCCCTGCCCGATCGACCCGGCGTCTATCGGATGCTCGACGCGAAATCCGCGGTCCTCTACGTCGGCAAGGCCCGGTCGCTGCGCAAGCGCGTGGCGAACTACGCCAACGGCTCGGGGCATTCGACGCGCATCTCGCGGATGATCGCGGCGACCGCCTCGATGATGTTCGTCACCACCGAAACCGAAACCGAGGCGCTGCTGCTGGAGGCCAACCTCATCAAGCAGCTCAAGCCGCGCTTCAACGTGCTGCTGCGCGACGACAAGAGCTTCCCGCACATCCTGATCGGCGGCGACCATCCGTTCCCGCAGCTGCGCAAGCACCGTGGCACGCGGGCGACGTCTGGGCGCTATTTCGGGCCGTTCGCCTCCGCCGGGGCCGTCAACCGCACCATCAACACGCTGCAGAAGGCGTTCCTGCTGCGCACCTGCCGCGACTCGATCTTCGCGAACCGCACGCGGCCGTGCCTGCTGCACCAGATCAAGCGCTGCTGCGCCCCCTGCGTCGGCTACGTCGACGAGGAGGCCTACGCCGAGATGCAGGAGGACGCGATCCGCTTCCTCGAAGGCCGCTCCACCAGGGTGCAGGAGACGCTGGCGACCGAGATGGCCAGGGCGGCGGAGGCGATGGAGTACGAGCGCGCCGCCGCGCTCAGGGACCGCATCCGCGCCCTGACCGCCGTGCAGGCGAGCCAGGACGTCAACCCCGAGGGCGTGGAGGAGGCCGACGTCGTGGCGCTGCACGAGGAGGGCGGGCAGGCCTGCGTGCAGGTGTTCTTCTACCGGGCCAACCAGAACTGGGGGAACCGCGCCTACTTCCCGCGCACCGTCTCCGGCGCCGAACCGGAGGAGGTGCTGGAGGCGTTCCTCGCGCAGTTCTACGGCGGCAAGCAGCCGGCGCGGCTGATCCTCACCTCCCACGCCCTGCCCGGCGCGGCGCTGCTGGAGGAGGCGCTGTCGATCACCGCGGCGCGGCGCGTGACCATCGCCTCGCCGAAACGAGGGGAAAAGCGCCGGTTGCTCGACGACGCGCTGCGCAACGCCCGCGAGTCGCTCGCCCGCCGCATGGCCGAGAGCGCCAGCCAGGCCCGCCTGCTCGACAGCCTCGCCGAGGCGTTCGGGCTCGACGCCGCGCCGCGGCGCATCGAGGTCTATGACAACTCCCACATCATGGGAACCAACGCCGTGGGGGCGATGGTGGTGGCGGGGCCGGACGGCTTCGTGAAGGGCCAGTACCGCAAGTTCAACATCCGCGCCGACGGCCTCACGCCGGGCGACGATTTCGGCATGATGCGGGAGGTGCTGACGCGGCGCTTCTCGCGGCTCCTGAAGGAGGACCCCGACCGCGAGAAGGGCGACTGGCCCGACCTCGTGCTGATCGACGGCGGCCAGGGGCAGGTGTCGGCGGCCGTGGCGGCGCTGGACGAGCTTGGGGTGGACGACGTGGCGCTGGTCGGCGTCGCGAAGGGGGTCGATCGCGACGCCGGCAAGGAGGAGTTCCACGTCCCCGGCCGCCGCGCCTTCGCCCTGCCGCATCGCGACCCGACGCTCTACTTCGTGCAGCGGCTGCGCGACGAGGCGCACCGCTTCGCCATCGGCGCCCACCGCGCCCGCCGCGCGCAGGCGACGACGCAGACCCCGCTCGACGAGGCGCCGGGCATCGGCCCGGCCCGCAAGCGCGCGCTGCTGGCGCATTTCGGCTCGGCCAAGGCGGTCTCGCGCGCCGGCGTCGAGGATCTGATGAAGGTCGAGGGCGTGTCGGAGAAGACCGCCGAGGCGCTCTACGCCTTCTTCCACGGCGCGGCCTGAGCGGACCGTGGCCGCCTTGAGCGGGTGACGTCGGGCCGGCGACGCAGGGCTGCGGCGTCAGCAGGGCGGGCGCCGGTCGGGAGGCGTCAGTCGGGCGGGCGCAGGCGGATCGGCCCCCTCGCGGCGCGGGCGTCAACCGGCGCACCCTTCTGCGTGACGACCAGCCGGCCCTCGTCCGCAAGCCGGGCGGCGGCATCACGCACCTGCGGCATCAGTGGGCGCCAGTCCGCCGCGAGGGCGCGGGCGGGCTCCGACGGGCAAATGCTCTTGCCAGGCCCTCGCATGGCGAGGGCGGCGAGGATGGCCTCTCTGACCGCTTCGTTGTCCATTGTGCGCGCCCTCCCCTGCGCGATACCGTCAAGGCAACCTAGCACTGGAGGCGGAGATGGCGCAGGCGGAGCCGATCGCGGTGGTGGGCGCGGCGCGCACGCCGATGGGCGGGTTTCAGGGCGCGCTCGCGCCGCTGACCGCGCCGGAACTGGGCGCGGCGGCGATCCGCGCCGCCCTGGGCGGCGTGCCCCCGGAGATGGTCGACGAGGCGCTGATGGGCTGCGTGCTGCCGGCCGGGCTCGGCCAGGCCCCGGCGCGGCAGGCGGCGCTCGGGGCCGGCCTGCCGCAGGCGACGCCCTGCTCCACCGTCAACAAGATGTGCGGCTCGGGCATGAAGACCGCCATGACGGCGATGGACGCGCTGCGCGCCGGCGAGGGCCGCGTCATCGTCGCCGGCGGCATGGAGAGCATGTCGAACGCCCCCTACCTCGCACCGAAGATGCGCGCCGGCGCCCGGCTCGGCCACGCCGTCCTGCAGGACCACATGTTCCTCGACGGGCTGGAGGACGCCTACGACAGGGGCCGCCTGATGGGAACCTTCGCGGAGGACTGCGCCGAGGCGTTCCAATTCACCCGCGACGCGCAGGACTCCTATGCGCTGGCCTCGCTGGAGCGGGCGCTGGCTGCGCAGGCGGAGGGGCGATTCGCGGCCGAGATCGCGCCAGTGACGGCGCGGGGGCGCAAGGGCGAGACCGTGGTGGACGCCGACGAGCAGCCGGCGCAGGCGCGGCCCGAACGCATCCCGCACCTGAAGCCCGCCTTCCGCGACGGCGGCACGGTGACGCCCGCCAACTCCTCCTCGATATCGGACGGCGCGGCGGCGCTGACGCTGATGCGGCTGGCCGACGCCGAGGCGGACGGCCGCGCGCCCATGGCCCGGCTGATCGCCCATGCGAGCCACGCCGCCGCGCCGGCGCAGTTCCCCACCGCGCCGATCCCGGCGATCCGCAAGGTGCTTGAGCGCGTGGGCTGGAGCGTGGGCGACGTCGAGCTTTGGGAGATCAACGAGGCCTTCGCCGTCGTGCCGATGGCGGCGATGCGCGACCTGGGCCTGCCGCATGATCTGGTGAATGTGAACGGCGGCGCCTGCGCGCTGGGGCATCCTATCGGCGCGTCGGGCGCGCGAATCCTCGTCACCCTCATCGCCGAGATGGCGCGGCGCGGGGCCCGGCGGGGCGTCGCGGCGATCTGCATCGGCGGCGGAGAGGCGACAGCCGTCGCCGTGACGCGGGACTGACTGGCCGCGCCGCCGACGGCGCGCTGAAAGGGAGATCGCGCCATGCGCACCGTCCTCGCCGCCCTGCTCGCGGCAAGCCCCGGCGTCGCCGGCGCCGACCTCGGCCCCTACGCCCTCTCGGCTTTCGGCGGGACGACGCTCGACAACACCTGGGACGAGGTCTTCCTCTCGCCGGGGTCGATAGAGTTCACCGACAGCCACTTGGCGGGCGCAGCCGTCTCCGCCCGCGTGGCCGAGCCGCTGGACGGGCTGTCCATCGAGCTGGAGGGGCAGATCGTGCGTCATTTCGGCGGGCAGACGCACTGGGAGGTGAACGCGCCGATCGCGGTCGCGCGCTGGTCGCGGTTTCCATGGGACGAGACCGTGCGCTCCAGCGCCGCTTTCGGGCTCGGCCTGTCGCTCGCCGGCGAGACGCCGGCGCAGGAAGTCGAGAACGAGGGCGACAGTCAGGCTTTCATGGCCTACTGGATGATCGAGCTGGAGGTCGCCGCGCCCGACAGCCCATGGAGCCTGATCGGGCGGCTGCACCATCGCTCCACCGCCTACGGCCTGTTCGGCGAGGATGGCGGCTCGAACGCGCTTGCGATGGGGCTGCGTCGGCGGTTCTGAGTTCAGCGCGCCTTGAGCAGCGCGGCGAGGCGCGCGGCGGCGGCGAAATCGGCCGCCTTGCGCGCGGCGGCCCCGGCGGCCTCGGCGTCCTCGCCCCACTGCTCGGCCTGCCATGTCTCGTCGACGCGGCTGATCGCCCAGCCCTCCGCGGGGTCGAGCGCGCCCTCGGCGACGGCGAGCCCCAGCACCAGCGAGCCCGAGAGCGCCACCATCTCGTGCAGGGGCGTCAGCGCAAAGGCGTCCCGCCCCGCCACCAGCGCCCGCAGGCGCGCCACGCTCGTCGGCGGCTGCTCGACATGCAGCACGCCGGAGGCGCAGACGAGCGGCGCGCCCCACGTCTCGCGCATCCAGGCGAGCCACGGATCCCACGCCGCCGCCTCCCGCGAGACCAGCGCCTCCGGCGCCTCCGCCCGGTAGCAGAGCAGGTCGCTCTCGCCATAGGCGGCGACCTCCGCGGCGACGGCGGCGCGGTTGGGCGCCACCCTGTCGATGGCGGTGTTGACGGCGCGCGTGATGGGCATCGCCAGCGGATCGAATGCCTCGCCGGCGCCGTTCCACTCCGCGGCCATCGCCTCGGCGACGGCGCGGACGGGGATCGCCAGCGCGGCGCGCGCAGGGGTCTGGAGCGGCTTGCCGTCGAGCGCGACGCCCCAGCCCGAGCTGGTCTCGAGCGCCAGGGCCTCGGACCAGAACCGCCTGCGCACCGGGCGCGCGTCAGCCGCGCGCGCGATCTGCTCGGGCGTGCGCGGCTCGGGCGTGCGAGGGTCGGGTGCGCCTCGGCGGTCGCTCATGCGCCGACCCCCAGCCGCTCAAGCGCGTCGTCCAGCGCCTCGAAGCTCTCGATGATCGCCTGCGCGCCGGCGTCGATCAGCGCGTCGGCGTGGTGGCAGCCCCAGGCGACGCCGATCGCCGCCGCCCCGCCCGCGCGCGCCATCGCCATGTCATAGCTCGTGTCGCCCACCACCGCCGCGCGGGCGCCGTCCACGCCCGTCGCGCGCAGGGCGTTGAGCACCATGCCGGGATGCGGCTTGGAGGGCGCGTCGTCCGCCGTCTGGGTCGTCACGAAGAAGCCGCGCAGGTCATGGCCGTCGAGGATGTGCTCCAGCCCGCGCCGCGCCTTGCCGGTGGCGACGCCCATCAGCGCGCCCGAGGCGTCGCCGCGCTCCAGCGCCGCGCGCGCGCCGGGAAAGAGCGGCGTCGCCGTCGCCTCGTCGCCCGTCGCGCGCAGCCGCACGAAGGCGGCCTTGTAGGCGGCCGTCACGGCGTCGAGCGCCGGCGGGTCGAGGTCGGGGTCGAGGCGCGCGACGGCGATGGGCAGAGACAGGCCGATGATCGTGCGGGTCTCGATAGGCGTCGGCGCGCGGCGGCCGGCGGCGGAGAAGGCCTCGGCCATGGCGGCGGAGATCAGCCCGGCGCTGTCGATCAGCGTGCCGTCCACGTCAAACAGGATCAGTCTCAGCGCGTCGGCCATCGCGGCCCCCTCTCCGGCGGTTGCGGCGCTGTCTAGCGCGGGCGCGCGCCGGGCGCCACGGCTTGACGACTTGGAGACGGTTCCGCGCGAGGATGGGACCATGCGCCGCCTGACGCTCATCGCCCTTCTCGCCGCCGCCCCTGCGCTCGCGCAGGACGACGCCGCCCGCCTTTTCGCCCTCATCGGCCCCGGGCGCGGGCCTGCGCTGGCGCTCGAACTGGAGGTGGGCGCCTTCGGGGCGGAGCTTGAGGCGCGCGACGCGGAGATGGCGACGCCGCTGCACCGCGCCGCCGAATCGGTCGGCGACGGCGACCTCATCCGCGCCATGGTCGAGCGCGGCGCGAACCCGCGGGCGCTCGACGCCAACGGGCTGAGCCCGCTGCACTACGCCGCCCGCGCCGGCGCGCCCGTCGGCGTGCTCGCCGCGCTTCTGGGCGCCGGCGCCGACCCGCTGGCGCGCGATGCGCGCGGCGAGACGGCGCTGCACATGGCCAAGGACGCCACAACCGCCGCCCTTCTCGTCGCCGCCGGCGCCGACGCCTGCGGCAAGGACGCGCGCGGCGCCCCGGCGCTCCCGGCAGAGACGCTCGAGCGCATCCGCATCGAGACGCCCGAACTCTACGGCGTGGCGCGCGCGGCGTTCCTCGACTGCCTCTGAGGCGTCAGATCGACCAGCCGCCGTCGATCTTGAACTCCGCCCCGGTGACGAAGGCGCTCTCCCTGCCGGCGAGATAGACGGCGAGCGCCGCGACCTCCTCCGCCTCGCCCACCCGGCCCATGGGCTGGCGGGCGACGAAGGCGGCGCGGTTGTCGTCATAGGCGCCGGGCAGCGCGCGGATGCGACCCTCCAGCGAAGGCGACTGGATCGTGCCGGGGCAGATCGCGTTGCAGCGCACGCCCTGCTTCACGAAATCCGCCGCCACCGCCTTGGTCAGCCCGATCACCGCCGCCTTGGTCGCGCCATAGGCGGCGCGGTTGGGGGCGCCTTTGATCGAGCCGGCGACCGACGCCATGTTGATGATCGAGCCGCCGCCGCGCGCCAGCATCCCCGGCAGCGCCGCGCGCAGGGTGCGCCACATGCTCTTCACGTTGAGGTCGAAGGAGAAGTCCCATTCCGCCTCGTCGCCGTCGAGCACCGTGCCATGGGCCACGAACCCCGCGCAGTTGAACAGCACCGAGACCTCGCCCGCAGCGGCGATGGCGGCGTTGACCGCGGCGCCGTCGCGCACGTCGAGCGCCATGGTCTCGACGCCCTGCGCCGCGAGATCCTTCAGCGCGTCGGCGTTGAGATCCGTCGCGACCACGCGCGCGCCCTCGGCCTTGAACGCAAGCGCCGTGGCGCGGCCGATGCCCGCCCCCGCCGCCGTCAGGAAAGCCGTCTCGCCCGCAAGCCTGCTCATGCCTTGTCCTCCCCCCAGGGTTCGTCGCCGTTCAGCGCCGCGAAGATGTCGCTCATCTGCGGCATCATCTTCTCGCCCATGCCGAGGTTGACCCCGGCCTTGAGCGCCTCCGCCACGCCGGCCGACACAAGCCGCACAGACCCCTTCGCGTCCGCCATGCGGCTGTAGTAGGTGATGTCCTTGAGGCAGTTCACCAGTGCGAACTTATGTGCGTCGGGAACGCCCTCGCAGGGATACTTCGCGAAGTTCTGGAAGTTGCCGCAATTCATGCCGGAGTTGGTGACGATCTCGCGCAGCGTGTTCGGGTCGGCGCCCAGCCGCTTGACCATCGCGAAGGCCTCCGACCACACCGCCGCGTAGCCGACGGCGATGGAGTTGTTGATCAGCTTGAAGGCGTGCGCGGCGCCGGCCGGCCCGTCGACGTCGATCACGACGCTCGCCCAGGCCCCGAGCAGCCCGCGCCACTCATCGCGCGCCGCGGCGTCGCCCGCGACATAGGTGGTCAGCTCGCCGTCCCAGGCGTGGGAGGGCGTGCGGGAGAGCGGCGCGTCGATCAGCGTCAAGCCGCGCGCCGCCATCTCGGTCGCAAGCAGCGCCGTCACCTCGGGCTCGGAGGTGGAGGTGTCGATGATCGCGCGCAGCCGCCCGCCCTCGCGGCCCTCGCCGACGAGGCCCTCCACCGTCGCCTGCACCTGCGGCGCGCCGGTGACGCAGAGCGCGACGACGTCGCACTGTTCGGCCATGTCACTGAGGCTGGAGACCTCCACCGCGCCGCGGCCGACGAGGTCGTTCACCGCCTCGCGCTTGCGGTGGGCGATGACGCGCAGCGGCCAGCCCTTCTCGACCACGTTCTTAGCCATGCCCCAGCCCATCAGGCCGACGCCGACGAATCCCACCACCGGCTTGCCCGTCTCTGTCGCGGCCATCGCCTCTCTCCCTTCTCAATCGGTTTAAGCGGCGCTACGCTGGGGCGCCGCAGCCCGCGCCGCAAGGCCCGACCTCCCATGCGGCGAGAGAGCGCCCATGTCTGCCGAGACGTCCGAGCACCGTGTCCCATACCAGCCAGAGGCCGACGGCCGCCGCGCCGTCTCACTCGGATCGGACATTTCCGCGACGCGCCGGGCGCGCGGCGCAGGGTCGCCCTGACCATGGCGCCCCCGACCCAGCGGCAGATCGCCGAGAAGCTGGGCCTGTCGCCCGCCACGGTCTCGCTCGCCCTGCGCGACAGCCCGATGATCGCGCAGGCGACCCGGGCGCTGGTGCGCGCCGCCGTGGCCGAAGCCGGCTACGTCCCGAACGTGGCGGCGAGCGCGCTGCGCACCGGGCGCACCCGTATCATCGGCGTGAGCTTCCACAACATCGCGCACCAGTTCTTCGCGGAGATGCTGATCGCGATCGAGGCCGAGCTGGCGGTGGACGGCGTGGCGGTGTTCATCAACAACCACGGCGAGGATCCCGCCTCGCTGGCCCGCTTCGTCGCCAGCCTCGCGGCCCATGGCGCGGAGGGGCTGCTCGTCTCGCCGCCGCCGGGCGCGACGCCGGCGATCTTCGCGCCGCTGCGCGACCGTGGCGCGCCGGTAGTCTACGTCTCGCGCCGGCTGCGCGAGGACGCGCATGCCGATTACGTCGTCAACGCCGACGCGGTCGCCATCCGCCGCGCCGTCGCGCGGCTGCTGGAGACAGGGCGCAGGCGCCTTGCGCTGCTCGGGGGCATGGCGGGCACGACCGTCGCCGAGGACCGCGCCGACAGCTTCTTCGCCGCGCTGGCCGAAGCGGGTCTGCCCGCCGGGCCCGAGCTCTGGCTCCAGTGCCGGCCCCGTCTCGCGGAAGGCGCCGCGGTCGCGCGCCGCGCCATGGCGGCGGCGCCGGCGCCCGACGGGCTGGTGTGCTTCAACGACCTCGTCGCCTTCGGCGCGATGAACACGCTGCGCGCGCTTGGGCTGGAGCCCGGGCTGCATGTCGGCGTCGTGGGCGTCGGCGGCACGGACGAGGCCGCCGCCTTCCACCCCGGCCTCACCACCGTGCTCGACAATCCCGCCAGTATCGGCCGAACGGCGGCGGGAATGCTGCGCGCCCGCATCGATGCGCCCGACGCGCCGCCGCGTCACGAGACGCTCGACCCGAAGCTGGTGATCCGCGGGAGCTGCCGCAGCGCGCCGCCTCAAGCCGACGCGCCCGAACCCGCCCCACAGCAGGCTTCGCCCGACCCCGTCCCAGAGCAGGCTTCGCCCGACCCCGCCCCGCCCCGCCCGATCACGCCCGGCGGCGCCCGCGCGGCGCCCGACTGCGCCTGACCCCGCCCTTCCTTCACGAACGCCCCCCGGAGATTGCGCCCATGAAGCCCGAAATTCTCATGCCAGGCCCGATGCTGGCTTCCTGCATGGAGGCGCTGGACGAGGCGTTCGACGTCCATCGGCTGTGGGAGGCGCCGGACGAGGCGGCGGCGCTCGCCGAACTCGGCCCGCGCATCCGCGGCGTCGCGACCGCGAAGGGCTGCTCCGGCGCGCTGATGCGCGCGCTGCCGAAGCTCGAGATCGTGGCCTCCTTCGGCGTGGGCTACGACAGCGTGGACGTGCAGACCGCGCAGGCGCAGGGCGTGCGCGTCACCAACACGCCGGACGTGCTGAACGACGCCGTGGCGGAGCTGACGGTGGGGCTGATGGTCTGCCTCGCCCGCCGCCTGCTGCCGTGCGACGCCTATGTGCGCACGGGGCGATGGGAGCGCGAGGGCGCCTATCCGCTGACCGCGCAACTCGCCGGGGCCGGCGTCGGCATTCTCGGCCTAGGCCGCATCGGCAAGGAGATCGCGCGGCGGCTCGAGGCCATGAAGATGACCGTCAGCTACCATGGCCGCCGGCCGCAGGCCGACGTCCCCTATCGCTACTTCGACGACCTCGCGGCGATGGCGGCCGAGGTGGACTGGCTGGTGGTGATCGCCCCCGCGACGCCCGAGACGATCGGCGTGGTCGATGCGCGCGTGATGGCGGCGCTCGGGCCGAAGGGCTCTCTCGTCAACGTCGCGCGCGGCGCGCTGGTGGACGAGCCGGCGCTGATCGAGGCGCTGCGGACAGGCGCGCTCGGCGGAGCCGCGCTCGACGTCTTCGCAGACGAGCCGCGCGTGCCGGAGGCGCTGCGCGCCATGGAGCAGGTCGTGCTGGCGCCCCATGTCGGCAGCGCGACCCATCACACGCGATGGGCCATGGGCGACTGCGTGGTGCGCAACCTCAAGGCCCATTTCAGCGGCGCGCCGCTCGTCTCGCCGGTGGTCTGAGCGATGGCCGATCTCCTCTGCCTCGGCGAACCGCTGATCGAGTACAACCAGACCGATCCGGCGCAGCCCGACCGCTTTCTGCGCGGCGTCGGCGGCGACGTCTCCAACGTCGCCATCGCCGCGGCGCGTCAGGGCTGCGCCGCGGGCATGGTCGGCGCGCTCGGCGCCGACGAGCACGGCGCCGCGATCCGCGCGACATGGCGGATCGAGGGCGTGCAGGACGATCTCGTGGCCACCGACCCCGAGGCCCCCACCGGCGTCTACTTCGTCTCGCACGGGCCGGAGGGGCACCGCTTCGCGTTCCTGCGCGCGGGCTCCGCCGCCGCCCGGCTAGGCCCCGACCGTCTGCCGACGGCGGCGATCGCCCAGGCCCGCGCGCTGCATCTCAGCGGCATCAGCCTTGCGATCTCCGACGCCGCGCGCGAAGCCGGCTTCGCGGCGATGCGGGCCGCGCGGGCGGGCGGCACGCTGACGAGCTTCGACACAAATCTCCGACCCGCCTTGTGGCCCGAGGCGTCAGGTGGCCTTGACCGGGCGCGCGAGGTGATCGCGGCCGCGCTCGCGCTGGCCGACGTCGCCCTGCCCGGCGCCGACGACCTTTCGCGGCTGATGGGCTCCGACGATCCGGCGGCGCAGATCGACTGGTGCCGCGCGCAGGGCTGCGCGGGCCTCGTCGTCCTGAAGCGCGGCGCGGAGGGCGCGCGGCTCGCGACGCCCGAGGCGCAGACCGACATTCCGCCGCGCCGCGTGAGCCCGGTCGACGCCACCGGCGCCGGGGACTGCTTCGACGGCGCGTTCCTCGCGCGCCTTCTCGCCGGCGACGCGCCGGAGGCGGCGGCGCGCTGGGCCGCCTGCGCCGCCGCGCTCTCCACCACCGGCTACGGCGCAGTGGCTCCGATCCCCACCCGCGAATCAGTGATGCTGGCTCAATCCGCGGTTCAGTGACGCGGGGTTGACCCGCCACGCGGGCCTGCACTTGGGCCTCGTCGAGACGGTCAAAAACTTAAGGTTGTCAGTCGGCGTCTTGGGCGAAAGCTTGGTTAACCCTCCCCAACGCAATACATCATCAATGACTCATCGCGCAGAAGGTTCCAGATCGTACACAATCCGAAGGGGAACCGTCGTGCACTTGCGGATCAACGAACGGCTCTATCTGCTCATGGCCGTCGCGGCGCTGACGCTGATCGGCCTCACGGCGTTCTCGGTATCCCAGGTCGGCGCGATCAGCGCGACCCTGGCCGAGATCAACTACGTCAACAGCGTCAAGCAGCGCCACGCGATCAACTTCCGCGGCAGCGTGCATGACCGCGCGATCGCCGTGCGCGACGTCGTTCTCCTCGATGACCCGAAACAGCGCGCCGAAACCCTCGCCGAGATCGACCGGCTTCGCGCCTTCTACGACGATTCCGCCGGCCCGCTTGCGGCCATGCCGGTCGATGGCGACGAGCAGGGCATTCTCAGGGACATCCGGGAGATCGAGGAGCGCACGCGCCCGCTCTCCGACCGGATCATCGCCATGGTCGCCGCGGGCGAGCGCGAGGCGGCGCATGCCCTGCTGCTCACCGAGGCGCGGCCCCTGTTCACGCAGTCGCTCGCCCGCATCAACGCCTTCATCGACCTTCAGGAGGCGCGCAACCAGACCATGGGCGCCGAGGCGCGCGGCTCCGCCGCCAACTTCCACGCGATCGCGTCCACCGCCGCCGCCGCCGCCATTCTCAGCATGATCGCGATCGGCCTGCTGATCGCCTACAGCATCACCGGCCCTCTCGGCCGCATGATCGCCGCCATGAACGCGCTGGCGCAGAACGACACGAAGATCACGATCCCCCAGGCCGCGGCGCGGACGGAGATCGGCGCGATGGCCCGCGCCGTCGACGTGTTCCGCAGCAACGCCGAGAGCATCGCGAGCATGACCGCGGAGCGTCAGGCCGGAGACGCCGCCGCCGCGGCGGAGCGGAAGGTGCTGTCGCACGAGATCGGCTCCGTGGTCGAGGCCGCCGCCCGCGGCGACTTCTCGCGCCGGGTCGCGGCAAAATTCGACAGCGCCGAGACCCAGACGCTGGGCGACAACGTCAACCGCCTCGTCGGCGCGACCAGCGCCGGGCTGGAGGCGCTGCGCGCCGCCCTGAAGGCCCTGGCGACCGGAGACCTCACCCACCGCATGCCCTCGAACCTCGAAGGCGCGTTCGCCGAACTGCGGCAGGACGCCGAGTCGACCGCCGAAAGCCTCTCGGTCATGATCAGCAGCCTGCGCTCGGCAGCCGGCACGGCGTCGGCGCGATCCACCGAGATCGCCTCCAACGCCGGGCGTCTGTCCAGCCAGACCGAGGCGCAGGCCGCCTCGATCGAGGAGACGGCGGCCGCGATGGAGGAGATGGCGGCGACCATCGCCTCCAACGCCGCAGGCCTGCGCACCGCGGAGACGCTCGCCAGCACGGTGGGCGAGCGCTGCACCGAGGGCGCCGGCGCCGCCAAGCTCGCCCGCGGCGCGGTGGAGCGCATCGCCGAGAGCTCCGCAAAGATCACCGACATCATCGCGCTGATCGAATCGATCTCGTTCCAGACCAACCTGCTCGCGCTCAACGCCTCGGTCGAGGCCGCCCGGGCCGGCGAGGCCGGGCGCGGCTTCGCGGTGGTGGCGAGCGAGGTGCGCAGCCTCGCGCAGCGCTCGGCCGACGCCGCCAAGGCGATCACGGCGCTGATCCAGGAAAGCTCCGAGCGTGTCTCGGAGGGGGTCAGCGGCGTGCGGGAGACCAGCGAGAAGCTGCAGGGCATCAGCGAAGCGATGGCGCCCCTGCTCACCGCCATCGCCGAGGTGGCGGCGGCCGGAGACGAGCAGAGCGCCGGAGTGGCCCAGGTCAACACCACCATGTCGGCGATGGATCGCGACACGCAGCAGAACGCCGCCATGGCCGAAGGCTTCACCATGGCCGCGACCTCGCTGCAGCAGGAGATCGAGGCGCTGAACGCCGCCGCCGCGGCCTTCACCCTGCCGAAAGGCTCCACCGCGATGCGCCGCGCCGCCTGACGCCCCGCCATCGGGCGCGACGCGGCATGCGCCGCGCCCGAAGACGGGACGGAATGCGGCTCCGAATACGGGGACCGAAGACCGGGCGCCCCCACCCGGACAGAGACGGCGCACCCGCTCCGGCGGGCGCATCGCGTCAGCGCCGTTCCGGAAGGTCGGCGGGCAGGCCCCCAACCCAGTCGAGCGCCATGTCGGCCCATCCCCTCGGGGTCGCATGGCCGCCGGGCCAGAGCGCGAGGCCGAGGGCGGCGCCCGGCGCGCAGTCGGCCCAGAACCGCCGCAGGAAGGGCGCCGGCGCGTCATAGGCGTCAGGCGCGTCGCTGGCGCAGCCGTTGGCGGCGCGCAGCAGGTCGAGCCCCGCGAAGAGATCGCCCTGCGTGAGGACGCCGCCGCCGACGGCGCGGCCCTCGATCGGCACGACCGTATCGCTCCAGCCATGGGTGTGAAGCAGACGCACCGGCGCCGCGCAGCTCTCCGGCAGCGGGCGCCACATCAGGCCGGCGACCGGCGCGTAGAAATCGGCGGTGTCCGGCGCGTCGCAGGCGAGCCGCCAGACCATCATGCCGCCGCCGGAGAAACCCGCCGCAAGCCGCGGCGCGCCCTCCAGGCCGAAGCGGCGCCCGGCGTCGGCGAACACCGCGCGCAGGAATGTCATGTCGTCGCGCGCCCCCTCGCGCAGCGCCGAGTTCCAGCGGCCGCCAGCGTCGCCGGGTGCGCGCGGCTCGCCCTGCGGCGCGACCACGGCCCAGCCGCGCGCCAGCAGCGGGCCGACGAGGTCCGCCTGAGCGATCTGCGCGTCGGCGCGCCCGCCCCAGCCGTGCAGGAACATGGCGAGCCCTACGGCCCGCCCCTCGGGCAGCGCCGCGCGATAGCTTCCGCCCCCGGCGGCGCAGGGCTCGCCCGCGCCGGGGCAGGCCGCCGCGACGGCCCCCAGGGCCAGCGCGGCGAAGAAGGCGACGGCGGAAAGGGCGGCGCGCATGCTGAAGCTCCTCGCGGCGATGCGCCGGAAAGGATGACGCAGCCGCGTCGTTTGACAACGAACTTCTCAGGCCGCGCCCACCGCGGCGCCCATACGAAAAAGGGCGGCCGAAGCCGCCCCTGATGCGCGCAACTTGGCGCCGCGCCTCACTCGGCGGCGGGCGCCGCCTCGGTCTTGGGCGCGCGGTAGTTGGTCTTCTCGACGATGCGGGCCGATTTGCCGCGGCGCGCGCGCAGGTAGTAGAGCTTCGCGCGGCGGACCTTGCCGCGGCGCACCACCTCGATCTTCTCGATCGACGGCGAGTGCAGCGGGAACACGCGCTCCACGCCCTCGCCGAAGCTGATCTTGCGCACGGTGAAGGCGGCGTCGATGCCGCCGCCCTTGCGGCCGATCACGACGCCCTCGTAGTTCTGCACGCGGGTGCGGGTGCCCTCGACGACGCGCACGCCGACGCGCACCGTGTCGCCGGCGGCGAAGTCGGGAATGTCCTTGCCGAGCTCCTTGACGTGCTCGGCGGCGATCTGCTGCAGCAGGTTCATTGGTCGTGTTCCTTCATCGGGCCGCCTGTTCCGGCGAACGTTTGCGCGTCCGAGAGCTCTCGGGCCTCATCCGGGTCCGCAGGTCTCGCGACATGCGCCCGCCAGAGATCGGGACGACGTTCCTTGGTGACGGCCTCGGCCTGGGCTTTGCGCCAATCGGCGATGCGGGCGTGATGGCCGGAAAGAAGCACCTCCGGCGTCGCACGACCCTCCCATTCCGGGGGCCTCGTATAGCAGGGGGCTTCGAGAAGCCCGCCCGCGAAACTCTCTTCCTCCACCGACGCGGCGTTGCCGAGAACCCCCGGCAGCAGCCGCACCACGCCGTCGATCAGCGCCATGGCGGGGATTTCGCCCCCGGTCATGACGAAGTCGCCGACCGAAACCTCCTCGACCGCCCGCCCGTCGAGCACGCGCTGGTCGACCCCCTCGAACCGACCGCAGAGCAGGATCGCTCCCTTGCCCCGCGCCAGTTCCGCCGCGCGCGCCTGGGTGAACGGGCGGCCGCGCGGCGACAAATACAGGATCGGCCGCACGCCATCCCACGCGGAGTCGATCGCCGCGGAGACCACGTCCGGCCGCATCACCATGCCCGGCCCACCCCCTGCGGGAGGGCCGTCCACGGAGCGGTGCTTATCGCGCGCAAAGGCCCGGATGTCCAGCGCGTCGAGCCGCCAGAGCCCCTTCGCCAGCGCCTGCCCAGTGAGGCTTTCGGCCAGCGGACCGGGAAAGAGGCCGGGGAAGATCGTCAGCACCGTCGCGGCCCATGCGGTCGCCACTTCCGGCGGATCGTCCATCAGCGCGCGCGGCTTCAGCGACGGGCGCACCGCGAGGCGGCCGTGAGACAGGCGCGGCGGCGCGCTCACGCCGGGCGCTCCATGGCGTAGTTGTGGATCGCGACGCCCGCCACGGTCATCTGCCGCCGCGCCGTCGCCGCGAAGCCGCGCGCGGCGAAGACCGGCCGCGCAAGCTCGCTCGCCTCGGTGTAGACCACGCCGGCGCCGAAGCCGCGCGCGTAGCCCACCCCGGCGTCGCAGAGGGCCCCGCCTACGCCGCGCCCGGCGGCCTCGGGCGCGCAGTAGAGCATGGCGATATGGCCGTCGCGCTCGACGTCGCAGAAGCCGAGCGGCGCGTCGCCGGCCTCCGCCACCACGCGCGCGCGGCCGTCCGCCATCCAGCCGTCGAAATCCGCCGCCGCCGGCGTCAGCGAGGCCCAGGCGGCGACCTGCCGGGCCGTGTAGGCGCGCGGTCCGAGCGTCTCCACCGAGCGCCGGTAGAGCGCGCAGAGCGCCGCCGCGTCCCCGGCGCGATAGGGGCGCAGGCGCTTCATGCGCCCCCGCCTTCGCGTCCCTCGCCTTCGCGGCCGAACTCGGGCGCGACGACTTCCTCGGGCGGGTCGGCGACGATGCGCCGGCCCGCGAGGTCCACCGTCGGCGCGGCGGCGCGCGTGAAGGGCAGAGTCAGGGTGCGGCGCTCCGGCGTCTCGATCTCGAGGAAGTCGCCGGCGCCGTAGTTCTGCACCGCCCGCACCACGCCGAGCGGCGCGCCTCCGGTGTCGGCCACCGCCATGCCGATCAGATCGGCGTGATAGAACTCGTCGTCCTCCAGCGGTGGCAGCCGGTCTCGCGGCGCGTAGAGCCTGACGCCCTTCAGCGCCTCGGCGTCCTCGCGGGTGGCGACGCCCGTCAACCGCGCGGCGAAGCCGCCGGTCACGGGGCGCGAGAGCCGCACCTCGAAGCGCCGGGCGCCGTCCTCGCTCTCCAGCGGACCATAGCCCGCGAAGGCGGTAGGCTCGGCGGTGAACGACTTCAGCCGCGCCTCGCCGCGCACGCCGAACGCGCCGGCGATGGCGGCGACGCAGACGCGCGCCTCGCCCGAATGCCCCTTGTCCGCCATGCCGCGGCCTCCGCCGACCCCGCCCGCGCGCCGCGCATCACTCCGCGGCGGCTTCCTCGGCGGGCGCCTCCGCCGGCGTCTCTGCGGGCGCGGCGGCGGCCTCGGCGGCGGCGGCGGCCTTCTTGGCCCGCTCCTCGGCGCGCTTGGTCATCTTGTCGCCCGGCGCCGCCTTCTTGAGGTTGGCGCGCTCCTTCTTCGCGATCACGCCCGCGTTCTCCAGCCAGCGCGAGACGCGGTCGGTCGGCTGGGCGCCCTGCGAGAGCCAGTGCTGCACGCGCTCCATGTCGAGCTTCACGCGGTCCTCGCTATCCTTGGGCAGCAGCGGGTTGTAGGTGCCCAGACGCTCCTTGAAGCGGCCGTCGCGCGGCATCCGGCTGTCGGCGGCGACGATGTGGTAGTAGGGGCGCTTCTTCGCGCCCGCGCGGGCGAGGCGGATCTTCATGGCCATGTCGGCAGTCTCCTAGCTTCTGATCCGCTCGTGGTGGCGGATGACTTCCTGAATGATGAAATTGAGGAACTTCTCGGCGAACTCGGGGTCGAGCCCGGCCTCATGCGCCATGCTGCGCAGGCGTTCGACCTGCGCGGTCTCGCGCGCCGGGTCGGCCGGCGGCAGGTCATGGGCAGCCTTCAGCTTGCCGACCTCCTGCGTGCAGCGGAACCGCTCGGCCAGGGTGTGGACGAGGATGGCGTCGAGGTTGTCGATCGAGCGGCGCAGTTCGCCCAGCACGGCGCGGGCCCGGGTCTCGGCGTCGGTCATAGCGGGGTCTCCGGGTTCGGCGCGTCCGGGCCGGGGTGACGCCAGACCAGCAGGGGGCCCATCGACTGGTGCGCGAACTCTCCTTCACGCACGCAGCCCATGCGCTGCGCCAGCGCCATGGAGCGGGCGTTTCCGGGCGTGGTGAGGCTGATCGCAGTGGTCCAGCCGAGCGTCCCGTAGGCGTAGGCGCGCGCGGCCTGCGCCGCCTCGAACGCCACGCCGCGGCCCTCGGCCCCGGCGAAGACGGTCCAGGCGATCTCGGGCTCGGGCCAGTCCTCCGGGAAGTACGGACCGACATAGCCGAGCGGCGCGTCGCTCCGGCTGTCGGCGACGATCCAGCGGCCGAAGCCCCGCAGCGACCAGTGGCCGATGAGCGCGCTGAAGCTGTCGAAGGCGGTCTCGCGGTCCATCGGCCCGCCGACATGGGCGGTGCGCTCGGAGGCGCGGAAAGCGGCGTAAGCCTCGAAGTCGCTGATCTTCGGCGCCCGCAGCGTCAGTCTTTCCGTGCGGATCACGGGGATGTCGGGCTCGGTCATGGCGCCAGCGCCTCCGGCGCGGGGTGGCGATAGACCAGCAGGGGCTCGCCCCGCGGCGTCGGCGCGTCGGGCTCGACCACGCAGCCGAGCCGGTCGGCGAGGCGGCGCGAGCGGGCGTTGTCGGGGTCGATGTAGCTGACGGCGGTGGTCCAGCCGAATCTGCCATAGGCGCAGCGGCGCGCGGCCTGCGCCGCCTCGAAGGCGAAGCCGCGCCCCTCGGCGCCTTCGAACATCTGCCAGCCGAGCTCGGGCTCCGGCCAGTCGCCGGGGGCCCAGCAGCCGACGAGGCCGAGCGCGGCGTCGTCGCCCCGCGCCGTCACGACCCACATCCCGAACCCGTTCAGCGCCCACTGCCCGACATGCGCGGCGAGGATGCGCCAGGGACGCCCCGGCTCGACCGGGCCGCCGACGAACTTCGACCGTCCGGACGTGAAGAACGCCTCGAAAGCCGCCGCATCGGCCGCGCAGGGCGCGCGCAGGCGCAGGCGCTCCGTCTCCAGCACGGGAATGTCGAGCGCCGGCGTCATTTCTTCTTGCCGAAGCCGGAGAGGCCGCCGGGCATCGGCGGCAGGCCGCCCGCGCCGCCGCCCATGCCGGGGAAGCCCGGCGGCGGAAGCTGCGCGGGGCCGGCGCCGCCGGGCATTGCGGGCGCCCCGCCCCTGCCGCCGAGCAGCGCGCCGAGCCCGCCGCGCATCAGGCCCTTCTTGCCCATCTTGCCCATCTTCTTCATCATGTCAGCCATCTGGCGGTGCATCTTGAGAAGACGGTTGACGTCCTGCACCTCCATCCCCGCGCCAGCGGCCACGCGCTTCTTGCGGCTGGCCTGCATCAGGTCGGGGTTGGCGCGCTCCTTCTTGGTCATCGACTGGATGATGGCGATCTGGCGCTTCACCACGCGGTCGTCGAAGCCGCTCTCCTCGAGCTGCTTCTGCATCTTGCCCATGCCGGGCATCATGCCCATCACGCCCTGCATGCCGCCGAGCTTCTGCATCTGCTCCAGCTGGCTGCGCAGGTCGTTCATGTCGAAGCGGCCCTTCTGGAACCGCTTCATCATGCGCTCGGCCTCGGCGGCCTCGATCTGCTCCTGTGCCTTCTCCACGAGCGAGACGATGTCGCCCATGCCGAGGATGCGGCCGGCGACGCGCTCGGGGTGGAACTCCTCCAGCCCGTCGAGCTTCTCGCCGGTGCCGACGAACTTGATGGGGCGGCCCGTCACGGCGCGCATCGACAGCGCCGCGCCGCCGCGGCCGTCGCCGTCCATCCGCGTCAGCACCACGCCCGAGACGCCGACGCGCTCGTTGAAGTTCTGCGCGACGTTCACCGCGTCCTGACCGGTGAGGCTGTCCACCACCAGCAGCGTCTCGTGCGGCTGGGTCGCGTCGCGCACGGCGGCGACCTCGGCCATCAGCTCGTCATCGACATGCATGCGGCCGGCGGTGTCGAGCATCACGACATCGTAGCCGCCCAGCATCGCCTGCTGGCGCGCGCGCTTCGCGATGGCGACCGCGTCCTGCCCCGGCACGATCGGCAGCGTGTCGACGCCGCACTGGCGGCCGAGCACGGCGAGCTGCTCCATGGCTGCGGGGCGGCGGGTGTCGAGCGAGGCCATCAGCACGCGCTTGCCGTCGCGCTCCTTCAGCCGCTTGGCGAGCTTGGCGGTGGTGGTGGTCTTGCCCGAGCCCTGCAGGCCGACCATCAGCACCGGCGCCGGCGGGCTGTCGACCTTCAGGCCCTGCCCCTGACCGTCTCCGGCGAGCGTCGCGATCAGCTCGTCATGGACGATCTTGACCACCATCTGGCCGGGCGTGACCGACTTCACGACCGCCGCGCCGGTGGCCTTCTCGCGGACGCGGTCGATGAAGCCCCGCGCGACCGGCAGGGCGACGTCGGCGTCCAGCAGCGCCACGCGCACCTCGCGCAGCGCCGTGGAGACGTCGGCCTCCGTCAGCGCGCCCTGCTTGGTCAGCTTGTCGAAGACGCCTGAAAGGCGCTCTGACAGGCTCTCGAACATGGCGACCCACCTCCAAAACGGCCACGGCCCCGGCGGGCGCGACGCGCTGACCGGGGGCGATCCCCAACGGGGACCGGAAGCATGACGCTTCCATGATGCGCGGCTGATGCCTGCGCGGGGCCGGGATGTCAAGCGCAGGCTCGACGCGCGCGGCGGCGGCGCCACCTGTCGCCCATGTCGGGGCGCGCACGCGCCATCCGGCTCGCGGCGCTCGCGTTGGCGGCGCTGGGCGTCGCCGTGGTCGCGGGTACGCCTGCCTATGCGCCGGAAGCCCCCGTCCATGCGCCGGGCGCGCTCCGCGAGCACGAGCGCCCGTCCTGGGAATTCCTCTGACCGGTCAGCCCTTGCGCGCCGACCCCATGTAGAGCGCCGTCATCAGCGGCAGCGGGCCGAACGACAGTTCGCCCCGCGGCGTGACGCCCCTCGGCCCGAGGCCGGTGAAGCGCCCGGGCGTCAGCCCCGCGCCCGTGAGAGCGTCGCGCAATTCGTCCGGCCTGATGAACATCTCGGGGTCGTGCGTGCCCTTCGGCAGCAGGCCGAGGATGTTCTCAGCCACCGTCACCACCGCGAAGCGCGCCAGCCGGTTGCGGTTGATCGTGTCGAAGAGAAACAGGCCGTCGGGCCGCAGCACCCGCGCCGTCTCGGCCATGACGGCGGCGAGGTCGGCGACATGCTCAAGAACGTCGACGCACACCACGACGTCGAAACTCGCGTCGTCGTAGGGCAGCGCCTCCCCCACCCCGACGTCATAGCGGATGTCGAGACCCTCGCGCGCGGCATGGGCCCCGGCGGCGGCGACGGCGCGGGCCGCGGGGTCGATGCCGGTGACGCGCGCGCCGCGCCGCGCCAGCGCCTCGGCCATGAAGCCGCCGGCGCAGCCGAGATCGAGCGTCTCGCGCCCGCGCCACCCGCCGAGGTTCGCCGCCACCAGCGGGTCGAAGAACCTCAGCCTGCCCGGAACCATGCTGCGCAGCACGCGCAGCCAGGGGACGCTCCCGCCCCACCAGTCCCCTGCGACGGCGTCGTAGATGGCGAGGTCGTTACGGGGTCTTTCGCCGTCCCGCATCGGGAAGCCTCCTCGGCATCGGCAGCCAGAAGGGGACGCGCGCCCGGTAGGTCTCGAAACGCGCGCCGTAGAGGCGCGCGAAGCGACGCTCCTTGTGGAGCGGCCCCAGCACGCAATAGCCGGTGTAGGCCAGCGCCAGCGCAAGCTGGTCAGGCGTCCATACCGGCGCCGTCCAGAGCGTCAGGGCGAAGCTGACATAGATCGGCTGGCGGGTGATCCGGAACAGCCCGCCCTCCGGCATGTCGGGAAACAGCGGCTTCGCGCCGCGCAGCAGCGACGACCAGCCGAGAAAGCCGCTCTGAACCTCGGCGCCGGCGTCGAAGGACGCCTTGAGCAACAGCAGCCACGACAGGCCGTAGAGCGCGCCGTGCAGCCACAGCGCGAAGCCTTCGGGCTGACGCCAGACCTCTCCGGACGGGCTCCAGAAGGCGAAAAGGACGAGAAGCTGCGCCGACGCGACAAGGGCGTAGGTCGTCGTCGCGAGCGTGCGGCCATGGGCCGGCGCGAGCCGCGCCAGCACGCGCTGGCCGCTCGGCGTCAGCAGCGCCGAATGGACCAGCGGGAACTGCGCCAGCAGCAGCGCGTTGGCCGCGACCGCCGCCCAGCCTTCGAAGGGCCCGAGCGAGCGGCTCATCCCGAACCACATCGCCAGGATCATCGCCAGCACTCCGGCGGCGAAGGCGGTATGGGTCAACCCGCCCCACACCAGCGCCAGCGCGACCTCCCCGCGCGGGCGGCGGCCCAGCGCGCGGAGGTAGATCATCGGGTCCAGCGGAATGCGCGTCGGCGTCGTCATGCCGTGGCGAGGTAGCGCCGCCCGCCGAAAGGCAAGGCGGCGCGCGGCCCGCTCAGGCAGCGGCGGCCTTGGCTTTCAGACGCCACGCGTGGAGCAGCGGCTCGGTGTAGCCGGAGGGCTGCTCGCGGCCCTTGAACACGAGGTCGCAGGCGGCGTGGAAGGCGGGGCCGTCGAAATCCGGCGCCATCTGGCGATAGGCGGGGTCGCCGGCGTTCTGGCGGTCGACGACCTCGGCCATGCGCTCCATGACCGAGCGCACCTGCTCGGGGCTGACGACGCCGTGGTGCAGCCAGTTGGCGATGTGCTGGGCGGAGATGCGGCAGGTCGCACGGTCCTCCATCAGGCCGACGTCGTTGATGTCGGGCACCTTGGAGCAGCCGACCCCCTGATCGATCCAGCGCACGACGTAGCCGAGGATGCCCTGGGCGTTGTTCTCGACCTCGCGAATGATCTGCTCCTCGCGCCATTTGCGGAAGCTCGCGAGCGGGATGTCGAGGACGCCGTCGACATGGGCGCGGCGGCCGCCCTTCAGCAGCGCCTTCTGCACGGCGAAGACGTCGACGCGGTGGTAGTGCAGCGCGTGCAGGGTGGCGGCGGTCGGGCTCGGCACCCAGGCGCAGTTGGCGCCGGCGCGCGGGTGCTCGATCTTCTGGTCGAGCATCGCGGCCATGCGGTCGGGCATCGCCCACATGCCCTTGCCGATCTGCGCGCGGCCGGAAAGACCGCACTCCAGCCCTATGTCCACGTTGCGATTCTCATAGGCGCCGATCCAGCCCTTGCGCTTGATGAAATCCTTGCGGCTGAAGGGCCCGGCCTCCATCGAGGTATGGATCTCGTCGCCGGTGCGGTCGAGAAAGCCGGTGTTGATGAAGGCGACGCGGCGCTTCGCGGCCCGGATGCACGCCTTGAGGTTCACCGAGGTGCGGCGCTCCTCGTCCATGATGCCGAGCTTCACCGTATCGCGCGGCAGCGACAGCACGTCCTCGACGCGATCGAAGGTCTCGACGGCGAAGGCGACCTCGTCGGGCCCATGCATCTTCGGCTTGACGACATAGACCGAGCCGGCGACGGCGTTGCGCGGCCCTTCGGTCTTGTTGAGGTCGTGCATCGCGATGAGCGTCGTCGCCATCGCGTCCATCAGGCCCTCGAACACCTCGTCGCCGTTCGCGTCGAGGATCGCCGGGTTCGTCATCAGGTGGCCGACATTGCGCACGAGCATCAGCGCGCGGCCCTTGACCGTGACGGGCGCGCCGTCCGGCCCGGCATAGGCCGGATCGGGGGCCAGCGCCCGCGTCAGCGTCTCGCCGCCCTTGCGGAAGCTGGTCGTCAGGTCGCCCTTCATCAGGCCGAGCCAGTTGCGGTAGGCGGCGACCTTGTCGGCCGCGTCGACGCAGGCGACCGAATCCTCGCAGTCCATGATCGCCGAGATCGTGCTCTCAAGCCGAACAACCGCGAGCCCGGCCTGGTCGCGCGCGCCGACCTGGTGGGTGCGGTCGAACACGAGTTCGACATGCAGCCCGTTGTTGCGCAGCAGCACCGCCTCGGGCGCACGGGGATGGCCACGGTGGCCGATGAACTTCTCCGGCTGGACGAGCGGCATGTCGTCGGCGAGCAGCGCGCCGCCGCGGACGTGGTAGCGGCGCACGTCGGCATGGCTGGCGCCCTCGATGGGGAACGCCTCGTCGAGGAACACGCGCGCCCGCGCGACGACGCGCGCGCCGCGGCCGCGGTCGTAGCCGTCGCCGGACGGCGGCGCCCCCATCGCGTCGGTGCCGTAGAGCGCGTCGTAGAGGCTGCCCCAGCGCGCGTTGGCGGCGTTCAGCGCATAGCGCGCGTTGGTGATAGGCACGACGAGCTGCGGTCCCGGCACGGTCGCGATCTCGGGGTCGACGCCAGCGGTCTCGATGGCGAAGTCCTCGCCTTCGGGCACGAGATAGCCGATCTCAGCGAGGAACGCCTTGTAGGCCTCATGGTCGTGGGGCTGGTTGCGGCGCTGGACGTGCCAGGCGTCGATCCGCCGCTGCATCTCGGCGCGGGTGGCCAGCAGCGCGCGGTTGCGCGGGGTCAGGTCGCGCAGGAGCCCGGCGAAGCCGCTCCAGAACGCCTCCGGCGCGACGCCGGTTCCCGGCAGCGCCTCGCCCTCCAGAAATGCCGCGAGGCCTTCGGCCACCTTCAGCCCTGCCCGCTCGACGTAGCTCTCAGCCATGGCAAACCCCCGCTTCAAGTCCTCGGATCGCACGCGGCCCAGCCAATAGAGCAGGCCGGCGGGCGATCCAAGCGCGGCGACGGCGGCCAAGCGCGGCGACGGCGGCCAAGCGCGGCGACGGCGGCCAAGCGCGGCGGCGCCTTCACGTCGCGCGGACGAAGGTCTTGAGGCGCGCCTGCAGCCCGGGGTCGCGCAGGGCGCATTCCCAGACGACGAGCGTCCGCCAGCCCATCGCCTCCAGCGCGGCGAGCGCCGCCGCGTCGCGGGCGCGGTTGCGGGCGATCTTGGCGGCCCAGTAATCCGCGTTGGCCTTGGGCGCGCGCGCGCCCCGGGGGCAGTCATGGCCGTGCCAGAAGCAGCCATGGACGAAGATCGCCCGCCTGCGCCCGATGAAGGCGACGTCGGGGCGCCCCGGCAGGTCGCGCCGGTCGAGCCGGTAGCCGACGAGGCCCTCGGCGCGCAGCAGCCTGCGGACCTCGCGCTCCGGCGCGGTGTCGCGCGCCTTCACGCGGGCCATCACCTGCCCGCGGGTCAGCGGCGCGGGCGCTGCCGGAACGCGCGCCATCAGGGGGCGAAGGCGTCCGAGGCCAGGCGCAGCGGGCGCGTGAGGTCCGAGAGGCTTTCGCGCTGGCGCCCCGCCGCGTCGAAGTTCGCCGGGTCGAGCCAGCGGGTCAGCGCGGCGTCGATGGCGGGGAAGTCGGCGTCGGTCGCGGCGAACCAGGCGGTGTCGCGATTGCGCCCCTTGACGATCATGTGGCTGCGAAAGACGCCCTCGAAGCTCAGCCCCAGCCGCTGGGCGAGACGCCGCGAGGGCGCGTTGCCGGCGTCGCATTTCCACTCGAAGCGGCGATAGCCGAGCCCGAACGCCCGCCGCATGATGCTCGCCAGCGCCTCCGTCCCGACGCGCGTGCGTTGTAGCGACGGCGAGAAGGCGATGTGGCCGAGTTCGATCACGCCATGGGCGGGCGTGATGCGCATGAAGGTCGCGACGCCCTTCGGCAGGCCGTCGGCGCGGTCGATCACGGTGAAGAACAGCGGGTCGTCCTGCGCCGCCGCCCATGCCGCCCACTCCCGATAGGCGGCGCCGTCGGGAAACGGCCCGTAGGGCAGCCATCTCCACATCGCGTCCGACGCGCTGTTGGCGGCGTGCAGCGCGGGGGCGTGCGCGGCGGGGTCCAGCGGCTCAAGCCGGGCCCAGCGCCCGTCGATCGGCGCGCGGGGCGGCGGCGGCGGGTCGCGCCAGTCGGCGAGATCGGGTGCGGCGGTCATGCCGCACTCGTCGCGCGCCGCGGCCGCCCGGTCAAGCGGACAGGCATTGCGGCAGGTCCGGGCGCCGCAGGTCCGGGCGCGGCTGCCTTCGCCTGCTCGGCGCGCGCTCAGTCGATCTGGGCGCGACGCTCAGCCGGCGGAGTGACGACGCCGCTGGTGCGCAGCGCCGCGATGCGCTTCAGCAGGTCGAACCAGAACTGCGCGCCCAGCGTCACGCCGAAGGCGACGAGGAACCAGCCGATCACCTCCGAGACCGAGGGCGCGGCGAAGCCGGCGCCGTCGCCGCAGCCGAGCGTCGTGAGGATCGGCGCGTCGACCTCGTGGGACAGGCAGTCCCACCCGACCTGGATCTCCAACCCGCCGAGACCGTCCATCAGCGCGCCGACGCGGCGGCCGATTTCGGCGTCGAGCGCCTCGTCCGCGGCGCCGGCGCCGCCGATGGCCGGTATGGCGCCGGCGCCGGCGCCGGCGCGGGTCGGGGCGTCGCCGGCGCCCTGCACCACGCCGCCGCCCTGCGCGCGCGCCGCGCGTTCCTCGCGCAGCGCCGCCGAATAGGCCTGCAGCATCTCGTCGTCGGCGAGCAGCGTCGCCATCGAGGCCGCGCGGTCGCGCAGGGCGGCCTCGGTCAGCAGCCGGTCGGCGTAGCGCAGGAAGTCGACGTTGGCGCCCACGGCCAGCACGAGGCCGATGCAGAAGCTCATCAGCCGCACCTTGCGCAGATACCAGCCGGACACACGGTCCATCGTCTCGTCGAACTCCTTCTCCAGCGCCGCCACGGCCCGGTCGAGCTCGGAGGCGGCGTCGCCCACCGCGCCGAGCGTCGCGGCGAAGGCCCGGTCGGCGTGCGCGGCGAGCGCCGCCCCATGGCCGCCGGCGCCGAGCGCGTCCGCCGTCTCGCGGATCGCGGCGAGCGTGTCGGCGCGATGCTTCTCGATCTGGGCGGCCGCCGCCTTCTCGAGTTCGTCGCGCCGTTCGATCAGGTTCAGCACGGTCAGCGCGTAGCGGCGCGGCTCGATGGCGGAGGGTTTGCGGCCGCCGCGCATCAGGGCGCGGATGTCGGGGTCGTCGTAAAACTTCCCCGTCGCCCATCTCAGGATCGCCTCGCGCTCGCCCTCCGCCACCGGCGCGTCCTCGGCGACGCCGGTGGCGCCCTCGCGGCGGTAGCGCGCGGCGAGCGCCTTGAGGTGACGGTGCTCCAGCAGCGCCCGCAACCCCTGCTCCAGCGTGCGCGCGCGCAGCCGGAGCAGGTTGTCGCCGATCGCCTCGTTGATCGCCGTGGCGGCCAGCGTGAACAGCACCATCACCGCGAGAATGCTCACGGCGACATCGACCAGAGCGCCCAGACCCATGACGGCCTCCCTCGACTGACGTGGCGTCAGCCTAGCGCAGGGAAGCGGCCGGCGCGCGCCCCGCGGCGCGCGTCGCCCGAATGAAGTCCCTCGTCCGGAACTCAGTCCTTCGGGATGAAGCGCAGGCCGAGTTCGCGCAGCTGCGCGTTGGTGGGCGCGGAGGGCGCGCCCATCAGCAGGTCCTCGGCGCGCTGGTTCATCGGGAACATGATGACCTCACGGAGGTTGTCGACGTCAGCCAGCAGCATCACGATGCGGTCCACCCCCGGCGCGATGCCGCCATGGGGCGGCGCGCCGAACCTGAAGGCGTTGATCATGCCGCCGAAATTCTCGTCGACGAAGGCGCGGTCCTTCCCGACGATCTCGAAGGCGCGATACATGATCTCGGGCTTGTGGTTGCGGATGGCGCCGCTGCTCAGCTCCAGCCCGTTGCAGACGATGTCGTACTGGAAGCCGGTGACGGCGAGCGGGTCGGCCTCGTTCAGCGCCTCAAGCCCGCCCTGCGGCATGGAGAAGGGGTTGTGGCTGAAGTCGAGCGCGCCGGTCTCTTCGTCGCGCTCGTACATCGGGAAGTCGACGATCCAGGCGAAGGCGAAAGTGTCCTTCATGCCGCCGAAATGACCAAGCTCGGACCACACGACGTTGCGCGCCTTGCCGGCGGTCGCCACGAACTTGCGCGGGTCGCCGGCAAGGAAGAACGCGGCGTCGCCGGCCTTCAGAGCAAGCTGGACGCGCAGCGCCTCGGTGCGCTCGGGGCCGATGTTCTTGGCGAGCGGGCCAGCGCCTTCCAGCACGCCGCCTTCCTCCCGCCAGAAGATGTAGCCCATGCCCGGCAGGCCCTCGCCCTGCGCCCAGTCGTTCATGCGGTCGCAGAATTTTCGCGAGCCGCCGCCCGGCGCGGGGATGGCGCGGACCTCGCCGCCCTTCTCGACGATGCCGGCAAAAATCTTGAAGCCGCTGCCGGCGAAATGCTCCGAGACGACCTGCATCTCGATGGGGTTGCGCAGGTCGGGCTTGTCGGAGCCGTATTTCAGCATCGCCTCCGCGTAGGGGATGCGGGGGAACTTCTGCGTCACCGGCTTGCCGCCGCCGAACTCCTCGAAGACGCCGCGCATGACGGGCTCGATGGCCTGAAAGACGTCCTCCTGCTCGACGAAGCTCATCTCGACGTCGAGCTGGTAGAACTCGCCCGGCGCGCGGTCGGCGCGGGGGTCTTCGTCGCGGAAACAGGGCGCGATCTGGAAGTAGCGGTCGAAGCCCGCCACCATGATCAGCTGCTTGAACTGCTGCGGCGCCTGCGGCAGCGCGTAGACCTTGCCGGGGTGCAGGCGGCTCGGCACGAGGAAGTCGCGCGCGCCCTCGGGGGAGGAGGCGGTGAGGATCGGCGTCTGGAACTCCATGAAGCCCTGGTCGGTCATGCGTCGGCGCAAGGAGGAGATGACCTTGGAGCGCAGCATGATGTTGGCGTGCAGCGTCTCGCGCCGCAGGTCGAGGAAGCGGTACTTCAGGCGCACGTCCTCGGGATAGTCGGGCTCGCCGAACACCGGCAGCGGCAGCTCCTCCGCCTTGGAGAGCACTTCGAGGCCGCGGGCGTAGACCTCGATCTCGCCGGTGGGCAGCTTCGGGTTGACGAGCGAGGGGTCGCGCGCCTTGACGTCGCCGTCGATGCGGATCACCCACTCCGCCCGCACGGCCTCCAGCGCGGCGAAGGCGGGGCTGTCGCTGTCGGCGATCACCTGCGTGACGCCGTAATGGTCGCGCAGGTCGATGAACAGCACGCCGCCATGGTCGCGCACGCGGTGCACCCAGCCGGAGAGGCGCACGGTCGCGCCGGCGTCGTCCGCGCGCAGGGCGGCGCAGTGGTGGGAGCGGTAGGCGTGCATGGGGGCTCTCCGGAGGCGGCTGGCTTGCGCGGCGGGCTTACCGCCTCGGCCCTGCGCTCGCAAGGCGGCTGGCCGGCGGTCAGCCCTCAGAACCCCCGGCCCACCGCGCCCGAGTAGAAATAGACGCCAAGACCCATGGTGAACACGATCAGCCCCGCCGCCGAATGCATGGCCACCGCGAGCAGCGTCGAGCCCGAGCGGAGATAGGCCCAGCCGATCACGGCGCCGCCGCAGGCCGTCATCGCGATGGTCAGCGGGTGCATGAAGAACAGGTGCCCCAGCCCGAAGGCCGCGCCGTTCGCCAGCACCGCGACGCGCGCATCGGGGAACAGGCGCCGGTAGCGCTCGAAGAACAGCGTTCGGTAGATGATCTCCTGCGGCAGCGCCGACAGCGGCGGGTAGAGCGTCAGGATCATCAGCCACAGGCCGGTGCGGTCCATCGGCATGGAGAGCAGCGCCCACGGGCGCAGCGCCAGCACCGCGACGAGACAGACCAGCGCCGTGACCACAGTGAAGCCGAGCGCGATCAGCCAGTCGCGCCGCCCGCCGAGCCGCAGCAGCGCGCGCCACGAGAAGTCCGGCGTCAGCGCCAGCAGGCCCAGCGCGACCAGCGTAAGCAGCCACAGCACGCCGAACAGGCTGTAGGCGCCGAACCAGAACCACATCGCCAGCGGCACGGCGAAGAACAGCGCGGCGAATTCGAGCCAGAGGCGCGAGCGGGGGGGGCCGTCGGCGCGGTCGGGTGGGAGTGCGGCGTCCGTCATGGCCGGTGAGATGCGCGTCCGCGCCGCCAGGGCAAGCCCGACCGCCGCGCCGACGCCGCCGCGCGCGGCCCCGACAGCAGCCGGGGCCGCCCCGCCCGCCGTCAGGTGAGCGGGGTGATGCGGATCTCGACGCGGCGGTTGGCCTGGCGGCCCTCGACCGTCTCGTTGCTGGCGATCGGCTGGGTCTCGCCGAAGCCGTAGGCCACGAGCCGGTCCCGGTTGACGCCACGGCTGGCCAGCACCTGCGCGACCGACTGCGCGCGCCGCTCGCTGAGCGCCTGATTGTAGGCGTCGGAGCCGGTGCTGTCGGTGTGGCCCATGACGTCGATCACGCTGCGGGGGTCCGAGCGCAGGGTCTGCGCCATGTCGGTGAGCGGCCCCATGAACTGCGGCTGCACCGTCGAGCTGTCCACCGCGAAGGTCACGGCGTCGGGCAGCGTCACCAGCAGCGCATCGCCGGTGTTGACCACCGTCGCGCCGGTGCCGGCGAGATCCTCGTTGAGCTGCTGCTCCTGCCGGCGCAGGTAGTCGCCCACGGCGGCGCCGGCGAGCAGGCCGACGCCGGCGCCGACGAGCGCGTTGCGGCGGTCGTTGCCGCCGACCAGCAGGCCGGCGGCGGCGCCGAGGGCCGCGCCGGCGGCGGCGCCGATCGGCACCTGGTTGCCCGAGGCCGTCGGCTCTCCGGCGCAGCCGGCGAGGAGGGCGAGCGCGGTGAGCGCCGCAACGGGTTTCAGCATCGCGTTACTCCTTCGACAAGACCGGAAGGCCGGCGCCGCCGGCCCGTTCGCCACAGATCACGCCGCGCGCAGCCGCGCCAGAAGCGGCGCCCAGTCCGCGCGCAGCGGCTCCAGCGCCTTCAGATCGCGATCGAAGACCGAAAGCCCAAGTGCGGCAAGATCGACATAGGCGGCGCGGTCCCCGACACGCGCGGCCAGCGCGCGCCCGCGCTCCTGAAAGAACCGCTCCAGCGCGTCCAGCGCCCTGCCCCGACGCACGCGGTTGGCGAACACGAGCACGTCGGCCTTGCCCTTGCGGATGCGCTTCACCTCTTCGAGATCGTCGAGAAACCGCGCGGTGGCGCGCATGTCGAAGGCCGACGGCGCAACCGGGGTGACGACGATGTGGGCCTCCGCGGCGAGCTTCTCGGCCTTCTCGCCCTTCAGAGCGCCGGGCGCGTCGATCACCAGCCAGTCGAGCCCCTTGGGCGTCTCGCCGATCTCCCTGGGCTTCGACCAGTCCAGCGCCTCGACGGCCGCGGCCTCCGGCGGTCGGGCGCGCAGCCAGCGCAGGGCGCTGCGCTGGCGGTCGGCGTCGGCCAGCGCCACGCGGCCGCCTCCCCTGGCGAGCGCCGAGGCCAGCGTGACGGCCGTAGTGGTCTTGCCGACGCCGCCCTTGGCGTTGGCGATCAGGATCGCGCGCATGGCCCCTCCCGCGCGCCCCCGAGCGGGGCGTTTCCGAGGCGCACACTAGGCCGCGTTCGGAACCAGTGGCAACTTTGCTCGAACGTGCGCTAGAACCCCTTTCATGAGCCTCATCACCGATCAGGCGTCGCTGGACGCCGTCTGCGCCGAATTCGCCGAGCACCCCTACGTCGCAGTGGACACCGAGTTCATGCGCGAGCGCACCTACTGGCCGCAGCTGTGCCTCGTGCAGCTCGCGCGGCCCGGCGCCGACATGGGCCGCGCGCCGACCGCCGACCCCGGCGCCGCCGTGGCGATCGACCCCGTCGAGGGCGATCTCGACCTGTCGCCGCTGTTCGCGCTGATGGCGAACCCCGACGTCGTGAAGGTCTTCCACGCCTCGCGGCAGGACGTGGAGATCTTCCACAATCTCGCCGGCGTCGTGCCGGCGCCGATGTTCGACACCCAGGTGGCGGCGATGGTCTGCGGATACGGCGACCAGGTCGGCTACGAGACGCTGGTGCGCAAGATCGCCCGGCAAGGCCTCGACAAGTCGTCGCGCTTCACCGACTGGATGCGCCGCCCGCTGAGCGAGAAGCAGGTGGTCTACGCGCTGGGCGACGTGACGCATCTGCGGGTGATCTACGAGAAGCTCTCCGGGCAGCTCAAGGCGACCGGGCGCGGGGCCTGGGTGGCGGAGGAGATGGCCGTGCTGACCGACCCCGCCACCTACGAGAACGACCCCGAGACCGCGTGGCGGCGCCTGCGCACCCGTTCGAACAATCCGAAGTTCCTGACCGCCGCGCAGGCGCTGGCGGCATGGCGCGAGCGCGAGGCGCAGGCCCGCGACGTGCCGCGCTCCCGCGTCCTGAAGGACGACGCGCTGCTGGAGATCGCGTCCAGCCGCCCCCGGACGCTCGACGAACTGGGCTCCTCGCGGCTGCTGCAGCGCGAGGGGCGCAAGCCCGCGACGCTGGAGGCGATTCTCTCCGTGATCGCCGCCGCCGAAGCCGCGCCGCGCCATGACCTCGTCGCGCCCGAGGAGGACAAGCCGCAGCCGCCCCCCGGCGCCGGCGGTCTGGTCGAGCTGCTCAAGGTGCTGCTGAAGGCGAAATGCGACGCGATGGACGTCGCGCAGAAGCTCGTCGCCTCCTCCGCCGACCTCGACGCGCTCGCGGCGCTGGAGAGCCCCGACATCCCCGCGCTGAGCGGCTGGCGGCGCGCGGTGTTCGGGGAGGACGCACTGCGCCTGAAGCGCGGCGAGATCGCGCTGTCGGCCACTGATTCGGGCGTCAGGATCGTCGAGATCGCCTGATCGGTAACTATGTTGCGGTGCAATATACCATGAATTTTGCCTAATTTTGCGCCATATGAGGAGTAGCGGTCCTTTCAGTGACGGTTGACACAGCTTCTTCGGTCTCGATCGGTCAAGTTTTACGGGTTCACAGTACGCGCTGGCGGCGCCATCGGCCCGCCAGCGTCCCCAGTTGGGAGCCACGCATGACCGAGCTCGTGTTCATCGTCTGCCTCGCCCTCTCGCCGCACCAGTGCGAGGAGCGGGCGCTTTCCTTCACCGACGTCACGCCCATGGCCTGCGCCATAGGGGCCCAGGGCGTGCTCGCGCAGTGGCGCGCAGGACGACCCGGCTGGCGCGTCGCGCACTGGAAATGCGGCCCCGCCGGCGCCCGCGGGATGAAGGCCTGATCCGCCGCCCTGCGGCCTGCGCGACGGGCCGCACGCGGTGACGCGACCGCCCCGTTCATCCCGTGGTCAGCTTTTCGGCCTACCCTCGCCGCGCTGGTGCGCGTGGGGAGCGGGTAATGATGGAAACGAAGCTGCGCGAGGTTCTTCTGGCGGAGGACAACCCGACCAACCAGATGATCTTTCATGCCTATCTCGGAAAGCTCGGAGCGCGGGCGACGGTGGTGGGGAGCGGCACGGCGGCCGTGCGCGCCTTCGCCCGGCAGGCTTTCGACGTCGTGATCATGGACCTCCAGATGCCGGTGATGGACGGCGTCGAGGCTGCGAGGAAGATCCGCGCGATGGAGGCCCAGAATGGACGGCCGCGCACCCCGATCATGGCGCTGACCGCGGATACCGACGAAGACGCCCGCGACGACTGCCTAGACGCGGGCATGGACGCGCATCTCGTCAAGCCGGCGACGTTCACGGCGTTCGCCGAGGCGCTCGAATCACTCGTCCGGAAGGCGGGCAAGGGCTCGCAGGCGGCGTGAGGCCTCAGCCCAGCGCCAGCAGCCACAGCGTGATCGTGACGACCGATGCGGCCGTGCCGAGCAGGACGACGCTCGCCGCCGCGCCCTGCGCCCGCGCGTACATCGCGGCGAACAGATAGCCGTTGAGCCCGGTCGGCATCGCCGCCGTCACCACGGCGGCGCGCAGCGAACCCTCCGGCAGATCGAACACGAAGGCCCCCAGCCCCAGCGCCAGCGCCGGGTGCACGACGAGCGAGATCGCCGCCGTCATCGTCGCCACGCCGATGTCGGCGCGCAGCGAATAGCGCGTCAGCGCGCCGCCGAGGCCGAACAGCGCCGCAGGCAGCGCCGCCGTCGCCGCCATGTCCACCGCCGTCATGGCGAAGGCGGGCACTGCCACCTCGCCGAGATTGAGCGCGAAGCCCGCCGCGAGCCCGATGGTCAGCGCATTCGAGAACATCGCCTTGGAGGCGCGCGTCACGGTGGCGACGAGCCCCGCGCCGTCGCGCCGCGAGAACTCCATCACCACGATGCCGACGAGATAGCAGAACGGCGCGTGGACCGAGATGATCGCGAAGTTCGGCGCCAGCGCCCCCTCGCCATAGGCCCGCGTCATGATCGGCAGGCCCAGCAGCAGGCTGTTGGAGAACAGCGCGCAGAAGCCGATCGCCACCGCCTCCCCCGGCCGCCTGCCCCACACCTTCCGCGCCAGCAGTATGGCCAGCGCGAAGCAGATCAGCGCCCCGAGATAGAAGCTCGCCAGCAGCTCGAGGTCGAAGGCCGAGGCGAGGTCCAGCCGATAGATCGCGCCGAACAGCAGCAGCGGCACGGCGAAGCGCACCGCGAAGGCCATCACGCCATCGACCGCCTCCGCGCTCACCACCTTCGTCCGCGCCAGGACATAGCCGGCGGCGACCAGCAGGAAGACGGGCGCGACGACCTCGAGAACCGAGAGCGCCCCGCCATAGGGGCCGGTCACAGCGCGAACGCCAGCGTCATCCCGTCATGGGCGGGCGCGACATGGGCCGGCGTCTCGGCGGCGACGCGGTCATGGTCGAGGTCGATGTGCATGTTGGTGATGACCGCGCGGCGCGGCGCGGCGCGCTCGATCCAATCCAGCGTCTGCGCCAGGTGGGAATGGCTGCTGTGCGGCTCGTAGCGCAGGGCGTCCACGATCCAGCAGTCGAGCCCCTGCACCGCCGCCCAGGCCGCCTCGCTCATCGCCGAGGCGTCCGGCAGATAGGCGACGGGGCCGAAGCGGAAGCCGAGCGCCTCGATGGCGCCGTGCGGCGTGGCGAAGGGCAGAACCTCCAGCGCCCCGCCCGGCCCGTCGACGCAGATCGGACCCTCGATCAGGTTCATCGCAAGGATCGGCGGATAGAGGCTGCCGGGCGGCGACTCAAACACATAGCCGAAGCGCGTCAGCAGGATCTCGGCGGAGGCCGGCGGCGCCCAGCAGGGCAGGATGGCGCGGCGGTTGAAGACGATCTGGCGCAGGTCGTCGAGGCCGTGGCAGTGGTCGGCGTGGTCGTGGGTGAAGAGCACCCCGTCCAGCCGCCCCACCCCCGCATCCAGCAGCTGCGCGCGCATGTCGGGGCCGGCGTCCACGAGCACCCGCGTCGGCTCGGCGCCCTCGGCGGCGGCCTCCGCGAAGCGCTCCACGAGGATCGAGCAGCGGCGGCGGCGGTTCTTCGGGTTGGTCGGGTCGCAGGCGCCCCAGCGCCCGCCCAGCCGCGGCACGCCGCCCGACGAGCCGCAGCCGAGAATGGTCACGCGCAACTCCGCCATCAGGCGGCCTGCGCCATGGCGGCCTTGCCGAACAGCCGGTCGAAATTGGCCGAGGTGGCGGCGGCGAAGGCGGCGTAGTCCACGCCGAACGTCTCCGCCCCCACCCGCGCCGTCAGGGCCGCGTGCGCGGGCTCGCAGCGCCTGCCGCGATGGGGCGGCGGCGCGAGATAGGGCGCGTCGGTCTCCACCAGAATGCGCTCCAGCGGCGCGGCGGCGAAGATCTCGCGCAGCGGGCCGGATTTCGGGAACGCGGCGATGCCGGACATCGAGAGGTAGAAGCCGAGGTCGAGCGCCGCGCGCCCCAGCGCCTCGCCCGAAGAAAAGCAGTGCATGACGCAGGAATACGGCCCCGCCGCGTGCTCCTCGCTCAGGATGCGCGCCATGTCGTCGTCGGCGGCGCGGGCGTGGATGATGAGCGGCAGACCGGTGCGCCGCGCAGCCTCGATGTGGACGCGCAGCGACGCCTGCTGCACGGCGGCGGTCTCGGACGTGTAGTGGTAGTCGAGCCCGGTCTCGCCGACGCCGACCATGCGCGGATGCGCGGCGAGCGCCTCGATGTCCTCGGGCGCGACCGGCGGATGGTCGGCCACGTTCATCGGATGCACGCCGGCGGCGAAGAACACGCCCTCATGCGCCTCCGCGATGGCCCTCGCGCCGGGAACGGCGGCGAGCTTCGTCGCGATCGTCACCATGCGCGTCACGCCCGCGGCGCGGGCGCGGGCGATCACGGCGTCGAGCTCTCCCGCCAGTTCGGGAAAATCGAGGTGGCAGTGGCTGTCGACGATGGCGGGCGGCGCCGCCTCGCCCGAAGTCCCGCCGCCCGGCGCCCCCCCGGCACGGAGAGGCAGCCCTGTCGGGGGCGGCGCGGACGGCTTGGCGGGCGGCATGGCGTAGGCTCCGGCGGGTCAGGCGCTTGGGGCGCGGCCGAGGGCGCGGCGCGCGCCGTCACGCCGCGATGGCGCGACCCGCCGCCGCGTCGATCGCGAGCCAGATATCGAGGATCACGCCGGCAGGGTCAAGGTTGACCAGCCGCGCCCGGTCGGCCTTCGCCGCCGTCTCCGCCGCCATCTCCGCCCACAGCCGCGCGCGCGCCGCGTCCGGCGCCAGCCGCGCGGCGAGCGCGGCCTCGCCCGGCGCCGCCTCCGGGCCGTGGCCGAGCGCGCCGGCGCGCGCCAGCCGGCGCAGCAGCGTCCCGGTCAGCTCCAGCGTCATCGCATAGCGCGCCGCCGCCGCGCGGCCCGCGGCGGCGTCGGCCAGCGCGATCAGCGCCGCGCGGTCCAGCCCCGGCGCGCCCGCCATCAGCCGGGCGAGCCGCGCATAGAGGGCCGGGCCGTCCTCCGCCGCGAGCCGCAGCGCCTCGCCCGGCGAACCGCCGGCGAGCACGCCGAGCGCCGGCGGCGCCGCCTCAGCCGCGCCGGCCTCCGCCAGCGCCTTCGCAAAAGCCTCCCCGTCCAGCGGCCCGAGGTCGAGCGTGCGGCAGCGCGAGCGGATCGTCGGCAGAAGACGCCCCGGCGCGTGGGAGACCAGCAGCAGCATGGCGCGTTGCGGCGGCTCCTCAAGGATCTTCAGCAGCGCGTTGGCGGCGCTGGGGTTCATCTCGTCGGCCGGATCGACGATCGCGACGCGCCAGCCGCCGTCAGCCGCCGTCAGCCCGAAGAAGGCGCGCGCGTCGCGCACCACGTCCACCGTCAGCTGCGTGCGCAGCTTCCCGGACTTGTCGGCGCTGCGGCGCAGGGTCTTGAGGCGCGGCTCGGAGCCCGCCGCGACGCGCCGGGCGACAGGGCGTTGCGGGTCGATGTCGAGCGTCTCCGGCGCCGCGTCGCCATGGACCAGCAGCGCGCGGGCGAGGCGGTAGGCCAGCGTCGCCTTGCCCACGCCGCGCGGCCCGCGCAGGAGCCAGGCGTGGTGCAGGCGGCCGCCCGCCCACGCTGCAAGGAACGCGCGCTCGGCGGCCTCCTGCCCGTGCAGGCCCGCCGTCTCGCGCGGGTGCGGCGCGCCCTCGACCTGATCCGGCGCAGGCTCCTGCGCGGCGTCTGCGCCACCGGCGCCGCGTGTCGGGGCGCGGCTCACGGCCCGGCGATCCCGAGACGGGCGAAGACGACTGCGCGCAGCCGCCGGGCCACGGCGTCTGGCGCCCCGGCGGCGTCGACCAGCGCGCAGCGCGCGGGCTCGGCTTCCGCGATGGCCCGGAACGCCGCGCGCAGGCGGGTCTGGAACGCGCCGCCGAACGCTTCGAAGCGCGTCTCGGCGCCCTTGGCGGCGCCGTCGCGGGCGGCGGCCTCGGCGGGGTCGAGGTCGAGCACCAGCGTCAGATCCGGGTCGCGCCCGATGCAGAGCCGGTGCAGCGCGTCGACGGTTTCGCGCGGGGCGGTCGCGCCCTCGCCGCGGCCGGCGCTCTGATAGGCGCGGGTGCTGTCCACGAAGCGGTCGCAGATCACGACATTGCCGGCCGCCAGCGCGGGCGCCAGCGTGCGTTCGAGGTGGTCCCGACGCGCGGCGGTGAACAGCAGCACTTCGGTCAGCGCGGACCAGCGGCCCGGCTCGCCCTCCACCAGAAGCCGGCGGATCGCCTCCGCGCCCGGCGCGCCGCCGGGTTCGCGAGTCAGCGTCACCGTCGCGCCTGCGGCGCGCAGCGCCTCGGCCAGCAGCCGCGCCTGGGTGGACTTGCCGGCGCCGTCGACGCCCTCCAGCGTGACGAGCCGGCCCGTGAGGAGAGGCGTCGCGTCGGCGCCCGCCGGCGCGCTCATCGCGCCGGCGTCGCTCGTGCAGGCGTCACTGGCGCGGACGGCATGGGCGCGGACGTCATGGGCGCGGACGTCATGGGCGCACGCTCACAGGCCGACGGCGCCAAGGCCGATGTCCCCGACGCTGACCTCGTCGAGCCCGGCGGCGCCCAGCGCCGCCGAAAGCGCCAGCCGCGCCGCCGCCGTCACCCGCGCCAGCACGCCGCCCGCCGGCACGTCCTCGGTGGCGACGAGCGGATGGCTCACCGCGCCGACGCCCGGCGTCTCGACCACCAGTTCTGCGATGACGTCGCCCTTGGTGATCGGCGCCGCGACCGGGCCTTCGTAGCGCACGCGCGCCGTCAGCCCTTCAGCGTCCGCCGCCGGCGCCGTCACCACGATGTCGCGCGCGGGCGCTAGGCCCACGGCGTCCGCCGCGCCGATCCAGACGTCGGCCTGCGCGACCATCTCGCCGGCGCGGTAGAGCGCCCCGGTGCGGAACTCGCGATAGGCCCAGGCGACGAGCTTCTCCGCCTCGACGCGCCTTGCGCCGGCGCTCTCTAGCCCCGCGATCACCACGACGACCTTGCGGCCCTCGCGCTCGACAGTGGCGACGAGGCCGTAGCCGGCGTCCTCGGTGTGGCCGGTCTTCATGCCGGTGGCCCCGATGTCGAGGTAGAGCAGCGGGTTGCGGTTCTGCTGGGTGATCCCCTCCCAGGTGAACTCGCGCACGGAGAAATAGCGATGCTGCTCGGGGAACTCCTCGACGATGCGCTCGGCGAGGGTCGCGAGGTCGCGCACGCTCATGACGTGGCCCTCGTCCGGCCAACCGGTGGCGTTGACGAAGTGGGAGTGGGTCAGCCCGATCTCCTTCGCCCGCGCGTTCATGCGCTCGGCGAAGGCCTCCTCGGTGCCCGCCAGCCCTTCGGCCAGCACGATGCAGGCGTCGTTGCCCGACTGCACGGTGACGCCCTGGATGAGGTCTCCCACACGGATGCGGTCTCCGACATTGACGAACATCTTGCTGCCGCCCTTGGCCCAGGCCTTCTCGCTGACCGGCATGCGGTCGTCGAGCGAGAGGCGGCCCTCCGCCAGCGCCTCGAACACCATGTTCATGGTCATGAGCTTGGACATGGAGGCCGGCGGCAGCGGCTCGTCGGCGTCCTTCTCCATCAGCACCGCGCCGGAGGTCATGTCGACGACGATCGCCGCGCGGGCGGGCGTGTCGAGCGCCGCGGCCGGGCCGGCGGCGACCCCCGCCATGAGGGAGGCGGCGGACAAGAGCGCGATCAGCCGGGGCATGGCGGCGAACCTTCCGATGATGGATGCGGGCGCGAGCATCCCCCGGCGCGCACCGAATTTCAATGCCGCAACCTTCAGTGGCGGAAGTGGCGCAGGCCGGTGAAGACCATGGCGAGGCCCAGCCGGTCCGCCGCGGCGATCACCTCCGCGTCGCGCATGGCGCCGCCCGGCTGGATGACGGCGGTCGCGCCCGCCTCCGCCAGCGCCTCAAGCCCGTCGGCGAAGGGAAAGAACGCGTCCGAGGCGACGGCGGCGCCCTTCGTCGGCGTCTCGGGCAGGTCGAGCGCGGCGGCCATGTCGGCGGCCTTGCGCGCGGCGATGCGGGCGCTGTCCACCCGGCTCATCTGCCCGGCGCCGACGCCGACGGTCGCCTGCCCTTTCGCATAGACGACGGCGTTGGACTTCACATGCTTGGCGACGGCCCAGGCGAAGCGCAGGTCGGCGAGTTCCGCCACGCTCGGCGCGCGCGCGGTGACGACCTTCATCTCCTCCAACAGCCGCGCGTCGCGCGACTGTGCGAGCCAGCCGCCGGAGACCTGCCGCCAGGCGAGGCCGTCCTCGGCGGGGTCCGGCATCGCCTCTGTCAGCAGCAGGCGCAGGTTGGCCTTCTGCGAGAAGACCGCGAGCGCCGCAGCGTCGGCGCCCGGCGCGATCACGACCTCGGTGAATACGCCGGTGATCGCCTCGGCGGCGGCGGTGTCGAGCGGGCGGTTGACGGCGACGACGCCGCCGAAGGCCGACACGCGGTCGCAGTCGAAGGCGCGGCCGTAGGCCTCCGCCAGCGTGTCGCCGAGGGCGGCGCCGCAGGGGTTGGCGTGCTTGACGACAATGCAGGCGGGCCGGTCGCCGCCGAGCTCCGCAACCGCCTCGAAGGCGGCGTCGGTGTCGGCGATGTTGTTGTAGCTCATCTCCTTGCCCTGGACCTGCCGCGCCGCGGCGACGCCGGGCCGCGCGGCGCCATCCACATAGAAGGCCGCGCGCTGGTGGGGGTTCTCGCCGTAGCGCAGGGGTTGGCGCAGGCGTCCCGCGGCGGCGCGCCAGCGCGGCGTCTCAAGCCCCGCCTGCTCCGCCATCCATGCCGACACCGCCGCGTCGTAGGCGGCCACGCGCGCGAAGGTCTGGGCGGCGAGGCGCCGGCGCAGACCCACGCCCACCCCGCCGACGGCGGCGATGTCGGCGAGGATGGCGGCGTAGTCCTCGGGGTCGGAGGCGACGGCGACGCCCGCGAAGTTCTTCGCCGCGGCGCGCAGCATCGCCGGGCCGCCGATGTCGATGTTCTCGACGCAGTCCTCCGGAGAGGCCCCGCGCGCGACGGTCGCCTCGAACGGATAGAGCGAGACGGCCAGCAGGTCGATCGCGGGAATGGCGTGCTCGGCCAGCGCGGCCATGTGGGCGGCGTCGTCGCGCCGGGCGAGCAGGCCGCCATGGATGCGCGGATGCAGCGTCTTGACGCGCCCGTTCATCATCTCCGGCGAGCCGGTGACGTCGGCCACCTCGCGCACCGCGAGCCCCGCCTCGCGCAGCGCCGCCGCCGTGCCGCCGGTCGAGACGATCTCCGCCCCGCGCGCGGCGAGCGCCTGCGCGAAGGCGACCACGCCGGTCTTGTCGGAGACCGAGATCAGCGCGCGGCGCACCGCGACCACGCCTTCCTGAGCCCCCGCGTCCCCGCCCTCGCCCGCCATGCCGTTCATCGCCTCACCGCCCGCGCCGCCTTCGCCGATGGGCAGCGCCTTAGCCCCTGGGCGGGGCGTTGCGCAATGGGCGCGGGCGGCGCGGGCTCGCGCCGGGGCCGCGCCGCCGTCTCGCGCCCAGCCCCCCCCGCGCGCGGCCGCGCGGCTGGAACCCTCTGCGGCCTCAGGCCTGCGCTGCGGCGGGGCGCCGGCGGCGGGCCGGTTCAGGGGCCGTCTGCTCCAGCGCCCAGGCGACGCGGCCCCAGTAGTCCCGCGCCGCGCCGGCCAGCACGATCTGCGTCGACTCGCGTCGCCGCGCGGTGCGGTCGTCGAGCGACGCGCTCTCCTCCAGCCTCAGCCCGGCGCCGGCGGCGCGCAGGCGCCACTCCGCCCCCGACGGCGCGACGACCACGACCGCGCCGCCCTCCAGGCGCGCCGAGACCTCCGGCGCGAGGTGGAAGCGCACGAGGAAGGGCAGCGCGCCGCCGGCCCTGCGCGCCGCCGCGTCGAAGCGGCGGCGGGCGGCGGCGTCGGGACAGGAGAGCGTGTCCTCGCCGCGCAGGTCGCGCCCGTCATGGGCCAGCAGCAGCCGCCGCGAGACGACCGCCCCGAAGCGGGCGAGGTAGCCGTCGTGCTCGCCGCGCAGCCACTGGCCGATCTCGTCGCGGGCGCGCTCCACCGAAACGGTCGGCGGCGGCGCCCTGAAGCGGCGTCCGCGGACGCGCGCGGCGAAACCGGCGGGGCCGAGCCGCGAGGACGAGACGTCCGCCACCTCCACGGCGGAATGCGCCGCCGTGGCGCGCGCCGCCGCCGCCCAGGCCGCGCCGAAGGCGGCGCCGGGGCCGATGGCGCCGAACACCCGCTCCCGACCGACGGCGAACTCCAGCGCCAGCGCGCTGGCCCCCGCCACGCCCGTGGGCGGCGGCGGACCGGCGTCGACGATAAGCGCCGCGCGCCCCGCCGAAAGGCGCGCGAAGCCCATCGCGGCGTCCCGGCGCAGGCCGCGCGCGCCATGGGCCGGGGCGGCGGCGGCGCGGGCGAGCGCGGGGTCGGCCAGCGCGTCCGCCGCCGGGCCGGCGCCGTGGAACCGCGCGAGGCCGCCGTCGCCCAGCACCACGGCGCGCAGCGCCGGCGCCGCCCGCGCCAGCGCGCCGGCGGCATGGGGTTCGAAGGCCTCGCCGCGCCGCCCGGCGATTTCCGCCACCCAGCCCAGCAGCGCGACGGCGCGGGCGAGATCGGCGGGGTTGCGGGTCTCCAGCCCGCCGTCGCCGTCGATCAGAGCCTCCGCCGCGGCGCCGAGGGCGCGCAGGCCGGCGCGCAGCTCCCTGTCGCGTCCGTCGATCGCGGCGGCGCCGGCGACGAGCCCCGCAGCGGCCTCGAGCCGGCCGAGCCCATGTGGCGCGGCGCGCATCCGCCGCGCGACATGCGCGACATGGGCGTCGAGCGACAGCGCGAGGCGCCGCGCCTGCTCCGGGGTCGCCCCCGCGCGCAGCGCCGGCCACGCGCAGGCGAGCGCGCCGAGCCGGCGCCCGGCGACGTCGGCCCGCCACACGTCCGCCCCGCCGCCGCCGCGCTTCAGCCAGTCGTAGACCCAGCCGCGCAGGCTCGCCCGGTCGCGCCGGACCCCCGCCAGCGCGTCGTCGAGCCACCCGAAGTCGGCGAGTTCCCGCGACCATTCCGGCGACGGCGCGCGCGCCGAGAAGGGCGAGACGGCGCCCGCCGCGGGCGCCGCGCCGCGAAAGAGCGCCGCCTCGCGCGCCAGCAGCCGCGCGCGCTCGGGGTCTCCGGTCTCCAGCGGATCGAGGGCGCCGCCGGTGGGCGCCGCAGGCCGCGCGCGCCGCGCCGCCATCCAGGCCGACCAGCGGTCGCCCCAGCGGCGCAGACGCCGCCCCGCCAGGGCGCCGAGCGCGCGAAAGACTTCAACGGCCTGCGACATTCCCGCCCTGCTCAGCCTGCTGCCGCGGCAGCATGGAGCGGGCGGCGGCCCATGTCACGCCTGCGGGTCGCAAAAGGCGCGCGGCGCCGGGGCCTTGCGGCGCGATCCTCACGCCGGCTTGTCGAACCGCGCCGCGAAGAAGCCGTCCAGCCCGCCGGGCCGGAGATCGGGCCAGAGGTCGGGCCGGCAGCGCAGCCAGCCGCGGCGGTCGACGAGCGGCCCGCAGACCTCGACGTCCTCGGGCCGAGCGGCCAGCGCCTCCGCCGTCGCGGGCGTCGGCCTGGCGTCGGGCGTGCGGGCGGCGAAGCCGCGGGCGCGGGCCTCGCCCTCCTCCGGCAGCAGCGAGCAGGTGCAGAACACCAGCGAGCCGCCGGGCGCGACCATGCTCCACGCGGCGTCGAGCAGCGCGTCCTGCAGCGCCGCCATCTGCGCGACGTCGCTCTCGCGACGCAGATGCGCGATGTCGGGATGGCGGCGCAGGGTGCCGACACCCGTGCAGGGCGCGTCGAGCAGCACCGCGTCGAAGGGCGCCTCGGGCCGCCACTCCCGCGCGTCGGCGGCGACGACCTCCGCCCGGAGCCCGGTGCGCGCGAGGTTCTCCCGCAGCCGCTCCAACCGCTGGGCGGACATGTCGAGCGCCGTGACCTCGGCGCCCATCGCGGCGAGCTGCATCGTCTTGCCGCCCGGCGCGGCGCAGAGATCGAGCGCGCGCCGACCCGCGAGCGGGCCGAACAGCCGCGCCGGCAACGCCGCGGCGGCGTCCTGCGCCCACCAGGCGCCCTCCGCATAGCCTGGCGCGGCGGTGATCTGGGCGCCCTCACCCAGCCGAAGCGTGCCCGTGGGCAGGATCTCCGCGCCGAGCGCCTCGGCCCAGCGCGCGGTCTCGGCGCGGTCGCGCGGCGTGAGGTCGAGCGGCGCCGCCTTCAGCTGCGCCGCGGCCATGGCGTCGGTCGTCGCGGCCCCGTAGGCCTTCACCAGCCTGCGGCGCAGCCAGGCCGGCGTGGCCGCCTTCGCCGCCTCGGCGCCGGAGAGGCGCACGGGCGCGGCCTCGGTCGCCCGCCGCGCCACCGCGTTGACGAGACCCGAGAGCTTGGCGGAGCGCCGCTCCTCCTTCGTCAGCCGCACCGCCGCGTCCACCGCGGCGTGGGGCGCGACGCCGAGCGCGCCGACCTCGGCCACCGCCAGCCGCAGCGCGTCGCGCGCCGCGCGGGCCTTGGCCTCGATCGGCGCGCGCATCAGCTCCGCCAGCAGCGCATCCACCGGGCCGAGCCAGCGCAGCACCGCGGCGGCGAGATCGCCCGCCCGCGCCCGCTCGGGCCCGGTCAGCGCGGCGAGGCCGGCGTCGGCCTTCGCGGCGTCGAGGCTGCGCCCGTCGTCGAGCACATGGGAGACGAGACGCAGCGCGGCGCGGCGGGGGGCGAGGCCGTGGACGTCGCTCACAACCGGCGGCCGCCGGCGCGCGGCGCCCGCGGGACGCGCGGCGCGACCGACCCGCTTGGCCCGCGCCCCCACGGCGCGCCGCCCGAGGGCCCTGCGCCGCCCGAAGACCGGCCCGCGCCGCCGCCCGCCATCTCGCGCAGCGCGGCGATGCGGTTCTCAGCCGCCGGGTGCGTCGCGAACAGGCTGTCGAAGCGCCGCCCCGACAGCGGGTTCACGATGAACAGATGGGCCGAGGCCGGGTTCCGTTCCGCCGACCGCATCTCCATCCGCCCCGCCATCCCTGAAATCTTCGCCAGCGCCGAGGCCAGCGCCAGCGGCTGCCCGCTGATCTCCGCGCCCGCGGCGTCCGCCGAATACTCCCTCGTGCGGCTGATGGCCATCTGGATCAGCAGCGCCGCGATGGGCGCGAGGAACACGCCGAGCAGCACGCCGATCATCCCCAGCGGGTTGCGGTTCTCGCCGCTGGAGGACGCGCCGAAGAACATGCCGAACTGCGCCAGCATCGAGATCGCGCCGGCCACCGTGGCGGCGACCGTCATGATCAGCGTGTCGCGGTTGCGGATATGGGCGAGCTCATGGGCGATGACGCCCGCCAGCTCGTCGCGGTCGAGCGTCCGCATAAGGCCGGTGGTGACGGCGACGGCGGCGTTCTCGGGGTTGCGGCCCGTGGCGAAGGCGTTCGGCTGTTCGGTCTGGATCACGTAGACCGCCGGCATGGGCAGGCCCGCGCGCCCCGCCAGCCGCTCGACCATCCCGTAGAGATCCGGCGCGCCCATCCGCGTGACCGGCTGGGCGTTGTGCATCCGCAGCGCCAGCTTGTCGCTGTTCCACCAGGCGTAGGCGTTGGTGGCGAGCGCGAAGACGAGCGCGATCAGCGCACCGGTCGCCCCGCCGATCAGAAAGCCTGCGCCGAGAAACAGCGCCGTCATCGCGGCGAGCAGCATCATGGTCTTGACCGCGCCCATGGCCCATATCTCCCATGTCATCTGACGGAGCCGAATATATGGACGACGCCACCGACAGCAAAGAGCGCCGCATCGCCGAGGCGGCGGCGCGCGCGCTCGCCGAAGCGAAGGCCCGCCGCGCCGCCGAGGCGACGGAGGCGCGGCCCGCCGAACTGGGCGGACGCGACGGCCCCGAGCCGACGCGCTTCGGCGACTGGGAGAAGGACGGCGTCGCCTGCGACTTCTGAGCCGCGCTTGACATCGCGCCGGCGCCCCCGCCCCCTCGATGGACAAAACAACGCAAGGGGGGAGAAGCCATGAGGCTGGAGGGAAAACGCGCGCTCGTGACCGGAGCGGCGTCAGGGTTCGGGCGGGGCATCGCCGAGAGTTTCGCGCGCGAGGGCGCGCGGGTCGCCGTGCTCGACCTCAACGCCGAAGGCGCCCGCGCGGTCGCGGCGGCCATTCCGGGCGCCCTCGCCCTGCCCTGCGACGTGACCGACGGCGCGGCGCTCAAGGCGGCGGTGGACGAAGCGGCGACGGCCTTCGGCGGGCTCGACGTCGTCGTGAACAACGCCGGCTGGACCCATCGCAACAAGCCGATGCTCGACGTGACCGAGGCCGAGTTCGACCGCGTTTTCGCCGTCAACGTCAAGGCGATCTACCTGATGGCGCAGGCGGTCGTGCCGCTGATGCGCGCTCAGGGCGGCGGCGTGATCCTGACCGTCGGCTCGACCGCCGGCATTCGCCCCAGGCCGGGACTGACATGGTACAACGGCTCCAAGGCCGCGGCGAACCTGCTCGCGAAGTCGATGGCGGTGGAGTTGGCGCCGGATCGCATCCGCGTCTGCGCCATCGCGCCGGTGATCGGCGAGACGGCGATGCTGGAGGACTTCATGGGCGCCCCCGACACGCCGGAGAACCGCGCCCGCTTCGTCGCGTCGATTCCGCTGGGCCGGATGTCGCGCCCGCAGGACATCGCGGCGGCGGCGACCTATCTGGCGTCCGACGAGGCGTCCCTGCTCACCGGCGTGGTGCTCGAGGTGGACGGCGGCCGCTGCGTCTAGGTGGCGCGAAGGGCGCAACAGAGGGCGGGAGACGGGCTTGAGGACCATCGCGCGCGCGCTGGCCGGACTGATCATCGCCGCCCTGCTGGTCGGCGCGGGCGCGCTCGGCCTGATGCGATCGCTGCGCGAGGACGCCCCGCCCGAGAGCGCCGAGCGCGCCGAGCGCAGCTACGCCGCGGCGATCGGCAAGGTCTCGCTGGGCCGCGTCACGCCGGTGACGACCGCCTGGGGGCGCATCCGGAGCTGGCGCACGGCGCAGATCAGGCCCGCGGTCAGCGGCCGGGTCGTCTCGCTCTCCGACAGTCTGCGCGACGGCGCCGCCGTGCGCGCCGGCGCCGAACTCGCCCGCATCGACCCCGCCGACTACATGGCCGCCGTGGCCGAGGGCCGCCTCGCCCTGCGCGAGGCCGAGGCCGACGCCGAGGAGGCCGCCGCGGCGGAGACGGCGGCGGCGGCGGAACTGCGGGCCGCGCGGCGCCAGGTCGCCCTGCGCGCCGCCGCGCGCGACCGGCGCGAGAACCTCACCGGGCAGGGCTTCGCCTCGGGCGCCGCGCTTGAGGAGGCCGAACTGGCGCTCGCCGCGGCGGAGCAGGCGCTGGCGGGCTTTGCGCAGGCCGAGACCACGGCGCGGCTCTCCGTCGCGCGCGCCAGGATCGCCGCCGAGCGGGCCGCGCTCGCGCTGGAGGAGGCCGAGCGCCGCCTCGCCGACACGACCCTGGTCGCGCCCTTCGACGGGGTGATCGGCGAGGCGGACGTCGCCGTGGGCGACGTGCTCAGCGCGAACCAGACCGTCGCGCGGCTCATCGACCCCTCGGCGCTGGAGGCCGAGCTGCGCCTCAGCGGCGCCGCCTTCGGGCGGCTGCTGGACGACGGCGGCAGGCTCCGTCAGGCGCCGGTCGCGGCGAGCCTCTCGCTCGGCGGCGCCGCGCTGACGGTCGAAGGCTGGCTCGACCGGCCCGGACCCACGGTGGAGGGCGCCGGCCGCACCGTCTTCGCGCGGCTCGAGCCCGGACCCGGCGCCGTCCTGCGGCCCGGAGACTTCGTGACCGCCGAGATCCGCGAGCCGGCGCTGGAGCGCGTCGCCGTCCTGCCCGCCGCCGCCGCGACCGAGGACGGGCGCATCCTGCTGGTCGACGAGATCGGTCGGCTGCGGGAGGTCGTGGCGACGATCCTGCGGCGCGAGGGCGACAGGCTGATCGTTTCGGGGCTGGAGGACGGCGCGCGCTATGTGGCCGCCCGCGCGCCGCAGCTGGCGCCGGGCGTTCTCGTGCGCCCCGGCGAGGGCGCGGCCGAGCCGCCGGGGCCGCTCTCCGCCGCGCCGGAGGACGCGCGCGGATGAGCGGGTTGATCTCCTATTTCATCCGCCACCGCACCGCCGCGGGGCTCGTGGCGGCGCTGATGTTGCTGGCGGGCTTCTGGGCAGCCGGCTCGCTGCGCCAGCAGTTCTTCCCCGACATCGTGATCGAGCAGATCCGGGTCGACGTCGCATGGCCGGGCGCGAGCCCGGAGGACGTCGACCGACAGATCACCGCGCGGCTGGAGCCGGCCCTGCGCGCGATGGAGGGCGTCGAGGGCGTCTCCGCCCGCTCGACCGAAGGCGCCGCCTCGATCGGGGTCAGCTTCGAGCCCGGGCACGACATGGCGCGCGCGTTCAGCGACGCCCTCGGCGTCGTCTCCGCCGAGAGCGGCGGCCTGCCGGACTCGGCGGAGCGGCCGCAGGTGCGCCAGACCACCTTCCGCGACCGCGTGACCGACGTGGCGCTTTGGGGGCCGGTGGACCGCGAGACCCTCGTGCGGCTCGCCCAGGAGCTTCAGGCCCGACTCTACGCCGCCGGCGTCACCCGCGTCGCGCTGCGCGGCGCGCCGGAGCCGGAGATCGTCGTCGCCGCGCGCGAGATCGACCTCGTCCGCCACGACATCGAGCTGCAGGAGATCGCCGCCCGCATCCGCGAGGCCGCCTCCGCGACGCCGGCCGGCGAGGTCGGCGAGGGCGGCGCGCGGGTCCGAGCCGGGGCCGACGCGCGCAGCGCCGAGGCCGTCGCCGCCATCGCCCTGCGCCGCGAGCCGGGCGGCGGCGCGCTGGCCGTGCGCGACCTCGCCGACGTCCGCCTCGACGCGGACGGCGACGGCGCGTCCTACGGCGTCGGCGGAGCGCCGGCGGTGATCCTCGCCGTCGACCGCGGCGAGGACGGCGACGCCGTGGCGATCCAGAACGCCGTCGCCCGCGCGGCGGACGCCCTGCGGCAAGACCTGCCGGCGGGCGTCGAGATCGCGCTGACAAGGACGCGCGCGCAGGCGATCACCGACCGGCTCGACCTGCTGATCTGGAACGGCGCCATCGGGCTGGCGCTCGTGCTGGGGCTGCTCTTCCTGTTCCTCTCCGCCCGCGCCGCGCTGTGGGTGGCGTTCGGCATCCCCGTGGCAGTGGCGGCGGCGCTGGCCCTGATGTGGGCGGCGGGGCTGACGCTCAACATGATCTCGCTTTTCGCGCTGATCCTGTGCCTCGGCGTCGTGGTGGACGACGCCATCGTGGTCGCCGAGCACGCCGACCACCTCGGCGCCCGCGGCATGGCGCCCGAGGCGGCGGCGCAGGCGGCGGCGGAGCGGATGCTCATGCCCGTCTTCGCCGCCTCGCTGACGACGGTCATTGCGTTTCTGGGGCTGGTGGCGATCGGCGGGCGCTTCGGCTCGCTCATCCTGGCCATCCCGCTGACGGTGACGATGGTGCTTGTCGCCAGCCTGATCGAGTGCTTCCTGATCCTGCCCGGGCACATGCGCCAGGCGCTCGCGGGCGGTCGGCGCGGCGGCTGGGCGGACGCGCCGGCGCGGCTGGTCGACCGCGGCTTCCGGCGCGCGCGCGAGCGGCTGTTCCGGCCCCTGCTCACCGCCGCGGTGCGCTGGCGCTGGGTCGTGATCGGCGGCGCCGCGGCGCTGCTCATGGCCAGCGCCACCCTGCTGACCTCGGGCGCGGTGAGCTGGCGCTTCTTCGACGCGCCGGAGCGCAGTTCAGGCTCGCTCGACTTCGCCATGCTGCCGACCGCCGGGCGCGGCGACACCGAGGCGATGCTGGCTGAGACGCTGCGGGCGCTGGAGGCGGTCTCGCCCCGCTTCGCCACGGCTGACGGGGCGCCCCCGGTGGTCTTCGCGCTCGGCGTCTCGGGCGGCTCGGCCGGACGCGGGCTCGCCGGCGCCGAAGGCAGGGACGCCGAACTGCTCGGCGGGGTCTCGATCGAGGTGGTCGAGCCCGAACGCCGCGACTGGACCGTGTCCGCCTTCCTGCGGGCGTGGCGGGAGGAGATCAGGCCGCATCCGCTGACCGAGACCGTAGCAGGGCGCGGCGACGCCGCCGGGCCGGGCGGGGACGCGCTCTCCATCGACCTCGTGGGCGACGACCCGCGCGTGCTGAAGGCCGCCGCGGAGGCCCTCAAGGCCGCGCTCGCGCGGCTCGAACCCGTCTCCGCCGTGGAGGACGACCTGCCCTTCGACAGGGAGGAGCTGACCATCGGGACGACGCCGCGCGGCGCCGCGCTCGGCTTCGACGCCGAGAGCCTCGGCGCCGCCCTGCGCGCGCGCCTGACCGGGATCGAGGCCGCCGAGTTCCCGATCGAGGGCCGCACGGCGACCGTGACGGTCCGCCTCGCCGACGCCGAGCGGACCGCCGACTTCATCGACCGCGCGGCGCTGCGGGCGCCCGACGGCGGCTGGGCTGCGCTCGGCGACATCGCCGCCGTCTCGCGCGGGTCCGGCTTCGCGACGATCACGCGGCGCGACGGCTACCCGGTGCTCACCGTCTCCGGCGAGATCGACGGGACCGACCCCGCCGCCGCCGCGGCCGCCGTCGCCGAGATCGAGGGCCGCATCATGCCCGACATCGCCGCGCGCTTCGCGGTGGACTGGCGCGTGGGCGGGCTGCGCGAGCAGGAGCAGCGGTTCCTGGCGGACGCGCGCGTCGGGTTCCTCGCCTGCCTCGCGGGGATCTACGCCACGCTGGCCTGGGCGTTCGGCTCATGGTCGCGCCCGCTGCCGGTGCTCATCGCGATCCCGCTCGGGCTGATCGGCGTGCTCTGGGGCCATCACTTGATGGGCGCGCCGCTCTCGATGTTCTCGGTGGTGGGGCTTCTGGGAATGGCGGGCATCGTCATCAACGACAGCATCGTGCTGGTGCGCGCCGCCGACGAGCACGCCGCGCGGCGAGGCCTCGCGCCCGCATTGGTGGAGGCCGGCTGCGACCGCCTGCGGGCGGTGTTCCTGACCACGGCGACGACGGTGGCGGGGCTGGCGCCGATGCTGTTCGAGACCTCGACCCAGGCGCAGTTCCTCAAGCCCACCGTGATCACGCTGGCATTCGGCCTCGGCTTCGGGATGGTCCTGGTGCTGGTCGTGACCCCCGCGCTGCTCGCCGCGCAGGGTGACCTTGCGGCGCTGTGGCGCTCGACGCGTCGCCTGCCGCGCGCGCTGGCGCGGGCGCGCAGGATGCGGGCGCGGGCGGCGGCGTGAGGCGCTTCGGCCGAAAGTCCTTTTCTGGCGCAGCTCCAGCGAACGGCCGCCTCCCCCGCGGCCCGCGCCGGCCGCACGCGCCAAGGGTCGGGCGAAGCGCCTCCGGGCCGCTGTCAGCCTCCCGCGCGACACGGAGGAAGCCGGCTGCGACGGCTGCTAAGGCGATGTCGCCGACCCGCAGGTGATCGGGCGCATGAATCCCGGCGCCCCCGGGCGACCAGCGGATGGATCGGTCCGCCATGGTCGCCGTCGATGGTTCTCGCAAAGCGCCGCCATCGGCGCGGATTGAGATCATGCTGCGTCACCAGCCGCCTGACCTTCGCGCCCTTCCGACCCGACTTCAGCGACATCGTCATCGAACGCGCCGGCCTCCGCCCCGGCCACGACCCGAGTTCTCGGATCCACGCGCCGCAAGCGGCTTGCGGTGGCGTCTCGACGTCGGCCTTTTCCGCGGGAAAGGGCCGGGCCGGTCGAGCCGCACGCAGAAAACTGTCCGGTCCGAGGGACGCATGCCAACTGCTGACGCCGACCCGCGACAAGCTCCGCCGCGCCGGGGCGGTCATCACGGCGGCTGTAGAACGCGGCGTCTTCGCGATTGTCTCCGCCCGAGAGGCCGTCCGCTCGCACGAGAGCGCTTCGATCACGGTTTCGAGCCTGGCGGGTTGGAGCATCCGCGTCGCCCCCGACGCTAGGCGGACGCCGCCGCGCATCTCGACTGTGAGCGCCGGCGCCGCCGTCACGCGGGGATTGGCCAGGCGAACGGTCTGCAGTCCGTGAAGGCTGCAGGCGGTCGTGCGGTCCTGCCGCGGTCAGAGGTCGATGTCTCGCTCCTGCCGCAGGGCAGGCTCCTGCTGGTCCGACCCTTCGAGAAACCGCCGCATCCTCTCCTCGCGGCTTTCGGCGTCGCCATCGCCCGATTGCAGCATGTCCGAGGTATATACCTCACCTCGCTTGTCGCGAAATCCGGTCGTCTTGTCGGTGTGGACAACGTGCTCCCGGATCGAGCCGTCTTCGGCCAGATCGACGCTGTGGCGGATCGAGTGGTCCCCGGTGTCGCGCCATGTGCCGCGACCATCCTTCTTGTAGCCGTTCGTCGAGCCGTCGAAGCTCTGCAGGCCCTTGTCGCCCATGACGACCTCCTTCGCCGTCGCGAAGCCATGGCCCGCGACCTTGACGACAAATGACGAAAATCCCGAAGAATCTAGCATGAAACGGCCTATGCGTCTAAATTTGTCGCCAGTGGGCCGTCCCATGGCCGGCGCTGCGCCGATGGAGCGAATGTGGCACGATCCGTCACGCATTTCCTGCGGCTGGGGGGCTTCGCGGCGCTCGCAGGTCCGACCATTTCCGGCGGGCAGCCCGCCCTCGGCGTCGCCGCTCTGGCCGCCTTCCTTGGGGCGATCGCCGCTTCGCATGCGGCCTACGCCACGGCGGCGCGGCGGCTGGGGCTGTGGAACCCGGCGGCGCATCATCTGTGGTTGTGGCTGCCGTGGCGCGCGCTGGCGTCTGCATACCTCCGGCTTCGCGCCTACATCGACAACGAGTGGCGCAGCGCCGGAGCCCCGACGGGGGGGTTCGCCGGAACGCTGACTAAGCTCTGCCTGGTGTTCCGGCCAGGCGACGTCCTGCTGGGCAGGCTGTCGATCGCCGGCGTCGGCTTCGCGCAGCCCGTGGGCCAGCGGCTGGAGCGGCATCTGTTCATGCTGGCCGGGACGGGCGGCGGAAAGACCTCGTTCCTGACAACGATGCTGGCGCTGCACCCGGGCAACGCGTTCGTGATCGACCCCAAGGGCAAGATGGCCGAGACGCTGCGCGCGCGCCGCGGCGGCGGCGGCGACGGCGTGATCGGCCTCGGCAAGTCCATCGCCGTGCTGGACCCCTACGGCATCGTGCCGAACCAGATCAGCGACTGCTGGAACCCGCTCACCGAGATCGAGACGGCCATCGCGCGCGAGGGGCCGCTCGCCGCGGTGCGCTACGCCGACAAGCTTGCCGAGGGCCTCATACGCATCGAGGGGCGACAGCCCTATTTTCCGCGCGCCGCCCGCAAGTTCCTCTCGGGGCTCGTGCTCTATGTGCTGACCGAGGATCCGCCGCCGATGCGGACGATGCTGCGCGTCCACCAGCTCGTCAACGCCGGACTGGCGGAGGACATGCGCCGGGCGACCGGAAAGTCGGTGACGCCGCAACAGGGTTTCCAGTTCCTCCTGCAGGAGATGGCGCGCAACACCCGGTACGCCGCGATCGCCTCCGCGGCGTCCGTCTTCTCCGACGCGCGGTCGGCGGGGGACGTGATGGCCGGTCTGAAGGTGGCGCTGTCGGTCTATGACAACGATCTCGTCCGCGCGATCTCCGCCCACTCGACCTTCAGCCTGCACGACCTCAAGCTCGGGCGGCAGGACGTGTTCGTATGCGCGCCGACCGGGTCGGTGAACGGTGAGCTGTCGGACTGGTTCCGGCTGCTCACGGTGATGTCGCTCGCGATCTTCGAGAGCGTCCCCGGCGATCTGAAGCCCAAGTGCTTCTTCGCCATCGACGAGCTTCCGAGCCTCGGCGCCATCGAGAAGCTGGACAAGGGGCCGGCGGTGCTGCGCAGCTATGGCGTGCAGTTCCTCGGCGTGGCCCAGACGCTGTCGGCCCTGAGCGACGTCTATCCCAAGACGTGGCGAAACTGGCTTGGCAACGCCGACGCCGTGTACTGGATGGCGACCAACGACGACGAGACGGCGCAGCAGCTGGCCGAGACCCTGGGCCGCGCCACGGGGTCCGGCGTCGAGACGGAAGTGCTGACCGCCGATCAGATCAAGCGATACCTTGATCCCGACACCTGCAACGTGATCGTCACCCGGTTCGGCAAGCGCGCGCTCAAGCTAAAGACAAGTCCCTACTTCAGGGAACTGCCGGTCTACTATTACACGCCCGACGGCGATCATCGCGAACGGCCGCTCCGGCGCGCCGCGCGCGCCCTGATGCGGCGCCTTTCGCCCGGGAGGGCGGGCCCCGTGCGCACAAGGACTTCCGCGCCGCCCGCGGCGCCGGCGCCAAGACTGAGGCCGACCATGGCCGCGGCGCCCGCCACTCCCGTGGCGACCGCGCCGCGGCCGCCCGGCGGCGCTCGGGTCGCGCTCACCCGCTCGGAGACCAACGCGCTGGCGATGTTCGCGCTTGGTCCGGAGTATGACCGCACCGCGCTGGACGGCGCGCGCGCGGCGCTGTTGCAGGGTCATGGAGCCGACCCAAAGGCGATCCGGCTTGTCGAAGCCGGCTATCGCGTCCTGGAAAGACGGCTCGAAGCATGACGGCGCGCGCTTCGTCGCGGCGGCCGAATGTCCTGCGCTCCGGTCCCGGCTGGTTCCTCATCGCAGCGACAGCCGGCGGAGCCGGCATCCTCGCCCTCAGGTTTGCGGACGCAAGCCCGTGGATCATCTGGGTTTGGCCGGCGCTGGTCATCGTGGGCTACGCTGCGGCGAGCCTCGCCGCGAAGGGACGTCGCGGCGGCGTCGAGGCGATTGGCGACAACTGCTACTATCTGGGGTTCCTGTTCACGCTGGTCAGCCTGGCCCTGACGCTGCTGCAATCGGTCGGCGCGGACGGTGCGATGGTCGGCTCCGTCGGAGGCATCATCGTCGGCTTCGGCGTGGCGCTGGCGTCCACGATCACCGGGGTCCTGCTGCGCGCGACCATAAATCAGGGCGCGGACTCGCAGGATCCGGCCGTTTCGCTGTCGGATGTCGCGGATGAGGCGCGGGCCGCGGCCGAAGCCGCGCGCATGGCCGGCGAGAAGGTGGCCGCCAATCTCGAAGGCCTCGACGCCGCGATCCGGAGGGTCGTGGCCGAGCGCGTCTCCGCCGCCGGCGAGGCGGCGCAGGCCGATGCGTCCGCCCGTGCGACGGCGATCGCCGAGGAGGTCGGCCGCGTCCTGTCGGCGATGATCGCGGACATGGAGCGTCGCGGCGCAGAGGCCGCCGAGGCCGGGCGCTCACAGGCGGCGGCCGGATCCGATGCGCTCATGCGAAGGCTCGACGCGTCGCTGTCGGGAGCGGCTGAGCGGTTCGCCGCCGGCGCCGAAAAGGTGGAGACGGCGCTGGCGCAGGCTTCGGCGCGGCTCGTCGCGGGCGTCGACGCGGCGGCGCAGGCGCAGGCGACGGCGGCGGGGCGGACGCGCGACGCCGCCGAGGCGGCGCTCGTCGACGCCGCGAGGCGCCACGCCGACGCCCACCACGCCGCGGTGGCCGAGGCGGCGGAGGCCAGCGCCGAAAGGCTCGCCGCGGCGGCCGCCGAACTGACGGCCGCGATGGCCGCCTCCCGCGACGGCCTCGCCGCGCTGCTGGCCGGCGTCGAAGCGAGGGCGCAGGAGGTGGCGCGTTCGCTCGAGAACGGTCTCGGAGCGGCCGCGGCCGGCCATGGCGAGGCGATGCGCCGCGTGCTCGCGGAGTTCGACGCGCTCGGCGCCGGCGCAGCCGAAGTCGCCGCGAAGCTCGCCACGCGCGCGGACGCCATGGCGGCCGACGCGACACGCCTGGCGGACGGCGCGACCCAGGCGCACGAGCGCCTCGTCACGGCGACGACGACCTTCGGCGACGCGGCTCAGCGGCAGGGCCGCGCCTTCGAGGAGCGTCTCGCCGCCGCGGTCGACGCGATCGGGGCGGCCGGGCGGCGCGTGGACGCCTCCTCGGCGGAGGCTTCGCAGGCGCTCACGGCGGAGGTGGGATCGCTGCGCGCAGCCGTCGAGGGGCTCGCCAGGGTTCTCGACGGGGGCGCGGCGAGCTTCATTGCGGCGCGGGAGCAGATCGAGGCGGTGCTCGACGAAACCGAGGGCGCGCGATCCGCCTGGGGCGACGCGGTGATGGAGGCCGACAAGCTGGCGCACCGACTGCGCAACGCCGGCGGGAGCGCAGGATGATCGGCGCGTCCTCCCTTCGCCGCGGCCCGGAGCGCGGCGTCGTCCTCGGTCTCGCCATCGCCGAAGTCTTCATGCTGGCGGTCTTCGTCCTCCTGCTCGTCGTCGCGATCTCGGAGAAGGGCAAGCTGAGCGCGGAGCAGGCGCTCGAGGCCGAACGCGCGCGCAGCGGCGACGACCCGCTGGCGGCGCTGGCGCCGGCGGCGCGCGAAGCCGTCGCGCAGGCGGCGCGCGACGGCAGGCTCGCCGCGGCGCTTGCGAGCCCACTCGATCGCGGAACATTCGAGGCGCTGAACGCGTGGCTTGGCGCGGTTGGAGCGGAGGCGGCGGCCGACGCTCTGGAGCGCCTGCGGTCGGGGGCCGCGCTGTATTCTCCGCAGCGCGGCGAACGGATCGTCGCCGACCCCGATGCGCTGGCGCTGCTGAAGGCTGCGTCGGGCCTGCCGAAGGGCGGGGTGGCGGAGCTGGCGCGCGTGGCGCAGGCCCTGTCCGAGGGCGCCGCGGTCACGCCGCCCGGGCCTGCCGCGGAAATCGCCCGAAAGCTCGCCGACGTCCCCGCCTGGGCGCTCGACCGTCTTTCGGAGCCGGACGCCCTGCTCCGCGCCGCCGAAGGACTGGCGACAGAGGCGACCGTCGGACGCGATCGCATCCAGCCGCTGCTCGGCGCGCTGATCGCCGCCGCCGGTCCCGAGGCCGCGCTGGACTGGCTGAAGGCCGGCGCCGCGACGGCGGCGGACCCCGACATCCTCGACGCGATCGCGGGCGCACAGGTTCTGCCCGGCGGCGGCGCGCAGCTCGCCCAGACGGCGCGCGCGCTTGCCGGCGGGGCCGCGCTCGCGCCGCCGGGCCCCGCGGCGCGCATCGTGGAGCAGCTCGATCGGACGCCGCCCGCCCTGCTCGAAGCGCTCGCCAGACCCGACGCGCTGAACCGCGCAGCGGCGCTTCTTGCGCGGGAAGACACGCAGCGCGAGGCCGAGGCCGGCAGGCTGCTCGAAGCGCTCGTCGACGCCGCCGGAGAGGACGCGGCGCTGGAATGGCTGGCGGCGGGAGCGGCCATGGACCGCGCCACGCGCGAGACGGCGCTGGCGGCGGCCGGGGCCGGAACGCTCGGCGAGACGCTCGCGCTCCACCGGCTGGCGCTGGAGTTCGGCGCAGAGCGGGTGGAGAACGCCGTGCGCGCGGGAGAAACGGCGCAGAGCCGGCTGGAGGCGGCGCTCTCCGCCGCGCGGCGCGACGTCGTCGCCGAAGTCGAGGCGGCCGTCGGCGCGACCGTCGCGGCCGGAGGCGGCGCCATTGACCGCGCCACCGGCGCGATCACCTTCGGCGAGGCGACCGCGTTCGCATCGCAGGAGGCCGCCGTGGGCCCGGCGCAGTCGGCGCTGCTGCGCGACCTCTGCACGCCGTGGCTCAGCGCGTTGTGCCGCGTCGGAGACGTGATCGACGAGGCGCGGATCGAGGGACATGCGTCCTCGGAGTGGGAGGGCGCTCCCGACGGAGCGACGGCGTACCGGTTGAATCTGGACCTGTCGCAACGCCGCGCCTATGCGGTGCTGGAGGCATGTCTCGCCTTCACCGGCGACACCGCGCTCGGGCGATGGGCGCGCAGTCGCCTCGTCGCGGTCGGGCATTCGTCGTCGCGGCCGATCCTCGACCCCGCGACCGGCATCGAGGACGCGCCGCGCTCGCGTCGGGTGGTGTTCCGCGCCACGATCAACCGCGACGCATTGCTCTCGGGGGAGGGATCGCGCGCCTCGGCTCCCCCCGACTGCGGCTAGGCGCGCCGCAGTGTCCCGTTTCGACAACGACTTCTGGGCGCTGCACGCCTTTGTCATGCGGCTGGACCGGCCGGGGCGGCCCGATCCATCCCTGGCCGACCCGCCCGGCGGCGCCGGGAGCGAGCCCGGCGAGGCCAAAGCGCGCCGCCCGGCCCGGCCCTCGAGCCCGGGGAGCGCTCAACGGCCGAGCGCCGACCCGACGGCGGCGCGCGGCGCGCCGCCCCCTGCGCCGCAGCCGGCGCCGCCGACGCCTGCGCCGCGGAGCTTCGGCCGCCGCGACTTCGCCCTGCGCTGCCTGTTTGCGCTGCTCATGCTGCTGCCGGCGACGCCGCCCTGGGCCGACGCGGCTGCGGAGGCCGCGTCGATCCTCGTCGCGCTTGGCGCCGTCGGCGTCCTCTCCCGAGCGGCGCTCCTGCGCGCTCGCGACGGCGAGGTGAAGGATCCGCTGCTGGCGCTGTTCTTCGTTCCGATCCTCAACATCCTCCTCGGCATGGCGAGGCGCTCCCGGCGGCCGGGCGGCCACGCGCTGCGGCTGGGGCGCGCCCGGTTCCTCTCCGCGATGATCCTGTCCCTCGCGGCCGCGGGGCCCGGTCTCGCCCTGCTTCACGTCGCGGCGCTCGGCGACGCCGGCGGAAGCGTCAGGCTCGACCGCGCGGATGGGGCGCCGCCCGTTCTCGCCGGGCTCGCGGAGTGGACCGTCCTCGAACTGACGGCCTCCCCGGCGGGCTGGAGTTCCGGTTTCCGGCTCGCACTGTGCATCCTGTCCTGCGCATTCGGCGCTGCGCTCTGCGCGATCGTCGCGCGGTGGCGCGATCTGGGGTGGCGCCTCCCCGCCACGCTCGTCGTGATCGGATCGCCGCTCATCGCCATCGCGCTGTTCGTCGCGATCGGCCGGTCCCCGTCGAGAAAGCCTTAACCGCGTCGCGCTATCGCTTCCGGCGGCGGAGATGCGCGTGGAGGCGCCGGATGTCCCTCGATGTGGCGAACGACGAGCATGTGCTGATGGCGCAGGCGGTCGCGGCGCAACGCGCGGCGGCCGACCCGGCGCTGCGGCCGACGCGCGGCGTCGTGGTCGATGCGCGCGGCGACCCTCGCGCATGGCGACTTGGCTTCCGGGACGCCGCGACCGGCCGGGCGATCGCGCACCCGGCGTGCAGCGCGATGCGCTTCGCCGTCGTGGAGTTCGCCGAGCTCGGCGTGGAGACGCCGCTGCCGACCGCCGTCACCGCGCGGCGCAGCGTCTAGCGTGCGCAGCGCCACGGCGCGCGCCGGCGCGCCTCAGAACTGCATGACGCCCGCCGCGACCCCCTCGGCGCCGCCGGCGGTGGTCTGCGCGACCGTGCCGATCGCCGGCAGGAACTTCACGATGTCGGCCGGCGTCCGCAGCCACTTGTAGAGCTCGGAAGTGGTCGCCGCCGACTTCATGAAGTCTTCCTGCACACCGTCGCCCAAGCCGATGCTGACGATCCAGGGCTTCCCGGCCGGAATGTCGAGATTCTTCACCTTCTCCGCCGCAGCCAGCGCCAGCTTGTCGTCGGCGGGCGCGCCGTCGGAGAAGAAGAACACGAAGGGCGTGAAGTCCGACGCCTTGCCGGGATGACGCCGCAACAGCGCAGCGGTCTCATCGAACGCCGCCGCTGCGTCGGTTCCCCCGAGATTGCCGCCGAAGGTGGCGATGGCGTCGGCGTCCACGTCGGTCTCCGCGGCGGCCTCGCAGATCGGCTGGACCGACGAGCCGAACGCGATGATCGAGACCTTGAAGTAGGGCTTCTTGCCCTGCGACGACATCTCGAGCTGGGCGAGCAGGTGCTTGAGCGACTCGTTGACGGCGTCGGCGGGCGGGCCTGACATCGAGTGACTGTCGTCGATGACGAAGACGACGTGCCAGGGAGTTTCGGACGTTACGCGGGATGCGGGCATGGTCGATCTCCTGTCCTGATGCCGGGCGAAGGCTGGTTAGGGGCTGAAGTCGAAACGCCATCCGTCGGAGCGAATGACATCGGTGGGGCCGACCTCGAAGGTGAGCGGACGCGGCCGCGGCGCCTTGCGCGCATCCAGCCTCAGCATGCGGTCGCTCCGCGTCACGGTCACGAGTTCGGGCCAGTCGAAGGTGAGTTTGAGGGTCAGCGCGCCGTCCGCGCGTTCGTAGGCGAAGCCTACCGGCGCGAGCCGCGGGTCGATCGCCGAAAGGTCGCCGGCGCCCTGCGCGCTGTGACCGAACTCGACCCTCCGGCGCACGCTGATCGGGCTGTGCGGCCCGCCGCTCTGGCGCGAGATCCGCATGACCGGCTTCGGCGTCGTCCACTCGGCCGGCGCATGGTCGTCGACCCTGCGGCCCATGGCGCGCAGCCACGCGTGCGGTTCGGGCAGATCGGCGGCCGTGGGCGCGCGCAGCGCCTCGGCGAGCAGGTCGGCGCCGTCCGGCCAACCGCGGGAGAGCTCCTTCGGGATCACGTCGCGCCCTGTCGCCAGCGCCTCCGGCGACAGGAGTTCGTCGCGTAGCAGCGCCTGCCTGACAGAGGATCGCCACACCATCAGTTCGCAGCACAGCACGCCAAGCGCGAAGCGGTCGTTCTCGACGAACACGCCCTCGTCGGCGCCGGCGGGGTCGGCGCTGCTGCGCCGCATCAGCTCGGGGTGCTGGTAGCCCGGGGAGCCGAGCATGCGGATCGGCTGACCGGCGTGGCGGCGCGGCAGCGGCGGCGTGCCGGCTGCCGTGAAACCGTCGTAGTCGATGAGGACGCATTCCACCCGACGCCGCTCGTCGTCCCACCCGATCATGATGTTGCCATGGGACAGGTCGCCGTGGACGATCCGCCGCTTCTCCAGACCGGCGACGGTCTCGCAGAGCTGGGCCGCCAGCCAGCCTCTCTCGTCGGCGTCGAACGCGTCGAACGCGTCATGGTTCTTGAGGTGGGCGAAATCCTCGCCGTTGACGTCGTAGCAGACGTGGATCGAGATGTTGCTGTCGTCCAGCGGCACGCCGTTGACCGTGGCGCGCCTTACCGAGGCGAAGGGAACGCCCGAAAACAGCCAGTCATGGGAGCGCGCGAGCCCGTGTCCCACCAGCTTGTCCATCCGGTCCCCGCGGCCCGGCAGCCCGTTGCGGAACGCCTTCACGATGCAGGGCACGTCGCCCAGCGCGGGGCTGCTCATGGTCGCCGGCACGGCGTAGCCCTCGGCGCCGCCGCGCGGCCATCCCTTCGGGAACGGCTTCGGAAACCTGATCGTGACGAGGGCGCCGCCGCCCGATCCGCCGCCGCTGTTGCGGAGCTGGAACTCCCCGCCGGCGAGCTGCTTCACGGTGTAGGCCGTCAGCATGGCGACCCGTGATTGAGCAGACGCGCCGCGCCGGCGCGGCCCGACTGCGCGACGTCCGTGACGGTTCCGGGGCGCCGCATGGCGCGCGTCACGGTCCGTCGGGTCATGTCGGGCTCGGCGCGCCGGCGTCGTCGAGGCCCTGCCCCGCCCCGGACTGCGCCTCCGGCGCGCCGGCGCCCGACGCGGCGGGGCGCTCGATCCGCGGCCACGCGATGATCGCCAGCGCGTAGTTGTCGCGCTCGGCAAATTCGCCGAAACGCGACGGCAAGGCTTCCAGACCCGCCGCCAGCGCCTCGCTGTCGCCGAACTCGCCGGCGAACGCCTCAAGCGTGACGTCCGCTTTGCTCAGCGTCCTGTCCACGCCGTCGGAACAGGTTGTTATCTGGACATGCTCGACGTCGGTGGTGTCGATCACCCCGGCCGCGATGTCGCTCGCGCGCACCATCGGCGAAACGAACTTCGAGATCGCCAGATCGTCGGTGGAGCGCAGGATCGACCTGACGCTCTCCTCGCCGCCCCTGCTCCGGCGCAGAAGGCTGACGCCGCCATCGCCCGCGAACGCGATCAGGCCGCCGTTATGCGCGACCGCCGCCACGATGATCGTGGAATGGTGCCAGACGTCCATGCCGTCGCGGTTCTTGAGAAACACCCTGGCGGCGAAGTCGGGCGGGTAGCCGTGCACGTCATAGAGCAGATTGCTGCGGTCGGCCTTGATCGCCGCGGCGATCCGCTCTGCGCATCGCTCGCGGAACGCCTCGACATGGGCTTCGGTGATCCTCTCCGCCGAGGACATCCCTTCCCGCCACATCTGCTTCAGAACGGCGTAGGCGCTGAAGGACGCGACCTGGGCCCCGCGCTGGGTCCAGAACGCGCCGGTGCTCACGCCGTCGCAGACCACCGAGAACGAGAGCCTGCGGCCGCGGTCGTCGGCGATCGCGCCGCACACGCAGAAGTCCTGATTGGAGTGCTTTTCCTGTTCGGGGCCGAACACGGTCGCTCCGAGGCTTCCGTCGCCGTCATAATCTATCGCCGCCATGTCATCGTCGGTCAGCTCGACCGGCAGGCGGATCTGATAGGGCAGGAAATGGTCGGATCGCGACGGCGGAAACAGCTTGAGGTCGGTCGTCGGCTCCACGCTCCAGTCGCCGAACGCGTTGCCGATGTTCCGGTCGACGAGCGACATCAGATCATGCTCTCGCCGCGCCGCCAGAACGCCGCGGCGACACGAGTAGACGCGCCAGATCGACCGTTCCGAGCGAGCGTTAATCGAATCCACCACCTAGCCCTGAAGCGCCTGCGACGAATCGCATCGTGATCCGGGGTTAACGTATCAACACGTCCAGCGGACGTTAAGCCGTTCCCCTCGCGTCGCACATGCTCATCGCCGCGCGGCTTCCCTGCGGCTTTGGCGCGGCGTCGCCGGTCTCGCCCTCCGTCACCTCATGGGCGACGATCCCGCCGCGATCGGGCTCGACGCAGACATGCGGCTTGCGCTTCGAACGCCGGCTCCCGCAGTGTCCGGCGCGCGCCCGGACGGAGGAACTCCGGACCCGCGCCGTCGAGCACGATGTCCAGCGATCCGCGGCGCGGCATCGTCGACGGGCTCGAAACGGGACGGCGGGATCACGGCTCACGCGGGCGACCTCCGCACGCCAGGGCCGCACGGCGCCTCCGGCGACCTCTGCGCCAGGCCGTGCGGTCTTCGCGCGCGGCCCCCTACCCCGGACGTCCCCGCACCCCCTCCGCCGCCTTGCGGATCGCCCTGCGGTCCGCGTCGGACTTCCGCCGCAGGTTCGAGAGCTGCATCTTCATGCGCATGTTGCTCCTGAAGCGACTCTCGTGGCGGTCGAGGAAATCCCAGTAGAGCGTGGTGAACGGGCAGGCCTTTTCGCCGGTCGCCTGTTTCGGGTCGTAGCGGCAGCCCGAGCAGCAGTCTGACATGCGGTCGATGTAGGCCCCGGAGGCGCAGTAGGGCTTTGTGCCCATCACGCCGCCGTCGGCGTGCTGGCTCATGCCGGCCATGTTGGGCAGCGACACCCAGTCCACCGCGTCTAGATACATCCCCATGTGCCAGTCATGGGCGGCCTTCGGCCGGGCGCCCCAGAGCATCAGGAACAGGCCCATCACCATCAGCCGCTGGATGTGGTGGGCGTAGCCCTCGCGCAGCACCTGGCCGACGCTGTCGCGCAGGCAGGCCATCTCCGTCTCGCCGGTCCAGAAGAACGCCGGAAGGTCCGCGTCGGCCCCGAGTTCGTTGCGCCCGGCGTAGTCGGGCATCAGCGTCCAGTAGACGCCGCGGGTGAATTCCCGCCAGCCGAGGATCTGGCGCACGAAACCTTCGACGGCGTTGAGCGGGGCCCGGCCGGCCCGATGCGCCTCCATCGCCGCCTCGCAGGCCTCGCGCGGTGAGATCAGCTTGAGGTTCATCGCCGCCGAGATGCGGGCGTGCCAGAGCGTCGGCTGGCCTTGCGCGATGGCGTCCTGATAGTCGCCGTAGAGCGGCAGCCGGTCCTCCACGAAGGCGCGCAGGTGGACGAGCGCCTGCCGGCGCGTGACCGGCTCGGCGAAGCCCTGGGTGGAGCCCGGCGCGTCGGGAAAGCGCTTCTCGACCATGCGGATGACGTCGTTGGTCACGTCGTCGGGCGCGCTGTGGGGGCGGCGCGGCACGAGGCCGGGGCCGTCGCGGCCGAAGCTCCTGCGGTTGGCCTTGTCGAAGTTCCACTCGCCGCCCAGCGGCTCGCCGTCCTCCATCAGCCAGCCGGTGCGCCGGCGCTGGGCGCGGTAGAAATCCTCCAGGATGAAGCGCCTGCGATCGCGCCGCATGTCCGCCCACTGCTCCGGCGTCGTGAGAAAATGGCGGTCCTCCCGGATCACGATTTCGGGGGCGGCGGCCTTCAGCGCCTCCAGCACGCGCCAGTCGCCAGGCAGGACGACCTCGACGCGCTCGGGGGCGTGCTCGTCCACGGCGGCGCGCAGGCTGTCGGCAAGCGTCTGCGGCGCGCCGTCGTCGAGGCGGCGGTAGAGGACGCGGCGACCCTCGGCGCGCTGAGCTTCCGCGAAATGGCGCATGGCGGCGAAGAACAGCACGAGGCGCTTCCTGTGCTGGGGGACGTAGGTCGCCTCCTCGGCGGCCTCGGTCATCAGGATCGCGTCGCGCGCGGGGTCGAAGCCGTCGAAAAGCGCGCTGTCGGCGTCGAGCTGGTCGCCGAGAACGACGCAGAGTCGGCGGACGGGTGCGGCGTCGCTCATTTCTTCTTCGCCTCAAAGCGGCAGCGGTCGGAGCAGTAGCGGACCTCGTCCCAGACCTTCGCCCACTTCCTGCGCCACGCGAAGGGGCGGCCGCAGGCGGCGCAGGGCTTGGACGGCAGGTCGGCCTTCTTCGTCATCTTCGCCATGCTCGCCAGCCTATCGCGTTACGCCCGCGCCCTCACCCCGGCCCTCTCCCGCAGGCGGGAGAGGGGGCGATGCGAGTGCCGCCTGCGCTCGGGGAGCGCCGCTGAGCGGCTGCCTTGGAGGGGCGCGCATCAGAACTCGAAGGCGCGCTGGCGGGCGTCGGGTCGCGCGGCGCGCTTCGGGAAGCCGTCGCGGCCCTGCTTGCGGCTGGCGTGCTTCGTCATCACGGCGCGCTTCTCCTCGCGGAAGGCGTCGCCGCGGCGCACCGCGTGAACCTTCTCCTTCGCGGCGCGCGCGGCGGCCTCGTGCTCGACGACGCGCTCGGGATAGCTCTCGCCGAGGACGACGCCGGCGGCGCGCGCCTCCGCCCGCTCCATCTTCCAGGGCGCATGGATCCGCGCGGCGGCAAGGCCGGCGAGTTCGGGAACCCAGCGGCGGATGAAGGCGCCGTCCGGGTCCTGATCCTGCGACTGCTTGACCGGATTGTAGACCCGCGTCGTGTTGATCCCCGTCACGCCGCTCTGCATCTGGAGCTGGCTGTAGTGGATGCCGGGCTCGTAGTCGGTGAACCAGCGCGCCATGGGCGGCGCGACGGCCCGCCAGTCGAGCCACAGGTGATAGGCGGCGAAGGCCGTCAGCATCGAGCGCATGCGGAAATTCATCCAGCCGGTCGCGGCCAGGGCGCGCAGGCAGGCGTCGACAAAAGGATAGCCGGTCTCGCCCTTCTCCCATGCGGCGAGCATCTCGGGCCGGTGGTCGGCCTCGCGCAGGCCCTCATAGGCGCGGTGCATGCAGCGCGTCTCGATCTCGGGCTCGTCCTCCAGCTTCTGCATGAAGTGGCAGCGCCAGTGCAGGCGGGAGAGGAAGCTGTCGACCGAACCGCGCCAGGCGGCGTCCGCGCCCTCCCCGGTCAGCTCCGCCCGCCGCGCCCAGCCGGCCTGAGCGGCCTCGCGGGTCGAGAGCGTGCCCCAGGCGAGATGGGGCGAGAGGCGCGAGCAGGCGTCGAAGCCGGTCAGGGGGGAGCTCATGGCGCGGCGATAGTCACGTCCGCGCACGGTCAGGAACCCGCCGAGGGTCGCGAGAGCGGCGCCGCGCCCGCCCTTCTGGCGTTCGCAGGGGTCCGGCGCGAGGCCGAGCGCGGCGGCGCCGGGGATCGGCCCCGGATCGAGGCGCGGGCCGCGCAGGGCGGGGGGCGCCAGCGCGGGGGCGCGCATCGTCCGCTCCCATCGCGCCGACCAGCCGTCGCGCGAGCGCAGGCGCCGCACGACGCCGCCGGCGGGAAACTCGCGCCATTCCAGCCCGGCCCCGCGCGCCCAGGCGGCGACGCGACGATCCCGCGCATAGGTCCAGCCGTCGCCGGTCTCGGCATGGGCGTAGAGCGCGCAGGCGCCGGTCTCAGCGGCGAGGCGCGACAGCTCCTCTACCGCGTCGCCCACCCGCACGACCAGCGGCGCGCCAAGCGCCGCGAGATCGGCGCGCAACGCCGCGAGACTGTCGGCGACGAAGCCCCATTGGCGCGCGCTCATCGTCGGCCGCGCCCAGAGCGCCGGCTCCGCGACATGGACGGGCAGGACGGCGCCCGCCTGCGCGGCGGCGCAGAGCGGAGCGTGATCCTCGGCGCGCAGATCGCGCTTGAACCAGACGAGGGTGAGAGGGTCGCGCATGGCGATGGAAGGAAGGCCGCGGCGACTCCACGTCAACGGCTGCGGGCGTCCCCGCCGGAAAAGAGGCGGGATCGTCGGCGGCGCCGCGATGCGGCGGGCGGAAGCGCCGACCGGAAGCGTGAACCGGAAGCTCGGCCAGCCTCGAACCCGCCGCGGCGGCGCGCGGCGGCCCGCCAGTCCGTCGCGCCGGTCAGTCCGTCGCCCCGGTCAGTCCTTGACCTCGGTCATGACCTGGTTCTTAGCCTCGCTCATCAGGGAGAGCATCCGCTGGCGCAGCGTCGCCTCGTCGACCGGCGCGTTGGCCGCCTGAAGGTCGGCCCAGACCTTGCGGAACACGTCCTCGTCGCCGGCCTCCTCGAAGTCGGCGATGACGACTTCCTTGGCGTAGGCGTCGGCCTCGTCGCCGGACTTGCCGATGATCTCGGCGACCCACAGGCCCAGCAGCTTGTTGCGCCGCGCGCCCGCCTTGAACTGCATCTCCGCGTCGTGAGCGTACTTGTTCTCGAACGCCCGTTCGCGATCGTCGAAAGTTGACATGGCCGCCTCGTTCTCTCGCCAGCGCCGCGCCCGCGACGCAACCCGGGTTGCGATAGCCGATCATCCCCCTGCGCGCCATAGCCGAGGCGCCGCAAGCTGGCGGCTGTGGACGCGCCGGCGGCGCTCGCGGTAGGAAGCGCCATGGCGGGACGCGGCGACGGACAGGGCGACGGGCGGGGCGGCGAGGACGAGCGGCGCACGCGCCTCGCAGCCGCCTTGCGCGACAATCTGCGGCGGCGCAAGCAAGCGAAGCGCGCGGCGCCGCTGGACGAGGCGCAGCCGCAGGACGGCCGTGAAGCCGCCGCCGAACCGCCGGAGAGCGGCCGGCGGGACGACTGAACCGAGAGGGCGAGAGGGCTGCAATGGACAGGATCGCGATCACCGGCGGCGCGCCGCTCAACGGCGCCATCGCCATCGGCGGCGCCAAGAACGCCTGCCTCGCGCTGATGCCCGCGGCGCTGCTCACCGACGAGCCGCTGACGCTGACCAACGCGCCGCGGCTCGCCGACATCGCCACGATGCGCGCGCTGCTGGAGAGCCTCGGCTGCGAGGTGGCGGCGCTGAACGAGGGCCGGGCGCTGGCCATCGGGGCGGAGCGCATCGCCAGCCGGCTGGCGCATTACGACATCGTGCGGAAGATGCGCGCCTCGATCCTTGTGCTCGGGCCGCTGCTGGCGCGCGAGGGCGCCGCGGTGGTGTCGCTGCCCGGCGGCTGCGCCATCGGCGCACGCCCGGTGGACATCCACCTCAGCGGGCTGGAGGCGCTGGGCGCGACGCTGGAGCTGCGCGACGGCTATGTTCACGCCGAGGCGCCGGGCGGGCTGAAGGGCGCGCGGGTGACGTTCCGCATCGTCTCGGTCGGCGCGACGGAGAATTTGATGATGGCCGCGACGCTGGCGAAGGGGACGACCGAGCTCGTCAACGCCGCGAAGGAGCCCGAGATCGTCGACCTCGCCCGCTGCCTGCGCGCCATGGGCGCCCGCATCCAGGGCGAGGGCACCGACACGATAACCATCGAGGGCGTCGACCGGCTGCACGGCGCCACGCACCGCGTCATCGCCGACCGGATCGAGATGGGCACCTACATGATCGCGCCGGCCATCGCCGGCGGCGCGGTCGAGATCGTCGGCGGCGACCGGGCGCTCGTCGGCGCGATGATCGAGGCGCTGGAGGAGGCCGGCGTGCGCGTGGAGGACACCGAGCGCGGCTTCTCAGTGCGCCGGGAGGGCGACGCGCTGAAGGCGATGCGCTTCGCGACCGCCCCCTTCCCCGGCTTTCCCACCGACCTCCAGGCGCAGATGATGTCGCTGCTCACCCAGGCCGAGGGCGAGAGCGTCGTCTCCGAGACCATCTTCGAGAACCGTTTCATGCATGTGCCGGAGCTGGCGCGCATGGGCGCCGACATCACGGTGCACGGCGGCGAGGCGCGGGTGCGCGGGCGGGCGCGGCTGCGGGGGGCGCCAGTGATGGCGTCTGATCTGCGCGCCTCGGCGGGGCTGATCCTCGCCGCGCTGGCGGCGGAGGGCGAGACCGTCATCAGCCGCGTCTATCACCTCGACCGCGGCTACGAGCGCGTGGAGGCCAAGCTCGCCGCCTGCGGCGCCCGCATCGAGCGGCTGAAGGACTGAGCATGGCGGACGCGCGATTCGAGGACGCTGACAGGCCGCTGCGCATCCGCGCCGAGACGGCCGAGGGCCTTCCGGTGCTCGCCGCGCTGGCGCAGGACGCGGTCGGCGCGGTGGGCGACGCGCGGTTCCTGCCGCGCGCGCGGCGCTTCGCGGCGCTGATCTCGCGTTTCCGCTGGGAGGACGCCGAGGCCGCAAAGGCCGCCGGGCGGCCCTACGAGCGCGTGCGCGCCATGCTGGTGGTGGAGAACGTGCTGGCGGCGCGGGCGCGGGGCCTGTCTCCCGCGGCGTCGGACGCGGTCTACAACCTCCTGTCGATGTCGTTCGAGCCCGCCGAGGACGGGGCCGGAGAACTGCGGCTGGCGCTGTCGGGCGGCGCCGACATCGTGCTCGACGTCGAGGCGCTCGAGGTCTCGCTCAGCGACGTGGCCCGTCCCCATGCTGCGCGGGGGCTGCCCGAGCATCCGGCGGAGGACGGCGCGGCGCAGGCCGACTGACCGCCGCGGCGCTTGACACGCCGCCACGCATGGGTATCCACACGGGTTCGATTTTCACAGCGCGATGCGCGCACAGCATCGGGGGCCCCGCCCTCCGGGAGACGACCATGGCGAAGCCCACGACGATCAAGATCCGGCTGAACTCCAGCGCGGGCACCGGCCACTTCTATGTGACCAAGAAGAACTCGCGCACCATGACCGACAAGATGAGCGTGCGGAAGTACGACCCCGTCGCGCGCAAGCATGTCGAGTACAAGGAAGGCAAGATCAAGTAAGCCCGCCCCCGCCGGGCGCGCGACATGAAGCCGGCCATCCACCCCGATCTCGCCGGCGCCAGCGTGCTGGTGACGGGCGGCGGTTCGGGAATCGGCGCCAGCCTTGTCGAGGGGTTTCTCGCGCAAGGGTCGCGCGTGGCGTTCATCGATGTGGTGGACAGCGCCGATTTCGTCGACGAAGCGGCCGCGCGCCACGGGACCGCGCCGCTCTGGATCAAGGCCGACCTGCGCGACGTGAAGGCCATCGAGGCGGCGGTCGCCGAGGCGCGCGCGGCCCACGGCCCGATATCCCGCCTGGTCTGCAACGCCGCGCGCGACGACCGCACCGCTCCCGGCACGGTTTCGGTCGAGCAGTGGGACGACATGCAGGCGGTGAACCTGCGCCATGTCTATTTTACCGCGCAGGCCTGCCTTGACGACCTCAAGTCGGTCCCCGGCGCCGCAGTTGTGAACTTCTCCTCGGTGAGCTTCCTGCAGGCGATGGCCGATCTGCAGGTCTACATGGCCTCCAAGGCCGGCATCGTCGGCCTCACACGCGGTCAGGCGCGGGACTTCGGCGCCTTCGGCGTGCGCGTCAACGCGCTGTTTCCGGGCTGGGTGATGACGGAGCGCCAGCGGACTCTGTGGGCGACGCCCGAGGCGCTGGCCGCGCATCTCTCGCAGCAGTGCATCCGGCGCGAGATCATGCCGGAGGACATGGTGGGCCCGTGCCTGTTCCTCGCCTCCGACGCCGCACGCGCGATGACGGCGCAGACGATGGTCGTGGACATGGGGCGCGTCTGAGCGCGGCGCCCGGACCGCTGCGGACCGCATCACCCCGGAAAAGTCCTCTTGCGTCGACCTAAATCGTTTGAGACGGTGCGACCCAGAAGAAAGGCGGCGTGCGCGAAGCGACCGCCCACTCTGGGGAGAATGCAATGACCATGAGATTCGCACGGGCCGTGGCGGTCGCCGCGGCGGGCCTGATCACGCTGGCCGGCGCCGCCGCGTCGCAGACCGCGCTCAAATGGGCGCATGTCTACGAATCCGCATCGAACTATCACAGCTGGGCGGTCTGGGCCGGCGAGGAACTCGCGAAGCGCACCGACGGGCGCTACACGATCGAGGTGTTTCCCGCCTCCTCGCTCGGCAAGGAAGTCGACATCAACGAGGGGCTTGGCCTCGGCACCGTCGACATCATCTACACCGGGCAGCTCTTCGCCGGGCGCACCTACGGGCCGATGGCGATCGGCGGCGCGCCGTTCATGTTCCGCGGCTTCGACCACTGGGAGAAGTTCCGCGACGGCGGCCTGTTCCGCGAACTCGCCGACGGTTACGAGGACGAGAGCGGCCACCATGTCGTGACGTTGACCTATTACGGCCTGCGCCACGTCACCTCAAACAAGCCGATCCTGAAGCCCTCCGACATGCAGGGCCTCAAGATCCGGGTGCCGAACGCGCCGCTCTACACGATGTTTCCCGAGGCGGTCGAGGCCAACGCGACGCCGATGGCCTTCGCCGAGGTCTATCTCGCGCTGCAGCAGGGCGTGGTGGACGCGCAGGAGAACCCGCTCCCGACCATCCAGTTCAAGAAGTTCTACGAGGTCCAGAGCGACATCAACCTCACCGGCCACATCACCGACGCGCTGATGACCATCGTCTCCGGCGACACGCTCGCCTCGATGGACGAGGCCGACCGCGCGACGCTGATCGCCGTGCTGGAGGAAGCCGCCGCCAACTGCACCGATGAGATCGTGCAGGCCGAGAAGGACCTTGTGGCGTGGTTCCGCGAGCAGGGCGTCAACGTGAACGAAGTCGACCGCACGCCGTTCATCGAGGCCGTCGCCCCGCTGCACAACGGCCCCGCCGCGACCTGGGACCAGGCGACCTACGACCGTCTCCAGGCCATCAAGTAAGCCATGGCGGACAACAAGGCCCCCCAGCGGGCTGACGACCGGGCCGACGACCGGGCCACACCCGGCGGCCCGGTCGAGTTCGCGGTTCCCGAGGACCAAGAGCCCGACCTTTCCGACATGCGCGCGGTGGACGTCATCCCCGTGGCTATGTTCTGGGTGCTCGCGGGAGTGGTGTTTCTCCAGTTCTTCACGCGATACGTGCTGAACGACAGCCTCGGCTGGACCGAGGAGATCGCCCGCTACCTGCTGATCGTCTCCGCTTTCACCGGCGCCGTGATCGCCGTGCGCAAGGACAGCCACATCGTGGTCGAATTCTTCTACCGGTACCTGTCGATGCGGACGCGCAAGCTGCTCTCGGCGACCATCGACGTCGCGAAGACGGCGTTCTTCGTCGCGGCGACATGGTACAGCGTAGAGCTGGCGATGCGCACGCGGCAGAAAATGGCGTCCATCGAGGTCTCCAAGGCGGTGATCTACTGGATCGTCGCGGCGTGCTTCGCCGCCATGGCGCTCTATGCCGCCCGGCTGGCGTGGGACCGTTTCCACGGCCGACGCCACGGCGCGCTGACGCAGCCGCCCGTCGACCCGTCCGCCGGCGCCTTCTGATGCTCTGGCTCCTGTTCGCGCTCATCTTCGGGATGGTGGTGATCGGCATGCCGGTGGCGGTGTCGCTGGCGGCCTCCTCGCTGATCTTCATCGCCGTCACCGGCCAGGCGCCGGAACTCGTGGTGATCCACCGCATGGTGAACGGGGTTGACAGCTTTCCCCTGCTCGCCGTGCCGTTCTTCATCCTCGCGGGCAACCTGATGAACACCGCCGGCATCACCAACCGCATCTTCGACTTCGCCAAGGCCGGCGTCGGCTGGCTGCGCGGCGGGCTCGGCCATGTGAACGTCGGCGCCTCGGTGATCTTCGCCGGCATGTCCGGCGCGGCGGTGGCCGACGCCGGCGGCCTCGGGACCATCGAGATCAAGGCGATGAAGGACGCAGGGTACGACGCCGACTTCTCGGTGGGCGTCACGGCGGCGTCCTCGACCATCGGGCCGATCATTCCGCCCTCGCTGCCCATGGTGATCTACGGCGTGGTGGCCTCGGCCTCGATCGGGCAGCTCTTCGCGGCAGGGTTCATTCCCGGCCTGCTGATGGCGCTGGCGCTGATGGCGATGGTGGCGTGGTATGCGCGCAAGCGCGGCTACCCGCGCGACGCTGCGTTCTCGCTCGGCGTGCTGGGCTCCAGCTTCCTCGCGGCGTTCCTGTCGCTGATGACGCCGGTGATCATCGTCGGCGGCATCCTCGCGGGCGTGTTCACGCCCACCGAGGCCGCCATCGCCGCATCGGCCTATGCGCTGCTGCTGGGTCTCGTCGTCTACCGCACGCTGACGTGGAGGCGCCTGCTGCGGGTTAGCATGGACACCATCGAGACCACCTCGATCGTGATGTTCATCGTCGCCGGGGCCTCGATCTTCGCCTGGCTGCTGACGTCGAACCGCGCCACCGAGCAGTTCGCGGCGATGCTGCTGACGGTGACGGAGAACCCGATCATCATCCTGCTGTTGGTGAACCTCATCCTGCTGGTGGTGGGTTGCTTCATGGAGACCATCGCGGCCATCACGATCCTGACGCCGGTGCTGCTGCCGATCATGGTCAAGATCGGCGTGGACCCGGTGCATTTCGGCGTCATCATGGTGCTGAACCTGATGATCGGGCTGTTGACGCCGCCGGTGGGGATGGTCCTCTACGTGCTGGCGCGCGTGAGCGGCGTGCCGTTCGAGCGCTGCGTTGCGGCGACGGCGCCGTTCCTGATCCCGCTCGTCGCCGTGCTGATGCTCGTCACCTTCGTGCCGGCGGTCTCGATGTGGCTGCCGACCCTGATCTACCGTTGAGGGCCGTCCCGATGCAGCCTGTCGTCACGCTGGACCCCGCCGACGACGTCGCCGTGGCCACCCGCCCGCTGGAGGTCGGCGCGCAGGCGTCCGGCGTGACGGCGGCGGCGCTCATCCCCCGCGGCCACAAGATCGCGCTGCGGGCGATCGCCCAGGGCGCGCCGCTGCGCAAGTTCGGGCAGGTGATCGGCTACGCCTCGCATGCCATCGCGCCGGGAGAGCACGTCCACGTCCACAACCTCGCCTTCCGCGCGGTGGCGGGAGAATACGCCTTCGGGACAGACCTGCGCCCCGCCCCCGCCGCGGCGCAGGCCGACAGCTTCATGGGTTTCCGGCGCGAGGGCGGCGCAGTCGGTACGCGCAACTTCATCGCGGTGATCGCCTCGGTGAACTGCTCCGCCACCGCCGCGCGCGCCATCGCGCAGGCGTTCGGCCCGGCGGAGCTGCGGGACTTTCCCAACGTCGACGGCGTGGCCGCCTTCATCCACGGCACCGGCTGCGGCATGGCCGATTCGGGCGAGGGCTTCGAGGCGCTGCAGCGGGTGATGTGGGGCTATGCGCGCCACCCCAACTGCGGCGGGGTGCTGATGGTCGGCCTCGGCTGCGAGATGAACCAGATCGACTGGCTGCTGGAGGCCTACGGCCTGAAGCAGGGGCCGCTGTTCCAGGTGATGAACATCCAGGACGTCGCGGGCCTGCGCCGCACCATCGAGAAGGGCGTGGAGAAGATCCGCGCCATGCTGCCGCTGGCGAACGCGGCGCGGCGCGAGCCCTGCCCCGCCTCCGCGCTGAAGCTCGCGCTGCAATGCGGCGGCTCCGACGCGTGGTCGGGCGTCACCGCCAACCCCGCGCTGGGTCGCGCCTGCGACCTGCTGGTGGCGCAGGGCGGCGCCGGCGTGCTGGCGGAGACGCCGGAGATCTACGGCGCCGAACACCTGCTCACCGCCCGCGCCGTCGACCGCGCCACCGGCGACAAGCTGCTCGAGCTGATCCGCTGGTGGGAGGACTACACCGCCCGCAACCGCGGCTCGATGGACAACAACCCCTCCCCCGGCAACAAGAAGGGCGGGCTGACGACCATTCTGGAGAAGTCGCTCGGCGCAGCCGCCAAGGGCGGGACCACCCCGCTGACCGGCGTCTACAAGTACGCCGAGCCGGTGACGAAGCCCGGCTTCGGATTCATGGACAGCCCCGGCTACGACCCCGCCAGCGTGACGGGCCAGATCGCCTCGGGCTGCAACCTGGTCGCCTTCACCACGGGGCGCGGCTCCGCCTTCGGGTCCAAGCCCGCGCCGACGCTGAAGATCGCCACCAATTCCGAAATGTACGGCCGCATGGTCGAGGACATGGACGTGAACGCCGGCGACATCCTCGACGGCGGCGTGAGCGTGGACGACAAGGGGCGCGAGATCTACGAGACCCTGCTGCGGGTCGCGTCGGGCGAGCGCACCAAGTCCGAGGCGCAGGGCTTGGGCGACTACGAGTTCGTGCCGTGGAGCATCGGCGCCGTCATGTGAGCGCGCGGCGCCGCGCTCGCGCGCCGTCTCCCGTTCCGGCCGGCTCGCCCGGCCGCCCGCCCCGGCCGCCCGCCTTGCCCGCCCGCCTTGCCCGCCCGGCGCGCGCTCGCTAGACAGCGCGCCTGACCGCGCCCCGCGCGGACGTCTCTCATCCACGGAGCGCTGCCCATGTCCGGCCCCGACACCCTTTCCCACGAACAGCTCAGGGCCTTCGTCGAGCGGCTGGAGACGCTTGAGGAGGAGAAGAAGGCGGTCGCCGAGCAGATCAAGGAGGTCATGGCCGAGGCGAAGGGCTTCGGCTTCGACACCTCGGTGATCCGCCAGATCCTGAAGCTCCGCAAGGCCGACCCGGACGACCTGGCCGAGCACGAGGCGATCCTGGAACTCTACAAGGCCGCGCTGGGCATGGCCTGAGCGCAGCCCGCCCCGGCGCCGGGGCGACCCGCGCGCTTCAGCGCTCCAGCAGCGTCTCGGCGAGCGCAGCGAGGTCGGCCCTGGCGACGGCGCGGGCGCCCTCTCCCACCCCGATTCGCACCAGCACGTCGCCGGGCGCATGGTCCTCGCGCACCTGACGCGATCTCCAGACGGCGGTTTCGATGGAGTTCAGGCGCTCGATGGCGAAGCCGACGCAGCCCGACCGCGTCTCCACGATCAGCACATGGGTCTCGCGCTGCGGCGGGAACAGGCCCAGGGCGCCGGCGAGGCTGTAGAGCGGCGTCGCGCCGTCGCGATGCCGCCACACGCCCAGCAGTCCGGCGCGGCGGGATGGCGGCGGGGCCAGTTTCGGCGGCATCGGCGTGATCTCGCGCACGTCCGTCAGCGGCGTCGCGAATTCCGACCCGGCCTCGTAAACGAGGTGCTGGCGGCGGTCGGAGACGACGCCTCGCGGCTCCGCCGCACTGCGCGCGACCGTCTCCGGCGCCGCGCCGACGTCGGCCTCTCCGGCCTCGCCCTTTGCGTCCGGGCGCCCCGTTTCGCCGCGCGTCGACGCCGCCAGCCGGTCCTCCGCGCATGTCCCGTCCGACAGGCTGCGCGTCATGGCGGCAAGGTCGACGAAAAGCTTCCGCGCCGAGATCGCCGCGAGGTCGAGCACCAGGGACTGGACGCCCTCGCTCTCGGCGATCAGCCCGCTGAAGAAGCCGCCCGCGCATCCCTGCGGCAGGGGGACGATCTCGCCGCCGGGCACGCGCCGGATGTCGCGCACCTCGTCCATCGCCAGGCCGATGAGGGCGCCGTTGTCGAGCCTCAGGATCACCACCTCCGCCTCCGCGGGGTGCTGCGCCTCGCCCACGCCGAGCGCGCCGCTCGGACAGAGCACCGGGATCTCGAGTCGTTGGCGTTCGATGACGCCGATGCAGGGACCGTGCGAGAGCGCATTCCGGCGGATCGGCTGCCGCGGCACCGCCGCCTCGACACGCAGGGCGTCGACCGCGAAATAGGCCTCGTCGGCGCGGAAAGTCAGCATGGCGCGCAGGTCGTCGCCGCCGCGGTTGCGGCCGGCGGGCGCCTGCTCCATGCCGAGGGGCACGCCCGGCAGGGCGCCGATGCGCTCGATGTCTAGGACGGCGGCCGCCTCCTCCCCCACCACCAGCGTCTCGGGGGTGAGCGTCGCGTCGCCTAGCGAGCGCGTCTCGAGACTGGCGATCCGGCCCGGCGCGGCGCGTGCGATGCCGCAGACCTCGTCCGCGGAGAAGCCGAGCAGCCGATGCCCCTGCAGCCGCACCACCAGAATGATCGGCTGGGGCGGGCCGCCGACCTCGCCGCCGACGACGCGGCGCAGGTCCAGCACCGGGATCACGTCGCCGCGCAGGGTGAGCACGCCGAGCATGCCGTCGCAGGCCCCCGGCAGCGCCGAGAGCGGGCGGTTCAGGGTCGCCTCGCGCACCGCGCCGACAGGGATCGCGACGAGCGCCGCGCCGATGCGGAACAGCCCGAAGGTGCGCTCGATCGTCTCGCTGGCGGGCGCCGCGAACTGGCCGAGCGTCATCAGCGGAACGAAAGCCTCCGGCGCCGCCCCGTCGACGGTCGCTGGCGCGACGCCGCCATCCATCTCTCAGCCCTCCTCAGGCCGCCGCGACGCCGGTGAGCTCGCCGATCAGCGCCGCGACGCGCGCCGACACCTCCCGCTGCGAGCGCGCCGAACCGGCGATGCCGTTGATGGCCGCCCCGGTGCGGTCGACGCTGCCGACGATCTCCTCGAAGGCCTGCTTGGCGAGGTGGGACCGCTCGGTGCCCTGGTCCACGCGCTTGGCCGATTCGTCGATGAGCTTGGTGATCTCGCGCGCGGCCTGACTGCACCGCTCCGCGAGCTTGCGCACCTCGTCGGCGACCACCGAGAAGCCGACGCCGTGCTCGCCCGCCCGCGCCGCCTCGATCGCGGCGTTGAAGGCGAGCAGGTTGGTCTGCCCGGCGATCTCGACAATGACCTGAACGATCTCGGAGATCTCGCTGGAGGATTTCTGGATCAGCTCGATGGAGCTGATCGCGTTCTTCAGGGCCTCGTAGCCCCGTTCTGCGTTGCCCTGGGTCTCGCCGGCGAGCGACTTGGTGGCGTCGGTGCTGCCGTTGATCTCGTCGATCGAGTCGGTCAGCAGCGCCACCACCGACCGCATCTCCTCCGATTTCGCGGCGATGCGCTCCTCCAGCGCGACATGGCGCGTGACGTCGCTTGCGTACTTCACGACCCGCACCACCTCGCCGCGCAGGTTCAGGATCGGGCTGTAGGACGCCTGGATCCAGACGGTGCGGCCGAACTTGCCGACGCGCTGGCAGCGCCCTGTATGGTGCTCGCCCTTGCCGAGCTTGAGCCAGAAGTCGCGATACTCCTCGGAGAGGATATAGTCGCCGGTGCAGAACATGCTGTGGTGATTGCCCTTCACCTCACGCAGCGAATAGCCCATCGTTCGCAGGAAGTTGTCGTTCGCGGTCAGCACGTTGCCGTCGAGGTCGAACTCGATGACCGCCTGCCCGCGGTTGACCGCGTCCCACCTGCTCTCGAACTCCACGGCGCGGTGCTTGGCGCTGGTGACGTCGACGGCGTACTTCACGATCTTCATCGGACGGCCATCGAGATCGAAGATCGGGTTGTAGGTCGCCTGGATCCAGACCTCCTTGCCGCCGGACGTGATGCGCTTGAACTCCCCGGCGTGGTACTCGCCGCGGCCCAGATGCTCCCAGAACTCCGCATACTTGTCGGTCTGGACGTCCTCGGGGTCGCAGAACACGCGGTGGTGCCGCCCGACGACGTCGTCCAGCCGCCAGCCCAGGAGTTGCAGGAAGTTGTCGTTGGCGGTCAGGACGTTGCCCTTCAAGTCGAACTCGACGACCGCCTGACTTCGACCGATCGCATCGACCTTGCCCTCGAACTCGGCGTTGCGCAGCTTGTCGCGGGTGACGTCGGTTGCGAACTGGACGACTTTCCACGGCCGGCCCACCGGGTCGAAGATCGGGTTGTAGGCTGCCTGGACCCAGACCTCGCGCCCGTCCCGACCGAACCGCTTGAACTCGTCGCGGATGGACTCGCCGCGGCCCAGCCGCGCCCAGAACTCCTCGTAAGCCTTCGACTTTGCGAGCGCCGGGTCGACGAACATCGCGTGATTGCGGCCACGGACCTCATCCAGCGTATAGCCCATCGACTTGAGGAAGTTGTCGTTCGCGTCAATTATCATGCCGCTCATGTCGAATTCGATCACGGCCTGGGAGAGACTGATCGCGTTGATCTTGCCGTTCCTGGCCGCGAGGAGCATCTTCTCCTCGGTGTCGTCCTCGGCGACGCACAGCACGCCGGTGATCGCGCCAGCCGCCCCTGCGACGGGCGCGTGGGCGCCCTTGAACCAGAGCGGCTTGCCGCCTCTGCCAACCAGCCTGAACTCGCCGCTGACAGTGCCGCCCGCACGCAGATCAGCCCAGAACGACCCGTCCTCGGCGCCCGCGGCCTCGCCCGGGGCGAGGATCGCGGCGCGTGGGCGGCCGAGCACCTCGTGCCCGGAATATCCCAGCGCAGACAGGGCGTTGTCGTTCATCCGGACGATGGCGCCGTCCATGTCGTATTCGATGACGCATCGCGTCGTGTCGATCGCCTCCGCCATGGCGCGCAGACCGGCGAGTTCGTCGGCGGCGGGCCCGTCGGACGACCCCGCCGAGGTCGGCGCAGCGTCGAGCGAACCGGCCAGCAGAAGCGCGCCGCCCTCCTCAATCGCGATGCGCGCCGAGAAGGCGCGGCCGTCGAGCGTGAGCGCAAGCGGCGCCGCGCCGTCCGCCATGCATTCCGCGAGCGCCGCCTCGGCCGCGTCCCTTGCATCGACGAGCGCAGCCGCAAGCCCGTCGCGGCCGCCGGGCAGCGCGTCGGCGGCGGCGTTGCACGCCAGGATCCGCCAATCGCCCGGCGCCATGCGGGCCATGGCGATGCGGTCGTCGAGAAGCGCCGTCACGAGGGCGGCGTCGCGGGGCGGTGCGAAATCGGCGGACATAAGGTGTTCTCTCCGGACCAAAGACCCAGAAGCAGTCGGTAACGGCGTGCGGTGAAGGCACGATTAAAGTTCGGATGGGGATGTGGCTTGAGCATGCGGCGCCGCGCTTTCGCCGCATCGGATCGACCGACAATTGATCTTGAACCCTCCGAGGGATAGTTCCCGTGTGCAATGCAGCGAGAGGGCGACATGAGCGGGATCGAGCGCGAGGCGATGGACTATGACGTGGTGATCGTGGGCGCGGGGCCGGCGGGCCTCTCGGCGGCGATCCGGCTGAAGCAGATCGATCCCGAAATCTCGGTCGTCGTGCTGGAGAAGGGCTCGGAGGTCGGGGCGCACATCCTCTCCGGCGCAGTGCTCGACGTTTCCGGCCTTGACGCGCTGCTGCCGGACTGGAGGGCGCAGGGCGCGCCGGTGGCCACGGCGGTAACGTCCGACGAATTCAGGATTCTCGGCGAGGCCGGCTCGCTGCGCATCCCCAACGCGCTGCTGCCGAAATTCATGTCGAATCACGGGGCCTACATCGTTTCGATGGGCAACGTCTGCCGCTGGATGGCGGAGCAGGCGGAGGCGCTGGGCGTGGAGATCTTCCCGGGCTTCGCGGCCTCGGAGCTGATCTTCGGCGACAGGGGGGAGGTCGTCGGCGTCGTCGCCGGCGAGTTCGGCCTGACGAAGGAGGGCGTCCCCGGTCCGTCCTACGAGCCGGGCATGGAGCTGCGCGGGCGCTATGTGCTGCTCGGCGAGGGCGTGCGCGGCTCGCTCTCCAAGCAGGCCATCGCGAAATACGCGCTGGCCGAGGGCCGCGAGCCGCAGAAGTACGGCCTCGGCATGAAGGAGCTGTGGGAGGTGGACCCGGCGCTGCACCGCCCCGGCCATGTCACGCACTCGATGGGCTGGCCGCTGGGCGGCAACGCCGGCGGCGGCGGCTTCATCTATCACCTTGAAAACAATCAGGTCTATGTCGGCTTTGTGGTGCACCTCAACTACCGGAACCCGCACCTGTTCCCCTACATGGAGTTCCAGCGCTGGAAGCACCACCCCGAGGTTGCGGCGCTGCTGAAGGGCGCCAAGCGGGTGGCCTATGGCGCGCGGGCGATCTCGGAGGGCGGCTGGCAGTCGATTCCGAAGCTCGCCTTCCCCGGCGGCGCGCTGATCGGCTGCTCGGCGGGCTTCGTGAACGTGCCGCGCATCAAGGGCAACCACAATGCGATGTTCTCCGGCATCGCGGCGGCTGATGCGGCTGCGGCGGCGCTGAAGGAAGGCCGCGGCGGCGACGCGCTGGAGGCCTATGAGACGGACGTGCTGAGCGGCCCCATCGCGAAGGACCTGCGCCCGGTGCGCAACGTGAAGCCCCTGTGGTCGAAATACGGCCTCGCCGGCGGCGTCGCGCTCGGCGGGCTCGACATGTGGCTGTCGAGCCTCGTCGGCTGGAACCCGTTCGGCACGATGAAGCACGGCAAGTCCGACGCGGAGGCGACCGGCCGCGCCAGTCGCTACGAGCCGATCGAGTATCCCAGGCCGGACGGCGTGCTGAGCTTCGACCGCCTGACCAACGTGGCCTACAGCTTCACCAACCACGCCGAGGAGCAGCCCTGCCACCTGCACCTCAAGGATCCCGAGCGCCCGATAGCCTGGAACCTGCCGAAATACGCCGAGCCCGCTACGCGCTACTGCCCGGCCGGCGTGTACGAGGTGGTGCAGGACAAGGGCGGCGCGCCGCGCTTCGTGATCAACGCGCAGAACTGCGTGCACTGCAAGACCTGCGACATCAAGGATCCAGCACAGAACATCGAGTGGCGCACGCCCCAGGGCGGCGAAGGGCCGAACTACCCCAACATGTGAGGGCGTCGCCGCGCCGCCCTCCTTGCCGCGCGCCGATGCGCGACCCATTGTCAATTGGGTCTCGCACAAGTCCTCAAAACGCCGGAGCCTTTGATGTCTGGGCCTTTCCCGATCTCCCGCGCGGCGGCGCTCGCCTTCGCGCTGCTCGCCTCCCAGGCGGCGGCCCAGGCGCCGGGCGCCTATCTCGCGGCGCGCAGCGCGGATGCGCTGGGAGCAGTCGGCGCCGCGGCGCGGTTCTACGCCGAGGCGCTGGAGGCCGACCCCGGCAACGTCGCGCTGATGGAGGGCGCCGCCCTCAACCTGATCGCGTCGGGACAGATCGAGGCCGGCGCCGCCATGGCCGAACGCCTCGCGGAACTGGCGCCGGATCATCGGGTGGCCAATCTCGCGCTGGTGGCGGCCGCGCTTGCGCAGGGCGACCATGTTGCCGCGCGGGAGCGGCTCGCGGAGCAGCCCGACGCCTTCCTCCCGCTGACCCGGCGGCTTCTGGAGGCGTGGGCTGCGTTCGGGGCCGGCGACGTCGCGGCGGCCGAGGCGGCGCTCGCGGAGCTGAGCGAACCGCCGATCTTCAGGCTCTTCGCCGACGCCCATCTGGGCATGCTGCGCCACGCCGCCGGAGACGCAGCGGGGGCGATAGAGGCATTCGAGCGGGCGGAGGCTGCGGCTTCCGGGCCGACCACTCGACTGTCGCTCGCCCACGGCGCCGCGCTGGAGGCGCTTGGGCGGGACGACGAGGCCCGCGAACTCTATGAGCGGACCGAGGCGGCGAGCCGGCTCGGCGACCCGACCATGGCCGCCGCCATCGCCCGGCTCGACGCAGGCGGCGCGACGGTCGCGCCGGTCGCCACCATGGCCGAGGGCGCCGCGGAGGCGCTGTTCGGCGTGGCGACGGCGCTCGGCGGAGACTCGGGCCGGCGCTTCGCGCTGGCGCACGCCCGGCTCTCGACCCATCTGCGCCCCGATCTCGCCCCGGCGCAGCTGCTCATCGCGGAGTTGCTGCAGGGCGACGGCCAGGACGAGGCCGCGCTCGCCGTCTACGCCGCCACGCCCGCGAGCGACCCGCTCTGGGCGCGCGCGCAGATCGGCCGCGCGGGCGCGCTGGAGGCGCTGGGCCGCACCGACGCCGCGATCGAGGCGCTGCGGGCGCTGGTGGCGACCAATGCGACCTCGCTCGACGCGCAGCTGGCGCTCGCGGACCAGCTGCGCCGCGCGGAACGCTTCGATGAGGCCGCGACGCGCTATGACCGCGCCCTCGAACTGGCGGAAACCGGCGGCGACCCGGACTGGACGCTCTACTACCAGAGCGGCATCGCCCATGAGCGCGCCGGAAACTGGCCCGTGGCGGAGGCGCATTTCCTGCGCGCGCTGGAGCTGGAGCCCGATCAGCCGCTGGTGCTGAACTATCTCGGCTACACCTGGGTCGAGATGGGCCACAATCTGGCCGAGGCGCAGGCGATGATCGAAAAGGCCGTCGATCAGCGGCCTGACAACGGCTACATCACCGACTCGCTCGGCTGGGTGCTCTACAAGCTCGGCGACTTCGACGGCGCGGTGACATGGCTGGAGCGCGCCGTCGAGCTGGCGCCGGTCGACCCGGTGATCAACGACCATTTCGGCGACGCCCTGTGGCGCGTCGGGCGCAGGCTCGAGGCGCAGTTCCAGTGGAAGCGCGCCCGCTCGCTCGACCCCGAGCCCAAGGACCTCGCGCGCATCAAGCGCAAGCTCGCCGTCGGGCTCGACATCGTGCTCGAGGAGGAGGCGGAAGCGGCCCGCGGCGCCGCCTCCGCCGGCGATGGCGGCTGAGCCCGGTCTGCGCGCCGCCGACCCGCTGACGGACCTCGCCCGCGCCAAGGTCAACCTGTTTCTCCATGTCCGCGGCCGCCGTCCTGACGGGCGGCACACGCTGGAAAGCCTCGCCGTCTTTCCGCAGATCGGCGACGTGCTGACGGCGGAGCGCAGCCCGATCCGCTCGCTGAGCCTGGACGGGCCGTTTGCGATGGAGCTCGGCGGCGGCGAGGACAACCTCGTGATGCGCGCGACGGAGGCGCTGGCGGCGGCGACCGGCATCGGCGCCGGCGTCTCGCTTCGCCTCGACAAGCGGCTGCCGGTCGCTTCGGGGATCGGCGGCGGCTCGGCGGACGCGGGCGCGGCGCTGCGGCTGCTGATGCGGCTGTGGGGCCGGGCGCCCGACGCCGCGACGCTCGGGCGGCTCGCGCTCGATCTCGGCGCCGACGTGCCGGTGTGCCTCGCGTCGGCGCCTGCGATGATGCGGGGCGCAGGCGAGGCTCTGAGCCCGGCGCCGCTCATGCCCGGCTTCTGGTTGGTGCTGGCGAACCCGCTGCGCCAGCTCTCCACCGGCGCGGTGTTCGGCGCGCTGGAGCGGCGCGACAACCCGCCGGGCCCCGCGGCGCCCGCGCGCTTCGCCAGCCTCGGCGACCTCGTCGCGTGGCTCGCGCGGCAGCGCAACGACCTCGAGGCCCCGGCGCGCGACCGTCTGCCGGCAGTGGCGAGCGTGCTGGGCGCCCTGCGCTGGGCGCCGGACTGCCTGCTGGCCCGCATGTCGGGTTCCGGCGCCACCTGCTTCGGCGTCTTCGCGACGCAGGCGCAGGCGACAGCCGCTGCGGCGAGGATCAGGGACGCCGAACCGGGCTGGTGGACGGCGCCGGCCCCTGTGGCGGCGTGGGAGGGCGCGGCGGACGACGGCGTTGGGCGCGCCGACGATCTTCCGGCGGACGGCGGCGTTCCGGGCGCGGCTCGCTGAGCGGAGCGAAGGCTCCGCCGGTCCCGGGCCCGCCGATCCTGGGCCCGCCGATCCTCGGGCCGGCGATCTTGGGGCCGGCGATTGACAGCCCCCCGCCGCCTGCCCCCCTATGGCGGCCCCGCCTCGCGCGCGCCTTGCTCACCGGGAGAGCCGCTTGCCCCCTATCGGCCCGCCAAACGGCCCCAAGGCGCCGCGCGGCCTCAGCGTCGGCCTGCTCGGCGGCTCCTTCGACCCGCCGCATGGCGGGCACGCGCACATCACGCTCTGGGCCATGCGCGCGCTCGGGCTCGACCGCGTGTGGTGGCTGGTCAGCCCCGGCAACCCGTTGAAGCGTCGCGGCCCCGCGGAGCTGTCGCGCCGCGTCGCCGCCTGTCGGGCAATGATGCGCCACCCGCGCGTCACGGTGACGGACGTCGAGGCGCGGCTCGGCTCGCGCTTCACCGCCGACACCATCGACAGCCTCAAGGCGCGGCATCCGGGGGTGAACTTCGTCTGGCTGATGGGGGCGGACAACCTCGCGGGCTTTCACCGCTGGGACCGTTGGGAGCACATCATGCGCTCCGTGCCGATCGGTGTGCTGGCGCGGCCGGGCGAGCAGCTCTACGCTGGCCTCGCGCCGGCGGCCCGCGCCTTCGCGCAGAGCCGCCTGCCCGCGGGCGCGGCGCGCACGCTGGCGGGACGCAAGGCCCCGGCCTGGACGCTGCTGACCGGCCCGATGTCTCGCGAAAGCTCGACGCGCATCCGCCAGAGCGGGGCCTGGCCCTGAACCGGTTGGGCGCGCGCAGCCGGGGCCGAGACTGGGACCAGAGCCGGGACCGTGCAGGATCGCTCTGGCCCTCGCGCCGGGATCTGGCCATGCTGGACCCATGACACTTCTGCATCGATCGATGCGCGCGCTCGCCGCCGCCGCGCTCGTCCTAGCCGCGACGACGGCCTGCGCCGAGGCGCCGCGCACGGCCCCGCCGCCGGAGCCGCGCCCGGCGGCGACGCAGGCGCCGGGCGCAGCGTCGGGGAATGCGGGGGCGCAGGCAGCTACGCAGGGCCCGCAGGCCGCGAGCTACGGTCTGACCGGCGCCGTCGGCTACGCCGTGATCGACGCGCGCACGGGCGAGCGCCTGGCGGCGCTCGAGGCGGCGACGCCCTTCGCGCCCGCTTCGGTCGCCAAGGCGCCAACGGCGCTCTATGCGCTGGAGCGTCTGGGACTCGACCACCGCTTCGCCACGACGGCGCGCGCGCTGGGGCCGATCGAGGGCCGCCGCATCCTTGGCGATCTGGCGCTGGTGGGCGGCGGCGACCCGGAGCTCGACAGCGCCGACCTCGCCGCGCTGGCGCGCGACGCTGCCCAGGCCGTCGCCCGGGTGGAGGGCGGGCTGGTCGTCCGAGCCGGGCCGGTCGCACCGCTCATCGACGCAGACCAGCCGGAGCGGGCCGCCTACAACCCGGCGGTCGCGGCGCTGAACCTCAACTTCAACCGGGTGCGCCTGCGCTGGACGCGCGACGGCGCGGTGGCGCTGCTCGCCCAGTCCGACCGCCACAGCCCCGAGACCCGCGCCGTGCGGCTGGAGACGGCGCCGAAGGAATGCGGCTGCCCCGCCCTCGCCTACGCCGCCGACGCGCGCGGCGAGGGCTGGCGCGTGCGCGAGGGCGCGCTGAGCGGCGACGGTGCTCTGTGGCTGCCGGTCCGCGCGCCGGCGGCCTATGCGGCCGACGTGTTCCGAACGGCGGCGGAGGGCGCCGGGATGGTCTTCGGCGCCGCCGCCGCCGAGGGCGCTGGAGGCGCCGCCGCCGAGGGCGCGACGGTGGCGCGCCGCCTGAGCCGGCCGCTGGAGGAGATCGTCGTCGACATGCTCGACCACTCCACCAACCTCACGGCGGAGGTGCTGGGCATCGCGGCGACGCGGGAAGGCGGAGAAACCGGGAGCGGCATGGCGGCGTCGGCGGCGGCGATGAACCGATGGGCCGCCGGGCGGCTGGAGGCGCCGCTCGACGCCGAGATCGCCTTCGACAACCACTCGGGCCTCAGCGCCAGAAGCCGCGTCTCGCCGAGGCGGATGGCGGAGCTGCTCGCCGCCGCCTACCGGGCCGACCCCGCCGGCTTCGCGGCGCTCCTGCCGCGCCACGCCTTCGACGAGGAGGCGCCCGAGGGCGCGGTCGCCCACGCCAAGACCGGCACGATGGACTTCGTGCGCGGGCTCGCGGGCTACGTCTTCACGCCGTCCGGCCGGGTTCTGGCCTTCGCCTACTTCGCCAACGACATGGCGCGGCGCGACGCGACGCCGGAGATCGACGGGAGCAGGATTGGCGCGCGGACGTGGCGCAACCGGGCGGTGACGCTGGAGAGCGCGCTGCTGGCGGACTGGACCCGCCGCTTCGACTGACGCGCCGGGTTCGACGGCGGCGGGTTCTGGCGCGCCCGCTTCAGACGCGCCGGTAGCGCGCCCGCGCGCCGCGCTCTATGGCGGCGGCGGTGAGGCGGTCGATGTCGAGGCGGTAGCGCATCAACTCCAGCAGGCGCAGCTCCTCCTCGCCTGCGAAGCCGTCCGCCGCCGTCACGTCGCAGGCGAGCGCATAGGCGGTGTCGCGCATGTGCTCCGGCACGCTCTCGCACAGCAGGTCGAGGATCTGGTCGATGCCGTCCTCCTCGGCCAGCATCTGCACCACGACGTCGCTCATCTCGCCGAAGCGGCCCTCCGAAAAGCCCCGGAAGATCGGCATCAGCGCGACGATTCCCGCCACCGTGTCGCGTTCGGCGTTCGAGAGCGAGCCGTCCGCCGCGGCGGTCAGCACCATAGCGGCCACGAGGCCGTCCTGCGCGGTGAAGGGAGCGGTCATGTCCGGAGCCTCGCGTCCTGTTGCGATGCGAAACTAGGGGGGGCGCGCGCCGCGGACAAGACGCGTCTCCGCCCGCTTCATTGACGCGGGGGGCGCGGCGGCGGTAATCGGCGCCTTCACCTTGGAGACGTCGCCATGAGCAGTCAGCGAGAACTTGCCGAGAAGGCCCGCGCCTGGCCCTTCGAGGAGGCGCGCAAGCTGCTCAAACGTCTCGGGGCCGGAGACCCCGAGAAGGGCCATGTGCTGTTCGAGACCGGCTACGGCCCCTCCGGCCTGCCGCATATCGGCACCTTCGGCGAGGTGGCGCGCACGACCATGGTGCGCCGCGCCTTCGAAATGCTGTGCGACGTCCCCACCCGCCTGCTGTGCTTCAGCGACGACATGGACGGGATGCGCAAGGCGCCAGAGAACGTGCCCGACCCCGAGGCGCTGAAGGCCCATCTGCAGCTGCCGCTGACAGCCGTGCCGGACCCGTTCGGCAAGTTCGAGAGTTTCGGCGCCCACAACAACGCCATGCTGCGGCGCTTCCTTGACACGTTCGGCTTCGACTACGAATTCGCGAGCGCCACGGACTACTACAAGAGCGGCCGGATGGACGACATCCTGATCCGCTGCGCCGAGCGTTACGACGCCATCATGGCGATCATGCTCAAGACGCTGGGCGAGGAGCGGCAGGCGACCTACTCCTGCTTCCTGCCGATCAGCCCGACGACGGGGCGGGTGCTCTACGTCCCGATCCGGAACGTCGACGCGAAGCGCGGCGAGATCACCTTCGACGACGAGGACGGGACCGAGACCACCCTGCCCGTCACCGGCGGCCAGGTGAAGCTCCAGTGGAAGCCCGATTTCGGCGCCCGCTGGGCCGCGCTCGGCGTCGATTTCGAGATGTACGGCAAGGATCACCTGCCCAACACGCCGGTCTATGACGGCATCTGCTCCGCCCTCGGGGGCCGGCCGCCACAGCACTACGTCTACGAGCTGTTCCTCGACGAGGAGGGGCGCAAGATCTCCAAGTCAAAGGGCAACGGCGTCTCGATCGACGAATGGCTGCGCTACGCCTCCAGCGAGAGCCTGTCGCTGTTCATGTTCCAGAAGCCGCGCACCGCCAAGCGCCTGCACTGGGACGTGATTCCGAAGACCGTGGACGAATACGACCAGCACCTGCGCGCCTTTCCAGAGCAGGACGACGCCCAGCGGCTGGAGAACCCGGTCTGGCACATCCATGCCGGGACGCCGCCCGAGAGCCAGATGGCGGTGCCCTTCGCGATGCTGCTCAACCTCGCCGCGGCGGCGGGCGCTCAGGACAAGGCCGTGCTGTGGGGCTTCATCCACAAATACGCCCCCGAGGCCTCGCCGCAGACCCACCCCGCGCTCGACGCCGCCGTGGGCCGCGCGCTGAACTACGTCGCCGACAAGGTGCTGCCGAATCGCCGCTTCCGCGCGCCGACCGGGACCGAACGCGCGGCGCTGGCGGACCTCGCTGGCGAACTGCGCGCCTGGACGGGCGGCGCGGACGCCGGCGCGCTGCAGGATCTCGTCTACGAGGTCGGCAAGCGGCATCCCTTCGAGAACCTGCGCGACTGGTTCGGCGCGCTTTACGCCGTGCTGCTCGGCGCCGAGCAGGGCCCGCGCTTCGGCGGCTTCGTGGCGCTCTACGGCGTGGCCGAGACGGCGGCGCTGATCGAACGGGCGCTGGCGGGCGAACTTGTCGGGGCCTGACCAGCGGAGCCTGGGCCGCCGGGCCTGAGTCGCGGGGCCTGAGCTCCGGACACGCGAACCCTCAGGCCATGGCTCCAGCCGCTCGCCGGCGAGCCCGTCGGGCTTCCGTCCCATCGCGCCTGCGCCTACCCTGACGCCCGACCCCGGCGCGGAAGACGCCGGGTCGAGGGGGACGCAGGGAGGCGACCGCTTATGATGGGCCTGATGCAGGACTGGCCGCTGCGCGTGTCGCGGATCATCGACCACGCCGCGAAGTATCATCCCGACCGCCGCATCGTCTCGGCCAGCGCCGAAGGGCCGATCGTCGAGACGACATGGCGCCAGCTGCGGGAGGGCGCGCTGCGCTCTGCCCAGCGACTTTCGCGCATGGGGCTGGCGAAGGGCGACCGCGTGGGCCTGATGGCTTGGAACACCGCACGGCATCTGGAGCTCTGGTACGGCGTTCCCGGCGCCGGGGGCGTGGCGCACACGCTCAACCCGCGGCTCTCGGCGGAGCAGCTCGTCTACATCGTCAACCATGCGGCCGACCGCTTCCTCGCCTTCGACCCCGACCTCGCGCCCGTGGTCGCCGCCATCGCGCCGCGGCTGGAGACGGTCGAGCGCTTCATCTGCCTCGCGGACGCCGCCCATGCGCCGCCGACGCCCTTCGACTGCGCGCCGTGGGACGCAGCGCCCGCCGACGGCGACTTCGCCTGGGTCGGTGGCGAGGAGGGCGAGGCCTGCGGCCTGTGCTACACTTCCGGCACGACCGGCGCGCCCAAGGGCGTCTGCTACAGCCACCGCTCGAACGTGCTGCACGCCATGGCGATGGTGCAGCCCGACATGCTGGCCCTCTCCGCGCGCGACGTGCTGATGCCGGTGGTGCCGCTGTTTCACGCCAACGGCTGGTCCACGGCCTATTCGGCGCCGATGGTGGGCGCGGGGATGGTCCTGCCGGGGCGCGACCTCACGCCGCCGGCGCTCCACTCCATGCTTGAGCGCGGCGTCACCGTCACCGCGGCGGTGCCCACGGTCTGGCTGGGCCTGCTCGACCACATGCGGCGCGAGGGGCTGCGGCTGTCGACGCTGAACCGCGTCGTGATCGGCGGCTCGGCCTGCCCGCAATCGGTGATCGAAGCCTTCCAGCGCGACTACGGGGTGGAGGTGCTGCACGCCTGGGGCATGACGGAGACCTCGCCGCTCGGCTCCTTCGCCTCACTGAAGCCCGAGATACTGGCGCTGCCCGAGGCGGAGCGGATGGCGGCGAAGCTGTCGGTTGGCCATCCGCCCTTCACGGTGGACCTCGACCTGCGCGACGATTTCGGCGCCCCGGTCCTGCGGGACGGCGCGAGCCGCGGCCGGCTGGTGGTGCGCGGACCCTGCGTCGCGAAGCGCTATGTCGGCGCGGAGGCGGACGCGACCGACCCCGAGGGCTGGTTCGACACCGGCGACGTCGCGACGATGGACGGGCTGGGCTATGTGCGGATCGTCGACCGCTCGAAGGACGTCATCAAGTCGGGCGGCGAGTGGATCAGCTCGATCGACCTCGAGAACGTCGCCGTCGGCTGCCCCGGCGTGCTGGAGGCCGCCGCCGTGGGCGTGGCGCACCCGAAATGGGGCGAGCGCCCGGTGCTGGTCATCCGCCCCGATCCCGCGGCGCCGCCCGACGCGGCGCGCGTGCTCGACCACATGCGCCCGCATTTCGCGACATGGCAGCTTCCCGACGACGTGCTGTTCATGGCGGCGCTGCCCCACACCGCAACCGGCAAGCTCTCCAAGCGCGATCTCCGTGCGCAGCTCGAGCAGATGGGCTACAGCCTGCCCCACGCCTGACGCCTTCGGGGCGGGCCTCCGCCGGGATCTCCATGACCGCTGCGCCGCGCTACGACATTCTCGAGGCTCCCGGCTGGTATGTCGGGGCGGACGGCGCGCCGCCGGTCGAGGTGCTGGTGAGCTTCGGCCGCGCGACGCTCACGATACAGCGCTTCGACGAGACGCCGATCACGCACTGGCCGATCGCCTCGCTCGTCGACATGCCCGGCTCGGCGGCGATGACGCTGGCGCCCGACAACGCCGCGCCGGAGCGGCTGGCGCTTCAGGATCGCGACATGATCGAGGCCATCAACGCCCTGCGCGCGGCTGCGCAGGCCGCGGCCGACGCCGCGCCCAAGGCGCGCAGGCCCCTCGGGCCCGGCGCGCGGTGGGCTCTGGCGCTGCTGTTCGTCGGCGCGCTCGGCGCCGGCCTCTGGGCCGCGGCGCCGGGGGCGATCGACGCGATGTCGGCCGCGGCTCCGCCGGAGACGCGCGCGGCGCTCGGCGCGGCGGCGGTGCGCGCGGCGGCGGGCGACGCGCTCTGCGCCGATCCCGCGGCGGCGGCTGCGCTGGCGCGGCTCTCGGCGGCGCTCTCGACCGCGGCGCTGGCGCAGCCCGGCGCGCCCGTTCGGGTCGTGGTCGCCGCCCTGCCCGGCCCCGACGCGCCGGCGCGCGCCGCGCCCGGCGGCTGGGTGCTGGCGCGGGCCGAGGCGCTGGCGGCGGCGCCGGGCCCTGACGCCTTCGCCGACCTGCTCGCGCCCGCCGTCGCGGAGGCCGTCAGCGGCGCGCGGACAGGCCGCGCCCTGCGCGATTCGGCGCTGGACGCGCTGCGCGGTCTTCTGGCGGGCGATCTCGACGCCGCCAGCCTCACCCGCGCCGCCAGCGCCGCGCTGCGCCCGCCCGCCGAGCCTCCGCAGGACGGCGACGCGGCGCGGGCCGTGCGCAACGCGCTGGCGCGCCCGGCGCTTTCCGCCGACGACTGGGCGGCCCTGCGCGCGGGCTGCGCCGAGGGTCGCTAGAGCGGCGTTCGACCCGACTGCGCCGCATCCGCCGCGCCAGCCCGATACTCCGTGGCGTTTTCGCGTCGCCGGCTGCGCCCGTCAGATCGGAGAAGGCTCTAGCGCGGCAGGCGCAGGCGCGCGCGCAGGCCGCCAAGACGCGGGCTGACGTCGAGGATGAGCCCGCCGCCATGGCTGCGCGCCGCCTCCGACGCGATCGAGAGGCCAAGGCCGACGCCGCCGCCCGCGCCGCCGGCGGCGGCGCAGACGTTCTGATTGCGCGCCGCGTCGAGCCGCGTGAACGGCCGCATCGCGAGTTCGCGCTGCGCCGCCGGAATGCCGGGGCCCGCGTCCTCCACGTCGATGTCCAGCCACCGGCGCGTCATCCGCACGGTGATCTCCGCCCGCCCACCGTAGTCGACGGCGTTCTGCACGAGGTTGGCGAGCGCCCGGCGCAGGGTCTCAGGGCGCAGCTCGGCGGTGGTCCGCTCCGGCGTGTCGATCTCGGCGCGCAGCGCGACCTCGCCGCCGCCGCGACGCGCCGCCGCGGCCACCTCCTCGGCCAGCGCCACCGGGTCGGTCCGAACGGTCGCCTCGCCCGCCTCGCCGCGCACGAAGTCGAGGAACGCGTCGATCATCCGCTCCATCTGGGCCACGTCCTGCGCGAGATCCGCCCGCTCCGACTCGTCGTCCATCAGTTCGAGCGCGAGCTTCATCCGGGTGAGCGGCGTGCGCAGGTCGTGGCTGACGCCCGAAAGCATCAGCGTGCGGCTCTCGATCTGGCGCTCGATGCGGCCGCGCATGTCGAGGAAGGCGGCGCCGGCCCGCCGGACCTCCTCCGCGCCGGCGGGGTGGAACGCCGCCGCGCGGCCCTTGCCGAACGCCTCCGCCGCTGCGGCCAGCGCCTTGATCGGCCGCACCTGGTTGCGCAGGAACAGCGCCGCAACCGTCACCAGCACGACGCTCGACGCCGCCATCCAGACGAAGATCTGATGCGGGTTTGACGGGTTGAGCCGCCCGCGGTCAATCTCGGCGCGGATGACGCCCTTGTCGGTCTGCGCCGCGACGATGGCGTGCTTGTCGAGGCTGAGCAGATCCACCGTGATCGGCCGCCGCACGCCGGCCTTCAGCGCCTCCTCCAGCACGCCGCCGGTGACGTCGTAGAACTGCCGCAGGGCGTCCACGGCGACGATCTCGCCCGGATCGAGCGTGATCGAGAGCCCCAGCGCCTCGGCCGCCTCCTCGGCCGCCTCGGCGGCGGCGGCTTCGCCCTCGGCGCGCTCGACCCGGGCGACGACGTAGTTGATGTCTGCGGCCACGGCGGTCGCGAGCTGGCGCGTCACGCCGTCATAGTAGCGCTGCACGATCGCGGCGGCGCCCACCGCCTGCACCAGAATCACCGGCACGAGCAGGATCAGCAGCGCCCGCCCGAACAGCCCCCGTGGAAGATACCGCTTCATCGCCGCCCCTTGACCACACCGCAGCCGGCCCGGCCTTCTTGCACAGGAGACACTAGCGCCCGAGGCGGCGCGCCGCGAGGGAGCGCCGCCAATGGCCGCAGACGCGCCGCAGATCGACCCGCAGGACGCGGCGCTTCTCGCCGGACCCGAACCTTTCGACCGGGCCGCGCCGGCGGCGGGCGTCCCGGTCGAGGCGGCGCCGGGCGTTCTGCGGATCGTCGCGCCGAACCCCTCGCCCATGACATTCTCCGGCACCGCGACCTATGTCGTGCGCGCTCCCGGCGGGCGCGGCGGCGACGCGGCGGTGATCGACCCCGGCCCGGACGACCCGGGCCACCGGGCGCGGATCGTCGCGGCGCTGGCCGGCGCGCCGGCGCGCGCGGTGCTTGTGACGCACTCGCACCGCGACCACAGCGCGGGCGCGCGCGCGCTGGCGGACGCGCTCGACGCGCCGCTCCGCGCCTTCGGCCCCCACGGCGCCGGAGCGCGGCCCGAGATGGCGGCGCTGGCGGCGGCCGGGGGGCTCGGCGGCGGCGAAGGCGCGGACGCCGGCTTCGCGCCCGACGCGGCGCTGGCGGAGGGCGAGAGCGTCGCCGGAGAGGGCTGGCGGCTGACCGCGCTGCACACCCCCGGCCACATCGCCAACCACCTCGCCTTCGCGCTGGAGGGGACGGGGACGCTCTTCACCGGCGATGTCGTGATGGCGTGGTCGACCACGCTCGTATCGCCGCCCGACGGCGACATGAAGGCGTTCCTTGCGACGCTGGCGCGGCTGCGCCGGCGCGGCGACCGTCTGCTGCTGCCGGGCCATGGCGCCCCGGTGACGGACCCTGACCGCATGATTGCGTGGCAGGCGGCGCACCGGGCGCGCCGCACGCGGCAGATCCTCGTCGCGCTCGCCGAGGGGCCGGCGACGGCGGTCGAGCTCGCCGGGCGGCTCTATGTCGGGCTGGAGCCGCGGCTCATGCCGGCGGCGGCGCGCAACGTGCTGGCGCATCTGCTCGCGCTGGCCGAGGACGGCGCGGCCGAATGCGTCGGCCCGCTCTCCGCCCGGGCGGCGTTCAGGCTGGCGTGACCGGGCCGGCGGCGCCGCGCGCCCGGCGCAGGGCCGCGCGCAGTTCGACCGCCAGCGCCACCCGCTCCTCCGGCGTCAGGAATGCGCCCAGTTCGATCAGCCGCGGGCCGCCGCTGACGGTGAGGTAGCGCTCCACGGTCGGCGTGTCCTCCAGCTCGACGCGGACCCAGTACGGGTTGGCGGCCCAGCGCAGCACGCGCCCGCCGGGCTCGCGCCGCTCGACGGCCATCGCGTCGGGCCAGAGCCGCACCGCCTCGGTCAGTCGCCGCCGGCGGACGTTGAGCCGCACCATCGCCCAGACCAGCCCCAGCGCGCCCACCACGAAGGGCGAGAGGAACAGCGCCGCCGCCGAGCCCCCCGGCGCCCCCAGCACCGCGAGCAAGGGGATCGCAAGCCCGGCGGCGAGGGCCGCCATGAAGAAGCGGAAGCCGCCGCGCGTCATCGACTGGTGCGGCCAGAGCGTCACCGCCCAGAGCGGCGGATCGCGCCGCGCGAAGGCGGCGGCCTCAAGAGAAACGGCCGGGGGAACTCCCCCGGCCGCGTCGTCGGCGCCGGCCTCAGCCATGGCGCGTCGTCATCGTCTTCATGGGCGCTCCAGGCTCCCCCGAAAGGCTCAGTGATGGGCCTTGTTCCACTGGTCCGGCGTCGGCAGAGTCTCGAAGGTGTGCTCCGGCGGCGGGTTGGGGAGGGTCCACTCCAGCGTGTCGGTCGAGCCCCAGTAGGCGTTCTCGGTGATGCGCTGTCCACGGGTCAGCGTGTACCACATCACGCCGATGAAGAACACGAACGACGCGATGGAGATGAACGCGCCGATCGAGCTGACGTAGTTCCAGTAGGCGAACGCCTCGGGGTAGTCGATGTAGCGACGCGGCATGCCGGCGCGGCCAAGGAAGTGCTGCGGGAAGAAGGTGATGTTGGCGCCGATGAACATCATCCAGAAGTGCAGCTTGCCGGCCCACTCGGGATACTGGCGGCCCGACATCTTGCCGATCCAGTAGTAGATGCCGGCGAAGATCGTGAACACCGCGCCGAGGCTCATGACGTAGTGGAAGTGCGCCACGACGTAGTAGGTGTCGTGATAGGCGCGGTCGACGCCGGCCTGGCTCAGCACCACGCCGGTCACGCCGCCGACGGTGAACAGGAAGATGAAGCCCAGCGCCCACAGCATCGGCGTCTTGAGCTCGATCGAACCGCCCCACATCGTGGCGATCCACGAGAAGATCTTCACGCCGGTCGGCACCGCGATGACCATCGTGGCGAGCATGAAGTAGGCCTGCGCGTCGGCCGACATGCCCACGGTGTACATGTGGTGCGCCCAGACGACGAAGCCGAGCACGCCGATCGCGATCATCGCCCAGACCATGCCGAGATAGCCGAACACCGGCTTCTTAGAGAAGGTCGAGACGATGTGGCTGACGATGCCGAAGCCCGGCACGATCAGGATGTACACTTCCGGGTGACCGAAGAACCAAAGGATGTGCTGGTAGAGGATGGGGTCGCCCCCGCCTGCGGGGTCGAAGAAGGTCGTGCCGAAGTTGCGGTCGGTCAGCAGCATGGTGATGGCGCCGGCCAGCACCGGCAGCGCCAGCAGGATGAGGAACGCCGTCACGAAGATCGACCACGCGAACAGCGGCGCCTTGAACAGGGTCATCCCCGGCGCGCGCATGTTCAGGAACGTCGTGATGATGTTGATCGCGCCGAGAATCGACGAAGCGCCCGAGAGGTGCACCGCGAAGATCGCGAGGTCCATCGCCATGCCCGGCGAGCCCGTGGTGGAGAGCGGCGCGTAGAGCACCCAGCCGGCATGCACGCCGCCGTCCACGAAAACGGCGAGCACCGCCAGCGTGGCGCCGGCCACGAACAGCCAATAGCTGAGGTTGTTCATCCGCGGGAACGCCATGTCCGGCGCACCGATCATAAGCGGCATGAAGTAGTTGCCGAAGCCGCCGAACAGCGCGGGGATCACGACGAAGAACATCATCAGGATGCCGTGGCCCGTGATCATCACGTTCCACAGGTTGCCGTCCACCTGACCGTCCTCGGTCAGCATGTACTGCACGCCCGGCTCCATCAGTTCGAGCCGCATGTAGAACGTCATCGCCACCGAGATCGCGCCCAGCACGCCGGCGCTGATGAGGTAGAGGATCCCGATGTCCTTGTGGTTCACCGAGCAGAACCAGCGGGTGAAGAACCCCGGCGCCGCGTGGTGGTCGTGGGACGCTGTGGCGTCGGCCATGCGTTGCTCCTGACTTGTTTCCCTGACGCGTCGCCGCGCCACGCACATGATCTTGGCTCTAACTGGTGCAGGCGTGAGGCTCAAGCTGACGCTGGGCCGCAGTCGGTCCAGTTCCTAGGACCAACCGTCGCACTCAGACCGCGACGCCGCGCCGACCGAGGCGCCAGCCATGGAGCGCCATGCCGGCGAGCATCGCCGCGACGAAGACCGCCACCGGCCAGCCGCCGACCAGCAGAGCAGACAGCGCCGGGCCGGGGCAGAAGCCGACGAGCCCCCAGCCGGCGCCGAAGAGCGCCGCGCCCCCCAGCAGCCGGGCGTCGATCCCGCCAGAGGGGGGGCCGGGAAAGCGGTCGCCGAAGGCGGGACGCGCCCGCGCCGCCGCGACGCGCCAGGCCACGGCCATGGGGATGAGCGCGCCGCCCATCACGAAGGCGAGCGTCGGATCCCAGGCGCCGCCGGCGACGTCGAGGAAGGCCAGCACGCGCGCCGGATCGATCATGTCGGAGACGAGCAGGCCGAGGCCGAAGAGCGCGCCCGAGCCGAAGTGGACGAGCCGGCGCATCACGCGGCCCCCCCGAGCGTCAGACGCATCGCCGCCACGATCGCGGCGGCGACGGCCATGAACGTCGCCGTCGCCGCCAGCGAGCGCGGCGAGAGCCGCGACATCCCGCAGACGCCATGGCCCGAGGTGCAGCCCGAGCCCATCCGCGTGCCGAAGCCCACCAGCAGGCCCGCCGCGACCAGCAGCGGAACGGAGGTCGTCGCGCCGATCTCCGGCGCGCCCCAGACGAGCGCCGCCAGCGCCGGCGCGCCGACCAGCCCGGCGAGGAAGGCGGCGTTGTCGCCGTCGGCGGCTTGTCCAGTCGGCCGCAGCAGGCCGCCGACGACGCCGCTGATCCCCGCGATCCGCCCCACGCCGAGCAGCAGCAGCGCCGCCGCAACGCCGATCATGGCGCCGCCGGCGAGCCCGGCCAGCGCATCGGTCAATTCGAAACGCATGTCTTCCTCCTCCGCTCTCCGCCCTACCGCGTGCCGCGACGGGCGTTCCGCGGCAAGCGCCGGTTCGGTGACGATCTCACAGACCGTATCACAGACCCTGTCGCATGGAGCGGCGCGTCAGTCCCGGTAGCGGCCGAGCGCGCGCTCGACGCGGAACAGCGCCTTCTTGGCCGATTTCGAGAACTTGTATCCCAGCGAGGCCGCGCGCGCAGGCCGGGCGGGGTCGCTCGACGCGCTCTGCTCGCCGAGATCGTCGTCATGGTACGCCGGCTCGACGAGATAGGCCATGCGCATCCCGGCGCGCTTCATGGCGTAGCTGACATCCCATTCCCGGCGATAGGGCGCGAAGGGGCCGAACCGCTCCCATTCCCGCTTGCGCCGCAGCCCGGTGTGGAAGGCGTAGCCGAACCAGGACGGGTGCGCGTCGCGCGGGATGAGCCGCACCCGCACGCCGTCGACCGCCGTCACCGGCGGCCGCGTTCCGGCGAATTCCTCGCCCCAGACACGCCCGGACACCATGCTCACCCGCGGATCGGCGCGCAGCACCGCCAGCGCCTCGGCGACATAGCCGGGCCGGGTGAAGACGTAGTCATCCTCCAGATGCAGGATCCACGGCGTCTCGACCCGAGCATAGGCGTAGTCGATCGACGCGAGCTGGCCCCGGCGCTGCTGGGCGAGGTGCAACTCGACGTCGAAGCCCAGATCGGCGGCGATGCGGCCCGCCTCGGCGTCGCCGCTGTCCTCCATCAGGATGAAGCGCGCGAGCGGATGATCGTTGAAGGCGCGCAGGCTCTCCAGCAGCCGCCCGAGCTGGCGCATCCGCCCGCAGCTCGTCAGCACCGCCGTCACGCCCTCCGCAGCGCCCTGCCTCACCTTAAAGTCCCTCGACCGCCGCGCCATATCCGCACCGCCGCCGCTAGGAGCCGCCACCCGGCGCCGGAATGCAAGCCGGCGCGGCGCCACCCCGTCGTCGCCGCGCCGTCAGAGCCGGTCCAAGGCCGATGAGACGCGCTCGACATCCTCCTCGACCGTCGCCGCCGCGAGCGCCTCGCGCAGCACGGCGCGCGCGGCCTCCACGTCGCCCGACGCGGCGACATAGGTCGCGAGCCGCAACCGGGCCCCGATGTCGTTCGCGTCCAGCCGGACCGCCTCGCGCTGGGCTCCGAGCGCCTCGCCGAGTCGATCGGAGGCCGCAAGAACCTGCGCGAGCGTGTCGTAGGTCGCCGCGACGCCAGCAAGGGACACGCTCCGCTGCGCGAGCGGGAGAGCCTCCTCGGCCGCGCCTGCCCGCAGGCGCAGCATGGCGAGGTTGTTGAGACTGAGCGCATGGTCCGGCGCGACCGCCAAGGCCGCGCGATACGCCGCCTCCGCGGCGACGGCGTCGCCGCGCGCCTCCTCGATGACGCCAAGCAGGTACCGCGGTTCGAGCCAGTCGGGCGCGACCGCCGCCGCGCCGGCGGCGTCGGCCGCGGCCGCGTCGAGGCGCCCGAGCCGCAAGTTTGCGAGACTGCGGCCCCTCAGCATTGCGGCGTCTTCGGGAAAGCGCGCGAGGCCCGCGTCGCTTGCCGCGAGAGCGGCGTCATAGCGGCCCAGTGCGCCCAGAATCGTCGACTGCTCACGCCAGGCGGCGGGCTCGTCGGGATGCAGCGCCACGAGCCGCCGCGCCGCATCGGCGGCGGCGTCCGCCTCCCCCGCCGCGAGCCGCGCGCGCGCGGCGAGCATGAGGGTCGCAGCCGACGCTCCGTTCTCGGCCTCGATCGCGCGTTCGGCTGCGTCGACGGCCTCTGCGGGGCGACCGATCGCCAGAAGCGCCCGCCCGCGCTGGGCGTTGGCGAAAGCGTCGATCGGCTCGGCCGCCGCCGGTCCCTCGAGCGCCGCCGCCGCGCCCTCCGCGTCGCCTGTCGCCAGCAGCGCCGCTCCGAAAGCGCGCAGGAGCGCGCCATCGCCGGGCGCGGTCGCGAGCCCGAGCCGATAGCGCGCGATGGCGGTCTCGGCGTCGCCGAGGGCGAAATGCGCGTTGCCGAGGGCGAGCATCTGTAGTGACGGCGCCGCATCGCCGCGCGCAGCGGCCTCGTCCCAACGCTTCAACAGCGTGAGCGCGTCCTTTGGGCGATCGGCGCGGTTGTAGAGAAACGCGAGGTCGGCCTCCAGCCGATCCCCGTCAGCCGCAGAGGCGGCAAGCGCCTGCTCGAGGTGGGAGATCGCCGCGTCGGGTCGACCGGCCGTCGCATAGTAAAATCCCAGGCGCTCATGCGCGATCGCGTATCGCGGGTTGACGTCGAGCGCCCCGAGCCACGCGCGCCGCGCCCCCTCCATGTCGCCGTATGCGTCGGCAAGATCGCCGCGCTTGATCCAGGCCGTCAGCCGTCCGGGATCGAGCGCAATCGCGCGCGCATAAGCGGCGTCGGCGCCGGCGGCGTCGCCAGAGAGGGCCGATGCGACGCCAAGCAACTCCCAAGCGAGCGCATCGTCGGGCTCCGCCTCCAGACGCGCCTGGATCAGCGTCTCCGCCCGGTCGATGTCGCCCGCGGCGAGGGCCTCGGCGATCGGGACGAGATACCCTTCCTGCGCCTCGTCGGCTTGCCTGTCGAGCCGATCCACGATCGTGGCGGCGCCGGATGGCGCGGCTGCGAGCGCGAGGGCGAAAGCGGCGGCCGCGAAAATTGTGCGTTGAAATGCGGACATCGGACGGGAACTCCAGATGTGACAAGGAGGGGCGCGGGGCTGCCTCGCCCCGCGCAAGCGTCTACTCCGTCAAGCGGAGCCTCTCGTCAGGCGGCCCTTTTGCGGCGGAACAGCGCGAAGCCGCAGAAGGCCGACGCGAGCAGCGGGAGCGCCGCCGGCACGGGGATCACCGCGGCGCTGTCGGGGAAGCTGTCGAATTCACGAGCGACGATGCCACCATCGACGAGAGCGAAGGTGTCGAAGGTCGTGGAGCCTGCGGCGATGCGCGTGAAGGTGACGTCGAAGGTGAAGGTTCGCTCGGTGGAGCGATCGAAAACGCCGACGGCCTCGGCGCCGACGCAGGCGCCGGTGTCAGCCGAGGTGCAGACGGTCGAAACAGCGATGTTGGGCAAGCCGCCGTCGAGGTCGCCCACGGTGACGGACGTGTAGTCGGCGAAGCCGGCCGTGATCCCGGCCGTCACGTCGTCGATGATGGCCTCCGCCGAGGTCGTGCTTCCGAAGACGTCGGCGCCCAGGATGTTCCCGTAGGTGCTCTGCTGGATATCGGTGCGGCGGTAGGCGAGAACGATGAGATCGATGTCCTCGTCGGCGAGCGCGGCCAGGGCGCCGACCGAGTCGCCCTTTCCATCGGCGTCGGTGAAGACGAACATGAACCGGTTGGAGCCCGCCCGCCACGAAACGTTCGAACCCGCCTGCGCGATCGCGGTGTAGCCGGACTCGGGACGGTCGAAGCCCCCGTCAGGGTTGCCGAGCGAGACGTTGTTCACTGCGCCGGTGAAAGTCGTGGTGTCGGTGGTCAGATCCTGGTTGATCGATCGCCCGTTGAGCGGCCCGTCGGGCGGCAGGAACGATCCTTCGGAGAACACGCCCACCCCGGCGGCGACATCGCCGAACGACGCCTTGAGCCCGTCGAAGAGTTCCGCCGCAGCAGCCTTCGCAGCGTTGATCTCACCGCTCATGCTGCCGGACGTGTCGATCAGGAAGTGGACGTCGACGAGCGCATCGGTGGGCGCGCCCTCATTGACCACGACGGTCTTGGAGATCGTCGCCGACTCGCCCACCGCAAGGTCGGCGCTGAAGGTGAGCGGCGTGATGCTGTCGGCCGAGGCGACGCCCGCCATGCATACGAACACGCTGGTCACCAGCGACGTCCTGAGATTGTAGACCCAATTCATTTCTAGTCTCCCGTGAAAATTGCAACTCAAGGATGAAACACGCGCGAGTTACACACATGTCATCCGAATGGATACTCCATCTGCACTGAACTTTAATGGAATATTTATTATTTCTCACCATTTATTCGCAGTTAATCCATTCGTGTCGCAGTCGCCTCACGGTTGCGCGTCAGCGCGATGCGCCCCTTGATCCGGGGCGACAAAAGCCCGATCGGCGACACGCGCCTCGATCCGGCGTTCGCGTCAGGGCTGAGCGTCGTTCGTCGCTGCGGCGCAGCGACAGCGCGTGCGGCATGGGAGCGTCCGGGCGGCGGCGGCCCGCGCCCGTCGTGATTCGCGATACCCGCGGACGGCTGGACATGACGTCGCGCGCGCTTTAGACCCCGGCGCGCAACAACGGGACATGAGGGGCTCCAGCGGATGCGCGTCTATTATGATCGCGATTGCGACATCAATCTTATCAAGGGCATGAACGTGGCCATCGTCGGCTACGGCAGCCAGGGCCACGCGCACGCGCTGAACCTGCACGACAGCGGCTGCAAGAACGTTGTCGTCGCGCTGCGTCCGGGCTCGGCGTCGGCGAAGAAGGCCGAAGCCGCCGGGCTGAAGGTGATGGAGATCGCCGAAGCCGCGAAGTGGGCCGACCTGATGATGATGGCGATGCCCGACGAGCTGCAGGCCGACTGCTTCCGCGACCACATCGCCGGCAACCTGCGCGACGGCAAGGCAATCGCCTTCGCCCACGGCCTCAACATCCATTTCGGCCTGATCGAACCGAAGGCGACCATCGACGTTCTGATGATGGCGCCCAAGGGCCCCGGCCACACCGTGCGCGGCGAGTTCCAGCGCGGCGGCGGCGTCCCCTGCCTCGTGGCGGTGAACAACGACGCCTCCGGCAAGGCGCTGGAGATCGGCCTGAGCTACTGCTCGGCCATCGGCGGCGGGCGCTCGGGCGTGATCGAGACCTCCTTCAAGGAGGAGTGCGAGACGGACCTCTTCGGCGAGCAGGCGGTGCTCTGCGGCGGGCTCGTCGAGCTGATCCGCATGGGCTTCGAGACGCTGGTGGAAGCCGGCTACGCCCCCGAGATGGCCTATTTCGAGTGCCTGCACGAGGTGAAGCTGATCGTCGACCTCATCTACGAGGGCGGCATCGCCAACATGAACTACTCGATCTCCAACACGGCGGAGTATGGCGAATACGTCTCCGGCCCGCGCATCCTGCCCTATGACGAGACCAAGGCGCGGATGAAGGCGGTGCTCGACGACATCCAGCAGGGCCGCTTCGTGCGCGACTGGATGCTGGAGTGCAAGGCCGGCCAGCCCTCCTTCAAGGCGATCCGCCGCAACAACGACGCCCACCAGATCGAGCAGGTCGGCGAGAAGCTGCGCGGCATGATGCCGTGGATCAAGTCCAACGCTTTGGTGGACAAGGCGAAGAACTAAAGAGCATGTGTGAAGGCGCGCTTGATGCAGAGATTGAGCAGCTCTTCGGCGCGCTTACCGACAACTATCAAGATGCGGTCACGAAGATCGCATCTTGTAACGCCCTCACTGAGCAACTTATTGCAGCGGATCGAGAGTTCGGCGTTCTTGCTTGGATCCCGAGCCAATGCGGCGAAGCTCTGTTTCAGAGCGCGGTTCTGGCATTGGCGCGTTTCTGGGATCCAGACAAGGGAAACAGTGACCGTCTTTCTGCATTCAAACTTAGAAGATATTCGGATCGACTGACCGCAGCAAGCGAGTTACGAAGCCAAGTTACGGTGAGCTTTAAGCGCCTTGGTGACAGGATGATTTCTCAACGCATTTCTCACTCGCAGGCGCATGAAGAGCTCTACGAGCGTCTGGATTTCGTTTCGAGGTCGGCCGAGCTTCAGAACCTTAAGAATTACCGAGACGGTGTTATTGCGCACACTTTCGGCAATGGGTGGCACCCCAACTTCGACAGCAAAACGCGTAAGCGATTGATATTGTTATGGCCGGATGGGCCAAAATGTAACTACACGGGCTTGTCAGGCTGGTTTTGGCAGGTTCAGCGTGTCGAAGAGGTCCAGTTGCTCGGTGTTCGGGGTGGTGACGCCTTCCAGCTTTCGGTCCGCGATCCGCGCGTGATGGCGCTGAATGCGGGCGAGCATGGCGAGGGCGGTGCTGGGGCTGGCGCTGCGGCCCTTAGCTTTCAGGCGCATGCGCATGACGCGGTAGAGCGTGAGGGCGAGAAAGCAGATCAGCGCATGGGCTCGGATGCGGTCGGGCAGCCGGTGATGGACCGGAGCGATCTCGATGTCGGATTTCAGCACGCGAAAGCCGCGCTCGATGTCGGCAAGCGCCTTGTAGCGGGCGACGGCGTCGGCAGGCGTCAGATCCGGGGCGTTGGTCAGCAATGCGAGCTTGCCGTCGAAGAGTTCGGCTTCAGCGACGGCGTCCTCCTCCACGGACCAGCTGAAGCGGTCGGCGGCGAAGTCGGCCTTGAGGAAGCGGGTGAGTTCGGCATCAGTGACGGCGCGGGTGAAGCGGCTGTAGGCGCCGCGGTCCGACGCCCGGCGGCCGCGAGCGGCCTTGGCCTCCGTCGCGCGCGCCGCGTCCTGCGCGTCGAGCTTCGCGACCATCGTCTCGGCCATGACCTCGAGCTCGGCGATGCGGGCGCGGCGACGGTCGCCTTGCTCGGCCGCGCGCAGGGGATCGTGGGCGACGATCAGGCGATGGCCGGCGAAGGCGGCCTCGGCCAGCCCTGCCTCGTCGAAGGCGATGTCGCGGAAGGTCTCGACCAGCTCGCCGTAGCGCCGGGCGGGGACGGCGAGGATGAACTCCAGCGTCCGCCCACCCTGGTCGGCGAGCGCGGTCAGCGCGCCGATGTTGTCGAGACTGAGCAGGCCGCGGTCGGCGACCAGGATCACGCGCTGGACCGGGAAACGCTGCAAGACAGCGGCGAGCATCGCCTGCAGGGTCTTGGTCTCGGCGACGTTGCCCGGGTGAACCGTGTGCATCAGCGGCAGGCCTTCGGCGGTCTGCACGACGCCGAGTACGAACTGCCGCGCGACGGCGCCCAGCTCCTTGTTCATGCCGTACGCGCGGATGTCGTCCTCGACAGCCCCCTCGCCATGGATGCGCACGGTGGTCAGGTCGTAGAACACCACCGCCAGATCGCGGTCGACGAGCGGGCGGATCTGCTTCGCCAGCTCCATCTCGACCCGCTCGGCGTGGTCCATCAGCGCGTCCATGGCGCGCAGGAGATGCTGGTGGGTGACGCCCTCCGGCGCCGCCGGCATGGCGACGGTCTCCAGCCAGCGCAGGCAGCCGAGCTTGCTGGCCGGATCGCACAGCCGGTTGAACACCATGGCGCGCACCAGGGCTT
>NZ_FNQM01000062.1 GCF_900107585.1 Rubrimonas cliftonensis | reverse complement strand
CCAGACGGCACGTCGCGCTTCAGCCACAAGGGCAAGCCGATCCTGCACTACATGGGCACCAGCACCTTCAGCGAATACACGGTGCTGCCGGAGATTTCGGTGGCGAAGATCAACCCCGAGGCGCCGCTCTCCAAGGCCTCGGTGATGGGCTGCGCGGTGCCGACCGGCATGGGCGCTGTGCGCAACACCGCCAAGGTCGAGGCGGGCGCGACGGTGGCGGTCTTCGGCCTCGGCGCGGTCGGCATGGCGGTGATCCAGGGCGCGGTGATGAACGGCGCGTCGCGCATCATCGGCATCGACACCAACCCGGCGAAGTTCCCGCTGGCGATGGCGCTCGGCGCGACCGAATGCGTGAACCCGAAGGACCACGCGCAGCCGATCCAGGAGGTGCTGGTCGAGATGACCGGCGGCGGGCTCGACTACACCTTCGAGGCGATCGGCAACGTCCATGTCATGCGCGCGGCGCTGGAGGCCTGCCACAAGGGCTGGGGCGAGTGCACCGTGATTGGCGTGGCGGGCGCCGGGCAGGAGATCTCGACCCGGCCGTTCCAGCTGGTGACGGGTCGCGTCTGGCGAGGCACGGCGTTCGGCGGCGTGAAGGGGCGGAGCCAGTTGCCGGGCATGGTGGACGAGTGGCTGCGGGGCGATTTCAGCGTCGATCCCTACATCACCCACCACATGACCCACGGCCAGATCAACACCGCCTTCGACCTGCTGAAGGCCGGCCAGTCGATCCGATCCGTCATCCACTTCCAACCCGACGAGACCATGACGGTGAACTCGCTGCCGGGCGTGATCGTCCCGGCATGAGCAGAAAGGCCATCCGATGAACACCATCGCTCGACTGCTCGTGGCCACGCTGGTCGCCGGACCCGTGGCGGCGCAGGACCATGACGAAGTCTGGCGTCTGTTCGTCGCCGACCATGCCGATCCGGTCGTGCGCGCCGTCGATCTGGAGCACGCCAAGGTGATCGAGGCGTTCACCTTGTCGGCGCCCGCCGCGCTGAGACTGTCGTCCTCAGGGCGGCTGGTCTACGCCGCGCAACGCGACGGCGGCGCCGTCGCCGTCATCGACACCGGCGTCGCGCGCGAGGAGCACGGCGACCACGACGACGTGACGCTCACCGCGCCGCGGCTGCTCGAGGCGCGCATCGAGGGGGCCAAGCCCGTTCATGTGGTGGAGCACGACGGGCGCACGGCGGTGTTCTTCGACGACGAGGGCGTGGTCCGGATCGTGACGGAGGCCGCGCTGCTGGCGGGCGATCCGACGGCGACGGAGGTGGCGACCGCCGCGCCGCATCACGGCGTAGCGGTGACCATGGGCGCGCACCTCATCGTCTCCGTGCCCCATCCCGAAGACCCGACGAAGCTGCCCATCGGTGTCGAGGTGCGCGACGCGGGCGGCGCGGTGGTGGGCGAGCTGCACGCCTGTCCGGACCTGCACGGCGAGGCGTCGGCCGGATCGGCCGTCGTCATCGCCTGCGCGACCGGGGTGCTGCGCATCGAGCCGGGCGACGCCGGGCCAGCCGTCGTCTTCGTTCCCTATCCGGCCGGCATGCCTGAGGGGAAGACGACGACGCTCATCGGCAACGACACGGTGCGCTGGTTCGTCGGCAACTGGGGGCGCGACGGTCTGGTGAGCATCGACGCCTGGGAGGGCGCGTTCGACCATGCGAGGCTGCCTGTTCGGCGCGTCCACTTCGCCGCCGACCCCGAACGGCCGCGCTTCGCCTACGTCTTCACCGAGGACGGCGCGCTTCACCGGTTCGACGTTCTGAACGCCGAGATCGTCGCCAGCCTGCCGCTGACCGAGCCCTACAGCATGGACGGCCACTGGTCCGATCCCCGGCCGCGCATCGCGGTCGCGGGCGATGCGATCGTGGTGAGCGATCCGCTCAAGGGCGTTCTACGGGTGGTGGACGCCGAAAGCTTCGTGGAGACCGCGACCATCGCCGTCCCCGGCAAACCGTTCGCGCTCGTCGCCGTCGGCGGCGCGCCGCACGGCCACTGACGCGGCGCGGGACCCCGTGTTCACGCTCGAGCCCGACCGGCTGCCGGTCACGCTCCTGACCGGCTTTCTGGGCGCGGGCAAGACCACGCTGCTGAACCATCTGCTGCGCGCGCCCTCCATGGCGGGCGCAGCGGTCATTGTGAACGAGTTCGGCGACATCGGCCTCGACCACGACCTGATCGAGGCCGCCAGCGAAACCGTCACGCTGATGCGCTCGGGCTGTCTCTGCTGCACGATCAGGGGCGATCTCGCCGCGGCCATGGCGGGCCTGTGGCGCCGCCGCGCCGCAGGCGAGATCGCCTTCGACCGGGTGGTGATCGAGACCACCGGGCTCGCCGATCCGGGCCCGATCCAGCAGACCCTGCTGAGCGAGCCGCGCATCGCCGGCGCGTTCTCGCTGGAGGCGGTGGTCACCGTCGCCGACGCCGCCGCGGGTCCGGCCACGCTCGACCGCCATTTCGAGGCCGTCAGCCAGATCGCCGTCGCGGACCGGCTGGTGATCACCAAGGGCGACCTCGTCACCGCCGTCCGCCTGTCGGCCTTCGAGGCGCGGCTGGCCGCGATCAACCCCGCAGCAACCATCCTGCGCGCAGATCGGGGGCGCATCGACCCGTCCGCGGTGACGGGGCCTGGCCTGCGCGCCGCCACGGGTCCCTCCCTGGTGTTCCCGACAGTGTCGCTAGCGGCGGGGCTGCCGCCTCTCTCGGCGTTCGCAGCCCGCGCGCCGACCGCGGCGCTGCTGCCGCAGGCGCGAGGGTCGCACGACGCGCGCATCTCGTCGGTGGCCACGGCGTTCGATGCGCCGGTCCACCCGGCGATCTTCGAGCTGTGGTTCGAGACGCTTGCGGCGCTGGCCGCGCCCAACATCCTGCGCCTGAAGGCCATCGTCGCCCTGGAGGGCGAGGCTGCGCCCATTGTCCTGCATGGTGTGCAGCACGTGCTGCATCCGCCGGAGCGGCTGAAGCGCTGGCCGTCCGCGGACCGGCGCTCCCGCATCGTGGTCATCGCGCGCGACATGCCCGACGGGTTGTTGGCCGACAGCGTCGCCTACCTTCAGAGCCGCCCTGCCTTGGCGGCGTCTTGACCGCTCGGCATGACCGACGCGCATGCGTCTCGCCATAGCGGATCGCGCGCAACCAGCGCGGTCTCGCGCCGGTCGAGCTCAGTCAGCGCCGCCGCGATGTCGCCGCCGCTGCGGCCGAGCGCGCGCTCGTAGACGCGCAGGGCCGACTTCGGGGACCAGGGCAGGATCGCGTCGGCGAGCCAAGCCCGAAGCGGGGGCGGGGCGCGATCGTAGTCGCGCATCGGGTTGCGCGACGCGCGGCGGCGCAGCCGGGTCGCGAGGTTGCGCCTCACGCCAGCGCCTCTCCGACCGCGACGCCCGCGCCGGCCCAGGCCCGCAGGAAGTCCTCGACCGGCCCCCGGCCGACGCCCTGGGTGATGAAGACGAGCCGGGTGCGGCGGTCGTCGTCGGGCCAGGCGTCGAGGATCATCGGGTCATGAAAGACATGCTGCACGCCGTGGATGACCACGGGACGCTCCGGCTTCTCGGCGAGGCAGACGAGGCCCTTCACGCGCAGCAGCGCCGGGCCCTGATTGGCGATCAGCAGCTCCAGCGCCGTCGTGAAGGCCATGGTCGGCAATGGCGCGTCCAGCGTGACGCAGAACGCCCGGATGTCGGGGCCGTGGCGGGACACGTCGTGATGATGGTGGTGATGGTGGTGGTCGTGCGCGTGGTCATGCGCGCCGTTCGCCAGCGCCTCGGCGTTCAGCCACGCCCGCACGTCCATGCGCTTCGCCGCGGGGTCGAACGCCGTCATGTCGAACAGCCGCCGCAGGTCGAAGCCCGGATCGGCGCGGTCGATCACCGCAGCGCCCGGCGCCAGCCCTTGCGCCCGCGCCGCCAGCGTCGCCACGTCGCGCCGGGAGGCCGGGTCGCGGGCGAGGTCGGTCTTGGTCAGCACGATCCGGTCCGCGACCGCCACCTGCCGCACGGCCTCGGCATGGCGGTCGAGCGTCGCGTCGCCGTTGACCGCGTCGAGCGCCGTCACGACACCCGCCAGCGCGAAACGCTGCACGAGCCTGGGGTCGGCGATCAGCGTCTGGATCGGCGGCGCGGGATCGGCGAGGCCCGTCGTCTCGATCACCAGCCGCGCGAAGCCGCCGTTGCGCCCCTCCGTCATGTCGGCGTGCAGCCGCAGCAGCGTCGCGCTGATGTCGCCGCGCACCGTGCAGCACAGGCAGCCGGTCGTGGTCTCCACGATCTGCTCGGGCGCGTGCGCGATCAGCGCGCCGTCGAGCCCGACCTCGCCGAACTCGTTCACCACCACGGCGGTGTCGCTGAACCGCGGGTCGCGCAGGATCGCGCTCAGCAGCGTCGACTTGCCGGCGCCGAGGAAGCCGGTGAGCAGCGTGACGGGGATGCGGTCGAGGTCGGCCACGGCGTGTCCTTTCCTTTTCACGCGTTATGTAATCATATAACATCACGAACAAGGACGATC
>NZ_FNQM01000017.1 GCF_900107585.1 Rubrimonas cliftonensis | reverse complement strand
CTCCGGCGGACAACCCGCCGGAAATCGATCAGGCCAAGGCGACACCTCGTAAATCTGGGTGTCGCCTTACGCCCTCAGTGACGTGTCCGGTGACAGCGGCACGTCGCGGGACAGGATGTTGCGGATCTTGTCGAGACGGCCCAGCGCCGTGAGACGGTTGTCGAGGCGCGCGGCGGTCGTCGTTTCGGCGGCCTTGGCCGACGCGCCTTCGGCCCGGCCGATCATCGAATGATAGACGGCGGTTTCGATGCGGTCGCGCCATTCCGGCCGGAAGCGGGCTTTCAGACTCTCGTAGATGCTCATGGCAGTTTCCCTTCGGTGTTGCTTGCAAGTCTCGCGCGAGCGAGGTCGTAGATCCCGGCGGCGCGCTCTTTGGCGCGCTGGCGGTCGTCGGGGTCGGTTGCCGGGTGCTTGGAGGTCGTGACTGCGGTCTGAAGCTCTCGGAGCTCGTCGTCGCTCAAAACTTCGAGCAGCGGGTCACGCGGCGGCCGTAGCGGCGGGATGCGGCCAGACGCCTCGAGCTCACGGACGCGGCGGGCGAGCGCGCGGGTCATCGTTGCCGCACCCTCGCTTCAAGCTCGGCGATGCGCGCCTCGAGCTCGAGCGCCTCGCCTGCGCGCGTGAAGGCGGCGACAATTTCGGCCAGTGCGCGCGCGTCGGCTGGCGTGATCTCGCCGCGGGAGGCGGCCCGAAGGATGGCCCCGCTTGCGTGCTGCGCGTCAGCGAGGCTGCGCAGGGGCGGCAAGGTGAAGCTGGCGGCCCTGTCCTTCGGCGGCGGCGCAAGGCGGTCTAGCAGCGCGCGCAACAGCGGCCCATCGCCGGCCAGGGCGAGCCGGATCGCAGTCCGGGCGAGCGCTTCGGCTTCGTCGCCGATCATGGCTTCGATCGCGAGCGTCGTTCGATGCCGCGCGCCTTTCGGTCTCCCGCGGTTCGCTGAGCCGGGGGCGAAGCGGCCCTGTGCGTCACGGCCGCCCGGCGCCGTTGTCTCCCCGTTGTTTCGGTCGGGCGGGTTCATGCCGCGTGCTCCGCTGCGGCGCGCACGTGCCGCGCCCCTCGCATCAGCCGGCGGCCCGCTTCGGCCAGGGCGGCGCGCTGGCGCGGCCAGTCGGCGGGGAGCATGTGCACGGCGTCGCGATCCGCGATCACGGCGTCGGCGTGATCGGCCTCGAGGACCGCGAGCTCGCGATCGGTCAGAGCGTCACCGTCGGCATATCGGGCCCTCAGCGCGTCGAGGTCGGCCGGGGCCGGGTCGGCGTCGATCACGGCCGCGTCGGGGTCGTCCGTCAGCGCGTCGGGATCGTAGGTCGTGAAGGCGCGGCGGCGATGAGCTCCTCCCGCTTCCGGCAAGTCGGGGGCGGAGGGCGCGAGGCGATGAGCTGCCGTTCGCGAAGCGCCTGAGGCCTGCCGCTGCCTGCCGTCATCGACAGGCTGGCGAACTGGCGCTTGGTGATTGGTTCGGGAGCGACCTGTGGAGCCTCCGGTCCCGAAATGGCCAGGAGGGATGACTGGCTCCAGGTCCGGGCTGCTGCCCCCATCAGATGGCGCCGCACGCCATGAAGGATGATCTATAGTCGAGGCATGTCGACGCTTCGAACACTCTGGCGGGGCGAGCACCCCCTTGCGGACGCCTTCTGGACATGGGCGGTCACAGTAGGCCTTCTCGTCAACGTTGCGACGAGCGTGCTCTTCATCATCATGATCATGCGCGACTGGCCTTGGGCGGCCCTCTTGCTCGGTTACGGGATTTCGCTGCCATACAACGCCGTCGCGGTCGTGGGCGTCTGGCGGTCCGCGTCGCGCTACGACGGCCCGGCCATTCATGCAGACCTGGCGCGTGCTGCGACCATGATCCTGATGGCGGTTTTGAGCCTCACGTAATCGGCGACGATGCACCGCCTACCCGCATGCCGGGGCCTGATCGAGCAGGCGCCGGCGACCGGGCGCTGACGGCCACTCTGGCCAGCCACAGAAGGCTGCCCGCTTCCGGATGATTGCAAGCAGCTTCACGTAGGTGCTCCCTCCCGGAAGCCGCCGGTCGTTTGGTACGGCTCCGGTAGCGAGTTCTGGCCGTTTGCACTGGTGATCAGATCACATTTGGCGCGGCCGGTCATCGGGCTCGGGCTGTCATGGCGCCACGTTGGGCAGCTTCTTGCAGATTCGCATCAATTAGGGCGCCACGACACCCGGAGCCCGTGTCATCGGGACGACGCATCACGGTCCCGTCGCTCGCCCGGGCGGCGTGCCCGTCCGGGCGAGGAGCTGGCTTCAGGCGATATGCGCCCCCTGGGCTGCGGTGTAGAGGGTGTAGACGGACTGACTGCCGCAGATGAACAACCTGTTCCGACGCGGACCGATGAAACAGAGATTGGCGCAGCCCTCGGGCATCACGATCTGACCGAGCTTCGTCGCGTCAGGCGCGTAGACATGCACGCCATCCACGCCCTCGCCTCCAAACGCGGTGGCCGCCCAGACGTTGCCGTCACGGTCGCAGCGGATGCCGTCGTGGAACCCCGCACCGAGCTCGGCGAAGACGCGGCGGTTCGCCAGACGGCGGCCGTTCTCCTGTACGTCCCACGCGATGATCCGCGCCTTCTCGCCCGGATGGTGCGTCGGCGCGGTGTCGGCGACGTAGAGCGTCGCGTAGTCCGGCGAGAACGCCAGCCCGTTCGGCTTGAAGATCTCGTCCGTGATGCGCGTCAGTTTCGCCGTGGCGGGATCGAGGTGATAGATGCTGGTCGGCAGCAGCAGGTCGCGCACGCCGCCCTCGTACCACCAGTGCTGACCATAACCGGGATCGGTGAACACGATACCGTCGTCCTCGGGATGCACGATGACGTCGTTCGGCGCGTTGAGGGGTGTGCCTTCGAAGCTGTCCGCCAGCACCTCCGGCCCGGCGTCACCCCAGCCATAACGCACCAGCCTCGACGTCGCGTGCTCGCAGGACAACTGGCGACCCTGCCAGTCGAAGGTGTTGCCGTTGGAGAATTGCGAGGGGTTGCGAAACTCGGTGGTCTGCCCCGTCACCTCGTCCCATCGGAGCTGCCGGTTGTTGGGAATATCGGAGAAGACGACGTAGCGGCCGACCATGTTCCACGCTGCGCCCTCGGCCCACATGGCGCCCTGAAATTCGCGATAGAGTTGAGTGTTGCCGATCATGTAGCGGCGAAAGCGGTCGTCGTGGACCACCCAGACGTCGTCAGGGTAGCGCTTCACGACATGGGCCGGCCTGCCCTGATCGATAGGGCTTGCGGCGACGCGTCTTGCGTCTGCGCCGACGAGGGCGGCGCCGCCCGCGAGAGCCGCGGCGCCAGTCAACAACCGACGGCGGTCCAGCGCAGGGGTTTCGTGCGCATCAGAAGGGATGGTCATGGGGTTCTCCTCCGGTTCGTTATGATTGGCGGACCGTATCTGGCCGCCGCCCCTGAGGCGGCGGCGCAGGGCCGCAGGGATCGCGTCCCGATCGTGACCATAGCGAATTGCACAATCGCTGTGCACAGATATCGGCAGCTCGCGGCGCCTTCGGCGCACCGGGTGTGAACAAGCGCCTAAGTGGGCCCCCCTGCGCCAATTATTTATCAAAGACTTACGACGACAATCGACGTCGGGGCTCCGCGCCGATCCACAAATCGGACTCTCAGGCCGCTCGCTCCCGATTTCCGCCGGTCGCGGGGCGAAGCGCAGGGAGTGGTATGCCGCCGTTCAATTCGCGTCGCATGGTGCTGATCGGGGCCCTTCAGCTCTCGGGGTTGAAAGAGAGGGCCATCTCCCCCGCGACGGCGGCGAGGCGCCTGTCCCTGGTCCAGAGGCGACAATCAGGGACCAGGAGGCAGGCTGCGATAAGGCCGACGTCGACAAGACCTACGCCACGGCTGAAAAGCATTCGTTGCTCGATCAGGTGGCGCAGTTCCTCGACGGTGGCGGTCGGGGCCTGCGGCAGCCCTTCGAGGAGGGACAGCACCGTCTCGCGGTCTCTGAGCGAGCCGAGCGCAATCTCGGCGATGACCCAGGGATGGGCGAGAACCCGCCCTTCATCGAGAAGCGCGGCGAGCGCCGGATCGCCTGCGCGCAGGTGATCGACCCAGACCGACGTGTCGGTCAGGATCATGCCGGACGACGTCGCGGGGCTTCCTGCAGGTCTGGCTCCATGCCGCCGAGCCGCGCGAGCCGTCGCGCCGCCTCCCGCTCGATCAGCGCCTTCAGCGCTTCTCGCAGCAATGCACCGCGTTCCTTGACGCCGGACAGATCCTGCGCCCGGGCGACCAGCGTGTCGTCAAGCGTGACCGTGGTTCGCATTATCCCTCCTGACATCAGAAAATGCACCTGATGATGCACACGATTGCACCATCCGACAACCTCCATGGTGATGAGGTGGCGCAGATGGTCGCCGCCTCGCGGCATGAAGCTTCTCCCGGTTCCGGCCGGTCGCGGGGAGACCCGCAGAGATCGGTGGCCGGCCATTCGCGCAGGCGGCAGGCGCGGCGCCACCTTGGTCCACCGCCCCACCGGGGAGGCAGCGGTTAACGGTTTCGGCCGGTCGAGGGGTCGCCGACCCGGCAAGATGAACAGCCGTTCACGACCCTTGAACGAGACGATGACATTCAGGTCGTCCGGCTGGTTGCCGTCGAACAGCAGCAGATCCGCATCGGCGCGCGGTCGCTTCACCCAATTCATTAGGCTGGCTCGTTGCACCGCCTAACCCTCGCGATCGGCGGCGTCCACCAGCCGCAGGGTGGCGTCATTCTCGGCGCGCTGCGACGAGGTGTCATGCATTGCCGTGATGGTGAAAAGCAGGACGCCGACCACGAGCACACAGGTCGCGCCAGCGAGCCGGGCGCCGGTCTCGAAGCGCTGACGCCGTCGCGCGTCGGGCGCCAGACGCCGCTCGGCCCAGCCCCGCCCCCAAAGCGCGGCCATACCCAGTAGCGACATCGCCACCGCCATGCCGACCGAAATCGCGACGACAATGGCGATGGCGGGCCAGATCAAATCGTTCGCCAGCCCGAAGAGCATGACCAGCAGCGCCCCGGTGCAGGGAACGACACCGACAGCGGCCGCCACCCATCCGCTCCCGCGCGGGGCCACGCTGGCCGTGCAGGCGGCGCAGCCGCTGGTGCCGTGACTGTGTTCGTGGTGATGGGCCTTGTGCGCGCCGCCGCCTGCAATGGAGGCAGGTCGCCGCATCGCCGATATGGCCTGCCAGAGCATCACCGCGCCGATCACGATGACCAGAGCATAACTGCCCATCCGAATCGCGCGGTAGTCGGACGGCGCGGCCCCCGTCGTCTGCTGGACCGCGAGGTCGAGCAGGAAGACCACCACAACAGCCGACAGGACATGAAACACCGCGATACGGGCGCCCATGGTCAGGCCTCGCCGCAGGCTGCCCCCCGTTCCGACGAAGTAGGAGATGACGACTGCCTTGCCGTGCCCCGGCCCAAGCGTATGGAGCGCGCCGTAGCCGAAGGACAGCAGCAGCGCCCAGAAAATGGCCGCGCCCGATCCAGCCTCACCCAGCGCCGGCATGCCGGAAGTATAGAGAGAATTCACCCAGATCTGGGCCCGGTCAAGGATTGGGATCTCGGATGCCGACGCCGCGACGATCTCTCCGGGTGTCCCGCCGAGAACGGCATCGCTCAGGCCATAGGAGACGGAGATCTGGCGGCTGCCGTCGAGCAGAAAAAGGTCGTGTTCTTCCGGCTCGTGTCGCAGAATTCCCTCGAGGCGAACGGCCTCGAATTGCCGCTCAAGCACCAATCCCATGGGATAGGTGACGTGGACGATCTGGTTTGGCGGCGGCGGGGGCGTATGAATACACGCACCCACCCACGGCAAGATGAGGAATTCGACGACACGCCCGGCCTCCGCCTTCAGGGGCAGCAAATAGCCATCGATGAGCACCTTCCGGTCGAGAAACGTCGAGGTCACGCCCGTCATGGCCTCGCGCCGGCGCTCCATCACGACCAGACGCTGTTCCAGAAGGTCGTCGACATCGAGACCTGCCGCATCGAGGCGTTCAAGCGCCGCATCGGCCTTGGCGCTCAGGGCTGCATCCGTGTGGCCCTGCGCGGCAGCCTCGCGGTTCAGCAAAACGTCGCGCAGATCCCATTTGTGCTCGGTCGACATGTCCACGAAGGGGTCGTCGAAAGGCTCAACCGTGGTCGCGAGTTCGTTCCAGGGAACGAACTCTGCTTCGGTGGCCATGGCCGGTTGCGCCAGCACGCCCAGACCGGCGACAGCAACGAGAAGGCCGGCGAAGGCAACGAGAAGGAACGTGGTGCGCACCGCAATAAGTCGGCCGCTCAGGGAACTGTCCTTGCGACCGAACGACGAAAGCTTGATGCCAGAGTTGCCAGCCTTGATGGTCTCCATTTCGACACGCCCTGTCCTTCGATACGCCCTGTCCGTTATGTCTAGTTGATCGTGTTCTTGTGGATTTCGCCCGCCTTCATAATCAGGTCCATGTTGTCCTCGAACGAGACGATGACATTCAGGTCCTCGAGCGGGTTGCCGTCGAACAGCAGGAGGTCCGCGTGGGCGCCTTCCGCGATCACGCCGAGTTCTCCCGGGTAGGGGTTCAGGACACCGGACAGCGCCAGAAGCTCACCGCCATTGGAGGTCGCCTGGCGCAGAACTTCGAGGTTGCTGAACCACTTGGCGCGTTTTTCGAACTCCCCGAGCAACCCCTCGATGTCTTTTGGGCTGCTGATGACATCCGATCCGAGAACGATGTTGTCGAACCCGATCTCCCTGGCGATGGAGAACATGTTGTCGAGGCCGGCAAAGGCTTGGCGGTGCTTGTCGGCCTGTCCATCCGTGTATCCCGGCGGAATGAACGTGTAGACGGTCACCTGCGGCGACAGCCATACGTCATTGTCTTTCATGTATTGCATCGTTTCGCGATCGATCAGGTTGGCGTGTTCGATGCTCCTGACGCCGTTGTCGATGGCGCGGCGAATGCCGTCGCTGTTGTAGACATGCGCCATCACATAGGTCTGGAAGTCAGCAGCGGCCTCGGTCGCTGCCCGGATCTCCTCGGGCCGGAACTCCATCACTTCCAGGGGATCGGCGATCGACCCTGTCCCGCCTCCCACCGCGATCTTGATCTGGGTCGCCCCGCGACGCAGTTGCTCGCGGACCCCCTTCAGGATTTCTGGCACGCCATCGACCACGAGGAAGTCGCCCGACCTCACCAGCCTGTCGGGCCGGCCGTCCGCCATGAAAGTGGTGGGTTGCGAAGGAAACAGGTGATCCGCATGGCCCGAGCTTTGCGAGATCATCGCGCCGGCAGGATAGATGCGCGGCCCCGGAACGACCCCGGCGTCGATCGCATCCTGAAGCCCGAAGGAATTGCCCCCCGCATCGCGGATCGTCGTGATGCCCCGGTCCAGATACTGCCGCGCCGTGCGCGAGGCGAGAATGGCGAGGTAGCGGTCGTCGGCGATCAGCAGTTCGGGGCCGGAGGCCTGCATCATGATGTGCTCATGCATGTAGATGAAACCGGGCGTCATGACACGGCCGCCCGCGTCGATCACCTCGGCGCCGTCAGGTCCGGCAATGCCTGCGCCAATTTTCGAGATCATGCCGTTTTCGACAAGCACGTCCTGTCCCTCGATCAGAGTCTCTGAAACGCCGTCGAAGATACGTACATTCTGGATCAGGATCGGTGCAGGTCCATCCTGAGCGGTCGCTGTCGTTGCAATGAGGCCAGACAGGATTGCCGCGGAAAGTCGTTTCATTCCAGTGTACTCCCTTGCTTGCGCGTTCTTTTCCAGACAGATACGTCCAGACCCGTCCCGACGTCTTCTCCTGCCGGCCGGGTCGTGAACGCGAACAGCTCATTCCAGAGTGTTCTTGTAGATCTTGCCGTCCTTCATGATGACGTTCAGGTTCGCCTCCGGCCGGGTCAGCACCGAGGTATCCTCGAGCGGATTGCCCTCCATGATCAGCAGGTCCGCATAGGCCTCGGGTTCGATTACCCCGATCGGCGTGTCGCCATAGGGGTTGCGCGGGCCGGACATGGCCCAGAGCTGGGCGTTCTGCGATGTCGTCTGCTTCAGGATCTCGAGATTCGAGAACCACTGCGTGCGCCAGGTGAACTCCTTCAACTGCTCGGCCTTCGTTTCCAGCGATCCGACCATGTCGCTGCTGAGCGCGATCTTGGCCCCGTATTGCTTGGCCAGCGTCATCATGTTGTCGAGCCCCTCGGCGGCCTTCTTCTGGCGGTCCTTCTGCGCGTCGGAAAAGCCATCCGGAAGCTCCGACATGAACAAGGCGGTCTGCGTCGACAGCCAGGCGCCCTTTTCCACCAGAAGCTCCATCGTCGCCTCCGACATCAGATTGCCGTGCTCGATGGACTTCGCCCCCTGCTCGAGCGCGATCCTGGTCGACCGATCCGTGTAGGAGTGCACGGCGAGGTAGGTGTTCCAGCGCTCCGCTTCGCCGGCGGTGGCGGCAATCTCTTCCGGCGAATACTCGGCGATGTCCAGCGGATCGTAGATGCCGGAGACCGCGCCCCCCACGAAGATCTTGAGGAAGTTGGCACCCTGCCGCATGTTTTCGCGCGCCGCCGAGAGCATTTCCGGCACGCCGTCGGCATGATAAACGAATCCCAGACGCTGCAATTCGCTCTCCGTGGGGCCGCCGAAGGCGCGCACAGGGACGTTGCGATTGCGGAAATCGCCATGTCCCGCCGTCATGGTGATCGCCGCGTTGGCGGACTGGATGCGCGGGCCCGGGAAACGACCTTCGTCGATGGCCTGGATCACACCCTGAATACCGCCGCCGATGTCCCGGATGCTGGTGTAGCCGCGCATCAGCGTGGCCTCGGCATCCAGCAGGGTCAGGGCGCCAAGGTAATCGGCATGCGCCCCCAAAAGTTCAAACGGGCCGACATTCCAGACCAGATGGGTATGCATGTCCGTCAGGCCCGGCATCAGCACCCGGCCGCCGCCGTCGATCCGCACCGCGTCGGCGGGCGCGTCGAGATTGGGCGCGATAGCCTTGATCCTGTTGCCTTCGATCAGGACCGAGGTCGCCTCGATGAGCGCGTCCGACTTGCCATCGAAGACCCGGACATTGGTGATCAGGGTCTGGGTGCTGGCCTGCGCCTGGGCCCGGGCCGGGAGAAGCGCCGCTCCGCCGCCGACCGCGAGAGCGCCGACCGAGCCCGCCGCACCCGCCAGAAAGCCGCGCTTGGTGAGTGGTTCGCTGGTGAACATGTGTCTTCCTCTCGCTTGTCGTTCATGATGGCTGGCCAGACGCGCGGCGTGCCGGCCGGCCGCATTGCTCCTGGTCGGCGGCCTTCCAGTCCGATGGCAGCCGAGACTGCCGCTTGTCACAGCGTGTTCTTGTAGATCACGCCGTCCTTCATGATGATCTTCGGGTTGTCGCGATCCGTGACCGCGGTTGAGTCCACCAGCAGATTGCCTGCGACCAGCAGCAGATCGGCGAGAGCGCCATCCTCGACGCGGCCCAGAACGCCCGGATAGAGGTTGCTCGGCTCCGTAAGTTGCAGCAGTGCGGTGAAGTTGCCGGTCGACATCTTCAGGAACTTGTCGGCAGTGAACCAGCCCGGCAGGGGCTCCATCTGTTCGACCTGCTCACTGCCGCCGATGCCGGGACTGTTGAACATGTCGGTGCCGTGCCCGACCTTCGGGTCCGGCAGGGTCTGATCCACTCGTAGACCTCCCCGGTGCCCTGGCAGACGATGGCCTGTTTGGCGTTCCGCGCGTCGGTCAGGCCGAGTTCGTTGCTGCGAGTGAAGGGCTGGATGCTGAGCCAGATCCCTTCCGCAGCCATGCGCTCCAGCGTAGCCTTGTCGAGAAGTTGCCCGTGCTCGACGACCTTGATGTCGCCGTCGATCGCCTGGTTGACGGCACGCGGCGAGCCATCCTTGGCGACAAGTCTCAGTCCGGTGCACGCTTCGCTTCTCATTCTGGCTGAAACCGGTTCAGTTTGCGGCGGTTTCGTCCCTGTCGACCACCGATGCAAGGATGTCGCCGAGCGTGGAGGCGACGCAGGCCGACGAATGCGGAGCGGCGGCTATGGCGCGAGACCAAATCCCGTTGACAGTTGCGCCCTGCAAGTCACGGTTGACCGCGAGCGCCCGCAGGAACCCGGCGTAGGGGTCGGTGCCGTCCAGTCGCGGCCGATACTCGAGCCGTCCTTCCCGCACGCCGGCGAGGTAGATGGTCTCGCCTTCCTTGATCGTTTCCACCACCTTGATCGTGTCGAGCGTATCGGAGTCGATCGCCGTCGGGTCCTCCGACAGGATCACGAGGTCGGCCAGCTTGCCGGGCTCGAGCGATCCCTTCCGGTCCTCCTCGAAGTGCTGGTAGGCCGGCCAGATCGTCAGCGCCTTCAGCGCCGTTGTCACGTCGACGCGCTGGTCCGGCCCGATGATGTCGCCCGACCGCGAGCGGCGCGTCACCGTGGCGTCGAGGATCCGCATCGCGTCGGGGAAGGCGACGGGGGCGTCGTGGTGGCTCGAGAACATCATCCCGCGCTGGCGCACCCAGCCGGTCGGCGAGATGTTGTCGGCGGCCACGGGCCCCACCGTGCGGTCGCGATGCCAGTCGCCCCAGTAGAAGGTGTGCATGGGAAAGAGCGACGGGAACACGTCGAGCCGGTTGTAGGCGTCCACCTGGTCTTCGCGCAGGAACTGGCCGTGGATCAGCACCGGACGGCGATCCGCCCGCCCGTACTTCGCGGTCGCGGTATCGACCGCCGCGATCAGATAGTCCGACGCGCCCTCGCCGTTGGCGTGGACGAGGATCTGGACGCCGTTAGCGAAGGCCCAGTCCACCGCGTCGAAGACCTGATCGGGCGTCGCGGAGGCGTAGCCCCTGTAGTCGGCGCGGTATCCCGACGGGGGATTGTAGTACGGACGGTCGCGCAGCGCGGTGAAGCCCTGCGGAGAGCCGTCGATGGTCAGCTTCGCGCCGCCCACGCGGAACCGGTCGGTGTAGTCCCGGGAGGCGTTATCGCGGATGAAGTCGCGGTCCACGAGGACGTCCGGATAGGTGACGACGTCGATGTCGAGCCCCTCCTCGGTCGCCACCGCCTGCATCAGCGCGGCGACCGCCGGGGTCGAGCGCCCCTCCTGCGCCGTGGTGTAGCCGAAGGACGCCACCAGTTCTGCGCCCGCCCGGAAGATGGCACGGCCCGCGTCGGCATCGAGATTGCGCAGCATGGCCATCGCCATGATTGCGCTCGCATTCTCTTCCATCACGCCGTTGGGCTCGGTGCCGCCTTCGCGCCGACGGATGACGCCGCCAGCAGGGTCGGGCGTATCGGCGGTCATGCCCGCGACCTCCAGCGCCTTCGAATTGGCGACACCGAGGTGACCCGACTGGTGGAGGATGTAGATCGGGATCTCGGTCGAGATGGCGTCGAGGTCGACCCGCGTCGGGTGCCGCTGTTCGGCGAGCTGGGCGTCGTCGTAGCCGAAGCCCATCAGGAGACCGGCGCGCGACACGCGCTCGGGATTGGCCGCGAGATAGGCGCGCATGACTTCCTGCAGGGCCGGGATGTCGTTCACCGTACCGTCCGGCGCGGGCAGGAGATTGGCCGACAGCGCCTGGATGCCGATCATGAACACATGTCCGTGCGCGTCGACGAACCCGGGGATCATGGTGCGCCCCGCGAGGTCGACCAACTCGGTATCCGGGCCGCGATGCGCCATGACCTCGTCAAGCGCTCCCACCGCGATGATGGTCCCGTCGGCCTCGGCGAGCGCCTCGGCGCGCATGCCGCCATCGACCATCGTGAGGATCGGGCCGCCGGACCAGATCCTGTCGGCGGTCACGTCATCGCCCGGCGCCGGGAGCGCGCCGTGCCGCTCGCGGAAGTAATCCCACGCATCGACCTCGCGCCCGTCCGGAAGAACGCAGACGCCGCGCTCTCCCGCGGCCTCCTGAACGGTGCGGTAGGTTCCGCCCTCGTCGATGCAGAACTGGGCCGCCGGGTTGGGCAATTGCTGCTGGGCCATGAGCGGCGCCGCATGGGTCGCAAGGACGGCGGCGATCGCGACGGCGTGCAAGCGATGGATCATGGACCTCTCCTGCCGGGTTCGACAGGACGGCCTGTCGGCACGGATGCTCGCACATCGTTCAGGGGAACATGTATCCCGATGCGCCACGACTTTTCAAATCCGTCGCGTCGTGCAACAACCGCCTTGAGATTGCGAGGCCTGCCGCCTCAGGTGTCAGTCGTGTCGAAGAGCATCCCCTGCACGCGTGGCTTCGTCCTTCTGGCGCTCGTGCCGCCCTTCGTTGCCGCGGGCGGCAATCCGCGCGACGCCTTCGCCGCGACCGACCTGCCTGCGTTGGAAGACCTGAAACCCGGTCACATCATTCCGGCCTCCGCCTACTACGCCCTGCTCGAGGAAATGACCCGCCAGTTGCGCGACCCGGAGTTCCCGGCACGCGCGGGCATGGCCATCGCGCGCAGCGGTCTGCCCGTGCTTCTCGATGCGCGAAACAATTCCGGCACCATCGCCGAGTTCCTGGTCCGCCTGCAGATCGTCTTCAGGAAGACCGTGACGAACGCGATCTACGAGCTCTCATCAGATGGTGTCCGGGCGGTCTTGAGGCTCAGGAGAACCGGAGCCGCCGATATGTCGACTGAGAAAGTGGATGCCCTGAACGCGGCGGCGTTCGTGACGATCTTCCGCGACGAGATCGAAGGGGGGCACCTCGCGGGCCTCACCGCGAGCATCCCGGACCCGTCCTGCATGCCCCGCGAGATTCTCGACCGATCCGCACTCATGCGCAGCCGCCATGTCGCAATGGAAATCTCCTTTCCCGCGGAGTGGCTCGTGAAGCCAATTCGTCACCGTTGGCGGGGACAGGGTCACGACGTCGATCGCATCTTCGGCGAGAAGGGCAACCTGTCGGCGATCGGCTTTCTCGAGGAGCGGATCCGGTCGCGACTGTCACATGGTCCCGTCCTCCTGCCCGTCCTCGCCGCCGATCTCGGCACCTCCGTCCGCCAGCTTCAGCGCGCTCTTCAGGCGAGCGGCACGAACTTCCGGCAGATCCTCATGCGGCAGCGCCTCGAGATGTCGAGGACCCTTCTGGAGTCGTCAGATGACCCCATCCGGAAGATCGCGCTCGACTGCGGCTTCGCGTCGCCGCAGGCTCTCGCGCGCGCATTCTCGAATGCCTTTGGACGAACACCTTCGACGTTCAGGGCCGATGCACCCCGCGACCGGGATGAGTAGCGTTCGGACCTGACGGCATGATGACCGGTCGCCGCCGCTCGAGGTGCGTGGCGCGAAGGGCGACAGGCAGCCGTTCGCGAGGCGCCCCTGACCTGCAAGCGCATACAGTCGTCTGTCGTCATCGACAGCTTCCGTGGCGCGGTCCGACCAAGCGCCGTTCCGGATCGTTGGGCCACTTTGGCCCGATTGGCTCGCCCTCTTGATCCTTCGCCCCCGGGCTCGGGCAAGTGGGTTTCTTAGAGACGCTCGTGACACGGAGGGGTCGTTCCGAGCCGCCGCATCCTGACGGGCCGACAGCAAGCCATCACGTCCGCGAGGCGCGCACATTGCCTCACCGCGGCGGCTTGCGTAGCGTTCGGCATGGAGGCGGGCTGATGCCGACGGTCGCGACACGAAGGGGCGTCCTTTTCGGCGGCGGCGTCGCCGCGCTGGCGGCGCGCGGCCGCGCCGGGGCGCCGATGCGCCTGGGCCTGACGCCGGTCTTTCTGGACAACGACGCCGAGGTGATCGGAGCGCTGCGCGAGGCGCTGTCGGACGGCGTCGGCGGCGCGATCGAGCTCGTGCAGCGGCGGACCTACCAGGAGGTGACGGGACTGCTGCTGCAGGGCGGCGTGGATGCGGCGTGGCTGTGCGGCTATCCGTTCCTGCAGCACGAAGCGGCGCTGACCCTGCTGGGCGCGCCGGTCTGGCGCGGGCGACCGCTCTATCGCTCCTACCTCATCGCGGCGGCGGACGACGCGGCGCAGGCGCTGGCGGACCTCGCTGGCGGCGCGCACGCCTTCTCGGACCCCGACAGCAACTCCGGCTGGCTGGTGACGGCCTCGGACCTCGCGCGGTTGGGGAAGCGGCCCGAGACGTTCTTCGACCGTACGCTGTTCGCCTGGGGCCACCGCAACGTCGTGCGCGCCGTGGCCAGCGGGCTTACGCGCTCGGGCAGCGTCGACGGTTATGTGTGGGAGGCGCTGGCGGCGTCGGAGCCGGCGCTGATCGCGCGAACCCGGGTGGTGTCGCGCTCGGAGCTGCTGGGATTTCCGCCCTTCGTCGCGCGGCGCGACCGCGGCAGCGAGGCCGACGTCGCGGCGTTCCGCGCCGCGCTGATGGGCCTGCACGACAGCGCCGCGGGGCGTGAGGCGCTGGTTCTGCTGCACCTCGACCGCGTCGCGCCGGGTCGCCGGGCGGATTTCAACGGCATCGCGTCGCGGATGGCCGACGTGGCGGGGTTGCGGTGAGGCGGCTGCGGCGCCTGCCGATCGGCGCGCGCGCCGCGCTGGCCGCGGCGGCGATGACGGCGGCGGTCGGGCTTCTGGCCTCGTGGCTGGTGCTGACCGCGCTGGCGGAGACGCAGCGCGACCGGCTGGCGGAGGTGGTGCGCATGCACGTGGACGGGCTGTCGCTGGCGTTGGGGCCGGCCGCGCAGCGCCGCGACATCTGGGAGATCTACGACACGCTGGACCGCGCGGCGGCGACGGGCGACGGGAGGCTGGCGCTGACCGTGGTGGCCGATGACCGGGGCCTCGTGCTCGCGGCGTCCGACCCGCGCCGCGCGCCCACCGACAGCGCGCTGGCGGCGCTGATGGACGAGGCGCAGCCCATCGATGCGCTGGGAGACCCGGGGCTGTCGGCGCGGCTGCGGGTGCTCGCGCCGCTGGCGCACCAGGGCCGGCGTGTCGGCGACATCTTGACCGAGCTCGATGTCGCCGACCTCGTGACCGAGCGCCGTCGCGTCACGCTGGCGCTGCTGATCGGCAACACGATCGCGACGGCCTCGCTCACGCTCGCCAGCTATCTGGTCGTGCGGCGGGCGCTGCGGCCGCTGGAGACGCTGGCGCGGCGCATGGGCGACGCTGACGGCGCGCCGACGGCGATCCCGCTCGACGAGGCGCCGCGCAGCGGCGGCGAGATCGCACGGCTGTTCCGGACCTACAACGGCATGGTCGCGGCCATCGCGGACAAGGCCGACGCCGGGCGGCGGCTGGCCGAGCGGGAGCGCTTCGTCAGCCTGGGGCGCCTCGCCAGTTCCCTCGCGCACGAGATCAACAATCCGCTCGGCGGGCTTCTGGCGGCGGCCGACACGCTGCGCAGCTACGCCGACCGGCCGGAGGTGGTGCGGAGTTCGGCCGGGCTGATCGAGCGCGGCCTGTCGCGGCTGCGCGACGTGGCGCAGGCGGCGCTGGACCAGCACCGCATCGCCGACGACGCGGCCCCGATGACGCCCGAGGACGTCGACGACATGCGTTTGCTGATCGGCGCCGAGACGGGCCGGCTCGGCCAGCGGCTCGACTGGCGGGTGGCGGCGGAACCGGCCGCGCTGGCGCAATGGCCGGCGACGCGGCTGCGCCAGATCGCGCTGAACCTGCTGCTGAACGCCTCGGCCGCCGCCGGACGCGGCGGGCGCCTCGGTCTGGCGCTGACGGTGGGCGACGGCGGACTGCGGCTGGAGGTGCGCGACGACGGCCCCGGCCTCGGCGCGGCGGCGCTGGCGCGGCTGACCAGCGCCGAAGCGCCGCCGCCCGGCGGCGGCCTTGGCCTTCGGCTGGTGCGCGAGCTCGCGATCGAACTCGGCGGCTCGATCGAGCACGCGCGCGACGGGGCGGAGACGGTGGTCGCCGTGACGCTGCCGGGCAGGCCGGGGACGCGGGAGGCATGATCCCCCTCGCCGGGCGCCGCATCGTGCTGATCGAGGACGACGAGATCATGGGCGCGTCGCTCGCCCAGCGGCTGGCGCTGGAGGGCGCAGACGTCGTCTGGCGGCGACAGGCGCTGCGCGGGCTGCACGCGGTGCGCACGCCCGCGGCTCCGGTGGACGCGGTGGTGTGCGACATCCGGCTGCGCGACGGCTCCGGCGAGGAAATCTTCGCCGAACTGGGGCGCGCAATGACGCCGCCGCCGTTCCTGTTCATCACCGGGCAATCGGGCGTCGAGCAGGCGGTTCGCCTGCTGCGCGCCGGAGCGGCGGACTACCTCGCCAAGCCGTTCGAGATGGCGGTGTTTCTCGAACGGCTGGCGCGGCTGATGCCGCAGCGCGCGGTCCCGGCGGCCGAGCCGGTGCTGGGCCCGTCCCGTGCGGCGCAGGCGGTGGAGGCGCAGGCGGCGCAGGCCGCGGCCGACGACGCGCCGGTGCTGCTGCGCGGTCCGCGCGGCGCCGGCAAGCTGGCGCTGGCGCGGCGCATCCATATCCTGTCGGATCGTCGCGCCGCGCCCTTCGTCGCCGCCGAGGCGGCCGATCGCGACGCCAGCCCCGACTTTCCTGCGCTGGGCGCGAGGACCGGCGAGGGCGTCTTGTTCGTCGCCGCCGCCGGCAGGCTCTCGGCGGCGGCGCAGGACGCGCTGATCGCGCTGCTGCGCGAGGGGCCGTCCTGGCGGCTGATCGCCGCCTGCGGGCCGCGGCTAACGGAGCGGGTAGCGGCCGGCGGCTTTCGCAGCGACCTCTATTACCTGATGGCGGCGCGCGAGATCGTCGTGCCGCCGCTGGGCGACCGGTCGGAGGACGCGCTGTGGCTCGCCCGGCGGCTGTTCGACGGCCTCAACGCCCGCCGCGCCGCGCCGCTCGCCGGGCTCTCCGGCCTGGCCGAGGACGCCGTGCGCGCCCATGACTGGCCGGGCGGCGGACGCGAGTTGCGCGCCCGAATGGCGCGGGCGGTCGAGATGGCGGCGGGCGACCGGCTCTATCCCGCTGACCTCTTCCCCGAGCGGACCGCCACCGACGACTTCCTGTCGCTCGGCGAGGCGCGCGAGGCGGCCGAGCGGGTGCAGATCGCGGCCGCGCTGGCGCGCACCGGCGGGCAGGTCGCCGAAGCCGCAAGGCTTCTGCGCGTCTCGCGCACGACGTTGTGGGAGAAGATGCAGAAGCTGGGCCTCTGAGGCCCGACTTGCGTTCGGAAATCCGAACGTCGCAAAAAAGTCTCCGATCCGAAACGGTTCCCGCGCCGCACCAAAGGCGTCTCCCCGGTCGCGGAGCGTTCGCCGCCCGATAGACTTGCTGAAACACCAAGCAAGCCCTGGGAGGAGCCAGCATGAAATGCCATCGTCTCGTCGACGCCGGTCGGCGACAGTTCCTGCGCGGCGGAGGGGTCGCCGCCGTCGGCGCCGCAGCCGCCGCGACCGTCGGCGCGCAGGCTGAGGCGGCCACGCCGCTCGCCCGCGTCGCCTATCCCGCGACGCGGCTCGCCAACATCGCCGATCTGGCGGTGAACGAGCCCATGGACATCGCCTATCCAGACGCGGGCAGCCCCGGCGTCCTGATCAAGCTGGGAACCGCCGTGCCCGGCGGCGTCGGCCCCGATGGCGACGTCGTGGCCTACTCCGTTCTCTGCCCGCACAAGGGCTGGCAGCTCCAGTACAACGCCGCCGACCGGACGCTGAACTGCCCCGGCCACTGGTCGCGCTTCGACTGCGAGGCGGGCGGCCTGCAGGTGTTCGGCCACGCCACCCAGAACCTGCCGCAGTTCACGCTGCGAGTAGACGAGACGGGCGACATCCACGCCGACGGCGCCGACGAGCTGATCTACGGCCGCCTGTCCAACGTGCTCGGCTGAGGGAGGATCACATGGCCTACAAGCGACACATCGACCGGCTGCCGATAATCCCGGCGAACGCCAGGGTCCACAATGTCACCTGCCATTACTGCATCGTTGGCTGCGGGTACAAGGCCTATACTTGGCCGATGAACGCCCAGGGCGGGACCGCCCCCGGCGAGAACTGGGCCGGCGTCGATCTTTCCCGCACGCAGGGGCAGGAGACGGACGCGTGGTACGCGCCCTCGATGTACAACGTCGTCAAGCAGGACGGTCGCGACGTGCATCTGGTGATCAAGCCGGACCGGGACTGCGTCGTGAACAGCGGCCTCGGCTCGGTGCGCGGCGCGCGCATGGCAGAGAACCGTCGCTCTGACGTGACCGGCACGCAGCAGCAGCGGCTGACCGACCCGCTGGTGTGGCGCTACGGGACGTGGCAGCCGACGAGCTGGGACGACGCGCTCGACCTCGTCGCGCGGGTGACGGCGCGGGTGATCGAGCAGGACGACGAGGACGACCTGTTCGTCTCGATGTTCGACCATGGCGGCAGCGCGGGCGGTTACGAGAACACCTGGGGCACCGGCAAGCTCTACTTCGGCTCGATGAAGGTGAAGCACTGCCGCATCCACAACCGGCCCGCCTACAACTCCGAAGTGCATTCCTCGCGCGACATGGGCGTGGACGAGCTGAACTACGCCTATGAGGACTACGGGCTGACCGACACCATCATGCTGGTCGGCGCCAACTCGCTGGAGACGCAGACCAACCTGTTCCTGAACCACATGGTTCCGGGGATGCGCGGCGGCGCGAAGGTGATCGTGGTTGACCCCCGCCGCACCGTCACCGTCAACGCCTGCGAAGAGGCGGCGGGCGCGGACAACGTGCTGCACCTCGCGATCAACTCAGGGACCGACCTTGCGCTCTTCAACGCGCTGCTGACCGAGATCGCCGACAAGGGCTGGATCGACCGCGACTTCATCGCCGCCTCGACCATTCAGGGTGGCGTCGCGGTCGCGCAGGACGAGGCGCATCCGGCCGCGCTGGGCGGCTACGACGCGGCGCTCGCGGCGGTGCGGCTGTCGCTGGACGAAGCGTCCGCCATCTGCGGCGTGCCGGCAGCCGACATCGCGAAGGCGGCGGCCTGGATCGCGGAACCCAAGGACGGCGCGCGCCGCAAGTGCGTGACGGCCTACGAGAAGGGGATCATCTGGGGCAACGACAACTACCGCACCGTCGGCGCACTGGTGAATCTCGGGCTCGCGACGGGCAACATCGGCCGCGAGGGCGGCGGCGTCTGCCGCTTGGGCGGTCATCAGGAGGGTTACTACCGGCCCGGCGACGGCCATGTCGGCCGGCCCGCGCCCTACATCGACCAGCTCATCATCGCCGGCCGCGGCAAGGTCCACCACAACTGGGCGACCGACCACTACAAGACCACGCTCAACGCCTCCGCCTTCAAGCGCGAGTACAACCGCCGCACCAACATGGTGAAGGAGGCAATGGACGCCCGCCCCGGCGCCACTCGGGAGGAGATGGTCGACGCCATCGTCGGCGCCCTCAACGCCGGCGGGCTGTTCTCGGTGCACGTGGACATCATCCACACCCAGAACGCGCAGGCCGCGCACGTCATCCTGCCGGCGGTTGAGGCCGGCGAGATGAACCTGACCTCGATGAACGGCGAGCGGCGCCTGCGGCTGACCGAGAAGTACATGGACGGCCCAGGCCAGGCGATGCCCGACTGCCTGATCGCCGCGCGGCTGGCCAACCACCTCGAGCGCGTGCTGCGCGAGGCGGGCCGCACGGCTTACGCCGACCAGTTCAAGGGCTACGACTGGGCGACCGAGGAAGACGCCTTCATGGACGGCTATCACCAGGGCAACCCGGCGGTGACCTATGACCGCCTGCGCGCCATGAGGACAAACGGCGTGCAGGAGCCCGTCGTCGGCTTCGAGAACGGCGCGCTGGTCGGCACCAAGCGGCTCTACACCGACGGCCGCTTCACCCGCCACGGCCGCGAGGACGGCAAGGCCCTGTTCGCGCTGTCCGCGTGGCGCGGGCTGCAGGCGCCTGGCAAGGCGCAGCAGAAGGCGAGCTACGCCTACCTCATCAACAACGGCCGCTCGAACCTGAACTGGCAGAACTGGTTTCTCGACCAGAAGAACGACTTCGCCATCGACCGCTTCCCGTTCCCCTATCTCCAGATCAACCCGCAGGACATGGCTGAACTGGGGCTGAAGGCCGGCGATCTGGTCGAGATCTACAACGACGTGGGCGCCACGCAGGCGATGGTCTGGCCCGAGCCCACGGCGCGACCGAAGGAGACCTTCATGCTGTTCGGCGCGCCCTCGGGCACGCAGGGCAACGTGATCAACGCCGGGACCAATGAACTGGTGCTGCCGAACTACAAGCAGACCTGGGCCGACATCCGCAAGATCGCCGATGCGCCCCGGTCAGTCGCACACCTGTCGTTCAAGAGCCAGGAATACGACCTCGGTTGACGTCGCAGGCCCCCGCCCGGCCAGTTCCGGGCGGGGGCGCTCAGAGCGCCCGGATCTCCTGCTGGTCGGGGGTCGCGACCGCGCCGTCGGGCAGGAGCCACGCAGGCTCGCCGAGCAGCTTCAGCGTGAGCTCGCGGTCGCCGAGCGCGAAGCGCCAGCCCATCGAATGGCTGACGGCGACGCGCCGCCCGCCCCTCGGGTTCAGCGCCGGGCCCACCGGATCCAGCCCCGCCTTGATGTGGTGCGCGACGTCCCAGTCGAGCGTCCGACCGTCATGGCGGGTGGCCACCCAGCAGTGGCCGTCCACGCAGCGGTCCACCTTCTCGGCCGGGAAGAACCAGCCGTAGAGATAGGCCGCCTCGTAGCCCGCCGCGCGCAGCGACGCGACCAGATAGGTGTTGATGTCCACGCAGGAGCCCGCGGCGACGCCGCAGCCGAGGAACGGCACCACCTCGCAGCCGTCGTTGAAGCGCGTCTCGGGGTGATCGTAGGCGAAGCGGGCGCGGGTCTCCGCCACCAGCGCCGCGATCCCCGCATCACCACCGCCCGCGGCCTTGGCGATGGCGCGTGAGGCGGCGACGAGGTCCTCGGCCGCCGTGGTCCAGCGGTTTCGGCGCGGTGTCCACGCCGCTTCTGGGTAGCGAGGCGCGTCGGGGGTCGGGGCGTAGCGCCAGGTGAACACGAGCGGCCCGTCGCCGTCGGTAGCGATCAGGGCCGCCTGCTGTCCGGTCTCAAGCTCGCCCAGCGTCTCGATGATCCGCCCGCCCTCGACGCCAAAACCCGCGACCGAGCCGAGCGACGAGGCGATCCCGAGCGGCGCCAGCGCCATCGCGCCCGGCGCGGGCGGCGCCGCCGTGACGGCCCGCACCGCCCGGATCGGCGCCGGGCTCACTGGACGGCCTGGAAGATCAGCCCTGCGGCGAGCGAGCCGGTGAAGGCGAAGCCGAGATAGAGCGCGAACACTTCGCGTTTGGCCAGCGCCCAGACCGCAATCGCCGCCGGGATCGACGACACGCCGCCGGCCACGAGGAAGGCGAGGCCCGCCCCCGGCGCCATGCCCTGCTCGATCAGCCCCGAGACCAGAGGCAGCGCCGCATAGCCGTTCAGATAGGCCGGCACGCCCACCAGCGTCGCCAGCGCGATCGGCGCCAGCCCGTCGCCGCCCAGCAGCCCGGCGATCATCTCGGCCGGGACATGGGCGAGCATCAGGCTCTCCAGCAGGAAGGCGAGCGTCAGCCACTTGCCGAGGAAGATGACGGACTTCAGCGCCTCGCGCCCGAACTTCTCGCGCCGCGCGGCCTCACGCCAGAAGGCCCAGACCGGCGGCTTGGGGTTGCGAACCTTCGCGCCACCGCAGCCGCCGTTGCCGACGCCCGGCCGCAGCGGATCAGCGAGCCAGCCGCCGCGCCCCAGCGCCAGCACGCCGAAGCCGCCGAACAGCCCCAGCCCGACCGCCGCCAGCGTCTTGGCCACCGCGAACTCCATCCCCAGCGCGCCCGCCGTCAGCGCGAACATCGACGGATCCATCACCGGCGAGGCCAGCCAGAACGCCATCACCGGCGCCAGCGGCACCCCCATGGCCAGCAGCGCCGCGATCAGCGGGATCACCCCGCAGGAGCAGAACGGCGACAGCGCCCCCATCAGCGCAGCCGTCATGACCATCGCCGCCCCGCGCCCCTCGAAGGCGCGCGCGATCAGGTTGTCGGCGCCGGAGGCGGCGACATAGGCCGCGATGCCGACCGACAGCATCAGCCAGGGCGCCACGCCCAGCAGCGCTGCAACCGCAAAGCGCGCCGCCGCCGCCGCCTGCGGCGGGTCGAGCAACGCCAGCGCCGCAAGAATGGCGAGAATCGCCGCGACCACGCGGTCGAGGCCGGCGGCGGCGAGGCCGAGGCGGCGCGCGCCCAGGACGAGATCGGTCATGGTTGTCCCTTTGGATATCCTGCGCCGCCGGGCGGCGAGATTGGAAGGCGGGTCATGCGGCGTCGTCCGCGGTGCGGTCCACGCCCGCGCAGCATTCGTTGTCGACAAAAGCCAGCACCGAGCGCAGCGCCGCGAAATCGGCCCGGTTCACCGTCTCGCGTCCCCGCCGTTCCTGCCCCACAAGCCCCGCGCCCACCAGCGCGCGGAGATGATGCGCCAGCGTCGAGGGAGCCAGCCCCAGATGCCGCCCGATCTCGCCCACCGTCAGCCCCTCCGGCCCGGCCCGGACCAGAAGGCGAAAGACCCTGAGCCGGGCCTCGTGGCCCAGCGCGGCGAGCGCGTCGGCGACATCCTGCTCCTGCATGAGGGGACTATATAACCAGTGTCATAGTTATGTCCAGTGTAGTTCTCGTGGGTGTGCTGGCGACCGCCGCCCCAAACCGTGCGCCGACGGCAAGGTTGACGCAGCCGTTGAGGATGGGAGCGACCGAAAGGTCCGACCTATCAGATTAAAACTGCGTCCGCTCTCCGCCGCATCCCGGCGCGGACGGCGGCTGGCTACCTACATTTTTTCCTGCGGAACCGGCTGCATCGCCATGAGGACCGTCGCCCCCGTGGCGCTCTCAAAGGGCCTTCGTCCCCAGAGCAAGCCACTCGCGCCGCTACGCCCTCTTCGACGATGGCCTCGGCGCTTCCTCCCGTTATCGGCCGGTCGCGGGGCACCCTGCTGAGCGCGGTAGCCGGCCGCTCGCGCAGGTAGCGGCCGGGGGCAACCTCGGTCGGCCTCCTGACCGGCGAGGCTGCGGGTTAACGAAAGCCGCCGGTCGCCAATCAGTCGGCTGGGCTAGACAACCAGCCATTCGCGCGTACGTCGGAGATCTCCCGAAAAGCCACCTGTCGTGGGGTGGAGGGGCGGTGTTTCGCAATCCGGGCGCGGATTGGCCTAGGCCGACCTCTCGGCGCTGTTCGTCATACCCAACGCGCTGATCCTGAGGCGTGCGCCGACGGAGGAACGGATCAGCCGGCGCGGCCCGACAGAGCGTTCAAGCGGCGGTGGAAGGCGTCCATGCGTTCCATGTGTCGGGATCCGATGATCCAGCCGCCAGCCTCCGACCGGATCGTCTTCGCCTCCGCCCAGTTCTGCGCGAATGCCTCGGTCAGCAGAGGATCGACGTCCTGAAAGGCGCCCTGCCGCACCGCCCCGAAGACCAGCTTGAACGGCGTCATGCGGGAGGCGAGGACCTTCAGCAGCGTCGCAGTCACGGCGAACCGGGCGGCGTTGCCGGAGTCGGGGATGTAGGCCGGCAGGGACTCGGAATCCTTTCGGGAGGCGTCGGCCGAGACGATGTTCAGCTCCCGCAGCAGCGCCAGTTCGGCAGGCCCCAGATCCAGCGGCTCCAGATCCTTCCGATGCGCGATCCGGCCGCGCAGCGCCATCGCCAGGAAGAACACGGTCGCATAGCGCTTGAGGTCATTGCCGACGGGGGCGGCGATATTCTTCGCCTCCGCCTCCAGCTTCGATTGCAGGCGGAGATGCAGGTTGGGCTCCTCCCCCGGCCTGAGAGTGCGGGCGAGGGACTGGCTCAGGGTCGCGTTCTTCTTTGTCCAGTTCTCCTGCGACACCGACGACATGGCCAGCGTCAACATTGACTGCAGGTTGGTGCGAACGACCGTCAGCCAGCCGGCGACTTGGACCCCGCTGACGTTGAGCGGCTGCTGCCTACTGCATTGCAGGGCATTGGTCAGGGCGTGCCACAGGATGTGTTCCACCACGCCGGAGCTGGTGTTCGGGGCGATGTAGCCTGAGCCGGCGCGCGACTCGCTGTTCCGCATCTTCAGGTCCTCGCCGACCATCTGGCAGGCATTGACCGGGCACCGGGACAGGGCGCTGCAGAAACACTTCACTACCGCCGCGCGGAACGTCGCCCGTTCTTGCTGATTGTAATCGCCATCCGCCATCAGCCGGTTGACGGTATCCAGCGCCGGACTGACGCCGGAGAGAGTGAGGGCCGTGGTGAAGCGCTCGTGCAGCTTGGCGCAGTACTGCTCGACGAACTGGGTCATGGCGCGTTCCCGGTCGTGCACGACCTTGTGCGCCATCAGCCTGTCGGAGGCGGGGGCGAAGGTCAGGATGACCTCCTCGTCCCACTTCATCTCAACTTCGTACTGGGTCATCAGATGCTTTCCCAGCAGTTCTTCTTCCAGGCGCTTGCGCTCCGCCTCTTGGCGCGCGGCGATGGCGGCGGCGATGTAGCGCACGCGCTCTTGCATCATCGACTTCGCGGTGTCGACCTTCCCGGCGGAGGCCACCTGGCGGTAGGTCTCCTCCATGGTCGCCTGGCTGACCTCTCCCGCGAGGCGCAGTGTGCCCTGGATCGCGTCCATCAGGACCGCGAGGCGCGCCCACTTCTTCACCGCGTTGTCGGTCATCAAATTGGCGACGAACGCCCCCCCCATGGCCGTGTTGACGCCTGCCGCCATGGGCGCCGGAACGTCCATCGCCCGCTCGTACAGCCAGCGCCGCTGGGCCTGGGAGGCGATCTCGGTCAGCCGCTCTTCCGCCCCGCCCAGGTTTGGGTATCTGCGGCGCACCTGCTGCAGCAGGTGGAAATAGGCGGTGTCGAGAACGTTGTCGGTCACGGCGGTCCACTTCTGCGGTATGGAATGGCCCAGCCGGTCCGGCCGGACCGGCCAGTCCGGCCGGTCTGTTCCGATACGGCAGATTGCTTCACGAATTCCGAATCTCCGCCAGGAGCATGGCGTGGGAGCGGAACATCTCGCGATGCGCTTGATCAAGGGCAACATCAGCAAGAGCGGCGTCGGCGCAGCTGCCGCCGCTCGTTGCCTGGTGTCCGACCCGGCTACCGCCGCGGAGGCTCCTCCCGTTATCGGCCGGTCGCGGGGCACCCTGCTGAGCGCGGTAGCCGGCCGCTCGCGCAGGTGGCGACCAGGGGCAACCTCGGTCGGCCTCCTGACCGGGGAGGCAGAGGGTTAACGTTATCGGTCGGTCGCGGGGAGACCCGCGGAGCGTGGTAACCGGCCATTCGCGCGAGGGCGGAAGAATTACCAGTCTTTCGCTGGTCACTGGTCGCTGGGCGTGGCGCGACCGCGCCTCCGATCTCGACCACCCGGTCACGGCAATCGGAACTGAGTGGAACTTGGAGGCTTGATAGATGCTGCGCCGCCCGACCGATCCTTGCTGCGACCGGCATCGGCTGATCGGCCTTACCGATCGCGGTCTCCCTGACAAGCCTTGCTCCGGGCGCGCTTGACGAGGCTGAAGGCGTCGTGTCACTTCAAGATCGCAAGCATGCCAGCCGAGCCTCGTCTTCTCGAGGCGGCCTCAGCCAGCAGATCCAGACAGTCTACTTGGCATGAGGCGCGCATGGCCCAACATGAATGCATGGCGAGACTTCTCGCCAGTTCCGGCTTTGTCATATGTTTAGCCGCCGGCGTCGCTGCGCAGCCGATCGTGCTCGATCAGATAGTGGTCGAGGGTTCCCAGGTGGAACTCGCCGAACCCTTCGCAGGCGGTCAGGTCGCCACGGGCGGGAGGGCGGGACTGCTCGGCAATCTCGACTATCGCGATGCGCCCTTTAGCGGGACCGCGTACACCGCCGAGTTCATCGAGGATCAGCAGGCTGCGAGCGTCGGCGACGTCCTGCTCAACGATCCAACCGTCCGTGTCGCGAACGGCTTCGGCAACTTCCAGGAAGTCTACGTCATCCGCGGCTTCCCGGTCTTCTCGGACGACATCACCCTGAACGGCCTGTATGGCATCCTGCCCCGCCAGACCGTCGCGGCGCCGCTGGTCGAGCGGGTCGAGGTCCTGCGCGGCGCCAATGCATTCCTCAATGGCGCGGCCCCTGGCAACAGCGGTGTAGGCGGCACCGTGAATCTCGTGCCGAAGCGCGCGCCGTCGGGCGGGATCAACAGCCTGACCACGGGTTTCGAGAGCGACGGGCAGTTCATCGGCACGATCGACGTCGGGCGCCGTTTCGGCGGGAACGAGGCGTGGGGCGTGCGGGTCGGAGCGACCGGTCGCGTCGGCGACACCGCCGTCGATGACGAGGAGCGAAGCCTCGCGGCCGCCTCTCTCGGCGTGGACTACGACGGTGAGGATTTCCGCTTCAGCGCCGACCTCGGGTATCAGGACAACAGCCTGGAGCGTCCACGGCCGCAGGTGACCCCCACAGGCGCCGTGCCGGAGACTCCCGACGCCGATGCAAACTACGCGCAGCCGTGGACGTCATCGGACGAGCGTCAGCTCTTCTTCGCCGCGCGCGGTGAGTTCGACCTGAACGATTCAATCACCACATGGCTGGCTGGCGGCTTCCGGCTCGGCGAGGAGGAGAACGTTCTGTCGAACCCCCGTGCGACGGCCGAGGGCGTTCTGACCTCCTCGCGCTTCGACAACGCGCGCGAAGACACGGTGCTGTCGGGCGACGCCGGCGTCCGGGCGGACTTCGAGACCGGCCCGATCAGTCATCGCGCCGTCCTGTCTGGCTCCGTGACGCGCCTTGAATTCAAGAATGCGTTCGCGCTCGCGGATTTCGCCGGTTTCCCGGCCGGCACGCTCCACGATCCCGTCGCCTTCCCGCCGCCGCCGACAGACGCGTTCATCGGCGGCGATCTCTCGAATCCGCTGACGACGGAGAAGACGACGACGGCGAGCATCGCCTTCGCGGACACGCTGTCGTTCTTCGACGACAAGGTGCTGCTTACGCTCGGCGGGCGGTATCAGACGATCAAGACTGAGGCGTTCGACGCCAATACCGGCGCCGAGACGTCCGAAATCGACGGCTCGGCGTTCACCCCGGCGATCGGTCTGGTGGTGAAGCCGTTCGAGAACGTCTCGCTGTTTGCGAACTACGTCGAGGCGCTGCAACAGGGTCGCGTCGCGCCGTCGTCCAGCGGCGGCGCACCGATCATGAACGCCGGCGAGGTGCTCGATCCCTTCGTGAGCGAGCAGTTCGAGATCGGCGCGAAGTATGTCGGCGACCGCTTCGGCGCGACGCTGAGCCTGTTCTCCATCACCCAGCAGCAGGCGTTGGTCGAAAACGGGATCTTCTCGGCCGACGGCGAGCAACGCAACCGGGGCGTGGAGCTGACGCTCTTCGGCGAGCCCTTCGCCGGCCTGCGCGTCCTCGGCGGCGCCACTTTTGTCGAGGCCGAACTCAGGCGCACGACAGGCGGCGCGAACGACGGCAAGGACGCCGTGGGCGTGCCAAATTTTCAGGGCAATCTCGGCGTCGAATGGGATGTGCCCATCGTCGAGGGCCTGACGCTCGGCGGCCGGGCGATCTACACCGGCGAGCAGTTCGTCAACGCCGCGAACACATTTGAGGCCGACAGCTGGGTCCGCGTCGATCTGGGCGCGAGCTACGCGACGGTGATCGCCGATCGCGCGGTCACTTTTCGCGCAAGGGTCGAGAACGTCGCCGACGAGGCCTACTGGGCTTCGGTCGGCGGCTTCCCGGGCGCGAACTACCTCGTTCAGGGGGCGCCGCGCACCCTCATCGTCAGCGCGAACGTGAGGTTCTGAGCCCGTGCGGCCCGTCGCGCTGCGTCGATGGCTGTGGGTCCACAGGTGGAGCAGTCTGGTCTGCACCGCATTCCTGCTGATGCTGTGCCTGACCGGGCTGCCCCTTATTTTTCACGACGAGATCGACGCGGCGCTCAACCCCGACGCCTGGCGCCCCGCCAATCCGGACGGAGCCCTGCTCGATCTCGACATGATCCTGCGGATCGCGCTCGAGAGGCGGCCCGGCGACGTCCCGGTGTTCATGAGCTTCGATGTCGATCGTCCGGTGGTGAACGTCACCACCGGCGCATCGCCCGCCGACGCGGGCGCGCTGCACTTCGCGTCCTTCGACCGCACGAGCGGCGCGCTCGTGCCGCCGGCCGACGTCGGCGAAGGAGTCATGCATTTCCTGCTGCAGCTTCACACCGACATGTTCCTCGGCCTGCCGGGCATGCTGTTTCTCGCTACGATGGGATTTCTGTTCGCCGTCGCGATCGTCTCCGGCATCCCGATCTACGGGCCTTTCATCGGAACGCGCGATTTCGGCGCGATCCGCTCGGCGAATTCGGCGCGCACGGCCTGGCTGGACCGACACAACTTTCTCGGCGCCGTCGCGGTGGCCTGGACGCTGGTGGTCGGGCTGACAGGCGTCGTCAACGCGCTGGAGCGACCCGTCATCGGCTACTGGCGCGAGACGGCGCTGGCCGACCTTGTCGAGGGCGCCGGCGGCGGCGCGCCCGGCGCCGGAGCGTCGCTCGACGCCGCGGTCACGGCGGCGGTCGCCGCGGCTCCCGACATGGCGCTCCAGTTCGTCGCCTTTCCCGGCAGCGCCTATTCGACCGAGGCGCATTACGCGATCTTCCTGCACGGACGCACGCCGCTGACCGAGCACGTCATCGCCCCGGTCCTGATCCACGCCGCGAGCGGTCGCGTCGAAGGCCTCAGGGACATGCCCTGGTACATGAAGGCGCTCGCGCTCTCCCGGCCGCTGCACTTCGGCGACTACGGCGGTCTGCCGCTCAAGATCGTCTGGGCGCTTCTGAACCTCGCGACGATCGTCATCCTCGGCAGCGGTCTCTACATCTGGGTCGCGAAGCGCGGCCGACGCGTGGACCGCGAGCCGCGGGCGAAGGCCACATGAAGGGGCGACGCACGAGCCGCCGGACTGTCTACAGGGGCCCAATCCAGGTTTTCCTCGTGAGCCTCGCCGGGCTCGTGGCGGCGCTGCTGTTCGACGGCGGCGTGGACGTCGTGGCGGCGCTGATGGTCGGCGCGCCGCTGCTGGCGGCGGTGGCGATGCGCAGAACCCCCTGACAGGGCGGATCGGCGGCGTCGCGCTCAGCGCGGAGCGAGCAGCTCGGCCAGTTGCGCGACGGCGTCGGCGCTGCGCGGCCCGAGCCGCAGCAGGAGCCCGGCCTCCATCGTCGCCACGCGACCCTCGCGGCCGGCGGGCGTCGCGCCGAAGCCCGGCTCGGCGAGGAGCGCACGCGCGCCGCCGACAGCCTTAAGCCGCTCCGGCAGCATCAGCACAACGTCCGGCCGGGCGCCGACGAGCGCCTCGGGCGACATCGGCCGAAACCCCTCGAAGCCGTCCGCGGCGTTCACGGCGCCGGCTTCGCGGATCATCGCGTCGGCGACCGTGCCGGCGCCGGCGACGACCGGGGCGCCGCCCTGCATGCCGAGCACGAACAGCGCCCGCGCGCCGCCGGGGCGGGCCGCGACGGCGGCGCGGGCCTGCGCGAGGCGGCGGCGATAGTCGGCGATCAGCGGACCGGCGGCGGCCTGCGTCCCGATCGCCGTCGCGACCGCGTCGATGCGCGCCGGCACGCCGTCGGGGTCGTCGGCGTCCGGTATGCGCGCCACGCCGACGCCGGCGGCGCCCAGCTGCGCGAGGATCTCGTGCGGGCCCGCGCTCTCGGCAGCGAGCACCATGTCGGGCGACAGCGAGAGCAGACCCTCGGCCGACAGGCGGCGGAAGTACCCGACGTCCGGCAGCGCGTCGGCCTCGGGCGGGTGGGTGGAGAGCGCGTCCACGCCGACGACGCGCGCGCCGGCCCCAAGGGCGAAGACGATCTCGGTAACGCCCGGCCCGGCGATCACCAGCCGCTCCTGCGCCGCGGCGACAGCCGCGACCGCGACCATGGCGCCTGCGGCTGCGGCGCGGGCGAGCATGCGGCCGCTCATGCGAGGCCCCCGGACTCGCGCCAGTCCAGCGCCTCTGGCTGTTCGCGGAAGGCGAAGCGCAGGAGGTGGTCCTCAACCACCGCTTTGGCGCGGGTCATGCTCGCTGCATCCTCCGCGTCGATGGCGATGTCGAGGCGGCCCGCGCTTGCGGTGAAGCGCGCGACCGCGCCGGGAAACCGCGCCTCGCCTGAGGCATCGTCCCAGCTCGCCTCGATCTTGTGGCGGAAATGCTTGCACAGCTTTGCGATGTAGGCGGCGGCGGCGTCGGTCGCGAAGGCGGCCTCTGCGCGGAGCGGAGCAGCGTCCATGGCTCAGAACCGCGCCGAAAGTCGCAGGGTCGCCGTCAGCGGCTCGCCGAAGTATGTGCCGCGCGCCGTGGTGTTGACCCGCTCGACATAGGTGCGGTCGAAGAGGTTGGTCACGTTTAGCTGAAGCGCAACCGCGTCGGTGATGGCGTAGGACGCCATCGCGTCGACCACTGCGTAACCCGGTGCCTCGATCGTCACGGTGCCGTCGCGGTTGTCGAAGCCAGAGACCGCGCGGACGCCCGCCCCGAGGCTCAGGCCCGCGACCGTCCCGGCCTCGAAGCTGTATCGACCGAACAGGCTGAAGGAGTTCGCCGGAGTCGGATCGTTCTCGAGGTCGGTGTCGACGTAGGCGTAGCCGGCGATCACGTCGAAATCTTCGAGCGGGCTGCCGCTCACGAGGAACTCGACCCCCTGCGTGTCGGCTTCGCCATTCGCGACGAAGGCCCCGACATTGATCGGATCGGGCGTGGCGCGGTTCTCGTCGCGGATGAAGTACCAGGCGCCCTGCGCTGTCAGCGCGCCGCCGAAATGCTCCGACTTGAGTCCGATCTCGACCTGACGGCCGACGCGCGGCCGCAGGACGGCGCCGCTCGCGTCGGTCTCGGTCTGCGGCTGAAAGATCTCGGCGAAGGAGCCGTAGGCGGTGACAGTGTCGAGCACGTCATAGGTCGCGCCGAAGTAGGGCGCGACCTGGGTCTCTGAAACGTCCTGGCGCGTTCCGCGCCCCGTGTCGCGGGAGACGCTGTCGTAGATCGAGTAGCGGGCCCCCGCGTTGATCTTGAAACGCGGCGTCACCGAGATCCTGCCCTGGGCATAGACACCGAACTCGTCGGTCTCCGTCTCGGTGTTGAGGCGAAAGCCCGGCCCGACGCCGGGGAACGTGAAGTCCGGAACCGGATAGGCCGAGGGATCGAATGTCGCGATGTTGGCGACGCCCGGCGAGAAGTCGAAGTTCTGCTGGAACCCCTGTTCGATGCGGCGATAGTCCGCTCCGACGACGACTTCGAGCGGCATGCCCGCGACACTGTGCGGCGAGGTCAGGTTGGCGTCGCCGTACCATGCGGTCTGCTCGAAGTCGCGCGCGAACCAGAACACCGGGAAATCGCCGGTCGCGCGATCGACCGGACCTGAGCCGAGCAGGTTGCGCAGGTCGGCGTCCTGGTCGAACACGCGCCCCGTGAGCTTCAGCACGCCACCATGGTCGAAGGCGTATTCCGCCTCGGCGAAGGCCTCCCGGGTCGGGATGTCGGCCGAGTTGTCAGTGGAGCCGATGAAGGTGCTGCGCGGGACTTCGAGCAGGCCGCCGTCGGTGAAGGTCGGCAGGCCGCTGAAGCGCAGCGTCTCCGAACGCTCGACGATGCCACCGGTCGCGACGGTGAGCCGGTCAGAGAGGTCGGCCTCCAGCGTGGCGAAGGCGCCGACGCCGTCCTTCTCGGTGACGTCGACGTTGCTCTCGAGATGCTGCCCGAAGGCGGCGACGCGCCCACGCACCGCGCCGTTCCCGCTCAGCGCGCCGGAGGCCTCGGCCTCGGCGCGATAGCCGCCGAGCGTGTCGCCGATCACCGCGCCCCCGAACAGCGGCGCCGCGGTTGGGCGCTTACGCACCAGGTTGATCGTGCCAACGGGCTCGCCTGACCCCTGGAACACGCCCGACGGGCCGGACATCACCTCCAGCCGGTCGAAGAACAAGAGGTCCGGCGCCGTGCCGTAGATGCTCGGGAACGGTCGCGGGGCGCCATCGACGTAGTACTGGAACACCTCCTGTCCGCGCGCGTAGAGCGAGCCCACGAAGCCGTCTCCGGTGGCCTCGGACAGGCCGGGCAGCAGCCGCGAGGCCTGCTCGATGCTTGTGGCGCCGATCGCGTCCAGCGCCCCGCGGGTGAGCACTGACACAGTCTGCGGCACATCGCGCAGCCGCTGCGGCTGCTCGCCGCCGACGGTCGCCTCGTTGGTCGTGAACGAGCCTGTCGATTCGGTCACGACGCCTGCGTCGCCCTCGACGGTGATCGCGTCGAGCATGACGGCCTCCTGCGCGGCGGAGACGGCGGGCGCTATCAGCAGCATAAGGGGCGCGGTCAGGCTTGGGCGTGAGAGGACTCGGGGCATGGCAGCATCCAAAATGATTCTTGATTGTTTCACTCAGTTTTCCAAAGGTGATGATCGGGCGATAGGCCCCGGACCACTGCGAAGGGAGCGAAGACCTTTGCGATCAGCGCGACATCGCCCGCCCCCTCGCCCCGCCGCGGCTGCGCCGTTCACGTCTTGCGAAACGGCGGGGTTGGCGGCCGCGCGCGACGACCTCAGCTTAGAGCGCACGGCCGCGGGGTTGACGGTGCACGCCAGCGCATGGCGCGGGGCGCGGACGGCCGAGGCCCGGTTTCTCGCGCCGCCCGGCGCCCGGCTCGCGGTACTGCTGTCGGGACGGCTGGAGATGGCGCTCGACGGCGCCGAGTTCGCCGTGGAGGCGCGCGAGGGTCCGGTCGCAGTGTTCTGGTCGGCGCCCGACGCGGTCGACGTCGTGCGCGTCGATCGGGGCGGAGCCGGCGCGGTGAAAGTGCAGCTCGGCGTGCCGCAGGGCTGGCTCGCAGCTGAGGCTCTGTCGCCAGCGATGTCGGCGGCGCTGGAGGGCTGGGCGGCGCCCACCGTATGTCCCGCCGCGCCTGCGCTGGCGGTCGCCGCGGCCAATCACCTGCGCGCGGCGCCCGCCAATGGTCTGGGCGCCTTCCTGGCGCGCGAGCGCTTCGCGATCGAGGCTCTGGCGTCGCTCGGCGAGCGGCTTGGAGAGGCGTGGCCGCCGGGTGGTCCGCCACCGCGGCTGGAGGTGGCCCGCGCCCATATCGAGCGCACGGCCGTCTCCCGCCCGTCGCTCCGCGAGATCGCCCGTGCGGTCGGCATGTCGCCCAGCGTGCTTCAGCGGCGCTTCCGCAACGCCTATGGCGGCTCGGTCATCGCCTTCCAGCGCGCCGTCGCGCTCGACGTCGCGCGGCGCGCCTTGGAGGAGCGGGCCGTCACCGTCGCCGAGGCCGCGGCACTCGCCGGGTACGACCATGCCGCGAACTTCGCTACCGCCTTCGCCCGCCGCCATGGCGCGCCGCCGTCGGCCCTGCGCGGACGGGCGCGGGAGACCGGCCGCGTGCGCTTCGATGGCCGCGACGGCGGCCCTGGCGGCTGAGGGCTCCTTCGTCCATCCTCAGTCGGGCGGGGCGCTCGCACCCTTCGCCCTGTTTCGCGCCGCTTGAACCGCCCCGCTCCGCCGCGCCGCGGCGAAGGCGGCCTCGCCGGCGGCGCGCAGGGCGGGGGCGAGGAGCCACAGCCCAAGGAGAGCGACTGCGAGATCGATCCCGGCGACGGCGGGATCGCGCGTCCACAGCGCATCCGGCCAGCCCGCGCCGCCCGCAGCGACGCGGATGAGCGGCAGGACCAACAGCGCAGCGCCGGCGGCCGCGCGCAGGTCCCGGCCGAGCGCGGCGGCGTCTCCCCGCCGAGCGAGGCAGGTCCAGCCGACCGCAAGGGCGCACCCGGTGAGAAACCCGGCGGGCGTGGCCGTCCATGGCGTCCCGACGCCGACCGTTGCGAAGAACGCGACAGCGGCGCAGGCCATCGCGAAGGGCAGGCCCCAGACGACGCAGACCATCGCGCGTCGACAGACAGCCCAGAACTGGTCGCCCTCGCGCCGGCGCAGCCACAGGTCGACCCCGCTCACGACGGCGTAGGTCATCGCGGCCCCGAGGCCGGCCCAGACGGCGCGCGAGAGCAGCCCTGCGAAGGTCCCGAAATGCAGCGGCGCCGCGAGCGAGACCAGCGCCGAGCCGAGCGACGGGGCCGCGCCGACGAGAACGTGCTCGCGCACGAAGCCGCCCGTCGCGCCGTCGTAGACCAGCGTCGCGCCGGTCAGCGCGCCCGAGGCGGGGGCGTGGATCACGCGCACCTCGGCCCCGCGCGCGCCGTAGTCCTCGACCGTCACGGCCAGCGGCTCGGCGTCGGCGCGGCGCGCTGCGTCGGCCACGATCGCGTCGAGGTCGGCGAGCGGCCCCGGCGCCGCGTCGGCCGCGCGAGGCGCGCCGAGCACCGCCTCGAGCGCCTGCCGCTGGTCGCCGCCGAAGGCGACCATCGCCACGATCGGCAGCCCAAGCGACAACGCGAAGCTGAGAAACGCCCCAGTGAAGGCGAGAAGCGCGGCGAAGGGCAGGCCCCAGACCCCCGCCAGCACATGCGCATCGCGCGCCGAGGCGACGCGCCCGCCCGGCCGCCGCGCCAGAAAGGCGTCGCGCACAAGGTGCCGGTGGATCAGCGCCCCCGAGATCGCGGCGACCAGCATGGTCAGGCCGAGCACGCCCGTGGCGTAGAGCCCCCAAGGCGCGGGCAGGTGCAGCTGCACGTGCAGATCGACGATGAACCGCTCGAGCGCCATGTGCGGGTCGGCCCGTCGCAGGTCGTCGGTGGGCGCGTCGAGGCGCCGGACCACGGCGCCGTCCCGATCCAGCAGGAACTCCGCCGTCATGGGCTCGGCGTCGGCCGGTCCCCGCCCGGTGAAGGCGACGCGGCGGTGGCCGCTGGAATGGCCGGCGATGAGCACCTCCCCGCGCAGCGCTGGCGGCACGCGCGCGGCGAGCGCCGCCACGTCGGCATGGATCGGACGGTCGATCAGCGCCTGCGGCGGCGCCGCGTCGCGCGACCAGCGCAGGATCTCGTCATCGAACACGATCACCGCGCCGGTGAGCATGACGACGTAGAGCAGGATCGACAGGACCGTGCCCGACCAGCCATGCAGGGCGATCAGACGCTTGGTGACCGAAGGCGACAGCATCGGCGCAGGCTCCGTTCAGAGAAGGGCGGACATGACGATCGCGAGTTCCAGCGCGAGGATCGCGCCCATCGCCGCCGCCGCGCGGCCGGGCCGGGCGGTCATGACTGGGTAGAGCACCGCCGCCGCCCAGATCAGCGGGAACGCGACCACTGGCAGCACGAGGTGATCGACGCCCCCGCGCCCCGGCGGCAGCACCAGCGGGGCCGCCGCCATGGACAGCACCGCGAGCAGCAGCGCGACCGGCCCGGCCAGCAGCGCCCGCGCCACCGCCGCCCGGCGTTCGAACCACCCGCCGTCCGTGGATGTCGCGCCGTCCCGCGTCATGTCCCGCCCGCTCCCCGATCTGGCTACGGGCGTCAGACGCCCAGCCCCTTTTCCTTACTAAAACGATCGTGTTTTATCCAGTCAGCAAGACGGCCCCGCGATCCGGCGGGTCAGCGAGCCAGCCACACACCCGCTGAAGTCCGGAAAGCCTCGCCGTCATGCGCCTTCGACCCTCATGCCTCGCCCTGTCCGCGACCGCCGTTGCGCTGTCGGCTCCGCTCGCCCGCGCCCAGGACAACGGCGCGCTCGTCCTCGCCCCAATCGTGGTGACCGGCGAGCTCCAGCGCCGGACCCTGTTCGACACGCCGACCTCTGTGGCGATCGCCACAGGCGAGGATCTTGAGCGGCGCGGCGAGCGCGACGTCTACGGTCTGATCGAGCGCACGCCGAACGTTACGGCGAGCAACGGACGGCAGGGTTTCGCGATCCGCGGGATCGACCAGCGCGGCGTCGGCGGCGGCGGCGCCGGCCAGACCATCTCCGTCCAGGTGGATGGCGTCGCCCTGCCGGGGAACCAGTCGACCTTCTTCGGCCCCTACTCGACCTGGGACCTCGAACAGGTCGAGGTGCTGCGCGGCCCGCAGTCCACCCAGCAGGGCCGCAACGCGCTGGCCGGCGCCATCGTGATACGCTCCAAGGACCCGACTTTCGAGCAGGAGTTCAAGGCGCGCGGCGAACTGGGCTCGCGCGCGACCCGCCGCGCCTCGGTCGCGGCCAATGTGCCCCTGATCGACGAGACGCTCGCGCTGCGGGTCTCCGGCGACGCCTTCCGGACCGACGGCTGGGTCGAGAACCCCACTCTCGGCATCGACGACTACGACGCGCAGGAGATGCGCACGCTGCGCGCGAAGCTGCGCTTCGACCCGACCGAGGACGTCAGCGCCGTGCTCTCCTACAGCCGCTCCGACAACAGCGGCGGCGAGGACTCGATCTCCGCCGCCGAGTTCCCCGGCCAGCGCCTAAACTTCTCCAATCGGCGCGCCGAGGAGGGTTCGACGATCGACATCTTCGGGCTGCGCGCGACGTGGGACGTGACCGACCGGCTGACGTTGGAAGCCGAGACCTCCTACCTGCAGGACGACTATGTCCGCTCCGAGGATTTCGACGGCGGGCCGCAGGACCTTGGCTTCACCTCGCGCGACGGCGACCTCAGCGCGTTCGAGCAGGACCTGCGCCTGCGGTTCGATTTCGAGGCGCTGTCCGGCGTGGTGGGCGCCTTCTACACGTCCACCGACAGCGAAATCCCGCCGATCGCGACCTTCGACGCCTCGGTGGTCGGCCCCATCCCGCCAGGCCTCGTGACCGTGGAGCGGCGCAACACCTTCGGCGCCGAGGTCGAGAACTTTGCGCTGTTCGGCGAGGTCGACGTGCCGCTCGACGCGCTCGCGCCGGGACTGACGCTGACCGCAGGCGCACGCTACGATGTCGAGGAGGTGACGGTGATCTCGCGCGAGAACGTGCGCACCACGCCCCCGGTCGCGTTCCTGCCGCCCGAGTTCCAGGCGCTGATCCCTCCGGACAGCGACTTCCGCACCACGGAGGACTTCACGGCGTTCCTGCCCAAGCTGGGCCTGACTTACGACTGGACCGAGGACCTCGCGACCTCGTTCACCGTGCAGCGCGGCTATCGCTCGGGCGGCGCCGCGCTCAACAACTTCACCGGCGTCGTGAGCGTGTTCGACCCGGAATACACTTGGAACTACGAACTGGCCGTGCGGGCTGCGCTGATGGGCGGGCGTGTGCGCGTCGCCGCGAACGCCTTCTACACCGACTGGGAGGACCAGCAGGTCGAGGTTTCGGGGCCGAGCGGCAACATCCTCGATGTGGACACGGTCAACGCCGGAACCTCACGGCTCTTCGGCGGCGAACTGAGCATGGACGCGGACGTGAGCGACGGTCTCACCGTGTTCGGTTCGCTCGGCTACATCGAGACCGAGTTCACCGACTTCCGCAGCGGCGGCGTGGACTTCACCGGCAACGAATTCCCGAACGCGCCCCGCTTCACCGGCGCGGCGGGCGCCGCCTATGATTTCCGCAACGGCTTCAGGCTCGCGGCCGACGTCTCCTACACGGCCGAGGAGTTCAGCACCACCGCGAACCGCCCCGGCGAGACGACCGACAGCCGCTTTCTCGTCAACGCCCAGTTGAGCTACGGCGAGGGGCCAGTGACGGGTACGCTCTACGTGCGCAATCTGCTGGACGAGGACTACGCCACCTCGCGCTTCGACAGCGGGGTGGTCCGCGCGGGCGAGCCGCTTACCGTCGGCGCCTTCGTCGACGTGCGGTTCTGAGACGTGGCCGCGGTCGTCGGCGTCCTGATCAGCGCGGCGGGCCTCGCCCATCTGGCTGCGACCGACGCCAAGCGCCGCCGCGCCTTCGGCCTGTCGCCGCATCGCGCCGCGCGCCACGGGCACGCGGCGCGGATCATGCTGTTCGGCCCTGGCGGCGCGCTCGCCCTCGCCGGCGACTGGGCGGGATTCGCAATCTGGCTCGGCGCGCTGTCCTGCGGCGGCTGGGCGCTCGTGGCCGTCGATCCGCCGACATGGCGACGGATCGCGCGCCGCGCCGCAGGCCTCGGCGCGCGGCGGTCCGGGCCGGCCGAGGCTGAGCCGCCGTCGCGCGGCGTTCGCCCGACGGTCGCCGCGCGGCGCGACTGACGGGCCCGGCCGCCTCCCGAGTGGCGTCGGCCTCGGCGCGAGATCGCGTTGCGCGCCATCGCGCGTTGTGCCGAGCCAGCGAGGACCTAATCCGCCGCAAGCCGGACCGGAGAAGCGATGGGAGCGCGCGCGGCGCATGAGCGGGGACGTGAACGACCTTCTGGCCGTCTTCACTGCGAAACGGTGCCGCTCCGTCAAGACCCTCGCGCGCCGCACCGGCTGCGCGGCCGAGGTGCAGGACCTGACGCGGGCGGCGTGGCTGCGCTTCGCGGCGAACGCCGCGGCGGCACGGCGTAATCCAGTCGCCTATCTCCGGCGGATTGTCGCCAAACTCGGCGCCGATCGTTCGCGGGCGCGGCGGCGGCGGACAGATTTCGCGCGCGACGCCGGCGCGGCGCTGTCGGCGACGGCGCCCGATCCCGAGGCCGCGGCGATCCATCGCGACGACCTACGGCGGCTCGCACAGGCCGTCGCTGCGATGCCGCCGCGCCGGCGCGACATGCTGCTCGCGGCCCGGCTGCGCGGCGCACCCTACCGCGCGATCGCCGCGCGCCACGGCGTCTCGAACCGCGCGGTCGAGGCGGAGATACGCGCCGTGCTCCGGGCCACGGGGCCGATACACCAGAGTTCCCACACCCCGTCCCCGGGACGCGGGAAGGCGCCCATACGGCTTTCGGGCGCGGTCGTGCATCGGCCGCACCGGCTCGACTACGACGGGCACACCGGGGTCTACGCCTACATCGCGCTGACCGACCGCGACGCGGGGCCGCTCTATCCGGCCTCGACCGTATGGTGCGACGCGCGCACCGCCGAGCCGCTGGGCGCGGAGTTCCCGATCGGCGACGGCGCCGGGCGCACGGTCACCCACTGGCTGCAGGTGCTGCACTACGGCGCGGCGCTGGGCCCGGTCTGGCGGGCGACGACGGCCGTGGTCGGCGTCGCGGCGCTTACGGTGACCAGCCTGCTCGTCTGGCTGCGCCAACGGCGGGTGCGTCGCCGGGCAGCGCCAGAACTGCGAGTCTATCGCGCCGGTGCGGTTGTCGAGCGTTTCAGTAAGGAATAAGCTGCCCGTAAACAGGAGGAGCCCGCATGATCCGAATCCCTCTCCGCGCCGTCGCCCTCGGCGCCATCCTGACCGGCGGCGCGCCCGCCGTCGCCGCCGAGCCCGCCTCGGTGGTGCAGACCTACGCCGACATCGCCGAGGCCGCATATTCCGACAGTCACGCCTCGGCGCGCGCGCTGCAGGCGGCGGTTGACGCGCTTGTGGCCGATCCCTCCCCGCAGGCGCTGGAGGCGGCGAAGGCCGCATGGCTGGCGGCGCGCGTGCCCTACCAGCAGACCGAGGCGTTCCGCTTCGGCAACGCGATCGTGGACGACTGGGAGGGCAAGGTGAACGCCTGGCCGCTCGACGAGGGGCTGATCGACTACGTGGACGGCGCCTATGGCGGGCCGTCCGACGCCAACCCCTACGCGGCCGTAAACGTCATCGCCAACCCGACCTTCACGCTGTCGGGCGAGAACGTGGACGCCACGATGATCGACGCCGCGCTGCTGACGGAGGTGCTGCACGAGGCCGACGGCGTGGAGGCGAACGTCGCGACCGGCTATCACGCCATCGAGTTCCTGCTCTGGGGGCAGGACCTGAACGGCCACGGACCGGGCGCCGGCGCGCGCCCCTGGACCGACTACGCGCAGGGCGACGCCTGCACCGGCGGGAACTGCGACCGTCGCGGCCAGTATCTGACGGCCGCGACCGATCTGCTGGTCTCCGACCTCGCGTGGATGGCCGACCAGTGGGACGAGGACGGCGAAGCCCGCGTGACGCTGGCGGAGGACCCGGCGGCGGGCGTGATCGCGATCTTCACCGGCATGGGGAGCTTGAGCTACGGCGAGCAGGCCGGCGAGCGGATGCGGCTGGGGCTGATGCTGAACGACCCCGAGGAGGAGCACGACTGCTTCGCCGACAACACCCACAACAGCCACTTCTACGACGGCTTGGGCATCCGCAACGTCTATCTCGGCCGCTACGTGCGCATCGACGGGACGGTCGTGGAGGGCCCCTCGCCGGCCGAGCTCGTGGCGGTGAAGGATGCCCGCGTGGACGCCGACCTGCGCGCCGCGCTTGACCGGACGGTGCTGAAGCTCGGCGAGATCAAGACCGCCGCCGAGGCGGGCTTCCGCTACGACATGATGCTGGAGCGCGGCAACGCGGCCGGCGAGGCGCTGGTCATGGGGGGCGTCGACGCGCTGATCGCCCAGACCCGCGAAATCGAGCGCGCCGTGGCCGCGCTGGACCTGACGCCGATCGCGTTCGAGGGCTCCGACAGCCTCGACGACCCCTCGGCGGTGTTCCAGTGAGCCCATGCGTCTCGCGCTGATCTTCGCCCTCGCCGCGGCGCACGTCGCCGCGGCCGGATTGCCGGGCGGGGCGGGGATCGGCGACGACCCCCACCTCGAGGTGATCCCGCGCACGGCCGAGGAGGCCGCGCGCGTCGCGGCGGTCACCGCGCCGCCGGCCGATTTCTCCAAGCCCGAGCCGTTCGAGGAGAACTCAGGCGGCGCGACGACCACGCGCCGCTCGACCGACGCCGACGCCTTCAGCTGGCCGGCGGAGAACCTGAGCTTCGCGCAGGAGCTCGATTTCCGCATCGGTAACGGGCTCTTCCGGCGCGCCTGGGTGACGGGGCCGGCCTCGACCATCGCCTCCGACGGGCTCGGGCCGCTCTACAACGAGCGCGGCTGCCAGAACTGTCATGTCAAGGACGGCCGCGGCCATCCGCCCGCGGGCCCCGACGACGACGCGGCCACGATGCTGCTGCGCGTCTCGGTCCCGGCCGACAGCCACCCGCTGCAGGACGAGATCGCAAACTGGCTCGCGACCGCGCCCGACCCGGTCTATGGCGGCCAGATCCAGGATCGCGCTGTCGCAGGCCACCACGCCGAGGGCCGCGTGGCGGTGGACTGGGAGGAGATCGCGGTTCCGCTTTCGGGCGGGGAGACTGCGACCCTGCGCAAGCCGAAATGGCGGGTGGACGACCCCGCCTACGGTCCGCTCGCGCCCGACGCGATGCTCTCGGCCCGGATCGCGACGCCGATGATCGGGCTGGGGCTGCTGGAGGCGATCCCCGCCGCCGACATCCTCGCGCTGGCCGACGCCGAGGACGCGGACGGCGACGGGATCAGCGGGCGCGCCTCGGTCGTCTGGTCCCACGAATTCGACCGACCGATGCTGGGCCGCTTCGGCTGGAAGGCCGGCCAGCCCACGGTGCGCGAGCAGTCGGCCGACGCGTTCTCGGGCGACATGGGGCTGTCCTCGCCGCTGAGGCCCGCGGTCTATGGCGACTGCACCGGCGCGCAGGGTGCCTGCCGGGCCGCGCCCCACGGGGCGCAGCCCGAGCAGGACGGCTACGAGATCGACGAAGCCGCGCTCGACCTCGTGGCGTTCTACAGCCGCAATCTGGCCGTGCCTGCGCGGCGCGATGCAGAAAATCCGCAGGTCCTGCGCGGCAAGGCCATGTTTCACGCCGCAGGCTGCGCGTCCTGTCATGCGCCCAAGCACGTCACGCACCGGCTGGCGGACCGGCCGGAGCAGAGCTTTCAGCTGATCTGGCCCTACACCGACCTCCTGCTGCACGACATGGGCGACGGCCTCGCCGACCACCGCCCGGACGGCGTGGCGACGGGGCGGGAGTGGCGGACGCCGCCGCTCTGGGGGATCGGGCTGACGCGCGAAGTCTCCGGCGTCGAGGCGTATCTGCACGACGGCCGGGCGCGCACGCTGCTCGAGGCCGTGCTCTGGCACGGGGGCGAGGCGCAGGGCGCGCGCGACGCTGTCGCCGCGATGGACCCCGGCGACCGCGCCGCCCTGATCCGCTTCCTGGAGTCGCTGTAGATGCGCCTGATCCTCGCCGCCGCCGGTCTCGCGCTGGCCTGCGCCGCACCCGCCGCGGCCGAGCCCGACTATGCCGCGCGGGTGGAGGCGACGCTGTCGGCCCATGTCCTGCCGGGCTTTGCCGCGCTGACGGCGGCGACGGCGGCGCTGTCCGACGCCGCGGCCGCGCGCTGCGCAGGAGACGGCGGCGACGCCGAGGTGCGGGCGGCCTTTCACGGCGCCTTCGACGCGTGGATGGGCGTCAGTCACCTGCGCTTCGGCCCGCTGGAGGCCGACAGCCGCGGCGCCGCCATCGCCTTCTGGCCGGACGCGCGCGGCGCGACGCCCCGCGCGCTAAAGCGCCTGATCGCAGAGGCCGACCCGATTGTCGACGACCCGGCGGGCTACGGCGAGGTCTCGGTGGCGGCGCGGGGCCTGATGGCGCTCGACTGGCTGCTCTACGACGCCGACGCGCCGGCGCTGGAGCCCGGCGGCTACCCCTGCCGGCTGGCCACCGCGATCGCGGCCGATCTCGCCACTGTAGCGGCGGCCGCCGAGGTCGACTGGCGCGGAGACTACGCGGCGCGGATGCGCGCGGCCGACGGCCCGCTCTACCGCTCGGCGCAGGAGGCGGCGGGGGAGCTGGCCAAGGCCTTCGCCGCCGGGCTGCAGGCGACGGCCGAGCTGCGCGTCGGCCGGCCGCTCGGGGGCGAGCGCGGCCCGCGGCCCCGGCTGGCCGAGGCGTGGCGGTCCGACCGGCCGATGCGCAACGTCGCGCTCTCGCTGGCGGCGATCGAGGAGATGGCCGCGACCCTGTTCCTGCCGCTGCTCGACGCCGACGCGGCGGAGCAGGCGGACCGGCGCTTCGCCGCCGCCCGCGCCGCGGCCGAGGCGGTGCCGACCCCGCTCGCCGCGGCGCTCGATACCGAGGAGGGTCGCACGGCCCTGCGCCGCCTCGGCCAGCAGCTGGCGCTGCTGCGCGCCTTCCATGACCTGACGCTGGCCCCGGCCATGGGCGCGGGGCTCGGTTTCAACGCGATGGACGGGGACTGACCTTGGGACCGGGACTCGGTCTGACCCGCCGCGCTCTTCTCGCCGGGGCCGCCGCCATCGCGGCGAAGCCCGGCTGGGCCGACGCCGGCGGCCCGGCGTGGCTTTCCGCCGCGCTGCGCGGGCGCGACGACTGGCGGCTGATCGGGCTGCGTCCGGACGGCGGCGTCGCGTTCGACCTCGCCCTGCCCGGGCGCGGCCACGCAGCGGCGGCCCATCCTGCGGCGCCGCTCGCCGTGGCCTTCGCCCGCCGGCCCGGCGCCTTCGCGCTGGTGATCGACTGCGCCGAAGGCGTCGAGCGCGCCCGCCTGACCGCGCCGCCAGAGCGCGCCTTCAGCGGCCACGGCGCGTTCTCCGCCGACGGCGCGCTGCTCTTCTCGGGCGAGAACGCCCATGACCTCGGCCGCGGTCGGATCGGGGTCTGGGACGCGACCGACTGGCGGCGGATCGGCGAATTCGACAGCGGCGGGATCGGCCCGCACGAGATTCTGCGCGCGCCGGACGGGGCGTCGCTGATCGTGGCCAACGGCGGAATCCTGACCCATCCCGACAGCGGCCGGCAGAAGCTCAACCTGCCCACCATGCGCCCCAACCTCGCGCGGCTGCGCATGGGCGACGGCGCGCTGATCGAGACCGTGGAGCCCGAACCCGCGCTGCGGCTCAACTCCCTGCGCCACCTCGCCGTCGCGCCTGACGGGACCGTGGCGGTCGCCGCCCAGTGGCAGGGCGACCTGCGCGCCGCCCCTCCTCTGGCGGCGCTGTGGCGGCCCGGCGCAGAGGGGCTCGACTGGCTGGGCGCGCCCGAGGCGCCGCTCCTGCGGATGCGCGGCTACGCCGGCTCCGTCGCGATCGCGCGCGACGGAACGCGACTGGTCGCGACCGGCCCGCGCGGCGGCCTCGCGCTGGTGTTCGACATCGCCCGCGGCTTCAAGCGCGCGGTCGAGGCGGCGGATGTCTGCGGCGCGGCCCCCGCCGGAGACGGCTTCGCGCTGACCGACGGCGCCGGCCGTGTGCTGACGCTCGGCGACGGCTCCGCCAAGCCGCTCGGGCGCATCGACGGCGCGCTCGACAACCACCTCGTCGCGCTGTGAGTGATAGTGAAGGGAAACCCCGACGATGACGCTTGCCCGCCGCGCCGCCGCCATGGCGCTCGCCACCACAGTTTGCGCGGGACCCGCGTTCGCGCAGGACGCCGCGCCGCCCGTGGAGATCGAGCTGAACAAGCTGGAGGCGCGGGAGGGCGGCTGCCAGGCCTATCTCGTCGCGCGCAATCTCGGCGGCCTCGCGCATGAGAGCCTGCGCCTCGACGTCGTGCTCTTCGACCGCGACGGGGTGATCGCGCGGCGTCTGGCGGTGGAGGCGGGGCCGCTGCCCGCCGAGAAAACGATGGTCAAGGCCTTCGTCGCAGAAGGCGTCGCCTGCGAGGCCATCGGCTCGGCGCTCCTGAACGACGTGCTGAGTTGTGGCGGCGACGGCCCCTGCCTCGACGCCGTGCAGGTCGTCGCGCGGCCGCCGCTCACGTTCACGAAGTAGGAGGGGCGGCGATGGAGCCCGAGGAGACCTTGACGCCCACGCCGGACGAGGCGGCGCGCCTCGCGCCGAATGCGTCGGGCGCCGCCGCCGGCGACGCGGCCGCTTCGGGGGTGGGAGCCGCGCCCGCCGCCACCCCTGCGGAGGCGCCCGGCGCGGGCGGGGGCGATCCGGCCGCGGACGCCGCTCTCGGGGCTTCGCCGCTCGCGACGGACCCGGCTGCGGCGGAAATCGCCGGGCCCTTCGGCATCCCCTCGCTCGATCAGGCCTGGGCGCTGGCCGAGGCCGGCGGGCCGGTGATCGCGGTGCTCGCCGCGATGTCGGTGACGGGGCTTGCGATCCTGCTGGCCAAGCTCGCGCAGTTCGCCGCCGCCGGGCTGGGACGGCGTCGGGCGGCGGCCGAGGCGCTCGCGATCGCGGCCCATGGCGACCCGGCGCGGGCGCTGGCGCAGGCGGAGGCCGCCGGCGGGCCGGCCTGCGGCGCGCTGGCCGCGGCGCTGGCGGCGCGGCTCGCAGGCCGGCCCGAGGCAGCCGCGCGGGAGGCCGCCTGGGCCGTCGGCGCGCGCGCGACCGAGGGCCTGCGCGGCTGGATGCGGCCGCTCGAGACCATCGCTGGGCTCGCGCCGTTGCTCGGCCTCTTCGGCACCGTGCTCGGCATGATCGCGGCGTTCGCGCAGATGGAGGCCGCCGGCGCGCGGGTGGACCCGGCCGTGCTGTCGGGCGGCATCTGGGAGGCGCTGCTGACCACGGCCGCCGGCCTCGCAGTGGCGATCCCGGCGGTGGCGGCGGTCAACTGGCTGGAGCGGCGGGTGGAGCGCGAGGAGCACCTGATCGACCTCACGCTGGCGGCCTTCTTCTCCGGAGCCGCCCAGTCCGTCCACGCCGCGCTGGCCGATCCGATCCCGTTGAGGGGGGAGCGCGGCGCATCCGCTCCAGCCCATGCCGCGCCAGCCCTGCGCGGCGTCTGAGGGCTGGGCGGCCCCGCCGCGCCGACCCCGTCGGCGGGTGTCCGTCAGCCTCACGCCGCTGATCGACGTCGTGTTCATCCTGCTGGTGTTCTTCATGCTGGCTTCGTCCTTTCTCGACTGGCGCACGCTGCGCCTTGACGCCGCCGAGGCCGGCGCGGGCGCCGCCGTGGAGGGCTCGGTGCTGGTCGGCGTCTCCGCCTCCGGTCTCGCCTTCGCCGGCAGGCCGATCGAGGCGGTGGCGCTGCGCGAGCGGATCGCGGCGCTTATGGCGGAGAACCCCGCGCGCCGCGTCGCGCTGCGGCCCGCGCCGGGCACGCCGCTGCAGGCGACGGTGGACGCGCTCGACCTGCTCGCCGCCGCCGGCGCGCGCGACGTCGCGCTGTCGGTTCCGGGCGCGGCCCCCCTGGCGGCGGGAGGCTGAGATGCGGCGCCGCAAGCCGAGGCGGCGGACGGGTGGCGTCGACGACGGCGTTCTGCCGCTGATCAACGTGGTGTTCCTGCTGCTGATCTTCTTCATGGTCGCCGGCCGGCTGGCGGCGGGCGATCCGTTCGAGATCGCGCCGACCCGCGCGGCGATGGAGGGCCCTGCCCCCGGCGAGGCGCCGCTGCTGCTGGTGGCCGCGGACGGCCGGCTGGCGCTCGACGGGGCCGAGATCTCGTGGGACGCGCTGCCCGCGGCGCTCTCTGGGGCGCGCCGGCTGCGGGTGAAGGCCGACGGCGCGGCCGACAGTGTCGCCCTGGCGCGGCTGCTGGCGAGCCTGCGGGCGGCGGGCGTGAGCGAGGCGCGGCTGATGGTCGAGCCGAAACCGGGACCAGGCCCGTGACTGGCCACGCGTCGGGCCCTACGACCGAACTCCGCGCCAGCCACATCGGCCTCGGGGCCGTCGCCGCACTCGCGCTGCACGCGGGCGCGCTGTGGCTGGCGTTCAGCGCCGCCCCGACCTCGGGCGCCATGGCGCCCGGCGTCGCGGGGCTCGACGTCGCGCTCGGCGCCGACGGTGGCGCGCCCGGAATTGCGGCGCCGGTCTCGGCCGAGGACGCCGAGAGCGTCGCGCCGGACAACGTCGCGACCGATACGGCGACGCCTGCTGCGGCCACGGCCCCTCCGATCGAGACCGCCGTCGCCGACGCTCCGCCCGATGCGGCGCCGGACGCCGCTCCAGACCTCGGATCGGAAGCGGAGCCGGTCGAGGTCAGGGCGGCGGCGGACGCCGCCTTGAGCGCGTCGACAGCCGAGGCGCCGCCCCTCGTTGCTGAGACGGTCGTGGACGCTGCGCCAGAGGCGGCCCCAAGCGTCGCACCTGCCGACGCCGCCCCGAGCGCCGCCCCGAGCGCCGCCCCGAGCGTCGCGCCCACGCCGGCTGCGCCGACGGTCGCGCCGCCCGCCGCCGACGCGTTGACGGCCGATGCCGCCGCCCCGATCGCGCCGCCGGCCGAACCGGCGACCGTCGCCGCCGACCCGCCCGCGACCGACGCGCCGCCGGACGCCGTGGCGACGGTCGGGCCCGAGGCCGCAGTCGCAGCCGATGTCGCCGCGCCAGAGCCGGTGACCGCTGAAGCGCTCGCGCCCAACGCGCCCGCTCCAGAGATCGCCTCGACCGCGCCTCCGTCCTCGCCGCGACCTGTCGCGCGACCCGCTGAGCGCGTCGCCTCGCGGCTCGAAACGCCGAGGACCGCACCCCGTGGGGCCGCCGCGCCACCGGCCCCATCGCGCGCTGCGCCGGCCGCCGCGCCCCTTCCGCAGGCGACGACCGCTCGCGCCGCGCCTGCCGGCGCCGCCGGCGCCGCCGGGACGGCTGCGACCCCACGCGCTGGCGAAGGCGCGGCGGAGCAGGCGACCACGGGCGGCGACCCCGGCGCCCGGCGCGACTACGCCGCGCGCATCGCCGCGATCCTCGCGCGCGAGAAGCGCTATCCGGCCGCCGCGCGTGCGCGGCGCCAGCAGGGCGAGGGGAGCCTCTCCTTCACCCTCGACGCCGAGGGCCGTGTCGTAGCGGCGTCGCTGCGACGCGGCACGGGGCATGACCTTCTCGACAACGAAATCCTCGATCTCGTCCAGCGCGCTGCGCCCTTCCCGCCGATGCCGCCCGAGGCCGGCCGCAGCGCCATGGATTTCGTCGTGCCGATCGACTTCACCCTGCGGTGACACCCATCCAGAGGAGGCGTTCGCGGGGCTCTTGCGTTCTATTCTCCAAGCGACGCCGGCAAGGTGGAGAGGTGCATGACAGCCCGAGCGCGAAATCTGATCCTGATCGCACTTCTCGGCGCCCTCGTCGCGGGCTGCGCGCAGCCGACGGCGTACCAACCGGCAGACGGTATCCGCGAGGGCTACGCTGAGCGGCGCGTCGCCGCGGACCGCTGGCGGGTCTCCTTCGCGGGCAACAGCCTCACCCCGCGCACCACAGTGGAGGACTACCTGCTCCACCGCGCCGCCGAGATCGCCCGCGATGAGGGCGCGGCGCGCTTCCAGGTCGTCACGGTGGAAACCGAGCCGGTGACGCGGTTCCGAGGCTCGAGTGTCTTCGTCGGCAGCGACTTCAGCTCAGGCTCGGCGTTTCACGGCTCGCGCTCCTTGGGCGCAGCCGCCATCCCCGCAGACGCGCGCCCGGTCACGCGCTATGACGCCTTCATGGAGGTGCGCCTCCTGCCCGACGCCACGGCAGATGGACCCGACATCTACGACGCGACCGCTATCCTCGCCGCCATAGGCCCCCGCATCCGGCGGCCCGATGCGGGATAGCGCGCCGAACGCGGGCAGCCGCGCCCTCTCTGCGGCGCCCGCCCCCGCCGCTCGGTGAACACGTTGCTCATAGGGGGGCTTCGCCGCCGATCGCAGCGATAGCGGCTGTGGCGCCGAGGACTTGGTCGTGGCGATCCGCTGTCGCCTTTGCGACCACGACTGCTCAGGACAGCGCCCCGGCCGGCGCATGGGGCAGGACGAAGAGGCCCTTGGCCGGCGCCATGTTCACGCGCAGCTCGCAAGCGTAAGCGGCGGACAACACCGCGTCGGTCAGCGCCGCCTCGGGCGGGCCGGCGGCGACGATCCGGCCCTCGACCATCACGGCGACGGCGTCGGCGAAGAGCGCGGTAAGGTTCAGGTCGTGCATCACGGCGATGACGCCGCCGCCCGACCGCGCGAAGCCGCGCGCGAGCCGCATCACCGCGATCTGGTGGCGGATGTCGAGGCTGGCCACCGGCTCGTCGAGCAGCAGCCAGCGCGCCGCGCCGTCGGCCGGGGGGCGCGCCACCTGCGCCAGCGCGCGGGCGAGCTGCGCGCGCTGCTGCTCGCCGCCCGACAGCTCCTGGTAGAAGCGGCCGCCGAAGCCCGCCAGACCGACCTGCGCCAGCGCCGCGACCGCCGCCGCCGGGTCGGCGGCGCCGAGGCGGACGACCTCGAGCACCGTGAACGGGAAGGCCAGCGCGCTCGCCTGCGGCAGCACCGCGCGGCGCTGCGCGAGGAGCGTGGGGTCGAGCTGCGCGAGCGGGCGCCCATCGAGCGTGACGCAGCCCGCGGCGATCGCCCGCCCTGAAAGCTCCCCCGTGAGCGCCCGCATCAGCGTCGTCTTGCCGGAGCCGTTCGGCCCGACGATGGCGGTCAGCGCACCGGGGCGCGCCGAGAAATCCGCGCCGTCCAGCGCCATGCGGCCGCCGAGCCGCACCCGCAGCCCCTCGGCGCGAAAGCCCGCGCCCCCGCTCACAGGTCCAGCGTCGCGCGGTTGCGCAGCAGGATCCACAGGAAGAACGGCCCGCCGACCGCCGCGGTGACGATGCCGATGGGCAGTTCCGCCGGCGCGACCAGCGTGCGGCTGACCATGTCGGCCCCGACCAGCAGCGCCGCGCCGAACAGCGCCGAGGCCGGCAGCAGCCAGCGGTGGTCCGGCCCGATGGTCAGCCGCAGCAGATGCGGCGCGACGATGCCGATGAAGCCGATCCCGCCCGACGCCGCCACGGCCGCGCCGGCGGCGGCGGCCACGGTGAGCACCGCCGCCGACTTCACGCGCTGCACCCGCACGCCGAGATGCATCGCCGCCCCCTCGCCGAGCGCCAGCCCGTTCAGCCCCCGCGCCAGCAGCGGGGCTGCGGCCAGCGCGGCGAGGATCAGGGGCGCGGCGGCGGCGAGCTTGGTCCAGCTGGCGCCCGCCAGCGAGCCGAGCCCCCAGAAGGTCAGGTCGCGCAGCTGCGCGTCGTCGGCCATGTAGATCAGCACGCCCGACAGCGCGCCCGCCAGCGCGCCTAGCGCGATGCCCGCCAGCAGCATGACGGCGACCGAGGTGCGCCCCTGCCGGGTGGCGACGCGGTAGAGGATCAGCGTCGAAACCCAACCGCCGGCGAAGGCCGCCAGCGGCGTAGCGTAATGGCCGAGCGCGCCGCCGATCGCGGGCGGCAGCAGGCCGGCGAGCACGATGGCGGCGATGGCGCCGAGGCCCGCGCCCGCCCCGACGCCGACGAGGCCGGGGTCGGCCAGTGGATTGCGGAACAGGCCCTGCATCACCGCGCCCGAGACCGCGAGCGCGGCCCCGACCAGCACGCCCATCGCCAGCCGCGGCAGGCGGATGTCGAGCAGCACCACCCGGCTTGTCGCATCGAGCGGCGCGCCGCCGGCCCAAGCGCGGGCGAGGTCGAGAAACGAGGCGTCGGCCGCGCCGACCTCGAGGCTGATCGCCGCGAGCGCCGCCAGCAGCGCCGCGAGGCCGAGCGTGACGGCGCGGGCGCGGGTGGTGCGGTCGCCCGCGAGCGGCGGCGCGCCGGCGGTCAGCTCAGCCGGCATCGGCCAGCGCCGAAGCCAGCACTGATATCGCCTGCGGCGTGCGCGGGCCGAAGCCAAGCAGCAGCAGCCCGTCGAGCCGCACCAGCCGCCCCGCGCGCGCCGCAGGCGTCAGCGCGAGCGCCGCGTGGCCGACCACGTCGCGCCGCGCCGCTTCATGGCCCTCGCCCCGGTCCATCATCAGGATCACGTCCGGCGCCGCCGCGATCACCGCCTCGTCGGTCAGCGGCTTGTAGCCCTCGAACGCGTCCACGGCGTTGACGGCGCCGGCCAGCGCGATGATTCCATCCGCGCCCGTGCCGCGCCCCGACGCCAGAACCCGCCCGCCCTGCATCGACAGGATGAACAGTACCCGCGCAGGCGACTGACCGTCCGGCGCCGCCGCCTGCGCCATGGCCCGCGCCAGCGCCGCGTCCACCTCCGCCGCCAGCGCCGCGCCGCGCTCGGGCGCGCCCAGCGCGTCGGCCACGGCGCGGATCTTCGCGGCGACGGCGGCGCGGTCGTGGCCCTCGGGGATGGTCGCGAAGGGCACGGCCGCCTCGCGCAGCAACGCCACCGCCTCGGGCGGCCCCGCACCCTCGGCCGCGACGATCAGGTCGGGGCGCAGCGACAGCACGCCCTCGGACGAGAGCGCCCGCATGTAGCCGACATCGGGCAGCGCCTCCGCCTCCGGCGGGTGGGTCGACGTCGCATCGCGACCCACGAGGCGGTCCTGCTCGCCCAGCGCGAACACGATCTCCGTCACGGCGCCGCCGATCGAGACGATGCGGCGTGCGGGTTCGGTGGCAAAGGCGCGCCGGAGGCCGGGGGCGAGGGCCAGAGCTGCCGCCCCCATGGCCAGCGCCGCTCGCCGCGACGGCTGCGCGGCGCTCACGCCACGGTCTCCGGCAGCACCGACAGGGTGTTGGCGAGCGCGTCGAAGTCCGGCACGTGATCCACCTCGGGCTTGCGGTAGCCGAACACCTGCAGGATCAGATCGCCGTCCGCCGCGAAGGCCTCGACAGACAGGGCCGGCCCGCGGCGCGTCGGCTTCTCGACCAGCCAGACCTCGGCCACCCGATCCTCGCGCAGGTGCAGGTTGAAGCCGGGGTCCATGACGTTGAGCCATGGCCCCATCGGTTCGAGCGAGCGGATCGGGCCCGCGTGGATCTGGATGCAGCCGCGGTTGCCGACGAACACCATCGCCGGAAAGCCGCGCGCCGCGAGGCCCTCCAGCGTCGCCCGCACCGCGCCGGGCGCCAGACGCCGCGCGAACGGCTCGCCGGCCATGCGATAGGCGCCGAGTCGGTTCATCTTGAGTTTCGAGACCATGCGCAGGAACTGGTGGCTGTCCGACATCCGAGCCCATTCGCGGCGCAGCGTGTCCGCCTTGGCCGCGTCACCCTGCGCGGCCTCAGTGGGCGCGCGCGGCGCGAAGGCGGGCGCGGGCGCGTCGGGTCGGCCGAGCGCGAGCCGCAGCGCCTCCCAGCCGGCGAGGTCCGAGCCCTCGCGCAGAAAAACCTTGTGGACCGCGTCGCCGGCCGCGTCGAAAGCCTGCACGCTGCGCATGACGCCGCCCGGCGTCTCGCGCTCGACAGAGTAGGCGTGCGCCCAGTGGCGCGGGAAGATGCGCAGGTCGACGCCCGGCGACAGCACCATGGCGGCGTGCTCGCCGGGGGTCCAGTCGTCGTAGCGGCCGACCGTCTCGATCACGCAGTGCGCGTTGCGCGTGAGCGCCATCACCTCAGCCAGCCCGCCGATCATCGGGATCAGCGCGTCGGGCCTCGGGTCGAGCGGCAGGGCGCGCATCCCGTCACCGGCCCCGACATGGGCCGCAACCAGCGCCGCCTCCGGCGCGTCCAGACGCTCGGCGAGGTCGCGGTCGCGCGCCTTGGGGTCGTCGCGCCGCGCTGCGCGCAGCGCCGCCGGATCGGGCGCCGAGCCCGCTGCGTGGTCCGTCATGCCGCTCTCCATGCCGCTTGCGCCGTTCAAAGCGTGGCGCGTGCCGGATGTTATCCTGACGATACCACTCGGAAATAGATCGTGGCGAGATTTTTTCATCAACTGAGCGCGTTCCAACACGCTCCCGCGCGTTCAGCCCACGGGGGTCGCCAGCTTCGCAGCGACAGGTCTCGCTGCCGTGGCGCCCTCAACTCGCAGTCGAACCGAAACGAGGGCGACTCACGCCGCTGCGCCCGGGCCGAAAATGGCCATAGCGCTCTCACAGCGGTCGTGGCGTCCGGCCCGGCCGTCGCCCTGGAGCTTCCTCCCGGTTCCGGCCGGTCGCGGGGCGGAGGGCCGGGAGCGGTATGCCGCCGTTCAATTCGCGTCGCATGGTGCTGATCGGGGCCCTTCAGCTCTCGGGGTTGAAAGAGAGGGCCATCTCCCCCGCGACGGCGGCGAGGCGCCTGTCCCTGGTCCAGAGGCGACAATCAGGGACCAGGAGGCAGGCTGCGAGAAGGCCGACGTCGACAAGACCTACGCCACGGCTGAAAAGCATTCGCTGCTCGATCAGGTGGCGCAGTTCCTCGACGGTGGCGGTCGGGGCCTGCGGCAGCCCTTCGAGGAGGGACAGCACCGTCTCGCGGTCTCTGAGCGAGCCGAGCGCAATCTCGGCGATGACCCAGGGATGGGCGAGAACCCGCCCTTCATCGAGAAGCGCGGCGAGCGCCGGATCGCCTGCGCGCAGGTGATCGACCCAGACCGACGTGTCGGTCAGGATCATGCCGGACGACGTCGCGGGGCTTCCTGCAGGTCTGGCTCCATGCCGCCGAGCCGCGCGAGCCGTCGCGCCGCCTCCCGCTCGATCAGCGCCTTCAGCGCTTCTCGCAGCAATGCACCGCGTTCCTTGACGCCGGACAGATCCTGAGCCCGGGCGAGCAGCGTGTCGTCAAGCGTGACCGTGGTTCGCATCATCCCTCCTGACATCAGAAAATGCACCTAATGATGCACAGAACTGCACCATCCGACAACCTCCATGGTGATGAGGTGGCGCAGATGGTCGCCGTCTCGCGGCATGAAGCCTTCGGGAGTGGGCAATCTCGCAGAATCTCATTGATTACGGCACCGTGACAGCAGTGATGATCGTGGATTCTGCATCACGCTTGAGGCTCTGGTTCCGACGATGGCGTTGACCACGGCTCTGGAGCTTCCAATCGCCAACCAGAGCTCCGAGCTGCTGCGGCTGAACGACGTCGGATGTTCGGCCGCGAAGCAGGAGCCGTCGGTCATGATCCCCGGAGCGCAGCATGTCTTTCATGACCCCGGCGTGCTGAACGCATGGCCGAACGACGACCGCCGCACCCATCTCGTGTTCATCACCCAGGGCGTCGGTCACGCGCTGGTGAACGCATATCTGCGGGCACGGTGCGATATCGCGGACGTCAGGCACGCGCTATCATGAAGATAGGACTTCTCTGAATGAAGCTGACGAGAATCGCTCTGGCCGCCATTCTATGTCTGGCGCCCGTCGCAGGCGCGGCGCACCCTCATGTCTTCATCGAAGTGGGGGCGACCTTCGTTTTCGATGACGAGAACCGGCTCGCCGCGGTGCGTATCGAGCATCGCTACGACGCGCTGGTTTCACTTTTTGTCCTGAATGAGTTCGGGATCGACCCGTTCTCGCCCTTGTCCGACGACAGCGTCGCCCGGTTGGTCGAGGATCAGGCGGCGATGCTCAAGGCCGATAACGGGTTCGCGGCGCTGGCGGTTGAAAGGCGGGACACACCGCTCCATGGCCCAGACGCGGTCACCGTGTCGCTGCGGGAAGACCGTCTTCAGGTGGCCTTTGCTCTGAGACTTGCGGCGCCCGTCGCGCTCGAGGATCAGGAGGCGACGCTCGCGGTGTTCGATCCGGTCTACTTCATCGCTTTCGAGATGGACGGTGCGGTGATGACCGAGGGCGGAACCGGATGCGCGGCGGAAGCGGTCGAGTGGGCGCCGACGGACGTTCTGGCGGCGCTTGAGAGCAGCCTCTTCAGCCTCGCCGCCGACGAGGTTCCAGACGATCCGACGGTCGGGCGTCTGTTCGCCGCGAAGGCGAGGGCGACATGTCGGTGAGGGTGCGCGCGGGCCATGGCCTCGGCGCAGCCCTGCTGGCCCTCGCCGCTCTCTGGGGCATCGGCGCGCTGGGCTGGGCGACGGCGATGGCGGTCGAGGCGCAGCGCGAGCTGCAGAACGCGCTGGCCGTCGCGGCCCGGGGACTGGCGCGGGGCGACGCGGCGGCGGTCTGGTCGCTGGTCGGCCTGTCAGCGCTCTACGGCGTCGCGCACGCAGCCGGACCGGGGCACGGCAAGGCCCTGCTCGGCGCCGCCGCCGTCGCCGGGGTCGAACGTCCACTCGGGCTGGCAGGGCTGGCGGTCTCTGCGGCGCTGGTGCAGGGGCTGGCGGCGGTCGCCATCGTCTATGGCGGGCTTGCGCTGCTGTCGCTGTCGCCGATGGCGGCCATGGGGGCCGACGGACGGATCTTCGCCCCGATCGGCTACGCTGCCGCCGGGGCGTTCGGTCTGCTGTTCGCATGGCGCGGCGCGCAGGCCCTTTCGCGCGGCAAAGCCGCCTGCTGCGGCCATGGCGCGCACGGCGACGGGCATGACCATGGGCGCGTCCACCCGCATCGCTGGCGCGAGCGCGTGGCATTGGTGGTCGCTGTCGGCGCGCGCCCCTGCGCCGGCGCGATGATCGTGCTGGCGATCGCGTGGATGGCGGACGCGCCCTGGGCCGGGGTCGCCGCGACCGGCCCCATGGCGCTCGGCGTCGCGGTGGTGACGGCGGCCGTCGCGTTGGGCGGCGTCGCCCTGCGTGGGGCGTCGCTCGTCGCCGCGGGCGGCGCGCAGACGGCGCGGATCGCCGGCGGTCTTCAGATCGCCGCCGGTGGCATGCTGTTCGCGTTCGCCGCGGTCGGCCTCGCCTGAGCGGCGCGATGTGGCGCAACTTCGCCACGACCCTGCACCAGCAACGCATCCGAAACCTTATGCGCGCTTGTGACCGCGCGCCGGAACCGTTGCGGCGATGGATGGCGGATGCCGCACTGCCGTAGTCGGTCGAGGCGGCGTTGTGGGTCTATCGGCGGGAGCGGCGCCGATCGCAGCGATCAGTCTGCTGGATGCGTGGGTGCATGCGCTGGCTGCGCGCGACGCGGCGCAGGTCTTGGGGCTGGCGCATCCCGGAGCGGCCCCGCACAAGACTTGAGACCAGACGACTTACAGCAAGCCACTATCGTCGCCGTGGCCGTCATGTGGATGAGACAGGCGATCATCGAACAGATAGCAGATATGGTCGCCGTCCGGCGCCATTTTACTGCCCGCAGCCCGTTCCGTGGTCATGGTGTCGTGGCCGAAGGCGTCTGTGGATCGTCGCTGGGTCTAGATGCCGATCGGCGTCGTAAGCCATTGATACATTCGTGGCGAAGGGGGTCGCACTACGGCGCTTGTTCAAAGTTAGCGCCGCTGCGCGCGTTGCTGGCCGACGTTGCGCACAGGTTCAAACGTGATAGCGGCGCCGCATCGAAGCTTCTCGACAGAACGGTCTTGATCCGGCGCCTTACGCACAAAGGCCCGTCCAAGTGTCGGCAGCGGAGACGCAGCGCCTCGCCGAGCTCCGCGTCAGCCCGACAGGGCCTCCGTGAGCATCCTCAGATTGTGCCGCATCATGTCGAGGTAGGTGGGCGCCGGCCCGTCCGGCCCGGACAGCGCGTCGGAGTAGAGCGCGCCGCCGATACGGGCGTCGGTCTCGCGCTCGATCTGCTGGAGGAGCCGCGGATCGGCGATGGTCTCGACGAAGATCGCGGGGATCGCGCGCTCGCGGATCTGTGTGATCAGGGCGGCCACGTCCTGCGCGGAGGCCTCGGCCTCGGTGCTGACCCCCTGCGGCGCGAGAAACTCCAGTCCGGTGTCGCGGGCGAAGTAGCCGAAGGCGTCATGCGAGGTCACGACGACCCGGCGCTCGGGGGGCAGGGCGGCGACAGCGGCGGCGATCTCCGCTTCGAGCGCGGCGAGTTCCTTGAGATAGGCGTCGCGCGACGCCGCATAGGCGTCGGCGCTGGCGGGGTCAGCGGCGATCAGCGCGTCGGCGATGTTCGCCACATAGACGCGGGCGGCCGGGACGCTCTGCCAGGCGTGCGGATCGACATCGCCGTGATCATGACCATGATCATGATCATGATCATGGTCGTGGGCATGGCCCTCGCCATGCGCCTCGTCGTGATCGTCTGCGGTTTCGAGAACGTCGATCCCTTCGCTGGCGACAGTGACTGGTCCAGTGAACGCCGAGGCCTCGATCAGACGCTCGATCCAGCCCTCGAAGCCGAGGCCGTTGACGATGACGAGGTCCGCCGCCGCGACGGCGCGGGCGGCCGCCGGGGTCGGCTGATAGACATGGGCGTCGCCGTCGGGGCCGACCAGCGTGGTCAGCGCGATGCGGTCCCCGCCGACCTGGGCGACCATATCGCCGAGGATGCTGAAGCTGGCCACCACCTTCAGGCGTTCCGCGGCGAGGGCCGAAAGGGGCAGGAGCGCGAGGGCGCTCGACAGGAGCAGGCGACGGGTGAGCATGGGGTTTCTCCGTTCAGGCTTCGAGATGGGTGCGGCGCGCCAGCCGGGGCAGCACGCCCCCGACGGGACCGCAGAAGAGCGACAGGACGACCGCCCCGCCGGCGACCAGGATGATCGACGGGCCCGAGGGCGAGCCGAGGTGGAACGACAGGAGCAGCCCGGCCGCGCCGGACCCCGCCGCGATGACGGCGGCGACGGCGATCAGTCCGCCGACGCCCTGCGCCCAGAAGCGCGCGGCGACCGCCGGGAGGATCATGATCCCGACGGCCATCAATGTGCCGAGCGCGTGGAACCCGCCGACGAGATTGAGCACGGCGAGCGCGAGGAACAGGAAGTGGACCGCGGCGCTCGGGCCGCCGACGGACCGCAGGAAGCCCGGATCGACGCATTCCAGCACCAGCGGCCGGAAGAACGCCGCCAGCGCGAACAGGGTGATGGTGGCGATGGCGCAGAGCAGGGTGAGCGCGGCGTCGTCAAGCGCGAGCACCGTTCCGAACAGCACGTGCATGAGGTCCACCGCGCCGCCGCGCATCGACACGATGAGCACCCCGAGCGCGAGCGAGATCAGGTAGAAGGCCGCCAGCGTCGCGTCCTCGCGCAGCGCCGTCGCGCGCGAGGCGACGCCGGAGAGCAGCGCGACGGCCAGCCCCGCGGCGAGGCCCCCGATCGTCATGGCCGTCAGCGACAGGCCGGCCGCGAGGTAGCCGAGCGCGGCGCCGGGCAGGATCGCGTGCGCCATGGCGTCGCCGGTCAGGCTCATGCGCCGCAGCATCAGGAAAACGCCGACCGGCGTGGCGCCCAGCGATATCGCAAGGCAGCCGACCAGCGCGCGGCGCATGAAGCCGAACTCGACGAAGGGCGCGACCAGCAGGTCCCACATCAGGCGGGGCCCCTCTCGCAGACGGGCGCGAAGGGATCCGGCGCCTCAACCATCGCCCGGGCGCGCAGCAGGTTCGCCGCCGACAGCGCCTCGGCCGTCGGGCCGTGGGCGATCAGCTCCCGCGCCAGAAGCAGCGTCTGTGGGAAATGCGCGCGCACCATCTCCAGATCGTGCAGCACGGCGATCACCGTGCGGCCCTCGCCGCGCCAGCGGGCGACCAGCGCCATCAGGTCGGCGGTCGTGCGCGCGTCGATGGCGACGAAGGGCTCGTCCAGCAGGATCAATTCCGCATCCTGCAGCAGCAGCCGTGCGAACAGCGTGCGTTGCATCTGGCCGCCAGAGAGGGCGCCGATGGGGCGGTCGGCGAACCCGGCCATGCCGACCGCCTCCAGCGCCGCCGTCAGACGCGCGCGGTCGCCGCGGCCCAGCCCGCCGAACATGCCGATGCGCGACCACAGCCCCATCGCGGCGAACGCCCCGACCGAGAGCGGAAAGCTGCGGTCCACATCGGCGGCCTGCGGGAGCCAGGCCACGCGCGGGCGCGCCGCTTCAAACAGCACGGCGCCCGCGAGCGGAGCCAGCGCGCCAGCCACCGCCTTCAACAACGTCGACTTGCCTGCCCCGTTCGGACCCACGATGGCCGTCATCGACCCCGCGGCGATGCTTGCGCACAGGTGATGAACCGCCGGATGCCGGTCGTAGCCGAGCGTCAGATCCTGAAACTGCAACGCGGCGCGCGTCACGCGACGGCCCAGCGAAAGCAAAGCCAGAGCAAGGCCGACAGGACGGCGGCGACGGCGAGCCGCGGCCAGACCGAGGCGAGCAGCAGGCTCTCCGCTTTGGTGGACGCGATCCCGCGACCGCTGGCGGATCGTCTGGTCGCCTCCCCTGACTGCGTCCTTGTTGTCGCCACCGGCATCCGTCGCCTCCCTCGGATCGTGTCTTGTAGTGTTATATGATAACATTGTAGAACTGCAACCATGACGCTTGACCTCGCACCGCCGCTCCGTCTCCGGGTCCCGACATGATCGCGCTTGCGCTCGACGCGGTCGGCGTGCGCGCCCGCGACGGCACGCGGCTGATCAACGGCGTGAGCCTCGCAGCGACCCCCGGAGAAACCCTCGGCCTCGTCGGGCCGAACGGCGCTGGCAAGTCGTCGCTTCTGCGCCTGTTCTACGGCGTGCATCGACCCACGGCCGGGCGCGTTCTGATCGACGGCAGGGACGCGCGAACGCTGTCCGCCACGCACCGGGCGCGGCTGGTGGCGGCCGTGCCGCAGGAAACCCCGGCGCCGTTCAACCTGACGGTCCGCGAGGTCGTGGAGGCCGGCCGGACGCCGCATGCGCGCGGCCTTCTGGGCGGCGACGCCGGCGGACGCGCCGCGGTGGACGCGGCGCTGATCCGCATGAGCCTGACCGCCGTCGCCGGCCGCGCCTTCGCGGCGCTCTCGGGCGGCGAGCGCAAGCGCGCGCTGATTGCGCGGGCGCTGTCGCAGGAGGCGCGTGCGCTGGTGCTGGACGAGCCGGTCAACCATCTCGACATCCGCCAGCAGCTGGCGCTGATGGCGCTGATCCGCGATCTCGCCGTCACCACCATCGTCGCGCTGCACGATCTGGAGCTGGCGGCGCGCTACTGCGACCGGATCGCGGTGCTGGCCCACGGCCGCCTCGTCGCCTGCGGACCGCCCGAGACGGTGCTGACGCAGGCCCGCATCGCCGAGGTCTTCGGCGTCGGCGCCGAGATCCGCGCCGCCCCGCCCTGCGGCCGGTTGCGCATCGCCTTCGACCCCCTCACCGCAGCCTGACGGAGACCTTCCATGCGACCCCAGTCGCGCGTTCTCTCGCGCCCCCTCGCCGCCGCGCTCTGCCTTCTGGCGGGCGCGGCCCTCTCGCATCCCGTGACGGTCGAGAGCTGCGGCCGCAGCCTGACCTTCGACGCCGTCCCCGAACGCGCGGTGGTCCATGACATCAACATGGCCGAGATCATGTTCGCGCTGGCGCTGCAGCCCCGCATCGTCGGCGTCACCGGGATCACCGGCTGGTACAAGACGACGCCGGAGTTCGACGCCGCGCGCGGCGACATCCCCGAGCTCGCCGACAAGAACCCCAGCCTCGAGAACATCCTGTCGGCCGATCCCGACTTCCTGTTCGCCGGCTGGTATTACGGCATGCAGCCGGGCGGGGAGGTCACGCCCGACACGCTCGCGCCCTTCGACATCGCCGTCTACGAGCTGAGCGAAAGCTGCATCCACCTTGACAAGACGCGCCCCGACGTCTCGATGGAGACGCTCTACGGCGACGTGCGCGCGATCGCGGCGATCTTCGGCGTTCCCGACCGCGCCGAGGCGCTGATCGCAGGCTGGGAGGCGCGCATCGCCGCAGCGCGGCGAGAAGCGGCCGAGCCGCTGCGGGTGTTTCTCTATGACAGCGGCGACGACCAGCCCTTCACCGCCGGGCGCTACGCCATGCCGACGGCGCTGATCGAGGCCGCCGGCGGGCGCAACGTGATGGACGACGTCGCCATGAGCTGGGGCCGCGTCGGCTGGGAGGCCGTGGGCGAGCGCGACCCCGAGTTCATCATCGTGCTCGACTACGGCGAGGACGGCGGCGCGGGACTGATCGCGTTCCTGCAGGCGCACCCGGTGATGTCCACCGTGACGGCGGTGCGCGAGGGGCGCTTCCTGGCCCTGAAATACAGCGAGATCACGCCCGGCCCGGCCAACATCGGCGCCGTCGAGAAGCTCGCCGCGGCGCTGGCGGCCCATGGCGGCTGACGCCGTCGCGCCGGCCGGACCGCCAGCCGCCGAAGCGCCGGCGGGCCGGGCGCCGGGCGCGCGCGCCGGTCTTGGCGCGCCGCTCGCTCTGCTGGCCGCCGCGCTCGCGGGGGCCATGCTGGCGGGGGTCGCGGCGGGGGCGACGCCGATCGACCCGTGGGACGTGTGGCGCATCCTTGCAAACCGGGCCTGGCCCGATCTCTACGCGCCGGACTGGCCGCTCGCGCGCGAACGCATCGTGTGGGAGCTGCGCGCGCCCCGCGCCGTTCTCGGCGCGCTCGCGGGCGCCGGGCTCGCCATGGCCGGAACCGCGCTGCAGGCGACGACCCGCAACGCGCTGGCGGACCCGTTCCTGCTCGGCGTCTCGGCCGGCGCCGCGCTCGGGGCGGTGGCGGTCATCACGCAGACCGGAGACGTCCTCGGCGTCCACACCCTGCCGCTGGCGGCGTTCGCGGGCGGGCTCGGGTCGCTGGCGCTGCTGGTCGGCGCGCTCGGCCGCGACGGAGCGGGCGCGCCCGAGCGGGTCGTGCTGGCGGGGGTCGCGGTCTCGTTCATTCTGATGGCGGCGACGAACCTGCTGATCTTCCTCGGCGACCAGCGCGCAGCGCATGCGGTGGTGTTCTGGATGCTCGGCGGCCTCGGCCGGGCGAGTTGGCCGGTTCTGTGGGTTCCCGGGCTCGGCGTCGCCGTTGGCGGGCTGTGGCTGATGGCGCGGGCGCGGACCCTGAACGCGCTGAGCATGGGCGACGAGACCGCCGCCGCGCTGGGCGTGCCCGTTGCGCGCACGCGCATCGAGATCCTGGTGGTCAGCGCGCTGATCACGAGCCTGCTCGTGGCGCTGACCGGCGCCATCGGGTTCATCGGCCTTGTCGTGCCGCATCTGGCGCGCGCCTTCGTCGGCGGCGACAACCGGCGCGTCCTGCCGGTCGCAGCGCTCGGCGGGGCGATCCTGATGGTGGCGGTGGACGTCGGCGCGCGCCTCGTGGTCGCGCCGCAGGAGGCGCCGGTCGGCGTGCTGACCGGCGCGATCGGCGGCGCATGGTTCCTCTGGCTGACCGCGCGCGGCGCGGCGCGGTGATCGGACCGCCCGGAGCGGCCCAGGGTCGTCGCAGGGGGCGCCGTGCAGCGGCGCGTCAAGGTGGATTGCATCGTCCAACGGCCTCAGCGCCCCGGCGCCCGCTGCGTCTCAAGGCCGGGACATCGAGCAGGCCGCTCCGCGGCTTCGGCGAGCGCGTCGCGATCGACGATTCGGAGACGAGCGAAGGGTCGGAGGCGGCCGCAGACCTTCCCATCGCGGCGTGGATGTCATTGCATTATGAACCAGCAGGACAAGCGCGTTCGAGACGTCGCCGGCGTTGACCGGGACGGCCGCGCGACGGGCTCAGGGCGCCACGAAGAAGTCGCCGCCGAGGCGCTCGCGATCGAAATCGCTGACCAGCACGTCGACGATGACGCTCCAGGCCCCGGGCAACGGCAGCACGGCCTCGGCGCGCCACACGCCGTCATCGCCTCTGACGGCCTCGACGCGCACGGCTTCAAGCGCGCCGTCCTGCGGCGCGAACCCGACGGTCACCGAAAGCGGCGTCAGCGGCGCGAAGTCGGCGTCGAGCACGGTCGCAACGACCGTGTTGAGGCCGACCCTCGCGGGCGACACCGCGAGATCGGCCATGGCGAGGCGCCCATGGAGATGGATGGCGACGGGCGCCGGCCCGGCTTCCAGCGCCCGCGGCGGCGGCGTCAGACGGAAGGCGGCCGCGCAGCAGAGAACGGCGAGCCCCAGACCGATCTCGACCAGGATGCTGCGCCGCAGCCGCATCGGCGCTGCGGCGCCCCCCGTCAGTCGCGGCGCCAGCACGAAGCGGTTCAGCGCGGCGAGGCCCAGCATGCCGGCGACCAGCGCCAGCTTCAGCGCCAGCAGCTGACCGTAGCCGGTGGAAAGCAGGTCTGCGGGCGCGCGCAGCTGCGTCCAGACCAGCGCGGCGCCGGAGAGCGCGAGCAGCGCCAGCATCGGGGCCGCGACGGCGGCGAAGCGGCGCACAACCGGCGCCGCGCCCGAGCGGTCGCGCGCCAGCGCGGCCGCCAGCGGCGTCAGCGCGCCCAGCCAGACCAGCAACGCCGCGGCGTGGGTTGCGACCAGCGCGCCGGTCAACCATCGCGGCGAAACGCTCGCGGCATGACCCGACGCTGCGAAGCCAAGCGCGCCAAGGCCAAGCGCCGCGAGGCCGAGCGTCGCGCGCGGCCTGACCAGCGCGACGGCCGCCAGCGCGGCGGCCAGCGTCCAGAGCAGCGCCGACAGGCTCGCCGGCGCCTGCGCCGCCTCGGCCCAGACGGCGGCGTCAGCCAGTCGGGAAGGCGGCGCGCCGAGCCGGTCCAGCCCCTCCGCGCCCGTCAGCGCCATCGCGGCCGGCGCAACGGCGATGGCGCCGGCCGTCGCGAGCCGCCGCACTGAGCGGGCCGGCGGGGCGACCAGCGCGGCGAAGGCGGCGGCGCCGATCCCGAGCGCCAGTCCCGCGAACAGGATGATCCGCGCAAACGCCGCGAGGCGCGCGCCCGCCGTCTCCGCGGCGGTCGCATCGGCTGTCGCGCTAGGCGCGCCGACCGAGAAGAGGTGCGTTCCGCCGACCGGGTGGCCGTCGGCCGAGGTCACGCGCCAGCTCAGCAGATGCGTGCCGCGCGCGGCGTCGGGCGGCGGAATGACCCGCACCGTGTCGCCCTGCACCGCGACGGCCGGCTCGCTGAGGCGTCCGTCCGGCGAGACCCAGCGGAACGTCAGCGCCGCGACCGGCTCGTTGAACTGCAGGCGAACCTCCGCTGGGGCCGCCGCGAGCACGGCGCCGGCGACCGGCGTCGCCGCGCGCAGTTGCGCATGCGCCAGCGCTGCCGGGGCGAGCCCCAGCAGCAGAGCGACCAGACTCAGAACCCGCAGGATCATCACACCTACCGATCTGTGCGCCGCCGCCGGCCTATCCCGGCGGCGGCGGGGCGGTCACTGGGCGCTGGCGGGCAGGATCGTGACGCCGGGCGCCGGGTAGGCGAGGTCGTCCGCGTTCTGGCCGGCGGCGGGGATCTCGATCCAGCGTTCGGCCTTGGTGGCGCACTCCTGCACGGTGGGGATATAGAGAACCTCGCCCACCGGCAGCGCGTCGGTCAGACGCCCGCGGAACACGAACTCGTCGTAGTGCTCGTCGAGCAGCTCGCCGGTCCATACGATCTCGACCACCCCCTCGGTCACGGTCGAGCCCCAGAGCGTATAGGGCTGCGCGTAGGGCCCCTTCACCGTGTCAAGCGTCCAGCCCGCCTTCGGCTGGGGCTTGACGGCGATCACGCCCTCGGGAATGCGCACACGCACCTTCAGCGTCGCCTCGCCCTCGCAGCCGTGCGGCACGCGCAGGACGGCCTTGTAGGTCGAATTCACTGGAGCCTCGGAAACCTCGAACGTCGCGTGGGCGTGCGCGACGCCGGCCAGCGCGCAGAGCGCCGCGGCGGACAGAATTGTTCTCATGATGCTCTCCATTGTCGGACGGCGCGGCGCGCGCGGCGCCTCGCGGCCTGTCCCTGACTGTTCCGGTAGGTTCGATAGCGCGTCAGGCTATGGGCGGCGGGCCCCGAGGGCGTGCGGCCGCAAGGACGCGTCCCGGCGGTAGGGCTCCGCGGCTGCGACGGGTCTGCTCGCGCGCTCGACGGGGTTGATCGCAGCGCCATACCGCTGGCGACGCGGTGATGGATTTGCCGAGTTGACAGGCGAGGCAGGGCGGGTCGGCGGCCGCGGAGCCGTCGTGCGGCTGATCGGCGGCGCCGCAGATATCGGCGAGCCCGCCGTCAGGCGCCAGGATCGGCGTCGAGGCGCGGTGCGCGCCATGCGCCCAGCCAGACAGCGGCAGCGCCGCGCCCAGCAGCGCGACGATCAACCAACCGAACAGTCGTCTGCGCATGGCGTCCATTCGCCATGGCTCCTTCGGTCTCCGCCAGACGACAATCAGTCACGTCGTCGCGGCGGCTGACGTTGGCGTCCAGGCGGGCGCACCCGTCTGGACGCCCGGATCCTCGGTGCGCCGAAAGCGCGGGTGCCAGGTCAGACCGTTTCGAGCGGCCCGTGGTCGTCGCAGTGGTCGCCGTGCGGGTGATGCAGGTGGCCATTCACGAGATAACAGATGTGGTCGCCGTGCGGCACGGCGGGGTGCCCGCAGTCGGGGCCGTGGACATGGTCGGCCGCGTGGCCGCCGCAGGCGTGGGCGGGCGTGCAGGCGTCGGGGTTGGTCGCGCTGACGGCCAGCACATGCTCGTCGACATGGTCGCCGTGGGGGTGATGCATGTGCCCGTCGTGGAGGTAGCAGACGTGGCCGTCATGCTTCACGGCGACGTGGCCGCAACTGGGTCCGTGGACGTGGTCGTGATTGGCGTGATGGGGAAGGTTGCAGGCGGTCATGGTCGGTTTCCTTCTTCGGAAGCGTGGTGAGATTCGGGTTC
>NZ_FNQM01000005.1 GCF_900107585.1 Rubrimonas cliftonensis | reverse complement strand
CCGATATTCCTGCGCCTCGAGACCGAACTCGCCGCCATGACGCAACAAGCCAACGCGCTCGACCGAGCCCGGGCGCGGGTCGCTCAAATGGCGATGAGTTGAAGCGTCTCGTGCTTCAGCTCCAGCGACGCGCCGTTGCCATAGCGCGCGCGCCGCGTCGCATGGCCCATGAGGTCCGCGGCCAGGCGATCCACCGCCTCCGCTGCAAGCAGCCTGTCCTCGAAGCTGTGGCGCAGGGAATAGGCGGACTGGTCATCCTTGATCGCACAGTTCTGGCGCAGGAACTTGTTTACGAGGTTGGACCAGCCCCCCTTGCCGCGGTAGCGCGGGAACCCGTGCGGGTTGCGGCGCATCGCCTCCAGCGAAAGCCCGACCAGCGGAAGGTCTCGCTTCGACGAGGCGTTCTTCAGTACGCGGTCGGTCGGCACGATCCTGATGTGCGGGATCGGGTCGTCGAGGCGGATGTGCTCGGGCAGGAGACCGATGATCTCCGAGGGGCGCGCGCCGGTGTCGACCATCGCAAGCAGGACATCGCGCGCCTCCGCGTTGAGGCCGAGCAGCGCGTCGGGCGGCGAAAGGTGCTCCATGATCCAGGTCGTGCTGAATGGCCGGCGCCTGCGCTTGTCGCTGGAGCTGTCCTTGAACGTCATTCCGACAAACGGATGCTTCCATTTAAGTTTGAGCTTTTCACTATAGACCTTCATCATACCGCTGACATAATGGACGTACTTGTTGGCAGTGGCCGGATTTATCTCGTAGGCCTCGACCTGTTCACACAAGTGTTCTCTCAAAGCGCGCGCGTCATCGTCGTCGGTCTCCACGACCTTCTTGTCGCCGATGCAGCTGATGAGATCGCGCAGAACCTTCTCTCGCGGATTTCGCCAGCGCCGCTTCTGTTCCTCGCTCATGCCATGGATCAGATCGGGCGCGAGCTTCTGGACCTTCTCGAGGAGCGCAGATATCGGGTCCTCGCCCTTGCCTGGGCCGACTCCGAGCCAAGCCTTCGCCACCGCGGGCTGGCTGGCTGGCGGATCGCGCTCGAGCACCTGCTCGATCCGCTCGATAAGCTGGTCGAGCGGTCCGGCGACGAGATCGCCGAGGGTTCTCGGGACGATCCTCTCAGCTTTCCGCAGCGCATCGACAGCCTCCGCCTCGGCCGCCGGATCCTGTCCGCCGGCGGCGAGCCCCGCTTCCCAGCGAGCGAGCATCGCGGCCTGCTCGCGGGTCCCGCGCTTGCGCGCCTCGCGCAGGTCACCGGTCTTCAGCGACCGCCGCACCACCGCGCGCGGCTCCAGATGCGCGAATTCCCGCGGCACTCGCTTGACCAGGTAGTACACCGTGCCGCGCAGGCTGAGCCCCGTCACGCGCCCCTCCGAGACCCGTCGGGTGACCCGTTGTGTCACACTTTGTATCACACCCGGTACCCCACCTGCCGCTTACCCTGTCGAAATCGGGTATGCACCGCAAGGGGTTACTTATGCGTCAACGGGTTGCCTGGGACCTCAGGCGGGCGAATGGCGGAGAGGGTGGGATTCGAACCCACGGTAGGTTGCCCTACAACGGTTTTCGAGACCGCCCCGATCGACCACTCCGGCACCTCTCCATGGACTTTCGCCCGGTCGCGATTGGTGACTATCCACCTCGACGGCGTGGCGCAAGGGGCCGCGCGCGTGATCGGGCCCGCGAAAGCGTCCCTGCGCCCGCAATCGCGCCCGCGCCCCCTCGTCAGCGCGCCGCCGCGCCGCTACGGTGCTGGCCGCGAGACGGGAGAACATGCGATGACGTCAGCGCGCCAGATCATCGACGCCCTCGGCCTTGAGCGCCACCCCGAAGGCGGGTGGTATCGCGAGACATGGCGGGCGCACGCCGAGGCCGGCGAGCGGCCGACGGGCACGGCGATCTACTATCTTCTCCCGGCCGACGAGTTCAGCCACTGGCACCGCGTCGACGCCGACGAGATCTGGCATTTCCACGCCGGCGCGCCGCTGTCGCTGACGCTCTCGCCGAACGGCCACGACGCGCAGGCGCACCTGCTGGGCGCGGACGTCCTGGCCGGGCAGAAGCCGCAGGCGATCGTGCCGGCGGGCTGGTGGCAGTGCGCGACCACCGTCGGCGCCTGGACGCTCGTGACCTGCACGGTGAGCCCGGGCTTCACCTTCGAGGGGTTCGAGATGGCCCCGCCCGACTGGCGCCCGACGCCCCGGCCGCCTTCGGGCGCATGAGCGCGCGCCTCTACCTCGTCACGCCCCCCGCCTTCGCCCCGGCCGCCTTCGCCGACGTGCTGGCGGCGGCGCTCGACGCGGCGGACGTCGCCTGCGTCAGACTCGCGCTGGAGGCCGGCGAAGCGGAGCTGCGCGCCGCCGCCGAGGCGCTGCGGCCGGTCTGCGCCGGGCGCGACGTGCCGCTGGTGATCGCGCGCCATGTCCGCCTGGTGAAGCCGCTGGGCCTCGACGGCGTGCATTTGCCCGACGGCTCGGCGAACGCCGTGCGCGCGGCGCGCGACGCGCTCGGGGCGGACGCGGTCGTCGGGGCCGCCGCCGGCGCCTCGCGCCACCGCGGCATGGTCGCGGCCGAGGCGGGCGCCGACTATGTGAGCCTGGGCCCGGTGCGCGCCGGGGCGCTCGGCGACGGGGCGGAGGCCGACGCGGAACTCTTCGCCTGGTGGGCGGAGGTGATCGAGACGCCCTGCGTCGCGGAAGGCGGGCTGACGCCCGAGATTGCGCGCGGACTGGCGGCGACGGCCGACTTCGTGGCTCCGCGCTTCAGCGTCTGGTCGGCGCCCGACGGGCCGGCGGCCGCGGTCGCCGCCTACGCCGCGGCGCTCGACCGCGGCGCGGCGGGCTAGCTGCTCTTGGCGGCGCGCACCGTCTCCTCCGCCCAGCGCGTCATGGCCTTGCGGTCGCCGACATCGTGCACGCTGCACGGGGCGTGGAACACGATCTCGACCACCCCGCCACGGCTGCGGCAGGCGATCTCCCAGATGTGGCCTTCGAACGGCATCGAGCCCCACCAGCCGTAGAACTCCCGCGGCAGCCCCGGCGCCGCGATCCAGTTCAGCGTGACGGGCTGCACCCTGGCGTCGGCGGGCATGCCCGGCTCGTAGAGCGCAGCCAGCAGCGAGCTCTTGAACGGCAGCACGCGCAGCCCGTCCGAGGAGGTGCCTTCGGGGAAGATGCACAGGAGCTGCCCGCCCCTGAGCCGGTCGGCGAGGACGCCGCGATGGTCGTGGGCGCGGCTGCGGCGACGCTCGATGAACACCGTGTCGGCGACCTCGGCGATCCAGCCGATCCCCGGCCAGGCGCGCACCTCGGCCTTGGAAACGAAGTTCACCAGCCGCGCCGAGCGCAGGGCGAGGATGTCGGACCAGCTCGCATGGTTCGCCAGCCAGACCCCGCCGCCGCGGATCGGGGCGCCGATCACGCGCCGGCGCACGCCGATCAGCCGCAGCATCGCCCGCGCCCAGACGCGCGCCACCCAGAACTGCGCCTTGAAGCCGCGGAACAGCCGCCGCCGCACGAAGCGCAGGATGAGAAAAAGCGTCAGGCAGACGGCGGTCAGAGCCAGCATCGCCGCCACGCGGACGCCGCCGCGCAGGCGCTCGGCGGGCGTCAGCGGCGGCAGGTCGGGCGGCGCCGCGTCGTTCCAGGTGACGCTCAACGGGGCAGCTCCTCAGCCCAGGACGCGCGCCGCCGAGCCGCGGTCGGCGCGGGAGTAGAAGGAGCGGTAGCGCTGCACCATGCGGCTGGTGTCCATCAGCAGGCAGACGTCGACGGTGTTGAAGTCGCGGTCGACATAGGCGCCCTCGCCCACGAACCCGCCAAGCCGAAGGTAGGCCTTGATGAGCGCGGGGATCAGCCGCAGCGCCTCGGCGCGGTTCACCTCGTCGGGCGGCAGGATGTCCATCGCCGTGAAGTGCTCCGGCAGCGCGCGCACGCGCAGATCCTCCGGCGCGAGGTGGTTGTAGTGCAGATGCGAGAGCGGCTGGGCGAGGGGCGCGACGTCGGCGCCATGGAAGCTCGCCACGCCGAACATGATCTCGACGTTGCGCTCGGCGACATACTGCCCAAGGCCGGTCCACAGCAGGTGCATCCCCGCCCCGCCGCGGTGCTCGGCGCTGACGCAGGAGCGGCCGAGCTCCAGCGTCTCGCGGGGGTAGTCCACCAGCCTGCCGAGGTCATACTCGCTGGCGCCGTAGAAGCCGATGCCCCGCCGGGCCATGTCGCCGGTCATCAGACGGTAGGCGCCGGCCACCTTGTCCATCGGGTCTTCGGAGGCGGCCTCGTTGTCGATCAGCAGAAGATGGTCGAAATAGGGATCGAACTCGTCGCGCTCGCAGCGCGCCTCGTGTTCTTCCGGGGAGGCGTGCGCCCCCATCTCCTCCACGAAAACGCGATAGCGCAGGCGCTGCGCGGCGGCGACGTCGGCATCGCTTTCCGCCAGCCTCACCGTGAACCGACCCGCTTCAATGCGCACCAGGCGCCCCTCCGATCACTGGCGCCCTCTCGCGCCGGGCGCGGGCGCGCCGTCGCACGCCTGCCCGCCGGCGCGCCCGCGCACGGTCGCCCCTCTTAGGCAAGCCCCGGCGCCGGCGCAACCGGGCCACGCCGCGCGAGCAAAAGGCGCCCCGTGCCTCCTGCGGTTGATCATCCCAGGCAATTCAAGCAGAATCACAACCAGTCAGGCGTCATCACCTCAAGCGTCGCCGTATCGAGATCGAGCACGACCTTGCCGGCATCCTCGAAATTGACCGTGACGCGGCGCCCGACGAGAGACTGGATCTGGCCGCGGCCCCACTCGGGTCGCGCCGGCAAGCGAACGATGGCGCCGACTTCCAGAAACTGGCTCATGGCGCCGGAACCCCGGCGAAGGATGGTGACGACATGGCGAACGCTCCCGATCTGGCGGCATTGTTGTGTTCGCGCATCTGTCACGACCTCATAAGTCCCGTAGGGGCGGTGAGCAATGGCGTCGAGCTGCTCGAGGGCGGCGTCGACCCTGAAATCGCCTCGCTCCTGAATGACAGCGCACGCACGGCGCTGGCCGCGCTGGGCTATTTCCGCATCGCGTTCGGGGCCGTGACCGAGGACGCCGCGGCGATTTCGCCCTCGGAGCTCGGCGCCATCGCGCGCGCCTATTTCAGCGCGGGCCGTCACCGGGTGGTGTGGCCGTCAGGCGGCGACGCGACGCCGCGCGCCGAGGCGAAGCTCGCGCTGCTGCTGGCGATGGCCGCCGTCACCGCGTCGCCGATCGGGGGCGCCATCGAGATGTCGCTGGGCGGCGACACGGGCGCCCGGGTGAGCGGCGCCCGTCTCGGGATGCCGACGGAGTGCGCCGCGCTGCTCAGCGACCCCGCCGCCGTCGCGACCGCGCCGCGGGAGGCCCACGTCGCGCTTCTCGCGGCGCACGCCCGCTCCATGGGGCGCTCGGTCGCCATCGTTCAGGACGAGGCCGCGCTCTCGCTCATCGCCCGCAGGGCCGGCTGACCGGCCGCGGCCATTCTCAGGCGGGGCGACGCTCGGCGCGAACGAGGCCGGAGCGGAACCGCCGCGCGTTCCAGCGATAGCGCTCCGCCGAGCCGGCGAGGCCCGCGATCTCCTCCGGCGTCAGGTCGCGCACGACCTTGGCCGGCGAGCCGATGATCAGCACGCCCTCGGGGAACACCTTGTCCTCGGTGATCAGCGCGTTGGCGCCCACGAGGCTGCGCGGCCCGATGACGGCGCGGTTCAGCACGACGGCGCCCATGCCGATCAGCGCGCCGTCGCCGACCTTGCAGCCGTGGAGGATGGCGCGGTGGCCGACCGTGACGTTCTCGCCGACCTCCACGGGGCAGCCCGGATCGGTGTGGACGGTGCTGTTGTCCTGGATGTTGCTGCCGGCCCCGATGAGGATGGCCTCGCCGTCGCCGCGCAGGACGGCGTTGAACCACACGCTCGACGCGGCGCCGAGCGTGACCCGCCCGATCACGCGCGCGCCCGGCGCGATGAACACATCGCCGTCTTCGGGTGTTTGCGGGCTGAGCCCGTCGAGCGAGAGCAGTTCCATCGGCGTCAATCCAAATTTCATGTCAGGTCGGCGAGGAAGGCGTCCAGTCCGGTCAGGCGCGCGCGTCTGGCGCGTTCCGCGGCGAGGATGGCGCGCAGCGTCGCGGCGCTGGCGTCGAGATCGTCATTGACCACGACATAGTCGTATTCAGGGCAATGCGCGATCTCGTCGCGCGCCTTGGCCATGCGCCGCGCCACGGTCTCCGGCGCGTCGAGATTGCGCGCGCGCAGGCGGCGGTCGAGTTCGGCGATGGAGGGGGGAAGGATGAACACGCTCGCGACGTCCGCGCCCAGCGCGCTGCCGCGAAGCTGGCGGGCGCCCTGCCAGTCGACGTCGAACAGCACGTCGCGGCCTTCGGCCAGCCATGTCTCCACCGGCGCGCGCGGCGTGCCGTAGCGCAGGCCGAACACCTCGGCGTGCTCCAGCAGCGCGCCTCCGGCGGCCATGGCGGCGAAGCCCTCCGGCGTGACGAAGTGATAGTCGGCGCCGTCCACCTCGCCCTCGCGCTTCGGCCGGGTCGTGGCGGAGACCGAGAGCGTCAGGCCGGGGCTTTCGACCAGCAGCCGCCGCGCCAGCGTCGTCTTGCCGGCGCCGGAGGGGGAGGAAAGCACGAAAAGCGCGCCGCGACGGGAGATGGCGCTCATCGGGGACGCTCCGGGCTGTGACGTGTCATTGGAGGTTCTGGGCCTGCTCGCGAAGCCTGTCGATCAGCACCTTCATCGCAAGCCCCGCCTCGGTCAGCGCCGGGCTCTCGGCCTTCGCGCACAGCGTGCCGGCCTCGCGGTTGAACTCCTGGGTGAGAAAGTCGAGCTCCCGGCCGACGGCGCCGCCACGCGCCAGCAGGGCGCGCGCGGCGGCGAGATGGGCGTCGAGCCGGTCGAGCTCCTCGGCGACGTCGGCCTTCACCGCCAGCAGCGCCAGCTCGGCGGCGAGCCGCTCCGGCGGCGTCGTCGCGCCGGCGCCCGTCAGCGCCGCGACGCGGGCGCGCAGGCGCTCGGGCGCGGCGTCGGTCTGCGCCGCATGGGCGGCCCGCGCGGCCCGCGCCTGCGCCTCCATGGCGTCGAGCACGCCGCCGAGCGAGGCGCCGAGCGCCGCGCCCTCGCGCGCCCGCGTCTCCGCCAGCCCGGCGATCAGCGCATCGAGGCTGTCGAGCGCGGCGCCCATCGCCGCCTCGTCCGGCGCGCGGCGGCGCTGCGGCTCGGCCGACTGCGCGCCAGCGATCTGCAGCAGGCGCTCGGCGGAGACGGGCGCGACCTCCAGCCCGGCGGCGCGCGCGGCGTCCCGCACCACGACGAGCGCGGCGACCGCCTCGGCCAGCGCCTCGCGATCGAGCGCCATCGCGGCGGACGCCCCGGCATGCTCCACCCTGAGACCTATGGTGACGGAGCCGCGCGAGACCGCCTGGCCGACGCGCCGGCGCAACTCGGGTTCGAGCGACTCCCACCCCTCGGGGAGGCGCAGCCGCAGGTCCAGTCCGCGGCCGTTCACGCTCCGCGCCTCCCAGCGCCAGGCGAGGCCCTCGACGCCGCCGGCGGCCTCGGCGAAGCCTGTCATGCTGTAAAGCGTCATCCGCTGCGAGCGCCCCATCTCGTCTGGCCCTATCTGCGACAACCGACGGGGCGCGCGCAACCGACTGGCACGGCTTTTGCTACAGTTTTTCCGAAAGTCCGCTCCGCATTGCGCTGGAACCGGGCCGCACGTTGTGAAACCTTTAACTTTATGGAGTGCTGGTGCAATGTGGAGCGACTGTGACGCCGATGAACGTCGTATCGAAGTGGAACAGATGTCCGAAAACGGGACGGCCGCTTTGAAACACCCGGAGGCCGCCGGCCTCCACGCCATGTGGTCCGCCCTGCGGGGCGGGCGGCCGGCGCCTTTCCGCGCCGAGCTGGACGCCGGCAAGATCGGCTCCAAGGCGCCGTTCCTGGCGATCTTCGAGCATGTCGGCCCCTCCAACTTCCGCATCCGGATCGCCGGCGACCGCCTGAACCGCTGGTTCGGGCTGGAGTTGCGCGGGATGAGCGCGCTCTCGATGGTGGCGGGCCCGACGCGCAACCATGTCCAGGCCGCGCTCAACCGCGTGGTGGCCGAGCCGGCCGTCGCCGTGCTCGAGGGCGCCGCGCGGGCCGCGGACGGCCAGTCCACCGCTTTCGAGATGGTGTTCCTGCCGATGCGCAGCGATTTCGGCCGCATCGACCGCGTGCTCACCGGCCTCTGGCTGATCGACCCGCCCGCCGCCGTCCCCTGCCCGTTCCTGCTCGACGTAGAGAAGGTGCGCGTGCTGGACGTGGCGACCGAGGTCTCCTCTCCGCAGGAGGCCGTGGCGGCGCGTGTGACGCGCAGCATCATCGAGCGGCTGGGCGACTCCGCTGAGGCGTCGCCGCTGGTCGAGGCGACGCGCGAGACGCCCGCAGCCGCCCACCCGGCCGCCGATCACTCGACCGCCGCCCCGACGACCGCCCAGACCGGCGGCCTGCGGGCCATCGACGGGGCCGGCGAGCGCACCGGCGAAGTGCGCCGCGGCCACCTCCGGCTCGTGAAGGACTGACGGGGGACGCTTCGCATCGGAAGCGCGGCGCCGCCTGAGCGCGCCGCGCCTTTCTCCCCAGGTCATGACGCGCCAAGTCATGTCGCGCCTTCGGCGCAGGAGCGTGTCGCGCCATCGGCGCCCCGCGCGGCCGCCGCTCATCCGGGCGGCGGCCCTTTTCGCATCAGGCGACCTCGTAGATGAACTCGCCGTCCCTGACGTCTACGGCGATGCGGCTCATCGGCTGCTTCTCGGCCATGCGGTTCAGCACCTCCTGGGAGATGCGCGGCAGCATCGTGTTGGTCAGCACCGCGTCGATCATGCGGCCGCCGCTCTCCAACTCGGTGCAGCGCGCCCGGATCAGCTCCAGCACCGCGTCGGAATACTCGAAGGTGGCGCCATGCGCCGCCTTCACCCGGCGTTGGATCGAGCGCAGCTTCAGCTTGGCGATGCTGTCGATCATCGTGTCGTTGAGCGGGAAGTAGGGGATCACCACGACGCGCCCCAGCAACGCGGCGGGGAACACCTTGAGAAGTTCCGGGCGCATCGCCTTGGCGATGCCCTCGGGGTCGGGCATCAGCTCGGGGTCTTCGCAGAGCTTCATGATGAGGTCGGAGCCGACGTTCGACGTCAGCAGGATCAGCGTGTTCTTGAAGTCGATCCGCCGGCCCTCGCCATCCTCCATCGTGCCCTTGTCGAACACCTGGAAGAAGATCTCGTGGACGTCGGAATGCGCCTTCTCCACCTCGTCGAGCAGCACCGTGGCGTAGGGCCGCCGCCGCACCGCCTCGGTCAGCACGCCGCCCTCGCCGTAGCCGACATAGCCCGGAGGCGCGCCCTTGAGCGTGGAGACGGTGTGCGCCTCCTGGAACTCGCTCATGTTGATGGTGATGAGGTTCTGCTCGCCGCCATAGAGCGCTTCGGCCAGCGCCAGCGCCGTCTCGGTCTTGCCGACGCCGGAGGGTCCGGCCAGCAGGAACACGCCGATGGGCTTCTCCGGCGCCGTGAGCCCGGCGCGCGAGGTCTGGATGCGCTTGGCGATCATCTCCATCGCGTGGTCCTGGCCGACGACGCGCTGGTTGAGGATGGTCGGCAGCTCCAGCACCGTGGTCAGCTGGTCGGAGACCATGCGGCCGACGGGAATGCCGGTCCATTCCTCCACCACCGCCGCGACCGCCGCGCGGTCCACCGTCGGCAGGATCAGCGGCTCGTCGCCCTGCAGGTCGGCCAGCGCGCCGAGCTTGCCCTGAAGCGCCGCAAGCGTATCGGCGCGCTCGGCGTCCGACAGCGGCGGCGGCGCGTCAGGGTCGACGGCGGCCTCGGCGGCCTCCTCGGCCTGCGCCGCCGCGTCGGCGGCGGCCTCCAGCGGCGTGCCGGTCTTGTCGATGGGCCGGTCGTCGCCGCGCAGGCGCGCGCGCAGGTCGAGGATCTCGGCGACCATCGCCTGCTCGGTTTCCCAGCGCTGCTCGATTTCAGCCAGATCGGCCTTCTCGGCGGCGATCTCGGTCTCCACCGCCGCGGCGCGGTCCTCGCGCGGGATGCCGACGGCGATCTCGCGCAGGAGGATGCCCTTCTCGACCTCAAGCGCCTCGATGCGCCGGCGCGCGTCCTCCACCTGCGCCGGCACCGCGTGCTGGCTGACCGCGACGCGGGCGCAGGCGGTGTCGAGCAGGCTCACCGCCTTGTCGGGAAGCTGTCGGGCGGGAATGTAGCGGTTGGAGAGCTGGACCGACGCCTCAAGCGCAGCGTCGAGGATCTGGATGCGGTGGTGCTTCTCCAGCGTCGAGGCGACGCCGCGCATCATCAGGAGCGCGCGCTCCTCGGTCGGCTCCTCGATCTTGACCACCTCGAAGCGACGGGTGAGCGCGGGATCCTTCTCGATGTGCTTCTTGTACTCGGCCCAGGTGGTCGCCGCGATGGTGCGCAGCTCGCCGCGCGCCAGCGCGGGCTTCAGCAGGTTCGCCGCATCCCCCGTGCCCGCCGCGCCGCCGGCGCCGATCAGCGTGTGCGCCTCGTCGATGAACAGGATGATGGGCTTCTCGGAGGACTGCACCTCCTCGATGACCTGGCGCAGCCGGTTCTCGAACTCGCCCTTCATCGAGGCGCCGGCCTGCAGCAGGCCGATGTCGAGCATCAGCAGCGAGACGTCCCGCAGCTGCGGCGGCACGTCGCCGCGCGCCAGCCGCAGGGCGAAGCCCTCCACCACGGCGGTCTTGCCGACGCCCGCCTCGCCGGTGAGGATCGGGTTGTTCTGCCGCCGGCGCATCAGGATGTTGACGATCTGGCGGATCTCGGGGTCGCGGCCGACGATCGGGTCGATCTTGCCCTGGGCGGCGCGCTCGGTGAGGTCGGTCGCGTAGGTCTTGAGCGCCGAGCCGCCCTCCGGCGGCGGCGCCGACGGCGCGCCCTGCCCGCCCGGCGCGGCTGCGTCGCCGCCCTCGGTCGAGCCCTTCACGATGCCGGGCAGGGCGGCCGCCAGATCCTCGGTCTTCACCTTCTCGAACTCCGGCGACATGGCCAGCAGCAGCCGCTCAAGCCGCGGCGTCGCGAGAATGCCGTAGAGCACATGGCCCGAGCGCACCCGGTCCGCCTGCAGCCGCATCGCGCCCTGCACCCAGCCCCGCTCCACCGCGTCGAACAGATGGTCGGAGATGTCGGAGATCGAGGAGGAGCCGCGCGGCAGCGCGTCCACCGCGCGCGTCAGGTCGGCGGCCAGCCGCGAGGCGTCCACCCCGAAATGCTGCGCGATCTTCTGGAAGTCGCCGCCGTCGATCAGCGCCATCTGCTCGATCCAGTGCACGAGCTCGACATAGGGGTTGCCGCGGAGCTTGGCCGAGCGCATCCCGTTCTCCACCGCCTTCCGGGCGGGGGGCGTGAGCTTGGCGAGCAGTTCGGATCGGGTGATGGTGCTCATGGCGTCCTCGATGCGGGCGCGGCGCTGCCGCGGGTGGTCGTGTTCGCCGCGGACGCGGCGCAGTGGCGGGTCGGCCGAAATCAGGCCGCAGCATACTCCATGCGCAGCACAAGTTCGTCTGCTTCGACATGCGGGGCGCTTCGTCCGCCCGTAGCCGCGCCGCCGGGCCAGGCGACGGACAGCGGGCTGCTGCGCCAGCCGAGCCAGCTCTCCCAGCCTAGCCTGAGCGCGCCATCCAGCTTGAGGGCGGGAACCTCCGGCGCCGCGAGCGCCAGTTGCAGATCGACGCCGAGCGTCGGGCCCGCGAGCGAAAGCACGGCGCCGCGCGCCGCGGCGTGGCGCTCGCCTCCGGGCAGCAGCGCGCGATGCTGCGCGAGCGTTAGCGGCCCGGCGCGCACCCGCACGCGGGTCTGCACCGAATGGAAGCGCCGCCCGAGCACAAGCTCGGCGCCGAGCCGCCCGCCGCCCTCGCCCGGCGGCGCGAGGCGGGACTGCGCCTCCTGCGGGATGGCGAGCCACTCCGGCGCGAACTCCTCCACTTTGACCGGCGCCCCGATCACCACGCCGAGCACGCCCGAAAGGCCCGCCGCCGTCGCGCGGCCCATCGACAGCCAGCCGGCCATGTGGCGCTTGGCGTCGTCGTCCAGCGCGTCGCGGTCGCGGAACGGCTCGGGGCCGGCGCCGAAGAGGCTGCCGACCCAGCGCGGCCACGGGTCGGCCTCCGGGCGGTCGCGCATCACCGCCGGGCGCGGCAGAGCCCAGGCGCGGAACAGCAGGCCGGCGATGCGGTGCGTGAAGATGTCGAGAAAGCCGGTGAGCCAGCGCCGCCCCTCGCGCTCCTCGCGCATGGCGTCCTCGGTGACGTGGTTCGGCAGCGAGCCCTTGGGGCCGAGCGGACCGATCGCGATCTGGCTGAGCTGGAACGCCGCGCCGGACGGCAGGTTCACCCAGCCGGCGGAGCGGATCTCAGCGCTCTCGAAGCGCAGCGAGGGCGGCTGGCCGAAGCGGATCGCATCCTCCTCGATGCGGCCCGAGCGGCTGACCGCCGGCAGATCGGGGCGCGCGGCCTGAAGCGCCCGCACGGCGGCGCCGAACTCCCAGCCATGCGGGTCTTCGGCGATGGCGGCGGCGACCTGATGGAAGCTGGCCGGGCCGGGCGGCGCGACCTCCTCGACCTCAGGCTCCGGCGCCGGAACCGGAGCGGGTTCGACGACCGTCGCAGGCGTCTCCGCCGCGATCACGCCGGGCGCCGCGAAGGCGATGACGGTGCGCGGAATGGGCGCCGGCGCGCGCGCCGCGGCGGTCGCCCGCGCCCGGGCGTCCGGAGCCTCCGCATCGGACGGCGCCGGGCCCCCCGACGTCTCCTCGTCGGGTTCGTCGGCCGCCGGGCCGGGCGCCCGCGCGTCGCTGTCGCTCTCCGCATGCGAGGCCTCGTCAGGGGGCGTGGTCTCTGGCCAGGGCTCCTCGTCGAAAGGCGCGTCGTCTCCTGCCGGGGCCGCCAGCCAGTCGGCGGGGCCGGCGGCCTGACCGGCCTTGGCGCCCGGCTGCGGGGCGGCGACCTTCCCTGTCGACGCCTCGTCGAAAGGATTCTCGTCACGGTCGTCGCCGTCTTCGGGGCCGGGCGCGGCGGCGAAGGGGTCTTCCTCCTCGGAGCCCGCCCGAGAGCCCTTGGGCCGGTTCTCGCCCGCGCCGCTCAAAGCAGCGGCCTCGTGCCAGACCGGGCGGGCCACCTGGCCCGCGCGCGCCCGTCGCCCTGCCGCAGGCTCATGCGCGTGAAGCTGTTGACGTTGGCGTGGCCGGGCAGGAACCGCTCCAGAACGGCCGCCAGAGTCGCGGCCTCGGGCGCGGCGTCGGCGAAGGTGACGGCGACGTCAAGCCCGCGGCCCATCGCCATCGGGGCGATCACCCGGCCCTGCTCGTCGCGGATCGGGGCGATCGGCCCGATGGCGGGGCGCGTGGAGATGTCCACCAGCGCCTCGATCAGCGCCTCGCCCGCCGCGTCCCTCTGGGCGGCGAACAGGCGCAGCGTCTGGCGCATCGCCGCCGCGGGATCGCCGCGCTCCGTCGAGCACAGCGACAGGTGGTTGAGCGTCAGCGCGCTGATGACGTCCCACAGTCGCCGCCCCTCGGGCAGCCCTGCGCGCGGCCAGGAGGGACCGGAGACGACGCGCACCGATTTCCAGCCCTCGTCGATCTCGGTCGACAGCAGCGCGTCGCGGCTGGTTTCGCTGGCGGCGTTGATAGCGAGATGACGGTTGGTGCAGAGCAGATCGAGCGAGAGCGAGCGCAGATCAGCCGGCGCCGGGCGCGCGGCCTCGTCCACCAGCGAGATGAACACCTCCGCGCCGCGGTAGATCTCCAGGCTCCGGTCCCGCTCCTCGCGCAGCGCCGGCGCGGCGCGCGCCACGCGATGCAGCGCATAGAACCGCTGGGAGCGCGGGCTGCGCGCGCCAAAACTCTCCGGCGCGAAGAAGGGGCGGAAGGCGACCGTCTCGCCCCGCCCGGTCTTGCCGGTGACGTTGAGGACCGAGTGCACCTCGAAGCTGGTCGGATCGCCCCGGTCGGGCGTGATCGGCAGTTCGGCGCGGCGCGGATCATAGGCGATGTCGTCGGCGGCGCGCTCGAAGAGGTTTACCGCCGGCGCGCAGTTCAGCCGCACAGACTCCGGCCCGAGCTTGCCGCCCAGCGCCGGAAACGGTCGGTCCAGCAGGAAAAGCACGGTGAACTCGCGCGCCTGCTCGCGCGCCCCGAACGCCTGTTGCAGCCCGCCCAGCCGCAGGAAATGGAAGCGCGCCGGCAGCGCGAAGAACTCGTGCAGCAGCCGGTGGCCGTCGAAGCTGCGCGGGCCGTAGGGCAGCAGCGCGTCCTCGCCCTCCGCGGTGTGGCGGTCGAAGCCGAGCGGCGCGGCCTCCAGCGCGGTCGCCTTCGGCCCCTTGCCGGGGCCGCCGCCGGGCCGACGCGGCGCGCCCGCCGCCTCGACATGGGCGCAGCCGGCGGTCAGCGCCTCGAACAGCGCCGCGCCGCCGCCCTCGCCTTCGGCGCAGTGCAGGTCCAGCGCTTCTGCGGGCAGCGCGCCCAGCGTCGCGCCGTCGGGCGTCAGCGCGAAGGTGATCGAGACGGCGGCGGGCGCCGCGCGCGAGGCGCCGGCGCTCTCGACATGGCCGCTGTCGGGCAGGTAGCGCGCCGCCGTCACCATGAGCGGCCACAACCGCAGCGCCCGGCCGGTGGTGAAGATCACCTTGCGCTCGCGCCGCGCCGCGCCGGCCATGCGCGTCGGCAGCGACAGGCGCATCCCTCGCGGCGCGATCGGGCCGGTCATCAGCGCGGCGTCCGCCCTGAGCTGGAACTCCGCGACCAGCATCGAGGGAGTGGGCGCCGACAGGTGCGGGTAGAGCATCGCCAGCAGGTTCTGACTGAAGCGCGGGAACTCCTCGTCGAGCTTGCGCTGCACCCGCGCCGCAAGGAAGGCGTAGCCCTGCAGCAGCCATTCCACGAAGGGGTCGCGCAGGGCGGCGTTGGGCGTCAGCCCGATGCGGCTGGCGATGCGGTGGAACGCGTCGCGCTGGGCGAACTCCTCGGCGTGGGTGCGCAGGTGCTTGAGTTCGCTCTCGTAGATCTCCTTGAGCGCCTCCTCCATGGACTCAGCGCTCCAGCTCGGCGCGGGTGCGCACCTTCTCGGTGTCCCACAACGTGTTGATCAGCACGCGCAGGCTCTCCGGCGCGCCGTAGATCTCGCCCTCGATGGTGAACTCCAGCGGCCGCTCGGGGTCGATGGTGTCGCCCTTCTCCGTGGTGACGCGCACGCGCATCGTCTCGGGCCGGATGCGCGGCTCGTAGGCCCCGATGGCCTCCCGGATGCGCTTCTCGATGACCGGCAGCGGCAGGCTCAGCGCCTGCCGGCCGATGATCGCCGGCAGCCCGTAATTGAGAATCGAGAGCTGCACGGCCGGGTAGGCGTCGAACGGGTAGCTCGCCTTTTCTCCGCGCGCCGGCCGATCGCCGCCGGGATAGTCCTTCGCACCGAGCGAGGCCTCCAGCCCGGTCGAGTTCAGGATCTGCACCAGCTCCACCTGCACATGGCGCTGAAGGGTGCTGAAGTCGTTGAGGAAATGCTGCGGCGCGCCGCCGTCGTCCGCGAAGTCCTCGTCGGTCAGCCCGGCGGTGTCCTCGTCGTAGCGCGACGGGACGAGGCGACCGTAGAGCGATGGCCAGAAAAGCTCGCTGTCGTCAGCCATCGTCCCCGTCCGCGCCCTCGACCTTCGCAGCCGGCTCGCCCTCCGCCGGAGCGGGGTGGTCGAAGGTGAGCCGCCGCAGGTCCAGCGCGGCGATGTCGCCGCCGTCGGTGGCGAACAGGCGCTGGCCGAGCCCGGCCGCGTGTTCGCCGGCCAGTTCGCGCCACTCCGTGCGCCGGCCCAGCTGGATCGCCGCCTCGCCGGCCTCCGAACCCGGGTAACGCACAGGCACCATGACCGGCCACGGCTCGTCGGCGCCCACGCCGGTCAGCAGGCCGACGGCCCACACGACGTCGCGCAGGTCCTTCGGCGGCTCCAGCGTCAGCTCCGCCACGTCGGAGAACGGCATCCAGTGGTATTCGCCGTTCAGCACGACCTCGAGGATCGGACCGAGCCGCGTGTCGGCGTCGGCGAACCACTCGAAGCCGGTCTCGTCGCTGCGCCCCGGGGTGACCGGCGCGGCGTCGAGCGCCTCGGCGCGCATGTCATGGGCGGCCTGCGCGGCGCCCTCCGCCTCCAGCCGCGCGGCCTCGGCCATCTGCGCGATCCACGCCGCAGGCGCGCCCATGATCGACGGCCGCGCCTTGCCGGCCCACACGGCGGCGCGGGTCTTCTCGGCCGCGATGGCGCAGCGGTAGTCGTCGACGAGGTCGATGGCGTCGGGCTTGAGCGCGGCCAGCGCGTCGAGCGATTTCAGCGCGCGGTCCCAGTCGCCGACGACGCAGGCGTACTGGAACAGGAAGGCGCGCAGCTCGGCGTCCTCGGGCTTGGCGCGCACCGCGGCGAACAGCGCAACCTTGCAGGCGTCGAGGTCGCCCGCGTTGAGCGCCTTCTGGGCTTCGAGCTTGCTCATCGCGCCGGTCTCCTGCTGCGGAATGCGTGCGGGCCGCCCGAAAGCGGCATGGGCCGGCGCGGGGTTTCCCGCGCCGGCCGGTGTCGATCAGGAAGCGAGCGTCGGGCTCACTTGTCTTCGCTGGCCGCGATGTCGTAGCCGAACTGAACCTGGCCGGCCTCGGCGCCCTTCTTGTCCTGCTCCTTGTAGAGCACGGAGAAGGCGCCGAAGTTGATCGAGAAGTTGACCGTCAGACGATCTTCGCCGCCCGAGCCGCCGGTGCTCACGGAGGTGATGATGCAGTCTTCGAGCGTGTAGACGATGTACTCGAGCGGGCTGTCGCCAGCCTTGCGGCAGGTGAGCGTGATCTTCTCGTGGTGGGTGCCCTTGGAGCAGGACTTCATCAGCTCATGCGTCGACTTCTCGTAGTAGGTCGTGCACGAGATGTCCTGGAAGTTCGCCTTGCCGGCGCCCGAGCCGCCGCCCATGTGAGTGGTGCCCGAGTTGGACACGCCCCAGGACCAGGCGAGAATGTCGAGCTCGCCGCCGTGGGCCTTGTCCTGGCTCTCGCCACCGATGGCGGGACCCTCGATCTTCAGGAACATATCAACGGCCATGTCTCTCTCCTCTTCTTTGCATCAGCGCCGCGGGGTTTGCCGGGGCGGTTGGCTTCGGTGTGTTCGTAGGGCTGTTATCGCCCTGCGAACGATTCGCCGCTGTGACGGTCATCACCCTTCCGAGGGAAGTTTCGACACGAGCCGCAGGGAGATGTTGGCGCCTTCCAGCTGGTAGTGCGGCCGCAGGAAGAACTTGGCCGAATACATGCCGGGGTTCTCGGGATCCTCGTCCACGACGACCTCGGCGGCCTTGAGCGGGCGCTTGGCCTTGGCCACCTCGGAAGCGTTGTCGGACGACTCGACGTAGTTGAGGATCCAGGAGTTCAGCCACTTACGCATGTCCTCCTTCTCCATGTAGCTGCCGATCTTGTTGCGCACCATGTGCTTGAGGAAATGCGCGAAGCGGGAGCACGCGAAGATGTAGGGCAGGCGGGCGCCGAGCATGGCGTTCTTCGTGGCGGTCTGGCCCTGGGGGCTGTCGTCGAACTGCGGCGGCTTGTGCAGCGACTGCGCGCCGATGAACGCGGCCTCGTTGCTGCCCTGCTTGTAGATCAGCGGCATCAGGCCGAGGTTCGCCAGCTCCGCCTCGCGCCGGTCTGGGATCGAGACCTCGGTGGGGCACTGGGAGCCCCAGGCGCCCTTCTCGGTCTGGAAGGTGTGGGTGGGCAGGTTCTGCACCATGCCGCCCGACTCCACGCCCCGGATGCGCGAGCACCAGCCGTAGAGCTTGTAGGCGCGGTTGATGTTGGCCGCCATCGCATAGGCCGCGTTCGCCCAGGTGAATTTGGTCGAATCGTCGCCGCCGGTCTCCTCCTCGAAGGCGAAGGCGTCGACGGGGTTGTTCGCGCCGTAGGGCCGGCGCGACAGGAAGCGCGGCGCCGCCAGCCCGATGTAGCGGGCGTCGTCGCGCTCGCGCAGCGCGTTCCACTCCATGTAGGGCGGGCTCTCGAACAGCGTCGCGAGATCCTTGCGGGCGTTGATGTCGGCCCAGTCGTCCATGTCGAAGAGCGAGGCGGAGGCGCCGGTGATGAACGGCGCGTGGCAGGCGGCCGCGATCTTGGCCATGTCGCCGAGCAGGTCGACGTCGGGGCCGGAGTGGTCGAAGTGGTAGTCGCCGACGATGGCGCCGTAGGGCTCGCCGCCCAGCACGCCGTAGGCGTTCTCGTAGAGCTTCTTGAACAGCGGGCTCTGGTCCCAGTCGGTGCCGGGATACTTCGCCAGCTCGTCGCCGAGTTCGTCCTTGGACACGGCCATGACGCGGATCTTGAGGTCCGTGCCGGTCTCCGTCTCCTTGACGAGATAGTGCAGGCCGCGCCACGCGCCTTCAAGCTTCTGGAACTCGGCGTGGTGCAGGATCTCGTTGATCTGCGCCGTCAGCTTGGCGTCGATCTCGGCGATCATCTGCTTGATGGTCGCGACCACCGCGCCGGACATCACCTGGCCCTCTTTCTCCGCCTTGGCGAGGGCCTGGGCGGCGAGGGTGCGGACGGCGGAGGAGACCTCCTTGCCGGCGTCCTCGGTGCGCGGCTTGAACTCCTTGTTCAGCAGCGCGTCGAACTCGTCGACCTCGACGATCGCGCCTGCGCCCTGCGGCTGGGCGGCTTCCTGTTCGGCCATGCTCAAGCCTCTCCGTCAGTCTTCCCGCCATCCTTGGAGGCGGCGAGGGATTTCAACAGGGTCTCGTTGCCGAGCAGCTCCTTGATGGTCTTCTCGGCATTGGGCTTGCCGTCCATGAAGGACAGCAGGCTCTTGAGCTGGTTGCGGGCGGTGAGCAGTTCGTTGAGCGGCCCCACCTTCTCCGCGATCCGGCCCGGCGTGAAGTCCTTCATGTTGGTGAACGTCAGATCCACCGAGAGCTCGCTGTCGGGGTCGTCCGTCAGCTTGTTCGGCACGCGGAACTGCGCGCGGGGCCGGGTGCCCTCCATGAAGGTGTTGAAGGTGGAGATGTCGACGTCGTCGAACTCGCGGTCGACGATCTGGCTGGGATCCTCGCCGTCCTGCCAGCGGCCCTTGAGGTCCGCCATCACCGCCATCACGAACGGCAGGCTCACTTTCTTCTGCGCGCCGCCGGTCTCGAGGTCGTATTCGATCTGAACACGGGGCGCGCGATTGCGCCCGATGAACTTCTGTCCGCTGCCCGACATCCGATGCTCCTCTCAGGCCATGACCTTGGTCGAAATCTCAGCATAAGCGCGACGCGTCTCGCGCACGCCTCAGCTCTTGGGCGCGATGCTCAGCGAAAGCGTGTCGCCGCCTTTCGGCGCCAGTTCCCCCAGCGTATCCATAAAACTCATCTCCACCAAACCATTCGCGCGCGTGAGACAAATCGCGATGGGATTGGCCGGCTCGGCGGCGGAGAAATAGGCCGCGATCTGGGTCAGGGCCGCCTTGACCCCGGCGCGATCGCGGATGCGTCCGGTCGGGCGTGCGGGCGGCGGGGCCGGCAAGGCGGCAAGCGCCGACTCGATTCCCTCCAGCGCCTCGGTCAGCGCGGCGAGGCTTTCCGCGCCAGCCTCCGCACCGGGGCCCGCGCCCGAGGGGGCGGGCGACGGCGCGGGCTCGGCGGCCTGCGCGGCGCCGTCGCCCGCCTCAGCCATGCCGCCCTCGTCGGCGCCGCCCGCCCCGTCCGCGGCACCTTCGGCGCCGTCCGCTCCGGCGCTCGATGGGGCGTCGCCCGGTTCTCTGTCGACCGACTCTGGGCCGACCGATTCTGCGGGACCGACCGTTTCTGCGGGGCCGGGCGCGGGCGGCGGCGCGGGCGCAGCCGATGCGGCCGCCGCGAGCGCCGCGAGCGCCTTCTTCGCCGCCGCGAGCGGGGCCGCCCATCCGGGCGCCTCCGCGCCAGCCGCCCCTTCCTCGGGGACGAACGCGTCCAGCGCCTCGGGGTCAACGCCGCTCATCGTCAGCGCCGCGTAGTCCGGCCCGTCGGCGGCCAGCGCCGCGACCCAGTCGGGATAGGACGCCGCGTGCATCTCGCGAAGCTTCAGCAGCGCCAGCGGGAGCGGGCTGGAGCGCGCCGAGACGGCGTAGTAGGCGATCACCTCGTCCAGCAGCGCGAGCGCCGCCCCGCGCGAGGTGAGCGCGCCGATGGGGGCCGAGGCTGAGGCGGGCGACGCGGCGGCGTCGCCGTCCTCGCCCGCCTCGCCCTCCGCCGCGGGGGCGCCAGGCAGGACGGCGAACGGCTTCAAGGCGGTAGCCAGCTGGTCGATCGCCTGCACCAGCCGCTCGAAACGCGGCGCGGGAAACTCCGGCGCGCCCTTGAGCGTGGTCTCGATGGCCCGCAGCAGGCTGGACGAAGCCGAAAGCGCCGTCGCCGCAGCGATCACGGTCTCCTCGGCCTTCGCCCTTGCGATGACCTCGGCCAGCCCCTCGGGCGGCCGCGCCACCTCTCCGGCGGCGGCCGTGCGCCGGCCGGAGGCGAGCAGGAAGTCGCGCAGGCTGATCTCGCCGTCGAGCCCGGCGCCCTTGAAGAGCCGCGCCGTCTCCACCGCCGCGGCGAGCGCTGGCGAGGTTAGCGGGGCGAAGGCCTGGGCGCGCTCGCGGCGGGCGAGGCGGTCGTCGGCCGGGCCGGGGTGCAGCGCCTCCCAGTCCTTGCGCAGCCAGGCGTCCAGCAGATGCAGCGCCGCGTGCAGCCCCAGCGCGCCGCCCGTGTTGGCCTCGGCCTGCACCAGCCGCACCAGCACGCGAACGTCGCGCGAGCGCTCCAGCAGCTCCATGCAAAGCGTGCGCGCGGCGCGGAAATCGGGCGGCGAGCCGCCCATGTTGGGGTTGTCTTCGCTGACATAGGTCCCCTGCTTGCCTTCGCAGAGCTCGCGCAGCGGCGCCACGTCCTCGCGCTTCGGGGCGGGCCCGGCAGGGGCGTCCGCCGAGACGCCCTCGTAGAGCGCCGCGGGCAGGGGCTTCGCCGGCGCGTCTGTCACGGTCTCGCTCATGTCGCCCCCTCGAAGGAACGGTCGCACCCTCGGCCCGGCCGGGCCGCCCGTCGGGCCGGCGCGGTCGCCGACGGCTCAGCGGCAGGCTGACAACACAAAGCCCTGCGCGTCCAGCATGAAGGCGACCACCGGGCCCCTTCCAAGGTCTCATCCGCGGCGGCCGCCCGGCTGGACGCCCGTCGCCGCGACGACGGCCCGGAGTGCGGCGGCGCGCGGCCTCGGCGTCTCCGGAAGCGGCTGGCGCACATGCCGGGGGCCGGCTTCGGGCGGCGCCCTCACTGCGCGCCGCCCTGCCCCACGGGGACCGACGCCTGCGGCGCGAGCGTGTCGGCGGCGGCGCGTCCGGGCGGCGCCGTCGCCGGACCGAAAGAACCAGACCGGGTGGCCCGGCCGCTGCTCAGCTGTTGTCGATGGCGATCTCGACGCGGCGATTCTCCTCGGAGATCGGCGGCACGCCATCGAGCAGGCGCGTCTCGCCGAGACCCACCGGCCTCAGCCGGGCCTCGTCCAGGCCGCACTCGCGCTGCAGATGGCGCGACACCTCCTCGGCGCGGGCCTGCGAAAGGCGGCGGTTGGTCTCCGCGGCGCCGCTCGCGTCGGCGTGGCCGATGATGAAGAAGCGCTGCTCGACCGGCATCTGCTTCAGCGCGGTGCAGAGCTCGCCGAGCAGCCTCGCCGACGAAGGCCGGATGAAGGCGCTGCCGGTCTCGAAGGTGATCTTCAGGTTCACCTGCACGTCGCGCGGCAGGTCGGGCACCTCGCCGCCGAGGCTGGCGGGCGTGACGCGCGGGCGGTCGGACTGCTGCGCGGCGCTCACGCTGGTCTCGACCCGCGCATCCCCCGTGGTCGCCGCGCCGCCGCCGGCGGTGACGCCGATGCCGCGGGTCGCTCCCCGCGGCGAAGACTTCGTCATCTCATTCTGCAGCGTCAGGCTGCGGACGATGTCGGCGCTGTTCTGCGCCTGCGCCGCGCCCAGCCCCAAGGTCAGGGCGGCGCAGGCTGCCATCGCGAGTGTCTTGCGCATGACTGCTCCTCCATTCAATGCGGGATCACCCTAGTGGTATCGCAATCGCCACACTGTGTCTTGCGTCACAGCGCGTGACCGTCGTTCCCGATGATAACAAGTCGAAGAGCTTATCGCAGGCCTGCGCCAGCTTGAGCCTCGCCACGCGCGCCGCCGACATGATAGCGTCGAGGCGCGGCGCGAGGCGGGGCTGTCGCGCGAGGGGCCCGCCGTCTGACCGGAGTTAAAGACATGGCGCTCACACAGGCAACCCGCAGCATGCGCCTCGGCACGGCGCTCGGCGACGACGTCCTCGCGTTCCAGTCGATGCGCGTCGAGGAGGGGCTGAGCCGCAACTTCGAGATGGACATCGAGGCCATCTCCGAGGACGCCGACCTCGACTTCAAGTCGCTGCTGGGAACGAACGTGACCGTCGCGGTCGAAGGCCGCGGGAACGAGCCGCGCTACTTCAACGGTTTCGTGACCGATATCACGGCCCGCGGGATGCGCTACCGCAACTACGCCTTCCGCATCGTGGCCCGCCCCTGGCTGTGGTTCCTGTCGCTGCGGGAGAACTGCCGCATCTTCCACGAGAAGTCGGCCCAGCAGATCATCGAGGACCTGTTCCACGAACACGGTTACGGCGATTTCAGGTTCTCGCTCGACGAGTCGCTCAAGATGATGCCGTACTGTGTCCAGTACAACGAGACGGATCTGAACTTCATCCTGCGCCTGCTCGAGGACGAAGGCGTCTATTTCTACTTCGAGCACGAGAACGGCAAGCATACGCTTGTTTTCTCGGACAGTCCGTTCAGCCATGAGCCCTATCCGGACTACGAGGTCGCCTATCTCGACCTTTTCCGGCGCGCAGGAACCAACGACGTCGCGGAAGCCCTGCGCTCATGGCGGCCGAGCCTCTCGATCCGCACCGGCAGGGTGCTGCTGGACGACTACGACTATCGCAATCCGGGCGCCGCGCTGGCGACCGTCGCGGCCTCCTCCTCCGACTTCGCGGAGCATGGCCACATCTACAATTACCCGGGGCGTTTCAACGCCGAAGGCGTCGGCGCTCGCCGCGCGAAGGCGCGCATGAACGTGTTGCAGACCGGCGAGCATGTCTCCCACGGCGAGGCGACGCTGCGCGGCGTCTGCGCCGGGGCCAAGCTGACCATCGAGGGCGCCGACGAAGGCTTCGGCGACGACCATCTTGTCGTATCGGCGCATCACGAGATGAGCCTGGGCTCCTACCAGACCGGCGGCGAGGAGGTGGAGAGCTACAAGGTCGAGTTCACCGCGATCCCCACGTCCCAACCCTTCGCGCCGCCGCGCGAGGCGCTGCGCCCGCGCATCGTCGGCCCGCAGACGGCGGTGGTGGTGGGAGAGGGCGAGGTCGATCCGGACGATCTCGGCTGCGTTCTGGTGCGCTTCCGCTGGAGCGGCGACGCCGTCTCCTGCCGGGTGCGCGTCAGCCAGGCCTTCGCCAGCTCCGGCTGGGGCGGACTTTCGAACCCGCGCATCGGCGACGAGGTGATCGTCGAGTTCGAGCATGGCGACCCCGACCGCCCGATCATCACCGGGCGCGTCTACAACGACGCGATGAAGCCGCCGATGGACCCGTCGGCTGATCCCTTCGTCACCACCTTCAAGTCGAACTCGGAGGGCGGCGGCAACTTCAACGAGTTCCGCTTCACCGACAATTCGGGCGCCGAGAACATCTTCCTGCACGCCGCCAAGGACATCGACATCCGCATCAAGGAGACGTCGCGCCGGCTGGTGGGCGTGGACGATCACGACATCGTCGAGGGCGACCAGTTCCGGCAGGTGGAGGGCGCGATGCACGAGGATTTCGGCGCCGACGCGTTCCGCACGGTGAAGGACACCTACAACCTCAAGGCCGACACCATCCTCGCCACGGGCGCCACTGAGATCGTCGCCAAGGGCGGCAAGATCCATGTGAAGGCGGACCAGACGCTGGTGCTGGAGGCCGGGACGCAGCTTTCGCTCAAGGTCGGCGGCAACTTCATCGACATCGGCCCCGCCGGCGTGTCCATCAAGGGAACGATGGTCAACATCAACTCCGGCGGCTCGGCGGGCAGCGGCTCGGGCACGGCGGCCGCGGCCGCGCAGAAGCCGGACGAGCCGATGGAGGGCGAGCCCGGCGCAGCCCCGGCCGAGAGCAGCGGCGAGGCGCGGACGTTCACCGCCCAGCAGCTCGACGCCAACCCCGCCGCCGCCGCCCTGCGATCGGCGCACGAGAGCGGCGCGCCCTTCTGCGAGCAATGCGCCAAGGCGGCGGCGGAAGCCGCGAATTCGGGGGCGGCGTGATGGACCGGCAGACCGCGGACGCCGCCTTCGAGCCGCGCGTCGCCGCGCCGGACGCGCTGCGCGCGGCGCTTTTCGCCGACCCCGACCTCGCCGCCTACGCGGTGATCGACGGCGCCGCGGTGCTGGACCTCGGCGCGCGGCTGCAGGAGACGGGCGCCGAGAGCGCGTGCCTCTTTCTCGGCGAGCTTGAGCCCGAACTTGCCGCAGCGGCGCCCTGGCTGGTGCGTCTGACGCCGGCGGACGGACTTTTCGACCAGCTCTTCGGCGACGGCTGGGGCAAGTCCTGGGCGATCTTCGCCACCGCCCACGCCTCGGTGGCGGAGATGCGGCGCCGGCTGCGCAAGCTGACCCTGGTGGAGCTTCCCGACCGGCGCACCGTCTATTTCCGCTTCTACGACCCGCGGGTGCTGCGCCATGTCCTGCCGCTGATGGAGCCGGCGCAGATCAGGCAGTTCTTCGGCGACGAGGTGGACGCCTATTTCTGCGAGGACGAGGGCGGCGCCGCCCTGCTGGAGTTCCGCCGGCCGATCGGGTCAGCGCCGGCGGGAGACGCCTGAGCAGCGGCGCATGAGCGGACGAGGGAGCGAGACGGCATGATCAAGGGGATTACCTGCGCGGCGGCGGCCGCGATCGCGGCGGCGGCGCTGTCCGGCGCGCCGGCGGCGGCGCAGCAGGCCGGTTCGGTCGGCGTGGAGCTGAACAAGCTGGAGGATTTCGACGGCGGGTGCCGCAGCTTCTTCCTGTTTCGCAACCGCTCCGACCGCGCCTATTCCGCCTTCGAGCTGTCGCTGGCGATCCTGAACGGCGAGGGCGTGATCGACCGGCTGCTCACCATCGACGCCGCGCCCCTGCCGGCCTCGCGCACGACGCTGAAGATCTTCGAGATCAGCGGGCTCGCCTGCGCCGACATCGGCGAGATCATCCTGCACGACATGGCGGCATGCGCGGCGGCCGACGGCGAGGCGGCCGACTGCTTCGCCGCGATCGAGCTCGTCTCGCGCGCGTCCGCGCCGCTGGTGAAATGAGCGAAGCGGCGATGGCGCGGGCGGGCGGCCGTCGATGATCGGCCAGCTCGGCGCTTGGCTCTCCGCCGGCGGTCCGGTCATCTGGCTGCTGGCGGCGCTGTCGCTGGCGTCGATTGCCCTGATCGCCGTGAAGCTGATCGAACTCGCCCCCGCGCGCGCCGGGGCGGGGGCGCGCGAGGCGGCGCTTCAGGACTGGGCGGGCGGCGCCCGCGCCGGGCCGCTCAAGGCCTTTCGCGCCGGGGCCGCGCCGGCCGACCGCGCGCTCGCCGCGGCCGCCGGCGTCCTGGCTGACGGCCGGGACCCCGGCGCGGCGCGGGCGGCGGCGGCGCAGTCCGGCGCGGCCGAGATCGCGCGGCTGGGGCGCTTCCTGCCGCTGCTGGAGGTGATCGCGGCGATCAGCCCGCTGCTCGGCCTGCTAGGCACCGTGCTGGGGATGATCCAGTCCTTCCAGGAGCTCGAACTCGCCGCCGGCGCCGCCAACGCCGCCGTGCTGGCGGGCGGCATCTGGCAGGCGCTGCTGACCACGGCGGCGGGGCTTATCGTGGCCATACCTGCAGGCGTGGCGGCGAGCCTTATGTCGGCGCGGGTGGACCGCGTGGCCCATGACGTCGAGGACGCCGTGGGCCGCCTGCTCGACGCCGCCGAGCCGCGCAGGGCGGCGTGACGGGCGCCGCCAGAGGCGCCGCATGAGCGGCGCGGACGGCTTCCGCATCGCCCGGCCGGCCGCGCGGCCGGTGCGCATCCCGATGACGCCGCTGATCGACGTCATGCTGATCCTGCTCGTCTTCTTCATGGTGACGTCGAGCTATCTCGACCTCGACATGATCCCGATGGCCGGCGACGGCGGCGCTGGGCCGGGCGCGGCCGCGCCGCCGGCGGCCGGCGGCCCCGACGCGCCGGAGGCGGCGCGCGCGCTGCTGGTGCGCATCGCCGCCGACGGCTCGGCGATGCTGCGCGGCGCGGCGATGGACGCCGACGCGCTGACGGCGGCGATCGCCGCGGCCGGCGGTCCGCAGGTGCTCGTGCTGCCCTCCCCCGCCGCGCCGACGCAGGCGCTCGTCGACGTGCTGGGCGCCGCCGAGCGCGCCGGCGCGGCCTCGGTGCAGGTGGTGCGGCTGCGCCCCGCCGCCGGCGGCTGAGGGGCGCGCGATGGACCCGCACGGCTTCCGGCTAGCCAGACGCCCGCGCCGCGCGCCGCGCGAGACCATCGTCGCGCTGATCGACGTGGTGTTCTTCCTGCTGGTGTTCTTCATGCTGATCGGGCGGATGGACGCCAACGCGCCGTTCGAGGTGGTCCCGCCGGTCTCCGATCTCGGGGCGCCGCTGCCCCAGGGCGGGCTGACGGTCAGCGTCTCGGAGAGCGGCGCGCTGGCGCTGGACGGCGCGCCCGCCGACCTGCCGGCGATCCTCGCGGCCGTGGCCGGCGCCGCGGAGGGCGGCGGCCCGAAGCCCTTCGTGCGGATCAACGCGCACGCCCGCGCGCCGCTCGGCGCGGTCCTCCCGCTCGCCGAGGCGCTGCGCGAGGCGGGCGCCGCCGAGGCGGCGCTGGTGGTGACGCCGACCGCGGCCCCATGAGACGGCCCCCCGAAGCCCGCGCCGGGAGACGCCGCGGATGAGCGCTGCGGCGCGATTGCGGCGCGGCCCGGCCGGGGGCGCGGCCTGGAGCGAGGCGGCGCGCTGGGCCGGCGGGGCGGCGGCCTCGGTCGGCGTGCACGGGGGGCTCGTCCTCGCGCTGATGCTGGCCACGGCGCCGCAGCCGCCCAAGCCCGCGCCGCCGCCCGCCGCGCGCCTCTCGATGACCGCGCTCGATGCGCCGACCCAGCGTCCGGAGGAGGCCTCGGCGGGCGATCTCGCCGAAGCGCCCGACGCCGCGGCCGCCGATGCGCCGGGCGCAGGGATCGCGAGCCTCCCCGGCCAGACGGCCGCCGCCGCGACGCCGTCCGCCGCCCGCGTCGCCGCCGCGACGCCTTCCGCCGCCAACGTCGCCGCCGCCAACGTCGCCGCCGCATCGGAGCCTGCGGCGCCGGCGCGGCCTGCGGCGTCCGCGGCCGACGCGGCGCGTCCCGCGGCGCCTGCTCCCGCGCCGCTGTCGCCATCGACCCCGGCGGGGCCGCCGCTCGCGTCGCGGGCCCCGGCGTCCGAGAGCGCGGTTGCGCGACCGCCCGAGACCGCGGCGGCCGCGCCCACCCGGCTCCCCGACGCGCCGACGACGACCGCCAGCGCCCCAGCGGCGCCCGGCCTGACCGCCGCTGCGCCCCGGTCCGCATCCGCCGAACCCGCGCGCGTCAGGCCCTCCGCCGCCCGCCCGTCCGCCCCGTCCGCGGCGCAGGCGCCGGCGTCGGTCGCGCCGCAGACGCCGCGCGCCGAAGCCGCGCCGGCGCAGGGCGCTCAGGCGAGGCCCGCGGCGCTCCCGGCGCCGCGGGCGGCGGCGGCGCGCGCCGAGCCCACGGTCGCCGCGGCGTCGGCCCCCGTCGTGGCGCAGGCCGAAGCCGCGGCGCCCGCCGCCGAGGCGGCGGCGGCCAGACCGCCGGAGCAGACCGCGGCCCGTCCATCACTCCCGCAGATCGCGGACGCAAAGGTAGCCGAGGCGCCCGACCCGCTTCGCGTCGGGACGGCGGCGGCGCAGGCCGAGACCGTCGCGCCGACGAGGCCCGGCGCGACGCGCGCCCAGGCCGCCGCCCTCGCCGCCGCGCCCCGCGCCGCGCTCTCTCCGCCAGCCGCGGAGCCGGCCGCGTCCGCCACGCCGCCCGACACGGTGCTCGCCGCGCTCTCCGCTCCGGCCGCTCCGGCGGCGCCGGCGGCGCCCCCTGCGCCGTCAGCGGCGTCTGCCCTTTCGCCGCCGGCGGACGCCGCGCCGCGGGCCGCCGCCGACGCGCCGCGCGCCGAAGCCGCGGCCCCCGCGCCCGCCCCCGCAGTCGCCGCGCCGGTCGAGGGGGCCGCGGCGGCGGCGGCCGCGCCGCCGGCCGACGCCGCGCGGCTCGCCCCGCCCGCCGCCGAGGCGCTTCCGGTCGCGGGCGCCTGGGCCGGCGACGCGGAGGCCGAACTCGACGCGCAGTCGCTGGCGACCATCGCCGCGTTCCTGATTCCCGGCGCGCCCCGGCCCGACGCGCAGGCGCGCGACGCCGTCGGCGCGGCGCTCGCGGCGATCCCCTGCGCGCGGCTGGAGGCGGCCTTCGCGCCGGAGACCGGCGGCGTCGCGCTGCGCGGCCATGCGCCGACGGAGGCCCTGCGCGCGGAAGCCGTCGCGCGCCTGCGCGCCGCGGTCGGCGGCGCTATCCCGGTGGTCGACGACCTGCTGGTGCTGCCGGCGCCCCAGTGCGCCGTGCTGGAGAGCGTCGCGGGCGCCGGGCTGCCCCAGTCGACCGATCAGGTCGACGACCCGCTCGTGATCGGTCGCGCCGCCGAGGCCCGGCGGCTGTCGCTCGTCGAAGGGGCGAGCCTCGTCTTCGACCTCGAGGCGCCGGATTACCCGGCTTGGGTGTATCTTGACTACTACGACGCTTCGGGCGTGGTGACGCATCTGGCGCCGAGCCGCTTCGCCGAACCGCGACGCTTCGCGCCCGCCGAGCGCATCCTGCTCGGCGCGGAGGGCGCGGGCGCAGACGCCTGGGGCGACCTGCGCCTCACGGTCCTGCCGCCGTTCGGCAAGGACATCGCCGTGGTCTTGGGAACCACCGCGCCGCTGCACGACGGCGACCGCCCGCTGACCGAACCCGCCGCGGACTACCTCGCCTGGCTGCGGGAGCGGATCGCCGCGCTCTCCGCCGCCGACCCCGCCTTCCGCGGCGAATGGGCCTATGTCTTCATCGAGACCGGCCCCGCCCGGCCGTGAGGCGCCGACGCGCGGCGCGCCTCCGTCGCGCGATCGCGCGTCGTCAACGGCGCCAGTCCCTTAACCCGCGCCTGAAAGGCTAGGACGGACGCGCCATTGTTGCTAGCGTCCCCCGGCCGCATCTGGAGAAGCCCGCCATGGCGTTCGCCGAGACCCTCCTCGCCCCAGGCGACGTTCTGCACGAGACCTACCGGATCGAGCGTCTGATCGGCGTGGGCGGCACCGGAGAGGTCTATCTGGGCGAGAACATCGTCGCCCACCGAACCGTCGCCATCAAGGTGCTGAAGCGGGAGTTCTCCGCCGACCGCAACTTCATCGAGCTGATGCGCCGCGAGCTGATGCACGACATCAACAGCGACGCGGTGGTGCGCTACTATGAACTGCTGCGCACGCAGCAGCACGGCGGCCTCTACTTCCTCGTGATGGAGTACATCGAGGGGCCGTCGCTGGCGCAGCTGATGGAGCGCGGCGCGGTGCCGGTCGAGACGCTGCTGACCATCGGCCGGCGCGTGACCGAGGGCCTGCGCGCCGCCCACGCGCTGGGCGTGTCGCACCGCGACATCTCGCCCGACAACATCCTGCTGCGCGACGGCGACCCCGCCCGCGCCACGCTGATCGACTTCGGCATCGCCAAGGACGTGAAGCCCGGCGCCGGCACCGTCATCGGCGGCGGCTTCGCCGGAAAGTACGAATACGCGGCCCCCGAGCAGATGGACGGTCAGGCGGACGCGCAGTCCGACATCTACGCGCTCGGCGCGACGCTGCTGGCTGCGGCGCGCGGGGCGGCCCCGCCGCTGCCGGTGGGGCTGCTGGAGATCCGCCGCGCCAAGGAGATCGCGCCCGACGTCTCCGACATGCCGGGGCCGTTCGCCGCGGTGCTGTCGGGCATGCTCGCCCCCGGCCGCGCCAACCGACTCGCCGACGCCGCGGCGCTCGCCGCCGCGCTGGACGCCGCGATCGCCGGGCGCGGCGCGGAGCCCGCGCCTTCGCCGCGGGAAAAGGCCGCGTTCGGCGGCGAGCCGAAGCGCGTCGCAGGGCCGCTCAGGCTTGACGCCGCGCCGGCCGAGCCCCCTGCCCGCGCCGGCGCCCGAAAACCCGCCGCGCGCGGGGGGGCGGCCGGAGAGAAGAAGCGCCGCGGCCTGCTGCTGCCCGTCGCGCTGGTCGCCCTGCTGGCGATCGGCGGCGCGGCGGCGCTGCTGGGTCCGGGGCGCGACCTGCTGACCCCGCAGCCGCCCGTCGCCGAGGTCTACCGCTTCAGCGCCGCCGACGGCGAGCCGGCCACCGCCACGGGCAACGCGCCGCATCAGGAGGCGCGCGACGCGCTGCTGGAGGCGCTGGGCGCCGCCGCCGGGCCCGACTCCTCCATCGCCGCCGACCTCAGCATCGCGCGCGGCGCGCCGTCGGAGTTCTGGCACGAGGGCGTCGCGGGCCTGCTGCGCGCGCTCGCCGGGCTGGAGAACTGGCGGCTCGACGTGGTGCGGGACCGCGCGACGCTCAGGGCCGACGCGCCCGACGCCGGCGCGGCCGAGCGGGCCGAGACCTCGGCGCGCGCGGCGGCGGAGAGCGGCGGCCTCACGCTCGACATCGCCCTGCGCCACGATGCGCCCACGATCCCGAAGGACGCGCTGGACGCCGTTCTGGAGGCGTTCCGGGACTGCGGGCCGCTGAGCGCCGACGTCTCGGGGACCGGCGCGATCACGGCGCAGGGCCGCGTCTCGAGCCCGGCGGCCGCTGGCGAGTTCGTCAGCGCGCTGCGCCGCATCGCAGGCGGTCGCGACGTCGACGCCGACCTCGAGACGCTCAACCCCTATGTCTGCCGCCTGATGCGGGCGCTGCCCGCCGACAGCGTCGCCGCCGGGCCGCTGACCATCCGCTATCTGAACGACGGCGCCGAGAGCGGCGACACCCTGCCGGCGGACGCGAACCCGCTGGTCGACGTCATCGCGCCGGCGGAGGTCGACGGCTACCTCTATGTCGTCGTGGCCGACAACGAGGGCGCGCTCGTCAACCTGCTGCCCAACCCGGACCGCGAGCAGAACCGCCTCAGCGAGATCGGGACGGTGGAGGGCGGACGGCGCACGGTGCGCGTCGCCTATCCGCTGGAGGAGAACGCCGCCTCGCGCATCGCGCTCACCTTCCACCCTCCCTTCGGCACGTTCATGGTCGCGGCGATGCTGACGACCGAGCCGCTGTTCGGCTACGCCCGCACCAAGACCGAGAGCATCGACGCCTATGCGCCCGAACTCGCCGCCGCGCTGACCCTCTACGGCGCCGACGGCGCGCCGATCAGCGCGGCGCGGCGTTTCATGCGCGTCCGCGAATGAGCGGCGCCGCGCCACAGGACCGCCGGGCGCGGCGGCTCGCCGGGCGGACGCCTTCCGGCTCAGGGAATGTTGTGGGTGAACTGGCCCGGCGTCGTGAACTGGATGACGCCGCCCCAGGTGCACATGCACTTGGAGGTGTTGTTGAGCGCCGGCATGTTGTCGATCATCACCGTTGGCGCGCCCGGGGCCCAGGGCGCGGGGATCACGGGAATGCAGGGTCCCGGCGTGAATACCGGCCCCTTCCAGTTGCTCGGGTTGGATGGCGCGTTGCACGGGCTGAACGGTTTGATGTTCACCATCGGCTTGTTGCACATGATGTTCGCCGCGATCTGGTTGCCGGACTTCGTCATGCGCGGCGTGGCGCTGAACGCCGAGGGCGCGGTGCCGAAGGTGCACATCAGCATGCCGCTGGTGACGCATTGCATGGCCATGGTCGGTCTCCTTCCCCTGCGCGACGCGGTCCGCCCCGGAGGCCCTCGAGGGCGTCGATCGCCGGGGCGGGGCCGCGCGTCTGGATCATCGCTACGAGTATGTTAGCATCCCTGCAACCGGCGCGCTGTGCGCGCCGTCACAGCCATGGCCAAGGTCCGGGCCTGAACGGCGCCGCGTCCGGCGCGGCGGCTCAGGCCCGCAACATGCGGAAGAACGCGCAGTGCAGGTGACCCTCACACTCTCCGGCGGCCTGACCTCGGCGGAAGGCTCCATCAAGGTCGCCACGCTGGGCGGCGCGCCGTTCACCATCGGACGCTCGCCCGATGCGGACTGGACGCTGATCGATCCGAGCTGCCGCGTCTCCGGCCTGCATCTGGAGCTGAGGGGCGAGGGCGACGCGCTGGTTCTGGTGGACCGCAGCTCGGGCGGCACCGCGCTGGGCGACCCTCAGTCGCGGCTGCAGCGCGGTCAGCCGACCGCTCTGCCGGCGGGCGGGGCGCGGCTGTTCCTGCCCGTGGGCGAGATCGCGATCAGCGTGGCGCCGCGCCGCGCGGCTTTCGCCGCCCCCTCGCGGCCCGCCGGCGACGACGATCCGTTCGGGCGGCAGGGCGACGCGCCGGGAGGTCCTGGGCCGGCGTTCTCCCCGTCGTCGACGGCGCCGCGCGCAGGAGGGCTTTCGCTGCGCGGAGACAGGTCCGGGCCATCGGCAGCGCCGTCCGGCTTCTCGGCGGCGCCCGCCGCCGCGCCCGGCGCCGCGGCGGCGCCCAACCCGGGGCCGGGTCTGAGCCTCGGCGGCGCCCAGCGGCGAGCGCCGCCCGCGCCGCAGGGCCTCGGCGACGCGCCGTCGCGTTCCGCCGCCCCGCCGTCGCCTGGGGGGGCGCCGTCGCGTCCTGCAGGGTCTGGCTCCGGCCCAGCGTCGCCCGAAGACTGGCTGAACGACGAGGACGACCCCTTCGGCCCGCCAAAGCCGGCTCGGGCCGCCGCCGCCGATCCGTTTACCGCCGCCGCGCCGGAGGACGATCTCTTCGGCCCAGAGGGCGCCGCGCCGGCTCGGGACGACGACGCCCTTTTCGGGCGCGGCGCGGCGCCCGCGCCGGATCCGGATCCGCCGCATGAGGGGGCGCCGCCAGATCCGCTCTCGCCCGATCCGCTCTCGCCAGATCCGCTCTCGCCAGATCCGCTCTCGCCAGATCCCGGACGATCCGATCCCGGACGATCCGATCCGGGCGACGCCGATCCGCTCGCCGCAGAGAGACAGGCGCCCGGTCGCGCGACGCCGGGCCTCTCCCTCGGCGGGCCCACGCCGTCGGGCGCGCCTCAGCGCGCGCGCGAACCCGGCGCCGCAGGCTTTCCCGAGCAGGGCCCCGAGGACGCCGGGCCGACGCCCGTCGAACCGGCGCCGGCCCGGCCCGAACCGCCCCGCGGCGCGACCCAGGTCCACCCCGCCGCGCCCCGCCCGGCCGCAAGCCCCGACGCGCTGGAGGCCGAGGCGGCGCTCGCCGCGCTGTTCGACGCCATGGGCCTCGACATCGACGAGGTGCCGCGCGGCAGGCGCGTTGCGCGGGCCCGCGAAGCCGGCGCGGTGCTGGTGGCGATGGCCGACGCCCTGCGCCAGCTGCTCGACAGCCGCCGCACGGTGAAGCGCGAGCTCGGCGTCGCCGGCACCGAGATCGAGTTCGGCGCCAACCCGCTGAAGTTCGCGCCGGACGCGCAGGCCGCGGCGGACGGACTGCTGCGCCCGCTGACCTCGGGCTATCTCAGCGGCGAGGCGGCGGTGGCCGACGCGCTGAAGTCGCTCGTCTCGCACCAGATGGCGCTGGTCGGCGGCATCAAGACGGCGATGCGCGTCGCGCTGGAGAGCTTCGACCCCGAGACGCTGGAGCAGACGCTGGAGCGGCGCGGCCTCAGCCAGGTCGTCCCGGCGCTGCGCAAGGCGGAGCTGTGGGACCGTTTCGTGGAAGACTACGCCCGCGTCGCAGATCAGGCCGACGACGACATCCGCGCGCTGATCGGGCGCGAACTCAACAAGCTCTACGCGCCAGGCGGCCAGTCGGGAGGCCAGCCGGAAGGCGGGTCCGCGCGACAGGCGGGCGGCCCGGCCGGCGGGCGGCCCGGCGGCCGCGCCGGCGGACGGGAGTGACCGCGCGCACCGAGCCGCCGGCCTGCGCCGCGACGTCGGGCCCGCCCGTCTCGCGGCGCCGTCCGGGTGGAGTGGCGCTCGGGGGCTGTGACGCGCGACACTGCGCTGAGCGGCGGCTGGTTTTCAAATTGGGGCGCCAGTTCCGGCGCGCCCGCCGGGGGGGCTGAATGACGCTGTCGCGCAAGGTCATGTGGATCGAGGGCATGTTCCTGAGGCCGCACCATTTCCAGCAGCAGGATCGCCGCGCCGAGAGCGTTCTCGCTGCGCGCCTCGCCGCGCTCCAGCCATGGCATTGGGGTTTCACGAAGCTGGCGCTCGACGAGCGGGCGCTGGCGGCCGGCGAGATCGGTCTCGCGGCCTGCGAAGGCGCCTTTCGAGACGGGACGCCCTTCGCCGCGCCCGGCGACGCCGCGCCGGTCAAGCCGCTCTCGCTGGAGGCCGACGTCAAGGGCGCGATGGTTTGGCTGAGCGCCCCCGCCGCGACCCGCGGGGCTGCGCTCGCGGCGCGCTCCGATCCGTCGGGCCGCCCCGTCGCCGCCCGCTACGTCCTGACGCCGGAAGAGGTGCCGGACACGCTGCGCGAGGACGGCGCCACCGAGGTGATCGAACTCGGCGCGCCCAATCTGCGCCTGACCGTCGGGCCGCGCCCCGCCGAAGGCTTCGAGAGCCTGCCCGTCGCCCGCGTGATCGACGTCAGCCCGGACCGCCGGGTGCGGCTCGACCCCGACTACATCCCCCCCGTGCTCACCGCCGCCGCGAGCCCCGCGCTCAGCGGCGCGCTGACCGAGATCGCCGCGCGCTTCGACGTGCGCGCCGACGGGCTGTCGGGCCGCTTCGGTTCGGCGGGCGGATCGAGCGCGGCGGCGCAGGAGCAGTTCATGCTGCTGCAGGTCTGCAACGCCAAGGCGGCGCTGCTCGGCCAGATGCGCGACGCCGGCGGCGTCCATCCGGAGCCGCTGCACCGCGCGCTGGTCGAGGCCGCGGCCCAGCTCTCGACCTTCACCGACCGCGAGAAGCGCCGGCCGCCGATCTTCCCGGTCTACGACCACGACGACCTGACCGCGACCTTCGCGCCGCTCTTTGCGGAACTTCAGCGCTCTCTGGGCTTTCTCGACGATCCGGAGGCGACGCCGATCGAGTTGGCGTTCCACAAGGGCCAGCAGATCCACTACAACCGCGCGATCCCGCCGGGCCTGCTGACCGGCGCGCGCATGGTGCTGGTGGCGCGCGCGGCGATGCCCGACAGCGCGTTCCGCGACGCCTTTCCCGCCAACGCCTCCGTCGCCTCGACCGCGGAGATCCTCCAGATCATCGGCGCCGCGACCAAGGGCGTCGCGCTGAGGCCGATGCCGAGCTTCCCGCCGGAAATCCGCCCGCTGGCCGGCTGGGTGTGCTTCGAGCTCGACCAGAACGCCGCCGCGTGGGAGGGCGTGAAGGCCAGCCGCTCGATCGCCATCCACGCCCAGCAATCCTTCTCGGAGCTGCAGATGCAGCTCTGGGCGATCAAGGACTGACGCGATGACCCCCGCGGATGCGCCGAAGGACCCCCGCTCGATCCCCGCGACCGTCGTCGCGCCCAACCCCGGCGGCAGGCTGGCGGGCGCGCCCCCGGGCGTCTGGGGCGGCGCGCCCGCCGCAGGCGCGGCGCCGGCGGGCCTTGGCGGGGCGCGGCGCGGACCGGTCGGGGTGGAGCCGGGCGAGGCGCGGCCCGGCGTCAACCCGCTGGTGGATGCGGCGGCGGACCTCTTCGATCTGCTGGTCTATCTGCGCGGCCAGGCCACCGCGCTCGACGTCGACACCCTGCGCATGAAGTCCATGGCGCTGATCCGCCAGTTCGACCTGCGCGCCGACGCCGAGGGCGTGGACCAGGGCGTGGCGCAGGTCGCCCGCTACGCCATCGCCGCCACCATCGACGACGAGATCATGTCGAAGCCCTGGGGCATGGAGGCCGGCTGGCAGAACGCCACCCTCGTCGCCTCGCTCTACGAGGAGGTCATCGGCGGCGACCGCTTCTTCGAGCTGCTCGACGAGGCCGTGGCCGAGCCGCGCCGCTTCGGCGACCTCGTTGAGCTGATGCACATCTGCCTCTCGCTGGGCTTCAAGGGCCGCTACCGGCGCGGAGGCGCAGCCGCGGAGGCCGAGCTGGAGCAGTGGCGCCGCCGCGCCTTCGACGCCGTGACGCTGAGGCGCGACGGCTTCACCGAGGCGCTGTCGCTGCACTGGCGGGGCGTCGACACGGAGCGCCGGCCGCTGCGGGAGCTCGCGCCGATCTGGCTGATCGCCTCGCTCTCGGCGGCGGCCTGCGCCGGCCTTTTCTTCCTGGCGGCCTGGCTGACCGGCGGCGAGGCCGCGCGCAGCGCGCAGGCCGCCGTCAACCTGCCGCCGCAACTGGGGCCAGGCCAGTCCGTCGAGATCGTGCGCCTCGCCGCCCCCGCCCCGCGCGAGGAGGTCGTGCTGGCGCCGCCGCGGCTCGACCGCGTGCGCGGCTTTCTCGACGCCGAGATCAAGGAGGGCCTGGTCGAGGTGTTCGAGGAGGCGGGTCTCGTGCGCATCCGCCTGCTTGGCGCGGGCATGTTCGCCGGCGGCAAGGCCGTGGTGCTGCCGCGCTACCAGAACGTGCTGCTGCGGGTGGCCGACGCGCTGAACGACGAGCCGGGCGACGTGATCATCGAGGGGCACACCGACAGCGTGCCGATCCGCACGGCGCAGTTTCCCGACAACGTGGCGCTGTCGCTCGCGCGCGCGACGGCGGCGGCGGATTTCGTGCGTCCGCTGCTCTCGGCGCCGGACCGCATCGAGATCAAGGCGCTCGCGGCGACCAAGCCCATCGCTGACAACGCCACCCGCGAGGGCCGCGCCCGGAACCGCCGCGTCGAGCTGGTGCTCGACCGCGGCGGCGCCGCCGAGACCGCCGCGACCCAGTGAAGGCGAGACGATGAAAACCCTGCGCGCCATCCTGTTCTCGCCGCCGTTCCTCGGCTTCGTCGCCTGCGCGCTGCTGTCGGCGGCGGTGTGGTTCGTGGGCGAGCTGCTGGCATTCGGCTCGTTCCGGCCCTTCGGCCTCGCCACGAGCCGGATCGTCACCATCGCCGTGTTCTTCCTGATCTGGGCGCTGCTCTCTGGGCTCTGGTGGTGGCGCCGCCGCGCGCGCAACGCCGCCCTGATCAACGCGCTGGAGACGCCCGCCGACCCCTCCGGCGAGGCGCTCGACGCCGAGCGCGAGCGGCTGGAGACCAAGTTCCGCGACGCGCTCGCCAAGCTGCGCCGGCTGCGCTTCAAGTCCCGCCTCGGCGGCTCGCGCTATCTCTACGAATTGCCCTGGTTCGTCTTCGTCGGCCCGCCCGCCAGCGGCAAGACCACGGCGCTGATGAACTGCGGGCTGGAGTTTCCGCTGCGCAAGTCCGGCGAGGAGGGCATCGCCATCGACGGCGGCGCCGGCACGCGCGACTGCGACTGGGTGTTCACCGACGAGGCCGTTTTCATCGACACCGCCGGCCGCTACGTCACGCAGGACAGCGACGCGACGGTGGACAAGGGCGCCTGGAACGCCTTCCTCGACCTGCTGGCGCGCAACCGCCCCGGCGAGCCGGTCAACGGCGTGATCGTCGCCATCGCGCTCGACGAGCTCGCGACGGCGGACCCGGCGCGCCTCTCCGCCCACGCCCAGGCCGTGCGCCGCGGCGTGCAGGAGATCTGCGAGAAGATGCGCGCGCAGCTTCCCGTCTACGTCATGTTCACCAAGGCCGACCTGCTGGTGGGCTTCCGCGAGTTCTTCCAGGGCCTCAACCGCGAGGACCGCGCGCAGGTCTGGGGCGTCACCTTTCCGCTCGGAGACGAGAAGGACGCCCGCGCCCGCGCCGAGGCCGATCTGGCGCAGGTCGAGCAGGAATTCGACGCGCTGACCGCCCAGCTCGGCGAGATGCAGTTCCCGCGGCTGCAGGGCGAGGCCGACCTCGGCGTGCGCGCGCAGGTGTTCGGCTTCCCGACGCAGTTCTCCTCGCTGAAGGGCGTGGTCTCGCAGTTTTTGCGCGAGGCGTTCGCGCCCGACCGATACTCCGAGACGATGCTGCTGCGCGGCTTCTACTTCACCTCCGCCACCCAGCACGGCCAGCCCGTCGACCGGCTGATCGCCGCGATGAGCCGCGAGTTCGGGCTGGAGCGCCGGGCTAACGCCATGGCGCCGGGAACCGGCGGGCGGGCCTATTTCCTCCAGGGGCTGCTGCAGGACGTCGTGTTCCCCGAGGCCGGGCTGGCCACCAAGGCCGGGCGCGCGCGCCGCCGCGCGGCGTCGGCCGGGCGCTGGGCCGCCATCGCCGCCTGCGTCGCCGCGCCGATGGCGCTGGCCGGCGGCTGGTGGATGGTCAACGAGCATACCGCCGCGCAGGCCGACGCGCTGATCACGACCTTCGCCGACTACGAGGCCGACCTCGCCACGCTCGACGTGGACCCCGTGGGCGACAGCTCGCTGGAGCCCGTGCTCGCGCCGCTCGACCGCCTGCGCGCCGCGCGCGACGCCTTCGACGACGAGGGCGCGGCGCCGCCGTTGGGCGGCATCGGGGCGGGGCGCACCGACGAACTGCGCGCCCAGGCCGAACTCGCCTACGGCAAGGCGCTGAACGACCTGCTGCGCCCGCGCCTGCTCTACCGGCTCGAGCGCATCATGGACGAGAACCTGGACAAGCCGGCGCCGCTCTATGACGTGCTCAAGGCCTACCTGATGCTCGGCGGGCGCGGGCCGCTCGACGCGGACTACCTGCACGGCTTCGTCATGCGCGACGCCGCGCTGCGCTACCCGCCCAACATCAACGCCGACCTTCTGGAGGCCGTCTCGGCCCATGTCACGGCGCTGCTGGAAGGCCCGCTGCCGGACCGCGACCTCAACGACGAGGCCATCGCCTCGGCCCGCACGCTGGCGGCGAACCTGTCGCCCGCCCAGCGCGCCTTCCGCATCCTGATGACGCAGGACGTGGTGACGGAGCTGCGGCCCTGGCGCATAACCGACGCCGGCGGCCCGGCGGCGGCGCAGGCCTTCGTGCGCGCCTCAGGCGAGCCGCTCGACGCGCCGATCCCCGGCATCTTCACCTATGAGGGGTTCTGGAGCGTGTTCGCCCAGAACGCCGACGCCGCGGTGGACGCCGAGCTCGACGAGGGCTGGGTGCTGGCGGAGGACCCCGACGCCGCCCAGCCATCGCGCGCGGACATCATCCGAACGCGGCAGGAGATCCGCGAGATCTACGACGAGGCGTTCATCGCGCAGTGGGACGACATGCTGAACGACCTGCGCATCACGCCCTTCACCGACGCCGGCCACGCCAGCCGCGTCCTGTCGCTGCTGTCCTCCCGCCAGTCGCCCCTGCGCCGGGTGCTGCAGGGCGCCGGGAAGCAGACCGACCTCGCCGCGGCGCCGGAGGAAGGCAGCCCGCTGCTCGCCAACGCCGCCACGATCGGCTTCAAGAAATACGGCTCGAAGCTTGGGCTGGCCGGCAAGATCGCCGCCAGCTCCGGCGGCGGCGCCGAGGCCCCGCGCGAGGGCGCGCCGGTCAGCGCCGCCTTCGCCACCCTGCGCGACTTCATCGGCACGGCGGAGACCGGCTCGCAGCTCGAAACCGTCCTGCTGCGGCTGAACGAGCTGCGGCAGGTGGTGGACGGCATGGTGTCGGGGCGCGGCTCGCTCAGCGATCTGGCCAACGACGCCACGGCCGAGCAGCTGCGCTTCGACGTGAGCCAGGCCCCGCCGGCGGTGAAGCGCATCTTCGACGAGATGCTGGAGCAGGCCGACGCGACGCTGGCCGAGGGACTCTACGCCGCGCTCAACGAGGAATGGCGCTCGACCGTCGCCCCGGTGTGCCGCCAGCGGCTCGGCGGGCGCTACCCGTTCGGCGGCGGGGCCGAGGCGCCGCCAGGCGACCTCGTGGACATCCTCGGCCCCGACGGCGTGATCGACCGCTTCTTCAAGACGCGGCTCGCCTCCTACGTCGACACCACCGCCGCGAACTGGCGCCTGCGCCCCGGCGTGGGCGCGCAGCTCCAGATCCCGCAGGAGCGGCTGGCCTTCTTCCAGACCGCAGCCCAGCTGCGCGAGGCGTTCTTTCCCTTCGGCGCGGCGCGGCCGGGCGTGCGCATCGGCGTGTTCCCGATCGCGATGGACGGCGACGTGCAGCGCGCGCGCATCGAGATCGGCGGCCAGAGCGCGGACTTCAAGCAGGGCGAGCCGGGCGCCGCGAACATGGAGTGGCCGGGGCCCCAGCCCGACAACGGGGCGCAGGCGACGCTGGGGGTGGACACCGGCGCGGTGGACCTCACCGGCGCGCGCCTGCCGCCGACCGAGGCGCGCGTCGGCGAGCTCGGCTTCTGGGGTTTCTTCAAGCTGCTGGACCGTTCCGAGTTCAAGCTGCTCGGCGGCGGAGACCGCGCGCGGCTCGGCTTCAGCGCCGGCGGGCGGCGGGTTGTGATGGAGTTGCGTATGGAATCGACAGTCAACCCCTTCGCCCTGCGCGCCGAACTGCGCGAATTCACATGCCCGGCGACGCTCTGATCCCCGCGCGCCGGCCCGCCGGACCCGTGGCGGGTTCGGCTGCGGGTTCGGCTCCGGGTTCGGGGGCCGGCTGGGTGGCGAAGCTGCCGGCGCGGGGGGATTTCGTGGGCGGCGGGCGCCCCGGGCCGCTCATCGAATCGCTGCGGGCATGGGCGGAGGAAGGCCTGGCGGCCGTCCGCGCCGGCGGCGGCCCGGCGCGCGACGCCTTCCTCACCGCGCCGCTCTGGCGTCTCGGCCTCACCGAGGGCGCGGTCCCGGGCGCGCCCGGCGTCGCCGTGATCGGCCCCGGCATGGACGGCGCCGGCCGGCTTTTCCCGATCCTCGTCGCCCTGCCCGGCGGCGCGCCCTCGCAGGCGGGCGACCTTCCGGCGCGACTGCTTGCGGCGCGCGCCGGCTGGTGCGACGCGGTGGAGGACGCCGCGCTCGCCGCCCTGGCGCCAGACGCCGACCCCGCCGTGTTCGACGCAGCCGTAGCGGCGGCGCCCGCCGCGCCCGCGTCCGCGCCCACGGCGGCGCCCTCGGCGCTGGGCCTCGCCGCAGAAGGCTCCGCGAAAGGCTCACTGGCGCGCGCGGAGACGTTCGGCCCACCGCCCCGCGTTCTCGATGCCACGACGGCGCTGGACGCCGCCTTTTTCGCCGCCCTCTTCGGAGGCCGGACCTCATCGCCGGACGCGGCGACCCAGAGGAGCGCGCCATGAGCAGCGACCGGCCTCCCAATCTTCCGCGCCGCCTCGGCGCCGGCCTCGGCGGGCTGCTGCCCCATGGCGCCGGCGTCGGCGGCCTCGGTCGCGCCGCCGCCTGGCTCGGCGGCGGCAGGAGCACGGGCAGGGACGGCGACGCGCAGCCCGTCGCCCGCGGGCAGGCGCTGCGCCCGCGTTCCTGCGGGCGCGCGGACACCGGCCTCGTGCGCAGCCGGAACGAGGACGCGCTCCTGATCGACGACGTGCGCGGCGTCTGGGCCGTGGCCGACGGCATGGGCGGGCACGCCCACGGCCAGCGCGCCAGCGCCGAGATCATCGGCCAGCTCGGCTATGTGCGCGGCGGCTGGCAGACGCCGCAGGGTCTCGCGCTCGACGTCGTCGCCCGGCTGGAGGGCGCCAACGCCACCCTGCGCGCCGAGGCCGTCGCCGAAGGCGTCTCCGCCATCGGCTCCACCGTGGTATGTCTGTTGGCGTTCGGCGCGGACGGGCTGGTGACGTGGTGCGGCGACAGCCGCGCCTATCTGGTGCGCCGCGGCGAAGCCACCGTGCGCCTGACGCGGGACCATACGGTGGTGCAGGAGCTGGTGGATGACGGCGCGCTGCGCGCCGAGGACGCCGAGGAGCACCCCCACGCCCATGTGCTCACCCGCGCGGTCGGCGCCGCCGACCGTCTCGACCTGTCCTTCACCGAGGTGAAGCTCCGCGCGGGCGACCGGTTCCTGCTCTGCTCCGACGGCCTGACCCGACCGGTCGACGAGACCGAGATCACCCGGATCTGCTGGAACGAGCGCGACCCCGCCGCCTGCTGCGACGCGCTGGTGGCGGCGGCCATCGCCCGGGGCGGGCCCGACAACGTCTCCGTCGTCGTGGTCGACTTCGCCTGAGCGCGCCGGCGTCGCCGCGCCGGCTCAGCCCAGCACGCGCTTCCAGGCGACGATCTCGACGCTCTCGAACAGCCCCGCCTCGGCATAGGGGTCGGCGGCGGCGAAGGCCTCGGCCGCCGCGCGGTCAGCGACGTCGATCTCAAGCAGGCTGCCGTTCATGGCCCCCGCGTCGTCGGTCAGGGGACCGGCGAGCCGGACGACGCCCGAGCCCTTCAGATAGGCGAGATGCGCGTCCCGCGTCTCCTGACGGATCGAGAGCGCGCCGGGCCGGTCCCGGCAGATCAGCAGCCACGTCATGTCGCGTTCCCCCTCCAGGCCCGGCGCGTCACGCCTTGGGCCCCTTGCGCCCCGCGCCCACCAGCGGCGCGGCGGTCTCGTCCAGCGGCCAGCGCGGGCGGGCCCCGAGATCCCACCCGCTGCTCTCGCCGCGGGCGAAGCGCTCGGCCCCGGCCCAGGCGATCATCGCTGCGTTGTCGGTGCAGAGTTTCAGCGGCGGAGCCGTCATTGTGAAGCCCTGAGCCGCCGCCGCGGCCTCCAGCGACCGCCGGATCGCGCCGTTCGCCGCGACGCCGCCGGCCACGGCGATCACGGGCGCCGCGTCGGGATGATCTTCCCGGAAGCGCGCCATGGCGCGGGCCGTCTTTTCCGCCAGCGTCTCGGCCACGGCGGCCTGGAACGCGGCGCAGAGATCGGCGCGGTCCTGCGCCGTCAGGCCGCCCCGCCCCTCCGCCACGGCGTCGGCCGCCCGGCGCGCGGCCGTCTTGAGCCCCGAGAAGCTCATGTCGCAGCCGGGCCGGTCGAGCAGCGGGCGCGGCAGCGCGAAACGGCGCGCGTCGCCGCTCGCGGCGGTCCGCTCCACCTCCGGCCCGCCGGGGAAGCCGAGGCCGATGTGGCGGGCCAGCTTGTCGAACGCCTCCCCCGGCGCATCGTCGATCGAGCCGCCGAGCCGGCGATACTCCCCGAGCCCGTCGACGCTCACGAGCTGGCAGTGGCCGCCCGAGACGAGCAGCAGCAGGTAGGGCCACGCCAGCCCGTCGGTCAGCCGCGGCGTCAGGGCGTGGCCTTCGAGATGGTTCACGCCGAGAAACGGCAGGCCGGCGGCGAAGGCGACGCCCTTCGCCGTCATCACGCCCGAGAGCACGCCCCCGATCAGCCCCGGCCCGGCGGTGGCGGCGACGGCGTCGATGTCGTCGAGCGTCAACTGCGCGTCCGACAGCGCCGCCTCCACGCAGAGGTCCAGCCGCTCGGCGTGGGCGCGTGCGGCTATCTCCGGCACCACGCCGCCGAAGGGCGCGTGCAGCGCGCTCTGGCCCCAGACCACCGAGGACAGGATCTCTCCCGGCCCCTCAGCCGCCTCCCCGCGCAGCGCCGCGCGCACGACGGCCGCCGCGGTGTCGTCGCAGCTCGATTCGATCCCGAGTACGGTCAGCCGGCGCGTCACGAGGCTCCTCCAGCGGCGGGCAAGCCCATTCGTCGCGTTGCCCGTCCGCCGGTCGAGCGTTAGCACTCTGCCCCATGACTGCGCAAATCACCGCCGACCGTCGCGGACATGACGGCCCGCCCAGCCCCGATCGCCCCCTGCGCATCGGCACCCGCGGCTCGCCGCTGGCGCTGGCGCAGGCGCTCGAGACCCGCGGCCGCCTGATGGCGGCGCACGGCCTGCCGGAGGCGGCGTTCGAGATCGTGGTCCATACGACGACCGGAGACGCCGTGCAGGACCGCGCCCTGTCGGAGATCGGCGGCAAGGGCCTCTTCACCAAGGAGCTGGAGGAGGCGCTGTTCGCGGGCGTGGTGGACATCGCGGTGCACTCGATGAAGGACGTCGCGACGCAGCTGCCCGACGGGCTGGAGATCGTCGCCTGCCTGCCGCGGGAGGACGTGCGCGACGCGTTCGTGTCCTCCCGCCACGAGAGCGTCGCGGCGCTGCCGCGTGGGGCCGTCGTCGGCACCTCGTCGCTGCGGCGGCGCGCCCAGCTTCTCCATCGGCGCCCCGACCTCAAGGTGGTGGAGTTCCGCGGCAACGTGCAGACGCGGATGCGCAAGCTGCAGGAAGGCGTCGCCGAGGCGACCTTCCTCGCCTGGGCGGGCCTGCGCCGGCTCGACATGCAGGCCGCGGCCCGCGGGCCCATCGAGGTCTCCGAGATGCTGCCCGCGGTGGCGCAGGGCGCCATCGGGATCGAGGCGCATGCGGGCTCGCCCGCCGCGGCGCTGTTCGCGCCCTTCGCCTGCGCCGAGACGGCTGCGCGCCTCGCGGCCGAGCGGGCCTTCCTCGCCGGGCTCGACGGCTCCTGCCGCACGCCGATCGCGGGGCTTGCGGTGGTCGAGGGCGACACGCTGTGGCTGCGCGGCGAGATCATCCGGCCCGACGGCTCGGAGCTTCACGCCGCAGAGCGGCGCGGCGCGGTGTCAGACGCCGCCGCGATGGGCGCTGACGCCGCAGCCGAGCTGCGCGCGAAAGGCGGCCCGGGCTTCTTCGACGCAGGGTGAGCCGGTGGCCGGCGCGCAGGCCGACGCGCCCTCGATCCTGATCACGCGCCCCGGCCCCGCCGCGGCGCGGCTCGCCGAGGCGCTGTCCGCGGAGGGCTGGCGACCGCTGCTCTGGCCGCTCCACCAGATCGTCGACGAAGGTCCGCCGCCCGACCTCTCGGGCTGTCAGGCGGCGTTCTTCACCTCCGCGAACGCCCTGCGCCGGGCGACGGCCGGGCCCGGCGCGCCGCCGGCGTTCTGCGTCGGCGCGGCCACGGCGGCGGCGGCGCGGCGCGCGGGCTTCGCCGACGTGCGCTCGGCCGAAGGCGACGCGGCGGCGCTGGCGCGGCTCGCGGCGCGCGCGCTGGACCCCGGCGCGGGGGCCCTGGCATTCTTTCGCGGTCGCGACGTGGCGGCGGACCTCGCCGGCGCCCTGCGCGCGGCTGGCTTCGCCATGCGCGAGCAGGTCGTCTACGCCGCGGCGCAGGCCGGGCCGCCGCCGCCCGAGGTCGAGGCTGCGCTGCGAGGCGGCGCCCTGAGCGCCGCCTGCTTCTACTCGCCGCGCGCGGCGGCGCGCTTCGCGGCCTTCGCCGGCGCATGGCGGGCCGGCCTCGGCTGCGCCGCCGCGGTCGCGATCAGCGCTGCCGCCGCCGCGCCCCTGGCGGACGCGGGCTTCGGGCGCGTGATCGTGGCCGAGCGGCCGGACGGCGCCGCGATGCGCGCCGCCCTCGCCATGGCGCGACCATGGGGCGCGGGCCGGCGCGAAGGCCTCTCCGGACTGGCGGGCGGCGACGGCCCCGACTAACCTGCGTTCGACTTCGGGGGAGAGATGCGCATGAACAGCGGCGACAGGAAACCGGACGAAACCGAGGACGCCGCCCTGCCCGGGGGCGGGGCCAGGCCGTCGCCCTCCGAGGAGGCTAGCGGATCGGCGGCGCCGGACGGCGCGGCGACGACCTCCGAGGCGCGTCCCTGGGGCGCCAGCGCCCATGATCGCGCCGTCGAGGACGCTGAAGAAATCGCCGACGACGCACGCGCGGCTGCGGAGAGGGGCGCGGCCGACCACGAAACCTCAGACGGGACCGGTTCCGACACCGCTCCCCAGGCCCAGCCCCCTGCAGGGGACGCGCAGGCTCCCGAACCGGAGCCGGTCGACGAGAAGCCGCGCGAGCCCGCCAGCGAAGCCCGCGCCGAGCGGGCGCCGCCTCCCGGGCCGAAGCAGGGGTCAAGCTTCGCCGCGAGGGCGCTGACCGCACTGATTCTGCTGATCGTCGGCGGCGCGGCGGCGATCTGGGGCGCGCCGAAGCTGGCGCCCATGCTCCCGGCGCCGATCGCGGAGTTCGTGGCGCCCGCCGGCGCCGGCGTTTCCGCCGAGGCGCTGGCCGATGCCGAGGGACGGCTTTCGGAGAGGCTCGGCGCGCTCGACGCACGCGTGGCGGAGGCTGCGGCGGCGGCTGCGGCCGCGGAGGCCGCAGCCGCCGCGGAGGCGCCCGCCGCGCTGCCGCAGGAGGCCGCCGACCGCATCGCCGCGCTCGAACAGGCCGTGGCGGCGCTCGAAAGCCGCCCCGCGCCGGAGACCGTCGCCGCCGCCGACCCCGCGCTCGCCGCCCGCATCGCCGAGATCGAGGCCGCCGTCGCGGCGCTCGAAGCCGCGCCGGAGCAGGGGGCCGGACCGGGCGCCGGACCGGGCGCCGGGCCGGGCGCCGGGCCGGGCGCCGGGCCGGGCGGTGGACCGGGCGCCGGGCAGGGCGCCGCTCAGGAAGCCGTCGAGGCGGTCGCCGCGATGCGCGAGGCGGTGGCGTCCCTGGAAGAGGCCGTCTCCGGCGCAGCCGCAAGGGCGGACGCCGCGAGCGCCGACGCCGCGGCGCTGTCGGCGCGGGTCGACGCTCTGTCGGAAACCGTGGCGTCGCTGGAGAACGCGCAGTCGCAGGCGGACAGCGCCATCGCCGACGCCGCCGCCGCCGAGGCGTCGGCCCAGGCGGCGCGCAGAGCCGCCGCCGCCAGCGCCGCGCTGGCGAGCATCGACCGGGCGATGACGCTCGGACAGCCGTTCCCGGCCGCGCTCGCCACCGCGCGCGAGACGGTCGAGGTTCCGCCGCCGGCCGCGCTGGAGGCCGCCGCGGCCGGCGGCGCGCCGACGCGCGAGGCGCTGAAGGCCAGCTTCCCCGACGCCGCCTATCGCGGCATCCGCGGGGCGCTCGCCGCTGAGAGCGCCTCCGACAGTCCGCTCGCGGGCTTCGCCGCGGCGCTGCAGGCGCGCGTGACGGGTCTGCCGGAGGAGGCCGTGGCCGGCGATTCGGCGCAGGCCAAGCTGAGCCGCGCGCGCGTGGCCCTGCTGAGCGGCGACCTCGACGGGGCGATCGCGATCATCGAGGCGCTGCCGCCTGAAGCGCAGGAGGCCATGGCGGACTGGACCGTCGGCGCCCGCCTGCGCGCCGGCGCCGACGACGCGCTGGCGTCGTGGCGCGCCGAAATCGGACGCGCCGAATGAAACCGGCGGACACCGGCGCTGCGAACGGCGCCGGCCAGGTTCAGACCGGACACACTCTGAGGGGAGCGACAGAATGATCTGGCTTGTGTTGCGGGTCGTGGTGTTCGTCGCGGTCGTCGCGGTGATCGCAACGGCCGCGGGGCTGCTGGTCGACACCAGCGGCGAGGTGGCCATCACCTGGGACGGCTACACCTATCCGCCCCTCAGTCTGGTCGAGTTCGTCGGCGTCGTGCTGCTGACGATGCTCGCGCTCTACGCCCTCTACAAGCTGGCGGGCCTGCTCGTGGCGGCGATCCGCTTCGTGCTGGGCGACGAGACCGCGCTGACGCGCTACTGGTCCCGCGCCAAGGAGCGTCGCGGTTTCGAGGCGCTGTCGAGCGGCATGGTCGCGCTGGCGGAAGGCGACCCCAAGACGGCCGCGGTCTACGCCCGCAAGGCCGCGCGACTGCTGGGCGCGGGCCCGCTGACGGACCTTCTGCACGCCAACATCGCCGAGGCGCAGGGCGACGTGAGCCGGGCCAAGCAGCACTACCGCGCGCTCGCCAAGGAGCCTCCGACCGCGATGGTCGGCGTCAAGGGCCTGCTGAAGCAGGCGGTCGCCCGCGGCGAGACCGACCGGGCGCTCAAGTTCGCCGAGCACGCCTTCGCGATCCGCCCCAACGACGCCGGCGTGCAGCAGACGCTGTTCGACCTCCAGGTGAAGCAGGCGAACTGGGAGGGCGCGCTCAAGACGCTGACGGCGCTGGCGAGGGGCAAGTCCCTGCCGCGGGACGTGTCGGAGCGCCGCCGCGCCGTCATCAACCTCGAGATCGCCCGCCACGCCGCGGAGACCGGCGACGAGCCCCGCGCCGTGGCGGCCGCGGACGCCGCGGTGAAGGCGGCGCCGGGCCTCGCGCCGGCGGCGGTCTTCGCCGCCCGACGCGCCATCGCCCGCGGCGAGAGCGCCCGCGCAGGGAAGCTGCTCAAGGAGGCGTGGAAGCATGCGCCGCAGCCCGACATCGCGGAGGCCTATGCGGAGATCTCGCCGACCGAGAGCCCGTCGGAGCGTCGCCGCCGCTTCCGCGACCTCATCGCGACGAACGCGACGCATGACGAGGCGAAGTACCTGTCGGCCGAACTTGCGATCGCCGACAACGACTGGCGCGGCGCCCGCAAGGCGCTGGGCGACATGGCGTCGGAGAAGCCCAACCACCGCTCGCTCGCGATGATGGCCGCCATCGAGAAGGGGGAGGGCTCTTCCGAGGCGATCGTGCGCGGCTATCTCGCCCGCGCGGTGTCGGCGCCCCGCGGCGCCCACTGGATCTGCGACCGCTGCGCCGCGTCGCCCGGCGGCTGGCACGCGGTCTGCCCGAGCTGCGGCGGCTTCGACACGCTCGCCTGGCGCGAATCGGCCGACGAGGCGGATCTCGGCGGGGCCATGCTGCCGCTCATGGTGGACGACGCAGAGAGCAGGGCGAGCGAGGACCAGCTCGACGCCGCCGCCGCAGAGGAGGCCGTCCGCGAAGCAGCCGAGGCGCGGCGCTAGGGCGCGCCCATCATGCGGCCCGCGATGCGGCCCGCGTCGCTGCGGGCCGCCGAGGCGCGCCGCCCGTCGCCGCGCCGCAAGACGGCTTGCCCCACGCGGCGCCGGCGTGTAATAGCCCCGGCGTGGAACGCCACGAATGCCGCTTTAGCTCAGTTGGTAGAGCACATCATTCGTAATGATGGGGTCGTCAGTTCGAGTCTGACAAGCGGCACCACGCCCCGGCGGCGATCGCAACGCCCTCGCTGGCGGACAGGGCTGCTGAAAGCCGCCCCTCGTCGCAAGCTTCGCCGGCGATCATGCCCGATCAAGCTGTTTCAGGTTCGCAGCGGGTTTCTTCAGGTTGGCGACCGCCACTGTCGCCGACACAAGCCGGACATGACCGACTTGCCGTAGCCGCCGCTTCTGAGGGCTTCGGCTTTTTGCGCGAGACGATCACTCGCGCGATCCGGACTTCCCGTCGCACCGGGCGCCGGGGACAGTCGCGAGGACGGTCGGTTTCGGCTGATCCGCTTCGGTGCGCGCCTTGCGGTCGCCATTCCGCCCGATCGCTCGCGGGCGATCGGGACATTGCCGCAGCCCGGACGCCGCACCGCAGCGCCGCCGAAACGCGAGCGCCGAGAGACGCCCACCTGACACGGCTCCTCGCGCCATGCGGCGGTCCTCCCGTCGTGATCACCAAGAAGCTGCGCAGCTGCAGGCGGCCGATCATGGGCGACGACGCGCCGAAGGTCGATCTTGGCGCGCGCACGAAACTGAGGGCCGCATCGGTGGCGGGCGCCGCCCGCCATCGCGCGCGAGACGATCATGGGCCGGTTGAGGTCGCCTGTCGGGCGCGGGGTTTGCGCTCGGCCCGCGACCACCTCGGCGTCGTGTCCGCCCCATGCGCCAGCTAACCGGCGCCGGCTTCGGGACGCGAACGACCTCTGAACGGAAGCTGAGCGTTCGCAGCATCGGCTGACCGTGCAGGCGCTCAAGAACCTGTTATGACTATCCGTTTTCCAAGTATTAATCACCTACATCACCTGGCGCCGTCCATAATACGTCGATCTGGACGAATGCTTAGCCGGCGATGCCCCTCCGACCGGCTTTCCTCGCAAACTGGTCAGCACCGATCGAGACCCCGCACCGGCGCTGCTGCTTTGCAGCATCGCGACGCCGGCTATCCACCGCGGTGAGCCCCTCCGGATTTTCATGAAAACAGCTGCGATCTGACGCCCACCCATAGACAAATGCTTCATGTTTCAAAGCCCTAGTGATGGCGAGGCAATGGAGGTCAGCCATGTTTGCGTCTTGGAGTATCGCGCGCCGTCTGGCGGTCGGGTTCGGGGTGGTTCTCGCGGCCCTTGTCGGTCTCGCCAGCGTCACCGCGCTGAGCCTGTCCGAGGTCGGCAAGAGCGTCGAACTTTATCGGTCGGCCTCGAAGCTCTCGGGGCGCATGGCGACGGCGCTCGAGGGCCTCTCGGTCGCGCGGATGGACGCGCTGCGCTACCGCGAGGACAGCGCCCCCGCGACGGCGGAAAGCGCGCTTTCGGAACTCCGGAGCGTCATCGACCAGCTGCCGGACATGATCCGTCTCGCGGGCGACGACGCGGCCCTCACGAGCGCCATGCGCGACACCGTCGAGAAGCTGGAGGCATACCGCGCCGCGTTCGCCGCCACCGTCGAGATCGCCGACGGCGCCGATGCGGCGCGCACCCGGTTTCTCACGGAGACGATCGAGACCCGCCGCCTCATCAGCAGCCTCGTGACGCTGGCGGAGGAGCAGGGACGCAACGACATGGCGCTCCAGCTCTCCCGCGCGAGCGAGGCCTTCCTGCTCACCCGCGTGCGCGTCGACCGCTTCCTGGGCGGAGCCGGGATCGAGGATTATGACAGCGCGGCGGCGCCGCTCGCCGAAGTGCGCGCGGGCATAACGGACGTGCGCGACGCTACGCTCGACCGCACGCTGCGCTATCAGGCCGACGCCGCGCTCGCCGGCCTCGCCGCCTTCCAGTCGGGCGCCGAGGCGATCAAGAACGACGAGATGCGCCTGCGCGAGCTGCGCTTCGGTCAACTCGACGCCCTCGGCCCGCAGATCCTCCACGCCTTCGGCGTCGTCTCCGAGCAGGCCAAGGCGCAGCGCGACGCCATCGGGCCGGAAATGTCGAGGACGGTGAACCTCGCAGAAATCACCGCGGTCGCCCTCAGCGTCGGCGCCACGATCGTCGGCGTCCTGATGGCGTGGTTCTGCATGCAGTCGATTTCCAGCGCCATCCGCAAGCAGTCCGGCGCCATGGAGCGCCTCGCCAGCGGCGACCTCGACATCGAGATCGACGGCGCGCAGCACCGGCACGAGCTCGGGGCGATGGCCCGCGCGCTGGAGAACTTCCGCGAGAACGCCCGCGAAGTCGCCGCGTCGGACGCCAGGGCCGCCGAGGCCCGCGCCAGGATGATGGGCGAGTTGCAGGAGGCCTTCGGCCGGGTCGTGGACAGCGCCGTGGCCGGCGACTTCTCGGCCCGCGTCTCGGCCCGCTTCCCCGACGCCGAGCTGAACGCGCTCGGCGAGGGCGTGAACCGCCTGCTCCATACCGTCGAGAGCGGCGTCGCGGAGACCAGCCGCGTCGTCGGCCGCATGGCGGAAGGCGATCTCACGGCCTCGATGTCGGGCAGCTACTCCGGCGCGTTCGCGGCGCTTCAGACGGACATGAACGCGACCGTCGCCAAGCTCTCCTCGCTGGTGAACGACATCACCGAGGCGGCCGGCGACGTCCGCGCCAGCTCATCGGAGATCGCCTCGGGCGCGGCGCAGGTCTCGCAGCGCGCCGAGCAGCAGGCCGCGGCGCTCGAGGAAACCTCGGCCACCATGGAGGAGATGACGGGATCTGTGCGCTCCAACGCCGACAATGCGGCCAAGGCCGCGTCGCTCGCCGACTCCACCGCCAAGCAGGCCGACGCGGGCCAGAACGTCGCCCAGGCCGCGCAGCAGGCGATGAGCCAGATCGAGAAGTCCTCCGAGCGGATCTCCGAGATCGTCGGCATGATCGACAGCATCGCCTTCACCACCAACCTGCTCGCGCTCAACGCCTCGGTCGAGGCGGCGCGCGCCGGTGAGGCGGGCCGCGGCTTCGCAGTGGTGGCCAGCGAGGTGCGCAGCCTCGCCCAGCGCTCCGCCGACGCCGCCAAGGACATCCGCACCCTCATCGACGAAAGCCGAACCCATGTCGGCGACGGCGTGAGCCGCGTGGGCGAGACGCGCACCGCGCTGGAGAACATCGTCAACGGCGTGCTCTCGCTCTCCAACTCGATCGAGGAGATCTCGCGCTCCAGCAAGGAGCAGGCGACCAGCATCGACGAGATCGCCTCGGCCGTCAGCCAGATGGACCAGATGACCCAGTCCAACGCCGCCATGGCGGAGGAGAGCGCATCGAGCGCCGGGGCGCTGGCCGAGCAGTCGGCGCGGCTGGAGCAGTCCGTCGGCTTCTTCTCCACCGGTTCATCCCGGCGCCGGAAGGCCTATTCGATCGCGGCCGAGTAGCCGCGCGCGCCGCGCCGTTCTCCGAGAGGGGGATGACGCGGCGAGTCTCCGCGCCATATCGCCGCGCAAGGCCGCGTCAAAAGGCGGGGCCTTCCACGCGACGGGACAGGGGGAGACCGATGACAGACCACACCTTCGCCGCCAGCGCCTTGACGCGGCGCGCGGCGCTCGCGGCGCCGGCCGTGCTTGGAGCGGCTCTGGCAGCCGCGGCGGGCGGCGCGCCCGCCCGCGCAGCCGCGCCGATGCAGGGGCCGATGCGGCCCGGCGTGCGGCGCGTCGCCCTCGGCGGCTTCGAGGTCACGACGCTGCACGACGGCTATGTTGTGGCGGGCGATCCGCACGGCATCTTCGGAACGGACCGGCCGCAGGCCGAGGTTCATGCGCTGGCCGAGGAAAATCTGCTGCCGGCCACGGCGCTGGTGAACAATTACACCGTGACGCTGCTCAACACCGGCGCGGAGCTGATCCTGTTCGACACCGGCAACGCGCCCGCCACGGAAGGCACGCGCGGCTTCACGCTCGCCCGGCTCGCCGAGGCTGGCGTCTCGCCCGAGCAGATCGACGTCGTGGTGATCACCCACATGCACGGCGACCATATCGGCGGGCTGATGACCGACGGCGCCCCGACCTTCCCCAACGCCCGCTACGTCATGGGCGCGAGGGAGTACGACGCCTGGACCAACGGCGGCGTGCCGGAAGAGCGCGCGGCGGGCGTCATCCCGATCGTCACGCCGCTGGCGGAGAAGACCACCTTCATCGAGCCGGGCCAGTCGGTCGTGAGCGGGGTCGAGGCGGTCGAGGCCTTCGGCCATGCGCCGGGCCACATGGTCTATCACCTCGAAAGCGAGGGCCGGCGGCTGATGGTCACCGCCGACACGGCGAACCACTTCGTCCTGTCGCTGCAGCGCCCGGACTGGGAGGTGCGCTTCGACATGGACAAGGCCGCCGCCGCCGCGACGCGCCGCAAGATCTTCGGCATGATCGCCGCCGACCGGGTGCCGTTCATCGGCTACCACATGCCCTTCCCCGCCATCGGCTATGTCGAGGCGCTGGGCGAGGGTTTCCGCTACATTCCCGAGACCTACCAGCTCGCGATCTGAGCCGGGCGCCGCCGGCCCGCGACGCGTGGGCCGGCGGACCAACAGAGACGCGGACGCCTGGTCGCGGCCGACCCGCATTGCTGAGACCGCAGGGCGCGCCGCGCTCGTTTCATGTTTCCACGCGGCAAACTCCGCCCGCGGCTCATCGATGATGCTGTTCTTGAATTTATGGCGCGGGCCGACATCGAATATCTTCGTGAATAGTCCGGCACTTCATCGCGGGGGGAGTTGTTGCTCCTGACGCCCTCCAGCACCGCGCCGGAGATGCTGCGAAACGGCTTCGCAATCACGAGCGCTTGAGTTGGCGCTGGCGGTGCTGGATCGATACTTCCGGCTCGCGGGCGTCGACCACGCTTCGGAGACGCCGCATCCAGGATTGGTCGCCGGAATGGCTTTCGCCGCGGGTGAGCGTCCCGGCGACAGCCGGCATGGGAGAACGAAATGAACCGCATGATCTTCGCCAGCGCCGCCGCGGCCTGGCTTGCGGCGGCGCCGGGCAGCCTCGCCCAGCAGAGCGGCGCCGCCACGGGGCTGGCGATCCCCGACGTGGTGGCGCAGCTCAAGGCCGAGGGCTACACCGACTTCCACGAGATCGAGCGCGAGAACGGTCGGTATGAGGTCCTCGTCAGCAGGGCCGACGGCCAGACCTTCGAAATCTATCTCGACGCCCGCACCGGCGACACGCTGAAGGTCGAGCGCACATATCTCGACTAGACGCACATCGCGCGTGACCGGCGCAGGAGGCGACAACCGGGGCGGGCGGCGGCCCCCGGCCCAGCGCGCAGCCGGGGTGTGAAGCCCGCCCTACTCGGCTGCGAGCTTCTCCACGCCTTCCGGCGTCGGGGTATAGTTGAGGATCGGCGCGCACCACTTCTCGACCTCGGCCACGGTCATGCCCTTGCGCGCGGCGTAGTCCTCGACCTGATCGCGCTCGATGCGCGCCACGCCGAAATAGTAGCTCTCCGGGTGGCCGACATAGAGGCCGGAGACCGAGGAGCCGGGCCACATCGCGAAGCTTTCGGTCAGCTTGACGCCGGCCGCCTTCTCCGCGTCGAGCAGTTCGAAAAGCGTGGTCTTTTCGGTGTGGTCAGGCTGGGCGGGGTAGCCGGGCGCGGGGCGGATGCCGGCGTAGGGCTCGCCGATCAGTTCGCTGGGGGTGAGCGCCTCGTCCGGCGCATAGCCCCAGAACTCGCGGCGGACCTTCTCGTGCATGCGCTCGGCGAAGGCTTCCGCGAAGCGGTCGGCGAGCGCCTTGACCATGATCGAGCCGTAATCGTCGTTGGCCTTCTCGAAGCGCTCGGCGATGGCGATCTCCTCGACGCCCGCCGTCACCACGAAACCGCCGACATAATCCGCCGCCGCGCCCTCCGGCGCCACGAAGTCAGACAGCGCCACGTTGGGCCGACCGTCGCGCTTGGGCGACTGCTGGCGCAGGGTGTGGAGTGTGGCGAGCGTCTCGCTGCGGTCCTCGCCCGCATAGAGGCGTATGTCGTCGCCCACGGCGTTGGCCGGCCAGAAGCCCACCACCGCGCGGGGGTTGAACCACTTTTCCTCGATGATCTGCTTGAGCATCGCCTGCGCGTCGTCGAACAGCGACTTCGCCGCCGCGCCGACCTTCTCATCCTCGAAGATGCGCGGATAGACGCCCTTCAGCTCCCAGGTCTGGAAGAACGGCGTCCAGTCGATGTACTGCGCCAGCTCCGCAAGATCCCAGCCGTCGAACACGCGCGTCCCGGTGAACTGCGGCGCGGGCGGCGCATAGCCCGTGAAGTCGATCTTCAGCGCGTTGTCGCGCGCCTGCGCGAGCGTGATGCGCTTCTTGGCGAGCTCGGCGCGGGCGTGGCGCTCCGCCACCTCGGCGTATTCCTTGCGCACCTTCTCGATGGCGCCGTCGCGCTGGTCGTCCGACAGCAGGCCCGAGACGACGCCCACCGCGCGGCTGGCGTCGGTGACGTAGATCGCCTGACCGCGGGTGTAGCGCGGGTGGATCTTCACCGCGGTATGGACCTTGGAGGTCGTCGCCCCGCCGATCAGCAGCGGGATGTCGAAGCCCTCGCGCTCCATCTCCGACGCGACATGCGCCATCTCGTCGAGCGAGGGCGTGATGAGGCCGGAGAGGCCGATCACGTCGACCTTCTCGGCCTTCGCCGTCTCCAGTATCTTCGTCGCCGGCACCATCACGCCGAGGTCGATGATCTCGTAGTTGTTGCAGGCCAGCACGACGCCGACGATGTTCTTGCCGATGTCATGCACGTCGCCCTTGACGGTCGCCATCAGCACCTTGCCCGCGGTCTGGCGGCCCTCGCCGCCCGAGAGGCGCTTCTCCTCCTCCATGTAGGGCAGCAGCACGGCGACGGCCTGCTTCATCACGCGGGCGGATTTCACCACCTGCGGCAGGAACATCTTTCCCGCGCCGAACAGGTCTCCGACCACGTTCATGCCGGCCATCAGCGGGCCTTCGATGACGTGCAGCGGGCGCTCGGCCTGCTGTCGGGCCTCCTCGGTGTCGGCGTCGATGAATTCCGTGATGCCGTTGACGAGCGCATGCTCCAGCCGCTTCTCGATCGGCCACTCGCGCCAGGCGAGGTCGCGCTCGCGCGCCTCCTTGCCCGCGGCGCCGCGATAACGCTCGGCGATGTCGAGCAGGCGCTCGGTCGCGGTCCCCTCGCCCGCCGGCTTGCGGTTCAGCACCACGTCCTCGCAGGCCTCGCGCAGATCGGCGTCGATGCTCTCATAGACGGCGAGCTGGCCCGCGTTGACGATGCCCATGTCCATGCCCGCCCGGATGGCGTGGAACAGGAACACCGAGTGCATCGCCTCGCGCACCGGCTCGTTGCCGCGGAACGAGAAGGAGAGGTTCGAGACGCCGCCCGAGATGTGGACATGCGGGCAGTCGGTCGTGATGCGGCGGGCGGCGCCGATGAAGTCGGCCCCGTAATTGTCGTGCTCCTCGATGCCGGTCGCCACGGCGAACACGTTGGGATCGAAGATGATGTCCTCGGGCGGGAAGCCGACCTCCTCGGTCAGCAGCCTGTAGGCGCGCGCGCAGATCTCGACCTTGCGATCCTCGTCATCGGCCTGGCCCTGCTCGTCGAAGGCCATCACGACGACGGCGGCGCCATAGGCCCGGCAGAGCCGCGCCTGTTCGAGGAACTGCGCCTCGCCCTCCTTCATCGAGATGGAGTTCACCACCGACTTGCCCTGAACGCATTTCAGGCCGGCCTCGATGATCTCCCACTTCGAGCTGTCGATCATGACTGGGACGCGGGCGATGTCTGGCTCGGCGGCGACGAGGTTGAGGAACTCGACCATCGCCTGCTTCGAATCGATCAGTCCCTCGTCCATGTTGACGTCGATGATCTGGGCCCCGTTCTCGACCTGGTCGCGCGCCACGTCGAGCGCGGCGGCGTAGTCGGCGTTGGTGATCAGCTTGCGGAACTTCGCCGAGCCGGTGACGTTGGTGCGCTCGCCGACGTTCACGAAGGGAATGTCTTTCGTCAGCGTGAAGGGCTCCAGCCCCGACAGGCGCATGTGGCGCTCGATCTGCGGGATGGCGCGGGGCGGATGCTTCGCCACGGCGTCGGCGATGGCCTTGATGTGCGCCGGCGTCGAGCCGCAGCAGCCGCCGACGATGTTGACGATGCCTTCCTTTGCGAAACCCTCGATCTGCGCGGCCATCGCCTCGGGGCTCTCGTCGTATTCGCCCATCTCGTTGGGCAGGCCGGCGTTGGGGTAGGCGCTGACGAAGGTGTCGGCGACGCCGGAGATCTCCGCCAGATGCGCGCGCATCGCCGCCGCGCCCAGCGCGCAGTTGAGGCCCACCGCGAAGGGCTGCGCGTGGCGCACCGAATGCCAGAAGGCGGTCGGCGTCTGCCCCGAGAGGGTGCGGCCCGAAAGGTCGGTGATCGTGCCCGATATCATCACCGGCAGGCGCAGGCCCTGCTCGTGAAACACCTCCTCGCAGGCGAAGATCGCGGCCTTGGCGTTCAGCGTGTCGAAGATCGTCTCGATGAGGATGAGGTCCGCCCCGCCCTCCATCAGCCCGCGCACCTGCTGGCCATAGGCGATGCGCAGGTCGTCGAAGCTGACGGCGCGGAAGCCGGGGTTGTTCACGTCGGGCGAGATCGAAGCGGTGCGGTTGGTCGGGCCCAGCGCGCCGGCGACGAAGCGGCGGCGCCCGTCCTGCGCCGTCGCGCGGTCGAGCGCGCGGCGCACGAGGCGCGCACCCTGCACGTTCAGATCATGGACCGCGCCCTGCAGGCCGTAGTCGGCCTGGGCGATGGTGGTGGACGAGAAGGTGTTGGTCTCGACGATGTCGGCGCCGGCCATGGCGTACTGGTGGTGGATGTCCTCGATGGCGTCGGGCTGCGTGAGGATCAGCAGGTCGTTGTTGCCCTGCTGCGGGTGCTCGACGCCCTGCAGCGCATGGCAGGCGCAGCCGCCGCCGTGGCCCTGGAATGCGTCCTCGCCAAAGCCGAGACCCTGGATCGCGGTGCCCATCGCGCCGTCGAGAATGAGGATCCGCTCGCGCGCCGCCGCTTCGAGCGCACCGAAAACCTCGGATTTCGCGATCTTGGCCATGCCGTTCTCCAGTCAGTCAGCCGCACAGATATTCCCTTTATCAGCGATCAGGCTTGACGTGAAATGACTGAATCCCCGCCTGACATGACTCAGCGTCATGTGAACGGGGGGCGTCGGCGGCTTCATGGCGCCGTCAGCCGGCCCCGAACGGCGTCCATCGGCCGCGACAGACGCGTTTCCAGCGGCGGCGGTTCGTCGTATAGGTGGGGTGACGCGGCGCGGCCTTGCGCGCGGCGCCCCCCAAGGCCACCTGCGAGCCCATGACCCAGACCTTCGCCGCCTTCGCCGCAAGCCTCGCGCTCGCCCTCGCGCTACCAGCACCCGCCCCCGCCGGTCCGGCAGAGGACGCGAGAGACCTCGCCCGCATCTCCAACTATCTGAACGCCACCGAGACGCTCGAAGGGAATTTCGTGCAGGTCGACCCTGGCGGCGTGGTGTCGGAGGGCGACTTCTACATGCGCAGGCCCGGCCGCCTGCGGTTCGAATACGCCCCTCCCAACCCGACGCTGGTGATCGCGGACGGCTTCTGGGTGGCGGTGATCGACGCGCGAGACGGCGTGGCCGACCGCGTGCCGCTCTCGGAGACGCCGCTCTATCTCCTGCTCAAGGAGAACGTCGACCTGCGCCGCGAGGGCGCCGTCACGCGCATCGAGCGCGGCGACAACCAGCTAGCCGTCACCGCCGGCGACCCTTCGGGCGAGGTTCAGGGCGACATCACCATGGTGTTCTCCAACAATCCGCTGGAGCTGCGCCAGTGGATCGTGACGGACGCCGAGGGCAAGGCCACCACCGTCGCGCTGCGCGACATGCGCGCGAACGTGCGCATCGAACCCTCCCAGTTCGTGATCGAGAATGCCCCCAGAGACAACTGAGCCCCAGCCGATCCGCCGCGCCGCCAGAGACGACGCATCCCCCGCCGCCCGGGCGCGGCGTCACACCGAGGTCGAAGGGCTGTCCCGGCCGGCGGAGGCCGGAGACGGGACCGTGGCGGAGATGGCGGAATGGCTGCGGTCGCGCCGCGTCACAGAGGTCGAGTGCCTCGTGGCGGACATGTCGGGCGTCGCCCGCGGGAAGATCCTGCCGACCGAGAAGTTCCTGATCTCGGCCGGCGAGAGCGGCCTGCGCCTGCCCGACAGCGTGTTCGCGCAGACCGTCACCGGCGATTTCGTCGACAGCGAGGTGATCGACTACACGGAGCCGGACCTGATCCTGCACCCCGACCCGGCGACGCTAAGGCTCGTGCCCTGGTACGACGAGCCGACCGCGCAGGTGATCTGCGACGCCCGCCACCGGGCTGGGGAGCCTTGCGTGATGGCCCCCCGAGAGGTGCTGCGCCGGGTGCTGGCGCTCTACGCCGAGCGCGGCTGGAAGCCGGTCGTCGCGCCGGAGCTGGAGTTCTACCTCTGCAAGCGCAACCTCGACCCCGACTATCCGCTGGAGGCGCCAGTCGGCAAATCGGGCCGCGCCGAAACGGGGCGGCAATCCTACGGCATCGACGCGGTCAACGAGTTCGATCCGGTGTTCGAGGACATGTACGACTGGTGCGAGGCGCAGGGTCTCGACGTCGACACGCTGATCCACGAGGGCGGCGCCGCGCAGGTCGAGATCAACTTCGACCATGGCGACGCGCTGTCGCTGGCCGATCAGGTTTTCATCTTCAAGCGCACGGTCCGGCAGGCGGCGCTGAAGCACGGCATCTACGCCACCTTCATGGCCAAGCCGCACCAGAGCGAACCCGGCTCGGCCATGCACATCCACCAGAGCGTCGTGAGCGTGGACACCGGCGAGAACCTGTTCTCCGACCCAGACGGCCGCGACACGCCGCTCTTTCTCAGCCACATCGCCGGGCTGCAGAAATACCTTCACGAGGCGATGGCGCTGATCGGGCCGAACGTGAACAGCTACCGCCGGCTGGTGAAGGACTTCGCCGCGCCCATCAACACCCATTGGGGCCTTGAGAACCGCACCGTCGGCCTGCGCGTGCCCGCCTCGCGCCCCCATGCGCGACGCATCGAGAACCGCATTCCCGGCGCCGACGCGAATTCCTACCTCGCCATCGCCACCTCGCTCATCTGCGGCTGGCTCGGCATGGAGGAAGGTCTGGAGCCCACCGCGCCGCTCCAGAAAAGCGCCTATGTGATGAAGAGCCAGCGGCTGCCCCGCCACCTGCTCGACGCGCTCTACAACCTGCGCCGCTCCAGCGCGCTGCGCGAGGCGCTGGGCGACGACTTCGTGACGATGTTCCTGGAGGTGAAGGCCGCCGAGCACGACGCCTACCAGCAGGTCATCTCGGCCTGGGAGCGCGAGCACCTGCTGCTCAACGTCTGAGGCGGGCGACCGCCGGTCGCCCCCCGTCATGCAAGCGGACGCTTGCGTGAGGCGGGGGGCCGGCGCACCGTGCCGCGGGCGGCCTTCGGGGCGGTGGCGATTGTTCGGGGCGGTGTTTCATGGCGTGGGTTCGTGTTGTTGCAACCTTCGTCATCGCGCTGGTCGCCGCGTCGGGCTGGTTGTCGCCGAGGCTCGGCGACACCGGCGTTTCGGTCCTCTATCTGCCGCTGGCGACGCTCGCCGTTGCGCTGACGGTCCGGGTCACGCTGGCCGAGGCCGTCGGCTGCTGCGCGGCCTTCGCGGCCGCCGGCATCTGCTGGGCCGCCATCAGCGGCCAGAACCTGATCGGGACGACGCCGTTTCTCATCATCGACATCGCCGAGGCCGCGACGCTGGCGACGATCCTGCGCTGGCGCAGAGGCCGGGCGTTCAGCCTCGGGCGGCTAGAGGACATCGTCCGCTTCGTCGTCGCGACCTTTCTCGTCTCGATCGCCTTCGGCGGCCTTGCCGCGCTGCTCGCCGCAGCGTCGATCGAGAACGTGGTCCTGACAGCCTACGACCCCCTGCGGACATGGCGCGACTGGGCGGCCGGCGACATCGCCGCCTATTTCACGCTGACGGCGGCGGCGCTGCTGCTGAGGCATGTCGGCGCGCGCCGCGGCGGGCGCATCGTGGCGCGGCGCCCCCGGGAGTTCGCGATGCTGGCGGGGCTCACCCTCTTCGCTGTCTGCTACGACTTCCAGATGCTGCCGGCGCTGGAGCACGCGCTGCTCGGCGCAGCCGGAACCGAGGCGGGAACCCGGCATCCCGCGCTGCTGTTCCTGACCTTCCCGGCGGTCATCTGGCTGTCGGCCTCGTTCGGGCCCATGGGGGCCGCGGCGTCGATCCTGCTGACGGTCGCGCCGGGGCTCCATCTGGCCCATGCCGGCTACGGGCCGGTGTGGATCGAGGCGCCGGCGGACCGCGCGCTGGTGATGCAGGCCTGGGTCTGCGTCTGCGCGCTGGCGGCCCTCGTGGTCGCGGCGCTGGCCGATCTGGCGCGCCGGCGCGAGCGGCTCCGCCGTCGGGCGTCGGCGCTCGCCCGCCGACGGGCCGGCGAGCGCGACGATTTCCTCGCCGCGATGAACCACGAGCTGCGGACGCCGCTCAACGGCGTCATCGGCTTCGCGGAACTGCTGGGCGCCGAGATCGGCGGCCCGCTGTCGCCGCTCCATCGCAAGTTCGTCGACCATCTCAGGATCTCCGCCGACCGGCTGCTCGCGCTCGTGACGCGGGTGCAGAGCCTGTCCCTGACACGCGGGGACGCCATCCGCATCGCGGCGGAGCCGACCCCTGCGCTGGCGCTGCTCGCAGCCGCCCGCGAGAGCGTCGAGCCGCTTGCCAGAGCGTCCGGGCTCACGGTCACGCTGGACGCCGACCCGGAGCTGCGCGTCCTGTGCGACCCTGCGGCGGTGCGTCTCGCGCTTGGCGACGTCCTGCTGAACGCGATCCGCCATTCGCGGGCCGGCGGATCGATCGCCCTGTCCGCGCAGGCCTGCGGCGGCGGCGGCGTGACGCTGACCGTGGCCGATGACGGCGCCGGCTTCGACCCCGCCGAGGTCATGGGGCGACGCGACCTGACCCGGGGCGACGACGCCGCCGGCCTCGGTCTCCAGCTGGTGGACATCGTCATGTGCCGGCACGGCGGCGCGCTTCAGGTGCGCAGCGCGCCGGGGAGCGGCGCAACCGTCAGCCTGCGGTTTCCGGCGTCGGGTCCACAGACCGTCCCCCAGGACGGTCTGCTGGACGAGCCGACCTCGCGGGTCTGAGCCCCTCGCTCATGCGGCGCTGGCGCGGTTCGGCGGAGAGGTCGAACCGCTCGATGAAGCGGTCCGCAGGCGCGGCGTGCACCGCGGAGGTCTTGTGGGCGGCGTCATGGTCGACGGGCGTCGAGCAATCGGAGTTCTGCGGCGCGGTCGGCGGCGGGATCGGATTTCCGCCCTTGTCGGCGCCGCCTCCGCGGCGCACGGCCCATGAGCGATCGAGAAACTCCGCATTGCACGCCCGCCGTGTCCCGCCCCCGACCATCAGCGGGGGCCGCAGGCCAGGCGGTCTGCGCGGCCAGCGTGGAAAGCGCGAGACTTGACCCCCGCCGCAGCGTTTGGTTGATGACAGCGCGCGAACGATTGGGGAGGCGCATGGGCGAGCATAAGGGCGACAGCGCGGAGACCGCGCCTGCGTTCGCGGACCGCGAACGCATCATGCGGATGATCCCGCATCGCGACCCGTTCCTGCTGATCGACAGCGTGCGCGACATCCGCGTAGGCGAGAGCGCGATCGGGCAGACGCTGCTGACCGGGAGCGAGCACTGGGTGCCCGGCCACTTTCCCGGCGAAGCCATCATGCCCGGCGTGCTGCTGATCGAGGCGCTGGCCCAGACGGCCGGCGTGCTCGTCGTCGAGACGCTGGGGATGATCGACCAGGGACAGCTCGTCTATTTCATGAGCATCGACAAGGCGCGGTTCCGTCGCCGCGTCGGGCCCGGCGACAGCATCGATTTCCACGTGCGGGTGCTGCGCGGCCGGGGCAAGGTGTGGAAGTTCTGGGGCGAGGCGCGGGTCGGCGACGAGATCGCGGCCGAAGCGGAGTATGCGGCCATGATCATCTTGCGGGACGATCCCCGCCGCCCCGGCGCCCAATGAGCGCGCCGGTCATCCACCCGACCGCCCTCGTCGACCCCGGCGCCGCCATCGGCGCCAGGGTCGTGATCGGCCCCTTCTGCGTGATCGGGCCCGACGTGGCGCTCGGCGAAGATGTGCGGCTCGAAAGCCATGTCGTCGTCGCGGGCCAAACCCGGATCGGCGCGCGCACCCGCGTCTGGCCCTTCGCCTCGCTCGGCCACCAGCCGCAGGATCTCAAGTTCCGCGGCGAGGCGACGCGGCTGGAGATCGGCGCGGACTGCATGATCCGCGAACACGTCACGATGAACCCCGGCACCGAGGGCGGCGGCGGGCTGACGCGCGTGGGCGACCGCGGCCTGTTCATGGTCGGCGTCCATGTCGGGCACGACTGCATGGTGGGCGACGACGTGATCCTCGCCAACAACGCCACGCTCGGCGGCCATGTCGAGGTCGGCGACATGGCGGTGCTTGGCGGGATATGCGCGGTGCACCAGCGCGTGCGCATCGGGCGCGGCGCCATGGTGGGCGGCATGACCGGCGTCGAGAAGGACGTCATCCCCTACGGCTCGGTGATCGGCGACCGGGCGCGGCTCGCCGGACTGAACCTCGTGGGGCTGAAGCGCCGCGGAGCCCAGCGCGACGACGTCAACGCGCTGCGCGCCGCCTTCCGGGCGGTGTTCCACGGCGAGGGGTCGCTGGCGGCGCGGGCCGAGGCGGCGCGGACCGCCTATGCAGGCAGCGCGCTGGCGACGGAGATGATCGAGTTCGTCGCCGGCCACAGCGCCCGGGCCTACTGCACGCCGGAAGACTGAGCGGCCATGGCGCCCGGCGCCGTCGCCAGCCCAGCCGCCAGCCGGCCCGCAGTCCAGCCCTCCGGCGGCGCGCTAGGGGTGATCGCCGGCGCCGGCGCGCTGCCGCGGCTGATCGCCGAAGCCTGCCGGGCCGACGGGCGACGCTACGTCGTCTGCGCCTTCGAGGGCGCCGCGCCGGACTGGATCGCGGCGCATCCCCACGCCGTGCAGCCGTTCGAGAAGCCCGGCGCGCTGTTTGCGGCCCTGCGCCGCGCGGGCGCCGACCGCGTCACCTTCGCCGGGGGCATGGCGCGCCCGAAACTGCGCCCGCTCGCCTTCGACATCACGGCGCTGCGGCTGGCGCCCGCGATCCTTCCACTCCTGAAGAAGGGGGACGACGCGCTGCTGGGCGGCCTCGCCGCGGTGCTCGAACGCGAGGGCTTCGCCCTGGTCGCGCCCCATGACGCCGCCAGGGGCCTGCTGGCGCCGGCCGGGGACATGGCCGCCCGGCGGGCAGCCCCGCAGGAGCTTGCGGACGTCGCGCGCGCCGCGGCCCTCGTTGCGATGATCGGCGCGGAGGACGTCGGCCAGGGCGCGGTCGTCTCGGGCGGGCTGTGCCTCGGTCTGGAGACCCTGCAGGGCACCGACGCGCTGATCGACTTCGTGGGCCGCACGCCGGAGGCGCTGCGGGCGGGCGGCTTCGCGCCGGTGCTGTTCAAGGGGCCTAAGCCCGGTCAGGACTGGCGCGTGGACCTGCCGGCCATCGGCCCGGACACGCTGCGGCGCGCGGGGGAGGCCGGCTTCGCGGGCGTCGCGGTGCGGGCTGGCGGCGTGCTGGTGCTGGGGCGGGAGGCGACGGCGGCGGCGGCGGACGCCGCGGGCCTGTTCCTGCATGGCTGGGCGCCGTGACCGCGGACGGCCCGCGGCTGTTTCTGGTCGCCGGCGAACCCTCCGGCGACGCGCTGGGCGCAGCCCTGATCCGCGCGCTGCGCGAGGAGACGGGCGGCGCGGCGCGCTTTTCCGGCGTCGGCGGCCCGCTGATGGCGGCGGAAGGCTTCGAGAGCCTGTTTCCGCAGGACGACCTCGCCGTGATGGGGCTGGTGGAGGTGCTGCCGCGCCTGCCGGCGATCCTGCGCCGGCTGCGCCAGACGGTCGACGCCGCCGCCGCATGGCGGCCCGATGCGCTCGTCACGATCGACAGCCCCAGCTTCGGGCTGCGCGTCGCGCGGCGGTTGAAGGCGCGGGCCCCCGCGACGCGCGCGATCCACTATGTGGCGCCGTCGGTGTGGGCGTGGCGGCCGGGCCGGGCGCGCAAGATGGCGGCATATGTCGATCGCGTGCTCGCGCTGCTGCCCTTCGAGCCGCCGTTCTTCGAGGCTGTCGGCCTGCCCTGCGACTTCGTCGGCCATCCGGCCATGGCGGCGCCGCAGGCGGACGCCGCCGCCGTCGCGGCGCTGCGCGCGCGGCTCGACATCGCGCCGGGCGCCCCGGTCCTGCTCGCCCTGCCCGGCTCGCGCATGGGCGAGCTGCGCCGCCACATGGCGCTGTTCGGGGAGACGATCCGCTTGCTCGGCGCCGAACGGCCGGACCTGCGCGTGATCCTGCCGACGGTGCCGGGCGTGGCGGAGGCGGCTGCGGCGATGTCCGCCGGCTGGGCGGTCAGGCCCGACATCCTCGACCCGCGCGGCGCGCCGCCGGAGCTCGCGGCCGCGCGGAAACGCGCGGCTTTCAGGGCTGCGACGGCGGCGCTCTGCGCCTCCGGCACGGTCGCGCTGGAGCTCGCCGCGGCGGATCTGCCGATGGTCTCGGTCTATCGCGCCAACCCGCTGACGGCGTCGATCGTCCGGCGGCTGGTTGCGGTCGGCAGCGCCAATCTCGTCAATCTCGTGGCCGGCGCCCCGCCCGTCCCGGACGCCCGACGAGGGGCGCGTGCGGCGCTGGCCCCTGAGCCGGGGCCGGTTCCGGAGCTTCTGCAGGAGCATTTCACCGCCCGCGCCGCCGCCGACGCGGTGGCGCCGCTGCTGAGCGAAGGGCCCGCGCGCGCCGCGCAGCGCGCCGCGTTCGCCGTGGTGCGCGCGGCGCTGGGCGGCGACGGCCCGCCCCCCGAGACGCGCGCCGCGCGCGCGATCCTCGCCGACCTGCGCGACGCGCCGCGCGAAGAAGCGTCGCGCTGAAACGCGACGCGGGCCCGGACGGCTCCGGACCCGCGCTTCGCGAGGATTGCGCCGACGCCGAAGCGCCGACCGGCGGGTTCAGCGCGTCTCGACGTCGCTGTAGTCGCGGGAGGGAGCGCCGGTGTAGAGTTGGCGCGGGCGGCCGATGCGACCCTCCGGATCCTCGATCATCTCCTTCCACTGCGCGATCCAGCCCACCGTGCGCGACAGCGCGAAGATCGCCGTGAACATGGAGGTCGGGAAACCGATGGCGTCGAGGATGATGCCCGAGTAGAAATCGACGTTCGGGTAGAGCTTGCGGTCGACGAAATAGCTGTCCTCGAGCGCGATCTTTTCGAGTTCCTTCGCGACCTGCAGCGTCGGGTTGTTTTCGATGCCCAGCAGTCCGAGAACCTCGTCAGCCGACTGCTTCATCACCTTCGCGCGCGGGTCGAAGTTCTTGTAGACGCGGTGGCCGAAACCCATCAGGCGGAACGGATCGTCCTTGTCCTTCGCGCGGGCGATGAACTCGGGGATGCGCTCGGGCGCGCCGATCTCGCGCAGCATCGCCAGCGCGGCCTCGTTGGCGCCGCCATGGGCGGGGCCCCAGAGGCACGCGACGCCGGCGGCGATGCAGGCGAAGGGGTTGGCCTGGCTCGACCCGGCGAGGCGCACCGTCGAGGTCGAGGCGTTCTGCTCGTGGTCGGCGTGCAGCGTGAAGATGCGATCCATTGCGCGGCTGAGGATCGGGTCGACGACATACTCCTCGCACGGCGTCGCGAAGCACATGTGCAGGAAGTTTGCCGCATAGTCGAGATCGTTTCGCGGATAGACGAAAGGCTGGCCGATCGAATACTTGTAGGCCCAGGCGGCGATCGTCGGCAGCTTCGCGATCATGCGGATCGACGCGACCTCGCGCTGCCACGGGTCGTTGATGTCGGTGCTGTCGTGGTAGAACGCGCTCATCGCGCCGACCACGCCGCAGACCACCGCCATCGGGTGCGCGTCGCGCCGGAAGCCGCGGTAGAAGTTCACCATCTGCTCGTGCAGCATGGTGTGCCGCGTCACCCGCGCCTCGAAATCCTCAAGCTGGGCCGCGGTCGGCAGCTCCGCATAAAGCAGCAGGTAGCACACTTCGAGATAGTGGCTCTTCTCGGCGAGCTGGTCGATCGGGTAGCCGCGATAGAGCAACTCGCCCTTGTCGCCGTCGATGTAGGTGATCGCGGACTCGCAGGCCGCGGTCGACGTGAAGCCCGGATCGTAGGTGAACATGCCCGTCTGGGCGTAGAGCTTGCGGATGTCGACGACGTCCGGCCCGACCGAGCCGGCGATGACCGGCAGATCGATCGTCTTGCCGTCATAGGTGAAGGTCGCCGAGTTCTTGTGAGCGCCGTCAGCCATGCGCACCCCCTGTTGTTGCGCGAGGCGCGCAAGCCGCGCGCCCCGTAGTTGGCCGGGGCGCGGTCGCGCGCCCGGCGAGCGGTCTACCTGGCGCCGCCCCGTCAGGCATGCGGCGTCCCGTCATGTCGCCTGGGCCGAAAGCCGTCTGAGACTCTCGTCGCGACCCAGCGTTTCAAGCACATCAAAGACGCCGGGCGACGTCGCCCGGCCTGTCAGAGCGGCGCGCAGCGGCTGCGCCGCGGCGCCAAGCTTGATCTGGGCGTCCTCGGCGAAAGCGCGCACGACCATCTCAAGTTCCGCAGTGCGCCATTCGGTAACATCCTGCAGACGGAGGGTCAATTTGGCGAGGATGTCGCGGGCCTCCGGCGAAAGCAGCTTCGCCGCCTTCTCGTCAGGCTCGGGAACGCCGTCCACAAGGATATAGTACGCAGATTCAACGAGTTCGATGAGCGTCTTGGCGCGCTGTTTCAGCCCCGGCATCGCATGGGCCATCATGCTGCGCTGCGACGGCGTGAGCGGGGCGCGCTGCTGCGCCGCAAAAAGCGCCTCGACCTGCGCCAGCAGCGCGCCGTCCTCGCTGTCTCGGATCCAGCGGCCGTTGAGATCGGCCAGTTTGGCGAAGTCGAAGCGCGCCGCCGCCTTGCCCACGCCCGGCAGGTCGAACCACTCCAGCGCCTGCTCGGTGGTGAAGTACTCGTCGTCGCCGTGGCCCCAGCCGAGCCGCGCGAGATAGTTGCGCAGGGCCTCCGGCAGATAGCCCATGTCGCGATAGGCCTCTACGCCGAGCGCGCCGTGGCGCTTGGAGAGCTTGGCGCCGTCGGGGCCGTGGATCAGCGGGATGTGGGCGAACACCGGCGGCGCCCAGCCCATCGCAGCGTAGATCAGCGACTGGCGCGCAGCGTTGGTGAGGTGGTCGTCGCCGCGGATGACATGGGTCACGCCCATTTCGTGGTCGTCCACCACGACGGCGAGCATGTAGGTCGGCGCGCCGTCGGAGCGCAGGAGCACCAGATCGTCGAGCTGCGCGTTGGCCCAGCGCACCGTCCCCTGCACCGCGTCCTCGACGACCGTCTCGCCCTCGCGCGGCGCCTTGAGGCGGATGACGTGCGGCAGGTCGGGCGCGTCGGCGGGGTCGGCGTCGCGCCAGGGGCTTTCGAACACCTGCGGGCGCTTCTCCTCTGCGGCGCGGGCGCGGGCGGCGTCGACCTCCTCCTTCGAAGCGTAGCAGCGATAGGCGCCGCCGCGCGCGACCATCTCCTCGGCGGCTTCGCGATGGCGATCGACGCGGCTCCACTGGCTCAGCGCCTCGCCGTCCCAGTCGAGCCCCAGCCAGCGCAGCCCGTCGTAGATCGCCTGGGTCGCCTCGGGCGTGGAGCGCGCGCGGTCGGTGTCCTCGATGCGAAGTTGGAACCGGCCGCCGCGCCCGCGCGCGTAGAGCCAGTTGAAAAGCGCCGTGCGCGCGCCGCCGATGTGCAGGTATCCCGTGGGCGACGGCGCGAACCGCGTGACGACTTCGGCTTTTTCACTCATTCTCGACTTCCCCCGGAGATCCGCCGTCAGCATGAACGCAGCCGCCGAGACCAAGACGCCAGCCGCCGGCGCGGCTTTCGGCGCGGCCCTGTGGGCGCAGGAGCGGCGGCGCGCGCCGCTCTGGACGCCGGTGCTCTTCGGCCTCGGCGTGCAGTCCTATGTGCTCGCGCCGGCCGAGCCAAGCCTTGTCGCGCTGTTCGCCGCGCTGGCCGGCGCCGCTGCGCTGCTCGTCGCGGCGCGGAGCGGAGGCGAGGCGCGGCTTGCCGGGGCGGTCGCGTTGGCCTGCCTGCTCGCCGGCTTCGGCTGGGCGGGGCTGAGGGCGCATGCGGTTGCGGCGCCGGTGCTTTTCGCCGAGCATGAGGGGCTCGTCGAGGGCAGGGTCGAGGCGCTATCGCAGTCCGCCGCCGGCCGCCCCCGGATCACCTTCGGCGACCTGCGGATCTGGGGTCTGGCGCCCGCCGAGACGCCGGCGCGGGTGCGCGTCACCCTGCTCTCGGAAACCGCGGCCGACGGGGTGTCGCCGGGCGACCGCGTCTCGGTGCTGGCGCTGCTGCGCCCTCCGGGCGGACCGGTCGAGCCGGGCGCCTTCGACTTCGCCCGTGCGGCCTGGTTCGAGCGGCTGGGCGGCGTCGGCGTCGCCCGCGGGCGGCTTGCGCGCCTGCCGGACGCGCCGGCTGCGGGCCAGCTTGCGGCGCTCGGCGAGGCGCTGTCGCAGGCCCGCGCGCGGCTGGGCGACGGGCTTCGCGCACGGCTGCCGGGCGAGGCCGGGGCCTTCGCCGCCGCGATCGTGACCGGAGACCGCGCCGGCCTTCCGGTGGACGCGCTGGAGGCGCTGCGCGACAGCGGGCTGGCGCATCTGCTGGCGATCTCGGGCCTGCACATGGCCATCGTCTGCGGGCTGGTCTTCGGCGGCGTTCGGCTGGCGCTCGCCGCAAGCGGCGCTGCGGCGGGGCCGCTCGCGGCGCGGGTCGCCGCGCGCGACGTCGCGGCCGTCGCGGCGCTGGCGGCCGCCCTGTGCTACCTCCTGGCCTCGGGGGCTTCGGTGGCGACGCAACGCGCCTTCGTCATGGCCGCCGTCGCACTCTCTGCGGTGCTAGCGGGGCGGTCGGCGGTGACGCTGAGGGGGCTGGCGCTCGCGGCGTGGGTGGTGCTGCTGCTCGCGCCGGAGACGGTGCTCTCGGTCGGCTTCCAGATGTCCTTCGCCGCCACCGTCGCGCTGGTGGCGGCGTATGAGGCGGCGCGGGAGCGATTGACGACGCGCAGGCGCCGCGGCGCGGCGGTCGTCGTCGGGCGCTATGTCGTGGGGCTGGTCGCGACGAGCCTCATCGCGGGGCTCGCGACCGCGCCCTTCGCCGCGTTCCACTTCAACCGCGCCGCGACCTACGGCCTTCTCGCGAATCTCGGGGGCGTGCCGCTGATGGGGTTGCTGGTGGCCCCGTCTCTCGCCGCCGCCGCCCTTCTCGCCCCTCTCGGCTGGGAAGAGCCGGCGCTCACCGCGGCGGGCGCCGGGATCGAGGGCATCCTCGCCGTGGCGCGGTGGACGGCGAGTCTGGAGGGCGCTGTCCGCGCCGTTCCCGCCGCCCCGCCGTCGGCGCTGTGGCTGACCACCGCCGGGGGGCTCTGGCTCTGCCTCTGGCGCAGCCGGCTGCGCCTTGCGGGGCTGCCCGTTCTGGCGCTGGCGGGCGCCGTCTGGGCGGCGCCGGCGCCGCGGCCGCCGCTCATCATCGCCGAGGATGGATCCGTCGCGGCCATGACGGCTGCGGGGCGCGCGGTGCAGCAGGGCCGAGGCGGCGACTTCGCACGCGCGACATGGCTGCGGCGCGACGGCGCGCTGGGCGACGACGCGCCCGGCTTCGACGAGGACGGGCCGGCCCCGCGCGCGGCGCTCGACACTGGCTGGCGCGTCGTGGTGTGGCAGGGCGGCCGCCTGAGCCGCCGGGCGCTCGACCGCCTGTGCGGACCCGCCACGGTGGTCGTCGCGCCTTGGGCCGCCGCTCCCGAGTCGACGCGAGGCGGTGTTCAGGCTCTGTCGGCGGCGTCCATGGAGGGCGTCGCATGGCTGGTGACGCCGGATGCCTGCGGCGTCATCGACCGCCGCGCCCTCGCCGGGACAGGCCCGCTCGTCGGACGCCCCGTCGCTTCGGATCCTGACGCGCAGTCGGCCTCGCCGAGCCAGTCTGTCGTCGGGGCCGCGCGGACGTCCCTGAAGGGCGGCGCCGCCGACGAGGTCGGCTCGCCGCGGACGACGCCCCCCGCTCCGATCCGGCAAGAGCCAGCCCGACCTTCGCCCACCCGGCACCCGCCGTCCTCGACCGGCGGCGCGGCCGCAGACGAACGGAGCGCGCGACCGACCTCAGCGGATCCGCCGGCGATGGCGCTGCGGACCATCCGGAAGCCGGGGCGGCTCTGGTCGGGAGCGGCCCGCGCCGCCGGCTCCGCAGACGATCAGTAGGTGCGGATCAGGCCGACGAGCCTTCCCTGGATCTTCACTTTATCCGCCGCGAGAATGCGGGTCTCGTAGCGCGGGTTGGCGGCCTCCAGCGCCACGCGCCCCCTGCCCTGCCGTCGCAGCCGCTTGAGCGTCGCCTCGCCGTCGTCGATCAACGCCACCACGATGTCGCCGTCGTCGGCCACGTCCTGACTGCGGATCACCACGAGATCGCCGTCGAAAATGCCGGCGTCGATCATCGAATCGCCCTTCACCTCCAGCGCGAAGTGCTCGGCCCCCGGCGACAGCATGCCGCTCGGCACGCCGACGCCCCGCTCGCGGTGTTCGAGCGCCTCGATCGGGGCGCCGGCGGCGATGCGGCCCACCAGCGGCACGGCCACGCTCTCGGTCTCCACGTCCATCCGCGGGCCGGGCGAAGCCGCGCTCTCGCGCGCCCGGGCGCCGCCTGCAATCACCCTCGGGCTGAAGCCGGGCCGCTCCGTCTCCATCGCGTCGGGCAGACGGATGACTTCCACGGCGCGCGCGCGATGCGCCAGCCGCCGGATGAAGCCGCGCTCCTCGAGCGCGGTGATGAGGCGGTGGATGCCTGACTTGGACCTCAGATCGAGCGCCTCCTTCATCTCGTCGAAGGAGGGCGACACGCCGTCGCGCTGGGTTCTCTGATGGATGAACCGCAGCAGCTCAAGCTGTTTCCTGGTCAGCACGGCGCACCCTCCATCCGGTTTCGTTCCGCTTGAGTTCTACCGCCGTTCCTTTATTGCGTCAAGCGCTTCGCAGCGGGACAACCTCGATGGCGTCGCCCTCGGCGGCCGCCGGCGCGTTCGCCGGGCGCACCGCCAGAACGTCGGCGCCGGCGAGCAGCATCTGCGCGGAACTGTCCTGATTCTCGAACAGGCGCACCCGGCCGTCGCTCTCGACCGCCGCGCGCGCATAGTGCTCGCGCGGCCCCTCCGCCGGGGCCGGCGCCGCGAGGATCGCCTCGCGCCGACCCGCCGGCCCCGCCGGCAGACCGAGCAGGGCGTCGATCGCGGAACGCAGGAAGATGTGGCAGCACACCATCGCAGAGACCGGGTTGCCAGGCAGGCCGACGATCGGGACGCCTGCGAAACGCCCGGCCATCAGCGGTTTTCCGGGCCGCATCGCCACCTTGTAGAAGCTCAGCGCGGCGTCGCCGACCACCCCGCGCACGAGATCATGGTCGCCGACCGAGGCGCCGCCGAGCGTCACGATCAGGTCGGCGTTCCCGGCGGCGGCCCGCAGCGCCGCGCCGAGCGCGGGAACGCGGTCAGGCGCGATGGGCCTGAGGTCCGGCGCGGCGCCGAAACCCGCCAGCAGCGCGGCGAGGCCATGGCCGCTGGAGGCCACGATCTGGTCGGCGGCCGGCGCCGCCCCGACCTCCACCAGCTCGTCCCCGGTCGGCACCAGCGCCACGCGCGGCCGCCGGCGCACGACGACCTCCGGCAGGTTCATCGCGGCGAGCGCGGCGATGTCCGCCGGCGAGAGCCGCCGCGGCGCGGGGAGCGACGCTCCCGGCCCGAAATCGAACCCCGCCGGGCGCACCCATGCGCCTGGCGCCACGGCTTCGAGGCAGAACACGGCGTCGCCCTCGGCCCGAGCGTTCTCCTGGATGAGCACGGCGTCCGCGCCGGCCGGCAGCGGCGCGCCGGTGAAGATGCGCAGCGCCTCGCCCGGCCCGAGGTCGCCGGTCCAGGCGCGACCCGCCGGCGCCTCCCCCACGACGCGCAGGCGCGCGCCCGGCGTCGCCTCGGCCGCGCGCACGGCGTAGCCGTCCATCGCCGAGGCGTCGAAGGGCGGCTGCGCGCGGCGTGCGACGGCGGGTTGCGCCAGCACGCGGCCCGCCGCCTCGCTCAACCCGACGGTCTCGACACCGACGGGCGCCAGCAGCGCGAGAACGCGCGCGAGCGCCTCCGGCACGGTCAGCAGCGGCGCGGCGCTCACGTCGCGTGGAAGGCGCCCGAGCGCCCGCCGTCCTTGTGGACCAGCCGGATGTCGGTCAGGCGCATCGCCTTGTCCGTCGCCTTGAGCATGTCATAGACCGTCAGCGCCGCGACCGAAACCGCCGTCAGCGCCTCCATCTCGACGCCGGTGCGGCCCTCGACGCGCACGGTCGCCTCGATCTCGACGCGGGCCTCGCCTTCGCCAGTCAGGCGCGGCGTCAGCTCCACCGTCACTTTCGAGAGCATCAGCGGGTGGCAGAGCGGCACGAGATCGGCCGTGCGCTTGGCCGCCATGATCCCGGCGAGCCGCGCGACCGCGAGCACGTCGCCCTTCTTCGCGCGGTTCTCCGTGACGAGCGCCAGCGTCTCCGGCGCCATCAGGACGGCGCCGCGGGCGGTCGCGGTGCGGCTGGTGACGTCCTTGCCGGAGACGTCGACCATGTGGGCGTCGCCCTTGGCGTCGAAATGTGTGAGCCCGCTCATGCCGGCGCGGGGGCCTGGGCGAGGATCGCGCGCGTCGCCGCCGCCACGTCGTCGGCGCGCATCAGGCTCTCGCCGATCAGGAAGCTGCGCGCGCCGGCGCGGGCGAGGCGCGCCAGATCGGCCGGCGCGCCGAGCCCGGACTCAGCGACCAGCAGCGCGCCTTCCGGCGCCAGCGGCGCGAGGCGCTCTGTCGTGGCGATGTCGGTGACGAAGCTGCGCAGGTCGCGGTTGTTGACGCCCACGAAATCCGCGCCCAGCGCCCGGGCGCGCGCCATCTCGTCGGCGTCGTGAACCTCCACCAGCGCGTCCATGCCGAAGGCGCGCGCCGCGTCAGCCAGCTCGCGCGCCATCGCGTCGTCGACCGCGGCGAGGATGACGAGGATGCAGTCGGCGCCCCAGGCCCGCGCCTCGATCACCTGATAGGGATCGTGCAGGAAGTCCTTGCGCAGGCAGGGCAGCGGGACCGCCGCGCGCGCGGCGCGCAGATACTCTGGCGCGCCCTGGAAGGACGGCGTGTCGGTGAGCACGCTGAGGCAGGTCGCGCCGCCCTCGGCATAGGCCCGGGCGAGCGACGCCGGCTCGAAGTCGGCGCGGATCAGCCCCTTGGAGGGGCTCGCCTTCTTGATCTCGGCGATCAGGCCGTAGCCTGCTGCCTCGGCCGCGCGCAGGGCGGCGGCGAAGGGGCGCGGCGGCGACGCGTCGGCGGCCGCCGCGCGCAGGGTTCTTTCAGGGACGGCCGCCTTCGCGGCGGCGATCTCCTCAAGCTTGTAGGCGCGGATGCGGGCGAGCACGTTGTCCATGCCCGCCCTTCTAGCCGGGCGGCGGCCCAGCGCCAAGCCGGCTCAGCCGCGCTCTTCGACCAGCTGGCGGGCGTGCTCGGCGACGCCCTCGCGCGTAACGCCGATCTGGGCGAGCTGCGCGTCGGTGAAGCCGCGCATGGCGGCCTCGAGGCGGGCGCGCTGGAAGCGCATCCAGACCTTGCGCAGCCATGCGCGGCCCTCGCCGGCGTTCGCGGCCCCGGCGCGGCCCAGCGTCGCGGCGCTCATGACAGCGCCGCCGCTTCGCGCGCTACCCGAGGCAGGTCGCTGCGATGGAACCCGATGTCGGCGAGATCGCGGTCGCTCAGCGCCGACAGCTCCGCCAACGTCTCGTGATAGGCCTCGCGGCGGCGCGCCCAGTCCTCGACATGGGCGCGGAGAGCGCGGATTGGACCGAGGATGGTTCCGAAATCCTGCGCCAGACCGGCGCGACGATATGCTTGCACGTTCATCTTCTGCTCCCTGGCCCGATGGGCCAATTGCGCCTGCAGCCCCCGGTCGGGGCCGGTTCCACCTGCTGCGCCCACATGGCGCAGGGCCTCGGCGGGGCTTCTCGCCCGCCATCGCGACGACCGCGCATCGGTCGACGCCTCGTGCCCCTGGCGGTTTCCCGGGGAGCGCTCGCCGCTCCTCTGTTGCACTGCACAAGATAGCGAAGGAGCCTAACAAACCGTATAGGTTGGGCGGTGACACCAGCCGTCACCAGATGGAACAGGGCCGAACCATGGACCTCTCGGCGCAGATGATCCTCTTCGCGCATGTGGTGGACGCGGGAAGCTTCTCCGAAGCCGCCCGGCGCGCCGGGCACGCCCATTCGGCCGTCAGCAAGCAGATGGGCGCGCTGGAGGACAGGCTGGGCGTGCGCCTGCTGACGCGCGGGCAGGGCGGCGTGTCGCTGACCGAGGCCGGGGCCGCCTTCTACCACCGCTGCGCCGACGTGGCGGCCCGGGTCGCGGAGGCCGAGGCGAGCCTTGGCGAACACGGCGCCGCGCCGCGCGGCACGCTGCGGGTCGCGGCGACCGTCGCGCTCGCGAAGGCGCAGCTGATCCCCCGCCTGCCGGCCTTTCTCGCGCAATACCCCGACCTGCGCGTGGCGCTCGAACTGGGCGACCGCCCGGTGGACCTCGGCGCCGTCGACGTCGCGCTCAGCTTCACCGAGCAGATCGGCGACGGCGACGTGATCGTGCGCCGGCTCGCGCGCAACCGCAGGATCATCATCGCGGCGCCGTCCTATGTCGCCGCGAACGGCCCGTTCGAGAGGCCGGAGGACTTCGCCCGCGCGAACGTGCTGCGCCTCATGTCGCTCCAGCAGTGGAACGACTGGGGTCTGAAGGGCGCCGACGGCGGCGTGGTCCCGCTGCGCGGCAATTTCGAGGCGTCGAGCGCCGACGCCCTGCGCCACGCCGTGCTCGCCGGCCTCGGGGTCGCCCGGCTGCCGGAGTATCTCATCGGCGACGACATCCGGGCCGGCAGGCTCGCGCATCTGCTGCCCGACTACGCCAGCGAGGACACCGACATCGTCGCCCTCTACGCCGACCGCCGCCACCTGCTGCCGCGCGTGCGCGTGTTCGTCGACTTCCTCGTGGAGACCTTCGGGGCCGCGCCGCTCTGGCGGCAGGCGGACGCCGGGGCCTGACGGCGCGTCACGGCTTGCGGACTTCGCTGCGGTGCAGCATCACTGCGGCATGTATCCGTTCGTCCGCCTCGCCATTGTCGCCGCCGCCGCCCGGCGCAAGGAGCCGCTCGCCCTCGAGGAGGTCGCGACGCTCCACCTGACCTGCTGGCCGTGGGATCTCGACATGTTCGCGGAGATGAACAACGGGCGCGTGCTGACGCTCTACGATCTCGGCCGGCTCGATCACGCCGCCCGTATCGGGCTGAGTCGGCACGCCCGAAGCCACGGCTGGGGCTTCGCGGTGGGCGGCGCCTCGGTGCGCTACCGCCGGCGCGTGCGCGCGTTCGACCGCATCAGCCTGCGCACGCGCGGCCTCGGCCATGACATGCGCTGGTTCTACATGCATCAGGCGATGGTGGTGCGCGGCGAGGCGGCGTCCGCCGGGCTGATGCGGGTCGCCGTGACCAGCAGGGGCCGCATCGTGCCGCCAACGACCGTGCTGACGGCGATGGGCCGGCCCGACTGGGCCCCGACTCTGCCGGACTGGGCGGCCAAATGGATCGCGGCTGAGGCCGAGCGCCCCTGGCCCCCGGACCTCGCCGCCGACTGAACCGCTCCGCGCGGTCAGGCGAATCGGTAGTGCGCCTCGTAGATCGGCGCGAGCGTGTCCTCGCGGAACAGCGACGAGACGGAGGTGTCGTTGCCGACGTTCAGGATCGCCTGCGCGAAGAGCGGCGCGACCGAGACGACGCGGATCTTCTCCGCCGCGCGCACGGCGGCCGAATGCTCGATGCTGTCGGTCACGACGAGGGTGTCGAGCAGCGAGCCGCCGAGCCGCTCAAGGGCCGGGCCCGAGAGCACGCCGTGGGAGATGTAGGCGTGCACGGCCGTCGCCCCCTCTTCGCGCAGCAGCTTGGCGGCGGCGCAGAGCGTCCCCGCCGTGTCGCAGATGTCGTCCACGATCAGGCAGGTCTTGCCGGCGACCTCGCCGATGACCGTCATCGATTCGATCTCGTTGGGGCCGGCGCGGCGCTTGTCGACGACCGCGAGCCCCGCGCCGATGCGCTTGGCGAGATCGCGCGCGCGCACCACGCCGCCGACGTCGGGCGAGATCACCATGAGCCCTTCGGCGTTCTGAAAATGGTGGCGGATGTCGAGCGCGAACACCGGCGCCGCGTAGAGGTTGTCCACCGGAAGGTCGAAGAAGCCCTGAATCTGGCCGGCGTGCAGGTCCATCGTCAGCACCCGGTCGACGCCCGCCTTTTCGATGAGGTTGGCGACCAGCTTGGCCGAAATCGGCGTGCGCGCCGACGTCCGCCGGTCCTGCCGCGCGTAGCCGAAATAGGGGATGACCGCCGTCACCCGCCGCGCCGAGGAGCGGCGCAGCGCGTCGGTCATGATCAGCAGCTCCATCAAGTTGTCGTTGGCGGGGTTCGAGGTCGGCTGGACGATGAAGACGTCCTCGCCGCGGACGTTCTCGAACACCTCCACGAAGATCTCCTTGTCGGAGAACCGCTCCACCCGCGCGTCGGCGATGCCGACGGACCCGCCGCGATAGACCGAGATGCGCCGCGCGATGGCCTCGGCCAGTGGCCGGTTTCCGTTGCCCGAGAGGATTTTCATGTTCGTGTCGCCCTTCATCGCGCCCTCCCCCTCGGCCCCCGAAGGCCGCATGTCGCGCGCGCGTCATATCAACGGCGCGCGGTTGTGCATAGCAGCATCGCGCCGGGCGCCTTGACGCGCGGCGCGGGGCGTGAAGCATTGCGGCGATGGAGCCGCAGCTTTCCGTCCGCAACATCCGCAAGCGCTTCGGGCTGGTCGAGGTGCTGAAGGGCGTGTCGCTTGAGGCCGCGCGCGGCGAGGTGATCGCGCTGATCGGCGCCTCAGGCTCGGGAAAATCCACGCTGCTGCGCTGCATCAACCTTCTGGAGACGCCGGAGGCCGGCGAGGTCTCGGTGGGCGGCGAGCGGGTGGCGCTGGGCGCGGGGCGGCGCGACGCGGCGGCGCTGAGGCGGCTCAGGGCGCGCGTCGGCTTCGTGTTCCAGAGCTTCAACCTGTGGTCGCACATGACGGTGCTGGAGAACCTGGTCGAGGCGCCGGTGCATGTGCTGGGCCTGAGCGCGGCGGCGGCGACGCAGCGGGCCGAGGCGCTGCTCGCGCGCGTCGGCCTGCCCGACAAGGCGCACGCCTACCCGATCCAGCTCTCCGGCGGCCAGCAGCAGCGCGTCGCCATCGCCCGCGCGCTCGCCATGGAGCCGGATGTGCTGCTGTTCGACGAGCCGACCTCGGCGCTCGACCCCGAACTCGTCGGCGAGGTGCTGGGCGTGATGCGCGACCTCGCCGCGGAGGGGCGCACCATGCTGATCGTCACCCACGAGATGGGCTTCTGCCGCGAGGTCGCGAGCCGGGTGGTGTTCCTCCACCAGGGCGTGGTGGAGGAGGAGGGGCCTCCGGCGACGCTCTTCGGCGCGCCGAAATCGGAGCGCCTGCGCCAGTTCCTGGCCCGCGTGCGCGACTGAGACGCGCCCCTGAGGCGCGCCCGCGGCGGTCGTCGCCGCGAGACGTGGCGGCGTCGGGGCTTGCTGCCCCCCCGTCGCTCGGGCTTAACCTGTCGCCAATGCGCCCGTGAAGGCGCCGAACCGAATGACAGGGGTCTCCACCGCCATGGCACGCACGCCCATCGCCGCCGCCGCGCTCGTCGCGGCCTTCGCCCTGCCCGCCGCCGCGCAGGACCTGCGCATCTGCGTCGAGGGCGCCTATCCGCCGTTCAGCCAGGTCTCCGACGCCGGCGAGCTGGAGGGCTTCGACATCGACATCGCCAAGGCGCTCTGCGCCGAGATGGGCGCGTCCTGCGAGATGGTGCAGACCGAGTGGGACGCGATCATCCCCACCCTTGAGGAAGGCAAGTGCGACGCCATCCTCGCCTCGATGTCGATCACCGAGGAACGCAAGCAGCGCATCGACTTCACCGGCAAGTACTATCAGACGGCGGCGAGCTTCGTCGCGCCGGAGGGCTTCGACGCCGAGATCACGGATGCGGGGCTCGCCGGCAAGACGGTCTGCGTGCAGCGCGGCTCGATCCATCAGGCGTTCATCGAGGGCGAATTTCCCTCCGCCAGCCTGGTGCTCTACCCGACCCAGGACGAGGTGTATCTCGATCTGACATCCGGTCGCTGCGATGCGGCGATGCAGGACAGCATCGCCGCGCAGGACGGATTCCTGAACACCCCCGCAGGCGAGGGCTTCGCATTCGTCGGTCCGGCCTACTCGGTTCCCCGGTATCACGGAGAGGGGGCCGGCATCGGCGTGCGCAAGAGCGACACGGAGCTGCGCGACCGGCTCTCGGCGGCCATCCTCGCGATCCGCGAAAGCGGCGTCTACAAGGAGATCAACGACGCCTACTTTCCGTTCGACGTATATGACGGCTGAGGGCGCGCGGTTGGCGTAGTCTGCAGTGGAGGCGCTGATCGGCGCGGGGCCGCTGCTCCTGCAGGGCTTCTGGGTGACGGTCTCGGTCGCCGTGCTGGCGCTGGCCCTGGCCAGCGTGCTCGGCGCGCTCGCGGCGGCGGCGCGGCTCGGCGGCGGGCCGGTCGGGCGCGGCGCGGCCGCGGCCTATTCGACGGTCGTGCGCGGCATCCCCGACCTCGTGACCATCCTGATCATCTATTTCGCCGGCCAGCGCCTCGTGAACGCGCTGGCCGGCGCCGTGGGGCTTGAGGGCGTCGACGTCTCCGCCTACGCCGCCGGGGTGCTGGCGATCGGCTTCATCTACGGCGCCTATCTCGCCGAGACCTTCCGCGGCGCCTGGCTCGCCGTGCCGCGCGGGCAGATCGAGGCGGGCGTCGCGCTCGGCCTCTCCCGCTCGCGCCTGCTGTGGCGCATCGCGGCGCCGCAGCTGATGCGCCACGCCCTGCCCGGCTACGCAAACGTCTGGCAGGTGCTGGTGAAGTCGACGGCGGTCGTCTCCGTCATCGGGCTGAGCGACCTCGTGGGGCTTGCGCTGAAGGTCGGCCGGCGCGAGCGCGATCCCTTCACCTTCATGCTCGCGGTGCTCGTCGCCTATCTCCTCATCACCGCCGTTTCCGGCTGGGCCTTAGCCCGCGCCGAGAAGCGCCTTGCGCGGGGGACCTGAGCGATGGAGGCGATGTGCGCGGCGGCGGCCGCGGCCTCCGAAGCCGGGAGCCCGTGGTTCTTCAACCCCTGCCTCGTGCTGAGCGAGGCGCCGCGCTGGGTCGAGGGCGTCTGGATCACGCTGCACCTCACCGCGCTGGCGCTGGTCTTCGGTTTCGTGCTGGCGCTGCCGATGGCCTGCGCGCGCGCCGCGCGCGCGCCGGTCGTCGATACGCTTGTGCGCGGCTACGTCTACGTTTTCCGCGGCTCGCCGCTGCTGGTGCAGCTGTTTCTCATCTACTACGGGCTCGCGCAGTTCGGCTTCGTGCGCGACAGCCTTCTCTGGCCGGTTCTGCGCGACGCGTGGTGGTGCTGCCTGATCGCCTTCACGCTCAACTCCGCCGCCTACCAGACCGAGATCCTGCGCGGCGCGCTCGTCGCCACGGCGAAGGGCGACCGCGAGGCCTGCGCCGCGCTCGGCATGTCGCCCTGGCTGGCGGCGCGGCGCGTGCTGATCCCCGGCGCGCTGCGCCGCGCCCTGCCGCAGCTCGGCAACGAGACGGTGTTCATGCTGCACGGTTCGGCCATCGCCTCGCTGGTGACGATCCAGGACATTCTCGGCGTCGGACGGCTGGTGAACGGGCGCTACTACGTCGTCTACGAGGGGCTGCTGACCGCCGCCGCGCTCTACATGGCGCTGACATGGCTGGTCGTCTGGGGCGTCGCCCGGCTGGAGAGGCGCTATCTGCGGCACCTCGCGCGCTGATCCTCCACATTCGCGCCGCCGCGCGGTAGGATGACGGCGAGCAGCATTCACGACGCACCGGAGAGCGCGCGTGCCGAAGGCGAAACAGGCCCCTCCCGCCGGCAAGCGGGACAACAAGCGCCATGCGCGCCGGCCGGGACGGGTCGAGCGGGCCCTGCGCGCCGTCGTGCTGTTCGCTCTCGGCATGGGCCTGCGGCTGGCCGGTGCGGCGGCGCTGGCGCTCGCGGCGGCGGTCTTCTTCATGTATCAGGCGCTGCCCAACCCCGAAGAACTGCGCGACGGACGCTCCCGCGGCTCCGTCACGATGCTCGACAGCCGCGGCGAGGTGTTCGCCTGGCGCGGCGAGCAGTTCGGCGGGGAGATCGGCGTCGGCGACGTCTCGCCCCATCTGGTGCACGCGATCCTCGCCGCGGAGGACCGTCGCTTCTACAGCCATCCCGGCGTGGACCCGCGCGGGCTGGCGCGCGCGGCGCTGGCGAACTTCCGCGCCGGGCGTGTCGTTCAGGGCGGCTCGACCATCACCCAGCAGGTCGCCAAGAACGTATTTCTCACCAATGAACGGTCCTTCGAGCGCAAGCTGAAGGAAATACCCATGGCGCTGGCCATGGAGCTGAAGTACGACAAGGATGACATATTCGCAGTGTACCTCAACCGCGTGTATCTCGGCGCCGGCGCCTATGGGTTCGAGGCTGCGGCTCAGCGCTATTTCGGCAAGTCGGCGCGTTTCGTCGACCCCTCGCAGGCGGCGATGCTCGCGGGTCTACTCAAGGCGCCGTCGCGCTTCTCGCCCACCGCCGACATCGCGCTCGCCGAGGCCCGTGCGGAAGTGGTCGTGCGCGCAATGGCGGAGGAGGGCTACCTCTCGCCCGGCGAAGCCGCCGTAGCGCTGGCCGAGCCCGCCCGCCTCTCCGCCGCCGCCGCCGCGCGCGCCGGCGGCCAGTTCGCCGACTGGGTGATGGACGCTGGCCCAGTCTACCTCACCGAGACCACGACCGAGGACGTGGTGATCCGCACGACCTTCGAGCCCGCCGCGCAGCGCGCCGCCGAGGCCGCATTGGCGAAGGTCTTCTCCGACAGCGTGCGCGCGGGCTCGAAGGCGCAGGCCGCCGTGGTGGTGATGACGCCCGACGGGGCCGTGCGGGCCATCGTCGGCGGGCGCGACGCCGACGCCGGCCAGTTCAACCGCGCCACGCAGGCCCGGCGCCAGCCGGGCAGCGTCTTCAAGCCCATCGTCTACGCCGCCGCGCTGGAGACGGGCCTCTCGCCGGCGGACGTCGTGGTGGACGCGCCGCTGCGCATCGGCGCCTGGTCGCCGGAGAATTATGGCGGCGGCTACGCCGGGCCCGTGACCCTCGATCACGCGCTGGCGCACTCGATCAACACCGTCGCGGTCCGGCTCTACGAGCGCGTCGGCGCGGCGCGGGTGGAGCGGGTGGCGCGCAAGCTCGGGCTCACCACGCCGATCGCGCCCGGCCCGGCCACCGCGCTCGGCGCCTCCGAGGTCACGCTGCTGGAGATGACGGGCGCCTACGCCGCCTTCGCCTCCGGCGGCTTCGACGGCGCGCCCTGGGGCATCCGCGACCTGCGGGTGCGCGGCGACGAGACGCCCCTGATGGCCGGCCCCGGCCAGCGCCGCCGCGTGCTGGCCGCGCCTGTGGCCGGCTACCTGACCTACATGCTGGCCGATGTCGTGCGGACGGGGACCGGGCGCCGCGCCGCGCTGCTCGACCGCCCCCTCGCGGGCAAGACCGGCACCACGCAGGAGGCGCGCGACGCCTGGTTCATCGGCTTCTCGGCGCAGTATGTCGTCGGCGTCTGGATGGGCTACGACGACAACACGCCGCTGACCGGCGTCACCGGCGGCGGCCTGCCCGCCGAGATATGGCGCGAGACGATGGCGCGGCTGCACCAGGGCCTGCCGGCGCGGCCGCTGCCCGAACTGCGCCCCGCGCCGCGCGAGGCGGTCGTGGCGCAGGCCCGAGAGCCAGAGCGCACGGCCGACGAGGACGAGACGCTGATCGGCGGCATCCTGTCGGACGTGATGCGCGCGCTGGGGGTGAATTGAGCACGCTGGAGGCGCGCTTTTGCGACATCCTGCGCGCCGACCCGGTCGCCATGGCGGGACTTCGGCTGGCCCGCGACAGCGGCCTGCCCGATTGCTGGCTCGTCTCGGGCGCGCTCTACGGCGCCGTCTGGAACAGCCTTTCCGGCCGGTCGCCCGGCTACGGCCTCAAAGACGTCGACATCGTCTATTTCGACGCCGGCGACCCGAGCTGGGAGGCGGAGGACGCCGCGATCCGCGCCATGCCCGCCGCGCTCCCGTGCGCGCAGGGGCCGGTTCCGGTGGAGCTGCGCAACCAGGCGCGCACGCATCTGTGGTTTCCGCGCCGCTTCGGCTTCGCCTACCCCAAGCTCGCGAGCGCGACCGGATCGCTGCGGTTCTACGCCTCGCGCACCCACGCGGTCGCGGCGCGGCTGTCAGGTGCGGAGATCGTCGTCGCGGCGCCCTTCGGTCTCGACGCGATCTTCGCGCGGCGGCTGACTCCCAACCCTGTCCTGCCGAACCGCGCGACCCATGAGGCGAAGAGCGCCCGCATCGCCGCGTTGTGGCCCGAAGTCGTCGTCGAGCCTTGGCCCGAGGCGGCGGGACCGGCTCCCGCCGGGCTTCAGAGCGGCGCCGCCGTCACCTGAGGCAGCAGAAGCGCCACCGTCTCGGCGTCGCAGAGCCGGGTGTCGGGCGTCGTGACGGCCGCCGCCGCCGCGGCGACGCCGAAGGCGCAGGCCCGCTCCGGGGCGTCGCCGCGCGCGAGCCCCATGGTGAAGGCGGCCATGAAGCTGTCGCCTGCCCCCACGGCGCTGACGACCTGCACCTTTGGCGGCCGGCAGAACCAGCGGCCCGCCGCATCGGCGACGACCGTGCCCTCCGCCCCACGGGCGATCGCGACGATCTCCGCCGCGCCCCGCGCCACGAGGGCGCTCGCCATGGCGGCGGTGGCCTCCGGAGGCCCGGGCGGCGCGCCGGCCAGCTCCGCCGCCTCCGCGTCGTCCATCCGCAGCACGGCGAGGCCGGCGCCCTGCGCGGCGGCATGCGCCAACGCCGGGCCCGACGTGTCGAGCGCGACCCGCGCGCCGCGCGCCGCGAGCCGCCGCGCGAGCGCCGCCGGATGGTCGGCGGCGAGCCCCGGCGGCAGGCTGCCGCTGATCACCACCCAGTCGCCCGGCGCGACCTGGGCGGCCACGAGCGCCGCCGCCGCCTCGGCGTCGGCAGCGCTCCAGGGCGCGCCGGGCGTCACGAAACGGTACTGCGCGCCGGTCGTCGTCTCGATGACCGAGAAGTTGCGCCGCGTCTCGCCGGGCGCTGCGACGGCGAGCGGCGCGAGGCCCTCGGCGCGCAGCAGCGAAAGCACCGCCTCGCCGGCCGCGCCGGCGGCGGCGACGAGCGGCGCGCTGTCGCCCCCGAGGAAGCGGATGGCGCGGGAGACGTTGACGCCGCCGCCGCCGGGGTCGCTGCGCGGCTCGGCGCAGCGCAGCTTGCCCCCCGGCGCGACCACCGGCGTCTCGGTCGAGAGGTCGAGCGCCGGGGACAGCGTGACGGTGAGGATGCGCCCCATCGTCCGCCCTCTCCGGCGCCCGAGCCGATCAGTAGCGGTAGTGCTCGGGCTTGAACGGACCCTGCGGACTCACGCCGATATAGGCCGCCTGCTCCTCGCGAAGCTTGGTCAGCCTGACGCCGAGCTTGCCCAGATGCAGCGTCGCCACCTTCTCGTCGAGGTGCTTCGGCAGCACATGCACGGTGTTGGAGTACTGCTCGCCGCGCACGAAAAGCTCGATCTGCGCCAGCACCTGGTTGGTGAAGCTCGCCGACATCACGAAACTGGGGTGCCCCGTCGCGTTGCCGAGGTTCAGCAGCCGGCCCTCCGACAGCAGCAGCATCCGCTTGCCGTCGGGGAACTCGATCATGTCCACCTGCGGCTTGATGTTGGTCCACTTGTGGTTCTTGAGGGCGGCGACCTGGATCTCGTTGTCGAAGTGGCCGATGTTGCCGACGATGCACATGTCCTTGAACAGGCGCATGTCGTCGATGGTCACGACGTCCTTGTTGCCGGTCGTGGTTATGACGATGTCGGCCTTCGGCGCGGCGTCCTGCAGCGTCATGACCTCGAAGCCGTCCATCGCGGCCTGAAGCGCGCAGATCGGGTCGATCTCGGTCACGACGACGCGGGCGCCGGCGCCCTGCAGCGAGGCGGCCGAGCCCTTGCCGACGTCGCCGTAGCCGCAGACCACGGCCATCTTGCCGGCCATCATCACGTCGGTGCCGCGGCGGATGCCGTCGACCAGCGACTCCTTGCAGCCGTACTTGTTGTCGAACTTCGACTTGGTGACGCTGTCGTTCACGTTGATCGCCGGGAACGGCAGCTGGCCCTTCTTGGCGAGCTGGTAGAGACGGTTGACGCCGGTCGTCGTCTCCTCGGTCACGCCCTTGATCGCTGCGCGCTGCTTCACGAAGAAACCGGGCGACTGCTTCATGCGCTTCTTGATCTGCGCGAAGAGGTATTCCTCCTCCTCGGAGCCGGGCGTGGAGAGGATGTCCTCGCCCTCCTCCGCCCGCGCGCCGAGCAGGATGTACATCGTGGCGTCGCCGCCGTCGTCGAGGATCATGTTGGTCAGGCCGCCGTCGGCCCACTGGAAGATCTGGTCGGTGTAGGTCCAGTAATCCTCCAGCGACTCGCCCTTGATCGCGAATACGGGCGTGCCGCCCGCGGCGATGGCGGCGGCGGCGTGGTCCTGCGTGGAGAAGATGTTGCAGGAGGCCCAGCGGATCTCGGCGCCCAGTTCGGCGAGCGTCTCGATGAGCACCGCGGTCTGGATGGTCATGTGCAGCGAGCCGGTGATGCGCGCGCCCTTGAGCGGCTTCGCGGCGCCGAACTCCTCGCGGCACGCCATCAGGCCCGGCATCTCGGTCTCGGCGATGGCGATTTCCTTGCGGCCGTAGTCCGCGAGGCCGATATCGGCGATGGCGTAGTCTTTCATGGGTGCTTCTCCGTGAGACGGTCGCGGTTGGACCTAGCAGCGTGCAGCCCTGCAATCAACTCGCGTCATCGGTGCGCCGGCGACGCCGCGCCTCACTCCGCCGCCACTTGCCCCGAGGCGAGGGACTGGGCGGCCTGCATCCGCGCGTAGAGCCCGCCGCGGGCGACGAGGTCATGGTGGCCGCCTTCCTCGCGGACGCCCTCGGCCGTGAGCACCACGATGCGGTGGGCGTTGCGGACGGTGGCGAGGCGATGGGCGATGATCAGCGTCGTGCGCCCCTGTGACAGCGCCTCCAGCGAGGCCTGGATCTCCGCCTCGGTCTCCACGTCCAGCGCCGATGTCGCCTCGTCGAGAATCAGCACCGGCGGATTCTTCAGGAAGATGCGCGCGATCGCCACGCGCTGCTTCTGCCCGCCCGAGAGCCGCACGCCCCGCTCGCCGACCACCGTATCGAGCCCGTCGGGAAGGCTCTCCACCAGACCGCCGAGCCGCGCACGGCGCACGGCCTCGACGATCTCGGCCTCCGAGGCCTCGAGCCGGCCATAGGCGACGTTCTCGCGCAGCGTGCCGCCGAACAGGAACACGTCCTGCGAGACGACGCCGATGTTGCGCCTGAGCGAGGCGAGCGTCAGGTCGCGCACGTCATGGCCGTCGAGCGTCACCGCGCCGCCCGAGACGTCGTAGAAGCGCGGAACCAGGGCGAGCAGCGTCGTCTTGCCGGCGCCGGAGGGGCCGACGAAGGCGATCGTCTCGCCCGGCGCGACGCGCAGCGTGAGCTCTCCGATGACCGGACGGCCGGCGTCATAGGCGAAGCTCGCGCCCTCGAAGGCGACGGCGCCCGCCGCCCGGCCCAGCGCCAGCGCGCCGGGCCGGTCCGCGATGTCCGGCTCGGTCTGGAGAAACTGCCGATAGCGCCGGAAGCCGGCGATGCCCTTGGGATAGCTCTCCAGCACGTTGGAGACCTTCTCCAGCGGGCGGTAGAACACGTCGATCAGCAGCAGGAAGCCGACGAAGCCGCCCACGGTCAGGCTGCCGGCGGAGACGAACCACGCCCCCGCCACAAGGATCACCACCTGCAGCAGCCGCATCCCGAGGTAGTTGATCGAGATGGTCGAGGCCATCAGGCGGTAGGCGTCGAGCTTGGCGCGGCGGTAGCGCTCGTTGTCGGCGGCGAACAGGCGCCGCTCATGCTCCTCGTTGGCGAAGGCGCGCACCACGCGGGCGCCGCCCACCGTCTCCTCGATGCGGGCGTTGAAGGCGCCGACGCGGTCGAACTGCGCTTCCCAGTTCGCCGTCAGCCTGCCGCCGTAGCCGACCACGAGCCAGACGACGAGCGGCGCGATGCAGGCGGCGATCATCGCCAGCTGCGGGTGGACCCAGACCATCAGCGCCAGCGCGCCGAAGAAGGTCATCACGGCGACGAAAACATCCTCGGGGCCGTGGTGGGCGACCTCGCCGATCTCCTCGAGGTCCTTGGTGAGCCGGCCGACCAGGTGCCCCGTCTTCTGCCCGTCGAAAAAGCGGTGCGAGAGCCGCTGGAGATGGTCGAACGCCTTGCGGCGCATCTCCGTCTCGATGGCGATGCCGAGGACATGGCCCCAGTAGGTCACCACCGCCATCAGCCCGGTGTTGACCAGATAGACGGCGAGAAGGCCCAGCGCCGCCAGCAGCACGAGTCCCCAGTCGCCGGAAGGCAGCAGACGGTCGACGTAGAACTTCACCGCCACGGGGAAGCCGAGCGAGAGCAGGCCGACGAGCACCGCGGAGCCGAAATCCAGCAGGAACAGCCGCCGGTGCGGCGCATAATAGGCGGCGAACGCGCGCAGCATGGCCAATCCTCCAGATCGAGGCGTGAGGTAGCGCAGGCCGCGGCGTCGCGCCACACCTGGCTCGCCCTTCGCGAGGCGCAACGCCGTCGCCGTGTCGCCGCGGCCTCACCCCATGAGCCGCGCCTGAAGCCACAGGAGCGACGGATAGGCGGCGAGCCAGGCCCAGAAGAAGCGGTTCAGGCCGAAGAGCGCGGCGTTGGCGAGGTGAAACGCGGCGGCGACGACGAGGCTCGCCGCAAGCGCCGCCGGATGCAGGAAGCTCAGCGGAAACAGGATCTCGAACAGCATCACCGCCCAGCCCGTCGCCCGCATCAGCGCCGGGCGGCCGGCGAAGCCGCGCAGGTTCCCGCTGACGGGATAGGTCGAGAACAGGAACACGTCGCGCAGCGCGCGCCCCGTCCGCCAGTCGGGGTTGACGATCTTCACCCAGCCGGAAATCGCGTAGGAGAGCGTCAGCTGCCCGGCGAGATAGGCCAGCGAAAGCGCGCGCCACGCCGGCTCGGGCGCCCAGTGCGCCCCCGTCAGGCAGATCAGGCAGAGCAGCGTCATGCGGTCGCTGCCGCCGTTGTAGGGGCCGTCGAAGCGTCGCAGGACGAGCAGCCCATGCGCCAGCAGCGCCGCGCAGACCCAGCCCGGCGCGACGCCGAGCGCCAGCGCCGCGGCCAGCGCCAGCCGCGGCGCGAACAGCGCCGCCTCGCCGCGCAGGGGCGAGGCCATGTGCTCCAGCGCCTGCTGCGCCAGCGCGAGCGCCAGCAGCGCCTCGGTCAGCCGCAGCGCGAGATCGAAGCTCACGACGCCGGTTCCGGCGGGTCGCCGGCGGGCGCGTCGATCGGAGAGACGTAGACCGTCCGCTCGACCAGCCGCTCGCCCTCGCGATGGACGGTCACGAGGCGGAACCGCAGCGCCCGCCCCCGCGCCTCGGGCGTCGCCGCGCGGATGCGTTTGAGGATCTCGCGCCGGGCGTGGTCGCGGCCGTCGGCGATGATCCGCTCGGCGCAGCTTGCGAGATAGAGATCCTCGTTGCGGCGCGGGCTCCAGAACAGCCGGGCGATCATCTGCGCCGCCGTCAGACGCGCCGGGGGCGGACGAAAGGCGCGCCATGCCTCCGCCGGGCCCGCGCCGACATGCGCGACCTCGATCCGCGGCGACGGCTCGACTGCGGGAAAGAACCGCCATGACGGGAACAGGGCGGGCAGGAACAGGGCGAGCATGCGGATCATGCCGGCGATGCTGCCGCCGCCCGCGTTCACGCCGCGTTAACGACGACGCGCGCGGCGGCGCGGCCCGTGCCCGGCGTCAGGCGCCGAGCCAGTTCTCAAGCCAGTGGATGTCGTAGTCGCCGCGCCGCAGGTCCGGGCTCTCCAGCAGGGCGCGGAACAGCGGCGCGGTGGTGTCGACGCCGTTGACGATGAGCTCGGCGAGCGCCCGGTCGAGCCGCGCGAGCGCGTCGTCGCGGTCCTCGCCCTGCACGATCAGCTTGCCGATGAGGCTGTCGTAGTATGGCGGGATCGCGTAGCCGTCATAGAGCGCGCTGTCCATCCGCACGCCGGGGCCGCCGGGCGCATGGTAGGCGGTGATGCGGCCCGGCGAGGGCGAGAAGCTTGGCAGCTTCTCGGCGTTGATGCGGCACTCGATGGCCCAGCCTTTCGGCACAAGGCTCTCCTGCGTGCGCGACAGGCCGAGGCCGGCGGCGACGCGGATCTGCTCGCGCACGAGGTCGATGCCATAGACCATCTCGGTCACGGGATGCTCGACCTGCAGGCGGGTGTTCATCTCGATGAAGTAGAACTCGCCGTTCTCGTAGAGGAACTCCACCGTGCCGACGCCGCGATAGCCGATGTCGGCCATCGCCTTCGCGCAGGTCTCGCCGATGCGCGCGCGCGTGGCGGCGTCGATGACCGGCGAGGGCGCCTCCTCGAACACCTTCTGGTGGCGGCGCTGGAGCGAGCAGTCGCGCTCACCGAGATGCACCGCCGCGCCGCGGCCGTCGCCGATCACCTGGATCTCGATGTGGCGGGGCTTGGAGAGATACTTCTCCAGATACACCGCGTCGTCGCCGAAGGCGGCCTTGGCCTCGGCGCGCGCCGTCTGGAAGGCGATGGGGAGCTCCTCGGCGGTGCGCGCGACCTTCATGCCGCGGCCGCCGCCGCCCGACGCCGCCTTGACGAGCACCGGGTAGCCGATCTCGTCCGCCACCGCCTGCGCGGCCTCGACATGGGAGAGGGCGCCCTCCGAGCCCGGCACACAGGGCACGCCGAGGCGCTTCATGGTGTCCTTGGCGGCGATCTTGTCGCCCATGATCGAGATGTGCTCGGGCGTCGGCCCGATGAAGGTCAACTCGTGCTCCTCCACGATCTGCGCGAAGGCGGCGTTCTCGCTGAGGAAGCCGTAGCCGGGGTGGATCGCCTCGGCGCCGGAGATCTCGCAGGCCGTGATGATCGCGGGGATGTTGAGGTAGGACTGGCCGGCCGGCGGCGGGCCGATGCAGACGCTCTCATCGGCGAGCCGGACATGCATCGCGTTAGCGTCCGCCGTCGAATGCACCGCGACGGTCCGCACGCCCATGTCGCGGCAGGCTCGGTGGATGCGCAGCGCGATCTCGCCGCGATTGGCGATCAGGATCTTGGAGAACATCGCGCTTATTCGACGATCATGAGCGCGGCGCCGAACTCGACCGGCTGCTTGTCGGCGATGAGGATCTGCCTGACCACGCCGGATTTCGGCGCGGGGATCTGGTTCATCGTCTTCATCGCCTCGATGATCAGCAGGGTCTGGCCCTCGCGGACGGTGTCGCCCACCTTCACGAAGTTCGCCGCGCCGGGCTCCGGCGAGAGATAGGCGGTGCCGACCATCGGCGACACGACGGCGCCGGGATGATCGGCGGGGTCGGACGTCTCTGCGGCGACGACCAGCGTCGGCGCCGGCGCGGCGGGGGCCTGCGCCGCACCGGCCGGGGCCGGAGCCGCCATGACCGGCGCCGGGGCGGCGGCGCGGCTCAGCCGCACGCGGAGCTCGTCGTCCTCGCCGTATTCTCGGGACACCTCGATCTCGCCGAGATCCGTCTCGCGCAGAAGCTGGGCGAGCGCACGGATGAAGGCGATGTCGTCGTCGGGGCTCTTGCTCATCGGATCTCGCTTCCGCGCCGCCGGCTCGAACGTCCCGGCGTTGCGCTGGTTGGTGGGGGCGGCCGCCCGGCGAGGCGCTTATACGCGGCGAACCCGGCCGCGCCAAGCGCCCGGGCGCCGCGCTGCGGCAAGGCTCCGCCGCAGGGCGTCACTGCGCGGGCGTCATTGCGCTGCGGCGCGGGCTTCCGCCACAAGCTCCCGCATCTGCTCCACCTCGACATAGCCGCGCAGGATACGGTCCCCGATGATAAAGCTCGGCGTGCCCTCGATCTTGAGATCCTTGGCGAGAGAGTAGGTCTCCCGAATGCGCTCCGCGATCTCGGGCGCCTCCATGGCGGTGCGCAGGTCGCCCTCCTCGATGCCGGCGCCGCCAGCCAGCCGCAGCACGGCCGCCTCGTCCAGCGCGCCGCGGAAAGTCATCATCGCGTCGTGGAAGCGGTCATGGGCCGCGCGGTCGAGGCCCTGCGCGGCCATCGCGGCGCGCGCGGCGAACACGCTGTCCGCCCCGAGGATCGGGAACTGCTTGTGCACGAGGCGCAGTTTCGCGTCGCCGTCCAGAAGCTCCGTGACATGGGGATGCGCGGCCTTGCAGTAGCCGCAGCGGTAGTCGGAGAACTCCACCACGGTCACGTCGCCGTCTGCGGCGCCGAAGACGGGGCTGTAGCCGTCGTCCAGCAGCGCCTCGGCGTGCTGGAACACGAGCTGCGCGTCGGCCGTCGCCTGAGCGTCGCCGCGGCGGCTCTCGAGGATCTCCAGCGCCTCGAGGATGATCTCGGGATTGGCGAGGATGTAGTCGCGCACGCGGGCGTCGACCTCCCCGGCCTGCTCGGGGGTGAGCGCCTGCTGCGCGGCGGCGGGCGTTGCGGCGGCGACGGCGAGCGCCGCGGCGCAGGCGAGGCCGGCGGCGCGCAGGCGCGGGGTGAGGGCGAAGGTCATGGGCATGGGCTCCTGCGTGTGACGCTCCGGGCGGCGGCGCCCCGCAGCGGGAAGGGTCAGTCGTTGTCGGGGGCGAGGGCGGCGATGTCGTCGGCGCGCAGCCATCCGGGCGACCCGGTGGGCAGCAGGCCCATGGCGCGACGCGCGAGCCGCGCGGCGGAGTCGAGATCGCCGCCCAGCGCGACGCGCTCGGCGGTGGTGAGGGCGGCCATGCCGTCGTCGCCGGCATGGGCGTAGGCCCGCGCGAGGTCGCGCAGCAGCCCCGGCTCGCCAGGGTCGTCGCGGACCGCGCGCTTCAGCAGCACGAGCGCCTCATCCTCGGCGCCGGTGGCCAACAGCGACCGGCCGAGCGCGCCCGCGATCAGGGGCTCGGCCGGCGCCAGGGCCACGGCGCGGCGATAGGCGGTCACGGCTTCCGGCGCCCGACCGCTCTCCAGCAGCACCTGACCGCGCAGCTCCCAGTAGAAGGGGTCGTCGGGGCGCCTGTCGAGCAGCCTGCCGAGCGTCGCCAGCGCCGCGTCGACGTCCGCCATCCGGTGCAGGGCGATCGCGCGGCGATAGAGGTTCATCTCGCTGTCTGGCTCGTCCGCGAGCTCCAGGCGCGACAGCACGCGCTCGGGCCGTTCGAGAAAGCCGTCCAGCTTGGCGCGCATCCGCTCGTGCCAGTAGTCGATCTGCGGATCGAGCGGCGCGCCCTTCATCGGCGACTGCGCGATGCGGCTCTCGAGCAGGCTGATGCGCTCGGAGGAGAGCGGATGGCTGAGCGCGTAGGGGTCGAGCCGCTGGGTGCTGAACACCTCCTGGCCCTTGAACAGCCTCAGGATCTCGAGCATCCCGCTCGGGTCGACGCCGGCGCGGTTCATGTAGCTGACGGCCGCCTGGTCGGCCGAGGCCTCCTCCGCGCGCGAATAGGCCAGAAGACTGCGGCGGATCGCCTCCTGACCGCCGAGAACGGCGGCGGCGCCGAGATCGGCGGAGCCGGCCGCGGCGGCGCCGGCCGCGGCGAGGATCGTGGCGAGCAGCGCCGGGCCGGCCACCTGCCGCGCCGCGATGGCGCGCCGCGCGAGATGCCCGCCGGTGATGTGGCCGGTCTCATGCGCGATCACCCCGATGATCGTGTCGGCCTCGGGCATCCGCCGCAGCAGGCCGGTGTTCAGCACCATGGTGCGACCGTTCGCCACGAAGGCGTTGAGCGCGGGATCGTCGAGCAGCAGCACGCGCACGCTCTCCGGCGCGACGCCGGCCGCTTCGAAGATCGGCCGCGTCATCATCGAGAGCGTGCGCTCGATCTCGGCGTCCCTGACGAAGCCCCCCGCGCTTGCCGGGAACGCGCAGAGCAGCGCCGCAACAAGGCGGAGCATCGCGGACAGCTTGCGCACCGTCGCAGACATCGCGACCTTTCCCAATACGGCGCATGCCGCTTCGTTACGCACATAAGGGCTATGGATGATGCGGATTTCAAGGCGAGGGGCGGTCGATCCGTTCATCGTGATGGAGGTGATGGAGGCCGCGCGCGCGAGGGAGGCCGCCGGCGCCGACGTCGTGCACATGGAGGTCGGCCAGCCCGGCGCGGCGGCCCCGGCCCGCGCCATCGAGGCGGCGCGGGCGGCGATGGCGCGCGGGCCGCTCGGCTACACGGTGGCGCTTGGCCTGCCGGAGCTGCGCGAACGCATCGCGCGCCGCTACGCCGAACGCCACGGCGTCGTCGTCGCGCCCGAGCGCATCGCCGTCACGGCGGGAGCCTCGGCGGGCTTCCTGCTCGCCGCGCTCGCGCTGTTCGACGCCGGCGACCGGGTGGCGCTGGCGGAGCCCGGATATCCCGCCTACCGCAACATGGCCCGCGCGCTCGACCTCATCCCCGTCGGCGTGCCGACGGGACCGCAGACGCGGTTCCAGCCCGACGCGCATCTGCTGGCCGACGCCGGGCGCGCCGGGCGGCTCGCGGGCGTGATCGCCGCCAGCCCGTCGAACCCGGCCGGGACGATGCTCGACCGCGCCGCCATGGCCGCGCTCGCCGTCGAGTGCCGGCGCATCGGCGCGACGCTGGTCTCGGACGAGATCTATCACGGGCTGGAGCATGGCGCGCGCGCCGTCTCGGCGCTGGAGGTCGACCCCGACGCGGTGGTGATCAACAGCTTCTCGAAATACTTCTGCATGGCGGGCTGGCGCGTGGGCTGGATCGTGGCCCCGCCCGAAGCGATCGCCGCGGTGGAGCGCCTCAGCCAGAACCTGTTCATCTGCGCGCCGCACGTCTCCCAGGTCGCCGCGCTCGCGGCGATGGACGCCGAAGACACGCTGGAGGCGGAGGTCGAGGTCTATCGCGCCAACCGGGCGCTGCTGCTGGAGGAGCTGCCGAAGGCCGGCTTCCGCTCCTTCGCGCCCTGCGACGGCGCCTTCTACCTCTACGCCGACGTCGGCGACCTGACCGATGACAGCGTCGCCTTCTGCCGGCGGATGCTTCAGGAGGCCGGCGTGGCCGCGACGCCCGGCGTCGACTTCGACCCGCCCAGGGGGCGCTCCTTCGTGCGCTTCAGCTTCGCGGGGCCGACGGCGCGGATGCGCGAGGCGGCGCGACGGCTCAGGGACTGGCGGGGCTGAAGGCGGTTCCGGCCACGCTTTCAGCCACCGTCGGGACCGATCGGCCGCAGCGCCCGGCCCGCCCAAAGGCCCCGGCGCGCCGAGCGGGCGCGCCGGGCCGCACCCCTCAGCGGGCGCCGATGCTCCACCAGCCGCGGCGGCGCGGACGTGGCGTCTCGGGCTCGCCCTCCGAAGCGGCGGGCTCGGGCTGCGACGCGGGCGCTTCGCCCGCGTCCGCCGCGACGACCCCGGCCTGAGCCGCCGCCTCCTGCCCGGGCTCGGGCTCGACCGCATCGACCTTCGGGGTCTCCGCGGCGGGTTCGGGGGTGGGCGCTGAGGCGGGCTCAGGCCGCGCCGCGACTGGCTCAGGAGCGGCCGTCTCCGAGGCCTCCCGCGCCGCGGTCTCGGCGGCGGCGGCTTCGGCCTGCGCCTTGGCGGACGGCTTGCGCGCGCGACGGCGCTTGGGCTTCGCCGGCTCCTCCGCCTCGGCCGCGCCGGTCTCCGCCGCGTCGGCCTCGACCGCGCCAGTCTGCGCCGCGCCAGTCTGCGCCGCGTCGGTCTGGACCGCGTCGGTCTGGACCGCGTCGGCTGGAGTGGCCTCGATTGGCGCCGCAGCCTCGGCGCTCGCCCGGGGAGCGGAGGACTCCGGCGCGTCGACCGGAGCGGCGTCCTTTGCGGTTTCGGGCGCGGCAGCCTGCGCGACAGCCGGCTCGCGCGTCGCCGGCGCCTCGGCGGTCTCCGCATCGTCGCGGCCGTCGTCTTCGCTGTCGCCGAAAACCTCCATGCCGCCGGGCGAGTTCTGACCGGCCGCGGCGCCGCCGCGCTCCTCGTCCTCGCGCCGCCGCCGGCGGCCGCCGCGCTTGCCGCGCCGGCGCTTGGCCTTGCCGTCGCCGCGGCCATCCTCGCCATTGTCGCGCGGCGAGGCGGCTCGGGCCTCGGCCTGGCGGCCTTCCCCCGAACGGACAGGCGCTTCGGCCTCCGCCTCGACCTCGTCCTCGACGTCGTCCTCGGCGTCGGCGCGCGGGTCGTCGAACGCCGCAAGGCCGGCGCCAGCGCCGGCGCGCACGGTCGCGGGGGCTGGCGTCGGCTCGGGCCGCGCCGCCGCCGCGCGCACCCGCTCGATACGGTGCTCGGGGCTGATCAGCGCAGGGTCGCCTTCGACCATGACCGACATGCCGCAGCGCGCCTCGATCGCCATCAGATGCGCACGCTTCTGGTTCATGATGTAGTTGGCGATCGAAACCGGCGCCTTCACCCTGAGCTCGGCGGCGCGCTTCTTCACGCCCTCCTCCTCGACCTCGCGCAGGATGGACAGCGCGAGGCTGTCGTCTGACCGCATGAGCCCGGTGCCGTGGCAGTGCGGGCACGGCGCCGTCGACGCCTCGATCATGCCGGGCCGCAGCCGCTGGCGGCTCATCTCCATGAGCCCGAACGGCGAGATGCGGCCGATCTGGATGCGCGCGCGATCCGACGACAGGCGGTCCTTCATGCGCTTCTCGACCGCGGCGTTGTTGCGCCGCTCGTCCATGTCGATGAAGTCGATCACGATCAGCCCGGCGAGGTCGCGCAGGCGCAGCTGGCGCGCCACCTCGTCGGCGGCCTCCAGGTTGGTCTTGAGCGCCGTCTCCTCGATCGAGCCTTCACGGGTGCTGCGCCCGGAGTTGACGTCGATCGCGACCAGCGCCTCGGTGACGCCGATCACGATGTAGCCGCCCGATTTCAGCTGCACGGTCGGGTTGAACATCGCCGCGAGATAGCTCTCGACCCCCTGGCGGCTGAACAGCGAAATGTCGTCCTTGTAGGGCTTCACGTTCTTGGCATGGCTCGGCATGAGCATGCGCATGTATTCCTTGGCCTCGCGATAGGCCTCGTCGCCCTCGACGAGCACCTCGTCGATGTCCTTGGAGTACAGGTCGCGGATCGAGCGCTTGATCAGCGAGCCTTCCTCGTAGATCAGCGCGGGCGCGACGCTCCTGAGCGTCAGCTCGCGGATCTCCTCCCACTGGCGCAGCAGGAACTCGTAGTCGCGCTTGATCTCCAGCCGGGTGCGCTTGGCGCCGGCGGTGCGGATGATCAGGCCCATGCCCTTGGGCGCCTCGAACTCCGCCGCGATCTCCTTGAGCTTCTTGCGGTCCTCCGCGGAGGTGATCTTGCGGGAGACGCCGCCGCCGCGCGCTGTGTTCGGCATCAGCACGCAGTAGCGTCCGGCGAGCGACAGATAGGTGGTCAGCGCCGCGCCCTTGTTGCCGCGCTCCTCCTTGACGACCTGGACCAGCATGATCTGCCGGACCTTGATCACCTCCTGGATCTTGTAGTTGCGCATCCGCGGCTTGCGGGGGCGCATCTCCTCGCGCGGCTCCTCGGCGCCGACGCTCTCGACGCCGGAATCCTCGTCCGGGGCCTCGGCGGGCTCGGCCTCGCGCGCGGCCTCCGCCGGCGCGTCGGCCCTGCTGGCGGGCTTGCGGGTGCGGCGGCCCCGGGTCGAGCGCTTCCTCGGCGCGGCGCCGGCGTCTTCGGCGACGGTCTCGGCCGACGCCTCCGGCTCGAACGGCTCGCTGACGCTCTCCGCGCTGTCGGCGCCGGCGCCCTCGGCGATGGAGGCGGGGCCGGACCGCGTGGCGGCGACGTCCTCGGAAGGCGTTCTCGCAGAATCGTCCGGGCCGTCGGCCCCGGCGACCGCCTCGTTCGGGCCCTGCTCGGAGGCCTGCTCTGCGGCCTGTTCTGCGGCCTGTTCTGTGGCCTGTTCTGGGACCTGTTCTGTGGCCTGTTCTGGCGTCCGCTCCGGGTCGCCGAGCGCGGCGGCTTCGGGCGCAGGCGCCTCCTGAGCAGCAGCGCCTGCGTCCGACGGCGCGTCGCCACCCGCGTCCGCGGCCTCGACCGTCTCGGTCTTCGCCGGCTTTTTGCGGCTGCGCGTACGCTTGGCGGGAGCAGGCTTCTTGGGCGCTTCGGCCATCGGCTCGGCGGCGGACCCGGCGTCTTCGGCCGAAGCTTCCGGCTCGACCGAAGCTTCCGGTTCGGCCGAAGCTTCCGGCCGGGCTGGGGTTTCCGGCTCGAACGGGGCTTCCGGCTGGGCCCTGGCCGGGCGCGCGCGCCTGGGACGCGGGCTCTCGGCTTCGCGCTGCTCCTCAGCCGCTTCCGCCTCCTCGGCGGCGATCAGCGCCTCGCGGTCGGCCACCGGGATCTGGTAGTAGTCGGGGTGGATTTCCGAGAAGGCCAGAAAGCCGTGGCGATTGCCGCCGTACTCCACGAAGGCCGCCTGCAGCGACGGCTCCACCCGCGTCACTTTCGCGAGGTAGATGTTTCCGGAGAGCTGACGTTTATTGATGGACTCGAAGTCGAATTCTTCAACCTTGGAGCCGTCCGCCACAACGACCCGGGTCTCTTCCGGGTGGGTGGCGTCTATGAGCATTTTCTTGGGCATGGATCCGCAAATGGACAGGGCCCGGACCGCGGCGCATCGCCGCGCGGGCCTGGGGTGTGTGGGAGAGGACGATGGGTCGACCCGCCGCGGATGCGTCGCGTCCGCCGATGGCGGGCGCGCTGGCGTCGCGCGATCTCTGGTCGAAACCCATGCGGTCCCCTGTCAAATGGCAGCGCCGCGCCGTCAGGCGGGCGGCCGGTCGTGCGGAGCGGCCTTAAGGCGCCGCCCGGAGCTTCGGGTTCGACTGCGCGTCCGATGGACGCTCACGACCCCGTCCGCCATGGCTCCGGGAAAACTACGTCTCGCCGTCTCGGATTGCGCGACGCCGGTTGCGAAGGCGCCGCAAACCGAGCAGCGTCAGACACTACTCACGGCGGCGCGGAAATGACAATGGCTTTCTCGAGATGCTCGCCGCGGCGCCGCACGGAACGCCCCGGGCGCGGCTGCGCCCCGACGCCGACGGGGCGGCCGCGCCGCGACGAGGCGGGCGCGGCGGTGATCGTCCGGGCCGCGGCGGCCTGCGCGCTGCTGGCGCTGGCGCTGGCGGCCCCGGCCGGGCGCGTGGCGGCGGAGATGCGGGACCAGCCCGCGGCCGCGGCGCTGGCGCTGGCGCCTGACGGCGGCGGCGTGCGGCTGGAGGTTCGTTTCACGGGCCCCGCGCCGGCGACGCGGGCGGTCTTCACGCTCGACGATCCGCCGCGCGCGGTGATCGACCTGCCGGAGACGGACTGGCGCGGGCTTGCTCCGCCGCCGCCAGCGGGGCTTGCCCGCAGCGTGCGTCTGGGCCTCGCAGCGCCGGGCCGCTCGCGGATCGTGATCGATCTCGACGGTCCGGCGCTGCCCGCCGCCAGCGTGGCGGGTGACACGCTGACCGTCAGCCTGCAGCGGGTCGAGCGGCGCCGTTTCGCCACGGCCGCCGGATGGCCCGAAGGGCTGGGGCCGGTCGCCGCCGCCGAACCGCCCGCGCCGCTGATCGTCGTCGATCCCGGCCATGGCGGCGCCGATCCGGGAGCTTCGGGCGGCGGGGCGCTGGAGAAGGACGTCGTGCTAGGGGTGGCGCGCGCGATGGCCGATGCGCTTCGCGCGAAAGGCTTTCGGGTCGCCATGACGCGCGAGGACGACAGCTTCGTGCCGCTCGATGCGCGCAGGGCGCTGGCGCGGGCGACCGACGCCGACGCGCTGATCTCCATCCACGCCGACGCCGCGCCGCAGCGCACGCTTTCCGGCGCCAGCGTCTACACGCTGTCGCAGGCGGCCAGCGACGCGGCGGCCGAGGCGCTGGCGCGGCGCGAGAACGCCGCCGATCCGACCTACGCCGCGCTCGAACCCGACGTCGCCGCCATGCTCGAGTCGCTCGCCGCGCCGCGCACCGCGGCCCGCTCCCGCGCGCTCGGCGCGGCGCTGCTGGAGGGGTTGGCGGAGATCGGCCCCACCCTGCCGGCGCGCCCCCTGCGGGCGGCGGCCTTCGTCGTGCTGCGCGGGGCCGAGACGCCTTCGGCGCTCGTCGAGCTCGGTTATCTCTCTAACCCCGATGACGCCGCGCGGCTGACGGACCCGGTCTGGGCCGAGCAGGCCGGCCGGGCGCTGGCCGCCGCGGCGGCGGGCTGGGCGCGCGCGGCGCTCCCGCCGATTTTCCGCGCGGGCGATCCTGTGCTACCTGACTAGGGTTTCGAGTCGCGGTCCCGCGGGGATCGTGCGGCGCGTATTGGGGCGCGCATCATGTCCGGGGCCTGCGCCTTATGCTGAAACTTCTCGCCGGCGTCGCCAGCCTGCTCTCCCTGGGAGCCATCGCGGCCGTCTGCGGCCTCGGCCTGATCGTGTGGATGTACGATCGCGGCCTGCCCGACCATGAGAGCCTCGCGGCTTACGAGCCGGCGACCCTGACCCGCGTCTACTCCGGCGAGGGGCGGCTGATGGCCGAGTTCGCCCGCGAACGGCGCATCTTCACGCCGATCGACGAGATCCCCGAGATCGTGAAACAGGCGTTCATCTCGGCCGAGGACAAGAACTTCTACACCCATGCCGGGATCGACCCGCTGGGCATTGCGCGCGCGCTCGTCGCCAACGTCCAGGCGATCCGCTCCGGCGACGGGCGGCTACAGGGCGCCTCGACGATCACGCAGCAGGTCATGAAGAACTTCCTGCTCACCTCGGAGCAGTCGCTGGAGCGCAAGATCAAGGAGGCGATCCTGTCGGTGCGCATCGAGCGCGCGCTGAGCAAGGACCGCATCCTCGAACTCTATCTCAACGAGATATTCCTCGGCCAGAACGCCTACGGCGTGTCCGCCGCCGCCCAGCGCTATTTCGGCAAGACGCTGGAGGCGCTGACCGTGGGCGAGGCGGCGTATCTCGCCGCGCTGCCCAAGGCGCCGAGCGACCTGCACCCGGTGCGCCAGCGCTCCCGGGCCGAGGGCCGGCGCGACTATGTCCTGCGCCAGATGTACGAGAACGGCGTCATCGACGAGATCGGGATGCTCGCCGCGCAGGCCGAGCCGCTGGCGACGCTGTTCGACGCCGGCGCGAAGCCGGAGGTGGCCTCCGTCGACCGGCTCAACCACTTCACCGAGGAGGTGCGCCGGCAGCTTTCCGGGCAGCTCGGCCACGAGGCGCTCTACACCGGCGGGCTGACCGTCCGCGCCACGATCGAACCGAAGCTCCAGGAGGCCGCCGCCGAAGCGCTGCGGCGCCAGCTCGAGGAGTACGACCGGAACCAGGGCGGCTACGGCGGCCCCGTCGCGCGGATCGAGGACGCCGACCTGTCGGACCCCGTCGCGGCGCGCGAGGCCATGGCGCGCGTCGCCCTGCCGCGCGACATCCCCGGCTGGCGGCCGGCGCTGGTGCTCGCCGTCGCCGACGACGCCGCGACGATCGCGGTGGAGGGTGAGACCGGGACGGCGCGGATGACCCGCGACGACATCCGCGACAGCCGCCCACGCCTGCCGGGCGACCGGCTCGGTCCGCGGGCGAAGGACGCCTCGGAAGTCTGGACTGCCGGCGACGTGGTCATGGTCGAGGCGCGCGAGGGCGGCGGCTGGGAGATGCGGCAGATCCCCGAGGTGCAGGGCGCCTTCATGGCGCTGGACATCGAGACCGGGCGCGTGCTCGCCATGCAGGGCGGCTTCTCCTACGACAGCAGCGTGTTCAACCGCGCCTCCCAGGCCCTGCGCCAGCCCGGCTCCGCCTTCAAGCCGTTCGTCTACGCCGCCGCGCTCTCGCAGGGCTACACGCCGGCGACGGTCGTCCTCGATGCGCCGGTCGTCGTGGAGGCCGGCGGCGGCCTCTGGAAGCCGCAGAACTCCAGCGGCAGGTTCTACGGCCCCTCGCCGATGCGCATCGGTCTGGAATTGTCGCGCAACCTGATGACCGTCCGCCTGGCCCAGGAGGTCGGGATGGACGTCGTGGCGCAGTATGCGGAGCGTTTCGGCGTCTATGACGACATGCCGGAGCATCTGGCCTACGCCCTCGGGGCCGGGGAGACGACGCTCTACGACATGGTCGCCGCCTATGCGATGTTCGCAAACGGCGGGCGGCGCATCAAGCCGACGCTGGTGGACCGCGTGCAGGACCGGCGCGGTGAGACGATCTGGCGCCATGACGCTGCGATCTGCGTCGGCTGCGGGGCGCCCTACCGCCCAGGCGCGCAGCCGCCGACGCCGCTGCCGACCGGCGAGGAGGCGCTCGACCCGGTGACGGCCTACCAGATCGTCTCGATGCTGCGCGGCGTCGTCACCCGCGGCACCGCGACCCGCCCCTTCGCCGACGCGCCGGTTCCGGTCGCCGGCAAGACCGGCACGACCAACGACGCCAAGGACGTGTGGTTCGTGGGCTTCACCTCGGAGATGGCTTTCGGCTGCTACATCGGCTTCGACGACCCGCGCCCGCTAGGCCCTCGCGCCTTCGGCGGCACGCTCTGCGCGCCCATGGTCGCGGAGTTCGTCAAGGCGGCCTATGGCGACGGGACGCGGCTGGCGCACGAGTTCACCCCGCCGTCCGGCGCCGAGATCATCACCGTCGACCGCTGGAGCGGGAGGCCGCTGCCGGGCGGCGGCGCGAACGCGATCGCCGAGGTTTTCCGCGCCGGCGAGAGCCCGCTGGCGATGCAGGAGATCGGCGGCGGCCCGTTCTACTTCACCGGCGGCGACTTCCCGGCGTCGCTCGACGCCCAGCCCGGCGACGGGGACGGAACCGGTCAGCCTTCGGCGGGCGGCGGCGACGCCGGCGCGACCGCGGAGGCGCCGGGCCGACGCCGCGCGCCGCCGACAGGCGGCGGCTTCGCCGCGCCGGGCGGGCTGTACTAGGCGCGCGCAGGCGCCCGGGGCCCATTGGGCGGGAGAAGGCGCGCGGCGGTCCGTCGACGGAGCAGGGGGCGCCGCGCCAAGCGCCGGCGCCTTTACCGGCGGCCCGGTCGCCGATACCTAGACGGGTCTTGGAAGGCTCGCCGCCGCGACAGGCGGCGCAGCGGAAGACGGAAGGATCACGCCCCGTGCGCGCGGAGACCGAGAACAACATCGCCGCCATCGAGAAGTCCCTGGAGCTGCTGCGCCAGCGCATCGGCTGGGAGACCGCCGAGCACCGGCTGGAGGAGTTCAACGCCCGCGTCGAGGATCCCACGCTCTGGGACGACCCGGCCAACGCGCAGAAGCTGATGCGCGAGCGCCAGACCCTCTCCGACGCGGTCGACGGCTACAGGGCGCTCGCCCGCGAACTGGCCGACACGGTCGAGCTGATCGAGCTCGGCGAGGCCGAAGGCGACGCCGAGATCGTCGCGGAAGCCGAGTCCGGCGTCAGGGCGCTGCGCGAGCGCGCGGCGCAGCGCGAGATCGAGGCGCTGCTGTCGGGCGAGATGGACGCCGCAGACACATTCCTCGAGATCAACTCCGGCGCCGGCGGCACCGAGAGCTGCGACTGGGCGCAGATGCTGGCGCGCATGTACATCCGCTGGGCGGAGGCGCACGGCTACAAGGTCGAACTGCAGTCCGAGACCGCCGGCGAGGAGGCCGGCATCAAGTCGGCCACCTACCAGATCAGGGGGCAGAACGCCTATGGCTGGCTCAAGAGCGAGTCGGGCGTCCATCGGCTGGTGCGCATCTCGCCCTTCGACAGCCAGGCGCGGCGGCACACCTCGTTCAGCTCGGTGTGGGTCTATCCGGTGGTGGACGACAGCATCGAGATCGACATCAACCCGTCCGACCTGCGCATCGACACGTTCCGGTCATCCGGCGCCGGCGGCCAGCACGTCAACACGACCGACAGCGCGGTGCGCATCACCCATCTGCCGACCGGCATCGTCGTGACGAGTTCGGAGAAGTCGCAGCACCAGAACCGCGCCAACTGCATGGCGGCGCTCAAGGCGCGGCTCTACGACATCGAGATGAAGAAGCGCACCCAGTCGATCCAGGACGCGCATGACGCCAAGGCGGACGCCGGCTGGGGCAACCAGATCCGCAGTTACGTCCTCCAGCCCTACCAGATGGTGAAGGATCTGCGGACGGGCGTGGAGACGTCGGACAGCGGCGGCGTGCTCGACGGCGACCTTGACCAATTCATGGCCGCCGCGCTGGCGCTGGAAGTCTCCGGGAAAAGCCGCGCCGAGGCGCTGGCGGAGGACTGACGCGGCGGGCGGGGCCGGTTCGGCGTCCCGCCGCCGGCCCCATGAGCCGCAATGGCCGCCTCAACCATGTCCGCGGCGGCGCGGTCAACGCAATGCGTCGCGGCGAAGCGCCGGGCCGCTCCTGCGATCCGGCGCCGACGTCGGCGAAGGCCGCGGGCCCGGAAACCGGCGCCGCCGCGTCAGCGGTGAAGCCGGCGGCGAGCAGGGCGCGAAACGGGTCGTGCGCCCCATCCTGGCGCGGCGTCTTCCGGATCACCCGGCGGCCGCGCCCAGCGCCAACCATGCAGCGCGACCTGCTCTGGCTCTGGGGTATCGCAAAGTCGCTCATCCTTCGCGCGGTCCGAACCCGCTTGTCGCAACGGCGGCGAACGGCCCCGAGGAACAGCCCGCATCAGAACGCCCGGATCGCGCTTTCGCCACCACGCGCACATCCCGTTCGCGCCCGTCAGGCGCCGACGACGCTGCCCCCGTCGTCTGACCGCTGGTCAGGGAGATCCGGGGCGCGCCCACAGCCGGACGCGACGCCCCGCCAGCGGGGCCGGGCGCGACGCCCCGCTGGAAAGCGCCCTACGCCTTTGCTCTCGCGAAAGAGACCGCGACGGACGGCGCAGGCGTGAGCGGCCGCGCGCCTTCGCCGTCCGTCGCCTCATGTCAGCGTATCAAGCGCCGCGGAACGACCGCTCAGGCGCCCGTGTCGCCGCCCCCCGGCTTGGCCGGGGCCGACGGCTTCGCCGGTTCGGAGGCGCGCGCCGGCGCAGGCGTCGGAGAAGGCTTGCCGTCGCCGAGCGGGTCGTCCCGGCGCTGGACCGAGCCCTCGAAATGGGCGCCGCTCTCGATCGCGATGGTCTTGTGGATGATGTCGCCCTCGACCTTGGCCGTCGAGGTCAGCCGCACCTTCACGCCGCGCACCCGACCCCGGATCAGGCCGTGGATCACGATGTCGTCGGCCATGATCTCGCCGGAGATCGTTGCGCCCTCGCCCACCGTGAGCAGATGGGCGCGGATGTCGCCCTCGATTATTCCATCAACCTGCATGTCGCCGGTCGTGGTGATGTTGCCGACGACCGTCAGATCGCTGGAGATCGACGACGGCGCCGGCTTCGGCTTCGCCGCGGCGGCCGGCGGCTGCCCGTAGCCCTGCTGTGCGGGCTCGGCGCGCTCCTGCAGCTTGGGCGCGGCGGGTTCGATAGGCTCGGTGATCTTGGGCTTAGAGAACATGTCTGGCGGCCTTGATGAACGTCATGGGATCGACGGGGCGCCCGTCGACGTGGATCTCGTAGTGCAGATGGCTGCCCGTGCTGCGCCCGGTGCTGCCCATGTCGCCGATGCGCTCGCCGCGGACGACCCGCTGTCCCACCTTCACGCGCTGCCGGCTGAGGTGAGCATAGACCGTCCCGACGCCGAAATCATGGCGGATCTCGATCATGCGCCCGTAACCGCGGCGCACGCCGGCGAAGGTCACAACGCCGTCGGCGGGGCTCAGGATCGGCGTGCCGACCGGCCCCGCCATGTCGAGCCCGTCGTGGCGCGCATAGCGGCCGTTGATCGGGTCGCGGCGGCCGCCGAAACCGCTGGTGAAGCGCGGCCCGCGCACCGGCGTGGCGAAAGGCATCCGCTGGGCGGCGGCCCGGAGCAGGCGCACGCGGGAGAGGTCTTCGACCAGCGCCGCGGCGCGGACGTCGATCTCCAGCGCAGCGCCCTCGTCGCTCGAAGGCGTCGGGCGCGGCGTCGGCGCGACGACGCCGGCTCCCGCCACGGGCGCAAGGGCCGCGGGCGAGGCCGTGTCGTTGTCTTTCGCGACGTCGTCGGGGACGAACGGGCCGCCGGAGGCGCCTGGGGACGCGTCGGGGCCGGACGTCTCGGGACCGGGACCATCGAGCGCCGCGGTCTCGCTGCGCAGTTCGCGCAGAATGTCGCCCACATCGACGCCGGCCTTCTCAAGCATGTCCTCCAGCGGCGCGATGCTGAGTTCGGCCGCGCGCTCCAGTTCGCCGAGCAGCGCCGCCTGTCGGGCGCGCGCCTCCTGCTGGCCGGCCTGCATCGCAGCCAGCGCCGCCGACAGCGCGCCGGCCTGCGCCGTCGCGTCGTCGCGCTGGACGGCGGCGCCTTCGAGAGCCCCGGCGATCCGCGCCAGCGTGTCGGCGAGATCCGCGCGGTCGTCCTCGACGCGCGACAGCCGGGCCTGCGCCGCCGCGGCGGCGCGCTCCGCCCCGGCGCGCGCCGCCGCGGCGTCTGCGAGCGCGGCTTCGGCCGCCTCGGCCCGCGCCGCCAGCGTGGCGGCCTGGGCGAAGGCGTCATGCCGGCGCGCCAGAGCCTGGGCCATCGCGTCGAGCCGCGCCTCGGCCTCGGTGAGCGCGGCGGCGTCGGCCGCGGCGGCGCTCTCGATCTCCGCGATGCGCCGTTCATAGGCCTGCGCGATCCCGTCAGCCTGCCGGTCCGCCTGGACGAGCCCGACCGCCCCGAGACCCTGGGACGCCAGCCCCTGCGCGGCCAGCAGCCCCGTCGCAGCCACAAGCCAGACCACGAGCAGCAGCGCGGCGGCAAGCGTCGCCGCCTGGGCGCCCGATCCGAGATGCATGCAATGACCGACCTCGCCGGACCGGATGACGATGGTCTTGTCGGCGAACAGGCGCTGCGTCGCGGCGGGCAGGCGGGGGGGCTGCTTCAAGGCCGTCTCCGAAGCTGTTGACACGCAGACTGAGCCATAGGCGACGACCGCCGCCTGCGCAACCGGCGGGTGGCGGCGTCGCGAGCGTGGCGGGCGCGGCAGACTCAGCCGCGCACCGCAGCCAGAACCTCCTCGACATGGCCCGGCACCTTCACCTTGCGCCAGACCCGCGCGATGCGACCCTCGCCGTCGATCAGGAAAGTCGCGCGATCGATTCCCATGTACTTCTTGCCGTACATGCTCTTTTCGATCCAGACGCCGTATCGCTCGCAAACGTCGCCATTTTCGTCGGAAAGAAGCGCGACGGAAAGGTTGTGCTTGTCGCGGAACTTGTCATGTTTCGCAACGCTGTCCTTGGACACGCCGAGCACGACTGCGCCGGCGGCGGTGAAGGCCTCTGCGTGTTCGGTGAAGCCAAGCGCCTCCTTGGTGCAGCCGCTGGTGTCGTCCTTGGGGTAGAAGTAGAGCACGATCATGCGGCCCGCGAAGTCCTCCAGCCGCGCCGATCCGCCGCCGTCGCGCGGCAGGTCGAAGGCGGGGGCGGCGTCGCCGGGCGAGAGTTCTGGAGCGGTGGACGCGGCGTCGGTCATGACGGATCTCCGGATGGGGAAACAGGAAGGCTCAGGCCTCGCCGGACGACATACGTCGCGCGCCGTCCCGTCAAGGCGCGCGCGCCGGGCGCCGACGCCATGAGGCGCACCTGGTCGCGCGCCGCGGCGCCGATGCGCCGGAGGCGGCGGGTGGCGCGCTTCTGCGCCCGCGCCGTCGCCTTGAGCGCGGCGCTTGCGCTCGCCGCCGCGGCGGCGCTCGCGTGGCGGCTGTCGCTGGGACCGGCGCCGCTCGGCCCGGCGGGCGCGATGATCGCCGCGGCGGCGTCGAGCGCCCTGCCGGGCGGATCGGTCGAGATAGGCGGCGTCTCGCTGACCGCCGGCGAGGACGGGCGGCCCGGCCTCGCCTTGCGTCTCGAGGACGTGACGGTGCGCGACGTCGATGGCCGACCGGTCTTCTCCGCGCCGGAAACGGTGCTGAAGCTGCGTCCGCTGCCGCTGCTGATCGGGCGCTTCCGCCCGACCGACGTGGTGATCAGGAACGCGAGCGCGCGGCTGACGCGCGCCGAAAGCGGCGCGTTCAGCTTCGGCGTGGGCGGCGAGACGGACGCGACCGCGCGACTTGCGGGGCCGGACGGGGCCGGGGAGGGCGCGGCGGCCGAGGAGGGCGTCGCGGCGCTGGTCTCCCGGCTTGGCGAGGGCGAGGCCCCGTCGGGCCCCCTCGCCGTGCTGGAGTCCGTCGTGCTGGAGCGTCTGGCGCTCACCTATGACGACCGGTCGAGCGGGCGGATATGGACCGCCGAGCGCGCCGACCTGCGCCTCGTCAACGGACCGGACGGCCTGCGCGCGACCGGCTCGATCGTGCTGCCGCAGGGGCGCTACGGGACGGTCGCGCTCCGCGCGGAGGGCGCGCGCGAGGCCGGAGGCGCGGCGGCCTTCTCGGTCAGCTTCAGCGGCGTGGCCCCGGCGGACCTGGCGGCGCAGATCCCCGCGGTGGCGGGGATGGAGGCGCTGGAGGCGCCGCTTCAGGGCCGCGCGCGCGTCGCCATCGACGGCGCCGGGCTGCTGACGGCGTTCTCGATCGACGTCCGCGCCTCCTCCGGCGCGCTGCGTCTCGGCCCCCGGACCGTCGAGCTGCACGGCGGCGCCGCCGCGTTCGCGTTCGATCCGGCGACCGGCCGCTTCGACCTGACCCGGTTCCGCCTCGCCGGCCCCGAGGGCGAGGCAAGCGGGTCAGGCGCCGCCGTCGTTGCGCGCGCGGCGGACGGCGCAGCGCGGTCCGTCGTCGCCGAGCTCGAACTCGACGCGCTCGCGGTCGACGCGCCGGAGGCGTTCGCGACGCCGCAGCGCTTCGACGCCGGGCGCGTGTCGCTGCGCGCGCGCTTCGATCCGCTGCGCATCGAGGTGGCCGAGGCCAACCTGGCGCAGGGCGCCCTCTCGCTCTCGGCCAGCGGCGAGGCCGCGCGCGACGGCGAGGGCGTCTGGACCGGAGCGGCGACGGCGCGGCTGGGTCCGGTGGACGCCGGGCAGGCGCTCGCGCTCTGGCCGCCCGACGCCGCGCCGGGCGCGCGGGTCTGGCTGATGGAGAACCTGGAGGCCGGCGTGATCGACCGGGCCGACTTCGCCGCCCGCGTCACGCCCGACGGGCCGCAGCTGGCGCTGACCTTCGCCTTCAGCGAGGCCGTCGCCCATTTCCTGCGCCCGATGCCGCCGATCACGGGCGCGGCGGGCTGGGCCGCGCTGGAATGGGACGCGCCGCGCGGGACGCCTGCGAGCTTCGGGCTGACGCTCGACGCCGGCGAGGTTTTCGCGCCCGGTGGCGGCGCGGTCGCGCTCGCCGGCTCGACCATGACGCTGCCGGACGTCGACCACCCGCTGGCGCAGACCGAGATCGATATGCGCGGCGTCGGGCCGATCGCCGTCGCGCTGGAGCTGATCGACGGCGAGCCGCTGGCGCTGCCGCGCAGGATCGGGCTCGATCCGCGCTCGGTCTCCGGCGACGCGCAGGCGCGCGGCCGGATCGATCTGCCGCTGCTGAAGGATCTGACGCTGGAGCAGGTCGCGGTCGCCGTATCCGCCGCGCTCACGGACGTCTCTGCGTCGCCGCCGGGCCTCGACGTGCGGGTGACGTCGGACGCGCTGGCGCTGCGGGCGGATACGGAGGAGCTCAGCCTGGAAGGCGCCGCGCGGATCGACGGCCTGGCGGCGCAGGTCTCCGTGCGCGAGGTCTTCGCCCCCGGGCCGGGCGCGCCCTCGACGTTCCTGAGCCTGTCGGGCGGGCTCTCCAGCGACCAGCTCGCGCGCCTGGGGCTCGACCTCGCCCCTTACGCGAGCGGGCGCGCCCGCGGGTCGGCGAAGCTGGAGCGCTTCGCCGGCGGGGCGACCGACTTCGACGCCCGCCTCGACCTCGCCGGCATGGCGATCGACGGCGCGCCGCTCGACTGGCGCAAGGCGGAAGGCGAAGACGCGTCGCTGCGGCTCTCGGGGCGGATCGACGGGACCGCGGGGGGGGGCGCCGTCGCGCTGTCGGCCATCGCGCTCGACACGCGCGATCTGTCGGTGCGGGGACGGGCGCGGCTGGGCGGCGACGGGGCCCTTAGATCGCTCGACCTGTCGCGGGTGCGGCTCGACGACAGGCTCGACGCGACCCTCGCGCTCACCCGCGCAGCGGACGGCTTTCGCGCGACCGTCGGCGGCCGCCTGATCGACCTCGCCGCGCTTGGCGACGCCGCCGCGGAGGGGGGCGGGAGCGGCGGCCCCTCCGGCCCGCCGGTGACGGCGGAGCTGGCCGTGGAGCGGCTGCAGATCACCGGGCCGCTGGCGCTGACGGACGCGCGCGGCGACTATCGGCGCGCGGGGGGCGTTGCTACGGCCTCGATCTCGGGGCGCGTCGGCGCGGCGTCCGTGACGGCGCAGAGCCGACAGGGGCCGGACGGCGAGACCGTGCGGCTCGAAGCCGACGACGCCGGCGAACTGCTCCGCGCGGCAGGGCTCTTCGGCGACGGCGTCGGCGGCCGCCTCGCCGCGGACGCGCGGGTGGAGCGCGGCGCGCGGCTGCGCCTCGCCGGCGAGGCGAGCATCGTCGGCATGGCGATCTCCGACGACCCCGCGCTGGAGGAGATGCTGGCGCGGGCGGACCTCGAGGCCGCGCGCCGGGGCAGCCTGCGCTTCGACCTGATCCGCGCGCCCTTCGTGCTGGAGGGCGACCGGGTGACGCTGGGCGAGACCGTCGCCTACGGGCCCGACATCGGCGTGACGATCAAGGGCGCCTACGACATCGGCGCGGACGACCTCGACCTCGACGGCGTTTTCAGCCCCGCCTTCGCGCTGAACGGCGCGCTCAGCCGCGTGCCGCTGCTCGGCGATCTGCTGACGGGGGGCGAAGGGCGGGGGCTGATCGCCTTCAACTTCTCGCTGAGCGGCGACGCGGCCGACCCGGAGATCAGCGTCAATCCGCTGTCGGTGCTCACGCCCGGCGTGCTGCGCCGCATCTTCGCGCTGGAGGGCGAGGCGCCGGCGGCGGAGTGAGAACGGCCGCGCGCCGGCCGCCGGTCACTCCGCCCTGACCAGCGCGTGCCGCTTCTTGCCCGCCGACAGCTTCACCGGGCCCTCGCGCAGCCGATCGGCGCTCACGATGGCGGCGACGTCGGCGACCGGTTGATCGTCGACCCGCGCGCCGCCTTCGGCGATCAGCCGCTTGGCCTCCTTCATCGAGCCCGCGAGGCCCGCCCGCACCAGAAGCTGCGTGACCGGCGCATCCTCGGCGGGGGCCGTGACGGTGGGCAGGTCCGCCCCGGCGCCGCCCTGCTCGAACGTCTCGCGCGCCGTCGCCTCGGCGGCGGCGGCGGCCTCCGGGCCATGGGCCAGGGTCGTGACGGCGTTGGCGAGCGTCTTCTTCGCCTCGTTGATCTCGGCGCCGCCGAGGCGCGCGAGGCGGCCGATCTCGTCCATCGGCAACTCGGTGTAGAGCTTGAGAAAGCGGCCCACGTCGGCGTCGGCGGTGTTGCGCCAGAACTGCCAGAACTCGTAGGGCGACAGCATTTCGGCGTTGAGCCAGATCGCGCCCTGCGCCGTCTTGCCCATCTTCCTGCCGTCCGCCGTGGTCAGCAGCGGCGAGGTGAGGCCGTAGACCTCGGCGCGGGCGACGCGGCGGGTGAGGTCCACGCCGTTGACGATGTTGCCCCACTGGTCCGAGCCGCCCATCTGCAGCACGCAAGCATGGCGGCGGTGCAGCTCCAGGAAGTCATAGGCCTGCAGCAGCATGTAGTTGAATTCCAGGAAGCTGAGGTTCTGCTCCCGATCCAGCCTCAGCTTCACGCTGTCGAAGCTCAGCATCCGGTTGACGCTGAAGTGCCGACCGTAGTCGCGCAGGAACTCGATGTACTTGAGACCGCTCAGCCATTCGTCGTTGTCGGGCATGACGGCGTCGGTGGGGCCGTCGCCGAAGGCGATGTAGCGGTCGAACACCTGCCGGATGCCCGCCATGTTGGCGGCGATCTGGGCGTCGTCGAGCAGCGGGCGGGCGTCGTCCTTGAAGGACGGGTCGCCGATGCGGGTCGTGCCGCCGCCCATCAGGCAGATCGGCCTGCCGCCGGTCTTCTGCAGCCACCGCAGCATCATGATCTGGATCAGCGAACCGACATGCAGCGAGGTCGCGGTCGCGTCGAAGCCGATGTAGCCCGCCGCGCCGCCCTCCAGAAGCTTCGCGTCCAGCCCCTCGTAGTCGGTGCAGTCCTGGATGAAGCCGCGCTCCTCAAGGATGCGCAGGAAGTCCGATCGCGGCTGGTAGGTCATCTTGTGGCCCCGGAGGCTGGCTGTTCCCCCGCGGCTATAGCGGCCCGCGCGCCGCTGGAAAAGCGGGGCGCGACCGATCAGACCTCGGCCGTCTCGCGCAGCCGCATCTTAACATAGCCCTCGACGGTGGACACCATCTCGTCCATGCCCTCGTCGAAGAAGTGGTTGGCCCCCTGCACCACATGGTGCGTGATGGTGATGCCCTTCTGCGTGCGCAGCTTCGCGGCGAGCTTTTCGATGTCGCCCATCGGCGCGATGCGGTCGGCGTCGCCGTTGACGATGAGGCCCGAGGACGGGCACGGCGCGAGGAACGTGAAGTCGTACATGTTCGCCGGCGGCGCGACCGAGACGAATCCCGCGATCTCGGGCCGGCGCATGAGCAGCTGCATGCCGATCCACGCCCCGAAGGAGAAGCCGGCGACGTAGCAGCCCCGCGCATTGGGGCAGAGGTGCTGCAGATAGTCGAGCGCCGAGGCGGCGTCGGAGAGCTCCCCGATGCCCTGGTCGAACTCGCCCTGACTGCGCCCGACGCCGCGGAAGTTGAACCGCAGCACGGAAAAGCCGAGCCGGTGGAAGGCGTAGTGCAGGTTGTACACGACCTTGTTGTTCATCGTCCCGCCGAACTGCGGATGCGGATGCAGGACGATGGCGATCGGCGCGTCGCGCGACGGAGACGCATGATAGCGCCCTTCGAGCCGCCCCTCGGGTCCGGGGAAGATGATCTCTGGCAACGCGCGTCTCCTCGTGACAGGCGGAAGCTTGACCCAAACGGTCAGATATCCTAGAACTATTCTAAGTCCACTGCGCCACGCCCCGCAGTGTCTGCGAGGTAGGCGGCGAAGGAGCCGGCGTCAACGGGCCGGTTGGTCCGCGTCCACGCCGCATGGCGGTCGTGTCAGGACTGGAGGATCGAGTTGAAGCTCAGCACCAAAGGCCGATACGCCGTGACCGCGCTCGCCGACATCGCGCTTCAGGGCGACTCGAAGCTCGTCACGCTCTCGGAGATTTCGCAGCGGCAGGACGTTTCGCTGGCCTATCTGGAGCAGCTTTTCGTCCGGCTCCGCAAGGCGGGCCTCGTCGAGAGCGTGCGCGGTCCGGGCGGCGGCTACAGGCTTGCGCGGCCCGCCAAGGAGATGCGCATCATCGACGTCATGGCGGCCGTGGACGAGACGGTGAGCGCCATCCGCTGCGAGGACGGCGTCGAGCAGGGCTGCGGCGGGTCTCGCGCCAAGTGCCTGACGCATAACCTGTGGGAGCGGCTGTCGAGCCATGTCCACGTCTTCCTCAGCCAGACCACCATCGCGGATGTCGTGGGCGACACGCTGGCGCCCTGCCCCGCCGCGCCGACGCTCTGGCCCGAGGGCGTGAAGGCCGGCGCGGCCCTGGAGGCGCGCGCGTGACGCAGCGCGTCTATCTCGACTGGAACGCGACCGCGCCGCTGAGGCCGGAGGCGCGCGCGGCGATGCTCGCGGCGATGGACGCGCTGGGCAATCCCTCCAGCGTCCATGCCGAAGGACGCGCGGCCCGCGCGATCCTGGAGGTGGCGCGCGCGGACGTGGCCGCGCTCGCGGGATGCGCGCCGGAGGCGGTCGTCTTCACCTCCGGCGCCACGGAGGCCGCGGCGCTCGCCGCGCCCGGCCTACCGATGCGGTGCTCGGCGGTGGAGCACGACGCCGTGGCGCTGCGCTACGGTCTCGCTTCGGCGCTGCCCGTGGACGGCGACGGCGTGGCGGTGCTCGATTCGGTCGAGGACGGGGCGCCGCTGGCGCTGATGGCGGCGCAGAATGAGACCGGGGCGCTGCAGCCCGTGGCGGAGGCCGCGGCCCGCGCGCCCGTGTTCTGCGACGCGGCGCAGGCCGTGGGCCGGGTGGCGTTCGATTTCGATGGGCTGGGTATCAGGGCGGCGGCGGTCTCGGCGCACAAGCTCGGCGGCCCGGCCGGCGTCGGCGCCGCGATCCTGCGCGACGGACGCGCCGGCGACGGCTGGCTTACCGCACAGACCGGGGGCGGCTTCGGGCAGGAAAAGGGCGCGCGCCCTGGCACGCAGAACCTGATCGGCGTCGCCGGCTTCGGCGCGGCGGCCGCCGCAGCGGCGCGAGACCTCGATGGAGGCGTCTGGGAGCGCGTGCGCGCGCTTCGCGACGCGATGGAGGCGCGGCTTGTCGAAGCGGCGCCCGACGCCATCATCATCAGCCATGGGGCGCCGCGTCTGCCCAACACGACCTGTGTTGCGACGCCGGGCTGGCGCGCGGAGACGCAGGTGATGCAGGTCGATCTCGCCGGCTTCGCCGTCAGCGCCGGCGCCGCCTGCAGCTCCGGCAAGGTCGGGCCCAGCCGTGCGCTGCGCGCGATGGGGCTGGACGAGGACATCGCGTCGAGCGCCATCCGCATCTCGCTGGGGCCGACGACGACCCGACACGACATTGACCGGTTCTGCGCCGCATGGGCCGGGTTTCACGCAAGACGCCGCGACCGCGCGGCATGAAGGAGGCGACAATGGCCGCACTCGACACCGTTGAGGTCAAGGAAGGCGTGGACGCCGACACCGTCGCCGCCGTGAAGGCGATGGGCAAGTACAAGTATGGCTGGGAAAGCGACATCGAGACCGAGTTCGCCCCGAAGGGCCTGAACGAGGACATCGTGCGTCTGATCTCGGCCAAGAAGAACGAGCCGGAATGGATGCTCGAATGGCGTCTCGGCGCGTTCAAGCGCTGGCTGACAATGGAGTCGCCGGACTGGGCGATGCTGAACATCGCTCCGATCGACTACCAGGAGCAGTACTACTACGCCCAGCCCAAGAGCTTCATCGAGAAACCGAAGTCGCTCGACGAGGTCGACCCCGAACTGCTGCGCACCTACGAGAAGCTCGGCATCCCGCTAAAGGAACAGATGATCCTCGCCGGCGTCGAGGGCGCGGGCGCGGCGGCGGCGGAGGGCCGCAAGGTCGCCGTCGACGCGGTTTTCGACAGCGTGTCGGTCGGCACCACCTTCAAGAAGGAGCTGAACGCCGCCGGCGTCATCTTCTGCTCCATCTCAGAGGCGGTGCAGGAGCACCCGGAGCTGGTGAAGAAGTATCTCGGCTCGGTGGTTCCCACCTCCGACAACTACTTCGCGACGCTCAACTCGGCGGTGTTCTCGGACGGCTCGTTCGTGTACATCCCCAGGGGCGTGCGCTGCCCGATGGAGCTGAGCACCTACTTCCGCATAAATGCCGAGAACACGGGCCAGTTCGAGCGGACGCTGATCATCGCCGAGGAAGGCGCCTACGTCAGCTACCTCGAAGGCTGCACGGCGCCGATGCGCGACACCAACCAGCTGCACGCCGCGGTGGTGGAGATCGTCGCGCTCGACGACGCCGAGGTGAAGTACTCCACGGTGCAGAACTGGTATCCGGGCGACGAGGAAGGCCGCGGCGGCATCTACAACTTCGTCACCAAGCGCGCCGACTGCCGCGGCGCGCGCTCGAAGGTGTCATGGACGCAGGTGGAGACCGGCTCGGCGATCACCTGGAAGTATCCGTCCTGCATCCTGCGCGGCGACGACAGCCAGGGCGAGTTCTACTCGATCGCCATCGCCAACAACGCCCAGCAGGCCGACACCGGCACCAAGATGATCCATCTCGGCAAACGCACGAAGTCGCGGATCGTCTCGAAGGGCATTTCGGCGGGCCGGGCGCAGAACACCTATCGCGGGCTGGTGTCGATGCACCCGAAGGCGGCGGACGCGCGCAACTACACGCAGTGCGACTCGCTCCTGATCGGCGGCGACTGCGGCGCCCACACGGTGCCCTACATCGAGATCAGGAACGCCACCGCCAAGGCGGAGCACGAGGCGACCACCTCGAAGATCGCCGACGACCAGCTCTTCTACTGCCGCGCCCGCGGCATGGACGAGGAGGAGGCCGTGGCTCTGGTTGTCAACGGCTTCTGCCGCGAAGTGCTGCAGGAACTGCCGATGGAGTTCGCGGTCGAGGCGCAGAAGCTGGTGGCGATCTCGCTGGAGGGGAGCGTCGGCTGACGTCCGGCGCGTGACTGGAGACGGATCGATGATGGTTCAGGCGACGCCGCGGCTGACGACGCCGATCGCGCGGCTCAAGATGCGCCTCTCCGGCGCCGGTCGGCGCGAGACATGGCTGGCGCTCGGCCACCTCTTCGTCGTCGCGCTCGCGCTGGAGGACGAGGAGGCCGCATCGGCGCTGCTCGACATTCTGGCGCTTGACGCGGCGTGGCTGGGGCGGATGGAGGCGCTGGTGATCGTCGCGGTTCTGGCGCTCCAGGGGCTCGTCACGCTCGGCTGGGTCCGCTGCAGCCGGCCGGAGCGTCCCCGGTGACGGTGCGCGGGCATGTGCAGGCGCGGCTGCTGCGGCTGTGGCGCGACCTGCGCTCAATGGCGACGCTGCGGCGGCGCGAGAAGCGGCTTAGCACCTATCTGCTGCGGCTGCTGTGCCTCGCGCTGCTGGCGGCGCTGCCGATCAAGAAGCTCATCCAGCTCGGCGCGCTCGGCTTCCTGCTGGCGACCGTGAAGGCGGCCGTCGCGGTCGCGCTGGTGGTCGGCGTGCTGGCGACGGCCTTCGCGATCGAGGCCGTGCTCCGCCGGCGGCGGAGGCTCTCGTGATCGCCGCGGCCACGCCTTCGGACGAGGGACGGCGGAGCGCCGCCCGTGGCGGCGTCATCCTCGGCGCGGCGATGATCATGGCGTCGGCGCCGAGCGCGGCGGCGAGCCTGGCGGGCGCATGAGGCGGGAGGACCACGACATCCGGGGCGAGGACTACGAGCCCGACCCCCGCATGCGGCGGCTGCGCGTGCTCGCGCAGCTCATCGACAAGCCGCTGTTCGTGCTGCTGGTGATGGCCGCCTTCGCGCTGGCGGCCCGCGGGCCCGGGCTGGTGATCGACGGCTACCGGCCGTCAGGCTGGTTCGTGCTCGGCCTGTGGCTCTGCCTCAGCGTGGCGGCGCGGCTGATGGTTCTGGGAATTCTGGCGCGGTTTCGCGCCCGGTGCGGATTGACGGCGCGGCGCGCCGCGCAAGGAGAATGACGATGCTGAATATCGACAACCTGCATGTGAAGCTCGAGGACGAGGGCGCCCCGATCCTGAAGGGGCTGTCGCTCGACGTGCCTGCGGGCGAGGTGCACGCGGTGATGGGCCCCAACGGCTCGGGCAAGTCGACGCTCTCCTACGTCCTGTCCGGCCGCGACGGCTACGAGGTCACGGCCGGGTCGGCGCAGATGGACGGCGAGGATCTGCTGGCGATGGAGGCGGAGGAGCGCGCCGCCCACGGGCTGTTTCTCGCGTTCCAGTATCCGGTGGAGATCCCCGGCGTTTCGAACATGATCTTCCTGCGCACGGCGCTGAACGCGCAGCGAAAGGCGCGCGGCGAACCCGAGCTGAACGCGGCGGAGTTCCTCAAGCTGGTGCGGGCCGAGGGCCAGAAGCTGCGCATTGACGCCGACATGCTGAAGCGCGCGGTCAACGTGGGCTTCTCGGGCGGCGAGAAGAAGCGCAACGAGATCCTGCAGATGGCGGTGCTCCAGCCGCGCTTCTGCATCCTCGACGAGACCGACAGCGGGCTCGACGTCGACGCGATGAAGCTGGTCGCCTCCGGCGTGAACGCGCTGCGTTCGCCCGACCGCGGCTTTCTCGTGATCACGCACTACCAGCGGCTGCTCGACCACATCCAGCCCGACGTCGTGCACATCCTGCATGACGGGCGCATCATCAAGACCGGCGGGCCGGACCTCGCGCTCAAGGTCGAGAACGAGGGCTACGAGGGCCTGATCGAGGCGGCCGCGTGATGGCGAGCCCCGCGAAGACCCCGCCCACCTCCAGGCTCACCCCGGCCAAGGCGGAGGCGGCCGAGGCGCTGCTGTCCACGCCCCGCCCCGCAGGCGAGGCGGCGTGGGCGCAGGAGGTCCGCGCCGCGGCCGAGGCGCGGCTGCGCGCAATGGGCGCGCCCGCCCGCCGCGACGAGTACTGGAAATACGTCGACCCCGCCCCGCTGCTCGCGGGCGCGGAGGCCGACGTCGCCGGCGGCGCGTTCGACGCCGTGGATGGGCCGGCGGCCCATGTCGGCGGCGCGGCGCCCGCGCTGGAGGGCGTCGAGGCTTCGACGCTCGGCGCCGCGCTCTCGGCCGATCTGGGCTGGGCGCGGGCGCTGTTCGGCGTGCTGGAGCTGGCCGGCCAGGAGAAGGTCGCCCGCCCGCTGGCGGCGCTCAGCACCGCGCGCGCGGCCCACGGCTTCGCGCTGCGCGCCGTCGGCAAGGCGCCCGCGCCGCTGCGCATCGTCAACGCCGCGGGCTTCGCGCGCCATCTGGTGCGGGTGGAGAGCGGCGCGGAGCTCACCCTGCTGGAGACCGGCGCGGCGACCAACACGCTGTTCGAGATCGATCTGGCCCCCGGCGCCACGCTGCACCACATCCGCGTGCAGGAAGGCGCCCGGCCTGCGGCGGCGGCGCAGGTGTTCGCGCGGCTCGGCGAGGGCGCAGCGCTGCGCAGCTTCACGCTGGCCGCTGACGGCGCGCTCACCCGCAACGAGACGGTGGCGGATCTGGCCGGCGACGACGCGTCGGCGCATATCGGCGGGGCCGTGCTGGCCAAGGGCGCCACGACGATCGACAGCACGGTTTTCGTGACGCATTCGGGCCTGCGCGGCGAGAGCCGGCAGGTCTTCAAGAACGTGGTCGACGAGGGCGCGCGCGCCGTGTTCCAGGGCAAGATCTTCGTTCGGCCCGAAGCGCAGAAGACCGACGGCTACCAGATCAGCCAGTCGATCCTGCTCTCGGAGCGGGCGGAGTTCCTCGCCAAGCCCGAGCTTGAGATCTACGCCGACGACGTGAAGTGCTCTCACGGCTCGACGACGGGGGCGATGGACCCGGAGGCGCTGTTCTACCTCCGCGCCCGCGGCGTGCCCGAGCGCGAGGCCGTCTCCCTGCTCGTGGCGGCCTTCGTCGACGAGGCGGTTGCGGAGATCGAGGACGAGGCGCTGGCCGATCTCGTGCGCGCGCGGGTCGCCGCGTGGATGGCGGCGCGCTGAGCGCCGCGTCCCGTGACCCGCCCAGCAAGAGAGCGCGCGCCGTCCGGTCTGGTCGACCGCATGGCGCGCACCTGGGCCCGCCCGCGCGCCGGCGTGCGGCGCGAGATCGAGACGGCCGAGGAGTCGCGCCTGCTGTTCTACGCCTTCGCCGCCTCGGCGCTGGGGGTGATGGCGGCCGTGGGCGGCCAGCTGCTGAACCCCTCCGTCGCCGTCGGCGCGCAGCGCGAGCAGTGGATCGTGACGCAGGTGGTCGTGGGCCTCTTCATCCGCCCCATCGGCCTCTACGCGGCCGCCGGCGTCATGGGCCTCGCCTGCCGCGCGGCCGGCGGCGCCGGCGGCTGGCGGGACACTCGGGCGGCCTGCTTCTGGACGGCGCTGACGGTCGCGCCGGCGGCGGTGGCGCTCGCGGTTCTGGGCGCCGGCGCCGAGGCATACGGCGTGGCGCCGGCCGGCGCGGCCGCAGCCGGCCTCGCGGCGGGATCGGTGCTCTGGGCGCTGCTGCTTGCGCCCGGGCTGGCGGAGGCGCACGGCTTCAGGTCTTCGCTGCCCGTGTTCGCCGCCTTCGCGGGGCTGGGCGCTGCGGCGGGCATGCTCGGAGGCCTGGCGGGATGAGACGCGGAGGTGTCGCCTCACGCCGCGCGATCGCGTATGCAGGCGGCGGACTGACAAACGGACGCTCCCCGAACGCGGCGCCCTGCGCGAGGCTCGATCACCCAATGTACGCCAATTCCATCGCCGCCTTTTTCGATCTCGTGACCCGCGGCCTCGCAGCGCCGAGGGCGGTCGCGCGGATCGTCATCGACCGCGCGCCGGACCTGCGGGAGCGCTTCCTGATGGTCGGGCTGGCCGCGGCGCTGCAGGGCGCGCTCTGGGCGCTTGCGGGGCTGCTTGCGCCGCAAGTGGCGGTTGGCCTCGCCGGGATGCTGGCGCTGGCCGCGGTGCAGTTCGTGAACTATGTCATCACGGCGACGGCCGCCTATCACATCGGCGCCCGCCTCGGCGGCAAGGGCGGCCCGGCGGATGTCGCGACGGCGGTGGCGTGGCACGGGGTGCTGGTGGCGGCGCTGACGCCTCTGCAGGCAGGGGCCATCGCCGGCGGGGCTGGCGGCGAGATTTCCGGCGTCGGCGCGATCATGCTCGTGTGCTACGCTGGCCTAAACGTCTGGCTGCTGGCCTCCTGCATCGCGGAGGCGCACCGTTTCGCCAGCACCGGCAGGGTGGCCTTCTTCACGGTGGGGCTGTTCATGGCGCTGGGGCTGCTGCTGAGCCTGTTTCTTGGAGGGATGAGCACGCCATGATGGATGGAGCGAGCCGCGTCTACGACGTCGAGGCGATCCGGCGGGACTTTCCGATCCTTTCGCGGGAGGTCTATGGCAAGCCTCTGGTCTATCTAGACAATGGCGCCTCGGCGCAGAAGCCGCAGGTCGTGATCGACGCGGTGACGCGCGCCTATGCGGAAGACTACGCCAACGTCCACCGCGGCCTGCACCACCTCTCGACCGTCTCGACGGAGAAATACGAGGCCGTGCGCGAGACGCTGCGCCGGTTCCTGGGCGCGGCGCATGAGGACGAGGTCTGGTTCACCACCGGCTCCACCTTCGGGATCAACCTCGCAGCGTCGTCCTGGGCGGCGCCGCGGCTGGGGCCCGGCGACGAGATCGTGCTGAGCGTGATGGAGCACCACGCCAACATCGTGCCGTGGCACTTCCTGCGCGAGCGGCAGGGCGTCGCGCTGAAATGGGTTGAGCCGGACGCGAGCGGCGCGCTCGACCCGCAGGCGGTGATCGACGCGATCGGGCCGCGGACAAAGCTCGTCGCGCTCACCCACATGTCCAACGTGCTGGGCACGGTCGTCGACGTGAAGGCCGTCTGCGCCGCCGCGCGGGCGCGGGGCGTGGCGACGCTGCTGGACGGCAGCCAGGCGGCCGTGCACATGCCCGTCGACGTGAGCGACATCGGCTGCGACTTCTACGCGATCACCGGGCACAAGCTCTACGGGCCGACGGCGTCGGGCGCGCTCTACGCCCGGCGCGAGCGCCACGGCGAGATGCGCCCGTTCATCGGCGGCGGGGACATGATCCGCGAGGTGTCGCGCGCTAACGTCACCTACAACGACGCGCCGCACCGCTTCGAGGCCGGCACACCGGGCATCGTCCAGATGATCGGCCTCGGCGCGGCGATCGAGTACATGGAAGGCCTAGGCATGGACGCGATCGCCGCCCATGAGGCCGACCTGCGCGACTATGCGCGCGAGCGGCTGGGCGGGCTGAACTGGCTCTCGGTGCAAGGGAATGCGCCTGGCAAGGGGGCGATCTTCTCCTTCACGATGGAGGGGCAGGCGCACCCGCACGACATTTCGACCGTGATCGACCGGCGCGGCGTGGCCGTGCGGGCGGGTCATCATTGTTGCCAGCCGCTCATGACGCATCTCGGCGTCTCGGCCACCTGCCGCGCGTCTTTCGGCCTCTACAACACGCGCGCGGAAGTCGACGCGCTGGTTGACGCGCTCTCGGCGTGTCGAAGCCTTTTCGAATGATGCACCGTATCAGATCGAAACGAAATAAAGGTACTATTAACTGAGGTGAATGCTGGACAGCGCATGCATTAAGGGTATGGTCATACAAAGGTCGTAAGTGTTTACGGCGTTTGAACGAGGTGCCAAGATGCCATGTGTCCCAGCCCCGACCCGCGCCAACCTGCCATCCGACGCGTTCAACTTCTCGCAGGCGCCCGATGTCGTCGCCCGCAGCTACGACAATGCGGAGACCCTGATGCTGGCGCCCTGGCGCGCCTTCTGGGCGCTCGCCTTCGAGTCCCTCGACGCGCGCTACTGGCGCTGACGGGACGGCGACCGCCCGCCGTCAACGCTCGGGCGTGAGCACGGTCGTCCCCTGCGCGCCGGCCCGGGCGTCCTCCGGCGCCAGCGACATGGCGATGTAATCGCCGCGCCGCCACAGCTCGGACTGGTCGTCGTAGTGCCGCGACAGCGGATGGCCGCTCTGGCCGGTGGCGACGATCATCACCGACCGGTCGAGTTCGGCGAAGTCGTAGACCACCCTCAGCCCGGCGGCATGGATGTTGGCGTCGGGGTTCGGGCCGCGGCCCGGCGACTGGCCCATCATGATCGTGTGGTCCCCGCCTCCGCTTTCGTGCTCGATGTTGACCAGCGTGCCGAGGACCGGCGCATAGCCCAGCGGCGCGTGGACATGGGTGGCGACATGGGCCGCGCCCCAGCGCCAACCCGTAGGCCCTTCGCCGTAGCGCTGCGTGAGCTCGCCCAGCGCGTCGTCGAGCGCGCGCCGGGCCATGTCGGCGCAGGTCTCGCGCTCCGGCGTCTTGACCACGTCGCACCAGCGCGCCGCGCCGTCGATGTCGCGGTAGACCCGCTCGACGAAAAGCGGGCGCGGCCCGGCGATCTCGCGAAACAGCGGGCCAAGCTCGTCCTCGGCCAGCCGGCGCGTGAGGGCGCGCATCCACGCAGTGAAGATCAGCGGCTCGGGGTCGTGGGGCGACATGGCGCCGTTCCAGTCGGCCAGCCGGGCCAGCGCGGCCTCGCGGCGGACCGCCGCCGGGCCGTCGTTCTGCGCCTCGCCCCACCAGAGGTCTCGCGCGATGAGCGGCAGCACGCCCCGCGCCATGTCCGACACCGCGTCGTTCTGAAGCTCCATGAAGCTGTCGCGGGTGTGGAACGGGCGTTCGTTCAACCTGCTCTCGATGCGGCGAATGCGATAGGGCGCCGCCCAGTCGAAGCTGAGATGGAGCGGAAACGGCGCGTCGGTCGTACGGTTGTTGGCGTTGGCGACCGCGCCCGATTCCGGCCGCAGGACGCCGGGCGAGGCGTCCGCTGGCGCCGGTCCCTGCCAGTCGTTCTCCGGCAGCCAGCCGAGGGACGGCGTGCGCCCGCGCGTCCGGCTGTCCGCCCGCCGCAGGGGCGCCACGCCGGCCGTGACCATGCCGACGCCCGTCGCGTCCGCCATGACCACGTTCTGCGCCGGCGCCGTGTGCAGCGCCGCGGCGGCGGCGCCTTCCTCCAGCGTCCGGGCGCGCATCATCGCGATTGCGGCGTCCATGGCGCCGTCGCGCGGGCTGAGCGCCGTCCACGCGAGCGCGGCGACATGGCCCGGCGGCGTGATCGAACTGAAATCGAGCTCGCCGCCAGCTGGCGGGACCGGGCCGTGACGCGTCCAGACCAGCCGAAGCGTCTCGACGCCGCCGCCACGCACGCCGATGCGCTCCGTCCGCGTCCGCAGCGGCGCCCAGCCCTCCGGCGTCAGATACTGCGAAGGGTCGTCGGGGTTGAGCCGCTCGAGATAGATGTCCTGATCGTCGACATGGGCGCTGGCGAGCCCCCAGCCGAAACTCCCGTTGCGCCCGATCAGGATTGCGGGAATGCCGGGGATGCCCGCGCCGATCGCGTCGAAGCCGGGGCTGGAGAGCCGGGCGAGGTGCCAGACCCCCGGGGCCGACAGCCAGAGATGCGGGTCGGCGGCGAGCAGCGGCGCCCCCGCCGCCGCGCGCGAGGCGTCGACCGCCCAGACATTGGACGCGCCGCCGCTATCGGCCTCGGCGAAGGGCGAGAGCGGATGGGGCGCGCGCGGCGCGTGGGCGTGGCGCACGGGCCCGAGGCTCCTGAGGTCGGCGTAGGCCGGCAGAGCGATCACGCCGTCGTCGGGATAGACAGGGTCGAGATCGGCGAGCTGCTCCGGCGTCACCTGCGCCAGCAGCCGCGCGCGCCGCGCCTCGATCGCGGCGGCGCCGGTCAGCCGAAGCGCCATCAGCTTGACGACGCTCATGCTGTCGGTCGGCGTCCAGGGCGCGAGGCCGTCCTCGCCGAACAGGAAGAACTCCGGCGCGCCGCGGCCCAGCGCCCCCTCGTTCACCGCGCGGATGCGCGCGTTCACGCCCTCCGCATAGGCCTCCATCAGCGCCCGCGTCTCCGGCGAGGTCATCGCGACCGCCTCGCGGGCGTGGGCCGGCAGCTCGAGCGCGCGCATCGACCGGTCCACCGGCAGCGCGTCGGGGCCGAACAGCTCGGCGAGACGCCCCTGCGCGGCGCGGCGGCCAAGCTCCATCTGCCACAGCCTGTCCTGCGCATGCGCCCAGCCGAGCGCGAACATCGCGTCAGCGTCGCTCTCTGCGAAGATGTGCGGCACGGCGTGGAGGTCGCGCACGATCTCAACCGGCCCGGCGACGCCCGACACGGTCCAGCGCGCCTCGTAGTCCGGCAGGGAGCGCGCGGCGAGGTAGTAGGCGAGCCCCGCGCCCAGCAGCACGGTGAGCGCGGTGAGCCCCAGAAGGGAAGCGAGCACGCGGAAAAGCAGACGCATGGGCTTGAGCCGTCTCCCGGTTCCGGGCCATCGTCCGCCACGCCAGCAGGGCGGGCCGCGCATCGACGCCGGCCCAGAGCATAGAACCGGCGCGGGAGTGAGGGAACATGGCCAAGGCGGCTTTTCTGGGTTTGGGCGTGATGGGCTTTCCGATGGCGGGGCACCTCGCCACGGCCGGCTGCGCTATGACGGTCTACAACCGCACCGCGGCGAAGGCGGGCCAGTGGGCCGAGCGCCATGGCGGCGCCGCCGCGGCGACCCCGCGCGAGGCGGCGGCGGGCGCGGAGTTCGTGATGGCCTGCGTCGGCGACGACGACGACCTGCGCTCGGTGGTTCTCGGCCCCGACGGCGCGTTCGCCGGCATGGCGAAGGGCGCGGTCTTCGTCGACCACACCACCGCTTCGGCCGAAGTCGCGCGCGAACTGGCGGCGGAGGCGGCAAAGCTCGGCCTCGGCTACATCGACGCTCCGGTTTCGGGCGGCCAGGCCGGCGCTGAGAACGGCCAACTGACCGTCATGTGCGGCGGCGAGGCGGCGGACTACGCCCGGGCCGAACCGCTGATCATGGCCTACGCCAAGGCGAGCCGGCTGATGGGCCCTGCGGGCGCGGGGCAGCTCACCAAGATGGTCAACCAGATCTGCATCGCGGGGCTGGTGCAGGGGCTGAGCGAGGGGCTGGCCTTCGCGCAGAAGGCGGGGCTCGACGGCGAGGCGGTGGTGGACGTGATCTCCAAGGGCGCGGCGGGCTCGTGGCAGATGGAGAACCGCCACAAGACCATGCTCGCCGACACGTTCGACTTCGGCTTCGCGGTCGACTGGATGCGCAAGGATCTGCGCATATGCCTCGCCGAGGCGCGCAACAACGGCGCGCGGCTGCCTGTGACCGCTCTCGTGGACCAGTTCTACGCCGAGGTGCAGGCGATGGGCGGCAATCGCTGGGACACGTCCGCGCTGGTGAAGCGCCTGCGCTGAGCGCCGGCTACGCACAGACCGCCCGCGCCCCTTGCGGTTGCGCGGACGTCGGCCGACACTTCCTGCGCGCAGGCCACGAATGATCCTGCGCGCAGGGAGGAGACATCGAATGAAAAGCGTATTCCTGACGCTGGCGCTGTTCTGCGCGGCGCCGGCCCTCGCCCAGAGCGGCGAGGCGCTGAAGCCGTCGCAGGTTCTGTTCGTCGGCAACAGCTATCTCTACTACAATGACAGCCTTCACAACCACGCCGTCCGGATGGCGCGCGAGGCGGGCGGCGAAGAGGCGCCGGACTACAACTATCGCTCCATCACCATCTCGGGCGGCTCGCTCGAGCACCATCCGATCGCGGGCTACCTCGAACCCGGTGCAGTCGGCTACGCTGAGCCGTTCGACGTCGTGGTGCTACAGGGCCACAGCGCGGCGGCGCTGTCCGAGAAGCGCTCGGACAGCTTCCGCAAAGCCGTCGCGGCCGCGGCCGAGGCCGCCGAGGCCCATGGCGCGACGCTCGCGCTCTACATGACGCACGCCTATGCGGAGGGCCACAAGAGCTACGCGCCGGAGAACATCGACCGCATCGCGGCGCTCTACGAAACGGCCGCGCAGGCGCATGGCGCGGTGCTGATCCCTGTCGGGCGGGCCTTCGAGGAGGCGCGGCGGCGCAGGCCCGACCTCGCGCTCCACAAGGAGTTCGACTACAGCCACCCGTCGCTGGAAGGCAGCTACCTGGCTGCGGCGACCGTGTTCGCGACCCTGTACGGCGCGTCGCCGGTCGGGCTCGACTACGACTACTTCGGGGCCGTCGACGATGCGACGGCGGCGTTCCTGCAGGAGGTCGCGGCGGACGTCGCGCTCGGGGCGCCGGCGGCCACCGACGGCTGAGCGGCGCGCGGCCCGGCGTCGCCGGGCCGCCCTCCTCAGCGCTCGACGCGGGTGTACTTGCCGCCTTCGATGCTCGCGCCCGCCATCAAACCGTCCTCTCCGAAGATGAAGGCCACGATGGGGGAGCGGGCCGTCGTGCTGTCCAGCCCCAGATTGACGCCGTCGCCGGGAAAGGTCACTTCGGCGTCGGCCCCGATCGACCACCCCTTGGCGTCGCGGAAGCCGTCGAGCGCGGCGTCGGTCATGAAGAACAGCGCCTGCTTGGTGGACTGCACGCCGGCCTGAAAGCCGAAGGACGCCGCGCCGAAGGAGTAGTAGCCCGCGGTGGCGTCGGCGACGAGCAGCGCGCCCTCGCCATAGGCGCCGCCCACGACGAAGCCGCCCTTGATGATGTCGGGCATCACCAGCGCGCCCTTGGCCTTGGCGTAGAGATCCTGCGAGCCGGGCACGGTTGCGAACAGCTGCTCGAGGGCCTTGCGCACCTTGATGTCGATAACCTCGGCGTCCTCCGCGCTTGCGGGAGCCGCGAGACAGAGGGCGCCGAACAGCGCGGCGAGCGCCGCGCGACGGGTGGCGGCGCGGGGCTTGGCGAATGGGCTGGCTGGCATCGGGTTCTCCTGACGATGCGACAATCTTCGCGGGAAGCACTATACCGGGGGCACCATGGATTGGACAGGAGAGACCGGATGGACGAGACCATGATCGACGCGTCGGAGAACGTGCTGGGCGCGCCGCTTGAGCCCTGCTCGCTGGCGCCCATGACCGGCTTCTTCCGCAACGGCTGCTGCGACACGAGCCCCGCCGACCGCGGCTCCCACACCGTCTGCGCCGTGATGACCGCGGAGTTCCTCGCCTTCTCGAAGATGCGCGGCAACGACCTGTCGACGCCGCGCCCGGAGTTCGGCTTTCCGGGCCTGAAGCCCGGCGACCGCTGGTGCCTGTGCGCCGCGCGCTGGACCGAAGCGCTGGAGGCCGGCGCCGCGCCCAGGGTGCGCCTCGTCTCCACGCATCGCAGGGCGCTGGAGCACTGCGCGATGGAGGACCTGCGCGCCCATGCGGCCGACCTGAGCTGAGCCGCGCTCCGGCGCGCTTGACAATTCCCGACAGATTCACTCAGTATTACCGCGACGCCTTGGAGGGCGTCGCGTCCAAGCCGGCGACGTCCGCCCGAGAAGGGCGGGTCGCAGCCAGGGCGGTGCTCTCGAACCGGAGATCCGCCATGTCGCCCATGCGCCACGCGCCATTGACGCCCCATGCGGGGCCGCCATGCCGCCCTTCGCCCGCCGCAGCCGCCGCAGCCGCCGCGCCGCCAGGGGCGGCCGCCCCGCCCGCCGCATTCGGGCTGCTCGCCGAAACCTGCGCCGACGACGCGGCCGCCCTCTGGGAGGCTCTGGCAGTTCGCTGGGGGTGGGCATGAGCTATTTCGACCCCGCGCTCGGCGCCCCCGCAACCGCGCGGCCAGCCCCCTCGCAGACTCTGACCGAGGCCTCGGTCGACAGCGCGACGTTGCTCGCCGGCTCCCGCATCCTGCTCATCCGTCACGCAGGCGAGACCTACACGCTGCGCCTGACCCGGCAGAACAAGCTGTTGCTGACGAAGTGAGGGATCGATGACCAAGGAACTGGCGGCGGCGCGGACGCCATGCCCCGCCGGCGCCGTCGCTGCGCCTCCCTGCCGGGAGCCGGGAGAGGGTCTCGCCGAGACGCAGGCCCTGCGCCCCTGCCGCCGCGCCTGCGCCGAGCCGGAGCTGCGCTGCCCCCTGCGCGACCTGCTGCGCTGCTTCTGAGGCGGTCCTATTCGTCGGCGGGCGTCGATGCGACGCGGGACAGGCTGCGCGGCCCGGTGAAGAGCAGGAAATAGACCATCGGCTGCGCGCTCGTCGTCCAACGCCGCAGCCGGTCGACGAGAGCCGCCGGCGTTCCCAGAAACTCGAAGAACCAGATCAGCCGCGTCGTCCAGCGCTCCTCGCGGAGAAGCCTGAGCGCGGTCAGACGGTGGCCGCCGTCGACCACGATCCACTTTCCCTTCTGGCCGATGCGACAGATGATCGGCGCCGTCGGCACATAGCCGCGCGCGCTGATCAGGCGCATCAGTCGGCGCAGGCGGGCGCCGTCCGCCCGTTCGGCGTTCTTGAACACGATGGCCGGCAGCACCGCCTCGTGGACCATCACCATCGCGAGATCCGCGCTGAACCTGATGCGCCCAAGGTCTCGCCGCCGCATGACGTACTGCATCGGCAGCTTGGCGAGCACGGGATAAAGCTCGGGCGGTATGTTGCTGTCGCGCGATACGGCGCCGACGCCCTCATCCACCTCAGGATCGATCATCTTCCGAACCTCAGTCGCAGCGGCCGACGCCGCCTCCGCCCAACGGTCCGCCGCCCCGGATTCTCCAGGCGACCGTCCCCAACGCGCCTGCACCTAACATGCAGGGCCGACCTTGACGAATGCTCCGGGCCCCGTCGTGCGGGGTCATCCGAGTTCGAGCGTACCCACGCCGAAGAGCCGGGCGGCGTCCTCCGCCGGCGCGGGCCCACGCCACATGCGCGCCGTCTCGAAGGCGGGATTGAAGCCGAGTTCCAGCATCAGCCGCTCCGCCGCGGGATTGGCGGACGGCGCATCGATGGAGACGGGCGCCCCGGCCGCCCCTGCGCGGTCGACAAGGGCGCAGGCCAGCGCGGCGGCTTCGGCGGGCGTCTCGGCGATCAGGGGACCGATCTTGAAGCCCTTGGCGCAGGCCCTGATGGCGCCGAGACCGCGCAGCACGCCGTCGCCCGGAAGCGCGAGGGATTTGCGCGTCGCCGTCTCCGTCAGCCACGCGCGCAGGAAGGCGGGGCGGGCGTAGCCGTTCACCCGCGCGTCGAGGCGCAGGGCCGCCCCCCACATGGCCGGGAGCGGCGGCGACGCCGCGGCGCAGGAGACCGCCGGCGGCGAGCCTGTCCAGCGCGCCGCGCGCCGCGCCGTCGCGAAACCCTCGCGCGCATAGTTCGCCTGCTGCGCCGGGACGCCGTCGAGCCCGACGGAGGCGCCGCCCATGCGGGCGAGACCGGCCCGCCACAGCGCAAGGCCGAAGCCACGGCCGCGGCAGGTCGGCCGGCAGAGGTAGAGGCCGAGAAAGCCCACCCCGGGCGCATGGCGCACGACTGAGACGGCGGCGACGGGCTCCCCGCCCAGCGCGCCGAGCATAAAGCCCTCCGGATCCGCCGCGTGGAAGGCCGCGGCGTCGTCGAGGCCGGGGTTCCAGCCCTCGTCGCGCGCCCAGCCCAGCACGCCCTCAAGCGCGTCGCGATCCATGGGGCCGATGGCGAGGCCGGCGCTCACCGTGCGCAGGCCCAGCGGGGCGATCCCTTCGGCGCGGGGTCTGCCGAGACGCCCGCGCCCGTCGCGCCCCGACCCGCGGTCATTCGATGGCCGAGATCACCGCGAAGCCGTCGCCCTCGACCTTGAAGAGCGCGTAGGCGCCCGGCACGTCGCCGTTCGCGTCGAACTCCATGTCTCCGGCGGCGCCCTTGTAGTCGATGTCGGTTCCGGCCGCGATCAGGCCCTTCGCCTTCGCCCATTCGCCGGGCAGGATCGGCTCGCCCGGCGCGCCGGCGACCGCGCGCAGCGACGCGCCCATCTTCGCGAGGTCGCCGCCGGCGTGCTCGAAGGCGAGCGCGACCAGCATCCCGGCGTCATAGCCGGAGGTCGCGAAGATGGCGTTCGGGTCGCCCCCTGCGGCGACGGTCGCCGCGTTGAAGCGCTCCAGCGCCTCGCCGCCCTCGCCGGTGGGCGACGACGCGACGAAGCTCGTCAGGTTCTCCGCGCCAAGCTCGCCGATGATGTTCTCGGCCTTCATGCCGTCGCCGCCGACGAAACGCTCGAAGAAGCCGTTCTCCAGCGCCTGCCGCAGGATGGTGAGGCCCGAGCCGTCGCCGTAGTCGAAGATCGCCAGCGTGTCGGCGCCGCTGCGCGACAGCTCCGCAAGCTCGGCGCGGTAGGAGGCCTTGCCCTCCTCATGCGCGGCGAAGACCGCCACCTCGCCGCCCTGCGCGGCGTATTCGGCGCGGAAGGCCTCGGCGAGGCCCTTGCCGTAGTCGTTGTTGAGATAGGTGACGGCGACCGGCCCGTAGCCCTGCGCCTTCAGCGCGCGGGCGAGCGCGGCGCCCTGGTAGTCGTCGGATGGGACGGTGCGGAACACGGTGTCGCCGTCCTCCAGCGCCGTCACCGCCGGCGAGGTGGAGGCAGGCGAGATCAGGATGCGCCCGGCGGGAATGGTTGCGGTGTTGGCCGCCGCCAGCGTCGCGCCCGAGCAGTGCGCGCCGACGATGGCCGCCGCGCCCTCGACGTTCACGAGCTTGGAGGCCGCATCGCCGCCGGACTGCGGGTTGCAGCCCGCATCGCCGACGACCGCCTCGATCTGGCGGCCGTCCAGCAGCCCGCCCTGCGCGTTCACCTCGTCGAAGGCCAGCCGCGACGCGTCGATGATGGCGGGCGCCAGCGCGGCGATCGGGCCCGAGACGCCGCCGAGCAGCCCGAACTTCACCGCCTGCGCGTCGGCGCCGCCGGCGCCCAGCGCGACGAGAGCCCCCAGGGCCCCTGCAAGATGCCGTTTCATCGCTCTCTCCCCTTGGTTCCGGCGAACCGTCTGCGCGGCGCGCCCGCTGCACGCAGTGATGCCGAAAACCGCCGCGCTTCGCCAGTGGCGCGACGGGTCTAACCGAGTCTTGCGTCGATGGCGCGCCAGCCCTGGGTCAGCTCCGCCGGCGTGAGCCGCCGTTCGTGGAAATACTGCCGCGAGTGCACGGCGGTCGTCTCCACCATGCGGTTGGCGAGCGATCGCAGCTCGCCCTCAAGGTCGTCGCTGAAGTCGATCTCCGACGCCGCGAGCTGCCGCCTGCGGCCCTTCAGGTAGCCCAGCTTACTGTTGATCTCCTGGCCCAGCGCCGCGGTGTTGGCTGCGGCGGTGACCTGCTGGGGATTGTTCGGGTCCGCCGCCTGGAGCAGCGCCGCGAACATCTGCCGGACCGTCACCATCCTGCCCCTCAGCCCGAGCGAGGTGAGCAGCCTCTCGTAGGCGTTGGCGTAGTTCTCGGCGGCGCGCTCCTCGAGGCAGCTGTCGCGCGCCTTCGCGACGCGGTGCAGCGCCTCCGAGGCGGTCAAACCCTTGCCGGTCAAGCTCTTGGATGCGTAGCTCATGGCGTGCAGCGCGGCCTCCCGCACGTTGTTCAGGCTATGCCCCTCGGCCTTCAGGAACAGATACGGGTCGGGGTCGGCCGGTCGCTCGATCTGCACCAGCAGTTCCTTGTAGCCCTTCAGGAACTTCCAGTCCTTAGACAGCGAATAGGCGTTCGCGCCCGAGAGGTGCGAGGAGGCGCGGGCCGAGACGTGACCCAGCAAGACCAGCGACGCGAGCGCCGCCTGCACGTCGACGGCCTCCTGCGGCGTCAGCTTCAGCATGTAGGCCCCCTTCTCGGTGGGGTGCAGCGCCCATGCGACGATGAACAGCGCATGGAACCGCTGGTGCGTCCAGTTCGCGACATTGTCCGCGAGCATCGCCGGGAAGTCGCCGCCGGGAACGGCGCTCGCCATGAAAGTGCGCCAGCCCTGGGGCGTGCGAAAGTCGTGCTTGAAGATCTTGTCGGCCAGCTTCTTCGCTTCGGCGTCGCCCTGCGCGGACGCCTTCACAAGGCCTGCGATGCTGCCATACATGCCGCTCCCCCCGTAGCGCTTCACCCCGTGAACATGGGGCCACGGGGGCGGGCCAAGCGCAACACGCGGGGCGCGCGCGCGCGCCACACACACGCGGCATGGTCGGCGCCGCGCGCAGTCGGCCGGCCGCCAATCGCCAGACGCCGCCGGCCAGACGCGTCTGGCCGGACGCCTCCGGCCGAATGCCTCTGGCCTGCCGTCAGACCGCGATTTCCGCCGCCGCCGCCGCCACGATCTCCGCGCTCAGCCGCAGCGCGGCGGTCTCGGCCGCGTCGAGCGCAGGCGTGAGCGTCGCCCGGACGCCCCCCGCGCCGACGATGCGCGGCAGCGAGCAGGCTGCGCCCGCTGCTCCAGCCACCGGCCCGCCGCGGATGCAGCAGGTGAGCGCCGCCCCCTCGTCATGGATCACGGCCTCCGCGAGCCGCGCCATGCCGGCGCCGATGCCGAACCATGTCGCGCCCTTGCGCGCGATGATGCGATGGGCGGCGCGGCGCACGCCGGCGTCGATCGCCGAACGCTCCTCCGGGCCGATCGGGCGGCCGAGTTGCGCCGCCGCGTCCGCCAGCGGCAGCCCGCCGACCGCGGCGCCCGACCAGGCCAGCACCTCGCTGTCGCCATGCTCGCCCAGCACGTTGGCGTGCACCGAGCGGCTCGACACCCCCAGATGCGCCGCGAGCAGGGTTCGGAACCGCGCGGTGTCGAGGATGGTGCCGGAGCCGATCACCCGCTCCGGGCCGACGCCTTCCCGCGCGGCGATGCGCGCGGCGAGGTCGGTCATCACGTCCACGGGATTGGAGGCGACGAGAAGCACCGCGCCGGGCGCCGCGGCGACGATCTGCGGCACGAGCGCCGCGAACACCTCGGCGTTGCGCTTCAGCAGGTCCAGCCGGCTTTCGCCCGGGTCGCGCTGGGGCACGCCCGCCGCGATCATGACGACGCCGGCGCCGGCGATCGCCTCGACCGGCCCGGCGCGCACAATGGTCCCGCGGGCGAAGGGCGCGGCGTGCTGGATGTCCTCCGCCTGCCCCACCGCGAGGTCGGCGCTGCGGTCGACGAGCGTGATCTCCACCCCCACGCCGCGCATGACGCAGGCGTAGGCGCAGGCGGCGCCCACCTGTCCGGCGCCGACGACGGCGATCTTCATGGCGCGGCCCTCCCCTGTCGAAAGCGGAAGGGCCCGGCGTCTCCGCCGGGCCCCGCCAGTCCCGTGCGACGGCGCGGGATCAGTTCGCCATGGCCTGCTGCTGCGCGGCCGGGGCCGGCGCGGCCAGTTCGGGCCAGTTGCTGATCATGTCCTTGCCGGCAAGCGGCTTGTAAAGGCCCTGGTGGCAGGTGGAGCAGTTCGCCTTCGGCGCGTCGCCCGTCACGCCGAGACGGTGCTCGGGATAGACCGGCTGGAGCGGCGCGAGGTACTCGTTGTTCAGTTCGCGCGCCATCCGGATGCCGTACCACGCCGTGGTGCGGGCGGGCGGCCCCTGGTCCCACTGCCCCATCGAGCGGGTGTTGTGGCAGTAGGCGCAGTTCACGCCGAGCGAGGCGGACATGTGCACCATGAGGCCGAACGTCCACTCCGTCGACTTGATCCCGCGCTCGGGATACATCTGCTCCCGCACGTTCTGCGAGATGACCGTGATCGCGTTGTCCTCGAGCAGGAACTTCTCGAAGACGTTCGAGGGCAGCGAGGCGGACTGCACGCGGCTGTTGGGATGGTTCTGGTTGTTGTCCCATCCGAGAAGCTCCCGGCCCTCGTCGGCGGGCTCGTTGAACCAGATGTACTCGGGCACGTTCAGGCCGCGGTGACAGGTGTAGCAGTTGACGCCCGCGGGCGCGACATGATCGCCCCAGTTGGCGTTGACGTTCTGCGTCATCTGGATCATCCGGCGCGCGACGACCTTGGGGTAGTAGTCGTCGGAGGCGAAGTTGCCGTCCTCGCCGTGGCAATAGGCGCAGCCCTGCTCGGGACTGACCCACTGGGTGATCGCGTTCATCAGGCGGTTGAAGTTGTCGACCGAGACATGGCCGAGAACCTGCACGTTCTCATAGTATTCGCCGGCGATGTCGGCGCCTTCCTCGACTTCGTAGGGCGCTTCGTCTTCAGGGTAGAGATCTACCGTGGCGAGCGCGGCGGCATAGACCTCGGCGTTCTGAATCGTCGCCATGCCCGTGCCGCGATAGCCCGCCTGGGCGGTCTCGGTGTCCGTGGCCCCCCCGAGGGGGCCATAGACGAAGATGAGGGCGAAGATGACGCCAAGGATGACCACCGCCTTGGTGGGGAACCACTCGTTCCACGGCTCGCGGGAGGCGCGCTCCCAGTAGCCTTCAGGCTTCTCGTCGGCCATCACATGTCTCCCGGATTGGTCATGACGCGGACGCCGGCGCCGTAGGACGGGTCGGCCGGGCTCAGCGCCACGGGATCATAGACCTGGGGGTAGTCCGCGGCGAACCCGTGCTCCACGGCCCAGAGGTACCAGTTATCCACCACGGTCCCGGTGAGCAGGATGCCGATGCCCCCGGTGATCGGCGTCAGCACCGCGAACCACCACGCCCAGCGATGGATCGACTCCATCGAGGCGTTGAAGCCCATGGTCCAGCGCCAGAACAGCGCCGCGCGCTCGGAGGCGGTGCCGCGGTCGGTGATCTGGTCGATCTCACGCTCGGCCCCGAGGCGGGAGCAGGCGAGGATGGTCGCCCCGTGCATCGCGAACAGCACGGCCGAGCCGTAGAGGAAGGCGATCGAGAGCGCGTGGAACGGGTTGTAGAACAGGTTGCCGTACTTGAGCGAGAAGGCCGTCGTCCAATCGAGGTGCGGGAAGATGCCGTAGGGCACGTTCTCGCTCCAGGTGCCCATGGCGATCGGGCGGAACAGGCCGAGCACAAGGATCAGCCAGAAGCCCGCGCACACCGCATAGCCGATGTGGTAGCCCATGCCCATCGCCTTGGCGCGCTGGAAGGCGTGCACGGCGAAGCTGACGAGGCCCAGCAGGAAGAACGCCGAGGCGATCAGGTACCAGCCGCCCTGGTTGAGCGGCACGAGCAGGCTGAGCCCGTATTCCGGCCCCGGCGGCTCCAGCGCCAGCCAGAACAGCTGGCGCAGCATCTCGACCGGGTTCCAGCCCACCGAGGCGAGCATGTTGAAGCCGATGATGTTCGCCCAGAGCGTGAACGACACGAGCGCGACGGCGCCGGCCGGGGCAAGGTTCAGCGGCCCAAACTGGGCGTTGCCGATCTTGCCGACCCAGTAGTTGAAGAAGGGCGTTCCAACCCGGCTGTCGTCGGTGGCCGGGGCCCCCATCTCGAGCGGACCGCGGACCTGAACGGCGGTGAAGATGTTCTGATAGTCAGCCATTTCCCATCCCCCCTTACTGGTTCACGGCCCAGTTGACCGGCCACACGGGCAGATCGAGCCACCAGTTCCACCACTCGGGCCAGCTCTCGGTCCAGATCGGGCCGGAGATGACGATGCAGACCGCGCTCCAGAAGGCCGCATTCACCGCCAGCAGGGTGCCGACGCGATGGATGCCGAGCGTGCCGACCGAGTAGCCGATGAAGTCGCGGAAGAAGCTGTCCTCATGCTCCGGCTGCCTGACCTCCTCGCCTTCCTGCGGGTTGACCGAGGAAAGGACGAGCGCGCCGTGGAACGCGAGGAAGATCGCGTTCACGAAGAAGAAGCTTACGGCGATCATGTGCGCCGGATTGTAGTGGAAGTGCAGATACTGGTAACCGACGTTCGACACCCAGTCGAGATGGCTGAAGATGCCGTAGGGGAAGCCGTGCCCCCACGCGCCGAGCAGCAGCGGCCGGATCACGACGAGCGTGACATAGGCCAGGATCGCGATCGAGAACGCTGCCGGAACGTGCAGCCCCATGCCGAGCTTGCGGCTGATCTCGACCTGACGCAGCGCCCATGAGCTGAAGGCCATGACCGCGCAGAAGGTGATCAGCTGCCAGAAGCCGCCTTCCTTCAGCGGCGCGAAGGCGAGCCCGTAGCTGAGGTCGGGCGGCGCGATGTTGATGAGCCACGGGTTCCAGGTCTGGATGCCGTCATGGCCGAGGGCTGCGGCGTAGAAGATCAGCGCGGTGCCGATGACGCTGAAGAACACCGTCACCACGCCGAAGAAGCCGACGTAGAGCGGGCCGATCCAGAAGTCGAACAGGTCGCCGCCGACCAGCGTCCCGCCACGGACGCGATATTTTCTCTCAAAACTGAGCAGGGCCATGGCAGATGCCTCCGATCGGTCCCCTGGGGCGCGGCCGGCTCAGAGCGCAGGCCGCGGATGAACTTTGGTCGCGGCGGGCGAGGCTCGGCCCCGCCCGCAGCTCGGGCCAGCCCAGCGTCAGCCGAGCATGGTCTGGGCGATGGTCGCCAGGGTCGCCGGATCGACGGACGCGACCGGGTTGCCCTCGAACCAGTTGAACCGCTCGGTGCTGAGCAGAACGAAGTGGATCATGACGGCGAGGCCGAACAGGAAGATGCCCTGCACGACGAAAACCCGGCGCGGGTCGAAGACCAGCCAGATCTTGTAGAACTTGTCCATCATTTCCATGTTCCCCTTAACCGATCATCGTGAGCGCGGCGGCGGCGTTCTCGAGAGCGGCGAAGCCCTCGGGACCCGCCAGCCACGGCCGCCACAGCCACACGAGGAAGTGAGCGACAACGGCGACGCCGGTGAACAGCACGAGACCCTTCATGTAGATCTCGTGGAGTTCCTTGGCCTCCGCGTCGGTCAGTCCCGACATGGACGTCTTTTCGTCAGCCATAAACTAGCCTCCGACTGAATGGCCACTTGGGCCGACGCCGCGCTGAACCCGCGCGGCAGGGCCCCCGGAGAATTCTTCCGCCGGGGATCGTCACGTCGACCTGAAGTCGACGCAGCGAATTCTGGAGCCGCTCAGCGCATGAACGCGAACGGCGCAACGGTGTTGGCGGCTTCGCGCGCCTCGCCGATGATCGACTTGCCGGTGCTCTTGAACGGGCGCCACGCGCGCGGCAGCAGGCGCCCGAAGGCGGCGACCACCAGAAACAGCGCGGCGAGCGCCCAGAGCAGCACGATGAACTCCAGCCGGTCGCGCTGGCGCAGCACGGCGAAGTCCGTCGAATGTGCGGTGTCGGCCATGGTCGGCTCTCCTGTCTGCGGCCCGTCAGGCCGGCTGGTCGGCCAGCGCGGTCACCCGCGCGGCGGTGATGCGATGCGCCCCTTCGGCCCGCGCGGCGCGCTCGGCGGCGTCGCGAAGGGCCTTGGCGGCGGATATCCGGGTCAGGACCGGGTGTGTCTCCACGATCCGGTCGAAGGCGGCCTTGGCCTCGGGATCCCAGGGAAGTTCCTCGCGTCCGCGGGTGGGCGTGGGGTCCACCGCGTCCAGGTCGGTTCCGAGAGGCAGGATGTTGAAGAGCGCATCGAACAGCGCATTGCATACCTCCTGGATCAGGTAGGTCGCGCCCGCGTAGCCCATGAAGGGCGTGCCGGTGTGCCTGCGGATGATCGCGCCGGGGAAGGACGCGGGGATGTACTGGGGCGCGAACGGCCCCTTCCCCTTCGCCTCAGCCGCATACATCCGCTCATTGTAGCTGCCGAACAGCACCAGCGGCGGCGTCTTGCGGATCGCCTCGCGCACGGCGGCGTTGTCGGGCTTAACCCCGGCCGAACGCTGGAAGGCGAACGCGCAGGGCAGCCCCATGTCGTCTTCGAGGAAGTGCCGGACGCCTCGCGCGTAGGTCTCGGTCGCCACGATCCCGAAGGAGGCCGTGGCGAAGAAGTCCTGCGTCACCGAGCGCCACAGGTCCCAGAGCGGCTTGATCGTCGTGTGCTTCTCGCGCGCGATGAAGGGCTCGGGGTCGACGCCGGTCAACTCGCCCAGCTTGCGCAGGAAGCGGGTGGTGCTGTCGAGGCCAATGGGGGCCTGCAGATAGGGCCGCTCCAGCGCCTCGCACAGCTTGCGCCCGAACTCGCGGTACATGCAGACGTTGACCTCGGCCATCGCCAGCTTCGGCACGTCGGCGAGGTGGCTTCCCAGCGGGAAGACCATGTGGACCTCGCAGCCGATCCCCTCGACCAGCCGGCGGATCTCGGCGAGGTCCGACGGCATGTTGAACGTGCCGTACATCGGGCCGATGATGTTGACCTTCGGCCTCTCGCCGTCCTTGCGGGCTTTAAGCGCCGGGATCTTCTTCGCGCCGAACTCGGTCCAGAGCCACAGGAGCGCGCGGTCCGCGCTCTCCCACTGGTCCTCGTCGATGGTGCGCGGCAGGAAGCGCTTGATGTTGGTGCCTTCGGGCGTCACGCCGCCGCCGATCATCTCCGAGATCGAGCCGGTGACGACCACCGAGGGCAGGTCGCCGTCCAGCGCCTCCCAGGCCCGCTTCATGGCCCCTTCGGTGCCGTGCTGGCCGAGCTCCTCCTCGCCGAGACCGGTCACGACGATGGGCAGCTCGTGCGGCGGCAGAGCGTCTGTGTAGTGCAAGACCGAAGTGACGGGCAGGTTCTCGCAGCCCACCGGGCCGTCGATGATGACCTGCAGCCCCTTTATGGCGGTGAAGGCGTAGACCGAGCCCCAGTAGCCGCCGGCGCGGTCGTGATCGAGGACGAGGGTCATGAGCCGATCGCCTCCTCGTTCGCGCGAAGCTTGGCGACCTTGCGGGCGTATTTCGCCTTGAACTCGGGCCGGTCCTGCGGCGTGTCTTCCCAGACGCCGGCGGCGTGGCCCCCGCCGACGCCCTCGAAGAAGTCCTTCATCCGGTCGAAACGGCCCTTGTTGCCCATGGCGGCGTTCACGACCTGGGCGAGCGAGCCCGCGCCCGCCGGGCCCATCAGCGGCCGCGCCGAGATGAGGTTCGTGAAGTAGAGGCCGGGCGTGGCCTTCTCCTTGGCGTGCTGCACGACCGGCGTGGTGCCGATGGCGAGGTCGGGGCCGAATTCCTCGACCGCCGCGACATCCTGCTCCAGCGAGGCGCGGAACTGCACGCGCACGCCGCGCGCCTCCAGCCACTCGCGGTCGGGCGCGGACCATTTCGTGCGCGGGCAGGCGGTGCCGACGTAGGGAACATCGGCGCCGCTCTCGATCAGGAGGCGCGCGACCAGGAGTTCGGATCCCTCGTAGCCCGAGACCGTGACGCGCCCGTTGATCGGCATGGCGGCGAGCGCGCCCCGGATCGCCGGCAGCATGGCGTTCTGGGCTTCCGCGATCTTCTCGGCGGAGACGCCCGCCGCCTCGCCCACCGCCTTCAGCCAGGCGGCGGTTCCGTCCACGCCGACCGGCGCGGAGCCGACGACGGGGCGGCCCGCGGCCTCGAACTCGCGCACGCTGGCGGTGTAGAAGGGGTGGATCGCGCCGACCACCGCGCAATCGAGCGCGGCATAGAGCTCGCGCCATTCGCGGGTCGGCACGACGGGCCCGGCGGCGAGGCCCATGGGCGCGAGCATGGCCGCGATCCCCATCGGGTCGGCGGGGAACATCTCGCCCAGAAGCGTGACGGTCGGGCGCTCCTCACGCGCGCGGGGCGCGGCGACCGGGCCGGCCGCGGCCTCCTTGCGGGCGTAGTTCAGCATCGCGCCGGCCAGCACGTCCTTGGCCTCGGCATGGGTCGGCACGCCGAAGCCCGGCACGTCGATGCCCACGACGCGAACGCCGTTGATCTCCTTGGGGAGCAGCTGGAGCGGCACGCCGGAGGCGGTCGGGACGCAGAGGTTGGTCACGATGATGGTGTCGTAGCGCTCGGGGTCGGCCAACTCGTGCACGGCGTCGCGCACGTCCTCGAACAGCTTGCCGGTGACGAGGCTCTCGGAGTTGAACGGAACGTAGCCGACGGTGCGCTTGGCGCCGTAGAAATGCGAGGTGAAGGTCAGGCCGTAGACGCAGCAGGCCGAACCGGACAGCACCGAGGCGGTGCGCCGCATCCGCAGGCCGACGCGCAGGGAGCCGAAGGCGGGGCACATCGACTGCGGCTTGTCATGCGGGCCCACCGGGTAGTCCGCGGCGTAGCGCGCCAGCGTCTCCGACTTGCCGGCGGCCTCGGCGGCGGCCTTCAGCGTGGCCCTGCCGCCGTGACAGCCCGCGCCGTCCTCCGACTTCGGCCCCGAAGCCGCAGGGCCTGACGCCGCGTCTTCAGGCAGGGCCTCGGGCTTTTGCGCCATGGCCTCCGCCTCGCGCCGCATCGTTCCGGCCCGCTTCGTCATGGCGGCGGCCTCCGCGCGCATGTCCGCCGCCTCGTTGGCGAGCGGCGTCTGACCGGCCTCGTCGTAGAGCGCCTCTCCGGCGCCGGCGGCTGCGGGGGTGCGGGGGTCGTCCATGGCTCAGACCTCGTCGTAGACGACTTCGAGCGACGGCTTCGGGGCGTAGCTCGCGCCCCGCATGTCCGCCTGCGACGCCGGCTTGAGCGTGACGTCGCCGCCGGTGTCCTCGGGAGAGAACAGGCCCAGCAGCCCGTCCTGCGTCAGCGGTTTCGGGCGCATCGGCGGCGCCTCGGCGACATTGGTGGCCAGCGCCTCGAACACGCTCGCCCACTCGCCGCCGGGTCGGCCGATGATCTCGTAGTTGGCCGATTTCTTGCGGATGTCGTCGTTGGCGGGGATCGCCGAGAGGATCGGGATGCCCACGGCCTCGGCGAAGGCCGCGGCCTCGCCGGTGCCGTCGTCCTTGTTCACGACAAGGCCCGCGACGCCGACATTGCCGCCGAGCTTGCGGAAATACTCCACCGCCGAGCAGACGTTGTTGGCGACATAGAGGCTCTGGAGGTCGTTGGAGCCGACGACGATGACCTTCTGGCACATGTCCCGCGCGATCGGCAGGCCGAAGCCGCCGCACACGACGTCGCCCAGGAAGTCGAGCAGGACATAATCGAAGTCCCAGTCGTGGAAGCCCAGCTTCTCCAGCGTCTCGAAGCCGTGGATGATGCCGCGCCCGCCGCAGCCGCGGCCGACCTCCGGCCCGCCCAGCTCCATCGCGAACACGCCGTCGCGCTTGAAGCAGACGTCCTCGATGCGCAGCTCCTCGCCGGCGAGCTTCTTCTTCGTCGAGGTCTCGATGATGGTCGGGCAGGCCTTGCCGCCGAACAGCAGCGAGGTGGTGTCGGATTTCGGGTCGCAGCCGATCAGCAGCACGCGCTTGCCCTGCTGGGCCATCATGTAGCTGAGGTTCGAGAGCGTGAAGCTCTTGCCGATGCCGCCCTTGCCGTAGATCGCGATGATCTGCGTCTTCTTGGTCGGCTCGGTGGTCACCGGCGCGTCCGGCTCCTGCGCCGCCTCGGCGCGCAGCGCGTCCACCATGTCCGCAAGGTTGGGAACGTTTCCGTCAGCGGGGGTCATGCGGCCCTCCAATCCAGGATCATCTTGAGGCAGGCGGCGTCCTCGAACGCGGTTCGGTAGGCGGCGTCCGCATCGGTGGCGGGCGCGTGGTGGGTGATCAGACCGGAGAGATCGAGGAACCCCTCCTCGATCAGCGCGCGGGTCGCGGCGATGTCGGCGGGCGTGAACTCGGCGGCGATGCGCAGCCGCGTCTCGCGCATGAAGGCCGGCGGGAAGGCGAAGGACACCCGGTCGTAGAAGCCCGCCAGCACCACCTCGCCGCCGCGGGAAAGCCGCGCGATGGCCTGGTCGAGCACGCCCTCGGCGCCGCTGGCGTCGTAGATCGCGCGATAGTCGCGGCGCTCGTCGGCCTCGGGGTCGATCACGTCGTAGCCCATCGCGCCAGCGCGCCGGTCGGGGTTGGTCTCCCAGACCGTCGGGGCGTCGCCGCCGGCGGCGACCGTGAGGCGCGCGATCAGCCGACCGAGAACGCCGTGGCCGATGATGAGATCGGGGCTGCGCCCGCCGGCGATGGCGTGGCGCGCCGTGGCGGCGAGCGCGATCAGCACGCCCTGCTCGCCGAGGCCCGACGCGACGCGGATCGCGCGCTGGCCCGGCAGCACGAGGCGCTGCGAGGCGCCGCCGAACAGGCCGCGGACCGGGCCGAAGCAGCGGGCGCCCGGCGCGAACACCGCATCGCCGACCCGGAAGCCCGAGCCGGCGCCGGCCTCGACCACCTCGCCGACCGATTCGTACCCGGGCACCAGCGGGTAGCCCATGCCGGGAAAGGCGGGCATCGCGCCCGACCAGAGCAGCCGCTCCGTGCCGGTGCTGACGCCGCTGTAGGCGATGTCCACGACGATGTCGCCATCCTGCGGCGCATCCAGCGCGAGGTCGGCGACCGAGAGGCTCCGGGGTTTCTCCATGACGACGGCGGTGGTGCGCATCGGTCTCCTCCTTCGGTGGGCGGCTGGGTCGTTGAGAGCGCCCGGCGCCTGCCTCGTCCGTGTCATGTCATCCTAAAATGACGGTCAACTATGTCAAGTTAAGTTTACAGCTTGCCGCATGAAGCGGCCCGGCGCGCCGCGTCGTCAGGGCGTGGCCACCAGCACGCGCGCCAGCATGGGCCGCGCGGTGCGCGCCTCGCGCACCGCGCCGAAACCCGCCGCCCTGAGCAGCGCCGTCAGCTCGGCCGCCGTGCGCGGACGCCCCGAGCCCATCGCAAGCAGGTAGAATCCGAAATAGGCGTCGCCGACGGGCTCGGCGCCCGGCGTGCCGGCCATCGTCTCCGCCACCATGACGGCGCCGCCTGCCGGCGTGGCCTTGCGCACGGCGCCCAGCAGGCGCAGGGCCGGCGCGTCGTCATGGTCGAAGCAGACGCGGATCAGCGAGATGAGGTCGTAGCCCTCGGGAAGCGCGTCGTTGAAGAAGTCTCCGCCATGGGCGCGCGCCGGGACGCCGTCCTGCGCGAATCGCGCTTCGGCGCGCTCGGCGACCGCGGGAAGGTCGAACACCGCAAGCTCGAGGCCCGGCGCCGCCTTCGCCGCCGCGCAGACGAAACGGCCCTCGCCGCCGCCGACGTCGAGCAGCCGGCGCCGCCCCCGCAGCGGGGCGGCCGCCACGACGTCCTCAAGGAAGGTCGCCTGGCTCGCCGCCATCAGCGCAGAATAGTCGGCCACCTTCTCCGGCGTCAGGGCCCCGGCGGCGGCGTTGCGCGAATAGGCCCAGTAGTCGCCGATTCGCCCGCCCCGGTTTTTCAGCAGCGCCACGGGGTCGGCGAGGTCGGCGTAGAGCGCGGCGTGGTGCTCCACCATCTCGCGCACGCCCGCGGCGCCCAGCATGGCGGCGCCGAGATCGCCCAGCGTCCAGCGCCCGTCGTCGCAGCGCTCCGCCAGCCGCAGCGACGCCGCCGCGCGCAGCAGCCGCTCAGCGGCGTCGCGCTCGAGCCCGATTCGGCGCGCGAGCGCGTCGAGCGTCAGCGGCTCGTCGGCCAGCGCCTCGAAGACGCCGAGCTTCACGCAGGAATAGAGGATCTGGCTGTAGACGAAGCCCGCGGTGAGGTCGAAGAGCGCCCGCGCGCTTTTAAGCGCGACGGGCCGCGTGAACGGAAACCCCGCCGCCCAGCGCTGGAAGCGGGCGTCACCCAGCCGCGCGTTGCGGAACCGCCGCCAGCGGTCGCGCAGCGACATGCGCTGCGGCGCGCCCGGCCCCTGGGCCGCGCCGCCCTCAAGCGACGCTTGCGACAAGGCTCTTGGGCGCCAGACGCCGGGCCTGAAGCTTCACGAGTTCCCGCAGTTCGCCCGCGCCGGGGCAGGGCGGGATCGCCGCGACGGCCTCGCCGATGAGCGCTTCGAGCCGCGACACGGCGCCGGAGACGCCGAGCGCAGCGACGGCGTTCGGCCTTGCGTGGGCGCCGTCCTGCCCGCAGGGCTTGCCGATGTCGCCTTCCGCGCCCAGCGCGTCGGCGAGGTCGTCGGCGACCTGATAGGCGGCGCCGAGCCGCGCGCCGACCGCGCGCCAGGGGCCGGGGTCGGCGCCCGCCGCGACGGCGCCCGCGGTCGTCGCGGCTACGAACAGCGCGCCGGTCTTGGCGCGGTGGTAGGCCTCGACGTCGACGGCGGTCTCGCTCTCCCAGCCCTGCCCCGCTGTGATGCCGTGCGGCATGCCGACGGCGCGCGCCACGACAAGCGTCACGGCGGCGGCGGCGGCGGGGTCGGCGGGCGCGGCGCGGGCGATCGCCTCGAAGGCGGCGACGATCAGCGCGTCGCCGGCCAGCAGCGCCAGCGCCTCGCCATGGACGGCGTGCACCGAGGGCAGGCCGCGCCGGGTGGCGGCGTCGTCGAAGCAGGGCATGTCGTCATGGACGAGCGAAGCGCAGTGCAGAAGCTCGAGCGCCGCGGCGCCGGCGTCAGCCAGCGTCGGGTTCGGCTCGCCGCAGGCTGCCGACACGGCGAGCAGGAGGCGCGGGCGGACGCGCCCGCCGCCCGGAAACACGCCATGGCGCAGCGCGGCGGCGAGCTTCGGCGGGGCTCCGGGGCCCTCGGCGCGGCGCAGCGCCGCCTCCAAGGCCGCCTCGATGCGCGCTCCCTGGTCCATGGCGGCGATCTCCCCGATCTGACAGGCGTTGTCCGCATCACCTGTCGTTGTTACTGTCAACAAGAGTGGACAGTCGCCAGCTTCAAGTCAACAATCAAGGAACGGTGACGCAAGCCGACGTCGGGAAGGGAGCGACCCTCTTGAAGGGTGGAGCGATACGCAGCGCGAGCCGGGCACTGGTCGTCGGCGCCGGGGTCGGCGGGCTGAGCGCGGCGGCGCGGCTGGCCGCCGAGGGCCTCGACGTGACGGTGCTGGAGCGCGCGCCGACGCCCGGCGGCAAGATGCGCGAGCTCTCGCCCGCGGGCCGGCCGCTCGACGCTGGACCGACCGTCTTCACCATGCGCTGGGTGTTCGACGAGCTGTTTGCGGACTGCGGCGCGACCTTCGATGACGCCGTTACCCTGCTGCCGGTCGACCTGCTGGCGCGGCATGGCTGGACCGACGGCTCGCGCTTCGACCTGTTCGCCGACCCGGCGAGGGCCGAAGAGGCGGTCGCCGCCTTCGCCGGCCCGGCCGAGGCGCGCCGCTACGGCGCCTTCCGCGAACGGGTCCGGCGCATCTACACCGCGCTTGAACGGCCGTTCATCGCCGGCCAGAAGCCCGGCATGGCGCAGCTCCTCGCGCGCGTGGGCCTCTCGCGGCTGCCGGCGCTGCTGGAGACGACGCCCTTTCAGAGCATGGCGTCGGCGCTCGCCGACAGCTTCGAGGACGCGCGGCTGCGACAGCTCTTCGGGCGCTACGCCACCTATTGCGGCTCCTCGCCCTACGCCGCGCCGGCGACCCTGATGCTGGTGGCCCATGTCGAGCTCGACGGCGTGTGGATCGTCGAGGGCGGGATGCACGGCATCGCCCGAGCGCTGGAGCGGCTCGCCGTCTCGCGCGGGGCGGTCTTCCGCTACGACGCCCATGTGGCGGAGATCGAGGTCAGCGGCGGACGGGCGCACGGCGTGCGGCTGTCGACGGGCGAGAGCATCCCGGCGGACCTCGTGGTGTTCAACGGCGACGTCGGCGCGCTGGCGTCGGGGCGGCTTGGCGCGGCCTGCGCCGGTGCGGTCCCGCCGGTCCCGGTCGCGGAGCGCTCGATCTCGGCCCTCGTCTGGTCGGCGGAGGCGGAGACCTCGGGGTTCGACCTCGCGCGCCACAGCGTGTTCTTCGACGCCGTGGACTATGCGCGCGAGTTCCGGGCGATCTTCGCCGAGCGGCGCGTCGGCGACGCCCCCACCGTCTATGTCTGCGCGCAGGACCGCGGCCCCGACGCGACGTCCGGCCCCGGCGGGCCGGAACGCCTGCATATCCACGTCAACGCCCCTGCCGACGGCGACGCGGCGCCCATGAGCCAGAAGGAAATCGCCCGATGCCAGTCGATGACGCTCGACCACCTCTCCCGCTGCGGCCTGACGCTGACGCTGCGGGAGGACGCGACGATCCTGACGCCGCCGCAGGGCTTCGAGGCGCTGTTTCCGGCGACGGGGGGCGCGCTGTTCGGGCGGACGACCCACGGGGCTTTCGGGGCGTTCGGGCGGCCGGCGGCGCGGACGCGGCTGGCCGGGCTCTACGCGGCGGGGGGCTCGGCGCATCCGGGGGCGGGCGTGCCGATGGCGGCGATGTCTGGGCGGCTGGCGGCGGCGGCGGCGCTGGAGGACCTGTCGAAGGCGTCGCGCGGCCGGACTTCTCGCAGCCGGTCCCGCCCGGCGGCTATCTCTGGTGGTACGTCGACGGGCTGAGCGACTGCGGGCGCTACGGCGTCTCGCTGATCGCCTTCGTCGGCTCGGTATTCTCGCCCTACTACAAGTGGGCCGGCCGCCGCGACCCGGAGAACCACATCTGCCTCAACGTCGCGCTCTACGGCCCCAGGTCGCGCTGGACCATGACCGAGCGCGGCCGCGACGCGCTGCACCGCGACGTGGAGATGTTCCAGATCGGTCCCAGCGCCCTGCGCTGGGAGAACGACGGCCTGACCATCGACATCGACGAGACGGCGGTGCCGCACCTGTCGCGCGTGCGCGGCCGCATCCGTCTCCAGCCCACCGCGCTCAACGCCGAGCCGTTCCGGCTCGACCGCGACGGCCTGCACTGGTGGCGGCCGATCGCGCCGGCGGCGCGGGTGTCGGTCGAACTCGACGGCCCGGCGCAGAGCTGGCGGGGCGCGGGCTATCTCGACATGAACTGGGGCGACGCGCCGCTGGAGGCGGGTTTCACGCGGTGGGACTGGTCGCGCGCGGCGCTGCCCGGCGGGCGCAGCGCGATCCTCTACGACGCGACATGGCGGGGCGCCGATGGGCGCGCAGAGGGCGGCGGGGACGGGAGCGCGGACGGGAGCGCGGACGGGAGCGCGGACGGGGGGCTGGCGCTCGCGCTGAGGTTCGACGCGAACGGGGAGGTCGAGCGGCGCGAGCCCCCGCCGCGCACGGCCCTGCCCGGCACGCTCTGGCGGGTGGCGCGGCGGGTGCAGACGGATGAGGGCTCGTCGCCGCGCGAAGTCCGCCGGCTGGAGGACAGCCCGTTCTACGCCCGCTGCGAACTCGTCAACCGGCTCTGGGGCGAGGAGGCCCACGCCGTCCACGAGACGGTCGACGCCGACCGCTTCGCGACGCGCTGGGTCAAGCTGCTGCTGCCCTGGCGCATGCCGCGCGCGCAGATCTGATCGGGCCGGGCGCCCGCCGGGGGTTGGACCGGACGCCGCGCGCGCCTATGACATGCGCGACCCTCAAGGAGCGCAAGCCATGTCCGCAGCCGGGATGTACGCCGTCGAAGTCCGCGACCATATGCTGATCGCCCACTCCCTGCCCGGCGAGGTGTTCGGCCCGGCGCAGGGGATGCACGGCGCCACCTATGTCGTCGACGTCTGCTTCATGCGCGAGACGCTGACCGAGGACCGCATCGTGGTCGACATCGGCCGGGCGCATGACGCGCTGAAGGCGGCGCTCAAGCCGCTGAACTACCAGAACCTCGACGCGGCCCCCGAGACGAAGGGCGAGCTGACGACGACGGAATGGCTCTGCCGCTTCATCTTCGAGCGCATCGCCGAGGCGAAGCGGGCCGGCGGCCTCGGGCCGGGCGGCGATGGCGTGCAGCGCATCCGCGTCACCCTCAACGAGAGCCACGTCGCCCGCGCCTGGTTCGAAGGGCCGGTCTGAGGGGAGGGGGCCGGTCCGGGCCCGGACGGGGCGGGCCACCATGGCGCTCAGCGCCGCCTTCGCCGTGCCGGGCGACATCGACGCCCCGACCGGCGGCTACGCCTATGCGCGTGCGCTTCTCGCCGCGGCGCCCTCGGTCGGGCTGGCGCTCGACCTGCTGCCGCTGCCCGGCGGCTTCCCGCTGGCCTCGCCGGACGCCGTGGCTGGCGCGCTGGCCGCGCTGGCCGCCGCTCCGGCGGACAGGCCGCTGCTGATCGACGGTCTCGCCTACGGCGCCCTGCCCGCCGGGGGCCTCGCGGCGGTGAGGGCTCCGATCGTCGCGCTGACGCATCATCCGCTCTGCCTGGAGACCGGGCTCGCCCCGTCGACCGCCGACCGGCTTCGCGGGAGCGAGGCGGCCGCGCTCGCCCTGGCGTTCAGGGTGGTGACGACCAGCGCGGCGACGGCCCGCGACGTGATCGAGCTTTTCGGCGTTCCGGCGGAGCGGGTTTCGACGGCGACGCCGGGGCTGACGATTCCGGCCGAGCCCGCGAGGGGCGACGCGGCGCCGCCCGTCATCCTCACCGTCGCCTCGCTGACGCCGCGCAAGGGCCATGACGCGCTGCTCGACGCGCTGGCGCTGCTCGGCGCGCGGCCCTGGCGGGCGCGCTGGTGCGGCGCCCGCGGCATGGCTCCGGACTGGGAGCGCAGCCTCGCGGCGAAGGCGCAGGCGCTGGGTCTCGCGCCGCGCATCGCGATCGAGGGCGCCATGGCGCCGGAGACGCTGGCCGACGCCTACGCCGGCGCGACGATCTTCTGCCTGCCCTCGCGCCATGAAGGCTACGGCATGGTGTTCGCCGAGGCGATGGCGGCGGGTCTGCCGGTGGCTGCGGCGGACATCCCGGCGGCCCGCGAAGTGGTCGGACCGGCCGGCGTCCTGACGCCGGTGGACGACGCCGAAGCGCTGGCCGGGGCGCTCGCGGGGCTGCTCGACGATGGGGCCGAGCGTCGTCGGCTCGCCGCCGCCGCCCGCGCGCGCGCGGCGCGCTTTCCGGGCTGGGAGGAGACGGCCCGCGTCGTCGCGGGCGCCCTGTCCGCCGCGCTCGCCGAAGCGCGGGGCGGGCCGCACGCCGGCCGCCTCGACGCCGGGCGCGGGGAACGGGCGCCGTGACGCCGCTCGACGCGGCGTGGCTGGCCGTCGACGCCGACGGCGGCGGCGAGGACGCGCGGCTACGGTTCTTCGCGCTGCTGCTGGAGACCGAGCTCTGCGTTCCCGTGCAACCGGGCGAGGCCGGCGCGCCGCTCGCCTTCGACTTCTCCGAAGGGCCCGCGGCGCTCGCTTTCGACGACGACGCGCGGATGGCGGCGTTCTTCGAGGGGCCGACCGAGTACGTCTCGCTTTCGGGCCGCGCCCTGGCGGCGGCGCTGGCGCGCGCGGGGCTGGGACTGGGCCTCAACTTCGGCGACGCGCCCTCGGCGCAGCTTCTTGACGCCGCGGCGATCGGCTGGCTCGCCGCCGAGATGGGCGGCCGGCTGGAGGCGGAGGCGCTGGCGGGGCCGCTGCGGCTCGGGCCGCCGCAGGGCGTCGACCCGGCCCTGCCCGCAGCGCTGGCGGCGCGGGCGGCGGCGTTTCCGGGCCTGATCGCGGAGGCGTGGCTCGTGCGCCTCGGTCGCGACGGACCTGCCGAGACCGGCCCCGGCGGACTTGTCGCGCTGGTGGCGCTCGCCCCCGCCGCCAGACGCGCGGCCGAGGGCCTTTGCGCGGCGCTCGCCGCCGCGGCGGCGCCCCATGCGCCGGCGGGGGAGGCGGTCGACGCGGCGGCGCTCTCGGCAGGAGACGAACTGCTCAGGGCCGCGGCGCGCGTCGGCCTGCCGCTGCATGCGCCGCCGTCGCCGCCGGACGACGCCGCGGGCGCCCAGACGCCCCAGACGCCCCAGACGCCCCCGCGGCTGCGCTGAGGGTCAGTCCAGCGCCAGCTCGAGCAGAAGCGTGCGCTGGAGCGGCTGGAAGTTGTCGTCAGCGACGATCAGCAGGCGCGTGGCGCCGCCGGCGTCCCGCCAGACCGAGAGACCCTCCATGTTGTCGACGCCGCCGTTGACCGTCAGCACCGTCCGCGGCGCCAGCATGGGCCAGTCGGAGAGGTCGGCGGCGCGGACCCGCCACGAGAACCCGCCCGACAGCAGGGCGAAGTCGCGCTCCAGCACATAGAGGGTCCGGCCTTCGGGCTCGATCGCCGCATCCGTCACCAGGAACGGAGCCGCGCGCGGCAGCGCGCCGACGCTCCACGCGCCCGACGGCGCGCGGCGATGCACGGGGAACGGCCGCTCGAGCGCGCCCGAGCGCTCGGGGATGGCGTAGAGAGCGCCGTCCGGCCCCGCCGCCAGGGCCTCCAGACCGCTGTTGCGCTGCAGGGCCGCAAAGGCCGGCGGCGCGTCGATCTCGACGGAGCGACCGGCGGCGGCGCCGTCGCCCGGCAGGCGCCAGATGCGCGACGGCCCCTCGAAGGCGACCGCGAGCGCGCCGTCGGGCAGCCGCGTCAGCGCCTCGGCGTCGTCGGCGCCCCAGGGTCTCGGCGCGCCGTCCGGACCAGGCGGCTGCGCGGCCTCGGCCGCGACGAGGCCGGCGAGGGCGCCGTCCCTGCGGTTCAGGCGGGCCTTCACGAGAAGCCCCCGGTCGCTGACGAACACGACGCCGGAACCGTCGGGCTCGACCACGACGCCCGACAGGCCGCCGAATCGCGGATCGTCGGACGTCAGGACGAAGGCGCCCGTCACGCGCAACCCCACCGCACCCCGCGCGGCCCATGCGAGCGGGCGGGCCTCCACCTCGATCGCGGCCCATGCCGTCGCCGGCGCGCCGGCGCGCCGCGGCCTCGGCGCCGGCGGCGGGGCCGCTTGCGGCGCGAGGCCGGCCGCCTCGCCAGGCGCACCCGCAGGAGACGTCGCGGCGGCGGCGAGCAGATCCGGGGCCTCGGCCGTCCGCGCCGGCGCGGGAGCGGGAGCGGCCGCGATCGCGGCTGCGGCGGCGAAGGCCAGCGACAGCGCTCCGAGCCCCGCCCGGCGCAAGACGGATGCGGCCGGCCTCGCCCTGCGCCTCCCGCGGGCGGTCAGGGCGCGCTCGCGACGGCCGCGCAGGCCGGCGGCAGATCGGCCATCGAGAGCGGGCGGCGCGGCTTTGGCGGCTCCTTCGGCGGCGGAGGATTGAGTGCCTCGTCGGAGAACCACCAGTCGAGCGTCGCGTCGCACCCGTCTCCGGCCGCCGGCGGCGCCTGGTCCTCGCAGGACGGCGAGCCGGCGGGACAGGCGAGCCGCACATGGAAATGATGGTCGTGGCCCCACCACGGCCTTACGCGGCTCAGCCATTCCCGGTCGCCGGGCGGCGCCCAGCGGCACAGCTCCGCCTTGATCGCCGCGTTGACGAAGATGCGCGCGACGCCGGGATCCCGCGCGGCGGCGCGGATGAGCCGGGCGTGGTCGTCGGTCCAGGAGGCGGCGACGCGGCGCCGGTCCGGCGCGACCTTGTTCACGGCGGAGCGGCTCTCGCGCTCCGCGCGGCTCATACGCTCCTCGCCGGGCCGCGTCAGCCAGATGTCGACGTCGAGTCCCACCTGATGGGACGCGTGGCCGGACGTCATCGGCCCGCCCCGCGGCTGGCTCATGTCTCCGACCAGCACGCCGGGCCAGCCCAGCGCCAGCGACGCCTCGCCGAGCCGCGCGACGAAGGCGACGGTCTCGGGATGGCCCCAGGCGCGGTTCCGGCTGGGGCGCATCGTCTGCCACCCCGGCCCGTCCTCGGGCAGCGCGGCGGCCCCGGCGAGGCATCCGCGCGCGTAGCCGCCGATGGCCTCGGGCGCGCCGGACGCCGGCCCGGTCAGCGCGCCGAAGCGGTTCTTCGCCGGACCGCCATCGTCCGCAGCGAAGGCGGCGGCGGCGGCGAGCGCCGCGGCCAATGCTGCTCCGATCACCGTCTTCGCCATGGCCAGGTCGCCCACTGCGGCGCGCCCCGTCGGCGGCCTCAGCCTCGACTATGCCCGCGAACCGCGCCGCCGTGAACCCGGCCGACCGGCGGCGGCGCGGCGCACCCCTGCGACAAGGCGCCTGCAAGCGGGCGGATCGACCGGGCGGCGGCGGCGCGTTAGTCTTGTCTCAGCATTTTCGGGGGGAACGGTGCCATGCGCGCCCTAGCCATGCCTCAGGACGGTTCGGGCGCGCCGCGCTTCTCCCACGTCGCCTGCGGCGACTGCCCGATCCGCGAGCGCGCCGTCTGCGCCTACTGCGACGGCGACGCGCTGGACGCGCTTTCGGCGATCAAGACCTACCGGGAATATCCGGCCGGACGCGACATCCTCGCCGCCGGCGAGGTGTCGCCGATGGTCGGCAGCATCGTGCGCGGCGTGGTCAAGCTCACCAAGTCCCTGCCCGACGGGCGCGCCCAGATGGTGGGCCTGCTGTTTCCGGGCGACTTCGTCGGCCACCCGGGCCGCGCGGAGGCCGCCTATGACGCGACCGCCGCGACCGAGGTGCAGCTCTGCCTGTTCCAGCGCCAGCCCTTCGAGACCCTGCTGCGCGAGACGCCGCAGCTCGAGAAGCGCCTGCTCGACATGACGCTGACCGAGCTCGACGCGGCGCGCGAATGGCTGCTGCTGCTCGGGCGCAAGACGGCGCGCGAGCGCATCGCGACCTTCCTGATGGCGCTGGCCGGCCGCGCGCGCCGCGCGGCGCCGGCGGGCCTGCCGGATGGGGCGCCGTTCTGCTTTCCGCTGCCGCTGACGCGCGGCGAGATGGCGGAGTATCTCGGCCTCACCATCGAGACCGTCAGCCGCCACATGACGCGGCTGCGGGCGGAGGGCGTGCTGGCGTTCTCGGACGCCCGCAGCGTCTCGGTCCCGGACCTCGCCGCGCTGGCGGCCGAGGCGGGCGACTGACCGCACTTGCGAACCACCAGGCGCGCGCGCGGCTTCAGCCCGCGACCATCGGAAACGTCACGCCGATCGCCCAGGCGAACACCGCGGCGTTGGCCAGCCCTCCCGCCCACGGCTCCCCGGTCCGCCGCCATGCCCAGCCGCTGAACAGGCCATAGACGAGAAAGAAGATCAGCAGCGCCGGCGTCAGGATGATGAGGAAGAACAGCCGCTCGAGATCCAGCGCCACCGCTCCGGCCAGAGACCCGAGAAACAGCAGCTTCGTGGCGGCGTAGGCGAGGCGCGGCGCCGCCGGGGCGCGCGTCAGCCATTCGTCCGCCAGAAACCACGGCGACATGCCCACGAGCAGCGCGGCGATGATCGGCAGGCGCGCCTCCACCGGCCAGAAGCTCGACACATGGGCGTCGAGCGCCGGCCCCAGGGCGCCGAGCGCGAAGGCCGCGACCAGGAGGGCGGGCAGCGCCGCACGCGCGAACGCGGCGCGCGGCGGCCGCGCGGCGCCGGCCAGCCACAGCCCCAGGGCGGTCAACGCGCCGTAGAGCGCGAAGTGCAGCGCCAGATAGTCGCCGACGACCACCGGCAGGAAGCGGACGTCCATCGCCGTTGCGAGCAGCGGCGTCGCAATCGCCGGGCCAGCGGCGACAGCCCAGAAGCGCCAGCCGCCGAGCCCCGCCCCGGCGCGGGCCGGGCCCGGCGGCAGCAGCGCCGCGAGCGGCCAGGCCAGCGCCACCAGCGCGCCGAGCATCAGCAGTATCCACGGGCCCCGCGGCGAGACCGGCGGCGAAGCGCGCTCCCTGTCGAAGGCGGCGTCGAGCCATGCGACGGCCTCGCGGACGGTCGCGGGACTGTAGAGCACGCCGATGTGCTCGACGCCGGGCGCGAGCGCGGCGCGTCGCGCGCCATGCTCGGCGTGCGCGCCGTAGGTGACGCCGAACACGGCTTCGGATCCGGCGTGGGCTCGGGTGCGCTCGAGCGCCCAGTCGGCGAGCGCGCCCTCCCAGGCGCCGGCGATCATCAGCAGGTTGCCGGGCCGATCCGCCGCCACGACAGGCGAGAAGGCCGACACGGCGATCGTCGCCGTCACGCCCCGCCCCTGCTCCACGGCCAGCCGCGCGATCACGTCGCCCGCCATCGAATGGCCCAGCAGCGCGATGCGCCCGTCCACGCCGTCAAGGCCGCGCGCGGCCGCCGTCACCTGCCCGAGCTGCGCGAGGATGCCCGCGGTGGCGCCGTCCACCGCGGTCACGTCGCCGGCCATCGGGCGCGGATGCCGGCCATGGCCGAGGAAGTCGAAGCTGACGACGACATATCCCGCCTGCGCCAGCGCCGTGGAGATCGCGCGCATCAACTGGCGCGAGCCGGAGAAGCCGTGGGCCACGACCACCGCCGGCGCAGGGACCGCGGCCGGCGCCGACGGGCGGCTTACGGTCACGGGCGTCTCGCCCACGAAAATCTCGTCGCGCAGCACGCCGTTCTCGGCCCTGGCGAGCATCGCCAGCGCCAGCGCCAGCGCCGCGAGCGCGGCGAACCCTGCGGCGAGGCGCAGCCGCCACCGCCGCAACCCGCTTGCGCGGGAGGGCTGCGTCAGTCCACTAGTCGGGCCGTCCGACGAGGGCTGATCAACGCTGGAAGGCGTCCCATGTTCGTGCCGCCGGAATTCGCCGCCCATTTCACCCTCGTGGTCCTCGCCGCCACCTTCGCGCTGTTCGTCTGGGAGCGCTACCCGCCGGAGGTGGTCGCGCTCACCGCGCTTTCCACCCTCCTGGCGACCGGCGTTCTGAGCGCAGGCGAGGCGCTGGCGGCGCTCTCGAACCCCGCGCCGGTCACCATCGCCTGCATGTTCATCCTCTCAGGCGCGATGGTGCGCGTGGGCGTCCTGGACGCGGTGACGGAGGTGATCGCGGCGCGGGCGCAGGAGCGTCCGGCCGTCGTCATCGCCGGTTTCGCCGGGCTGGTGCTGGTCGGCTCGGCCTTCATGAACAACACGCCCGTCGTCGTGATGATGATACCGGTGGCGATCAAGCTGGCCCCCGCCATCGGCGCGAGCGCGTCCCGCCTGTTGATCCCGCTGTCCTACACGGCGATCCTCGGCGGTCTCTGCACCATGATAGGCACCTCGACCAACCTGCTGGTGGACGGCGTCGCGCGGAGCCACGGGCTCGAACCCTTTGGCATGTTCGAGATCTCCGCCGTGGGCGTGGCGGCGGCGGTCGCGGGCGTGCTCTATCTCGCGCTGATCGGGCGGCGCCTGCTGCCGGAGCGGCGCGCGATGTCCGACAGCCTCGCGGACCGCCGGTCGCTGCGGTTCATCACCGAGCTCGCGATCCGCGAGGATTCGCCGCTCGTCGAGCAGCGGACGGCGGACGTGGAGTTCTTCCGACGCGACGGCGTGCGCGTCATCGACGTCCTGCGCGGGGACGAATCGCTTCGGCGGACCCTGAGCGAAGTGCTCCTGCGCGCCGGCGACCGGGTGATCCTGAAAACGGGCGCGGAAGAACTGCTCTCGCTGCGCCAGAGCCGCTTCATGGGCGGCATCGACCGCCTTTCGCAGAAGAACAGCGTCACCGTCGAGGCGCTGATCACGCCGGGGTGCCGGCTCATCGGGCGCTCGCTGGGCAAGCTGCGGCTGCGCCGGCGCTACGGCGTCTATCCGCTCGCGGTGCACCGGCGCGACCAGGCGACCGGGGTGAAGCTCGACGACGTCGTGGTGCGGGTGGGCGACACGCTGCTTCTGGAAGGCGACCCGGACGACATCCGCCGGCTCGCAGAGGACGTGGACCTCGTGGAGCTGTCGCGCCCGGTGGCGCGGCCCTACCGGCGGGACCGCGCGCCGATCGTACTGGCGGCCTTCGCCGGCGTGGTGGGGCTGTCGGCGCTCGGCGTGGCGCCGATCGCCACGCTGTCGCTGATCGCCGTCGCCGTGGTGCTGCTGAGCCGCTGCATCGACGCGGACGAGGCCTTCGCCGCGGTGGACGGGCGCCTGCTGTCGCTCATCCTCGCCATGCTCGGGGTCGGCGCGGCGCTCGACAAGACCGGCGCCGTCGCGATGATCGCCGACGGCGCGGCGCCTTTCCTCGGCGGGCTCGACCCGCGGCTGGTGCTGTGGGGGATGATCCTGACGACTTCGGTGCTGACCGAGGCGGTCACCAACAACGCGGTCGCCGTGGTCATGACGCCGGTGGCCATCGCCCTGGCGACGAGCATCGGCGTGGACCCGAGGCCCTTCGTCGTCGGCGTGATGATCGCCGCGTCGGCGAGCTTCGCGACGCCCATCGGCTACCAGACCAACACGCTGGTCTACAGCCCCGGCGGCTACCGCTTCAGCGACTACCTGCGCGTCGGCGGGCCGCTCAACCTGCTCGTCGGCGCAGTCGCCGCCATCGTGATTCCACTGGTCTGGAGCTTCTGACGCCCATGCAGGAAGCGCTTTTCTTCGTATGCCTCGGCGGCGCGCTGGCGGCGGCGATCCTCGCGCAGGGGCTGCTCTTCGCAGCGCGCGAACATGTCGCGCGCGAGCATCCCGAATGGCGCAGGTCGCTCGCGGCGGGCGGCTTCGGGCTGCGGATGGGCGGGGAGGACGCGCGGCTCAGACGGCGCATCCTGCGCCCGCTGCTGACGGGGCGGATGCCCGCAGGCCCGGCGGAGGACCCCGTGCTGCGCCGGCTGGGCGGCTGGCTGCGCGCGGCCTTCTCGATCGTCGCGCTCGGCCTTGGCGGCGTGGTGCTCATCATGTGGCTGAGGGTGCAGGGCGGCTGACCGCCGGCGCCGCTTGAGGGGGCCCTCACGCACGCCTATAAGGCGCCCGCAAGACGGATCGACAGGGGAGAGGCGCCATGGCCGGGCATTCCAAGTGGGCGAACATCCAGCACCGCAAGGGCCGGCAGGACGGCATCCGCGCCAAGTTGTTCTCCAAGCTCTCGAAGGAGATCACCGTTGCCGCCAAGATGGGTGATCCTGATCCAGACAAGAACCCGCGACTTCGACTTGCGGTTCGCGAAGCACGCGCGAACTCGATGCCGAAGGACAACATCGATCGCGCGATCAAGAAGTCGCAGGCGGGCGATCTCGAGACCTATGAGAACATCCGGTACGAGGGCTACGGGCCGAATGGCGTGGCGGTGATCGTCGAGGCGCTGACCGACAACCGCAACCGCACCGCCTCCAACGTCCGCAGCACCTTCGCCAAGAACGGCGGCAACCTCGGCGAGACCGGCTCCGTCAGCTTCATGTTCGACCGGATGGGCGCCGTCGCCTACCCGGCCGCCGTGGGCGGGGCGGACGCGGTGATGGAGGCGGCCATCGAGGCCGGCGCGGATGATGTGGAGAGCGACGAGGACGGCCACCTGATCTGGTGCGCCGCCGACGACCTCTCCGACGTCGCCAACGCGCTGGAGGCCACGCTGGGCGAGCCGGAGAGCGCCAAGCTGGTCTGGCGGCCGCAGACCATGACCGAGGTCGACGAGGACGCCGCGCGCACCCTCGTCAAGCTGATCGAGACGCTGGAGGACGACGACGACGTGCAGACCGTCACCGCCAATTTCGAGATGAGCGAAGCGGTGATGGAGAAGCTGGCGAGCTGAGGCGACGGATCCCTCGGCCCGCCCGCGACAGCGCGCGGCGGGGCCGCCCGACGACGCAGGACGGCGCGCGACGGCGGCGTCGCGCAGGGCCGCGAACGTCGCGCCGCCCGACGCGACAGCGGGGCGCAGGAGCCGGCGAACGGCCGCGCAACCCCTTGACCGGTCTCGATCCCGCACGGCCCGGCCGCAGCGCGACAGCGCGGCAACGCGTAAGCGCGAAAACGCCCCGGCTTCATCGGCGCCGCGCGCTTTCGTGCACGCGCCGGAAGGGTTACCGTCCGCTCAAGGCGATTGCAGGGCGGGCGGATGGCGCAGGGCGAACCGGCATTCTGGGAGTTCCTCTGGCGTAACCCGTGGACATGGAGCCACGCCGAGTTCGCAACTTTCGCCGTCCTGCTCGGGGCGGCTGGCTCCGCGATCTGGGGTATTGTCGCTTACATGCGGTGGCTGCAGCGGAACCCCGACCTGCCGCAAGCAGCCGGCGCGGAACCGCCCTTGCCCACACCCGCCGCTCACACTCCCCCGCCCAAGCCGAAATGGCCGGCGTTCACCAATCTGCGGCCTGACCTGCACCGCGAGATCGTCGGGCGGGAGGGGGCGGTGGCGGCGCTGGACGCGACGCTGGCGCGGGCCTCCGGCGCGGCGCTGACGCCGGCGGCGGCGCTGCATGCGGCGGGGGGCATGGGCAAGACCTCGCTGGCGCGGCTCTACGCCAGGGAGCGGCGCGCGCGGTTCGAGGGCGTCTGGTGGCTGGAGGCCGAGACGGAGGTGACGCTGGTCGAGGGGGTCGACGCGCTGGCCGGCCGGCTGGGGCTGGCGGTCGAGGGCGACGCGAAGGCGCGGGCCGCGGCGGTGTGGGAGGCGGTCGAGGCTCGGCGCGCGCCGTGGCTCATCGTCTACGACAACGCGCCCTCGCACGCGGTTGTCGCGCCGTGGCTGGCGTGGGGCGCGGCGGTGAAGCTGCTGGTGACCTCGCGCCAGAAGGATTTTCCCGATAGCATTTCCGTGCTGCCGGTCGACGCGCTGGCGGGCGACGCGGCGGCGGAGGTTCTTGAGCGCGAGGCGCGGCGCTTCGACGACCGCGCGGGCGCGCTGCGGCTGGCCGAGGCGCTGGGCGGGCTGCCGCTGGCGCTGGTGCAGGCCGGGGCCTACGCGCGCGAGACGACGTTCGGTTTCGACGCCTGCCGGGAGCGGCTGGTCGAGATCATCGAGCGGACGCCGGACGGGGCGGATTATCCGGCGAGCGCGGCGGCGACGCTGGAACTTTCGCTGGCGCGGATCGACCCGCAGACGCAGGCGGGCGCCGACGAGTGGGCGCTGCTGCGGCTGATGCCGTGGCTGGCGCCGGAGGGGATCGACGCGAAGCTGGTGCTGGATGTGGCGGAGAGCGCGCGGTCGGCGGATTACCGTGAACCGATTCCTGGCGACCTGCGCGCCCTCGCCGCGGACGAGGCGCGCCTGCAGGCGGCGGTCTCGCGGCTGGCGGCGCGGGCGCTGGTCTCGACCGAGGGCGCCGGGCCGGCGCGGCGCGCGGCGCTGCACCGGGTGACGGCGCTGATCCTGCGCCGGCGGCTGGCGGCGGAGGCGGGCGGCCTGCGCGCGACGGCGGCGGCGGTTGCGGCGGCGGGGTATCCGGGAGCGGATCGTGATGCCCAGAACCGGGCGAGTTGGCCCGACTGCGAGCGGCTCAACCCGCATGTGGCGGCGCTGGCCGACGCCGCGAGCGGGCCGCCGGCGACGGCGGCGATGGACTTCCTGCTCAACCAGGCGGCGGTCTACTGGGGGGAGCACGCCGAGACCGGGCGGGCGCTGGCCTATGCCGCGACAGCGCTGGCGCTGAGGATCGCGCGGCTGGGGCCGGATCACCCCGGGGTGGGAATCGGGAACGCGATGCTGGGGCACCTGCGCCGCGAGGCAGGCGACCTGTCCGGCGCGGTTGCGAGCGGCGAGGAAGCGCTGCGCATCGCCGAGGCGCATGGAGATCCGACCATCGGCACTGACCTTTCGAACCTTGCCCTGACGCTCAAGGCGCTTGCGGCCCGGAAGCGCGCCGCCGGCGCGGCCGAGGAGGCGGCTGCGCTGCTGGAGCGCGCCGAGGGGCTGGAGCGGCGGGCCTGGGCGGCGGACCGGGCGCGGCTGCCGCAGGGCGCGCTGATCCGCCGCCTGCCGCGCGGGCGGGCCCCGGCGCAGGGCGACGCCCAGGGCGACCCGGCGCTGCTGGAGTACTGCGCCGTGCGCCTGAACAACCTCGCCGGGACCTGGCGCGCGCAGGGCAGGCCGGGGCGGGCGCTGTGCTTCGGCGCGGCGGCGCTGCGGCTGCGGCGCGCGGCGTTGGCGCCGGGGGACCATCGGATGGCGTTCTCGCTCAACAATGTCGCGACCTATCTGATGGAGGCGCGCCGGCCGGCGGCGGCGCGGCCGCTGCTGCGCGAGGCGCTGGACATCCGCGAGGACGCCTTCGCCGCCAACGACCGGCATCCGCTTCGCGTCGCCACCGCGCGGTCGCTCGCCTTGTGCCATTTCGCGCTGGGCGAGGAGGCCGAGGCGCTGGCGCTGTCCGCGGCCTACGGGCTCGATGCGGAGGCGCTGCGCGCGAGGGCGGCGGCGCATCGCCCCGGCTGAGCCGGGCGGCGCGGCGGAGCGGGTCCATCGCGCACGGTTTGTCCGATATGCGACAAGTTCGCTTGCGCTTAACCATCACACGTCTAAAGTGTCGGCACGCGGAAACGGGCGGATGCGGGGAGGGGTTGGCGTGACGCGACATGGCTGCATCCTCGCGGTGCTTCTGCCCCTTGCGGCCGCCCTGGCGCCCGTGGCGGCGTCCGCGCAGATTTTCGGGGGGGCCTCGGCCTTCCCGCTCGACACGCCCGACGCGCCGCTCGTGAGCCTCTGCGCCGCGGAGTGCGAGCCGTCGGGAGCGGGCTCCCCGGTCACGGTGACGGTGGGCGGCGAGACCTCGCGCGTCGACGTCACCCGCTTCACCCCCAACCCGCGCTTCGGCGGCTCGGAGACTGGCGCCATCGGCGCGGCGGCCTCGGCTTACGGATTCGACTTCGGCGGCGCGTTCCACAAGGCCGACGAGAGCCACGACGACCGCGTGAGCTTCGGCGCGGCCTTCGTGCGCGGCGCGCTGCGCTTCGGCGGCGGCCTCAGCTTCGGCGTGGGCCCGGCGGAGGACCAGCCGGGAGCGGCGAGCCTCGGCCTCGGCGTCGCGCTGGCGCCCGGCCTGTCGGTGGACGGCGGCGTGGCGTTCAGCGAAACGCCGCAGGGCGAGGCGCGCGAGACGGACGTCGAATACGGCGTGCGGATGCGCTTCGACTTCTGAAGCCCGCGAAAGACCTCTAATGCCGGTTGAACATCATGTCTCTTGAGAGCGTGCGTGCGCGCATCGCCGCCGCGACCCGCGCCGCCGGCAGGCCCGAGGGCGCGGTGACGCTGGTCGCCGTCTCCAAGGTGCAGCCGCTGGAGCGGGTGGAGGCGGTGCTGGACGCCGGCCAGCGCGTCTTCGGCGAGAACCGGGTGCAGGAGGCGGCGGGCAAGTGGCCGGCGCTGCGCGAGCGCTTCGCAGGCGTGACGCTGCATCTCATCGGCCCGCTGCAGACCAACAAGGCGAAGCAGGCGGTGGAGCTGTTCGACGCGATCCAGACGCTCGACCGGGAGAAGCTGGCGGCGAAGCTGGCGGACGCGATGGCGGCGACCGGGCGGACGCCGGCGCTGTTCGTGCAGGTCAACACCGGCGACGAGGCGCAGAAGGCTGGCGTGGCCCCCGAGGCGGCGGACGGCTTCATCGAGGCGTGCCGCCGCGACTACGGGCTGACGCCGGCGGGGGTGATGGCGATCCCGCCCGCCGACGCGGACCCCGCCCCGCATTTCCGGCTGCTGCGCGAGATCGGCGCGCGCAACGGGCTGGCCGGGCTGTCGATGGGGATGAGCGGCGATTTCGAGGCGGCCATCGCCGAGGGCGCGACCCATGTGCGGGTGGGCTCGGCGCTTTTCGGAGAGCGCGACTACGGCTGAGGCGCCCTCCGCCCAGTCCCCACAGGCTGGCCCCCACACGCTGGCCCCCGCACGCTGGCCCCCTCACCCCGGCCCTCTCCCGCAGGCGGGAGAGGGGGCGATGGCGGCGCTGACGGCGCCATGGCGGCGAAGGCCGCGCGCGGCTTCGGTCGGGCGGCTGGGGGCGGGCGTATTGGGGGATGTATCTCAGGCTGGCGGCTTCGGAACGGCGCGCGCCGGCCGGGGTCGCCGCGCGGCGCCCGCATCAGATATCGAGGTCGATCCAGAGCGGGACGTGGTCCGACGGCTTCTCGCCGCCGCGCACGCCGCGGTCGATGGCGCAGGCCCTGAGCCGGTCGGCGGCCTGCGGCGTCAGCAGGGCATGGTCGATGCGGATGCCGTAGTTCTTCGGCCAGGCGCCGGCCTGATAGTCCCAGAACGTGTAGGCGACGTCGTCGTGCAGCGCGCGGTAGGCGTCGTACCAGCCGAGGTTCAGGATGCGGCGGAAGGCGGCGCGCGTCTGCGGCAGGAACAGCGCGTCGTCGGCCCAGGCGGCGGGGTCGTGGACGTCGCGCGGCTCGGGGATCACGTTGTAGTCGCCGAGCATGACGGCGGGCTGCTCCTCGGCCAGCAGCGCGCGGGCGCGGGCCTCGAGCCGCTCCATCCAGGCGAGCTTGTAGACGTATTTCGGGCCGGGCGCGGGGTTGCCGTTGGGCAGGTAGAGGCCGCAGACGCGCACGGCGCCCCGGTCGCCGGAGACGGTCGCCTCGATCCAGCGCGCCTGCGCGTCGTCGTCGTCGCCGGGCAGGCCGAGCGAAAGGTCCTCCAGCGGGCGGCGGGAGAGGATCGCGACGCCGTTGAACCCCTTCTGGCCGTGGACGGCGACGTTGTAGCCGAGATCCCCGATCGCCTCCGCGGGGAAGCCGGCGTCCTCGGACTTGATCTCCTGCAGCACGGCGACGTCGGGGCGCGCGGCCTGAAGCCAGTCGAGCAGGGCGGGCAGCCGCGCCTTGACGCCGTTGATATTGAACGTCGCGATCTTCATGGGGCGGCCTCCGCGCGGGTCGTTCGGGAGGCTTAGCGCGGGGCGCGGGGGATGGCGAGCGCCGGCGGGCGCGGGCGGCGGTCGGACGTCCCGCTCGGCGGCCTGCGCGCCCGGCCGCCGTCGGCCGCGGCGATCTGCGCGGCGATCCACCCATGCGCGCATGGCCGCCCCTCCGGGCCTTCGAACGGGCTGCGCGGGCGCCCCCGTTTGCGCCGGGACGTCGCCCCCGGCTAGCGATGGAGCGTTGATGGAGGCCGGCACCGAGGCGCGGCGGGTCGCCGTTCCGACGCCGCCCCTGCGCCGGGATGTCGCGCGCGACGCTCGACGGGCCGTCGCCGGGAGCCCGCGGCGCAGGGCGGAGCGCGGCGGGCGCGCCAAGAGCCCGGGCGGGCGCAGGCGCCGACGGCCGGGCCAGGCCAGTCGGGCGGGCGCGCGGGACTTGGGGCCGCCCGCAGGCTAGCGGCGCCCGTCGATCTCGGCGAAGGCGGCGCGCAGGCTGGGCGCGCGGGCGGCGAGGGCCTCGGCCTCGGCGAGCGACAACCCGCGCAACGTCAGCGCCGCCGCCTCGATGCGCGCGCCCGACGCCGCCAGCGCGGCCCGCGCCTCCGCCTCGCCCGCGCCGGTGATCGCGCGCAGGATGGCGAGGCGGCGGCCATCCAGCTTGGCGTTGGAGGAGGCGAGCCGCGCCATCAGGTTGTCGTAGGTTCCGCCAAGGCGCACCATGATGGCGGTGGAGAGGATGTTCAGCGCGGCCTTCTGCGCGGTGCCGGCCGCCATGCGGGTGGAGCCGGCGACGACCTCGGCGCCGGTCTCCAGCAGGATCGGCCGGTCGCTGGCCTCCAGAAGCGGGGTTCCCGCATTTCCGGCCAGCCCGATCACCAGCGCGCCGGCCTCCCGCATCGCCTGCGCGACCGCGACGGCCCAGGGCGTGCGACCGCTCGCCGCGACGCAGAGCGCGACGTCGCCCGGCCCGGGGTTCAGCGCGCGCGCGGCGGCGGCGGCGCCCTCCGCGTCGTCCTCGGCGCCCTCGACCGAGCGGGTCAGCGCGCCCTGCCCGCCGGCCATGAGATAGACCAGCCGTTCGTCCGGCCAGCCATAGGTCGGGCGCAGCTCCACCCCGTCCTGCACCGCGATGCGTCCCGAGGCGCCGGCGCCGGCGTAGACGAGCCGCCCCCGCCCCTGCGCGAGGCGGACCGCGGCCTCCGCCGCCGCCGCGGCGAGTTCGGCGCGCCGGGCGTTCACCGCCGCCGCCGCCGCGAGCTGCCCCTCGGCGAGGGCCGCCACGATCTCCTCCACAGGCCACGCGTCGAGGCCGCGGAACCGCTCGCTGACGTCTTCGGTGCGCATTGGGCCCCTCCCGATCGGACGCAACCAGTTGAAAGACGCGCGCGGCGGGCGCAAGACGCTGCGGGTCGCAGGCGCAAGGCGCGACGCGACGGGACGCGACGCGACGCGACGGGACGCGACGGGACGGGACGGGACGCGACGGGACGCGCGCGCAGGGCGCGACGGGGCGCGCGCGGCGGAAAGGGGCCGGGGGCTTGAGCGCAGGCGCGGCATGGCTGGCGGCGGCGGACGGGGGCGGCAGCGGGCTGCGCCTGCGACTCTGCGCGCCGGACGGGGCGCGTCTGGCGGAGGCGACGGCCGGGCCGGCGAGCCTGACCCACGGCGTCGAGGCCGCGCGCGCCGCCATCGTCGCGGCGCTGGCGCAGGCGACGGCGGCGGCCGGCCTCCGCCCGGACGCGCCCATCCGCCTCGCCCTGGCGCTGGCCGGGGCGCGCAGCGCGGCCCGACGCCGCGCCCTGACGGCGGGCGGCGGCTTCGGGGCTGCGGAGGTCATGGTGATGACGGACGGCTACGCGAGCCTTTTGGGCGCCCATGGCGGCGGCGCGGGCGCGACGGTCGCGATCGGCACCGGCGTCATCGCCATGGCGCGGCTGCCGGACGGGCGGGTGGCGGAGGCGAGCGGCTGGGGCTTTCCCGCTGGCGACGAGGGCGGCGGCGCCTGGATCGGCCTCTGCGCGGCGCGGGCGCTGACGCGGGCGCTCGACGGGCGCGGGCTGGCCTCGCCGATGACCGAGGCGGTCGCCGCGCGCATCGGCCGAACGTCGGAGCAGGTCGCCGCATGGCTGCTCGAGGCGGGACCGACCGACTACGCGGCGCTGGCGCCGGCCGTGGCGGCGGCGGCGCGGGACGGCGACGCCGCGGCGGCCGCGATGCTCGACGCGGCGGCGCTGGAGACGGCGCAGGCGGTCGTGGCGCTCGACCGGCAGGCGCTCGCGGCGCAGGACATGCAGGAGCGCGCGGGGCCAGGCGCCGAGGACGCCCCTGCGCCCGGCGAGATGGCGGCGGGCTCAGGGGCGTCCGCGCCTTCTCCGCGGAGGGAGCAGCAAAAGTCCGCACCCGACCCCGAGACCCGCGAGGCCGAGGCCCGCGGAGCCGGGAGCGCGGCGGCGCCTTGCGCCGGGGGCGCGGCTGGGCCGGTCGCGCTGCTCGGCGGGTTGGCCGGGACGCTGGCCCCGCGCCTGCCCGCCCCCCTGCGCGCACGCCTCGTCGCGCCGCGGGGCGACGCGCTCGACGGGGCGCTCATGGCGCTGCGCGGTCTCGCCCCGCCCGAGCGTCTGCCGCAGGAAGACGCCGCGTCGCCGCCTCGGGCCTCGCCGGGAGATGCGTCATGAGCGTCGCGCTCGAAGGCTCGGTGCTGACGCCGGACGGCTGGCGCGCGGGGCGGCTGCGCTGCGACGCCGGCGTGATCGCAGTGGAGGGCGCCCCGACCGAGACGCCGGCGGCGCCCTTCGTGCTGCCCGGCTTCGTCGATCTGCACGTCCACGGCGGCGGCGGCGCGGACATGATGGCGGGCGGCGACGCGATCCGCCGGGCGGCGCGGCTGCACGCCCGCCACGGCACCACGGCGCTGCTGGCGACCTCGGTGACGGCGCCGCCGGAGGCGACCGCGGCGTTTCTCGACGCGGTGCGAGACGCGATGCGGGAGGGGGCGCCGGAGGGGGCGCAGGAAGGGGCCCGCGTGCTCGGGGCCCATCTCGAAGGCCCGTTCCTCAACCCAGCCAAGCTCGGCGCCCAGCCGCCCTTCGCCGCAGCGCCGGATCTGGCGCTGCTCGCCGACTGGCTGAAGCGGGCGCCCGTGCTGGCGATGACCTTCGCGCCGGAGTGCGACCCCGGCGGCGCGCTGCTGGCCGCGCTGAAGGCCGCGGGCGTCAGGCCGCAGATCGGCCACACGCTCTGCTCCTACGCCGAAGGGACCGCGGCGCTGCTGGCGGGCTGCGGCGCGACGCATCTCTTCAACGCCATGTCGGGCCTCGCCCACCGTGACAACGGCGCGGCCGGGGCGGCGCTGGCGCATGCCGAGTTCGCCGAGATCATCCCCGACCTCATCCATGTCGAGGCCGGGGCGATCCTCGCCGCGCGCCGGGCGATCCCGGGCCTCTACGGCGTGACAGACGCCACGGCGGGAGCGGGCATGCCGGACGGCGTCTATGCGCTGGGCGGCCAACGGGTGATCAAGCGCGGCGGGGCGATGCGGCTGGAGAGCGGCGCGCTGGCGGGCTCGGCGCTGACCATGGACGCAGCCCTGCGCAACCTCGTCGCGATCGGCCTGCCGCTGGCCGAGGCGTCGCGGCGGCTGAGCGCGACGCCGGCGGCGTGGCTGGGCCGCGCCGACATCGGGCGCCTCGCGCCGGGTGCGCGGGCGGACGTGGTGACGCTGAACGGCGCGCTGGAGGTCGAGCGGGTGCTGATCGGCGGCCGGCCGGTCGACCTTATGAGAGCCTGACCCGAAATTCGCCGGATGGCGGATTTCAAGGCCGGCCACCGCCCTGAAACCCCTTTCCCACCCCCATGCATTGCGCAGTTCGAATGGCCGGGAGGCTAGGGCGGGGCTGTGGGCAGAGACCCGAAGCGGCGTTTCGGGTCAGACTCTGAGGCGGCTCGGCCCCGGGACGGTTGGACACCCAAGAGGTGGCGAATCGATTGCGCGGGCGCATATGTTCGCATTATGTTCCGATCATGAGCATCATTCCACCTCCCTCCGGCGCGGCAGGCGCGGCGCATTTCGCCGGCGAGCGCAGCCTCGCCGCCCGCCGCCGCGCCGACGCCCTGCGCGCGCGGGCGGACCCGGAGGGCGCGCGCCCGGCGAAGCCGGCGCGCGCGCCGCTGCCGCCGCATCCTGCGTCCTCTGCGATCCATGGCTGCTGGCCGCGCCCGCCCGCCTGCGTCACGGCGCGGATGATCGGCGGCGCGCCCTTCGCGGGCGCGGCCGACCTGCGCCCCGATGGCGCCGGTCTCGCAGGGGGCGAGACGGACGCCGCCGACAGCGCTGCAGGGAAGCCGGGCGCGGCGGAGGCCGGCGCGGGGTTCTCGTCCATGTCCGCCGCACCCCGGCGACTGCCGTCTCGCCCCCTCCCCTCTCAGGCCACCACCTCTCAGGCCAGCGGGTCTCTCGCAGACCGGGCTGAGGGCGGCGAGGCGCCGCCGGGCGCCGGGGGGCTCGGCCACGGCCGGCGCGGCGGCCCGGCGCTTGCCGACGCCTCAGCGCGCGCGGATGGGCGCGCAGATGGGCGCGCGGATGGGGCGGCGCTTGCGGACGGGGCGGCGCTTGCGGACGGGGCGGCGCTTTCTCACGGGGCGGCGCTTGTCCCCCATGGCGCGCTGGCGGCCGCGGCCGGGCTGGTGATCGTCCGCCAGCGCCCTGGCAGCGCCAAGGGCGTGCTGTTCATCACGCTGGAGGACGAGACCGGCGTGGTGAACGTGGTGGTCTGGTCCAAGGTCTACGAACGGCACCGCCGCGCGGTGCTGGCGGGGCGGCTGCTGCGCGTCACGGGCCGCGTGCAGCGCGAGGGCGCGGTCGCGCATCTCGTGGCCGAGCGGATCGAGGACGTCTCCCACCTGCTCGACGCGCTGGCGGAAGGTCGCGTCGGCGCGCGCGACGACGTGGGCGCGGCGAGCCTCGCGCCCGCCGACGAGGTGCGCCGCCCGCAGCCGGAGGGCTCGCGCCCGCCCGCCTACGGCGCCGCAGGCCGCGCACGGGGCCTCGTCCGCGGCGCCGCGCCCCGGGCGACGCACCCGCGCGACCAGTCGAAGCTGCTGTTCCGCGCGACTCCGAGCCTGCCGGCGCCGGAGAGCTGAGCGTTGCGGCCGGCGGAAAGCGCGCCGCGCGCGATCGGCTCCCGATCCCGACGCCGGATCCCGACGCCGGCCGCAGCCGCGCGCCGGCTCGCGCAGCCGGCCCTGTTCCGGGTCGTGCGCGCAAACGGCTCAAGAGGCGCGCGCGGACGACCGAAGGGGCCGGCGCCGCCCATCGCCGCAGGCGCTGCAAGTTCGAGCGCCTCCGCGCAAACGGGAAAGCCCCGCAGGCGCCGACAAGGCCGCCGAACCAGCCCCCCCGCGAGAGCGCGCCGCCGAGCGCGTCCACGAGCGCCATCACCCCTTCCGCGAACCCGTGCGCGAAAGAGCACGCGCGCAATGGCAGTTGGGCGCGCTCATCTTCGGTCGTGCGGCGGCTGGCGCTCGGGCGCTCGGGCGCTCGGGCGCTCGGGCGCTCGGGAGCGAGCCGCAGCGCGCCTTCGCCGGCAAGCTCCGCCCGCCTACCACATCGCGCGGCCCCCGATCGCACAGCACGCCTCGCCCCCCCCACCCTCCGCGCCGCGCCCCGCAGCATCTCGCCAAGGGCGCCGTCGCGCCCGACCTGCACGCTGCAACACACCGGCGCAATCGCATTGCGCCCGTCTCTGGCCGCCCGTCTCTGGCCGCCCGTCTCTGGCCGCCCGTCTCTGGCCGCCGCCCCTCGCGATCCCCGCTGCGTGCAGGAGGTCGCGGCGCGTGCGCGGCGCGCGGTCGCCTGGCGCCGGCGCGGAGCCCCGCCGGCAGGCGCGGCTGCGCCGGGGTCGCCGGTTGCCCCGCCTCCGCGGCGGAGGCCATAAGCGGCCAGTCAAACCGAACGGAGACCTCCCGATGACCTCGACGACGACCTGGAACGTGTACCTCTCCGGCGAGATCCACACCGACTGGCGCGAGACCATCGCCGCCGCCTGCGCCGCGCGGAAGCTCCCCGTCGCCTTCTCCGCGCCGGTGACGGACCACGAGGCGTCAGACGACTGCGGCGTGGCGATCCTCGGGGCCGAGCCGAACAAGTTCTGGCATGATCGCAAGGGCGCACAGCTCAACGCCATCCGCACCCGCACGCTGCTGGAGAAGGCCGACGTCGTGGTGGTGCGCTTCGGCGAGAAATACAGGCAGTGGAACGCGGCCTTCGACGCCGGCTATGCCGCAGCCCTCGGCAAGCCCCTGATCATCCTGCACGGCCCCGACCACGCTCATGCGCTGAAGGAGGTCGACGCCGCCGCGCTGGCCGTCGCCGAGACGCCGGAACAGGTGGCCGCCCTGCTCGCCTACGCCGTGACCGGACGGCTCGACGGCTGAAGGCGCGCAATTGCGCCGCGGCGCAGGCGCTCAGGCGTTCGCCGGCCTCGCCCCCCGCGTCCGACACAGCGCCGCCGCCCCGGCCCGATGAGAGCCTCCGCCGCCATCCCTCGACCGTGGCCGCCGTCCTCGACCGACTGGCGCGCGTCCGACGATGCGCCGGCGCCGCGCTCAGTAGCCGGGATAGACGGGGTAGAACGCCACCGGCGCGCTGTTCTCCATCGCGAGCGCGAGGAGGATGACGATCCCAAGCGCGACGAGAGCCCAGTTGCGCAGCCGCGTGCGCCGCGCGTCGGCCGGCCCGCCCGCGCGCGCGCCCCACAGCCGGTCCGCGAAGGTCGCCGGCGCGGCCTCGCCGGCGCCGGCCGTCCTGCGCGCGAGCTCGCCGCGCAACGTCTCGCGCTCGCCCTCGGCGCGCGACAGCGCATTTTGCAACTGCGCGATCTCAACCCGCCGCAGCTCAGCCGCGGCGGCCAGATCCGACCGCTCCTTGGCCTCCTGCGCGGCCCGCGCGCGGCCGCGCTCCGCCTCGGCCTGCGCGGCGGCGAGCGCCTCGCGAGCCTCGTCGCATTCCCTGCGCAGACCCGCCGCCTCGGCCTCCGCCGCCTTGCCGGCCTCCCGCGCCGACGCCAGTTCGCCCCGCAGCGCGGCCGCCGCCGCCTCGGCCCTGGACGCGGCCTCGGCGCCCGCGGGCCGCGCGAGCGCCTGCCGCAGCCAGTCCGCCACTATCACGTTGAGGTCGTCGAGCCGGGCGAGGCGCTGCTCGAACTGGCGGCTGACGTCGGCGGCCATGCGCGGGTCCGCCTCGGCCATGTCCCACAGCCGCGCTGCGGCGCCGAGCGCCCCGTAGAGGTCGCTCTCCCACAGCGCCGCCACTGCGTCGGCCGGCAGCGGCCGGCGCGGATTGGGGTTGCGCGCGAGGATCAGCGCCGTGGTCTGGTCGTCGACCCAAAGGCGCGGCCGCATCGCCGGATTGTCGTCCGGCGCGCGCCGCGCGACATAGCGGTGCAGGTCGTTGATGGTGATGAACTCCCGCTCCGCCGCCGCCTCGCCGTTCTTCAGCGCGTCGACGACGTGGCGGGTGAAGATCGACCGGCCGTCGACCTCGAAGGCGCTCTCCTCCGCGCCTGAGGCCGCCAGCACGAAGCGCCCGTGGCCGCCGGGGTCGAAGTCCGTCCGCACCAGGAGGTCGCTCCCGCCGCTCTTGGCGCCGGGCTGGAAGGCGCCGCTGTGGCAGCAGTCGAGCATCAGCACCTGACGGCGCGAGCCGCTGCGGCTCATGCGTTTGCGGATGAAGTCGGCGTCGAGCGACATCGGGCTGGGGTCGTCGGGGTCGGTGCGCGGCAGGGCGAGGTAGAGGTCGCCATGCGCGTCGCGCACGCCGTGACCGGAATAGTAGAGCAGCACGGTGTCGTCGGGGTGGCGGTTCGCGAACAGGCGGTTGATCGCGGCGCGCGCCTCGTCGAGCCCCGCGTTGAGCAGGAGCTCGGTCTCGAAGCCGGCGATCGCCTTGTCGCCGAGCGCCTCGCGCAGCGCGATGACGTCCGCCGACGGCGCGGAGAGACGCGCGAGGCGCGCGTGCTCGTACACCGAATTGCCGATCAGCAGCGCGACCTTGTCCGCCATCGACGCCCCCGCTCCGTTCTGGAACACTGTCGCCGACGCGCGCGCTTACCGGCAAGGACGAAGAATGACCAACCTCATGGTTTTCGACACGCCGCACGGACCGGTGGCGGTGGAGATCGACGACGCGGCCGCCCGCGCCGCCGGCGCCCGGCCGCAGGGCGGCATGGTCGCCAAGGGCGGCGGCCCGCAGGAGACGGTGGCGAAGGCGCCGGGCAGCTTCAGCGATGCGCTCGGCGTGCTGCGCGCCTGCGCCGGCGGGGTGACGGACGTGCTGTCGCAGCTCGCCGTGGCGCCGAGCGAGGTGGAGGTGCAGGTCGGGCTGAAGCTGAGCGGCTCGGCGGGCTTCGTCATCACCCGCGCCGGCGCGGAGACCGAGCTTTCGGTGAAGCTGACCTGGAAGCCCAGCGCCAGCCCGGCGGCCTGAGCATGGCCGGGGGCGGAAGCGACGGCGGCGGCGATGGCGGCGGCGATCGGGGCGGCCATCAGGGCTTGGGCGGGCGGCGCGACGGGCGCGGCGGCTCTGGGGGCGGCTCTGGGGGCGGCGGCGACCACCGCGGCCACGTCCGCGCGGAGGCGCGACGAGCGGGGCCGGGCCGCGCCGCGCCCTGGCGCCGCCCGGAGGACGCGGAGGACGCGACGGTGTGGCTGTTCGGCCTGCATGCGGTGCGCGAGGCGCTGGAGAACCCCGCCCGCGTCCGCCGCCGGCTGATCCTCACCCGCAACGCCGCCGACCGGCTGGCCGAGGCGGTCGCGGCCTCGGGCATGACGCCCGAGATCGCCGACCCGCGCCGTTTCACCGCGCCGCTCGATCCCGCCTCGGTGCACCAGGGCGCCGCGCTGGAGGCCGAGCCGCTCGACTGGGGCGACGTGTCGAGCCGGTGCCGGCCCCTTCCCGACGACCCCGCGCCCGTCGCGCTGCTGCTCGACCGCGTGACCGACCCCCACAATGTGGGCGCGATGCTGCGCTCGGCGGAGGTCTTTGGCGCGCGGGCGGTGATCGCGCCGCGCCGCCACAGCGCGCCGGAGACCGGCGCGCTCGCCAAGGCGGCCTCGGGCGCGCTGGAGCGCCAGCCCTATCTGCGCCCGCCAAACCTCGCCCGCGCAATGTCAGCGCTGAAGGAGATGGGCTATGCGCTGATCGGGCTCGACGGCGCGGCGGGGCTGGCGCTGCCGGAGGCCGTCGCCGCGACGGGCCGCCGCCCGCTCGGGCTGGTGCTCGGCGCGGAAGGGGCCGGGCTGCGGGAGCTGACCGCGAAGACCTGCGATTCGCTGGCCGCGATCCCCGCCGCGAGCGCCTTCGCCTCGCTCAACGTGTCGAACGCGGCGGCCGTTGCGCTGCATCTGGCTCACGCCAGGCGGAATGTGGCGGGTCGAGACTGATTGCGCCAGAAATGTGGCAATTAACCAAAACGAGAACGAGACTTCCCTACCAATCCGGAGTATCGTCTCCACATGTGATGCGGGGCCGGTCGGCGCACGCCGGCCAGCCCCACCACTCACTGTCCCTCGTTCCGACTTTGCGCCCGCCTCGTGCGGGCGCTTTTTTTTGATGCTAGGGGATCGCTCGCACCGTTTAAGGGAGCCATGCGATGCGCCTGCCGAGTTACAGCCACGCGACGCTGCGCAGGATTCTCCAGCGCACGAAGGTCATCGCCGCAGTCGGCGTCTCGGTCAACCCGGTTCGTCCATCGGCCTATGTCGCGCGCTATCTGGCGCAGAAGGGCTACAGGGTGATCCCCGTCAATCCGGCCTATGTCGGCCAGGAGATCGGCGGCGAGCCGGTGCGCGCCAGCCTCGCCGACATTCCTGCAGACCTGCGGATCGACATGGTGGACGTGTTCCGCCGCTCCAGCGAGGCCGGGGCGGTGGTGGACGAGGCGCTAGACGCGCTCGGCGACCGGGGGCTCTCGACCGTCTGGATGCAGATCGGCGTGATGGACTGGGAGGCGGCGGCCCGCGCGGAGGCGCGGGGCGTCGAGGTCGTGATGAACCACTGCCCCAAGATCGAGCATCAGCGGCTGTTCAACGAGCTGCGCATCGGCGGCTTCAACACCGGCGTGATCTCGTCGCGCCGAAGCTGAGGCGGCGGCCCGAAAGGCGGCGGCCCGAGAAGCGCCGGCCCGAGAAGCGGCGCGCCGCCGCGCCCCTGTCGGGCGCCGCGCCCCTGTCGCGCCGCCGGCCGGCGGTGTAGGCTCCGCGCGCGCAGGGGCCAGAAGCTCCCGCGAGACCGCTCTAGGAGGGAGATCATGGCGAATCGCACCTACGGCTTCGACACGCTTCAGGTCCATGCCGGGTCGCAGCCTGACCCCGCCACCGGCGCGCGGCAGACGCCGATCTACCAGAACACCGCCTATGTCTTTCGCGACGCCGACCACGCCGCGGCGCTCTTCAATCTCCAGGAGCTCGGCTTCATCTACTCGCGGCTGCAGAACCCCACGGTGGCGGTGCTGGCGGAGCGGGTGGCGACGCTGGAGGGCGGCGTGGGCGCGGTGGCCTGCGCCTCGGGCCACGCCGCGCAGATCATGGCGCTGTTCCCGCTGATGCGGCCGGGCCTGAACTTCGTGGCCTCGACGCGCCTCTACGGCGGCTCGGTCAACCAGTTCAACCACGCCTTCAGGCATTTCGGCTGGGAGGTCCGCTTCGTCGATTTCGAGGACATGGCCGCAGTGGCGGCGGCGATCGACGAGAACACCCGCGCGGTGTTCTGCGAGGCGATCGCCAACCCCGGCGGCTATGTCACCGACCTCGCCGCGGCCTCGGCGGTCGCGAGGCAGGCCGGTCTGCCGCTGGTCGTCGACAACACCACCGCGACGCCGTACCTCTGCCGCCCCTTCGAGCATGGCGCCGACCTCGTCGTGCATTCGACCACCAAGTATCTCTGCGGCCACGCGACCTCGATGGGCGGCATGGTCGTGGACAGCGGAACTTTCGACTGGACCGCCTCGGGCAAGTTCCCCGCCCTCAGCGAGCCCTGCCCCAGCTACCACGGGCTGAAGTTCCACGAGACCTTCGGCAACCTCGCCTTCACCTTCTACGGCATCGCGGTGACGCTGCGCGACCTCGGCATGTGCCAGGCGCCGATGAACGCCTTCGAGACGCTGATCGGCATCGAGACCCTGAGCCTGCGCATGGACCGCCACTGCGCCAACGCGCTGAAGGTGGCGTCGTGGCTGGAGCGCCACCCTGCCGTGAGCTTCGTGAACTACGCCGGGCTGCCGTCGAGCCCCTGGGCCGAGCGCGCGAAGCGCTACTGCCCCAAGGGATGCAGCGCCATCTTCACCTTCGGGCTGAAGGGCGGCTACGACGCCGGCGTGAAGCTGGTCGATTCGGTCGAGCTGTTCAGCCATCTCGCCAATCTCGGCGACGCGCGCTCGCTGATCATCCACCCCGCCTCGACGACGCACCGCCAGCTCACGCCTGAGCAGCAGGCGGCGGCGAACGCAGGGCCGGAGGTGATCCGCCTGTCGATCGGCATCGAGGACGCGGACGACCTGATCGCCGATCTGGAGCAGGCGCTCGCGGCCAGCGCCGGCGCCGTCGCGGCGGAGTGATCGGGCCGATGCGACACGGTGGAGGCGCGGGCGGGAAGCGTCGGGCGCCGACGCTGCTCGCGGCGCTGGCCGCGGGCGCGCTGGCCGCGGCCGCGGCCGGCGGCGCGGCGGCGCAGGAGCTGCCCTGCGGCGAAACCTATGTCATCCAGCGCGGCGATACGCTGCAGCGCGTGGCGCGGCGGGCCTATGGGCCGGGCGCCAGCTACATCCCGCTCTGGCGTTTCAACCGCGGCCGGGTGGCGACGCGCGACCCGTCGCTGATCGAGATCGGCGACGTCATCGCGATCCCGTGCCTCGACGCCGACGGCGACCCCATCCCGTTGCCGGCCGGCGTCTGGCCGCAGGCGGTCGGATCGGCGGGGTCCACGGAGGAAGCTGCGCTGCCGCCCCGCGGCGCAGAGGACGCGCTTGCTGGCGAAGGGACCGACGCGGCCAGGCGCGAAATCGGGGAGCGCGACGCGGACGCGCAGGACGGGGAGACGCAGGACGGGGGTGCGCAGGACGCGGACGCATCGCATAGGGCCGCTTCGCCAGAAGCGACAAACCCGGCGGCGGCCGGGGCGACAAACCCGGCGGCGGCCGGGGCGACAAACCCGGCGGCGGCCGGGGCGGCGGACGGGGCCGCCGGCGACGATGCGGAACCCTTTGGAGCCTCGGACGACGCGGCGTCCGGAGAGGCCGACGCGGCGCGACCGGCCGCAGCTGCGTCCGCAGCCGGGTCCGCCCGGGCGGTCATGCTGCGCGTCGGCGCGGACGCCGGCGCGGCCGAGGCGGTCGCACGGGCCGCGCTGACGCTGACGCTCGGCGAGGACGGCTACGGCGTCGAGCCTGCCGCCGCTCCCTCCGCCGCCCCCGCCGCGGCGGAGGCCGGCGGAGCGGCAACGCCCGCGCCATCGGGCCTCACCGTGCCGCAGATCAGGCCGGACTGCCCCGCCGCGGAGCGCTTCTGCGGCGGGAGGGCGTGGTCGCGGCCCCTGGTGGAGCGGATGCTCGTCGTGCACCTCGCCGCGGACGCGCCGTCGCCCTCGACGCCGGGCGGGCTTTCCGGCGCGCGGCTCTGCGCCACTCGGGCGGCCGCGCCGGCGGCGCTGGCGGCGCTCGGCTTTCCCGCCGCCGGGCTCCGGCAGCAGGACGCGCTGGGCTGCTTCGCGGCGGTCATCGCCGGCGAGGCCGACGCGGTGATCTCGGAGGCCGCCGACGCCGACGCCGCGATGGCGGCGCCGCAGGCGTCCGCCGCGCTGGTCGAGGCCGTCGCGCTGGCCCGCTTCGCCACGCTGCGCGCGGCGGCGCGCAGCGACGACGCGCAGGGGCTGGCGGCGCTGGCCGCGCTCGACGCCGGGCTCGCCCGCCTGCGCGAGAGCGGGCGCTGGCTGGACGCCGCCTCGGGCGCGCTCGCGCCCTGACGCCCCGCGCCGCCGCCGCGCGACAGCGTCAGCGGTCGCGCGGAAATCGACCGCGCCGGGCGCACGCCGCCCGCGCCGCACGCGGCCCCGACGGGGCGCGCAACCATCTGGAGGCGCCATGGGCGTTCAGCGCGCGCAGGCCGGGCAGACCCCGGCGGACGGGTCTTCGGCCGGGGCCGGCGAGACCGTCCTCGCCAACGCCCGCGTCGTCACGCCCGACGCCGTGCTGCGCGGCGCGGTGCTGATCCGCGACGGGCTGATCGCCGACGTGAGCGCGGGGCCATGCTCGGCGGCGGGCGCCGTCGATCTAGACGGCGACTACCTGATCCCCGGCCTCGTCGAGCTGCACACCGACAATCTGGAGCGCCACCTGCGCCCGCGCCCGGGCGTCGACTGGCCGCGCCGCGCCGCGCTCGCCGCCCATGACGGCGAGTTCGCCTCGGTCGGCGCGACCACGGTGCTGGACGCGCTGCGCGTCGGCTCCATCGACGACCGCGACAGCGGCCTCGGCGACTACGCCGCCGGCGCGGCGGAGGCGGCGGCGCAGCTTCGCGCGCTCGGCCTGCTGCGCGCCGACCATCACATCCACATCCGCTGCGAGCTGTGCTCGCCGAACCTGATCGCCGAATACGACCGGGTGGGCGGCGACCCGCGGGTGCGGCTCATCTCGGTGATGGACCACACCCCCGGCCAGCGCCAGTTCGCGCGGCTGGAGAAATACGTCGAGTACTACCAGGGCAGGAAGGGCTTCTCCGACGCCGAGATGGCCGCCTTCATCGAGACCGCCCGCCGCCTGCAGATCGCCCATGAGCGCGACAACCGCGCCGCGCTGGCCGAGCGCGCGCGGGCCCGCGGGCTGATCGTGGCGAGCCACGACGACGCGACCGCCGAGCATGTCGCCGAGAGCGTCGAGATCGGCGCCGCAATCGCGGAGTTCCCGACCACGGCGGTGGCCGCCCGCGCCTCGCGCGCCGCGGGGATGCAGGTGCTGATGGGGGCGCCGAACCTGCTGCGCGGCGGCTCGCATTCCGGCAACGTGTCGGCGCTGGCGCTGGCGGAGGCGGGACTCGTGGACATCCTGTCCTCGGACTATGCGCCCGCCTCGCTGATGCTGGCCGCGTTCAAGCTCGCCGAGGAGGTGGAGGCCTACGACCTGCCCGCCGCCATCGCCTGCGTCACCGCCAACCCCGCCCGCGCCGCCGGCTTCGCCGACCGCGGGGCCGTCGCGCCGGGCCTGCGGGCCGACCTCGCGCGGGTCTACCATGTCGAGCGCCTCTGCGTCGTGCGCGGGCTGTGGCGGGAGGGGACGCGGGTGCTCTGAGGCGCCCGCAACCGCCCGCGCCGCCCGCTTAACTTCCCGTCAAGCCCGCGACCCTATCGCTGGGGCCGGGATCTGCAGGGGGCGACATGAAGCGGCGACGCATGGGCGCAGGGTTCCTCGACGCTGCGAGCGCGGCGCCGGCGGTTCTGTGGCGTCGCTACCTGCTGTCGATGGCGGTGATCGTCGCCGCCGTCTTCGCGGTGGAGCTGAGCGCCCGCCTCAACCTCGAAACGGGCCGCGAGCGCGCCCTCAACGTCGCCGAAAGCGCCCGGCAGGAGGCGCGGCTGAGGCGCCTTGGCGACACCGCGCGCGATTTCACCGAGAGGCCGACGCTGGCCGGCCGCATCGCCCTTGGCGAGACGCTGACGCTGTTCGAGCGCGGGCATGCGGCCCTCTTGGCGGAGTCGCGGCGCGCCGCCGCGCTGCGCGCCCTGTTCGACGGCCCGGACGGGCTCGACGTCGCCGCGCGCGCGGCCGCCGGCGACGCGCGGCGGCTGCTGATCGGCGCGCCGGACCCGGCGGCCGCCCTGGCGCGGCTGCAGACGGAGAGCCGCGGCGCGCTCGCCTTCGCGATGCGCGCCGCCGCCGCGGCCTTCCAGGCCGAGGCCGCCCGCGACATGCGTCGCGCCGAGGCGGCGCGGACGGCGACGGTAGCCGCGGTGCTCGCCGCGCTCCTGCTGCAGGCCGCCTTCGTCGTGAGACCCGGGCTGCGCGCGATGCGCCGCGCCCTCGCCGGCCTGCGCCGCCGCGGCGCGCGGCTGGCGCGGATGCGCGCCGCCGCCATGACCCGCGAGAACGCTCTGCGCGCCCATGTCCGCAGGGCCGAGCGGCTCGCGCGGGAGGACGCGCTCACCGGGCTCGCCAACCGCCAGGGGTTCCACGAGGCGCTGCGGGAGCGGCTGGCGCGCGATCCGGACGGCGTGGCCGTACTCCACATCGACCTCGAGCGCTTCCGCCAGGTCAACGACGCGCTGGGGCAGGCGGCCGGCGACGGCGTTCTGCGCCACGCGGCGGAGGCGCTGCGCCGCCACGCCGGGGCGGGCGCGTTCATCGCCCGCGTCGGCGGCGACGAGTTCGCCGTCATGACCGTGGACGGCGCCGGGCGCGAGGCGCTGACGGCCCTGGCGAGCCGGCTGATCGGCGCGCTGGCGCTGCCCGTGGCGGTGGACGGCGAGGTGTGCCGCGTCGGCGCCAGCATCGGCGTGGCGGACGGCCGCGCCCCGGACGCGGCGTCGCGGTCGCCGACGTCGCCCTTCGCGCCCGCGACGCGCGCTGCGCAGACGCTCGCCGAGGCGGCGCTGGCGCTCGACGCCGCCCGCAGGGCCGGCGGCATGCGCAGCGCCTTCTTCACGAGCGACCTGCGCGCGAGGGCGGAACGGGCCCGGCGGCTCTCCGACGACCTGCTCGCCGGCCTGCCCCGCGGCGAGATCGCGCCATTCTACCAGCCGCAGTTCTGCGCGCGGACGCTGAGGATCGTCGGGGCGGAGGCGCTGGCGCGCTGGCGCCACCCCGAATTCGGCGTGCTGGCCCCCGCCGAGTTCCTGCCGATCGCCGAGGAGCTCGACCTGCTGGGCGAGATCGACCACGCCATTCTCGTCACGGCGCTGGGAGACCGGGCGCAGTGGCGCGCCGAGGGCGTCGCGGTCGACCGCGTGTCGGTCAACGTCTCGATGCGCCGGCTGCAGGACGAGGGGCTGATCGAGAGCCTGCGCGGCCTAGACATGGCCCGCGGGACCGTGGCGTTCGAACTGCTGGAGTCGAGCTTTCTCGATGCCCGCTGCGGGGCGGCGTCTTGGAACATCGACACGCTGAACGAGATGGGCGTGGAGATCGAGATCGACGACTTCGGCACCGGCCACGCCTCCATCGCCAGCGTGATGGCGGTGCGGCCGCGGCGGCTGAAGATCGCCCGCGAGCTGATCATGCCGGTGGTCGACAACCCGCGGCAGCGCGACGTCGTGCGCGCGCTGGTCGGCATCGGCCGGACGCTCGGCTGCGAGATCGTCGCCGAGGGCGTGGAGACGCCGGAGCACGTCGCCGCCGTCCGGGCGCTCGGCTGCGACGTGCTGCAGGGCTACGCGCTCGCGCGCCCGATGGCCGGGGACGCCGTCGCGGGCTTCGCGCGGGAAGGGGCATGGCTGCGGACGGCGTGACGCAGGCGGGCGCGGCGCCGTCGTTGCGGGCGGCGCGGCGGCTGTCGGGTCGGTCGTCTGGGCGGTCGTCTGGGCGGCTGTCTGGGCGCGGCTAACGGCGCTCGGTCGGCGCGACGCCGAGATCGGCGAGCTTGCGGTAGAGCGTGGTGCGGCCGATCCCGAGGCGGCGCGCGGTCTCGCTGATCCGGCCGCCGCACTGGCCGTACACCCTCAGGATGTGCTCGGCCTCGACGTCGGCGAGCGTGCGACGGTCCATCGCGGCGTCCTCGGCGAAGGCGCGTACGGAGCGGGCGGCCTCGTCCTCGGGCCGCGCCGCGCCGCCCGGCTGCTCCAGATGCCGCGCCGTGAGCGCCCCGCCGCCCGCCAGGACGGCGGCGCGGTGGAGCGCGTTCTCCAGTTCGCGCACGTTGCCGGGCCAAGGCGCGGCCCGCAGGGCGTCGAGCGCGTCCTGCGTCAGCTCAGGCGTCGCGACGCCCTCGGCCCGCGCGACGGCGGCGAGGATGCGGCGGGCGAGCGGCGCGATGTCCTCCCGCCGGGCGCGCAGCGGCGGGATGCGGATGGGAAACGCGCTGACGCGGTAGAACAGATCCTCGCGGAACCGCCCGGCGGCGACCTCGCGCCGCAGGTCGCGGTTGGTCGCGGCCAGCACGCGCACGTTCACGCGCTGCGGGCGCGCCGCGCCGACAGGGTCGATCTCGCCTTCCTGCAGCGCGCGCAGCAGCTTGACCTGCGCGGCGAGCGGCAGTTCGCCGAGTTCGTCGAGGAAGATCACGCCGCCGTCGGCCTCGGCGAAACGGCCGGTCTGCCGGGCCACCGCGCCGGTGAACGCGCCGCGCTCGTGGCCGAACAGGATCGACTCGACCAGCGCCTCGGGCAGCGCGCCGCAGTTGACGGCCACGAACGGCCCCGGCGCGCGCGGCGAGGCGGCGTGCACGGCGCGGGCGAACACCTCCTTGCCGACGCCGCTCTCGCCTTCGAAGAGCACGGCGATGTCCGACGCCGCGGCGCGCATCGCCAGCGACAGCGCCGCGCGGGTCGCGGGGCTCTCGGCCACGAGCCGGACCGGCCCGCCCGCGGAGGCCGCAAGCAGGTCTCCGGCCTGATCGAGTCCGTCGCGCGCGCCCATCGGCAAGTCTTCGCCCGGCCATGGTTAAGGGAGTGTTGCCGCGGCGGCCCCAGGTCGCCCCGCCGCGCGCTCCGCAGACCCGCGCAGTGTTGTCATTCTGCGACGCAGCGACCAAACTCACACGCGAAGCTGATCTCCCAGTCGCTTCGCGATTGTGGCTTTTCCGCTTTCATGCAAGAGAACATGCAGGTTTGGCCGGCGGGCCGACGAGGGCAAGAGACCACATAAGGGGCAGGCGACGGTCGCCCCGGAACGGAACGGAGAGAGGGATGAAAAACATTTCCCGCGCTATTCTCGCTGTCGCGGCTGTCGGCACGGCGGGCTGCACCAACCTTCACGGCGGATCGCTGGTCGACACGTTCTTCGCCGAGGGCTTCCTTGGCGAGAGCATCGGCGGCAGCGGCTACAACGCTGAACTGGCGCGCGCCTACCAGCAGCTCGCGGCCTACAACGCCGAGACCGACGTCAACTGGCTCGACTCGACGGTCTACATGGACCGCTCGCGTCAGGCCGCCGCGGGCAACCCGCCGGAGCTGTTCCAGCCCGCCGAGTACGGCGTGAACGGCGACCTGGAGGCCCTGCGCGCCCAGACGCTGAGCGCGATCTCGGACTACGCCTCCGCGCGCCCGGCCGAGTGCGCCAGCCTCGCCGCGCATTACGACTTCCTGGTGGAGCAGACCTACCAGGCGCCCGGCACCAACCTCGCCGGGGCCCGCAACCGCTACAACTCGTCGCTGTCTGCCTGCACCGGTCTCGGCGACGCCGACCTGACGGTGTTCTTCGGCTTCAACAGCTCCGCACTCGACGGCATCGCGAACGCGGTGATCGACGACGTCGTGAACGCGGTCAGCGCGACCGCCGAGGCGATCTCGGTCGTCGGCCACACCGACACCGTCGGCTCGGTCACCTACAACCAGCGCCTCTCCGAGGCCCGCGCCGCCTCGGTCGCCGACCGCATGATCTCGCTGGGCATCGACCCGTCGCGCATCACGCAGGCCGGCCGTTCGGAGCTCGAGCCCGCGGTCGCCACCGGCGACGGCGTGCGCGAGGCGCGCAACCGCCGCGTCGAGATCGCGGTCGAGTGACGTCCCGCGGCGCTTCGGCGCCGCAGTCGACCGGAACCCGCGGCGCTTCGGCGCCGCCTTCGAACGCAAGACGACAGCCAGCGCCCCGCATGAAGGCATGCGGGGCGTTTTTCGTCGTCGGGCGGCAACCGGCGCACCCGGCCGCGTTGACCCAGCACCCGAACCGGCCCATCTCATCGTCATGATGAATCGCACCGTCTCAGCAGCCGCGCGCAGCCTCGCCGCAGGGGCGGCCGTCGCCATGGCGCTCCACGGACCCGCCGCGGCGCAGGGGACCGACGACCCGGCCCCGAGCGAGCCGCCGCTCGGCGCGCTTCTTGAGGATCTGCTGCGTCCCGGCGGGCCGATCGACCAGATGACCCAGAGCGCGCGCGAGGCCATCGAGGCGCTCCAGCAGCGGACGGGCCCCTGGGCCGATGCGCTGGGCGCAGTCATCGCCAACCCCGACGCCTACGAGACGCCCAAGACCCTGCCGAACGGCGACATCGTCATCCGCAGGCGCGCCGAGCCGTCCGACGAACCGGACGAGACGCCGCCGCCGCCGCCAATCGACCTTTGACGCAAGCCGCGGCGCGCTCGAGCGCGCCGCCCGACCACATCGCCGGAGTCGCCATGACCACCCTGCCCGACGCCCTCGCCCCTGACGACATGCAGACCCGCGCCCCGGCCGCCGACGGCGCCGACGCGGCTTTCGGGGCGATGCCGGAATGGCGGCTCGACGACCTCTACGCCGCGCCGGACGACCCCGCGCTCAAGGCCGACATCGACTGGGCGCGGCAGGCCTGCCTCGACTTCGCGGCGCGCTACGAGGGCCGGCTCGCGGGTCTCGACGGCGCCGGGCTGGCGGAGGCCGTCGCCGCCTATGAGCGCATCGAGAGCAGGCTCGGCCGCGTCGTGAGCTATGTAAGCCTGCGCTACCAGCAGAACACGGTCGACCCCGCCCGCGCCAAGCAGCTCGGCGACGCGCAGACCGCGATCACCGACCTCACCACGCCGCTCGTATTCTTCACGCTGGAGCTGAACCGGCTGGAGGAGATCACGCTGCAGACGCTGCTCGACGGCAGCCCGGCGCTGGCGCGCTGGCGGCCCTGGATCGAACGCGTGCGCGCGTTTCGCCCGCACCAGCTGTCGGACGAGCTGGAGAAGTTCGAGCACGACCGCTCGGTGGTCGGCGTCGCGTCCTGGGTGCGGCTATACGACGAGACCACCGCGGCGCTGGAGTTCGACGTCGACGGCGAGACGCTGTCGCTCGAGGCGACGCTCAACCGCCTGTCCGACGGCGACCGCACGCGCCGCGAGGCGGCCGCCCGCGCGCTGACGCAGGTGTTCCGGAAGAACCTGCGCCTCTTCACCCTCATCATGAACACGCTGGTGAAGGAGAAGGAGATCGACGACCGCTGGCGCAAGTATCCCTCGCCCCAGTCGGTGCGCCACCTCTCCAACCAGGTCGAGCCGGAGGTCATCGCGGCGCTCGACGCGGCGGTGGTGGAGGCGCTGCCGCGGCTCTCGCATCGCTACTACGCCATCAAGGCGAAGTGGCTGGGCCTGGAGAGGCTGGAATTCTGGGACCGTAACGCCCCCCTGCCCGACGCCGACGACCGCAAGATCCCCTGGGAGGAGGCGCGCGACGCCGTGCTCGGCGCCTACGCCGACTTCTCGCCGAAGATGGCGGAGCTGGCGCAGCCGTTCTTCGAGAAGGGCTGGATCGACGCGCCCGCCAGGCCCGGCAAGGCCCCCGGCGCCTTCGCCCACCCCGCCGTCGCCGACGTGCACCCCTATGTCCTGCTCAACTACATGGGCAAGACGCGCGACGTGATGACGCTGGCGCATGAGCTCGGCCACGGCGTGCACCAGCGCCTCGCCGCGGAGCAGGGCGAGCTGCTCAGCCGCACGCCGCTGACGCTGGCGGAGACCGCGAGCGTCTTCGGCGAGATGCTGACCTTCCAGCGCCTGCTCGCCGCCGAGACCGACCCGACCAGACGCAAGGCGCTGCTGGCCGGCAAGGTCGAGGACATGCTCAACACCGTCGTTCGGCAGATGGCGTTCTACCGTTTCGAGAGCCGGGTGCATGCGGCGCGGCGCGAGGGCGAGCTGACCTCCGAGCAGCTCGGCGAGATCTGGATGGCGGTGCAGCGCGAGAGCCTCGGCCCGGCGATCACCCTCGGCGACGGCTACGAGACCTACTGGACCTACATCCCGCACTTCATCCACACGCCGTTCTACGTCTACGCCTATGCCTTCGGCGACGGGCTGGTGAACGCGCTCTACGCCGTGCACCGCGACGGCATGGCTGGCTTCCAGGACAAGTATTTCGACCTGCTGCGCGCCGGCGGCACGAAGAAGCACGGCGAGCTTCTGGCGCCCTTCGGGCTCGACGCCGCCGACCCGGGTTTCTGGCGCAGGGGCCTTTCCGTCATCGAGGAGATGATCGACGGGCTCGAGGCGCTGGATGGCTGAGGACGGGCGCCCCCCGGGCGCGGCGAACCGACACGCGGCCGGACAGGCCACCGGCCTGCGCGGCGTAGGCCTGAGCCTCGGCTATTCCGCCGACACGCTGTCGGACCTGCCCGCCGCGATCGACGCGGCTGAGGCGCTGGGCGTGGACAGCGTGGAGATCTTCCTGCCGGCGCTCGGCGTGGTGATCGACGGCCGGGTGCGGCCGCGGGCGCTTGCGATGATGCGCGGCGCCTGCGCAGGGCGGGGCTGCGCCATTACGCTGCACGGCCCGCTCTCAGGTGATCTGGGCGCCGAGGCCGCGGCTCCGCTCCAGGCGGAGGTCGTGCGGGCGTGCCTCGAGACCGCCGCGGAGGTGGGCTGCGGGGTGCTGGTGCAGCACGCGACGGTGGCGCAGGTCGGCCGCGGCGCGGATTTCGCCGACGCCCGCCGCCGCGAGCGCGACGCGCTGGCGGCGCTCGCCGAGGACGCCGCCGCGGCGCGCTGCGTGATCGCGCTGGAGACGATGTGGGCGCGGCCCGGCGAGCGCACCGCGACGGGCGACGAGATCGCCGAGACCCTGTGCGCCGTCGCAAGCCCCTGGGTCGGCGCCACGATCGACTTCAGCCATTCCTGGCTGAACGCCGTCGCGCTGGGCGTCGACCCGATGGCGTGCATCGCGGCGCTGGCCCCCCATGCGCGGCACCTGCACGTCCATGACAGCTTCGGCCGCCCCGCGACCTTCAGGCCTTGGACGCGGGGCGACGCGCTAGCCTTCGGCTTCGGCGATCTGCACCTGCCGCCAGGCGAGGGTTCGCTGCCCTGGGAGGCGCTCGCCGCCCTGCCCTATGCGGGGCCCGCGCTCGCCAATCTGGAGGTCGACGGCCGCTTCAGACACGCCTGGGCGGACTCGGTGAGCTGGGCGCGCCGCTGGATCGGACGCAGCGCCGCGCCGGGCGCGGCTCCTGCACGCGCCGACAGGGCCGCCGCAGGCTGCGGCTGACCGCCCGCGGACAGGGCCGCCCGACCGGAACCCGTAAAGCGACAGGCCGCCGCGTCGCCGCGACGGTCCCGGCCGCTTCCGCCTGCGCGCGGGAAGGGGTCTGTCAGGCCTGCGCGGGCGCGGCGGCCTGCGCGGCGCGGCGACGCTCGAGCTCCTGCTTGTAGATCTGCGCGAAGTCGATGAGGTCGAGCATCAGCGGCGGGAAGCCGCCGTCGCGCGTGACGTCCGCCATCACCCGGCGGGCGAAGGGGAACAGGATGCGCGGGCACTCGATCAGCAGGAACGGGCGCAGATGCGTCTCGGGAACGCCGGTTACGGTGAAGACGCCCGCATAGTCGAGCTCCACCGCGAACACCGTGGCGTCGCCCGCGGTGGCCTTGGCGTTGAGCTTCATCGTCACTTCGTAGCGGTCGTCGCCGCGCGGGCTGGCGTCGAGGTTCACGCCCACCTTGATGTCGGGGCGGCCGTCCTGCGCGCCGCCCTTCTGCGCCGCGACGTTCTCGAAGGAGAGGTCGCGGACATACTGCGCGAGCAGGGACACTTGGGGGTTGAGCTGCTGCGGCTGTGCGCCGCCGTTGGGAATGCTGTCGGCCATGGGTTTGGCTCCGGTCAGGTCTAAGGGCGCTTGGCGGGTAGCATGGGGCGACCCGGTTCACAATCGCGCCCGCGTCAAACGGCGCCGGCCTGACGATGCGCGAATCCGCCCGCGACGCTCCCCACGGCCCCCGCGGCGCCGTCGGGGACCTCGCCGCTCAACCGCCCCATGGAACTTCTCCACATTCGGCGGGATCGCATGGCGAGCCATGGGATAACATGGCAAACGAACATAATTGGAATATGAAAGGAACTTATGATGAACAAACTCGCTAATCGTTACAATGCGATCATTTCTATTCGATCTCTCCCGTGAATCCGCGAGACGATCCACGGGGTTATCCACAGAGTGGCGCAAGAATCCATTTGCAACCCATGCCATCCCATGTCATACCATGACTTGAGCCAACGGGATCAGCCAAGAAAAGACAGAGGCAGGTCAAACAGGCGACCGGTTCGGCTCGGTCGATGGACGGGACGACCGCCGACAAGGCGGCGAGGCGCGAAGTCGATGCTTGGGGCAGTCGGACGGGTCGCGCGCTTTGATCGGCGCGTGACCCGTTTCGCTTTCGAGAAGGGCCGAGGTCGGCGAAACCATGCGGTTCTTCTCGTCAAATGTGAAGAACAGGATCGACGCGAAGGGGCGCGTTTCGATCCCGGCGCCGTTCCGCAAGGTGTTCTACCGCGAGGACGACCCCACGGTGATCCTCATCCCCGCGATGCGCGACCAGCCTGCGCTCGACGGCATGAGCATGTCCCAGTTCGAGCGCATGGTGGAGAGCCTGGAGCAGATGGCGCCGCTCGACGAGGTGACCTATGCGCTGCAGACGCGGCTGATCGCGGAAGCCCGCCAGATCCAGATCGACGACACCGGCCGCATCGTGCTGACGCAGGATCTGCGCGACGCCGCCGGCCTCTCCGGCGACACAGTGCTCTTCGCGGGACTGGGCCGGACCTTCCAGATCTGGAGCCCCGAGGTCTACGAGGAGCGGCTGCCGGCGCTGCGCGCGCTTGCGGCGCAGAACTTCAACCGGCTCCAGTGGAGCGCGGCGCCGAAGCCCGACGCGGGCCATGCCAACGGCGGCGTGGCGTGAGCGGCCCGGAGAACGGGGCGCAGGACGGGCCGCAGGACGGGCCGACGGCTTCGCGAACCTCCGGAACGGCCCCCGATCATGAGAGTGCGCAGGCCGCCGCGCGGGGCCTCCATGCGCCGGTGCTGCTCGATGAGGTTATCGAGGCGCTGCGTCCCGAGCGCGGCGGCGTCTATCTCGACGGCACCTTCGGCGCCGGCGGCTATGCGACCGCGCTGCTGGAGAACGGCGCCGACGCGGTGATCGCCATCGACCGCGACCCCGAGGCCATCGCACGGGGCGCCGAGTGGGCCGGCCGCTACGGCGACCGGTTGGCGCTGGTGGAGGGCCGCTTCGCGCGGCTCGACGCGGTGGCGGCCGAGCGCGGCGTGGCGGCGCTGGCCGGCGTGACGCTCGACGTCGGCGTGTCCTCGATGCAGATCGACGCGGCCGGGCGCGGCTTCTCTTTCATGCGCGACGGCCCGCTCGACATGCGGATGGAGGCGGAGGGCCCGACGGCGGCCGACCTCGTGGCCGAGGCCACCGAGGCCGCGCTGGCGGACATCCTGCACTGGTACGGCGAGGAGCGCGCCGCGCGCCGCGTCGCCCGCGCCATCGCCCGCGCCCGCGCCGAGGCGCCGATCGAGACGACCGCGCGGCTCGCCGAAGTGGTGGCGAGCGCCCTGCCGCGCCAGCGGCCGGGGCAGATCCACCCGGCCACCCGCAGCTTCCAGGCGCTGCGCATCGCGGTCAACGACGAGCTGGGCGAGCTCGCCGAGGCGCTGCAGGCGGCCGAGCGCGCGCTCGGCGAGGGCGGGGTGCTCGCGGTGGTCACGTTCCATTCGCTCGAGGACCGCATCGTGAAGCGATTCCTCCAGTTGCGCGGCGGTCGGGCCCCGCGCGCCTCGCGCCACGCCCCGGAGACGACAGCCGACGCGCCGCGCTTCGAGCTGCTGACGCGCCGCGCCGAGGGGCCGGGCGAGGAGGAGCTGCGCCGAAACCCCCGCGCGCGCTCGGCCAAGCTGCGCGCGGCGCGGCGCACCGGCGCGCCGGCGGGGCCGATCGAACCCGCCATGCTGGGTGCGCCGACGCTCGACCTCGCGGCCATGGGCCTGCGTTCGGCGCGGGGCGCGCCATGAGGGGGCCGCTCTATTTCGCCGCCGCCGCGATGGTCGCCGCCAGCGCGGTGTGGGCCTACCGGGTCAACTACGCCGCGCAGGCGGGGCTCGACCGCGTCGCCGCCCTGCGCGGCGAGATCCGGCGCGAGCGCGAGGCCATCGTGGTGCTGCGCGCCGAGATCGCCCACCTCTCCGCGCCCGACCGCCTGCGCAGGCTCGCCGCGGCGAACGGGACGGAGCTGGCGCTTGCGCCGCTCTCGGCGGACGCGTTCGCGGCGTTCGACGCGCTGCCCACGCCGCCGCCCGAGGCGTTCTGGGCGCGGGCGGATCCCGCGGTCTTCATGGCCCCGGAGGCCGCGCCATGACCCTGCGCGACCCCGGAACCCGCGACGCGCGGATCGCGGATCGCCCCGAAATGGGGCCCGAAGCGCGCCCCGACGCTAGGCCGGGCGGGCGCCTGCCGCTGACGACGCCTGAGCCGCTTGCGGCGCTGCTCAGCGGGGCGGCGCAGCGCCGCCGGGAGGAGGAGACGCCCTCGGCGCAGGCCGAGTGGCGCCTTGCGCTGGTGGCGGGCGTTTTTGCGATGGGGTTTCTCACCGTCGCGCTGCGCATGGCGAGCCTGGCGCTCGCCGAACCTGTTGAGCCGCGCAGCGTCGACGCCGGGCCGGTCTACGCCGAGCGCGCCGAGATCGTCGACCGCGCCGGCCGTCCCCTGGCGATGAACCTGCCGGCGTGGTCGGCCTACGCCCACCCGCACGAGATGGACGCGCCGGGCGCCGCCGTCGGGCGCATCGCCGCCGCCCTGCCCGGCCTCGACGAGGACGCGCTGCGCGAAAGGCTGACCGCCGGGCGGCGCTTCGCCTGGATCAAGCGCCCGGTGACGCCCGAGGAGCGCCAAACGCTCCACGACCTCGGCCTGCCGGGCCTCTACTTCGGGGCGCGGGAGGTGCGGGTCTATCCGGCCGGCCGGATGGCGGCGCATGTCCTGGGCGGCGCGCGGGCCGGCGAGGAGGGCGTGCGCGGCGCGCAGGTGCTGGGCCGCGCGGGCGTGGAGCTTCAGCATGACGCCGCGCTGCGCGACCCCGCCCGCGAGGGCGCGCCGCTGCGCCTGTCCATCGACCTGCGCGCGCAGGCGGCGCTGACCGAGACGCTGGAGGCCGCCCGCGCCGCGACCAACGCCAGCGCCGTCTTCGCGACGCTAATGGACGTGCGCACCGGCGCGGTCGCCGCGCTGGTCTCGCTGCCCGACTTCGACCCCAACGCCCCGCCCTCGCTGGCGGACCCCGACGAGGCTTCGCGCATGAGGGTGCGCCCGGCGCAGGACGTCTACGAGTTCGGCTCGGTGTTCAAGCCGTTCGTCGCGGCGCTCGCGCTAGACCGCGGCGTGATCGGCATGAACGACATGATCGACGCGAAGGGGCCGCTGGTGTGGGGCCGACACCGCTTCCGCGACTACTACCGGATGCCCGATGAGATGGCGATTTCCGACGTGATGGCCAAGAGCTCCAACGTGGCGACCGCGCGCGTCGCGCTGGCCGTGGGCGCTGCGCCCTACCAGGCGTTCCTCCGCGACATCGGGATCACCGAGCCCTCGACGCTGGAGCTGCCCGAGGCCGGGCTCGGCGCGCCGAAGCTGCCGAAGCGCTGGTCGGAGGTCTCCACCATCACGGTCAGCTTCGGCTACGGCGTCTCCACCAGCCAGGTGCATCTGGCCGCGGCCTACGCCGCGCTCGTCAACGGCGGCTTCCGCGTCCGCCCCACGCTCGACCCGGACGCCGCGCCGCCGGGAGAGGAGGCGCGCGTGCTCTCCGCCCGCGCCTCCGAGCACATGCGCGAGGTGCTGCGCGCCGTCGTCACCCGCGGCAGCGGGCGCAGCGCCGACGCGCCCGGCTACCCGGTCGGCGGCAAGACCGGCACGGCGGAGAAGCTGAACCGCAACGGCCCGGGTTACGACGGCGAGCGCACGCTGGCGACCTTCGCGGGCGTGTTCCCGATCGACGACCCCGCCTATGTGCTCGTGCTGTCCATCGACGAGGGCGCCGACACGACGGGGCCGAAGCCGCGCCGCACCGCCGGCGCCATCGCCGCCCCGGCCGCGGGCGAGGCGATCCGCCGGCTCGCGCCGCTGCTGGGCCTGAAGCCGCGCTTCCCAGATGCGGCCGCGGGCGCGGCGCCGGGCGCGCTGCTCGCGGCCAATGGCGGATGAGGGCCCGATGGCGACACTCCACAGCCTCGGCCTCTGCGACGGCCTGATCCTCGGCCCCGCGCCCGACCCCTCGGCGGCGGTGGCGGGCCTGTGCGTGGACAGCCGCGAGACGAAGCCCGGCTTCGTCTTCGCCGCGCTGAAGGGCGGCGCGCTCGACGGCGCGGAATTCGCGCAATACGCGCTGCGCATGGGCGCGGTCGCGGTGATCTGCAGCCTCGACGGCGCGCTGCGGGCGCGCGAGGACGTCGGCGGCTTCCCGGTCCCCTTCATCGTGGACGCCGATCCGCGGCGGCGGCTGGCGCTGGCGGCGGCGCGGTTCTTCGGCGCGCAGCCCGGCACGGTCGTCGCCGTCACCGGCACCGCCGGCAAGACCTCGGCGGCGAGCTTCACGCGCCAGCTCTGGGCGGCGATGGGGCTGCGGGCGGCCAATCTCGGCACCATCGGCGTCGAGGGCGCGGTGACGGCCGCGCTCGCGGCGACGACGCCCGAGCCGATTTCGCTGCACCGGGCGCTGGCGGCGATGGCGGCCGAAGGCGTGACGCATTGCGCCATGGAGGCCTCCAGCCACGGCCTCGCCCAGCGCCGGCTCGACGGCGTCAGGCTGGCGGCGGGCGCGTTCCTCAATCTCGGGCGCGACCATCTCGACTACCACCCGGACATGGCCGACTACGCGAGCGCCAAGCTGCGGCTGTTCGCGGAGGTGCTGCCGGCGGGGGCGGCGGCGGTGATCAACGCCGACAGCCCGCTGGCGCCGGTGGCGGCGCAGATCGCGGCGGCCCGCGGCCTGCGCGCGATCCGCGTCGGGACCGCCGAGGGCGCCGAACTCCGGCTGCTCGACGCCAGCTTCCACGCCGAGGGCCAGACCGCGCGCTTCTCGTGGGAAGGCCGCGAACACAGCGTCGAGCTGCCGCTGATCGGCGGCTTCCAGGGCGCGAACGCGTTGGCGGCGGCGGCGCTGGCCATCGGCGCCGGGTCCGAGGCCGGAGCCGTCTTCGCCGCCCTGCCGCGGCTCGTCGGCGTGCGCGGGCGGATGGAGCATGTCGCGACGCGGGCGAACGGCGCGAGGATCTATGTCGACTACGCGCACAAGCCCGACGCGCTGGCCGCCGCGCTCGACGCGCTGCGGCTGCACACGCCGGGGCGGCTGATCGTGGCGTTCGGCGCCGGCGGCGACCGCGACGCCGGCAAGCGCCCGCTGATGGGCGCCGCCGCGGCGGCGCGGGCCGATGTCGTCATCGTCACCGACGACAACCCGCGCTCGGAAGACCCCGCCGCCATCCGCGCCGCGGTGCTGGCGGGCTGCGGGGGCGACGGGCGGGCGGAGGAGGTCGGCGACCGGGCCGAGGCGATCCTGCGCGGGGTGGACGCGCTGGGGCCGCGCGACCGCCTCCTGATCGCCGGAAAGGGCCACGAGACCGGCCAGATCGTCGGGCGCGAGGTCACGCCCTTCGACGACGCCGAAGCCGCGCGCGCCGCCGTGGCGGCGCTCGACGGGCTGGACGCGGACATCGAAAGCGACCTTGACGGAGAGGACGCGCCATGAGCGGCGGCGGGAGCGACGCGCTCTGGACCGCCGCGGAGGCGGCGGCGGCGACAGGAGGGCGCGTCGACGGCGACTGGGCGGCGACGAGCGTCTCCATCGACACGCGCAGCCTTGCGCCCGGCGCGCTGTTCGTGGCGCTGAAGGGCGACGCGCGCGACGGCCACGGCTTCGTCGGCGACGCGCTGGAGAAGGGCGCGGCGGCGGCGCTGGTCTCCCATCCGCCCGACGGCTTCGCCGCGCCGGGCCGGCTGCTGATGGTCGGCGACACGCTGGAGGGGCTGCGCGGCCTCGCCGCTGCGGCGCGGGCGCGGCTGGCGCCGGAGGCGCGGGTGATCGGCGTCACCGGCTCGGTCGGCAAGACCGGCGTGAAGGAGATGCTGCGCGCAATGCTCAGCGCGCAGGCGGCGACCCATGCGCCGGAGGGCAGCTTCAACAACCACTGGGGCGTGCCGCTGACGCTGGCGCGCAGCCCGCGCGACGCGCGGTTCCTCGTGATCGAGATGGGGATGAACCACGCCGGCGAGATCGCGCCGCTGTCGCGGCTGGCGCGGCCCGAGGTGGCGCTGATCACCACCGTCACCGCCGCCCATATCGGCAACTTCGCCGACGAGGCGGGCGTCGCCGACGCGAAGGCGGAGATCTTCGAGGGCGTCGCGGCCGGCGGCGTCGCGGTGCTCAACCGCGACAACCGCTGGTTCGACCGGCTGGCCGGCGCGGCGCGGGCGCATGGGCTGGAGATCGTCTCCTTCGGCGAGGGCGAAGGCTGCGACGCGCGGCTCGTCTCCGCGCAGCTTCGCGGGCCGGCGACGGTGGTGGAGGCGCGCGTCGGCGGGCTTGACCTCGTCTTCAAGATCGGCGCACCGGGCCGCCACCTCGCGCTGAACGCGGTCGGCGCGCTGGCGGCGGCGCAGGCCGCGGGCGCAGACCTGGCCCGCGCGGCGCTGGCGCTGGCGGCCTGGCGGGCGCCGGAGGGGCGCGGGGCGCGCTGGCGGGTGCATGTCGGCCCCGACGGCGACGGCGTGATCGAGCTGATCGACGAAAGCTACAACGCCAACCCCGCCTCGGTGGGCGCGGCGCTCGAGGTGCTCGCCGCCGCGCCGGTGGAGGACGGGGTGGGCCGCATCGCGCGCGGCCGCCGGATCGCCTGCCTCGGCGACATGATGGAGCTGGGCGAGCAGGAGACGGCGCTGCACGCGGGCATCGCCGACCACCCTGCGCTGGGCGAGGTTGATCTCGTGTTCACGGTGGGCGAACGCATGCGCGCGCTGCATGCGGCGCTGCCCAAGGCGCAGGCCGGCGGCTGGTTCCCCGACAGCCGCGCCGCCGCCGACCGGCTGAAGCGGATGCTCGACGCCGGCGACGTGCTCATGGTCAAGGGCTCCAAGACCGTGCAGATGGGCGCCGTCGTGCGCGCCGTGAAAGCCCTGGGGCAGGCCCGCGACGCATCCGCCCCGGAGGAGACCTGATGCTGTATCACCTGCTTGTCCCGCTGTCGGAAGGCGGCGACCTGTTCAACCTGTTCCGCTACATCACCTTTCGCGCGGGCGGCGCCTTCATGACGGCGCTGGTGCTGGGCTTCGTGTTCGGCCCCGCCGTGATCCGCGCGCTCAGGCGGATGCAGAAGAAGGGCCAGCCGATCCGCGACGACGGCCCGCAGAGCCACATCGTCGCCAAGGCCGGCACGCCCACCATGGGCGGCGTGATGATCCTGGGCGCGCTGGTGCTCTCGACGCTGCTCTGGAGCCGGCTCGACAACGGCTTCGTGTGGCTGGTGGTGCTGGTGACGCTGGGCTTCGGCGCCATCGGCTTCTGGGACGACTTCGCCAAGGTCACGAAATTCTCGGTGAAGGGCGTGTCCTCGCGCACGCGCTTCCTGCTGGGGCTGGCGATCGCGCTCGGCGCGAGCGTCTGGGCGGCGTGGCTCCAGCCGGACGCGCTCTCGGGCCGCATCGCGCTGCCGGTGTTCAAGGACGCGCTGATCGACGCGGGCGTGCTGTTCTTCCCCTTCGCCATGCTGGTGATCGTGGGCAGCGCCAACGCGGTGAACCTGACCGACGGGCTCGACGGGCTCGCGATCATGCCGGTGATGATCGCCGGCGGCACGCTGGGGGCCATCGCCTATGTCGTCGGCCGCACCGACTTCACCGACTACCTGCAACTGCACTACGTTCCCGGCACCGGCGAGATCGCCATCTTCGCCGCGGCGCTGATGGGGGCGGGGCTGGGCTTTCTGTGGTGGAACGCCCCGCCGGCGATGGTGTTCATGGGCGACACCGGCTCGCTGGCGCTGGGCGGCGCGCTCGGCGCCATCGCGGTGGCGACAAAGCACGAGATCGTGCTCGGCGTCGTCGGCGGGCTTTTCGTGGCGGAGGCGATGAGCGTCATCATCCAGGTGTTCTGGTTCAAGCGCACCGGGCGGCGGGTGTTCCTGATGGCGCCGATCCACCACCACTTCGAGAAGAAGGGCTGGCGGGAGGAGACCATCGTCATCCGCTTCTGGATCATCTCGGTCATCCTCGCCCTGATCGGGCTGGCGACGCTGAAGCTGCGGTGATCGCCGTCCGCGGATACGAGGGCCGGCGCGTCGGCGTGCTGGGCATGGGCCGCTCGGGGCTGGCGACGGCGCGCGCGCTGGCGGCGGGGCAGGCGACGCCGGTGTGCTGGGACGACGGCGAGGCCGGCCGCGCCGCCGCCGAGGCCGAGGGCTTCGCGGTGGAAGACCTCGCGCGGGAGGGGCCCTGGCGCAAAGGCATGGGGCTGCTCGTCGTCTCGCCCGGCGTACCGCACCTCTACCCCGCGCCGCACCCGGCCGTGGCGCAGGCGCAGGCCGCCGGCGCGCAGCTCGACAACGACGTGGGCCTCTTTTTCCGCGGCATGGCGATGACGGACGCCGAGGCGCGCGTCGTCGCCGTCACCGGCTCCAACGGCAAGTCGACCACCACCGCGCTGATCGCCCACATCCTGCGGGGCGCGGGCCGACCGGTGCAGATGGGCGGCAACATCGGCCGCGGCGTGCTCGATCTCGACCCGCTGGCGGACGGCGAGACCGTGGTGCTGGAGCTGTCGTCCTATCAGCTTGAGCTCGCGCGCGCGCTGGCGCCGGACGTGGCGGTGTTTCTCAACCTCTCGCCGGACCACCTCGACCGCCATGGCGGCGAGGGCGGCTATTTCGCGGCCAAGCGGCGGCTGTTCGAACTGGGCGCGCCCTCGGCCTGCGTCATCGGCGTGGACGACCGCCACGGGCGCTTCCTAGCCGCGCAGTCGCGCGAGGCCGACCCCGAGGGCGCGCGGCTGATCGAGATCGCCAGCGGCGCGCGGCTGAGGGGCCCCGGCTGGTCGGTTTTCATGAACAGGGCGTTCCTCACCGAGCGGCGGCGCGGCGAGCAGGCGGCGGCGCTCGACCTGCGCGCCTGCCCTGGCCTGATCGGCGCCCACAACCACCAGAACGCCTGCGCCGCCTATGGCGCGGCCCGCGTGCTGGGGCTGGGGCCGAAGGCGATCGAGGCGGGGCTGCGCAGCTTCCCCGGCCTGCCCCACCGCCTCCAGCTTCTCGGAGAGCGGAACGGCGTGCGCTTCGTCAACGACAGCAAGGCCACCAACGCCGACGCCGCGGAGAAGGCGCTGCTGAGCTTCGAGCGCGTGCGGTGGATCGCCGGCGGCGTGCCCAAGGAGGGCGGGATCGCGCCGCTAGCGCCGCTGTTCGGGCGGGTGGCCAAGGCCTATCTCATCGGGCAGGCGGCGCAGGACTTCGCCGCGGCGCTGGGCGCCACGCCCCATGAGCTGTGCGGCGACCTCGCGACCGCCGTGGCGCGCGCGGCGACGGAGGCCGAGCCGGGCGACGTGGTGCTGCTCAGCCCCGCCTGCGCCAGCTTCGACCAGTTCCGCGACTTCGAGGCGCGCGGCGAGGCGTTCGCCGCGCTCGCGCAGGCGGTCGTCGCCGAGCCGGACGGCGGGCAGACGGACGGCGAGGAGGGACCGCGATGAGGACCATGGCGCTCGGCGCGTCGCCCGGCCGCGACGCGTCCATCCTCGGGCGGTGGTGGCGCACGGTGGATCAGGGAACGCTCTGGGCGGCCGGCGGGCTGTTCCTGATCGGGATGGTGCTGGGTCTGGCCGCCTCGCCGCCACTGGCCGCCAAGAACGGGTTGCCGCATTTTCACTACGTCACCCGGCAGGCGTTCTTCGGCGTGCTGTGCTTCGCGACGATCGTCACGCTGTCGATGGCCACCCCGCGCCAGCTCCGGCGACTGAGCGCGCTGGCGTTCGGCGCGGGCTTCGCGGCGGTGCTGCTGCTGCCGTTCTACGGCACGGATTTCGGCAAGGGCGCGGTGCGCTGGGTGTCGCTGGGGTTTCTCTCCGTCCAGCCCTCGGAGTTCCTCAAGCCGGTGTTCGCGGTGTTCGCCGCCTGGCTGCTCTCCGCGTCGGCGCACCCCAACGGCCCGCCGGGGGCGCTGCTGTCGCTTCTGGTGACGGCCGCGGTGGCGGCGACGCTGGCCCTGCAGCCCGATTTCGGCCAGGCGACGCTGATCGTCGCGACTTGGGGGATGATGTATTTCGTCGCCGGCGCGCCGATCCTGCTGCTGATCGGGCTGGGCGGGCTGGTGATCGGCGCCGGCGTGGTCGCCTACGGCGCGTCGAGCCATTTCGCCTCGCGCATCGACAGCTATCTGCTGTCGGACGCCGAGCCGCTGACCCAGATCGGCTACGCCACCGACGCCATCGTGACCGGGGGCCTGTTCGGCGTCGGCGTAGGCGAGGGCACGGTGAAATGGAGCCTGCCCGACGCGCACACCGACTTCATCATCGCGGTGGCGGCGGAGGAGTACGGGCTGGCGCTCTGCCTGCTGATCATCGTGCTCTACCTCGCGATCGTCGGGCGCTCGGTGCTGCGGCTGCTGCGGGAGGAGGACATGTTCATCCGACTCGCCGGCGTGGGGCTGGCGGCGCAGTTCGGGATGCAGGCGATCGTCAACATGGGCGTGGCGATACGCCTCTTTCCCGCCAAGGGCATGACACTGCCGCTGATCTCCTATGGTGGCTCCTCGCTGGTGGCGACCGGGCTGACGCTTGGGATGCTGCTGGCGCTGACGCGGCGGCGCGCGCGGTCGGAGGGCCAGCTGTGAGCGCGGGTTCCGCCTTAGGGGCGGTCGCGTGAGCGCGCCGCTGCTGGTCATCGCAGCCGGAGGCACCGGCGGGCACATGTTCCCTGCGCAGGCGCTGGCGGAGGCGATGCTGGCGCGCGGCTGGCGGGTGACGCTCTCGACCGACGCGCGCGGCGCCCGCTACGCGGACGGCTTCCCGCCCGAGGTCGCGAAGCGCGAGGCCGCGGCGGCGACGACGGCGCAGGGCGGCGCGCTGACGCGGCTCGGCGCGCCGCTGACGTTGCTGAAGGGCGCCGCGCAGGCCTGGGGCTGGATGCGCGCCGACCGCCCGGCCTGCGTCGCGGGTTTCGGCGGCTACCCCGCCTTTCCCGCGCTCGCGGCCGCCTGGGCGCTGGGCCTGCCGCGGCTGATCCACGAGCAGAACGGCGTGCTGGGCCGGGTCAACCGCCTGTTCGCGCCGCGGGTGGGCGCGGTCGCCTGCGGAACATGGCCGCTGCGCAACCCGCCGCCGGGCGCGCGGCTGCTGCGCATGGGCAACCCGGTGCGCCCGGCGATCCTCGCGGCGCGCGCGCGCTACGCCCCGCCCGGCGACGGGGCGATCGAGCTGCTCGCATTCGGCGGCAGCCAGGGTGCGGCGCTCTTCGCGCGCGTCGTGCCGGCCGCGCTGCGGCTGCTGCCCGAACGCCTGCGCGCCCGCCTGCGCGTGACGCTGCAGGCCCGCCCGGAGGATCTTGACGCCGCCCGCGCGGCGCTGCACGGCGTGACGGCGGAGGTCGCGCCCTTCTTCGCGGACATGCCGGGGCGGCTCGCGGCGGCGCATCTGGTCATCGCCCGCGCCGGGGCGTCCACGGTCGCGGAGTTGTGCGCCATGGGCCGGCCCGCCATCCTGACGCCATACGCGGCGGCGATGGACGACCACCAGACGGCGAACGCGAGGGCGCTGGCCGAGGCCGGCGGCGCGGTGGTGATCGCCGAGGACGCGCTGACGCCGGAGGCGCTGGCGGGCAGGCTCGCGCAGCTGCTGGCCGACGACGCCGAACTGGCGGCGATGGCGGCGACGGCGGCGCGGCTGGCGCGGCCCGACGCGGCGGACCGGCTGGCCGAACTCGTGGAGCGGCTGGCCGCGGGAGAACGGATCGAGGGAGAAGCCCCATGATGACCACAGCCCTGCCGCTCGACATCGGCGTGCTGCATTTCGTCGGCATCGGCGGGATCGGCATGTCCGGCATCGCCGAGGTGCTGCTGAACCTCGGCTATCAGGTGCAGGGCTCCGACCTGAAGGAGAGCCCGATCATCGAGCGCCTGCGGGCGCTCGGCGCGACGGTCCACATCGGCCAGCGCGCCGAGAACCTCGGCGCCGCGAAGGTCGTGGTGATCTCCTCGGCCATCAAGCCCGGCAACCCCGAACTGGACGCGGCCCGCGCGCGCGCGCTGCCGGTGGTGCGGCGGGCCGAGATGCTGGCGGAGCTGATGCGCCTGCGCCAGAACGTCGCCGTCGCCGGCACCCACGGCAAGACCACCACCACCTCGATGGTCGCCGCCCTGCTCGACGCCGGCGGCATGGACCCCACGGTGGTCAACGGCGGCATCATCCAGGCATACGGCTCCAACGCGCGGCTGGGGGCCGGCGACTGGATGGTGGTGGAGGCCGACGAGAGCGACGGCACCTTCGTCAAGCTGCCGGCGACGGTGGCCATCGTCACCAACATCGACCCCGAACACCTGGACCATTACGGCGACTTCGACGGCGTGCGCGACGCCTTCCTCACCTTCGTCTCCAACATCCCGTTCTACGGGCTGGCCGTCTGCTGCATCGACCACCCAGAGGTGCAGAGCCTGATCGGCAAGATCGACGACCGCCGCGTGGTCACCTACGGCTTCTCGCGCCAGGCCGACGTGCGGGCGGAGAACATGGCGTGGCGCGACGGCGCCAACCGCTTCGACGTGGTGATCCGCACGGCCGAAGGACACGAGCGCATGGAGGGCCTCGCCCTGCCCATGCCCGGCGAGCACAACGTCCTCAACGCGCTCGCAGCCCTCGCCGTCGCCCGCGAGCTGAAGATCGGCGACGAGGCCATCGCGAAGGGGCTGTCGGGCTTCAAGGGCGTGCGGCGGCGCTTCACCCGCGTCGGCGCGTGGAACGGCGCCGAGATCATCGACGACTACGGCCACCACCCCGTCGAGATCGCCGCCGTGCTCAAGGCCGCGCGGGCCGCCACGCAGGGCAAGCTGATCGCCGTGCACCAGCCGCACCGCTACTCCCGCCTGCAGGATCTGTTCACCGAGTTCTGCGCCTGCTTCAACGACGCCGACGTGGTGGCGATCGCCGACGTCTACGCCGCCGGGGAGGCGCCGGTGCCGGGCGTCAGCCGGGACGCGCTCTGCGGCGGACTGCGCGCCCATGGCCATCGCGGCGTGCGCGCCATCGAGGGGCCCGACGACCTCGCGCGGCTCGTCGCCGCCGAAGCCGGCCCCGGCGACATGGTGGTTTGCCTCGGCGCCGGATCAATCACCGCCTGGGCGCAGGGGCTGCCCGAGGCGCTGGAGAAGGAACGCGCGGCATGAGCATGACGCTTTGGGGCCGGAAGAACTCGTCAAACGTCCAGAAGGCGCTCTGGGCGCTGCGCGAGCTGGGGCTGGCGTTCGAGCATGTGCGCGTCGGCGGCGGCTTCGGCGGCATGGACGACCCGGCGTATCGCGCGATCAACCCCAACGGCTATGTCCCGACGCTGAAGGACGGCGAGCTGGTGCTGTTCGAGTCCGACGCCATCCTGCGCTATCTGGCGCGCGCCTACGGCCATGGCGCGCTGTGGACCGACGAGGCCGACTTCGCGCTGGCCGACCAGTGGACGACGTGGAACACCGCCACGCTCTACCCTGCCGTCGCCGCGCTGTTCTTCCCGACCGTGCGCACGCCGAAGGCGCTGCAGGACATCTCGATGCTGGAGCACGCCGCCGCGGCGCTTGCGGCGCGCGTGGCGGTGCTGGAGCGGGCGCTGGAGGGGCGCGAGCACCTGTGCGGCGGCTTCTCCTTCGCCGACATCGGGCCGGCGATCTCGGCGCGGCGGGCGCTGCTGCTGCCGCACGGCGCGCCGCCGGCCACGCCCAACGTCGCGGCCTGGCTGGCGCGCGTGACCGCCCGCCCCGCCTTCGCGCCGCTGGACCAGCCCATCGGGACATGCCTTGAGGAGTGGATGGAGATCGAGGCGGCCCATGGCTGAGCCGGAGGCCGCGGCGACACGGGCCGGCGAGGGTCTGCACGGGCTGGCCCTGCTCGCCAGCCTGCCCCGCGCCCGCGGCGCGCTGACGCCGATGCGCCCGCTGGACGAGCTGACATGGCTGCGCGTCGGCGGGCCGGCGGAGGTGCTGTTCCAGCCCGAGGACGCCGACGACCTGTCGCAGTTCCTCGCCGCCCTCGCCCCGGACATCCCCGTGACCGTGCTCGGCGTCGGCTCGAACCTGATCGTGCGCGACGGCGGCGTGCCGGGCGTCTCGATCCGGCTGGGGCGCGGCTTCAACGCGCTCAGGCGCGAGGGCGAGACCGGCCTGCGCGCCGGCGCGGCGCTGCTCGACGCGCAGCTCGCCAAGGCCGCCGCCAGCTACGGGATCTCGGGGCTGGAGTTTTTGCGCACCATTCCCGGCGCCGTCGGCGGCGCGGTGCGCATGAACGCCGGCTGCTACGGCGCCTATGTGGCGGACGTGTTCACCGGCGCCGTCGCCATCGACCGCAAGGGTCGGCGCGTCGCGCTGGCGCCCGAGGACATGGCGTTCGGCTACCGCGACTGCGGCCTGCCCGACGACCTCATCTTCATCGAGGCGGGCTTCGACGGCCGCCCCGACGCGCCCGAGGCGATACTCGACCGCATGGAGGCGCTGCTGAAGCGCCGCGCCGAGAGCCAGCCGGTGCGCGAGCGCACCGCCGGCTCGACCTTCCGCAACCCCGCCGGCTTCAGCTCGACGGGACACGCCGACGACACCCACGAGATGAAGGCCTGGAAGCTGATCGATGACGCAGGATGTCGCGGGATGACCCTCGGCGGCGCCCGGATGTCGCCCATGCACCCGAACTTTCTGGTCAACACCGGCGACGCCACCGCAGCCGATCTGGAAAATTTGGGAGAAATCGTTCGCGGTAAGGTTTTGGAAACCACGGGCGTTCAGTTAGTATGGGAAGTCAAGCGGATAGGGATTCCCCTGACGACTTGAGACAGGCTCTGAGGCAACGGGGCCAACATTACACGCCACCGGAAAAATCCGGGGCGCGAATCAGGCGGCGCCGGAACTCCGGCGCGAACACAAAATGGCCCCGGGCGTTAACCGGAGCCGGACATCGAGGCGGGCATGTCGAGCAGGACGCCCCGCATCGCCGTGCTGAAGGGCGGTCTGTCCGCCGAACGCGAGGTTTCCCTTGCGTCCGGCGCGGCCTGCGCCGAGGCGCTGCGTCAGGCGGGCTACGCAGTGACGGAGATCGACGCCGGGCGGGACCTTCCCGCCAGGCTGGCCGACGTCGCCCCCGACGTCGCCTTCAACGCCCTGCACGGGCGCTGGGGCGAGGACGGCTGCGTGCAGGGCCTGCTCGAACTGATGGCGATCCCCTACACTCATTCCGGCGTGCTGGCCTCGGCTCTGGCGATGGACAAGGCGCGCGCCAAGACGGCCTTCGCCGCCGCCGGCGTGCCGGTCGCGGAAAGCCTGCTGGCCTCGCGGGAGGCCGTCGCGAGCGGGCACCCGATGGCGCCGCCCTATGTCGTGAAGCCCTACAACGAGGGCTCCTCGGTCGGCGTCCACATCGTCGCCGAGGGCGCCAACGGGCCCGCCCGGCTGGGTCCGGACGCGCCGGAGACGCTGATGGTCGAGGCCTTCGTTCCGGGGCGCGAGCTGACCGTCGCCGTGATGGGCGACCGCGCGCTGACCGTGACCGACATCGTCTCCGCCGGCTGGTACGACTATCACGCGAAATACAGCCCCGGCGGTTCGCGCCATGTCTGCCCCGCCGAACTGCCCGCCGAGGTGTTCGACGCCTGCCTCGACATCGCCCTGAAGACCCATCGCGCCGTCGGCGCCCGCGGCGTCTCGCGCACCGACCTGCGCTGGGACGAGGCGCGCGGGCTCGACGGGCTGATCGCGCTGGAGATCAACACCCAGCCCGGCATGACCGGCACCTCGCTCGCGCCCGAGCAGGCGGCGTCGGTCGGCGTCGACTTCCCCGCGCTCTGCCGCTGGATGGTGGAGGACGCCTCATGCGACCGGTGAGCTCGGGCGCGCGCCCCGCCGAGCCGGGGCGGCTGCGGCGGCGGCTCAACCGGCTGTGGCGGCGGCGCTGGGTGCGTCGCGCCGCCACGACCCATCTCCCGGCGCTGGCGCTGGCGGCGGCGGCGGCCATGCTGGCCTCGGACCCGGCGGTGCACGCGGCGGCGCAGGCGAAGCTGGCCGAGGCGCGCGCGGCGCTGACGGCGCGGCCCGAGTTCGCCATCCGCCGCATCAAGGTCGCTGGCGCCGACGCGGGGCTGGAGGGCGAGATCCTCGCCGCGCTGACCGACGCGACCGGCGCCTCCTCGCTCGATCTCGACCCCGCGGTGGTGCGTCGCCGCGTGGAGAGTCTCGGCTGGGTGGCGGGGGCGGAGGTGCATCTGGAGGCGCCGGAGGCGCTGCGCGTGATCGTGCGCCAGCGCAAGGCCGCCGCGATCTGGCGCATCGAGGGCGAGCCGGTGCTTGTCGACGCGGGCGGCGCGGTGATCGAGCCGGCGTTCTCCAGAGCCGATCACGCGGAGCTGCCGCTCGTCGTCGGGCCCGGCGCGGCCGAGGCGGTGGCGGACGCGCTGGCGGTGCTCACCGTTTCCGGCCCGCTGCGCCCCCGCGTGGTGGCGCTGACGCGCATCGGCGCGCGGCGGTGGGACGTGGCGCTGCTCGGCCCGGCGCCGGGCGAGACCATGACGCTGATGCTGCCCGAGACCGGCGCCCCCGCCGCCATGGCGCAGGCCGCCCGGATGCACGAGCGCATCGCGCTCTTCGACCGCGACCTCGCGGCGGTGGACCTGCGGCTGCCCGGCCGCCCCACCGTGCGGCTGACGGAGCGCGCGCTGACCGGTCTTCAGAAGGAGAACCAGACATGACGGCGCATCCCGGCGTCTCCCTCCACGGCCCGACCCTGAACGGGCTGCGCGCGATGCGCGAGCGGCTGAGGGCGGCGGCGCGCCGCGGTCTGGTGGCGGCGATCGATCTCGGCTCGGCCAAGACCGCCTGCTTCATCCTGCGCATCGACGCCCAGCGCCTCGCCCGCGCGCAGGAGATGGCGGAGGCCGGCGACGCCGGCGCGCATGACGCGCTGGGCGCGGTGCGCGTCGTCGGCGTCGGCGTGGTGCGCTCCGGCGGCGTGCGCCTCGGCGAGATCGTGGACATGGAGGAGGCCGGCCGCTCCGTCCGCGCCGCGCTGGAGCTGGCCGAGAAGATGGCGGGCGAGCGCGTCGATCAGGCGGTCGCGACGCTTTCCGGCGGCCGCCCGCGCAGCGCCGCGGCGCACGGGCTCGCCATGGTCGAGGGCGTCGCCGTCTGCGCGCGCGACGTCGCCCGCGCCGCCACCAGCTGCCGGCTGCCGCGCGAGGAGGGCCGCGCGCTGCTGCACGCCCAGCCGGTCAATTTCGAGATCGACGGCGTCGGCGGCCTCAACGACCCGCGCGGCATGAGCGGCGAGCGGCTCGGCTGCGACGCCCATGTGCTGACGGTCGCCGCCGGACCGCTGCGCAACCTCGCCCAGTGCGTGCGCGGCGCCGACCTCGAGCTCGCGGGCGTCGTCTCGGGCGCCTACGCCGCCGGCCTTTCGAGCCTCGTGGAGGACGAGCAGCGCCTCGGCGCCGCCTGCGTCGACATGGGGGCCGGCGCCACCTCGCTCTCGATCTTCCTGCGCGGCCACATGATCCACGCCCAGAGCGTGCGGCTCGGCGGCGACCACGTCACGCTCGACATCGCCCAGGGGCTCGCCATGCCGCAGGCCGACGCCGAGCGCGTCAAGACGCTGCATGGCGGCGCCGTCGCCACCGGCCTCGACGACCGCGAGATGATCGAGGCGCCACGGCTCGGCGACGACGACCCCCACGAGCGCCGCCGCATCTCCCGCGCCGTGCTGATCGGCGTGATCCGCCCGCGGCTGGAGGAGACGCTGGAGACGGTGCGCGACCGGCTGCGCGCGGCCGGCTTCGAGCACCTGCCCGGCCGGCGCATCGTGCTGACGGGCGGCGCCGCGCAGCTGCCGGGGCTGGAGGAGGCCGCCCAGCGCATCCTCGGCCGCCGCACCCGCGTCGGTCGGCCGATGCGCATCGCCGGCCTGCCGCAGAACGCCGCCGGCCCCGCCTTCGCGGCGGGCGTCGGCCTCGCGGTCTACGCCGCGCGGCCCCGCGACGAACTCTGGGACTATGACGCCCCGTCCGCCGCCGCAGGGAGAGGGCGCGTCGCCCGCGCCGTGCGCTGGTTCAAGGAGAACTGGTGATGTGTCGAAAAACGACCTGAATTCGCATACACTCTGAGCAATCAACGAAAAAATCACCCGATCGAGCAACAGAACAAACAGGCGGAACCCACGATGGCGCTCAACCTCAAGTCGCCCGAGGCCCATGACCTCCGGCCCCGCATCACGGTCTTCGGCGTCGGCGGCGCCGGGGGCAACGCGGTCAACAACATGATCCAGAAGCAGCTGGAGGGCGCGGAGTTCGTGGTGGCGAACACCGACGCGCAGGCGCTGGCGCAGAACTCCGCGCCGCGCCAGCTCCAGCTCGGGGCCAACGTAACCCAGGGGCTCGGCGCCGGCGCCAAGCCCGGCGTTGGCGCGCAGGCCGCCGAGGAGAGCCTCGAGGAGATCGTCGACCATCTCGCCGGCTCCCACATGTGCTTCATCACCGCCGGCATGGGCGGCGGCACCGGCACCGGCGCCGCCCCGGTGATCGCCCGCGCGGCGCGCGAGATGGGCATCCTGACCGTCGGCGTCGTCACCAAGCCCTTTCACTTCGAGGGCACGAAGCGGATGAACCAGGCCGAGGGCGGCATCGCCGAGCTTCAGCAGGTGGTGGACACGCTCATCATCATCCCCAACCAGAACCTGTTCCGCATCGCCAATGAGCGCACCACCTTCGCCGAGGCCTTCATGATGGCCGACGACGTGCTGTACCAGGGCGTCAAGGGCGTGACCGACCTGATGGTGCGCCCCGGCCTCATCAACCTCGACTTCGCCGACGTGCGCTCGGTGATGGACGAGATGGGCAAGGCGATGATGGGCACCGGCGAGGCGTCGGGCGAGACCCGCGCCATCGACGCCGCCGAGAAGGCCATCGCCAACCCGCTGCTCGACGAGGTGAGCCTCAAGGGCGCCCGCGGCGTGCTGATCAACATCACCGGCGGCTACGACCTGACGCTGTTCGAGCTGGACGAGGCGGCCAACCGCATCCGCGCGGAAGTCGACCCGGAGGCGAACATCATCGTCGGCTCCACGCTCGACCCGGAGATGACCGAGGTCATGCGCGTCTCGGTCGTCGCGACCGGCATCGACGCCGCCATGGCGCAGGCCCAGCGGCCCGAGGCCGGCGAGAGCCGCGTCGAGGGTCGGCGCGAAATGCGTGAGGCGCCGCGCCCAGCCGCCGCCGCCCACCAGGCGCCCCAGCCAATGGCCCAGCCCGCCCCGCCGCCCGCCCCCCAGCCCGCCATGGCGCGCGAGCCCGTGGAGCGGTCGGCCCCCCGCCGCGAAGCCGACCGCCAGCGGCAGGACGAGGCGGCGGCGCGCATCGCCTCCGCCAACCTCTTCTCGCTCGACCGCGACGAGGACGACGGCGCGGTGGCGCCGGACGCGCTGTTCGACCTCGACGACGGCTCGCTCGCCCGGCCCGCCCTGGCGGCGGCCGAGCCCGCCCGCGACCATCCCTTCGTGCCCGGCGCTCAGGAATCCCGCGCCGAGATGCGCCCCGTCCAGCGCCCGCAGGCCGTGCGCGCGGCGGCGCCGGCCCACCAGCAGCGGCAGGCGGCCGACGCCGAGGATCGGCCCGCACGCTTCGGCTTCAACAACCTCATCACGCGGATGACCGGCGCCGCGGCGCGCGATAAGGAGCAGCCCTCCTTCGTGCCCCGGCCCGGCGCGGTGCGACGCGAGCCGGAGGCCGCGCCGACGCAGCACCCCCACGACGACGAGGACGCCCGCATGGAGGTTCCCGCCTTCCTGCGCCGCCAGGCGAACTGAGCCCGAAGCGCCCGCGCGCGCTGCAGGGGGCGCCGCAGGGCGGCCCGTCTGAAACGACGCGCGGCCCCGGATCTGATCCGGGGCCGTTTGCCTGCCGCGCGGGGCCCGGCCGCCCGCAGCCTTCGCGCCGATGCGACGCCCCGGACCCCGCTCGCAGGCGATCCGCCCTCAAGCGGCGCTGCGCTCCGACGGCGAAAGCCGCCGCAACTCAGGCCGGAACGGCGGCCGCGTCCTGCGCCACCCAGGCGCGCCAGCCGCCATGGGCGGTGATGTCCTGCGCCGTCTCGCAGGCGGCGGCCTCCGCAAGGAAGCCGATCACCTCGCCGCCGTCCTCGAGCGTCACCCGGCCGAGGCCCAGCGGCGCGGGAATGCCGGCGAGGAACGGCCCGATCCGGTCCAGCGGCATCGCCCAGACCTCGGCCCTGATCGCCGCCCCGCCAGTGTCCGCCCCCCCAGTCTGCGCCCCCCCAGTCTGGGCCACGCGCACGAGGCCGGGCCGCGCCGGCGTTCCCGGCAGCGCCTTCAGCCGGTAGCGCGGCGCGGTCGCGGTCTCGCGCAGGAAGCGCGCGCCATGGGCTGTCATCTGCGGCGCCAGCGCCATGCCGCGCATGTGGGCGCCGACCACCAGCACCTCCGCCTCGTCGGGGCCCAGGGGCGCAGGCGCGGTCGGCGCCGGCGGGGCGACGGCCGTCGTCGCGCCCAGCCGCGGCGCGCAGAGCCCATGCAGCGCCGCGGCCAACGAGGCGGTCAGCCCGTCCCGCCCCGCCGCCGCCAGCAGCGTCACCGAGCCCGGCCGCCCGTCGGCGCGCGGGTCGACCGGCACGGCGATCCCGCACAGGTCGAGCAGGTTCACGAAATTCGTGTAGGTTCCGAAATCGCTGTTGGGCCCGATCGGGTCGGCCTCCAGCTCGGCGACGGTGTGAAAGGCGGGAAAAGTCGGGACCGCCAGCGCGTCGACGCCGGCGAGGATCGGCGCGGTGACGCGACGCGCCTCCGCAAGCCGATAGACGCCGTCGAACGCGTCCACCGCCGAGAGCGTCGTCGCGCCGCCGACGATCTGCTCCGTGACAGGGTGCAGGGCGCCGGGGTTGGCGGCGCGGAAGGCGGCGACCGCGTGCAGCCGCTCCGCCACCCAGGCCCCTTCGTAGAGCAGCGCGGCGCAGTCGTAGAAGGGCTGGAAGTCCACCTCCACGATCTCCGCGCCGAGCGAGGCCAGCCGCCCCAGCGCCGCCTCGAAGCTCGCCGCCTGCGCCGCGTCGCCGGAGAAGCGGCGCGTGGCGGGCGTCGGGACGCCGAGCCGGAGCCGCTCCGGCGCGGAGCCGAAACCCTGCGCGGGACGGTCTCGGGAGAAGCTGTCGAGCGGATCGTGGGCGGCGGCGGCGGCGAAGGCCGCCCAGGCGTCGGCGACGGTCAGCGCGAACACCGACACCGCATCAAGCGTCCGGCAGGCCGGCACGACGCCGCGCGTCGAGATCGCGCCGAGCGACGGCTTCAGCCCGACGATGTTGTTCAGCCCCGCCGGCACCCGGCCCGAGCCCGCCGTGTCCGTCCCCAGCGCGAAGCTCGCCACGCCCATCGCCACCGCCACCGCCGAGCCCGACGAGGAGCCGCCCGGCGGGATCGCCGGATCGAGCGCGTTCCTCGGCGCCGGATAGGGCGTCCGCAGCCCGTTCAGGCCGGTGGCGAACTGGTCGAGGTTGGTCTTGCCGAGGCAGATCGCGCCCGCCGCCTTCAGCCGCGCCACCACCGGGGCGTCGACCTCGGGCTCATAGGCGAAGGCCGGGCACGCGGCGGTCGTCGGCAGGCCGGCGACGTCGATGTTGTCCTTCACCGCGAAGGGCAGGCCCCAGAGCGGGAAGGCCGCCGGGTCGAAGGGCGGCAGCGCGCGCGCCGCCGCCTGCGCCGCCTCCAGCGGGGTCAGGGCGATGAACACGCCGGGGTTCTCCGCCGCCGCGAGCCGCCGGTGCGCCTCGGCCAGAACGGCGACGGGGTCGCCGCCGGCGGCGTAATGGGCGTGCAGGCTGTCGCGGTCGAAACTCAGGGCGCGCATCGGGCGGTCTCCATCAGGGGCGTCTCCGCGGCGAGCGCCGGCGGGACGGGCGCGGCGTCGAGCAGGCTGCGCGTGTAGGGGTGAGCGGGGCGCTCCATCACCGTCTCGGCGTCGCCCTCCTCCACGATCTCGCCGCCGCGCATCACCATCACCCGGTCGCAGAGCAGGCGCACGACGTGCAGATCGTGGCTCACGAAAAGATAGCTCATGCCGAGTTCGGCGCGCAGATCAGCCAGCAGGTTCAGCACGACGGCCTGGATCGAGACGTCGAGCGCCGCCGTCGGCTCGTCGAGGATCAGCAGCTTCGGCGAGGTCGCCAGCGCGCGCGCGATGCCGACGCGCGCCTTCTGCCCGCCCGAAAGCTGGTGCGGGAACCGGTCGAGCAGATGGAGCGGCAGCCCGACCTGCTCCGCCAGCGCCTCCACCTTCGCGGCGCGCTCCCGACCGCCCAGCGCCGTCAGGCGCATCAGCGGGTCGGCGATGGCGCGGCGCGCGGTGAAGCGGGGGTTGAGGCTGTCGGTCGCGTCCTGGAACACCATCTGGATCGCGCCGCGCCGCCGGTCGCGCGGGAAGTGCGCCGCCGGCACGGTGCCGATGTCCTCGCCGCCAAGCAGGATACGCCCCGAGCTCGGGTCGAGCAGCCGCATCACCATCGAGGAGGTGGTGGACTTGCCGCAGCCGGATTCGCCCACCAGCCCGAGGCTCTCGCCCTCGCGGATCGTGAAGCTGACGCCCTTCACCGCGCGCACCCCGTCGGCGAAGGTCTTGGCGAGGCTCTCCACCACCAGAAGGGCCGCGCCGGGCGCGGGGCGCGGCGCCTCGGGCTTCGGCGTCTCCAGCAGGTCGCGCAAGCGCGCGCCGGGCCGCGCCGTCGCGCGCATCAACTTGGCGGTGTAGGCGTGGGCCGGTCGGGCGAAGACCTGCGCCGAGGGCGCCGTCTCCACCACCTGGCCGTCCTTCATGACCGCGATGCGGTCGCAGTAGGCCGCCGCCAGCCCGAGGTCGTGGGTGATGAGGATCGCGCTCATCCCCCGCGCACGGGTCAGCCCCGCGATCAGGTCCATCACCGCCTTCTGCGTGGTGACGTCGAGCCCGGTGGTCGGCTCGTCGGCGATCAGCAGGCGCGGGTCGCAGGCCAGCGCCAGCGCGATGACGACGCGCTGGCACATTCCGCCCGACAGCTCGAACGGATAGGCGTGGGCGCGCGCCTCGGGGTTGCGGATCTCCACCGCCCTCAGCGCCTCCACGGCCCTGTCGTGGGCGGTCTGGCGGGTGGCGCGGGCATGGCGGATCAGCACGTCGCCGATCTGCCGCCCGACCTTGCGGATCGGGTTGAGCGCGGCGCGCGGGTTCTGAAAGATCATGCCGATCTCGCGGCCCCGGATCGCCCCCATCTCGCGCTCGCTGGCCGCGCGCAGGTCGACGCCCGCATAGCTGACGCGCCCCTCCGCGATGCGCCCGCCCCGGTCGAGGATGCGCATCACCGCGTAGGAGGTGACGGATTTTCCCGAACCCGATTCGCCCACCACGCCCAGCGTCTCGCCCTTCTCCAGCGTGAAGGAGACGTCCTGCACGGCGGAGACGACGCCGTGGCGGGTGGCGAACTCCACCCGCAGGTCGGAAACGTCGAGCAGGGCCGTCATGTGCGCCTCCGCGGGTCCACGAGGTCACGCAGCCCGTCGCCCAACAGGTTGAAGGTGAAGACCGCGAGCATCAGCGCCAGCCCCGGGAAGATCGCCAGCCACCACTCGCCGGAGACGATGAAGTTGGCGCCCTCGGCCACCATGATCCCCCATTCCGGCGTCGGCGGCCGCACGCCGAGGCCGATGAACGAGAGCCCTGCGGCGTTCAGGATCGCCCAGCCCATGTTGAGCGACAGCTGCACCATCATCGGCGGCAGCGCGTTGGGGAAGATGTGCAGCGCCAGCACGCGCAGGTCGGAGTTGCCGGCCAGCCTTGCGGCCTGCGCGAAGCCCGCCTCGCGCCGGATCGCCACTTCCGCGCGCGCCACGCGGGCGTAGAAGGGCAGGTTGATGATGGCGGTGGCGTAGACGATGTTCTCCACCGTGTTGCCGAGCGCCGCGACGATGCCCATCGCCAGCACGAACAGCGGGAAGGCCATGATGGTGTCCACCACCCGCCCCGTCACCGCGTCCACCCAGCCGCCCCAGTAGCCCGCCGCAGCCCCGATTGCGGAGCCCGCGCAGAACGATAGCGCCACGGCGGCGACGGAAATGGCGAGGTCGAGCCGCGTCGCGACCAGCACCCGGCTGAACACGTCGCGCCCGAGGCTGTCGGTGCCGAACCAGTGGTCCGCCGAGGGCGGCTGAAGCGCCCGCGCCGCGTTGCTCTCCAGCGGGTCGTAGGGCGCCAGCAAGGGCCCGAACACCGCGCAGAAGACGATGAACAGGAACAGCGCGAAGGCTATCAGCGTCACCGGATTGTCCCGCAGCACATAGGCGCCATGGGCGAGGAAGGCGCGCAGGCCCGTGGGCCGCGCCGGCGTCGCTGCGGTCATGCGCCCTGCCTCGTTCTGGGGTCGATGAGGGTGTAGATCACGTCGATCAGAAGGTTCAGCGCCACGAACAGCACCGCCATCGCCAGCACGAAGCCCTGCACGGCGGCGTAGTCCGACACCACCAGCGCCTCGACGGCGTAGGAGCCGACGCCGGGCCAGGCGAACACCTTCTCCACCAGCACATTGGCGCCGAGGGTGAAGCTGAACACCATGCCGAGCGTCGTCACCACCGGCAGCATGGCGTTGGAGAAGGCGACGCCGTAGAGCACCCGCGTCGGCGACAGCCCCGCCGCGCGCGCCGTGCGCACATAGTCCGAGCCCAGCGCCTCCAGCATCGCCGCCCGCGCCATGCGCGCCAGCGGCGCCATGGTGAACAGCGCCAGCGTGACCGCCGGCAGCGCGAGTTGCGCCAGCGCGCCGCGCAGCGTCTCCAATTCGCCGGCCAGCACCGCGTCGACGGTGTAGAAGCCGGTGACGGGCTCGGGCGGAAAGTAGAGAAGATCGAGCCGACCGAGCGGCGCCGGAGCCCAACCCAGGACATAGTAGAAGACATAGACCAGCGCGATGCCGGTGAAGAAGGTCGGCAGCGAGACGCCCGCCGTCACCACAGCGCGGCAGGCGTGGTCCACCCATGTTCCCTGTCGCGCCGCCGCCGCCACGCCCAGCGGCACCGCAACCAGCGTGGAGAGGATCAGCGCCGAGAGCGTCAACTCCAGCGAGGCGGGCAGGCGCCGCGCCAGTTCCTCCAGCACCGGCTGGCCGGTGGAGATCGACTGGCCGAGGTCGCCGCCCAGCAGGTCGCCGACATAGACGAGGAACTGCTCGGGCAGCGAACGGTCCAGCCCCAGCTGGGCGCGGATCTCGGCGATGGACTGCGCGTCCGCCGCCGGCCCGGCGAAATAGGCGGCAGGGTCGCCCGGCAGCGCGCGCGTCAGCACGAAGCTGACGATCACGACGCCGACGAGCGCCGGCAGCGACAGCAGCACGCGGCGGCCGATCATCCGCGCCCGCGCCCGCGCCGCCGCCCTGCCCGCCGCCAGCGCAATGGCGGCGTCCTCGCCCAGCCGCTCGCCCTTGAGCCAGCGGCCGAGCGCGGTGGGCGACGGCCCGCGCCGGGCGTAGGGGGCCGAGCCGCCCATCACCCCCGCCGCGCCGCCGACGCCGTGTCCGCCGCTCTCGGCCATGGTCAGGCCCGCTTCCAGCCGCGGATCGTCGGCTGGCGGTGGAACCAGTACTCGTAGCCGGTCATGTCGCGGTAGGCGGCGTTGACCGCCGGCTGCCACAGCGCGATGCGAGGAACCTCGTCCCATGCGATCTCGATCATGCGCTTGCACATCGCGATGTATTCGGGGTCGTCGACGGGCAGGTGCAGCGCCTTCGGCACCATCGCCTCGATCTCCTCGTTGCGATAATTCGCCGAGTTGAACAGGTTGCCCTCAAGATAGGCCCAGTAGAAGTAGTAGCAGGGATAGTTGAGCCAGCCGCCAAAAGTCTCCAGATGCAGCGGCAGGCGCTTCTCCACCAGCGAGGCCGTGCGCCAGTTCGCGCCCGGCACCTTCTCCAGCGGCGCGCTGATGCCGATCTTCGCGAGGTTCTCCTGGATCAGCAGCGCGGCGGGCTCCATCCAGTCGCTCTGCGAGAGGTCGATGTAGAACGGAACCTCGAAGCCGGCGCCGTAGCCGGCCTCCTCCAGCAGGGCCTTCGCCCGGTCGAGATCGGTCGAATAGGGGAAGGGCTGCGGCCACTCGATCGTCTCGGGCGTGAAAGACTTGCCGCCATGCATCGGCACGCCGCGCCCGTAGGCGGCGGTCTGGAACACGTCGTCATAGGGCACCGACCACGCCACCGCCTGACGCACCAGCTTGTTCTTGAACGGCTCGAAATTGAGGTTCGTGCCGAGGATGTAGATGGCGTTCTCGACAGGGGTGGTGTTGACCGTCAGCCCGTCGGTCCCCTCCAGTTCCTTGGCGTCCTTGTTGGGGATGTCGAAGCTCATCTGCACGTCGCCGCGCTCGATCAGCGCGCGGCGGGTGGCCGGCGACGGCACCTCGCGCACGATGACGCGGGCGATCTGGGGAACCGGGCCGGAGGTGTAGCCGTCGTTGCGCTCATAGACGAGCGACTGCCCCGGCTCCCACCGCGTCACCCGGAACGGGCCGGAACCGACCGTGTTCTTGTGGACGTATTCCAGCGCCCAGGGGTCGTCGGCGGTCGCATTCGCCAACGCAAGCCTGCTGTTGAGGATGAAAGGCACCGGCACCGCCATGTCGGGCAGGCTGAGTTTCGAGGGCCGCTTGAGCGTCACCCTGAAGGTGAGGTCGTCCACCGCCTCGAACTGCTCGGGGCTCTCCAGCCCGCCGGCGCGCATCTGGGTGGAGGGGAAGCCGCCGACCGTCACGGCGCGGTCGTAGGACCACTTCACGTCCTGCGCCGTGATCGGCGAGCCGTCCTGGAATTTTCCTTCGGGGCGCAGCCTGAAGGTGATCACGAGGCCGTCGTCGGAGAATGACCACGACTCCGCCACGCCGGGAACCAGCGTCGCGTAGTCGTAGGACAGCGAGCCGTCCGGCAGCGTCTTGACGCCGAACTCCACCAGCCGGTCATAGGCGTTGACGGCGATCTGGTAGCTCGGGCGGTTGGTGCCGGTGCGGTGCAGATCGAGGCTGTTGATGGTCTGGCCCATCACCATCACCACCGTGTCGGCGCCCTGCGCCGCGGCGGGCAGGACTTTCAGGAAGGGAAGCGCGGCGGCGCCGAGCGTCACGGCGCCGGCCCCGCGCATGAAATCGCGTCTCTGCATCAGTCTCTCCCATCGATGGCGCCTGCGGCTCTTGTGTGCAGGATCGCATGCAATTCAACAGGAGAAGTGCAAGATGCGGGCCAAGGTCCGCTACCGCGGATCAGTCAGGTTTTTCAACGGGCGGTCGGCGCGCCGCGCGACCCGGCGTTGCGAGCGGCGCCTGCTGCTTCGGCGGCGGGTCCGTTCAGCGCCGCATTTTGCGGCGCCGCATACTCAGGGATAGGTGGCTTCGGGCGCGCCAAGATGAGCGAAGGCGCGATAGGCGTCCTTCACCTTGAGAATATGCTCGCGCATGGCCGAGCAGGCGGTCTCGGCGTCCTGCGCAAGGATCGCGGACACCACCGCGTCGTGCTCTCCCCAGCTCAGCGAGGGCCTGCCATGCACCTGGAACTGAGCGCGGCGGAAAGGCGCCACGCGATTGCGCACGTCGCGCGTCGTCTCGACCAGCGCGGGATTGTGGGCGCCATCGTAGATAGCGAGATGGAACAGGCGGTTGGCGTCGGCGTAGCCCTCGACGTCCTCGGCTTCGGCGAGCCTGCGGGCGGCCTCGTGACCGGCCAGCAGGCGGGCGCGCTCGGCGTTGGTCATTCGCAGCGCGGCGAGCCGGGCGCAGACGCCTTCGAGCTCCGTCATCAGTTCGAACAGGTGCAGCAGCCGCTCCAGCGACAGCCCCGCCACAACAACGCCGCGATGCGGGCGGCGCTCGACCAGCCCCATCGCCGCAAGCTGCGCCAGCGCCTCGCGCACCGGCGTGCGCGACACGCCGAAGGCCTCCGCCAGCGACTGCTCGTCCAGCCGCACGCCCGGCGCGAGCGCGCCCTCGACGATCTGCGCCGAAAGCCGCTTCACCAGGAGCGCCACGGCCGTCTCGCGCGGCGCGCCGGCCTGCGTTCCCGTCCCGCCCGCCATGGATGCTCCTGCACTCATCGCGCGCAGCATTGCATGCAATCTCACATAGGCCAAGCCGTCGCGGGAAGGTCAGACGTCGAGGAACGCGACCGGCTTCGTCCACTGGATAAGCACGACGCAGCCCTCGTCGCTCCAGACGGAGTGGCTTGAGCCCGGCGTGTTGACCACCAGCGCCCCGGCCTCCCGTCGGCCGCGCTCGTCGGTCTGGGCGCCTTCGAGCACAAGGATGGTCTCGAGGCCGGGATGGGCGTGCGCCGGCACGCCGGCGCCGGGGGCGTAGCGCAGCAGCGCCAGCGCGGGTTCTCCGCGCAGCAGGTGGCAGATCTCAACGCCCTCGCGGAACGGCTCGAACGTCGCGTCGCGCCAGCCGCCCGAGAGGAGGCCGGGCACCGCGAAGGGCTCGGGAGCGGCGTCAGGCGGGGGCCGGGACATCGAGCGCCTCCAGTATCGCGTCCGTCGGCGCCGCCCAGCCGACGATGCCGCCCTGGGCTGTGATCATGGCGATGGCGGCGGCCTTGAACTCGGGAAAATAGCTTTCGGTGGCGTCGGTCGCGAGCAGGCAGTCGAAGCCGCGGTCGTTGGCCTCGCGCATCGTCGTCTGCACGCAGACCTCGGTGGTGACGCCGGCGAAGACCAGCCGGCTCACGCCGAGCCCGGCCAGCACGTCGCTCAGCGGCGTCGCGTAAAAGGCGCCCTTGCCGGGCTTGTCGATCACCGTCTCGCCGGGCGCCGGGGCGCAGTCGGTCACGATCTCCGCACCCGGCTCGCCGGCGACGAGGATGCGCCCCATCGGCCCCGCGTCGCCGATGCGCAAGGAAGGCGCGCCGCGCAGGCGCTTGGCGGGCGGGCAGTCGGAAAGGTCCGGGCGGTGGCACTCGCGGGTGTGGATCACCGGCAGCCCCGCCCGGCGGAACCCCGCGATCAACCGGGCCACGGTCGGCGTGATGGCGGCCAGCCTTGAGACGTCGTTGCCGAGCGCCGCGCCGAAGCCGCCCGGCTCGATGAAGTCGCGCTGCATGTCGATCACGATCAGCGCCGTCTCCGCGCGCTCGAACGGAAAGTCGAAGGGCTCCGCGCGCATCAGCGCCTGCCCGCCATGCGCCGGCCGATCTCGGCGCGGTCGGCCTCGGCCGCGGCCGCCTGATAGGCGATCCGGCCCTCCGACATCACCACCACGCGGTCGGACAGGTCCATCACCTCATCGAGGTCCTCGGAGATGAGCAGCACCGCCGCGCCGGCGTCGCGCGCCGCCATCAGCCGGGCGCGGATCTCGCCGGCCGCGCCGAAGTCGAGCCCGAAGCACGGGTTGGCGCAGATCAGCAGACGAACGTCGCCCGACAGCTCCCGCGCCAGCGCCGCGCGCTGGACGTTGCCGCCCGAGAGCGTCGAGATCGGCGCGTCGATGCTGGCGCATTTCACGTTGAAGGCGCTGGCGAGCGGCGCCGCCACCTTGCGCAGCGCCGCGGCCGAGACCCAGAAGCCGTTCGCGTCGAAGCTGCGAAAAGCCACGTTCTCCGCCACGCTCATCCCCGGCGCGCAGGCGTTGCGCAGCGGCTCCTCGGGCAGCCAGCGCACGCCGTGGGCCTGCGCCTCGGCGCGCGTGGCGTGGAACGGCGCCCCCATCACGGCGACCGTCCCCGCCTGGATGGGCCGCTGGCCGGCCAGCGCCTCCACAAGCTCCATCTGGCCATTGCCGGACACGCCCGCGACGCCGACGATCTCGCCCGCGCGCACCTCGAAATCCTCGATCTCGATGGTCTTGAGCCCGGAACGGTCGCGCGCGCACAGCCCGCGCACCGAGAGCGCCGCGGGCCCCGGGTTCTTCGGCGCCCGCTTCGGGCGCTCCGGCGGCGGCGCGCCGATCATCATCTCCGCCATCGCGCCATGGCTCAGCGTCGCCGCCCGCCCGCCGCCGACATGGCGGCCGCGGCGCAGGATGCTGACCTCGTCGCAGAAGGCGTCGACCTCGCGGAACTTGTGGGTGATCATCAGCACGGTGATGTCGCCCGAGCGCGCCAGCGCGCGGATGAAACCCAGCGCCTCGTCGGCCTCCTCCGGCGTCAGCACCGAGGTCGGCTCGTCGAGGATGAGGAAGCGGCGGCCGAGATAGAGCTGCTTGAGGATCTCCAGCCGCTGCCGCTCGCCGGCCGCAAGCCGGCCCACCGGCGTCTCCAGCGCCACGCGGAACGGCATGCCCCCCATGAACGCCTCAAGGCCGGCGCGCTCCTTCGCCCAGTCGATCACCGCCGGCGCGTCGTCGCGGCTCAGCACGAGGTTCTCCGCGGCGGTCAGCGAGGGCGCCAGCGTGAAATGCTGGTAGACCATGCCGAGGCCCATCGCGTGCGCGGCGCGCGGGCTGGGAACATCCACCTCGCGGCCCGCCACCATGATCTGCCCGTCGCTCGCCTTCTGCACGCCCATCACGCATTTCACGAGCGTGGACTTGCCGGCGCCGTTCTCGCCGAGCAGCGCGTGCACCGTGCCGGGCGCGACGGCGATGGAGACGTCCTCCAGCGCCGTGAAGGCCCCGAAGCGCATGGTCATGCCGACCGTCTCCAGCCCCGGCGCGCCCTTGGCGGTGGCGGCGGCGACGGTCACTTGAGCGCCGCGACGAACGCGCCGCTGTCGCCCACGGCGCCGAACACGCCGCCCTGCATCGTCACCATCTTCAGCGCGGCGTCGTGATTGCCGGGGTCGGTGGCGCCGCAGCAGTCGGCGAGGACAAGGCACTCGAAGCCGCGGTCGTTGGCCTCGCGCATGGTGGTGTGGACGCAGACATCGGTGGTGATGCCGGTCAGGATCAGGTTGTCGACGCCGCGCGTGCGCAGCATCAGTTCAAGGTCGGTGGCGCAGAAGCTGCCCTTGCCGGGCTTGTCGATGACCGGCTCGCCGGGCATCGGCGCCAGCTCCTCGATGATCTCCCAGCCCGGCTCGCCGCGCACGAGGATGCGCCCGCAGGGGCCGGGGTCGCCGATGCCGGCGCCGATCTGGCGCGAGCGCCAGCGCTTGTTGGCCGGAAGGTCGGCGAGGTCGGGGCGATGGCCCTCGCGGGTGTGGAACACATGCCCGCCCCAGGCCCGCATCGCCGCCAGCACCGCCTTGATGGGCTCGATCGGCGCGCGGGTCAGCGACAGGTCGTAGCCCATCTTGTCCACATAGCCGCCCTTCCCGCAGAAGTCGGTCTGCATGTCGATGACGATCAGCGCGGTGTTCTCGGGCCGCAGGTCGCCGTTCCACGGCCAGGCATAGGGGTCCGCGGCGACGGCGCCGGGCTTCAGCGCGAGGCTTGGCGCGTTCATTCCGCGGCCTCCAGCCTAGTCTCGCCATATAGCCGCGTCGGCGCGGGGAAGCCGCAGGACGTGCCGTCGCTCACCTTCACGGCGTCCTCATAGGGCAGGCGGTAGCGGCCGGCGGCGAGGTCGGTCATGTAGGTGTAGGGGCAGTCCCGCGCGCCGCCCTTCACCGCGACATAGCCGCGATGGCCGAGCTGGTAGAGGTTGTTCTCCACCCCCCAGCCGAGCCGCGCCTCGCGCACGAGGTCGGGCCGCACCTCTGCGGTGATGATCTCGTCTGGACGCCCTTGGGTGGCGTGGGCGATGATCGAGCCGTCGAAGTTCACGATCATCCCCTCGCCCATCGAGTCGAACGTGCCGTCGCTGCCGCACATGCAGACGTTGGCCGTCACCATCAGGTTGCAGAAGGCGTTGGCCTGGTTGGTGAAGCGCCAGCTCTCGCGGATCGGCGCGGTGTAGCCCGCCGTGCGCAGCATGATCTCGGCGCCCTTGTAGGCGCATTCGCGCGCCATCTCGGGGAACATCCCGTCATGGCAGATGATCAGCGCCAGCCTGCAGCCGTTCGGCCCGTCGATCACGGGAATGCCGAGGTCGCCCGGCTCCCACGGCTCGACGGGAACCCAGGGGTGCAGCTTGCGGTAGTAGAGCCGCTCCTCGCCCCTGTCGTCGTAGATCAGCCCGACGTTGTAGGGCATCCCGCCCGGGTTCAGCTCCATGATCGAGAAGCAGCCCCAGATGGCGTTGTCGCGGCAGGCCTTGGCGAAGGCCGCCGTCTCGGGTCCGTCGCGGCGGCACATGATGGCGGGGTTGGTGTCCATCGACAGGCCGTGCAAGGCGTATTCGGGGAACACCACGAGGTCCATCGTCGGCAGATTGCGCCGCGCCTTGGCGACCATGTCGACGATGCGCCGGGTCTGCGCCGCAAGCTGCTCGGGCGTCTCCACCACGGGAAGCTGGAGTTGAACCATCCCCAGCACCACGCCGTCAGGGGATTTGTTGAGACCGCCTAGGCCGCTCATGGGCGTCACTCCTATCGGTTGAAGCCAAGGGCCGCCGGGGCGCCGGCCAGCGCGCGCGAGGGCGAGCTTGCGGCGATCAGCAGGCCGAGGGTGAGGACGTAGGGGGCGGCGTAGAACAGGTAGTAGCCGCCCGTCACGCCGACCGACTGGAGCGCCGGCCCCAGCGCGCCGGCGCCGCCGAACAGGAGCGCCGCCCACAGGCAGTTGACCGGCTTCCACCGCGCGAAGATCACCAGCGCCACAGCCATCAGGCCCTGACCCGAACTGATCCCCTCGTTCCACGAGCCGGGATAGTAGAGCGAGAGATAGGCGCCGCCGACGCCGGCCAGCGCGCCGCCCGCCGCCGTCGCCAGCGTCCGCACCCGCACCGGATCGACGCCCAGCGCGCGCGCGGCCTCCGCCCCGTCGCCGGTCGCGCGGATCACGAGGCCGATGCGCGTCGCGCGGAACATCCACGCCATCGCCAGCGCCAGCGCCACGCCGACGAGAAACAGCGCGTTGACGTCGAGCGCCGCGCGCAGCTGGGGGATGTCGGACCAGAAGCCGAACGGGATCGACGGCAGGTCCGGCGCGACGGGCTGGACGTAGGGCTTGCCGAAGAAGAAGGCGAGGCCCATCCCCAGCAGCATCAGCGCGATGCCGATGGCGATGTCGTTCACCCGCGCCAGCGAGCACATGGCGCCATGCGCCAGCCCGAAGCCCGCGCCGCAGACAGCCGCCGCCAGCACGCCAAGCCAAGGCGAGCCGGTCTCGTAGGCGATCGCGTAGCCGGCCATCGCGCCGAAGACGAGCGTCCCCTCGAGCCCCAGGTTGATGCGGCCCGAACGCTCGGTGAGGCATTCGCCCAGCGAGACGAACAGGAAGGGCGTGGAGACGCGGATGGCGCCGGCCAGCATCGCCAGCGGCACGCCCCAGAGGCCGAGGTCGGTCTCGCTCATGCGCGCCCCCAGAGCTCGGGGCGGAACATTCGGAAGCGGCCATAGAGCGTCTCGCCGAGCAGGATCGCGACGAACACCATCCCCTCCAGCACCAGAACGGTGGCGTCGGGCAGGTCCATGCGCCGCTGCACCAGCCCGCCGGAGGCCTCCAGCCCGCCGACCAGCACCGCCACGGGGATGATCGCCAGCGGGTTGTGACGCGCGAGAAACGCGATGAGGATGCCGGCGTAGCCGTAGCCCGAGATCAGCGAGCCGTTGGCCGCGCCGTGCACCGCCGCCACCTCGAAGAAGCCCACCAGCCCCGCCATGGCGCCGGCCAGCGCGGTGAAGCCGAGGATCAGCGCGCCGACCGGCAGGCCCTGCAACTGCGCCGCGCGCACGTTGCCGCCGGCGATGCGCGCCGCGAAGCCCCAGCGCGTGCGCTCGATCAGCACCCAGGCCAGCACGCAGGCCAGCGCGCCGAAGGCGAGCCCCCAATGGACGCCGACGCCGGGGATCTCGCCGATGCGCAGCCAGTCGGGCAGCGGCGGGGTGGAGGGCTTGTTGAGCGAGGCGGGGTCGCGCAACGGCCCCTCGACGAGATGGTTCAACAGCGCGATGGCGATGTAGGCCATGAGCAGGCTGGCGATGGTCTCGTTGACGCCGCGATGGTGGCGCAGCCAGCCGACCGCGCCGATCCAGGCGCCGCCCACCGCCATCGCCGCCAGCGCCATCAGCGGCAGGCCGAGCGCGCCCGGGGCCCATCCGACGACCATCGCCGTCGCGCCCGCGGCCAGCCCGCCGAGCACGATGGCGCCCTCGCCGCCGATCACCACCAGCCCCAGCCGCGCCGGCAGCGCGACGCAGAGCGCCGCCAGCAGCAGCGGCGCCGCGCGCGACAGCGTGTTCTCCCAGCTGAAAGCCGTGCCGAAGCCGCCGCGCCAGACCAACGCGAAGAATTCCGCCGGGGAGTGGCCGAGCAGGGCGAGAAACAGGCTGAACGCCGCCACCCCCGCCAGCAGCGCGCCGAGCGGGATCGCCACCGCCTCCGCCCGGCGGGCGAGGGCGGCGAGCGCTCCCTCCGCCGAGGGCGCCGCAAGGGCGCGGGAGGCGGCGGCGTCGGTCACGAGGTCGCGCCGATCACGCCTTCCACGAGGTAGTCCATGCTCTCAAGCCGCACGTCCGTCTCCTCGAACGCCTCGCCGGCGGCCGCGACCACCGCGCCTGTGTTGCTCATGAGCGGCCCCTTGATGGCAGCGAAGCCGCCCTTCATGATCTCGGCCTTCGTCGCCTCGAACTGGGCGCGCGCGGCGTCAGTCACGGCGGGGCCGAGCGGGCTCATCTTGATGAAGTCGTCGGCGAGGCCGCCGCGCACGAAATTGTCGATGGTCCCGCCGTCGAGCATGGTCTGCGCCATGCGGGTGTAGACCACCGGCCAGTTCCACTCCGCCCCGGTGAGGTATTTTTCCGGCGCCAGCGCCGTCTGGTCGGCGTGGTAGCCGCAGACCCAGGCGCCGCGCCCGGCGGCGGTCTCCATCGTCACCTTCGGCCCGTCGACATGGGCGGTGATCACGTCGGCGCCCTGGTCGATGAGCGCGTTGGTCGCCTCGGCCTCCTTGACCGCCAGCGACCATTCGCCGGTGAAGATCACCTGGCAGGTGATCGACGGGTCGACCGAGCGCGCGCCCAGCAGGAAGCTGTTGATGTTCATCAGCACCTGCGGGATCGGCTTGGCGGCCACGAAACCGAGCTTCTTCGTCTTGCTCATGTGCCCGGCGACGACGCCGTTGAGATACTGCCCCATGCCGATGTAGCCGAAATAGGAGCCGACATTGGCGGGGTGCTTCTCGGCGCTCCACAGGCCCCCGGCGTGCTGGAACCGCACGTCGGGATGCTTCGGCGCCAGCGCCAGAATGTGCGGGTCGAAGTAGCCGAAGCTGGTCGGGAACAGCAGCGACGCGCCGTCGAACTGGATCATCGACTCCATCGACTTCTGGACGTCGACGGTCTCGGCGACGTTCTCCTCCTCGATGACCGTCACGCCGGCCATCGCCTTGACCGCCGCGGCGCCCTCGGCATGGGCCTGATTGTAGCCGAAATCGTCCTTCGGGCCGACATAGATGAAGCCGACCGTCAGCCCCGCCGCGTGCGCGGGGCGCAGCCCCGCCGCCAGCGCCGCGGCGCCCGCGCCCGCCCCGAGAAAGCCGCGCCGGCTGAGCCGGCCCGCGCCCTTGAACATCGTCATCGCCGATAACTCCCGTCTCGGCGCGCCCGCGCCGGATTCCGTTCCGGGAAAGCTTAGGGAGCGGCGTCTGGAAATGTCGTCTGCTATTCTCGCGCCGGAGCGGTGCGAAAAACGCACCACATCAGGAGACACGCCATGCGACACCAGACGACGCTGCGGGCGATCGACGCCGTGGCGCGCGCCGGCTCGATCCGCAAGGCGGCCGAGCAGCTCGCCGTCACCCACACCGCACTCAACCGGCGCATCCTCGCCTTCGAGGCGGAGCTCGGCGCGCCCGTCTTCGAGAGGCTGCCGAGGGGCGTGCGGCTGAACCCGGCGGGCGAGCTGGTGATCCACCACTTCCGCGCCCAGGTCGCCGATATGGAACGGGTCCGCAGCCAGATCGCCGACCTCGCCGGCGAGCGGCGCGGCCATGTCGCCATCGCCTGCAGCCAGGCGCTGCTGCCGTTCTTCCTGCCCCGCCACATCGCCGCCTATCGCGCCGGCCACCCCGCCGTCACCTTCAGCGTCGAATTGCGCGACCGCGACGTGGCCGAGCAGGCGCTCGTCGCGCATGAGGCCGACATCGCCTTGGTGTTCGAGCCGGTGCGGCTGGCGGAGGTGCAGGTGCTGCTCGCCGCGCCGCAGCCGGTCATGGCGGTGATGGCGGCGGATCATCCGCTCGCCGCCGGGCGCGGGCCGGTGCGCCTGCGCGAGTGCCTGCGCTGGCCGGTGGCCGCGCCGACCATTCCCTACGGCGTGCGCCACCTGCTCGACGCGGCGCTCGCGCGCTCCAGCGTCAGGCTCAGGCCGGCGGTGGTGTCGAGCAGCTTCGAGTTCCTGCGGTGCTACGCGCTGGCGGAGCAGGTGGTGACCTTCCAGATCCCCATCGGCCTGCCGCCGGAACGCGGCGAGCTTGTCGCGCGGGCCATCGACGCCCGCGACCTCGCGCCCGGGCTGCTCTACCTCTGCCAGCTGCGTGGGCGCACGCTGCCGGTGGCCGCCGCAAAATTCACCGATCAGCTCGCCCGCGCACTGTCGGAGGCGGAAAGCTGACCCGCACCGCCTTGCCGAAGCGGCGCAGGCGGGCGAACCTGCGCCCCGGCGTCGAAGCTGCATGACGGAGCTGGGCATGGGCGAAGGCTTGAGGGCGATAGCGGTCGAAACCGGCGCCACGGGCGCCTGCGCCGGCGTCGTGACGCTTGACCATGACGGCAGATGGCGGCGGCGCGCTGCGCTCTCGACCGATGACGGCCTGCCCTTCCTGCTCGACCTGCCGGAGGCGGCGGAACTTCCCGACGGCGCGGCGCTGCAGCTTGAGGACGGCCGCCATGTTCGCGTGCGCGCCGCGCCCGAACCGCTGACGGCCGTGGCGGCCGAGACGCCGCAGGCGCTGGCGCGGCTGGCGTGGCATCTCGGCAACCGCCACCTGCCCGTCGTCATCGAGGCCGGGCGCCTGCTGATCCGGCGGGACCATGTGATCGAGGCGATGCTCGCCGGGCTCGGCGCGACCGTGACGCCCGTGACCGCGCCCTTCACGCCCGAAGGCGGCGCCTATGGCCGCGGCCGCACCCACGCGCATCATCACGGCCATGACGCCCACGCCGACCCCAACGCCCATCTGCGCGAGCCGGCCCCATGAGGCTGTTCCACCCCGACGCCCGCACCCGCGACACCGAGAGCGCCCGGCTCTATGCCGAGTTCGAGGTCGCCTACACGGTCGTCGACTTCGCCGCGGCGGTCTTTTTCGTCGTCGGCTCGATCCTGTTCTTCAACGGGGCGACCGTAACGGCGGGGATATGGATGTTTCTCATCGGCTCGCTGTGCTTCGCGGCGAAGCCGTCGCTGCGGCTCGCGCGCGAGCTGCGCGACCGGCGCCGGGGCCAGATCGACAGGCTTGCGGACCGCGCCCGTGAGTGACGCTTCCGCCGCCGCCGTTCAGGCGCTCGTCGCCTGGCTCTCGCCGGGCTACCCCGTGGGCGCCTTCGCCTATTCCCATGGCCTCGAGCGCGCCGTCGCCGACGGGGCGGTGCGCGACGCGCAGACGCTGCAGGCCTGGGTCGGCGACGTTCTGGCGCGGGGCTCCGGGCGCAACGACGCCATCCTGCTCGCCGCGGCCCATCGCGCGCCCGACGACCTCGCACCTGCGGAGCTGGCTGCGGCGCTGGCCGTCAGCCGCGAACGCCTGCTGGAGACCGAGGCCCAGGGCGCCGCCTTCGCCCGCACCACGGCGCAGGCATGGGGGGCGGGAGACGGCGGGCCGGCGCCCTATCCGGTCGCGGTGGGCCGCGCCGCCGCGGCGGCCGGCGCGCCGCTCGAGACCGCCCTGACGCTCTATCTGCAGGCCTTCGCCGCCAATCTCGTCTCGGTCGCCGTGCGGCTCGTCCCGCTCGGGCAGACCGAGGGCCAGCGCGCGCTCGCCGCGCTGGCGCCGCTCTGCGCCGCCGTCGCGGCGGAGGCGGCGGGCGCAGGGCTCGACGACCTCGGCGGCGCCGCCTTCGCCGCCGACATCGCCGCCATGCGCCACGAGACGCAGGCCGTGCGCCTGTTCCGCACCTGATCTCCCCCAAGAACACGCGCCGAGGAGCCGCGCCGCCATGACGCCTTCAGCCAAATCTCCCCACGGCCCCCTGCGCGTCGGCATCGGCGGGCCGGTCGGCGCCGGCAAGACGGCCCTGACCGACGCGCTGTGCAAGGCGCTGCGGGACCGCTGGTCGATCGCGGTGATCACCAACGACATCTACACCCGCGAGGACGCCGAATTCCTGATGCGCTCGCAGGCCCTGCCGCTGGAGCGCATCCGCGGCGTGGAGACCGGCGGTTGCCCGCACACCGCGATCCGCGAGGACGCCTCGATCAACCTCGCGGCGGTGGACGAGCTGCGCGCGGCCTTCCCCGACCTCGACCTCATCCTGATCGAGTCGGGCGGCGACAACCTCTCGGCCACCTTCAGCCCCGAGCTGGCGGACCTGACGCTCTATGTGATCGACGTCGCCGGAGGCGAGAAGGTGCCGCGCAAGGGCGGACCGGGGATCACCCGCTCGGACCTGCTGGTGATCAACAAATGCGATCTGGCGCCCCATGTCGGCGCGTCGCTCGACGTGATGGAGCGGGACGCGAGGCGCATGCGCGGGCAGCGGCCCTTCGTCTTCGCCGAGGTGCGCAACGGGCGCGGCGTGGCGGAGATCGCGGCGTTCATCGAGCGGGCGGGCGGGCTGGTCGCGGCCGCCTGAGCGCGCGGCGGCGTCTCCCGGGCTGGAACGGACGCTGGGGCCGGCGCCCGTCGCGCCGACCCCTTGAGCCGGAGCCTGCGGGCCGGCGACCGTATGCGGAGCCCTTCTGGCTCCCCTGGCGCGCCGACCTCGCTGGCGATATCGCCGTTCTGGCGATGCCTGGGACGGGCGACGGAGCCCGCCGTCGTTCGGGGCGCAGGCGTCAGAGCGTGACGAGCTGCTCGGCGCGGCGCAGGGCCGCGCGGTTGGAGGGCATGCTGGCGGCCGCCATGATCGCCTCGCAGCGCTCGGACGCGGCCATGAGCAGCGCATCGTCGAGATGCTCGGCGAGACGGAAGAAGCCTGCCGAGCGGGCGCTGTCACGGGCGGTCTCGAGAGCATCGAAGAACGGCGACTGCGTCATGGTCCTGGTCTCCTGGGGAGGGCCCGGCGGCCCGCGGTTCATTTGCCTAAAACTGACCGCTTTCCAACCTTTGTCGTAGTCGCCAATTCGGTATCGCGGTTTCGGGGGAGGACACCGCCGCCAACTATCTGAAAAATTGAGGCGTCGATTCAAAAAACGCGCCGAATCGGCGCGTTTTCGAGAGCCGGGCGCGTCGGTCCGGCGCGGTTTGCGCCTGGACCGCCTTCCGGGCTGAACGGCTCGGTCAGCGACTCTGAAATCGTTGCAAGGCAATGACGTAGAGCGTTCGACCTGACGCGGTCAGGTCGAAAACCGCGCTAGTGACGGGCCGCCGTCGGCTCAGCCTTCGCCACCGGAGCGGGCCGCGGCGCGGCGAGGCTCGGCATGCCCGGGCGGGCCTGCGGGATCGCCTGCGCGGCGGGCCTGCGGCCGCTTGCAGGGGCGGGCGACGGGTCCAGAGCCCAGGCGTAGAGGCCGGCGACGAGCCCCGCGCCCACGAGGTTGCCGAGGAGCACTGCAGGCAGGTTGCCCATCAGGTCCGGCAAGCCGCCCGCCGCGCCGCTCACCAGACCCGCCGGCAGCAGGTAGAGGTTCGCGACGGAGTGCTCGAAGCCGATCGTGATGAAGGCCGCCACGGGCAGCGCCACGGCGACGACCTTGCCGGTGGCGTTGCGCGTGGCCAGGCTCATCCAAACCGCAAGACACACGAGGACGTTGCACATCACCCCGCGCGCCAGCGCCACCGAGGTCGGTTCGGCGAACTTGCCCTCCGCGATCGCCGCGGCGACGGCGCCGTGCCCGCCGGAAAAGAGCCCTCCCGCGCTCATCAGCGCCACTACGGCGAGGGCGCCGGCGGCGTTGCCAGCCAGAACGAGGCCCCAGTTGCGCAGCATCGGGAGCACGCCCATTGCGCCGCGCCAAACCGCCAGCAGCATCATGGCGTTGCCGGTGAAAAGCTCCGCGCCGGCGACGAGCACGAGCGCGAGGCCGAGGGAGAACACAAGACCGCCCAGCATCCTGGCGGCGCCGAGGCCCGGCTCCGCACCGACCATCACGGCGGTGAAGAACGCTCCGCCGAAGGCGATGAAGGCGCCGCCGAGCACGCCGAGCGCGAAGGTGGCGCGCGCCGACGCCGAAGCCTTGGCCACGCATGAGGCCACGAGCGCGTCGCCGATCTGCGAGGGCGTGAGCATGGTTTCCTGAGCGCCCTGCGGCGCCGTCGCGTTCCGATCCGAATCGACCATCGCACATTCTCTCCAACGCCGCCCCGGGCTTTCGGGGCGCTCACCCAAACACAAGCGCGGGCCGCGACAGGGCGGCCGGCGCGCCGCGCGGTCCGGCCTCAGGCGGCCGCCCTGACGCCTCCGGACGAAAGCTCCGCAAGGAAGACGCGGTCGCTCGCCTGCCGCGCGCCAGGCCCGATCTTGAGCGGGTAGCCGTCGATCTCCACCGTGTCGGCTTCGCCGCGCAGCGCCGCCAGGAAGTCGGCGCGCGTCGGGTTCGGGCCGCATCGCTCCAGAATCTCGGTGACGAAGCGGCCGATCATGTAGCCCTCCAGCCCGGCGTGGTCGCCCACCCGCCCTCCGGCCGCAAGGAAGGCGCCGGCGACGCCGTCCGCACCCGGCGCGACCAGCGGCACGACCTGGGAGGTGAGCGTTCCTTCGCCCGCCGGGCCGGCCGCCGCGACGAAGTCGAGGCCGCTGTTGAACGAGATCGCGGCGAAGCGGCCGCCATAGCCAGCCCGGCGCATCGCCTGCACGAATGCCGCCGACGGGACCGCCGTGCCGCCGAGCAGGATCGCGTCCGCGCCGACGCCCGCGAGCGCGGCGGTCGCGGGTCCGATGTCCCCGTCGGACCGCTGGTAGGAGGCCTCGGCGACGAGCGTCGCCTCGCTCCCCTTCAGCGCCCGGCCCAGGGCGCCGCGGATCGTCTGTCCGAAGGCGTCGCCCTGGAACATCAGGCCGAAGCGCTTGACGCCGTTGAGACGGACAAGCGACTTCACGAGGGCGGCAACCTCCTCGTCGTAGCTGGCGCGCAGGTTGACGACATGCGCGAGCGCGGGGTCGCGCAGGAACGCGGCGCCGGTCAGCGGGCCGACGAACGGGACTTCTCCGCCGCGGGCGACCTTCTCGGTCATCGCCGAGGTCGGCGTGCCGACCGGGCCGAGCAGGCCGAAGATGCGGCTTTCGCGCAGCATGTCGCAGACGTTGCGCACGGCGATCTTGGGGTCGTAGCTGTCGTCCTCCGCGACGAGCTCCAGCGAGCGCCCGTGGACCCCGCCCTCGTCGTTGATCTGCGAGAACGCCGTCAGGATGCCGTCCCGCACGGCCTGGCCGGTCGTCTTCAGCGGCCCCATGAACGGCGCCGTCTGGCCGAAGAAGATCGCGTCGTCGGCGACGCCGGGTTCGGAGGTGAGGCGGCCGAGGAACACGTCGACCGACGTCCCCAACCCGACGATGCTCTTCTCGATGTCGTTGACGCGGCTGCGGACCTCGCCCATTTTCTCCACGCCCTGCCGGGCGTTCGTCCCGATCTGCGCCGTCGCGACGGACTGCTCCTCCACGGCGCGGCTGACGTCATCCGTGGTCTCCGTGAGGCGCGCGCCCGATTCGCGCAGCTTGTCGACGATGGTCTCCACATGGCTGACGACATCGCGCAGGCCCGTCACCATCTGCTGCACCTCGGTCGTCGCGCTGGACGTCCGGTTGGCGAGCTGGCGGACCTCCGACGCGACGACGGCGAAGCCCTTGCCGTGGTCGCCGGCGCGCGCCGCCTCGATGGAGGCGTTCAGCGCCAGCAGGTTGGTCTGGAAGGCGATGTTCTGGATCAGGTCGGTCACGTCGTTGATGCGGTTGGCGGCGCTGGTGAGGTCAGACGCGGTGACGGCGGCGCGGTCCGAGCTTGCGGCGACCTCCTGGACAAGCTGGCCGGCCGACGCGGTCATGTCCGCGACGCGGCGCGCCGCGGAGTCGATCTCGCCGGCGCGCGTGTTCATCTGGTCGATGGCGTCCGTCGCCGTCTCGGTCGCGCCGGCGCACGCGGCGCTCATCTCCTCGATGCGGCGCAGCGCCTTGGCGACCGTCCCGTTGAAGACGTCGCCCGTGTCGCGCGCCTCGGCCCGGCGACGGCGCTCGGCCAGGCCTTCCGAGAGGGTCTGGTCGTCGAGAAGCTGCTGGGTCTCCCGCAGGCGGTTGATCAGCCCGGAGGTCAGCGCATAAAGCGGCGCGAAGTCGGCGGAGGCGGCCCTCGGCATCGGCGTGTCGAGGGCGCCGTCCACGACCGACTTCATCACGCCGGCGAGGCGCTCGATGTCCACCTGCGTCTGGTCGGGCTCGGCGGGCGGGGCGGGCTGGACGGCGTCGCGGGGCGCCGCCACGCCGCTGGCGGCCATCGCGACGGGCGAAGTCTGCGGGCCACGGGGCCTCAGCGAGAAGCGAATCATTTCGGGGCCCGCGAATCGGGCGCAACCACCGGTCGCGCGCAGCCCTTCTTCGAAGGCTGACCGACTGGGCCGGTCCGGCGGCGCCGCCTTTCAGTCATGGGCATTTCGACTCCCCTTCGCACAACCACTCACTGCGGTGTCGCTGAAAGGACTAGCCCCATGCGGTTAACGGAAGAAAAGTCGTCGGTCCCCAAACAAGGACGGATTTGAGATTTCATTGGCCGAAGGCGAGACGAACGCGGCTCAGTCGATCAGGTCGCCGAACGCCTCGAACACGGCGCGATACACATCGCGCTTGAAGGGAACGATGCTTTCGGCGAGAGCGCCGCGATCCATCCAGGCCCAGCGGCTGAACTCCGGCGGCGGGCCAGAGATGTCGATTTCCGCGTCGTCCCCGAGAAAGCGCATGGCGAACCATTTCTGGGTCTGCCCGCGATAGCGCCCCTTCCAGAGCTTGCCGACCAGTTCCGGCGGCAGGTCGTAGTCGATCCAGCCAGGCGTCTCGCGCAGGATCTCGACGCGATCCGGCCGCACGCCAGTCTCCTCGAAGAGCTCCCGCAGCGCAGCGTCGCGGGGCGCCTCGCCCTTGTCGACGCCGCCCTGGGGCATCTGCCAGGCGGGGCCGGGGTTGTCGATGCGCTGCCCGGCGAACAGCCGGCGGCCCGGGCCGATGAGCGCCACGCCGACGCAGGGCCGATAAGGAAGCTCGGATGGGGTCATCATGGGCGGGCCGCCGTCAGGATGTCGGCGGCGGCGCCGTCCGCGCCGCCGCCGGAGGAACAGCCGCCTACTGCGCCTGGCTGTAGACCGAGAGGCCGGTCAGCAGGTCGAGCGCGTAGGCCAGCTGCAGATCTTCGTTGCGGAGCCTGTTGGTGGCCTCGTGGCGGGCGCGCTCGGCGTCCATCTGCTCGCGCTCCTCGTCGGTGAGCACGTTCTCGAGGCTGCCGCGGAGATCGGCCTCCGAGCGCGTGCGACGCGCCGGCTGCTCGGCCTCCTCGGCGCCGTTGCCGAGGGTGCGCTGCTCCACGAGGATGTCGGGCTCGATGCCGAGAGCCTGGATCGAGCGACCCGACGGCGTGTAGTAGCGCGCCGTCGTCAGCCGCATCGCGCCCTCGCCGGACAGCGGCATGATGGTCTGCACCGAGCCCTTCCCGAAGGACTTCGCGCCGACGATGATCGCGCGGCGATGGTCCTGCAGGGCGCCGGCGACGATCTCCGACGCCGATGCCGAGCCCTCGTTGATCAGCACCACCAGCGGCTTGCCGCTGGTCAGGTCGCCCGCCTTGGCGTTGTAGCGGTCGCTGTCGGAAAGGTCGCGGCCGCGGGTCGAGACGATCTCCCCGGTCTCCAGGAACGCGTCGGAGACCGCGATCGCCTGGTTCAGCAGGCCGCCGGGGTTGTTGCGCAGGTCGACGACGTAGCCCTTCACGGCGTTCTCGCCGCCAAGCTCGTCCTGCACCTCCTTGATGCCGGCGCGCAGGTTCTCGAAGGTCTGTTCGTTGAAGGTCGTGATGCGCAGCACGCCGACGTCGCCCTCGACGCGCGTGCGCACGGCCCGGATCTTGATGACGTCGCGCGTGATGGTGATGTCGAGCGGCCCCTCAGCCTCCGGCCGCAGGATCGTCACCTTGATGTCGGAGCCGACCGGCCCGCGCATCTTGTCCACCGCCTCCGACAGCGTCAGCCCCATCACCGGCTCGTCGTCGATGTGGCTGATGAGGTCGCCCGCGAGCACGCCCGCCTGAGCCGCCGGCGTCTCGTCCATCGGCGCGACGACCTTCACGAGGCCGTCCTCCATCGTGACCTCGATGCCGAGGCCGCCGAACTCGCCGCGGGTCTGCACCCGCATGTCCTCGAAATTCTCCGGCGGCAGGTAGGACGAGTGCGGATCGAGCGAGGCGAGCATCCCGTTGATCGCCGCCTCGATGAGCTTCTGCTCGTCGACTTCCTCGACATAGCCCGAGCGCACGCGCTCGAAGATGTCGCCGAACAGGTCGAGATGCTCGTACGTCGAGCGCGTCGAGGTCTGCTGCGCCGCGAGCGGCCCAGCGAACTGGGTCGTCGCCAGCACGCCGGCCGCGACGCCCGCCATCGCCGCCATCGCAAGCTTTCGCATCACCGTGTCGTCCTTTCGTCAGTGAACCGGAACCAGTCGGCCGGATCGGTCGCCGCGCCGGCGCGCGTAACCTCGATATAAAGCGCCTCGGGCTGAATCGTCCCGTTTGACGCCGACGCGTCAATCAAAAACTCGTCGGCCGCCGGGTCAGCGCTCGGGTCGGCGTCCGGGGGCGGACCGGCCATGGCGCCGAGGAGCGCGCCGGCGGCCACCGTGTCCCCCGCAGCGACAGAGATGGCGCCGAGACCGCGAAGCGCAACCAGCACGCCCGCCGCTGGCTCAAGCACCACCGTCAGGGCGGGGCCGGGCCCGCCGTCGGGGCCCGCGTAGCGCACGCTGGCGACCATCGGCGCGCGCACGCCGGCGTGCGGCGCGGCGAGCACCGTCGCGCCCGTCCCCGGGCCTGGCCGGGCGGGGCCCGCGACCGGCGCGCGCCATGGCTCCGGCGGCGGCGTCCCGCCGACGGTCTCGAGCGGCGCATCCATCGCCGCGAGGGCGCCGAGCAGCCGCCGCACCGCGTCGGCGGTCTCCTGCGGGTCGGCCGGGCCGGCGACGGCCTCCGGCCGCGGCGTCGGGGCCGGGCCGGATTGCGGGGGCGCGGCGGTCGCGGGGGCGCGCGCGGCCTGCGCCGACACGGCGAGGCGCGCGGCCGACGCGGCCGCGGCCTCCCGCGCGCCGTTCAACCGGGCGATCCCGGCCCGTATCGCGGCGCCGCGCGCGGCGAGCGCCGGGGCCGCCGCTGCGAGCGTCATCGCGGCGCGGGCCGCCTGGGCGGGGCCGCCGGGATGGGTGAGCAGCGCCAGCGGCGGGGCCCGGCCGATCCGGTCGAGCGCCGCCAGCGTCGCGAAGGCGCGGGCCTGTTCGGGGCGCAGATCCTCGGCCGCGACCGCCCGCGCCCGCTCCGCGGCGCGCAGCGCCGCGCGCGCCTCGGCCAGACGCGCGAGCGCCGCATCCTCCTGCGCCTGCGCGAGCCAGGGGACGGCCGTCAGCCATGCGGTCAGCGCCAGCGTCGCCGCCGCCCTGAGCGCGAGCGCGCGGTCCGCCCCGCGCTCAGACATCTAGCCGCCGCAAGGGTATCCAGCCGACGGCGCCGCGCGCGTCCCGGCAGAGCGCCCAGCCGTGGCGGCGCTCAAGAACGGCGAGCGCATCGCCCGGCGCGCAGTCGAGTTCAGCGGCGCCGTAGTCGCGCGCCGCAGTCGCGACGCGGCCGCCCGCGTCCCCGGCGGCGCCGCAGGTCTCCGCGGACGCCGGCAGATCGCCCGGAACCCAGCCTTCGCGCCTATCCGCGGCGACGTCCCAGAGCCGGCGCCACCCGTCCCAGATGTCCCCGCGCCCTGTCAGGCGCATCGGTTCGCCCGCGCGCAGAGCGACAGGGCCGGGGCAGGACGCGCGATGCGCCTCGCGCGCGACGGCGCGCGAAGGCGTCTCCGCCTCGTCCGCGCGCCGCGACCGGTCTTCGGGCGAGGTTCGTTGCGAGGTCATCGCCCAAGGAGCGAGCGGCCGCTCATCTCGGTCGGCTGGGCGAGGTCCATCAGCGCTAGCGCCGTGGGCGCCACGTCGGCGAGCCTTCCCGCGCTCAGCTTCGCCCCCGACGGCCCGCCGACGAGGATCAGCGGCACCGGGTTGAGCGTGTGCGCAGTGTGCGGTCCGCCGGTCTCGGGGTCCGTCATCTGCTCGCAGTTGCCGTGGTCGGCGAAGACGAGCATCGCCCCGCCCGAGCGCCGCACCGCCTCCACCACCTGGCCGAGACAGGCGTCCACCGTCTCCACCGCCCTGACCGCCGCGGCTAGATCGCCGGTGTGGCCCACCATGTCGGGGTTGGCGTAGTTCGCGACGATCAGATCGTAGCCGCCCGAGGCGATCGCGCCGACGAGCTTCTCCGTCACCTCCGCCGCCGACATCTCGGGCGCAAGGTCGTAGGTGCGCACCTTCGGGCTCGGCGCCATGTGCCGGTCCTCGCCGGGATAGGCGTCCTCGACGCCGCCGTTGAGAAAGAAGGTCACATGGGGATACTTCTCGGTCTCGGCGACGCGGAACTGGCGCAGGCCGTGCTGCGCCACCCAGTCGCCCAGCGTGTTCTTCGGCGGGCTGGGCGGGTAGAGCGCGGTCATGTAGCGGTCATGCGCCTCGGAATAGGAGGTCATGCCGCACATCGCGCCCGGCCGCGGCCAGCCCGGCCGCTCGAATCCGTCGAAATCCGGGTCGCCGAGCGCGGCGAGCAGCTCGCGCATCCTGTCCGCGCGGAAGTTGACGCAGAGCGCGCCGTCGCCCTCTGCCATGCCGACGTAGTCGCCGATCACGGTGGGCGTCACGAACTCGTCGGTCTCTCCGCGGGCGTAGGCGGCCTCGATCGCCGAGCGGGCGGAAGGCGCCTTCTCGCCGCGGCCGAGCGCGACGGCGTCGTAGGCGGCCTCCACGCGCTCCCAGCGCCTGTCGCGGTCCATCGCGTGGAAGCGGCCCGAGACGGTGGCGATGCGCGCCTGCGGCGCGTCGGCCATGAAGGCGTCCAGCGCGGAGAGCGCGCTTTTCGGGGGGACGTCGCGGCCGTCGAGAAAGGCGTGGACGCGGACCTCCACGCCCATCGCGGCCAGCGCCTGCGCCGCTGCGGCGAGGTGGCGCTGGTGGCTGTGGACGCCGCCGGGGCTCATGAGCCCCATCACATGGGCGACGCGCCCGTTCTCACGCAGCGGCGCGGCGAAGGCCTTCAGCGTCGGGTTGGCGGCGAAGGCGCCGGTGGCGATGGCCCGGTCGATCCTCGGCAGATCCATCCAGACCACCCGGCCGGCGCCGATGTTGACGTGACCGACCTCGGAATTGCCCATCTGGCCCTTCGGCAGGCCGACGTTCTCGCCGCTGGTGACGAGCGTGGCGGTCGGCCGGTTCGCCGTCAGGTCGTCGAAGACCGGCGTGCGCGCCTGCGACACGGCGTTCGACCCGCCGGCGTCGGCGAGCCCCCAGCCGTCGAGAATGCACAGAACCACCGGTCGATAGGCCATCGTTTTCCCGTCCAGATTGCGGCGGCGACAGTGCCGCGCGCGCGCTGCGGGCGCAAGGCGCCGGGCCTAGGGCAGGCGTGCGACGGCTTTGCGGCGCCCGCGTATCGAATGCTTGTCGCTTCGGTGAATTTTTCGTCAGACATGCCGGAAAGTCGCGCGCACGCTTGAATTTTCAGGTATGGCCCCGGAAGGAAATAACAGCCAAGGTCGAACGATGCGGTTCATAGCCCATCGAATTCTGCGGGACGGGGAGCGGCTCGACAGCCTGGACCCGCGGCGTGTGCGCGGCTTCGACGGGGCCGAACTCGATCTGCGCCTCGACGCTGCAGGCAGTCTCACCGTGCGCCACGCACCCCTGATCCTGGCCGGAGGCGCACCGCGGAAGCTCCGCGGGCACTGCTTCGACGAGGTGTTGCGGGCGCTCACCTCGCTGCCCGAGGCGCCGAGGCTGCTGCTGCTGGACGTGAAGTGCGAGACCGCGGCCCGGGCCGCGGCGCTGACCATCGCGCGCCGCCCGCCGGCGGCGGAGATCGTGTTCGCGTGCTGGCACGAGGGCGAGGTCGCGGCGATCCGCGAAACCCTGCCCGAGGCGAAGATACTTTTCTGCGTCGCCCCCATCGTCTCGCAGCGCGCCGGCAGGCGGGCGGCGGCCGGTCGTGCGGCGCGGCGCATCGACGACCTCTACCTGTGCAACTCGTTCCCGTTCTTCTGGTCGGCGCAGAACTTCACGCCGCGGCTGGAGAAGCACAACCGCCACAACATCAACATCAAGCTCGTCGCGCCCGGTCACGGCATCTCGGCGCTGCCCGCCGGCGTCGACGGGCTGTGCCTGCACCGGCTCTTCTGGAACCCGGCGCTGGCGGCGCTGGCGGCGTCCGAGGGGCTTACGGTGGCGCTCTACGGGCTGGGCTCACGGGCGCAGGCGCGGCGCGAGGCGGCCCATGGCGGCTACGACTATGCGATCATCTCCGCCAAGGGACGCGAGAGCCACGCAGCCTCGGAGACCCGCGTCGCGACAGCGCCGGACGCCGGCGCCGCCGCCTGAACCCGGCGCCGCGTCAGTCCCAGCCGCATCAGTCCCAGCCGCGTCAGTCGAACCCGCGCCGGCCGGGGCCGCGATTGATCCTCAGCGTGTCGAACAGCGAAGGGTCGGTCGATTTCAGCCCCGCCACGCTCCACCTGTCCCGATCGCGCAGGATGTCGCGATAGAGGCGCATGTTGTCGGGCCAGGTGTAGTGGATCCAATGGTCCATCACGGCGAAGACGCCCTGGCTGTCGTCCCCGCTGACGCGATAATCGCGCGCGAGAAACCACGCCGCCACGTCGGTATCATCGAGCTGGATGTCCACCCATGACGGGTCGAGCTTCTCCAGCCCGTTGTGGCCGATCACCTGCTTCGAGCCCGGCGCGGCGGGGCCGAAATTCTCGCCGAGCTTGTCCAGCACGTCGTTCTCGCGGCTGAGGACGTTGAAGAAGCAGGGCCGGCGCTCGGGCCGCACCGCGGCCGCCCAGCCGTTCAGGTGCGTCAGCATGAGCTGCGCCTCCAGCACCTTCTCCGCGCCGGCCAGCAGCAGCACCCGGTCGAGCCAGCGCAGCACGGGGCGGACCACCCAGCGCTCCTTCGGCTCGACATGCATCGCGGCGAGGTTCGGCAGCGGCGAGGTCGCCATCGCCACCGCGCGCACGACCACCCGGCTGCCGAGCGAATGGCAGAAGACGTCGATGGGCCGCTGCAGGATTTCCGCCAGCACCTCCAGCACGCAGACGAGCTGCCACGCCGCCACTTCGGCGTTGTTGTAGGCGCGGGCGTAGAAGTTCTCGCCATGGTGGAACAGCGACGAGAAGAAGCCGGGGTTGGAGTACCAGCCGAAGCCTATGCACAGGCCGTCGCGCCCGCCGTCCTCGTTCGCGAAGCCGAGGCCGAGCGGCCAGCTCGTGGAATGCGCCCGCATCTCGCGCGCCAGCTCGTGCCGCTCGAAGTGATAGAGCCGGGCGTGCGGATTGTCCGCCTTGTGGTGGTGCGGCGGCGTCATCACGATGGTCGCGGGGTCGAACTGGAACCCGTGGACCATCACCGTCACCGGCGCGTCCGGCGGCAGATGCATCGCCTCGATCTGCAGCGAGCGGGCGAGATAGGCGAAGAGCGGGTCGCCCGGCTTGGGGCGCGCGCCGCGCTTGTATAGCCGCATCGCCCCCCTGCCCCGGCGGTCCTTGCCCTTCGCGCGCGAGAACGGCGCGACGTCGATGTTGCCTGCCTCGTCGGGCGCGTAGAGCGCGTCGGCCAGCATCGAGACCCGGATGATCGACATGCGCCCCGCCTCCCCCCTGACAGCTTCGCGCCATTAGGCTCAGGGCGACCGCGCCGTTGCAAGCGGCGCCGCGCGCGACAGGTCTCGCAGCGCCTCAGCCTGCGGGGCGTTCGGCCGTCAGCGCCACGGCGTAGCCGCTATAGAGGCTGCGCGCCTTGGGGTCGGTCAGCCCCGCCGCCTGCGCGGCCTCGGCCCAGGCGGCGGCGATGTCGTCGCGCGGCGCGACGTGAAACAGGCCGAGCCAGCCGCGCAGGCCCCTGCGCGCCAGCGCCGGATAGCCGGCCTGATCGCCGAAATCGACCGCCATCGCCAGCCCGCCCGGCGCGACGACCGCGAAACCGGCCCGCAGCGCGCCGCGCCAGTCCGGGATCATCGAGAGCGTGTAGGAGAAGGCCACGCGGTCGAACGCCGGCTCGCCGAACATCGCGGCGGGGTCGAAACCGGTCGCGTCGCCCTGCGCGAGGCGGATGCGGCCCTCCAGCCCGGCCCGCGCGACGCTCTCGCGCGCCGTCTCCAGCATCGCCTCGGAGATGTCGAAGCCGAAGAAGCGCGCCTGCGGCCAGCGCCGCGCAGCGAGGACGAGGTTGCGCCCGGTGCCGCAGCCGACCTCGAGCACGCGGTCGCCCGCCGCAGGCCGCAGATCCTCGATCAGCCCGTCGCGGCCGAACAGGAAGAACTTCCGCGTGGCGTCGTAGATGTGGCGCTGGCGGCGATAGACGCCGTCCATCAGCGCCGCGTGGTCGCGCGCCATCGGCTCAGCCCTTCAGTTTGTAGATGTGAAAGCCGCCGTAGATGGCCGACCGGTCCGCCCGGTGCAGCGCGGCCGAGCGCTCGGCAAGGTACTCCCAGCGGTCGAGCGTCTCGTGCTTGACGCGGCCCGGAAGGATCGTCTCCTCGCCGGCGGTGCGGTAGATGACGCGCGCGCCGGGCGCGGCGGCGCGGGTGATCGCCGTCCAGATCGCGTTGAGCTGCCCGTCGGTCATCCAGTCCTGCGCATCGAGCAGCACGACGGCGTCCACCGAGCCGGGCTCGGCGGCGGCGAGACGGTCCGTCATCGAGACGTTCTCGACGCTCACGCGGTCGGCGCGGCTGCGCACCGCGTCCCAGTTCTCCGCCTGCAGATAGGGCGGGAACGGCCCGTTCTCGCCATAGCCGCCGCAGAAGGCCTGCCACGCGAAGTAGTTCTCGCTCATCGGAAAGCCGCAGGCCAGCCTGCCGAGACGCTCGCGCAGCACCTCCGCCATCGGCCTGTCCCCGGCCAGCGCGTCGTACTGCGCCGGCGGGATGCCGAGCCCGAAGAGCGACGCCTTGCGCCGCGTGATCCAGCGCACGAGCCGGCGGTCCAGCATCGGTGAGATGCGCGTCTCGAAGAAGCGCCGCTGCTCATCGACGGTGCGGCAGGCGGCGATCTCGGAGAGGTCGACGCCGTAGCGCCGCGCCGCCCAGTTCGCGACCATGATGAAGCGGCCGAGCAGCCCCTGGCGGTAGAGCCCGGCGACGAACATGCCGATGCGCCGCCCGCGCAGGCTCCCGCCCTCCCAGTACCCGCGCGTCCCGGCGTCGAGCCCCGCGCGCACATGCGCGTCGTAGAGCGCGGGGTTCTGCGGGTGCTCCCCGCTGCCGAACATGCGCAGGAACGCCGCGTGATCGGGCAGCGTGCGGGCGGCGGCGGCCTTCAGCCGCACCAGCGCGACATGGTGCGGGTTGAGATCGACGGCGATCACCCGCGCCGGGTCCGCCGTCAGGTAGCTCATGACGTTGCAGCCGCCCGAGGCGATGGCGGCGATGGTCGAGCCGGGCTTCAGCTCCAGCGCCGCGAGGTCGACGGCGGGATCCTCCCAGATCTGGGCGTAGACGAGGCCGGAGAACGCGCTGGTGAAGGCCCGCTCCAGAAGCCCCTCGCGGCTCAGCGCGGCCGAGCGGTGGACGGCGCCGCCAAGAAGATCCGCGTCGCCGGGCTTCGCGCCCTCCGTGCCTGCCGCCATGTGCCCCGCCGCCCCCGTCCTGCGCCCCTCGCCGCGTCTGTCCCGCGCGACCGGCGTCCTTCTAGCTTGGCGATCCGGCTTGGTGAAGCCCGGGCGTCCGCAGGCCGCCGACGGGGAGGCGGGCGGGAACGTCAGCCCTCCTTAACCGCCTCCATCACCACGAAGGTCGAGGTCTGCGCCACATGGGGCAGCGCCGAGATGGTTTCGCCGAGCAGCCTGCGAAAGCCCGCGATGTCGCGCGTGCGCACCTTCAGCAGGTAGTCGAAGCCGCCCGCGATCATGTGGCACTCCACGATGCCCGGCGCGTCCCGCGCGGCGGCGTTGAAAGCTGCGAGCGCGGCGGAGCGGGTGTCGCTCAGCGTCACCTGCACGAAGGCGATGTGGCCGAGGCCGAGCCGGGCGTGGTCGAGCCGCGCGCCGTAGCCGCGGATCGCGCCGATCCGCTCCAGCCGCCGCACCCGCGCCTGCGTCGGCGACTTGGTGAGGCCCGCGCGCGCAGCGAGCGCGGCGAGGCTGAGGCGCCCGTCCTCGGCCAGCGCGGCCAGCAGCCTGCGGTCGGCGGCGTCCAGATCATCCTGCTTCTCCACCATTGGCGGGACGATAGCACCGTAAATGGGCGCAACAAAAGGCCGAATGACCTGAAGCGTCCTGCATTCGCGGACGGGCGCCTAGTGGGACGCCATGTATGATGCGACGATGACGCAGGAGGCGCTCGCCATGACCCATGCCCAGACCCACACGACGCCGGAACCCGGCCGCGACGCGCTTCGCGCCGCCATGACCGCCGGCGAGCCTGCGGCGGTGAACGCCGCGCTCGCCGCGGCCGAGCTGTCGGCGGAGGAGCGCGCGGCGATCTCCGCCGATGCGGCCGGGCTGGTGCGCGCGGTGCGCGGCGGCGACGGGCCGGGCGTGATGGAGACCTTCCTCGCCGAATACGGCCTCTCGACCCGCGAGGGCGTCGCGCTGATGTGTCTGGCGGAGGCGCTGCTGCGCGTGCCCGACGCCGCCACGGTCGACGCGCTGATCGAGGACAAGATTGCGCCGCATGACTGGGCGGCGCATCTCGGCGACTCGGGCTCGGTGCTGGTCAACGCCTCGACCTGGGCGCTGATGCTGACGGGGCGCGTGCTGGAAGATGAAGGCGAGGGCGTGGTCGGCGCGCTGCGGGGCCTCGTGCGGCGCATGGGCGAGCCGGTGATCCGCCGCGCCTGCGGCGCCGCCATGCGCGAGATGGGCGCCCAGTTCGTGCTGGGCCGCGACATTGGCGAGGCGCTGAAGAACGGCGCGCCGCTGGTGGCGAAGGGCTACGCCTACTCCTTCGACATGCTGGGCGAGGCCGCCCGGACCCACGCCGACGCCGACCGCTACTTCGACTCCTACGCCGGCGCCATGGCAGCGGTGGCCAAGGCGGCGAAGGGCGGCGACGTGCGCGCCAACCCCGGCCTCTCGGTGAAGCTCTCCGCGCTGCATCCGCGCTACGAGGCGGGGCGGATGGCGGAGGCCGGCCCCGCGCTCGCCGGGCGGCTGCTGGAGCTGGCGCGCGCGGCGAAGGCCGCCGGCGTCGGCCTGAACGTCGACGCGGAGGAGGCCGACCGGCTGGAGCCCTCCCTCGACGTCATCGCCCGCGCGCTCGCCGACCCGTCGCTGAAAGGGTGGGACGGCTTCGGCGTCGTCGTTCAGGCCTATGGCCTGCGCGCCGCGCCCGCGATCGACTGGCTCCACGGGCTCGCCGAGGCGCTCGACCGGCGCATCATGGTGCGGCTCGTCAAGGGCGCCTACTGGGATACGGAGGTCCGCCGGGCGCAGACGCTGGGACTCTCCGACTATCCCGTATTCACCCGCAAGGCGCACACCGACGCCAACTATCTGGGCTGCGCGCGCAGGCTCATGGGGATGCGCGAGCGCATCTATCCGCAGTTCGCCACCCACAACGCCCATTCCGCCGCGGCGGTGCTGCGCATGGCGGGCGCCCGGCGCGAGGACTTCGAATTCCAGCGCCTGCATGGCATGGGCGAGGCGCTGCACGAGGCGCTGCGGGTGCGCGAGGGCGTGCGCTGCCGCATCTACGCCCCCGTCGGCGCCCACCGCGACCTGCTCGCCTATCTCGTGCGCCGGCTGCTGGAGAACGGCGCGAACTCCAGCTTCGTGCACCAGATCGTCGACGAGGACGTGGCGCCCGAGACCATCGCCGCCGACCCGCTAGCGGTCGTGGCGGAGACCGGCGGCGAGCGTCACCCGCTGATCCCGGCGCCCGCCGCGCTGTGGGGGGCGGAGCGGCGCAATTCGCAGGGCTGGGATCTGACCGACCCTGGCGAATGGGCCGCCTACGAAGCCGCCCGCGCGCCCTTCGCGTCGCCGTTCCGCTGGGAAGGCGGCGACGGGTCGGGGGAAGCCCGCGAACTCCGCAATCCAGCCCGCCCCGACGATCTGGTTGGCTTGGCCCGCGAACTGACGGGCGAGGAGGCGTCGGCGGCGGTCGGCGCCGCGCAGGCCGCCCAGCCGGGCTGGGCCGCGACGCCGGTCGCCGAGCGCGCCGGGGCGCTCCGCCGCGCCGCCGATCTCTACGAGGCCAACGCGGGCGAGCTGTTCGCGCTGGTGGCGCGCGAGGCCGGCAAGACGCCGCTCGACGCGGTGGCCGAGCTGCGCGAGGCGGTGGACTTCCTGCGCTACTACGCGGCGCAGGCCGCGGAGGCCGAGGCCGGGACGAGCGCGCGGGGCGTGATCGTCTGCGTCTCGCCGTGGAACTTCCCGCTCGCGATCTTCAGCGGGCAGGTCGCCGCCGCGCTCGTCACCGGCAACGCGGTGGTCGCCAAGCCTGCGGAGCAGACGCCGCTGGTCGCCGCCCGCGCCGTCGCTCTGCTGCATGCGGCGGGCGTGCCGGCCGACGCGCTGAGGCTAGCGCTCGGCGACGGCCCGACCGTCGGCGCGGCGCTGACCGCCGACCCGCGCATCGCCGGCGTCTGCTTCACCGGCTCGACCGACACGGCGAAGGCCATCGAGCGCCAGCTCGCGAAGACGGCGCCGGCGGCGATGCTGATCGCGGAGACCGGCGGGCTCAACGCGATGCTCGTCGACAGCACGGCGCTGCCCGAACAGGCGGTGCGCGACATCGTGGCGAGCGCCTTCCAGAGCGCCGGCCAGCGCTGCTCGGCGCTGCGCGTGCTCTACGTCCAGAAGGACATCGCGAAGGGCCTGATCGAGATGATCGAGGGCGCGATGGACGCGCTCGCCATCGGCGACCCCTGGGGCCGCGACGTCGACGCCGGCCCGGTGATCGACGCCGAGGCGCAGGCCGACATCGAGGGCTATGTCGCGCAGGCCGAGGCGGAGGGGCGGCTGATCAAGAAGCTGGCGCCGCCGCAGGGCGGGTGCTTCGCCGGGCCCGCGATGGTGCGGGTGAACGCCATCGCCGACATGCCCCGCGAGGTGTTCGGCCCGGTGCTGCATGTCGCCACCTTCGAGGGCGACGCGCTGAAGGTCGCCCAGGCGGTGAACGCGCGCGGCTTCGGACTGACCTTCGGGCTGCATACCCGCATCGACGGCCGGGTGCAGGCGCTGGTCGACGCGCTGAAGGTCGGCAACGTCTATGTCAACCGCAACCAGATCGGCGCGGTCGTGGGCTCGCAGCCCTTCGGCGGCGAGGGCCTCTCGGGTACCGGACCGAAGGCCGGCGGGCCGCACTACCTGCGCCGGTTCCGGTTGGGGGGCTTCGCCGGGAAGTCCGCGCAGGCCGCTCCGGCGGCGCCTGCGGCGGCGGTCGCGTCGGCGCTGGCGGGGCTTGAGAAGGCCGGCGCGGCGGCGTGGGCGGCGCGCGGAGACCGCGTCGCCGCGCTGCGCGCCGCGCTGCGCGGCAAGGCCCACGCCGCCATGGCGGAGGCCGCGGCGGTGGACATGGGGCCGATCGATCTGCCGGGGCCGACCGGCGAGGCCAACCAGCTCCGCCTCGCCCCGCGCGGCGTCGCGCTCTGCCTCGGGCCGGACGCCGAGGCGTTGACGGCGCAGGCGGTCAAGGCGCTGGCGATGGGCTGCGCCGTGCTCGCCGTCGCGCCGGGCGCGACGCAGGCGCTCGCGGCCCTGGCCGCGGTCGCGCCGGTCGCGGCGCTTGACGGGACGCCGCCGCCGGAGGTCTTCGCCGAGACCGCCGTCGCCTGCGTCGGCTGGGACGGGCCTGCGGAGGCCGTGCGCGGCGCCATGGCAGCGCGCAAGGGAGCGCTGACGCCGCTTGTCACGGCGGGCGACGCGGCCAGTCTCTATGCGGTGGAGCGGGTCGTGAGCGTGGACCTGACCGCCGCCGGCGGCGACGCCGCGCTGCTGGCCGCCGCCGCCTGAAGCGCGCCGCGCGCCCCGACCGCCCGTTCGCCTTCGCGAGACGGCGGGCGGGCCGCGGCTTGGGCGCGCGCCACGGTGGACGCACGGCCGCGCGGTTGACGCTGGGGCCGATGCGCGGGGTGCGGGCGAGGGTGACGCTCAGGCGCGCGAAAGGATCTCCAGCGCGGCGTCGTGAACGCGGGGGTCGCCCGCGGCCACGACGCGCCCGCCCTGTGCGCAGGGCTCGCCCTTCCAGCCGGTGATCACGCCGCCCGCCCCTTCGACGACGGGGATCACCGCCTGCACGTCGTAGGGCTGGAGGCCAGCCTCGATCACGAGATCCGCGCAGCCCAGCGCGACCAGCGCGTAGCCGGTGCAGTCGAGCCCGAAGCGCGTCAGGCGCACCCGCCGCCGCACCGCGTCGAAGGCGGCCGACTCAGCCGCGTCGCCGATCTCGGGATAGGTCGAGAGCAGCGTCGCATCTTCCAGACGGGCGCAGGGGCGCGTCGCCAGGGCGCGCCGCTCGTCGCCCCGCGTCCAGCGCGCCACGCGCATGGCGCCGCTGACGACGCCCTCGAACCGCTCGCCGGTGAAGGGCTGGTCGATCACGCCGACGACCGGGCGCACGCCGTCGCTGGCGGCGACGAGCACGCCCCATGTCGGCGCGCCGGCGATGAAGGCGCGGGTGCCGTCGATCGGGTCGAGCACCCAGGTGAAACCGCTGCGGCCTGCGGTGGCGCCGCTCTCCTCGCCGATCACGCCGTCCTCGGGACGGAGCCGCGTCAGGACGGCGCGCATGGCCGCCTCGGCGTCACGGTCCGCGACCGTCACCGGGTCGAAGGCGCCGGGCTCGGCCTTGTCGTCGACGGCGAGGGCGGGCGCGCGGAACCACCGAAGAGTGACGGGTCGCGCAGCGTCTGCCACCGCATGCGCCGCTGCGACGAGCGCGTCGAGCATCGCCTGCGGAACGGGTGAAGGCGCATCGGCTGTCATCGGCGCTCACGTCGGCTGCTGCGCATCGCGCTTGAGGCGTCAGTGGTGGCGCGCGTCCGCGCGCAGGTCAATGCGCGCGGAGGGCGGCCGGGCGCGCGGCGCCCGGCGAGGGTCTTCGTGCGATCAGGCGCTCAGCACGCGGGCGAGGTCGAACAGGCGCTTGCGCTGCTCCTCGGGGATGGCGTTGTAGCTGCGCACCAGCTCGATCGCCTCGCGGTCGGCCATGATGTCGCCGCCGGCGTGCTCCATCATCGTCTCCGCGGCCTCCTCGCCGTCGACGCCCTCGAAGAAGAAGCCGATGTTCACGTCCATCGCATCCGCGATGTCCCAGAGACGGGAGGCCGAGATGCGGTTCATCCCGGTCTCGTACTTCTGGATCTGCTGGAACTTGATGCCGACCTTCTCGGCGAGCTGCTGCTGGGTCATGCCGAGCATCCAGCGACGGTGACGGACGCGCTTACCAACGTGCACGTCAACAGGATGTTTCATAATCTGGCCCTCCAACTGGCGATTGCAGATCGACAGTCGCAAGGGCCGTGCCAGTTGCGCGCCGCGCGCCGCATTCACGCCCTATTTTCGCCCGACCCGGCGAAAAACCCCTTCATTCGCATACGGTTGAGTTCCGGGGCGATAACTCGCGCCCCGCGGGTGCGGCCTGGCGAGCGACGCGATGTCGCCAGGTTCCGGCCCTGTCAGCCGACCCGCTTCGCACTCTGCATTGCAAGATGCGAAGCGTCGCGGATCACGCCATTGCGCTTCGCGACTCGCGCTTGCGCTGGTGCGGATCGAGGGTGCGCTTGCGGGTGCGCAGGGCCTTCGGCGTCACCTCCACCAGCTCGTCGTCCTCGATGTAGGCGATGGCCTGCTCCAGGCTCATCCGGACCGGCGGCGTCAGCCGCACGGCCTCGTCGGTGCCGGAGGCGCGGACGTTGGTGAGCTTCTTGCCCTTGAGCGGGTTCACCTCGAGGTCGTTCTCGCGCGAGTGCTCGCCGATGATCATCCCCTGATAGACCTTCTCCTGCGGCCCTATGAACATCTTGCCGCGCTCCTCGAGGTTCCAGAGCGCGTAGGCCACGGCGTCGCCATCCTCCATCGAGATCAGCACGCCCTGCCGGCGGCCCTGGATCGGGCCCTTGTAGGGCGCCCAGCTGTGGAAGATGCGGTTGAGCACGCCCGTGCCCCGCGTGTCGGTCAGGAACTCGCCATGGTAGCCGATGAGCCCGCGCGAGGGCACATGGGCGACGAGGCGCGTCTTGCCGGCGCCGGCGGCGCGCATCTCCACAAGCTCGCCCTTGCGCAGCGACAGCTTCTCGACCACCGCGCCGGCGTAGGGCTCGTCGACGTCGACCGTCACCTCCTCGATCGGCTCGAGGCGCTCGCCGTTCTCCTCGCGGAGGATCACGCGGGGGCGCGAGATCGAGAGCTCGAAACCCTCGCGGCGCATGTTCTCGATGAGCACGCCCATCTGCAGCTCGCCGCGGCCCGACACCTCGAAGGCGTCGCCGCCCGGCGTGTCGGCGACGCGGATGGCGACGTTGCCCTCCGCCTCGCGCATCAGCCGCTCGCGGATCACCCGGCTCTGCACCTTGTCGCCGTCGCGGCCCGCCAGCGGGCTGTCGTTGATGCCGAAGGTGACGGTGATGGTCGGCGGGTCGATCGGCTGCGCCGGCAGCGCCGCGGCGACGGCGGTGTCGCAGAGCGTGTCCGCGACGGTCGGCTTGGTCATGCCCGCGAGCGCCACGATGTCGCCGGCCTCGGCGCGCTCCACCGGCGTCCGCCCCAGCCCGCGGAAGGCGAGCAGCTTGGAGACGCGGAACCGCTCGATCTCCTTGCCCTCGCGCGTCAGCGCCTTGATGGCGGCGCCGGCCTCGAGAACGCCGCTCTCGATGCGCCCGGTAAGGATGCGGCCGAGGAACGGGTCGGCCTCGACGGTCGTGGCGAGCATGGTGAAGGGCTCGTCCTTGCGGGCGAGCTGCTTCGGCGCACCGACGTGGCGCACCACCAGATCGAACAGCGGCTTGAGGTTCTCGCGCGGCGCGTCGAGGCTGTCCGCCGCCCAGCCGTTGCGGCCCGAGGCGTAGAGCACCGGGAAGTCGAGCTGCGCGTCGTTGGCGTCGAGACCCACGAAAAGGTCGAAGACCTCGTTGAGCGCGCGGTCGGGCTCGGCGTCGGGCTTGTCGACCTTGTTCAGCACCACGATGGGGCGCAGGCCGAGCGCGAGCGCCTTTGAGGTCACGAACTTGGTCTGGGGCATCGGGCCTTCGGCGGCGTCGACCAGCAGGCAGACGCCGTCTACCATGCTCAGGATGCGCTCGACCTCGCCGCCGAAATCGGCGTGGCCGGGCGTGTCGACGATGTTGATGCGGGTCTCGCCCCACTCGACGGAGGTGCACTTGGCGAGGATGGTGATGCCCCGCTCGCGCTCGATGTCGTTGCTGTCCATCGCGCGCTCGGCCACGGCCTGATTGGCGCGGAAGGCGCCGGACTGCTTGAGCAGCTCGTCCACCAGCGTGGTCTTGCCGTGGTCGACGTGGGCGATGATGGCGATGTTGCGCAGATCCATCTGCGGCGCTCCCGAACTGTCCGGCCCAGATGGCGGCCCGGGGCGCTCTTAGCCGATGCTGCGGCGCCGCGCCATCCGCTTGACGAACCGACCGGGCAGACGGCCCCCCTGACGGGCCGCAGGGCCGGGCCGCGCGAGGGGCGGCCTACTGGAAGCAGACCATGTCGGCCTCGGCCTGCGCGCGGCGCAGATCGGCCACCATCTCCTGATGCCGGGCGGAGCCGCGGAAGGCCGCGACGCGCTCGCCCGTCACCATCACCGTGCGCAGGACGGTCTCGGCGTTGACATAGGCCTCGTAGGGCAGGATCCCCGCGATGTGATCGACGGAGCAGGCGCATTTCTGCAGCGTCTCGGCGTCGGAGCCGTTCGCCGCCATGCAGCCGAACACGTAGTCGGCGCGCACCGCGGTCGGGTAGTCGTTGACGGCCTGCGCCAGCGCGGCCCCCGAGTGCAGTCCGGCGGCGAGGGCGGCGGCGAGCGACGCGGCGGCGACGCGCGTTCTAGTCGGTCGTTTCAAGGCGGATCTCCTCTCTGTAGACCGGGGCCTCGTCGGGGCCCGCCTGGGCGCTCAGCGCGACCAGCATCCCCGGCGCGTCCACCGACACCTCGAAGGTCATCACGAGCTGCTCGAAATCGCCTAGCCGCGTCGCGTTGGCGTCGCCGGCGAACGGGCGCATTGCGAACACATGGTCCTGCTCGACGGTCTCGAGCCGGTCGGCCAGCGCCTCCCGCATCCGGTTGCGCAGGTAGAACGGGCTGCCGCCGGTCGCCTTGGCCGACGCCCGCAGCGTGTTCTCCAGAAACACGGCCAGCAGCGGATTGCCCGGCACGCCCTCGCTGACGTCGAAACCACGCGGAGCGCCGTCGGCGTCCATCACGAAACGGGTCGCGCGGCCGTCGCCGGTCTCCACTGCGATGACGGCGTCGAGGTCGGGCCCGATCCCCAGCGCGGGGTCGGACGCGCGGTCATGGTCGTAGCGCAACGTCCGCCCCGGCGCGACTTCCGCCATGTGCGGCGTGTTGAAAAGCAGGTCCACCGGCTCAGCGGCGGCGGAAGGGCCGCCATGCGCAACAATCAGCGCAAGCGAGGCGAGCGCCAGAACGGTGCGCATGATTTCCTCCATTTGTTTTTGCATCATTCGTGGGCGACGCTAGTTTCCGACGCTGATGAATTGCAAGGGTGGACCTTCGAAGGGAGAACGCCATGAACGGCGCGCTTGAAATGATCGTGACAGCCTGCCTCCTCGCTGCGCCGGCGGAGTGCAGGGACCATCGCGTGCGCATCACCGTGCAGGGCGGCGACCCGCAGCTGTGCGTGTACTACTCGGTTCGCGAGATCGCGCTGTGGCAGCAGCTCAATCGTAAATGGGAAGTTAAATCATGGCGTTGCGGATTCACATCACCCGATGAGGTGATCTGAGGGCGCGACGATGACGCGCGTGTGAACTTGCTTGGCGCCGCGCAAAGCTGCCCCTAGGGTTCGTCGCGAACCTGCGTGCACGGCATGCGTGCATCCACGATCCTGAGGGGGAAATCGCCATGCGTACTCGCGCCGCCGTGGCCTTCGAGGCCGGCAAGCCACTTGAAGTCACCGAAGTCAATCTCGAAGGCCCCAAGGCCGGCGAAGTGCTGATCGAGCTGAAGGCGACCGGCCTCTGCCACACCGACGAGTTCACCCGCTCGGGCGCTGACCCCGAAGGCATCTTCCCCGCCATCCTCGGCCATGAGGGCGCGGGCGTGGTCGCCGAGGTGGGCGCCGGCGTCACCTCCGTGAAGCCCGGCGATCATGTCATCCCGCTCTACACGCCCGAGTGCCGCACCTGCCCGTCCTGCCTGTCGCGCAAGACCAACCTGTGCACCTCGATCCGCGCCACGCAGGGCCAGGGCCTGATGCCCGACGGCACCTCGCGCTTCAGCACGCTCGATGGCGACCCGATCCACCACTACATGGGCTGCTCGACCTTCGCGAATCATACGGTCCTGCCCGAGGTGGCGGTCGCGAAGGTCCGCGAGGACGCCCCCTTCGACAAGATCTGCTACATCGGCTGCGGCGTGACCACCGGCGTCGGCGCGGTGATCTACACGGCGAAGGTCGAGATCGGCGCCACCGCCATCGTGTTCGGCCTCGGCGGCATCGGCCTCAACGTGATCCAGGGCCTGCGGCTGGCCGGCGCCGACATGATCATCGGCGTCGACGTCAACAACGAGAAGAAGGCCTGGGGCGAGCGCTTCGGGATGACGCACTTCGTCAACCCCAAGGAGGTCGAGGGCGACCTCGTCCCCTACCTCGTCAACATGACCAAGCGCGGGGCCGACCAGATCGGCGGCGCCGACTACACCTTCGACGCCACCGGCAATGTCGGCGTCATGCGCGCCGCGCTGGAGTGCTCGCACCGCGGCTGGGGCAAGTCGATCGTCATCGGCGTGGCGCCGGCCGGGGCGGAGATCAGCACGCGGCCGTTCCAGCTCGTCACCGGGCGGCAGTGGATGGGCACCGCCTTCGGCGGCGCGCGCGGCCGCACCGACGTCCCCAAGATCGTCGAGTGGTACATGGAGGGCAAGATCGAGATCGACCCCATGATCACGCATCTGCTGACCCTCGACGAGATCAACCACGGCTTCGACCTGATGCATGAGGGCAAATCGGTCCGCGGCGTCGTCGTCTACTGATCTTCGCAACGCCATGAAGGGACCTCCGCCGAGCATGGCGGAGGTCCCTTTTTCATGTCAGCATCACATCTGGGGAGAGCGCGAGATGGAGAAAGTCTCGGAGAACCGCAGCTTCGAAGGCGTCCAGGGCGTCTACAAGCACATGTCGAAAATCACGAACTGCGAGATGACCTTCGCGGTCTATCTCCCGCCGGCGGCGAAGTTCGGCCCGGTGCCGTGCCTGTGGTGGCTGTCGGGCCTCACCTGCACCCATGAGAACGCCATGACCAAGGCGGGCGCGCAGGGCTGGGCGGCGCAGGAGGGCTTGGCGCTCGTCTTCCCCGACACCTCGCCGCGCGGCGAGGGCGTCGCCAACGACGACGCCTATGATCTCGGCCAGGGCGCCGGCTTCTACGTCGATGCGACCGAGGAGCCCTGGAAGCCGCATTTCCAGATGCGCAGCTACATCGTCGACGAGCTGACCGGGCTGGTCGCGTCGGAGTTCCCCATCGAGACCGACCGCATGGGCGTGTCGGGGCACTCGATGGGCGGGCACGGCGCGATCACGCTGGCGCTGTCGAACCCCGAGCTGTTCCGCTCGCTCTCGGCCTTCGCGCCGATCGCGCACCCCACGGCGAGCGACTGGGGCCGCAAGCAGCTCGGCGCCTATCTCGGGGCCGACGAGAGCGCCTGGGCGCCCCATGACAGCACGCTGCTGCTGCGCGAGACCGGCTGGGACGGCGACATCCTCGTGGACCAGGGCGCGTCGGACCAGTTCCTCGACCTGCTGAAGCCCGAGGCGCTGGCCGGGGCGCTGGCGGAAACCCGCACCCCGAGCGTGTTCCGCATGCAGACCGGCTACGACCACAGCTACTACTTCGTCGCCTCCTTCATGGAGGACCATGTCCGCTGGCACGCCGAGCGGCTCTGACCTGACAGGAGGCGGCCCATGTGGGAGGTTCTGCTGACCGTCTGCATGGCCGCCGACCCCGGCGCGTGCCGCATGGAGCGCCTGCCGGGCGGCGGCGACCGCGCCGCCTGCGTCGCCGCAGCGGATGCGGCCGTCGCCGCCCTGCCGCGGGCTGAGCAGGCGCAGGAATGGCCCTGCGTTCCGGTCGGCGAGACGCCCGGCTTCACCGTCACCGAAATCGCGCCGGGCGTCTTCGTCCATCGCGGACGCCATGAGGAGCCGGAGGCCGCAAACGGCGGCGACGTCTCCAACGCCGGCTTCGTCATCGGCGGGGAGGCCGTGGCGGTGATCGACGCCGGCGGCGCGCCCGGCGTGGCGCGGAGCCTGCTCGCCGAGATCCGCGCCCGCACCGACCTGCCGGTGCGCTGGCTGATCCTCACGCACATGCACCCCGACCATGTGCTCGGCGCCGGCGTCTTCGTCGACGCCGGCGCGCGCGTCACAGGCGCCGAACGGCTCGGCCCCGCCCTCGCGGCGCGCGCGCAGACCTACATGGCGGCGATGTCGCGGCTTCTCGGCCCGGCCTTCGAGGACGCGCGCATCGTGTCGCCCGACGAGGGCGTGGCGACGACGCGCGAGATCGACCTCGGCGGCCGCACGCTCGTCCTGCGCGCGCATCCAGTCGCGCATACCGACAACGATCTGAGCGTCCGCGACATCGAGACCGGAACGTTGTTTCTCGGCGACCTGCTCTTCATGGGGCATGTCCCCGCGCTCGACGGATCGCTGCTCGGCTGGCGCAGGGAGCTCGCGGCGCTGGTCGAGGCGCCCGCCAAGCGCGTCGTTCCCGGCCATGGCCCAGCCGCGGCGGCGTGGCCCGACGCGGCCGGCCCGATCACCGGCTATCTCGACACGCTCATCGCGGACACCCGCGCGGCGATCGCCGCCGGAGAGCCGATGCTCGGCGCCACCGAGCGAATCGGACAGGGCGCCCGCGACGGCTGGCTGCTCTTCGACGCGTTCAACACGCGCAACGCGACCGCGGCCTACCAGCAGCTCGAGTGGGAATAGACCTCGGGCGCCGAAAGCGCGTGCGCCGAAGCGGCCTCCCTGCGGCGCCTCGTCATCACCCGTTCGGGTGTACGCTTTTGTCTGATCCGTAAGCGCCTTTTTGAGCAAAAAAGTTGCTAAAAGCAGGCTTGATCCATCTTGCATCCGAGCGCTAGCCGGCTATCTTGAGAAAAGAGTGAGAGAGCGTCTCAGGGAACGCTCATGAGCTCTGGCGGCAAGAGTCGTCGAACAAATGAATGCCCGAACATGCGCCGAAAGGCGCCAACGGGCGCGGCGGAATCTCGGGAGTCCGCCCCATGGAGGAACAATGAAAAAGCTCACAGCTGCTCTGCTCGCCGGCACCATGCTCGCCGCGCCGGCCATCGCCAACGACAGCGTCACGACGCTTAGCTCGAACCCGAACGGCTGGGTTCTCCAGACCGGCGACTACGCCAACACCCGCTACTCCAAGCTGACCCAGATCAATCGCGACAACGTAGGCGATCTCCAGGTCGCATGGTCGTTCTCGACCGGCGTGCTGCGCGGCCATGAGGGCGGCCCTCTGGTCATCGGCGACATCATGTACGTCCACTCGCCGTTCCCGAACAAGGTCTACGCCCTCGATCTGAACAACGACGGCAAGATCATCTGGAGGTACGAGCCGAAGCAGGACCCGGACGTCATCGCGGTCATGTGCTGTGACACCGTCAACCGCGGCCCCGCCTACGCCGACGGCAAGATCTTCCTCCATCAGGCTGACACCACCCTCGTCGCGCTCGACGCCAAGTCGGGCCGCGTAGTCTGGACCGCCGTGAACGGCGACCCCTCCGTCGGCGAGACCAACACCGCCACCGTGCTGCCGGTGAAGGACAAGATCATCGTCGGCATCTCCGGCGGCGAGTTCGGCGTGCGCGGCCACACCACGGCCTATGACATGAACACCGGCGAGCGCGTCTGGCGCGCCTACTCGATGGGCCCCGACGAGGAGATGCTGGTCGATCCCGAGCAGACCACGCACCTCGGCGAGCCGATCGGCGAGAATTC
>NZ_FNQM01000053.1 GCF_900107585.1 Rubrimonas cliftonensis | reverse complement strand
TTCCAAAGCCTGCCTGACGATCAGCGGTTGTGGCAAAAAGGCCAAACGCGGGTTCGCAATTTCAATCACTTAGCCAATCTGTTGTCGAACTTGGGGGGACTGGCTCGCCGGCGCCGCGCGAACGCTGCGAGCAGGGCGAGGGCGCTGACCGCCATGGGCAGGGCGGCGGGTAGCGGGATCACGGCGGGGTGAAGCTCGAAGCGCGCGTCCGTCGGGTCGAAGCCGTTCGAGCCGAACGCTGAGGCGGCGTCGTCGCCGAAGTCGCCGAAGATCCGCGCGAGCGCCAGCATTCCGTATTCGGCGGGCCCGGAGATGACCTCGAACAGAAGTTCCAGCACGTCCTCGCCGGGGCCGATGGAGAAAGCGACATCGGTCAGATCGCCGGTCAGAAAGAAGCCTCCCGCCTGCGGCCCCGGGCCGACGAGCAGGAGTCCCCCCTCGGGACCAACGCTTCCGTCCGCGAGGATCTCGGCGACGATGTCGATGTCGAGGCCCGTCGCCTCCGCCGGCTCCGAGGAGACCGCTCCGACCCCGAAGAACTCGAAGTCGAACAGGCCGGGGGAGTTGCTCGCGTCGCCGACGCCGGTGAGCGTCGGCGCGTCCAGCGTGATCACGGAGAGGGTCGCGGCGCCGGATGGCGCGGCGGCCAGGACGATGGGCAGGAGTGCGATTGCGGGAAGGGTTTTGCGAAACATGGGAGCGATCCTTTCGGTTGGCGCGCCTCGCGGCGCTTTGGGCGCGGTGGCTGCGCGCGGGGGCGTCCGGTTGCGACGCCGCGCCGTCGTGGCGCCGATGGAACGCGATGAACGTCGCGCGGCGTGGTCTCGAACTTCCTGCCCCCCTGCACGTTCCGAACTGGTGGCGACGCTGACGCCGCCGGCCGGGTTGCGATGTGCTCTCCGGCGCAATCCTGGGGGCCCCGCGGCCTGCGACCGACGCAGGAAAGGCGGCGCAGGACATCCGGCGGAGGGTGGGCGCCCGCCGGGAGGGCTGCGCGCGCCGATCCTCGGCGCGCGCATGGGCCGTCACGCCGACAGCAGGTCGTCGAACAGCGTCCGGGCGTCGGCGACGTTCTGGAAGAGAACGACGTCGCGGTCGGCGCCGTCGAAGGTCAGGATCAGCGAGTTCCCGACCGCGAAAGCGCTTGCGACGCGCGAGAGGTCCGCGATGAAGGCGTCCTCGGTCACGTCGAAGTCCGTGATCCGCAGGAGGTCGCGCCGACCGTCGTCGATCAGCGAGCTTGCGAAGAAGAAGCTGTCGGCGCCCTCTCCGCCCGTCGCCACGTCGCGCCCGCCGCCGGCGTCGATCTCGTCGTCGCCGGCGCCGCCGATGATCCGGTCGCGGTCCCTTCCGCCGAACACGGCGAGGGAGCTCAGGGCGCCGGTTCCGTCGAAGACGTTCAGGCCCCCGCCGAGGTCGATCTCGCCGAGGACCGCGCCGCCCTCGATCAGCACGACGTCGTTTCCGTCGCCGAACAGCAGGCGGCCGTCGGTGACGCCGTCGGTCTGGCGGAACGTCAGCCCGAAATCGGACTCGCGCGCATCGAGGGCGATTGGGGCGGAGAGCAGCCCGGCGTTGACGATCTCGCCGCTGACCCGCACCCCCTGCTGGATCAGGATCGCGGCCGTGGCCTCGCTGTGGATGGCGCCCGTGTTGACGATGTCGCCGACGAACACGCTCGGCCCCTCGACGCCGGAGAACAGCCGCACGCCGCTGGCCTCGCCGCTGCCGGTCGCCTCGCCCCGGCCGTTGATCTCGCCGTGGTTGACGATGGTGGCGTTCACCACTGCGCCGAGCTGGAGCGAGATGGCGTCGGCGTTGAAGCTCACGCCGTTGAAGTCCATCCCCGCGTCGATCGACCCGGTGTTGAGGATCGAGAAGTCGTCCGCCGTGACGTCGCTGTAGACGACGCCGTTGCGGCTGTCGCCGAACCCGACGATTTCGCCGTGGTTCACCACCGACACGCCCGTTCCGTCGATGTTGAGAGCGCGCGACTCCGACGCGATGAGACCGCCGACCTCGTTCAGCAGCGTCAGCGCGTGATCGCCGTCACCGAGGTAGACGCCGTTGCGGACGCCGAAGATGAAGCCGCTGTTCGAGATCGTTCCATGGAACCCCACGCCGTCTTCCACGAGAATGGCGGCGTTCACGCCAACGTCCGCCTGCGAGATGATCTCGTTCCTGTTCTCGATCTCGCCGGTGAAGCGCGAGCCCGTCTCGGGGTTGGCGGAGAACAGCCGCACGCCGCTGCCCTGGCCGCCGGCGTCGATGAAGCCCGCGTTGTAGATCGACCCCTCGACCGCGTCGTCGAGCTCGAACGAAATGGCGTGTGAGTTGTTCAGGACGACGCTGGCGGCCCCGATCCTGCCGGTCTCGCCGTTCTCGATCCGGTAGCCCGTGGCGCTGGCGGTGGCGTAGATCACGCCGTTGCGCGCGTCGCCCGTCGTGGTGATGTCGCCGTCGTTCTTGATCGTCAGACCGACGCCGGCGATGTCGATGGCGCGCGAGACCGCGGTGATCGTGGCGTTCTCCTCGTTGACGATCACGCCCTCGGAATGGTCGCCCTCGCCGAAGCGGATCGCGTTCCGAACGCCCTCAATGATGCCGGAGGTCTCGGCGAGGTTCCGGATCTCGCCGACGAAGCTCACGCCGTCGTCGAAACGGATGGCGGCGTCGATGCCCGTGGTCGATTCCGCGATGATGCCCCCGCCGTTCTCGATCAGCGTGGTGAAGGTCGAGGGGCCGCCGGTCGGGGAATAGATCCAGATGCCACTCGCCTCGCCGCGGCCCTGGATCAGGCCCACGGTGTTCAGGATGTCGCCGAAGACGTTTTCGCCCAGTTCGACGGAGATGGCGTCGCCCGTGCCGCCCTCGGGCGACGTGATGTCGAGCTCGTTGATGATGGTGAAATTGTTGGAGGTGACGTCGGTGTAGACGACGCCGTTGCGCGGGTCGCCCGTGGTCTCGATCCGGCCGTTGTTGAACAGCGTGATCCCGTCGCCGCCGATGTTGACGGCGCGGCTGAAGCTGGTGATCAGGCCGAAGTTTTCGAGGGTCCCGGAGCTTTCCCCGCCGTTTACGAAATCGACGGCGGTGACGTCGCCGCTGATTTCGCCAAAGTTGACGATCGAGGCGTTCTCTCCCTCGACGCGGATGCCGACGACGCCGTTGATCACCGGACCCGCGATCGGCCCATCGATCGGGAACGGCTGACTGAACTCGACGTCGGAGAGCCCTTCCGGCCCGATCAGGCCGGGGAAGTCCAGCAGCGCCTCAGAGCCGCGGGGGAGGTCCCGCAGCTCCTCGACGTCGCGGCTGCTTTCTCTAGGCCTGAACGCGCCGGCGGTGTCGTTGGCGTCCCCGATGACGACGAGCCCGCCAGACGGCGGCGGGGGAGGCGCCGGCGGGCCGATGACGAGCGTGCCAGACAGCGGCGGTAACGGGGGCGGCGGGCCGACAAGCTCCTCGGCGATGTCGCGGTCGTTCAACACGGTCACGTTGTTTCCGAGGATGGAGACCGCAGTCCCGCGGAGGGAGCGGATTTCGCCGCTGTTGGCTAGGGTGGTGTCGTCGTCGGCGAGCGTCACCGCGGTGTCGGTGATGGTCCCGACGAGCGCCCCGAAGTGGACGACGATGGTGTCGCCGGGGTCGGTCGTCGTCTGGGGCGTCGTTACGCCGAGCGGATTGATGATGATGTCGGTCATGTCTCGCTCCCGAATTCGACAGGGGCGACGCCATCGCCGACCCAGAGCGCGGCGCCTGTGGAAGCCGGCCTCTCCTGCCTGGCCCCGCAGTCGTTTCTCGCTTGGTTGGGAGTATGAGAACGGCGCGTCGGGTCGATAGCCCACAAAGTTGTAGGGGGGGGATACGAAGATTGCAGCAACTGCGCGCCATGCGGCGTCGCCCCGAACACAAGCCGGCGCCCCGCCCGCTCGGACCAGGCCGATCGCCGCAAAAAAACCTCAGCGTAAGGAAACGCCGACTATGGTGACCGGACTGTAGGCCGGCAAAGGTGCAAGCAACCCCGATGGATCGAACGGCCGCGCCGTCGCTCATGCACGATGCAATCGCCGAGATCGCGCTTCGCGCGGCGGAGCCGCTTGCCCTGCTCGCCGATGACGATCACGCCACGGTGCTGTGGAGCAACGACGCCTTCCGGAATTCCCGGTTCTCGCATTCACCCGCGCTAAAACGGGAGATCGATGCGTGGCGGTCAGGTTCGCCGACCGACGTCCGTGACGATCCACCCCATGCCGGCGACCTGCGGATTGCGCGGGACGCCCGCTTTCCCGGACTGTTGCTGGTGCAGTTCGCCGATGCCGAGACCGGCCGCAGCGCCCGCCTCCTGCACACGCTGGTCGAGTCGCTTCCAGACGCCGTCTACGCCAAGGATCGCAAGGCGCGATTCATTCTGAAGAATCGCGCAGACGCCGAACTGATGGGGGAGCGCGATCCGGAAAAAGCTCTCGGCAAGACCGATTTCGACTACTATCCGCACGAGATTGCTCAGAGTTTCTTCGAAGATGACATGCGCGTCATTCGTGACGGGGAGTCGGTCATCGGCAAGATCGAGCGACTGGTCGATGAGCGCGGCCGCGAGCGATACTTCAGCACGACGAAGGTGCCGCTCCGCGACGCGACCGGCGAAATCGTCGGGTTGGTAGGCTGCGGGCGCGACGTCACGGAGAACTACGAGATGCAGCGCAGCGTGGCGGCGCTAGCGGACAAGAACCGCATCGCAGCCGAAGCGAAGGCGCGGTTTCTGGCGGTCATGAGCCACGAACTGCGCACGCCCATGACGGGCGTGCTCGGTCTGCTGGAAGTGCTCGCCAAGTCTCCGCTCGACCTGGACCAGGCGAGGATCGTCGGCTTCGCGCGCGAATGCGGCGCGACGCTGGTCAGTATCGTCAACGACATCCTTGATTATTCCAAGATTTCCGCCGGCAAGATGAGTGTGGAGACGGCCCCTTTCGATCTGGACGAACTGCCATCCATCATCGAGACGCTGCACGGCGCGAAGGTCTCGAGCGGAGGCGTCGCCCTGACGGTGCGCCGACTGCCTCGGTGCGCGCCGTTCCGCCTCGGCGACCGCCGGCTTCTGCTCCAGGTTCTGCACAATCTGGTCGGCAACGCCATCAAGTTCAGCCCCGGCGGCGAGGTCGACGTGACCTTCGACGACAGCGCGCCCGACCGGCTTCGCATGGTGGTCAGCGACACCGGCATCGGCATGACGGCGGAGCAGGTCGCGAACGTGTTCGAGCCGTTCGCGCAGGGCGACCAGACGACGACCCGCCGCTTCGGCGGCACGGGACTCGGACTGTCGATCGCGAAGGGCATCATCGAGGCGATGCAGGGAACCCTGTCGCTGACGTCCGTCCCCGGGCGCGGCACCGTCTTTTCAATCGACCTGCCCCTGCCGATCGCGGAGCGGCCCCAGCCCTCGACTTCGCGCGATGGCGACGCCAAGGGATCGGCGATCGGACCGCTAGCGCTGCTCGCCGCCGATGACAACCCGGTTAACCGGATGATTCTGAAGATGCTCCTGGAGCCGAGAGGCCATAGCGTGAAGCTGGTCGAGAGCGGCCCGGAAGCGATCCGCGAGGCTGGATGCAGCCGCTTCGACGCGCTGTTCATGGACATTTCGATGCCCGAGATGGACGGCGACGAGGCGCTGCGCCATATCCGGGCGGAAGCGACGGCGACCGAACGGCCGTGCCCGCCCGCCATCGCGCTTACCGCCAATGTCGGCGACGACGCCAAGCTCAGGCTGCTTGAGGCCGGTTTCTCGGATGTCGTCACGAAGCCGTACAACCTCGAGCAACTCGAGGCTGCGCTGCATCGAGCGCTGGGACGCGACAAGGGATCAAACGTCTAGCCGCCATCCCGTGGCGGCGGGCGGCGCCATCGCGCTCGCGGCGCTTGGGTTGTCACCGGCGCTCCGGCGCACGCGCGCGCGCCGGCCGCCTCGTCGAACGCCTTGATATCCCGGAGATGGCTGATGACGTCCGGCGCATTGACGGCACTGCAGCGAGACAGGGCGAACCGGATCGCGAACTGCCCGGCGATAGTCAGACGGGCTCATGTGCTGATGCTTGGCGAATACTCGGGCGAGTACCGGATTTGGCGAATAGCCAACATCAAAGGCGATCTCTGTGATCGGAATATCCGTCAGTTCGAGAAGTTCGCAGGCTTTCTCCATTCTCAGTCGGGTCAGATAGACCCGTGGCGGCACACCGACACTCTGCTTGAACATGCGGGCGAAATGAAAAGGTGAGAGCTGCGCCTCGGCCGCCAGTTCGTCCAGGCTGATGTCTTCCGACAGTCGCGCGCGCATGAGGTCCAGACAACGCCGCTCCGCCCAGGGGGCAAGGCCCCCCTTTGCCGGCGCGATCGGTGCTCCGCCCAACCGGCAAGGAGCTGTCGGGTTAACCTGGGGCGGTCTCGCCGCCGCTTCGAAGGGACGATAGTTGGCGGCGATGACCATGACCCCCGCCTCGTACAAGCGCCACCGGCATCCGCCGGCGATCATCTTCCACGCCGTCTGGCTGTACCTGCGCTTCTCGCTCAGCCTGCGGGCTGTCGAGGAGATGCTGCTCGCGCGCGGCGTC
>NZ_FNQM01000050.1 GCF_900107585.1 Rubrimonas cliftonensis | reverse complement strand
GCGACAGGCCGCCATCGAGGACGATCCCGCGGATCGGGCGAACGGCTGTCGACTGCGCCCGGCCATCGACCGCGCCACCGGCGGCTTTCCGGGAGAAGCGTCACCCGCGCACCTGGGAAATCCCGATGGACACGATCCTCGTGGACGGCGTCGTTGCGCCCCATCGACCGTTGGGCGTCAGCGTCCAGCGGCGCCCCACCTGCTGGTAGAGGTGGCGCGCGCTGGGGTCTTCGGCGAGCGAGACATGGCCTTTGGCCCGGATCGCCTGCGCCGACAACTTAGCGGCGAGCGCCTCGATCTCGGCCCGCGACATCGGCTCGGCGCGCTCGAAGAGAGCGCTCTTGTACGCCGCGTCATGGTCGGCGGGCTGCGCCAAGGCCTCCGCGTCGGGGCGACCGACATCGGCGTCATGGGCGCCGAACAGCACGGAGGCCGGAACATCGGCGTGGCGCGTCTCGATGACCGGCGCGGCCGGCGCGTGCCGCGCGATCAGGGCGCGGCTCGCGGCGAGGCTGTCACTCGACGCCAGATCGGTCTTGTTGAGGACGACGAGATCGGCCTGCCGCAGCTGGGCGGCCACGGCCCGGCCGGTGTAGCGGTTCGCCGCCTGCTCCGGCAGCTGCTCTGCGTCCGCCAGCACGATCACCCCGTCGAGAGGCAGGCGGAAGGCGGCGGCGTTGCGGGCGACTTTGCCCGGCTCGGCCACGCCCGAGGCCTCGATGGCGATATGGTCGAAATCCGCCGCGCGCTTCAGAATGCGCGCGATGGCCGTGGCCGTGCCGTCGGCCGCCGAGCAGCAGATGCAGCCGTTGGTCAGCGCGATGGTGTCGCCAGCATGGTCGGCGATCAGGCTCGCATCCACGTTGAGCGCGCCGAAATCGTTCACGATCACTGCGATCCGCCGCCCATGATCGCCGGTCAGCATGCGATTTAGCAGCGTCGTCTTGCCTGCCCCGAGATAGCCGCCGAGAACGGTGAGCGGCAGGCTCACGCCGAACGGCTCCAGACGCTCTCGCCCTCCTTGAACGTCTCGATCACCGCGAGATCGAGCAGCGCGTCGGCGTCAACCTCAAGCGGGTTGCGGTCGAGGATCACGAAATCGGCGAGCTTGCCCGGCGCGATTGAGCCCTTGAGGTCCTCCTCGAAGATCTGCCAGGCGGCGTCGATGGTCAGAGCGCGCAGCGCCGTCATCGCGTCCACTCGCTGGTCCTCGCCGATCACGGCGCCCGAGCGCGAGCGCCGCGTCATCGCGGAATGCATCATGCGCAGCGGGTCCATCGGCGTGACGGAGAAGTCGGAGTGGTTGGAAAAGCGGATCCCCCGCTCCCGCGCAGCCGCCATGGGGCTCGTGAAGCCGGCCCGCTCCGGCCCGGTGTTCGCAACATGGAGGTCGCCCCAGAAGAAGGTGTGCAGGGTGAAGAAGGAGGGCGTCATGCCCAGCTCGGCATAGGCGTCGAGCTGGTCTGGCCGCATGAACTGCGAGTGGATCACGCAGTCGCGCCGGTCATCCGCCGCGGTCACGCCCGCCGCCTGGATCGCGTCGATGATCATGTCGATCGCCGCGTCGCCGTTTGCGTGGACGAACAACTGCACGCCCTTGTCGACGAATTCCGCGACGACCGGCGCGACCACTTCCGGCGGGAACAGCGGGAAGCCCGCGTAGTCCTCCTCGCCCTCCGGGCCGCCGGTCAGGAGCGGTTCAGTCCAGAATGCGGTCTTGCCCTGCGGCGAGCCATCGAGCGGGATCTTGACGCCCTGCAGCTTCAGCCGGTTGCGATAGGTCCCGAACGCCTGCGCGGTGGTCTCGGGCAGCTCCATCGGGCCGCCCCGGAAGTTCGGCGCGTATTCCGCGATCAGCGCGGGGAAGTCGAGCACCAGCGGCAGCGAGACCACGTCGATCTTCAGGCGGTTCTCGTCGGCGGCGCGGATCAGGAATTCGAGGTCGGGCTTGTGGGTCGCCCCTTCCTGCGCAGTCGTCACGCCGCGCGAGACGTAGATGTCCTGCGCGGCGTCGAGGCTTTCGAGAAGCTCCTCGGCGCCCGGCTTGGGCAGGTCGGCGAAGATCGGCAGGAACGCGGTCTCCATCAGCAGCCCGTCGGGCTCGTTCGAGCCCGCCTTGCGCAGGATCAGGCCGCCCTCGGGCGTCGGGGTCGTCGCGTCGACGCCGAAAATCTCGAAGCCGCGCGAGTTCATCACGCAGCCATGGTTGGAGACGTGGATCAGCATGATCGGATTGTCGGGGAAATGCGGGTCGAGGTCGTCGCGCGACAGTTCGCGGCCGTCCGAGATGACGCTGGCGTCGTAGCCGTAGCCGACGATCCATTCGCCCGGCGCCGGCCGGACGCGCTCGGCATGAGCACGGATCTCGGCCACGATGTCGGCGATCGACGTCACCGGGCCGACAGGCTGGCCCGAGACGTTGACCCAGCGCACGAGCTGGGGCGCGTTCATGAAGTGGCCGTGGCTGTCGATGAAGCCGGGCAGCAGTGTCGCGCCGTCGAGCTCGACAATCTCGGTGGCGTCCGTCGCGAGCGCCATGATCTCCGCTTCCGACCCGACCGCGAGAACACGCCCTCGCGCAATGGCGACCGCCTGCGCTCTGGGCTGCGCATCATCGACCGTGACGATCACGCCGCCGCGAAAGATCTTCTCGGGCGCCGCCCCCGTCTGGGCGCGGGCCTCTCGACGAAGCCCGAATGGCGCGGCCGCGAAAAGGGCTCCTGCCGCGCCGGTCGTTACCACGTCCCGGCGGGTCGGGGTGGAAGTCGATGGTCGCGCCAAGTTCTAACTCCCTCGCTTGGATAGAGATTTGGCCGATCAGCAGGCAAAACCCGGAAAATGCGCCCCGTAGCTCCGAGCACTGCTCTGACACCGTCCACACTCTGTTCGGAAGATGCCCGATCAAGCCAGTGTAGGCAAAGGCCAAGGCGGCGATTGCCGGCGTGGCGGCTCCAGCCCGTACGCGGCGGCGCGCTGCCTACGACCAATTGGCGTCATTCGGTAGGGGCAAGCGGACGAGATTGTGCGGCTGTGGATAGGCGCGATGCCGAGACCCCTCTCGCGCAAGGAAAGATCAGAGACTTGCGATGCCGATCGGTGTCGGGATTCCGCGCCGCACCGCGCCGACCTACAGTCGGAGCGTCTTACCCTCCGACCATGCCATAGCCGGCCGTGCATGGGAATCGTGCGTCAGGCGGATAACACTAGAACTCGGCGATGGGTCCGAACACGTCGAACATCAGCCGTCCGACTGGCCTCGTCGTATTGATCTCGTCGGCCAAGGACCGAAACTCCGCGCTCGGCCTGATCCGGGATCAGCACGCGCCTTGCGTCGCCTGACCCGGGCGCGGGCTGCCGTGCCGGCGACAGGAGCGGGATCCAGTGTCGCACCGGTAGTCGATCCCCGGTTCGTCGCGCTCCTGTTGTACTATCGCGACGTCGTTGATGCACCAGCGTGCGACGTTACCGTCCCCGGCGGAAAGTCGGGACTGCAAGCCATGAAAGGAACTTTCGATCATGCACACGACTGATTTCGGCTTCCGCAGCCCGCGGGGCGGCCACCAGATCGCTGTCGCGGTTCTGACCGCCCTTGCCGCATGCCTGCTGACCGCGACGGCGGCCGGCGCACAGTCAGCGGATGAGTTTGGTCTGTTCGACATGAATGGGGACGGTGAGATATCCGTTGTTGAACTTGGCGCGAGAATGGGTGGCGACGAGGCTGCCGCCGCTTCGATGTTGGGCGAGATGGACACGGATGGGTCTGGTACGGCGAGCTTCGCGGAATACGAGGCGCTGATGGCCGCACGCGCTGCGCAGGGCGATCCCGACGAAGATGCGCGCGCTGAATTCGCTGTCTATGACAGGGATGGCGACGGTGAGATCAACAAGATGGAGCTTGGCAAGACGCTGGTTTCGACGGGCCAGTCCGCCGACGCCGCCGACGACATGATCGCCCAGGGCGACGGCGACGCATCGGGCACGATCAGTTTCGACGAGTTCAAGGCCCTCACGGGTCGCTGACCCGCCGGTGACGCGCGGGCGCGCGACAGGCCTTGCACGAGGAAAGACGCGCGCCCGTTGTCAGACAGGGGGACGCCATTTCACCGGTCAGGCGCGGTCGACGGCGTCACGGGTGTCGTGGCTCTGGAGCGGCGAGGGGCGCCGATGCCGGTCGGCTCCATGATCATCGTGTTCGTCTAGAGGGAGGGCACTCCGCGGCGTCTGTTCACACCTTGGGGGTGGCGGATCAGCCAGCTGCGTGGGGTCGAGGCGAGATTGGCAGACCCACAATCACAGGATGTATTGAAGGAGGATTACTTCGCCGGAAAGGGAATGCACTTGTGTCCAAATGAAACTATCAGGACACCGAGTTCCCTCCCTTTGCGGCCGGGCGGGAAGGCGTCGCCGCACGCGCTCCATCATGCGCACCGCATCGCACCGGCCCGGAATTGGTGCGGCACAGACACGGCTGCGCCCGGATCGGGCGCATGGCGACCGGCAGGCGGCGCGGCGTAGATATCGCTTCTGCGAATGACCGGACGTCGCCCCTAGCCCTCTGCCCCGCGACCGGCGGCTTCTCGGGAGTTGGGCGTCGGCATGTCTATAGGCGCGCGTCGGTCTCATCGTGGTCGACCAGCGTCGCGGGCACGTCGCGGCTTCCGTGGAGGATGCGCCAGACGTCCAGCAAGTCGGTCCGCTCAATGTAGAAGATCAGGTGCGGAAATCCGCGGACGCGCCAGGATCGCAAACCCGGGATATCTAGCATCAGTCCATAGCGCGGCGACCCGGCTGCCGGGTTGTCAGCGATGAATCGGTACGCGTCTTCGAGTTCGTCGATGAAGCTCAATGCGACGTCGACACCTGCTTCGTCGACATACCTGGACACAATCAACTCGGCGTCCCGCTTCGCCGCGGTCCGCGGCGCGACCGGCTTGGTCACTCAGCGCTGCGCCGCGCCTGACGGCGAAGGGACTCGAAATATGCTGCGTCCACGGGCGTTCCGGCCTCGGATGCGGCGCCGTCGAGGAGAAGCGCGCGGAGAGCCTCGCGATCGCGATCGCGCCGGATCAGTTCGCGTATGTACTCGCTGCTCGTCCCATAGCTTCGAGCAGCGACTTGCTCGTCGACATATCGCTTGAGCTGGTCCGGCAGCGAGATGTTCATGGTGCCCATGGACGGATCATGCAGCTCTTGGCAAATTTTGGCAAGGTCGGTGTGAGGCGCTCCTCCTCGGGTTCAACCACCCTTTGGGCGCAACGAGCGGCCCCCGCGAAGGCGTCCGTGCACGCCGTGAGCGTCCGCTTATCGCGCCCCACCGCTCGCCCCTCGACCAGCCGGAACGCGTTTCCCGTAGCCGCCCCAGCGGGACGGACGACGAGGTTGATCTCATACCCGCCCCCACTGCGAATGGCCGGCTACCACGCTCCGCGAGACTCCCCGCGACCGGCCGACAACGGGAGGGACCACCGGGGCGAAGGCTTGAGCGGATGCGAGGGCGCCGAACGACTGCAGTTGCGGTCGGCGGCCGGTCGCTGGGGCAGCTCTGGCGGCGCCGGACGGGGCGACGCGCGCGGTGCTCGACGACATGATGCGCGGAAGGCGGCCGGTGGCCTGAAGGCGCATCGCTCGACCCTTGGCCCGTGCGACCAGCACGGGCCGCGCCCTCCCTCCCCCAAGGGAGGGCGCATTGCAACGCCTCAACCCGCTGCGCCGTCGAAGTTGTTTGCGCCATAAACCGCGCCGCTCAGCCGTCGCGAAGCGCCCACCCGAGGGAGGGCGCGGCCCTCATCGCTCAAGAGGCGCCGCGGGGCGGACGGCTGAAATCCCGCGCGTCTCGGTCGGGTCGGCGCCGGGCACCCCGAGCCAGAGGTCGCAGCAGGATCCCCCGTCGACCGGCTGCTATTGAGGATACTCCTGCCGCTCGGGCGAATGGCCGTCAACCGCGGTCCGGAAGACGCCCCGCGACCGGTCGATTTACCGGCGAATCGGTCGACCATCTGGGCCGCGTTTGAGACAAACCTGAGCGAGAGCTTGGTGTCGTCCGCCCGGTTGCGATCACGAGGTGCAGCACGGAGTGAGTTACAAACTGTGTTACAAATCACCGGTCGGCTCGCGCATAGGCTTGTCCCGCAGGGAATAAACTTTCCAATGTAAACAGTATCATGTAATCACATTCTGCGCCGTTACTGGAGATTTGCGCGCGTCCCACCCTCTCCGCCATGTATCAGCTTAAGTCGATGATTTAACGTCTAAATTCGGAAGCCTGATCTTTTACCTGCCTACCTACCCGCCTAACCGAAAATGCACCTCGCGCTTTCGGGTCGTCACTCTGCCGGTTCGCCCAGCGCCTCGCGGATCGCGATCGCAGCGGCCCTCGCCCGATCGGCGGTCGCCCACAGAAGCTCGCGCCGGCCGGCGTCGTCGCCCGCTGCGTCGCCCAGCAGCCCGGCCAGGTCGATCAGCGCCGCGACGTCGTGAAGCCCCTCGAGCGCTTGGACACGCCACGCGTTGCGGCGCCGGGCGATTTCGGCGCGGACCGCTTCATGGTGCGCCTCGCGCTCGGCTTCGGGCATCGCCTCGATACGCTCGAACAGCGCGTGCACGTCGACAGCCATCAGACGGCCCCCCCTGCTTTCGCGACCACGGCCGCGCCCTGCCGATCAGCGGCCTCCACAAGAGCGGGATCAAAGGCCTCAGCCGGCGCGCCTTCGCTGATCGCCCACGCGACGAACGCCGCTGGCTGCAGCCCGGTCGCGTTCGCCAGCTCGCCCATGGCGTAGTCCAGAGCGACGCGCGCGAGCTCGGCGGCGGCTTCATGTTCGGCGACGGCCTGCAGCTTGATGGGGTCGGACAGTCGCGCGGCGGCGTCGGCGACAATGCGAGCCATCTGATCGGCCGGTATGCCTACCAGAGCCGCAGGGCCTTCGGTCGTAGCGGCCATCCACCCGGCCAGTTCGGCCTGCGGCATCGCCGGGTCTGCGAGCAGCGCCATGGCGCCGCCAGAATCGAGGCTGGCGAGGTGCCGGCGCATCTCAGCCCGCATCAGGCTCGCGCTGATGGTGTCGACGTTCGCGCCAGCCGCCTTCACGCCTTCGGCGAGTAGTTCACGGCGACGGGCCGCCGCCTTCGCGGGGACGCCTTTCACCTTGACGATATCGCGGCTGAGGGGCGGCTGTCAATGGACACCCAGTCTTACGAGTTAGCGCGACACCCAGTGTTACGAGGTTGAGCGCGACGGTAGCGGGCGCGGAGGGCGCGCTGACCGCAA
>NZ_FNQM01000075.1 GCF_900107585.1 Rubrimonas cliftonensis | reverse complement strand
TGTCACCGGACACGTCACTGAGGGCGTAAGGCGACACCCAGATTTACGAGGTGTCGCCTTGGCCTGATCGATTTCCGGCGGGTTGTCCGCCGGAGGGTGACGATGGGTCGTCTCGATGACGGGGCGCGGACGGCGATGACGGTATTGCTGAAGTGCGGGCAGACGCAGAGCGGTGTGGCGCGTCTGCTTGGGGTGACGGAGGGGGCGGTCCGGTATCACCGGCGCCGTCAGGAGAGCGGCGCGACGGACGGCCGGTCGAGGCAAGTGAGCGCGGCGTCGGCGCATGCCGAGGCGATCGCGCACTGGCGCGACCAGCAGACGGACGGACGGATCAACCTCGCGGCGCTGCACGACTGGCTGCGGCGGGAGCACGGCTACGGCGGCAGCCTGAAGTCGGTTCAGCGCTACTGGCGGCGAACGTTCCCGGCGCCGGCGATCCGGGCCCGGCGGCGGGTCGAGACGCCGGCCGGGGCGCAGGCGCAGGTCGACTGGGCGGAGTATCCCGGCATGGTGCTCGGCGCGGCGGTGGTGGACCTGGTCGCGCTGGTGATGACGCTGTCCTGGAGCCGCAAGCGGGCCATGGTGTGGGCTCGGTCGAAGGACATGCTGAGCTGGCAGGCGTGCCACACGGCCTGCTTCCGCCGGCTCGGCGGCGTGCCGGCGGTGCTGCGCATCGACAACGTCAAGACCGGGGTGTCGAAGGGCGCCGGCGCCTGGGGCGAGGTGAACCCGACCTACCGCCGCTACGCCGGGCAGCTGAAGTTCCACGTCGACGCCTGCCAGCCGCGCCAGCCGCAGGCCAAGGGCAAGGTCGAGCGCGGGATCGGCGACCAACGCGGCGCGGACGACCCCTACGGCCAGGTCTTCGACAGCCTCGAGGCGCTGCAGGCCTGGACCGACGCGCGGGTCGAGGAACGGTCGCACCGGCTCTCTTGCCCTGTGACCGGGACCAGCGTCGCCGAGGCCTGGGGGACCGAGCGCGCACTGCTGACGCCGTTGCCCGAGACGCTCCCCGAGCCGTTCGACGTCGTCGTGCGCCGGCCGGTCGGCGTCGACTGCATGGTGAGCTTCGAGGGCCGGCGCTACAGCGTCCCGTTCCGCTTCGTCCGCCAGGAGGTGGAGGTCCGCGGGCTCGCCGGGCGGGTGCAGATCCTGAGGGACTGCGCGGTGATCGCGGATCATCCCCGCGGCGGCGCCGCGCTGATCGTCAAGGACGACGCGCACTACGAGGGCGAAAGCACCGAGCGCGTGATCGCGCCCCAGCCGCTGGGACGGATGGGCCGGCGCCTGCAGGAACTGGCCGCCGCGCCCGTGCATCACCGCTCGATCGACCTCTATGCCCGGCTGGCGGAGGTCGCGCGATGACGGCGCCGCGGGTGAAGCTCGACATCGACACGACGCGCGACAAGCTGGCCGCGCTCGGCTGCGGCTACGCCGCCGAGGCGCTGGAGCCGCTGCTGGCCGAAGCCGTTCGCGCCGAGCTGGCCGCGCATCTGTTCCTCGAACGCCTGCTCGACGCCGAACGCGCTGGCCGCGAGGAGCGCCGCGTCCGCACCATGCTGAAGAGCTCGAAAATCCCGACCGGCCAGACGTTGGAGAACTTCGACTTCGCCTTTCAGCCGGCGATCGAGCGATCGCGGATCGAGACGCTGGCCACCGGCGCCTGGATCCGCAGCGCCGAGGCGATCTTGATTCAGGGCCCGCCCGGCGTGGGGAAAAGTCATCTGCTGGTGGGACTTGGCGTGCGCGCCATCCAGCTCGGCTTCTCGGTCCAGTACTTCCGCTTCGACGAGTTGCTGACCGCGCTCAAGGTCGACGCCCATCTGCGCCCAGAGCGGCTGAAGAAGCGAAAGTACATGTCCAGCGCGCTGCTACTGGTCGACGAGATGGGCTACGATCCCATGACCCGCGAGGAGGCCAGCCTGTTCTTTCGGCTGGTCAGCTACCGCTACGGCCGCGGCGCCATGATCATCACCACGAACAAGTCGATCCGCGACTGGACCGAACTGCTGGCCGGCGACGAGGTCCTCGCCACCGCCATCCTCGACCGCCTCCTGCACCGCGCCCACGTCCTCAACATCAAGGGCCGCAGCTACCGCCTCCGCGACCTCGAAGACGCCTTCAAGACCTGACCGATGAAGCCGCCCCAAGCCCCCGCGGCCGCGAAGGGCGCGCTCTGACTCTTGCGGTCAGCGCGCCCTCCGCGCCCGCTACCGTCGCGCTCAACCTCGTAACACTGGGTGTCGCGCTAACTCGTAAGACTGGGTGTCCATTGACA